>NZ_CP058648.1:1215000-2415000 GCF_018141405.1 Serpentinicella alkaliphila
CAATCCTAGAAATTGAAGCTGCATTAAAGTATAAAAAGGACTTTTTAAAGGCTTTCAAGAAAGATTTAATAATATTAAAATAAATAAATTGCAAAGCACTAAACATAGTGATATAATACTATGTTGTGTGAGAGAATCATTTCTCTGTTCTGTAATAAAACAGAACCGCATAGTCCAGAGGGAGGTGAAAATATGAGAAAATACGAATTAATGTACATCTTAAAGTCAGATGTTGAAGAAGAAAGAAGAAATCAATTACTAGAAAAGTTTAGAGGAATCATCGAAACTAATGGTGAAATTGAAAATGTTGATGAGTGGGGAAATAGAAAATTAGCCTATGAAATTAACAAGCTTAGAGAAGGCTACTATGTATTAGTAAATTTCAATGCTGCAATTGATATTCCAAAGGAACTTGATAGAAATTTAAGAATTTCTGATGACGTAATTAGACATATGATTTTTAACTTAGAAGAAAAGTAATTTAATAGGGTGGTGTCTTAATTGAATAGTGTAATATTGATTGGGCGGCTTGTAAAAGACCCCGAATTACGTTTTACAGCTAATGGAAAATCAGTGGCCACCTTTAGTGTTGCTGTTAACAGAGCATACTCTAAAACTAATGAAGCAGATTTCTTTAATGTGGTAGTATGGGGAAAACCTGCTGAAAATTGTGCTAACTACTTATCTAAAGGAAAGTTGGTTGGACTACAAGGGGAAATACAAAACCGTAGTTATGAGGCTAAATCAGGTGATAAAAGATATATCACTGAGATCGTAGCAAGTAGAGTTGAGTTTTTAGAGTGGGGTAGCAAAAATGAGCAATCATCAAGAAATACCTTTGGCTCGAATAACTCAAGTTCAAGTAATGATTTTGATGACATTGATTTAGATGAATTCGAATCCATAGAAGATGAAGATATTCCGTTCTAGAAGGAGGGATAAAAGTGATTAATAAAAAAAGACGTAGAACTAAAAAGAAAGTTTGTATTTTTTGCGCAGACAAAATAAATCATATTGATTATAAAGACGTTCAAAAACTAAAAAAATACATTACTGAAAGAGGAAAAATCATTCCTAGAAGAATTTCAGGGAACTGTGCCATCCACCAAAGAGCTTTAACGATTGCGTTAAAAAGATCAAGACAAATGGCATTACTACCATACTCAGTTGACTAAAAAACAAAAGAAGTGGCAAAGGCTACTTCTTTTTTTAATATAAAAAACTTTCCTCGAATTATTTAAAAATGTAGCTCTGTAACGTAATCGTTAGTACATAATGAAACGGATAGGATGGAAAAAAGCATGAAAAATGTAATAATGGATGTTGACACTGGTGTTGATGATGCCTTGGGGATAATTATGGCTATAAAAAGCAGGAAAATAAATGTGTTAGGTATAACCACTGTAGCGGGAAATGTAGGAGCTAAGCAGGCTGCAATAAACACCAAGAAGGTATTATATTTTTTAAATGAGATGAACATTCCGGTATTAAGTGGATCCGAGACTTCATGTAGAGGTGAATATATAACAGGCTCGAATATGCATGGTATAGACGGATTATTTGGTGCTTTAAGGGATGTAGAAATTGAAACGAACGAAATACACGAGGGTCGAGCGGTAGAATATCTAATAGAAACTATAATGGAGAATAAGGATAAGGGGACAACTCTAATTTTAACTGCACCTTTAACGAATTTGGCCTTAGCTTTAAAGAGAGCTCCTTATATAAAAGGATTTATTGAAGAGGCGATTATAATGGGTGGTGCTGTTGAATGCCCAGGAAATATTACTCCTTATGCGGAATTTAATATATACAAAGACCCTGAAGCTGCGGATCTAGTAATGAATTCTGGTATTCGGATTACGATGGTAACCTTAGATGTAACAAATAAGGTTATATTAAATAGAAATCATATTAATAAAATAATTAATACAAATCTTAAGGAACTAGTTTCTAGCATTACAGAACCCTGGATAAATCGATACAAAAACAAATATGGTATAGAAGGTTGTTTGGTGCATGATCCTCTAACTGTGGCCTATGCAATTGATAGAACTATTATTAAAACGAGAAGAACTAATATAGATATTGTTAAAGGGGATGCTATCCAAAGAGGGAAGCTTGAAAGAAAAGATGATGGTCCGTCGTGTATAAATGTTTCTATAGAGGTAGATGATGTTAAATTTGAAAAAGTTTTTTTAGAATGTTTAAATATATAAAGATATTTTTGTATTATAGTTATTAAAATTATCTTTTTTATTAATATATAGTCCTTTCTAATAATATAAATTTTAAATAAGCATTAATATATTTAGATTTTTTATGCTTAAATATTAGGAGGACAATACATGGAATATATAAAAAAGGGAATTCTTCTGATTATAATTTTATGCATGTTTCCAATGGTCACCTATAGTAATAATAGAATTTCCAATGAATATTATGAAAAGGTTAGATCTGTTATTACTAGAGTGGAAGAAGATAAAGAGGATGAAGTTCAAATACAAATAGTGGAAGCTATTATATTGGAAGGGCAATTTAAGTCAGATAGACTAATTTTTAAACATCTTTTAATCGAGGGCTCAAAAAGTAACATAAGCCTTAAAGAGGATATGCAGGTATTTTTGAATATTCGTGTCAATGGTGATGTAATTGAGTCTGTAAACTTTTTGGATGTAGTAAGAGATGGATATTTAAAAATTCTATTTGGAATGTTTTTTATGCTATTAATTATATTTGGAGGCTTTAAGGGTTTTCGTTCATTTATTGCTCTTGTAGTTACTGCTCTCTGTCTAATATATTTGTTTATACCAATGATAATGAGAGGGTATAATTTAATAATGTCAGCAGTAATAGTTAGCAGTATTATAGTAGTTTCGAGTTTTATAATAATAAGTGGATTTACTAAGAAGAGTCTGGTTGCAATTCTAGGCACTATTGGGGGGACTATGACCTCGGGAGTTTTAGCGATATTTTTTGGAAATAAAATATATTTAACTGGAGTATCGGATGAAATTGTAGAGCTATTAGTTGCATACTCGACGGTTCCTATTGATTATAGGGGGCTATTATATAGTGGAATAATAATTGGTGCATTGGGAGCTGTAATGGACGTAAGTATGACTATTACATCAGTAATATGTGAGATAAGAAGAAATAACCCTAACACAAGAATACGTTCCCTATTCTTTTCAGGACTGTCTGTAGGGAAGGATATAATGGCAACTATGACTAATACTCTAATACTAGCATATGTAGGGACGTCTTTGCCCCTGTTGTTGATCTTTATATTTAGTGATATGGCAGTTGTTGACATAGTTAATTCTCAGTATATTGCATCGGAAATAATACGTTCGTTGTGTGGAAGTGTTGGGTTAGTCCTTACTATACCGATTACATCCGTATTAGCAGCATTGAATATTCTAAAATTTAAGTAAGTATTTGAAATGAAAATATTTTATACTGATTACAAGACTTCTTTTATATAAATTTTAAAAAATGATAGAATATAAGAAAATAGATCAAACTAATGAAAAGGAGAGGATGTTATGAGTTTCGTAATGGTTGGAGACACAGTGTATGATAGTAAGGAGATATTAAAAGACATTAAAAATGAGTTTGAGTTTCAGGAAATAAAAGATTTGACTTCTAGTTCAAAACGTGATGATACATTAGTGTATCAAATTTATTTAGATGCTAATGTGTTAAAAGATGAAATTGAGAGTGATATGGATGTAGAAGGGATAGATGATTCCGAATTGGTAGAAGAGCTTTTAACTAGCTGTGATGAACAGATTATGTTGATTGAAGATTTTATTCCTGAAGATTTTATAGGTTACGCTTATACATACAATTATGATAAGGATATGGATATACTTAAAGCCGTATTTATTGCTGCTGATAAAAAGTTAGGAGAATCTAAGTTAAAAGAAATTGCTGAAAGAATTCTTAAGTCTCTGGATTAAAAGTAATTATAGCATCCGAAGAGGCTACTGAAAAAGTAACTTTTTAAATTTTTATAGTGTATTATGGTAGTCAAATATGTATATAATGATGAAAAAAGAGCCTTAGAAGCGATTCTAAGAGCTCTGTTTTTTTGCACTCATTTTATAAATTTTATTTAGGCACTTTTTCAGTGGCCTCGCATCCGAATGGGTGCTTTTGCGTTTATTCTTCCATTACCTTGTATAAAGGGGAAATTAATTGGTAATAATCATTTAATAGTAGAAGGAGGGATAATAATGCAAAATATAATTGAGAGTGCATTAAGAAGTGAAGTTGGTACAAACGCTAGTCATAGGACGAGAGAGGCTGGATATATTCCTGCGGTAATCTATAGTAGAAATATAAATCCATTACCAGTTCAAGTAGAGAGAAAATACTTAGAAGGAATATTGAGAACTCAAGGATCTAATACTTTAGTTTCTATAGACATTGGTAACAATAGTTACACTACGTATATTAAAGAAATACAAAGACATCCTGTAACAAAAGAAATTATACATATGGATTTTCAACAGGTAGAGCAAAATGAAGACATTTACATAACTATACCAGTTGTTCTAAGGGGCAGAAGTCAGGTTGAAAAAAGTGGAGTTGTTGTGCAACAACAATTAAAAGAGATTGAAGTTAAATGTACAACTTCAAATATACCAAAGAAATTAGAGTTTGATATAAGTAAATTTGGAATTGGGGAAAGTTTAAGGGTAGCAGATCTAGAAATAAGTGAAGAAATAAGTATTGTTAATGACCCCCAATCTATTATTGCCTCGGTTGCGACATTAAAGCAAGAAATTGAAAGTAGTGAAGTGTAGGGTCCCACGCCTTAAGGGTGTGGGTTTTTCTTTGGATATAATTGTATGTTTAAAACCCGTTGACATTGGATATAAAAACTGATATATTGATTAAGTTGCTTGTGCAACAGAAAAAACATGGAATATATGTTGAATAAATTGGTAGTTGACACAAATCGACAAAAATGATATATTAGATAAGTCGCCAAAAGCGGCAGATAAAAAAGGTCTTTGAAAACTAAACAGTATAGAAAGCCAGCAAGAAAAAAAGCATCAAAAAGATGCAACCCAGAAATTTTTAATTAAGAGTTTGATCCTGGCTCAGGATGAACGCTGGCGGCGTGCCTAACACATGCAAGTCGAGCGAGGAGGAGGAAGCTTGCTTCCAAATCCTAGCGGCGGACGGGTGAGTAACGCGTGGGCAACCTACCCTATGCAGGGGGATAACATTGGGAAACCAGTGCTAATACCGCATAAAGCCGATTAGGGGCATCCCTAAATGGTCAAAGAACTTCGGCATAGGATGGGCCCGCGTCTGATTAGTTAGTTGGTAAGGTAATGGCTTACCAAGACGATGATCAGTAGCCGACCTGAGAGGGTGACCGGCCACACTGGAACTGAGACACGGTCCAGACTCCTACGGGAGGCAGCAGTGGGGAATATTGCACAATGGGGGAAACCCTGATGCAGCAACGCCGCGTGAGCGAAGAAGGCCTTCGGGTCGTAAAGCTCTGTCCTAAGGGAAGATAATGACGGTACCTTAGGAGGAAGCCCCGGCTAACTACGTGCCAGCAGCCGCGGTAATACGTAGGGGGCAAGCGTTATCCGGAATCACTGGGCGTAAAGGGTGCGTAGGCGGCCAAACAAGTCAGGGGTGAAAGGCTACGGCTCAACCGTAGTAAGCCTTTGAAACTGTTTGGCTTGAGTGCAGGAGAGGAGAGTGGAATTCCTAGTGTAGCGGTGAAATGCGTAGATATTAGGAGGAACACCAGTGGCGAAGGCGACTCTCTGGACTGTAACTGACGCTGAGGCACGAAAGCGTGGGGAGCAAACAGGATTAGATACCCTGGTAGTCCACGCCGTAAACGATGAGTGCTAGGTGTTGGAGGGAGACCTTCAGTGCCGGAGCTAACGCATTAAGCACTCCGCCTGGGGAGTACGCTCGCAAGAGTGAAACTCAAAGGAATTGACGGGGACCCGCACAAGCGGCGGAGCATGTGGTTTAATTCGAAGCAACGCGAAGAACCTTACCTGGACTTGACATCCTTTAGACAGAACCTTAACCGGTTCCTTCTCTTCGGAGACTGAAGTGACAGGTGGTGCATGGTTGTCGTCAGCTCGTGTCGTGAGATGTTGGGTTAAGTCCCGCAACGAGCGCAACCCTTATCTTTAGTTGCCAAAGACTTAGGGTGGGCACTCTAGAGAGACTGCCGGGGATAACTCGGAGGAAGGTGGGGATGACGTCAAATCATCATGCCCCTTATGTTCAGGGCTACACACGTGCTACAATGGCCGATACAAAGGGCGGCAAGAGAGTGATCTTAAGCAAATCCCATAAAGTCGGTCCAGTTCGGATTGTGGGTGAAACTCGCCCACATGAAGTGGAGTTGCTAGTAATCGCGAATCAGAATGTCGCGGTGAATGCGTTCCCGGGTCTTGTACACACCGCCCGTCACACCATGGGAGTCGGAAGCACCCGAAGCCGCCTACTTAACCGTAAGGAGAGAGTGTCGAAGGTGAAGTCGATGACTGGGGTGAAGTCGTAACAAGGTAGCCGTATCGGAAGGTGCGGCTGGATCACCTCCTTTCTAAGGAGAAAAGCTTCTATACTGTTTAGTTTTGAGAGACTTTGTCTTTCAATTAAATAAGAAGCTCAGCAAATGCTGAGTACTCCAATTACACCAAATACAAGACTTGGGTAATTGAAGCATGTTCTTTGAAAACTGCAAAGTGAGAAATAAAGTTAAGTAAAGAAATTTACAAGCATCTTTTAAAGGTCAAGCTAGTAAGGGCAAAGGGAGGATGACTTTAAGCATAAGGAGCCGAAGAAGGACGTGGTAAGCTGCGAAAAGCTACGGGGAGCCGCAAGCAGGCAAAGATCCGTAGATGTCCGAATGGGGAAACCCACTTGAAGTAATATTCAAGTATCTGCTAGTGAATAAATAGCTAGTAGAGGGGATACCAGGGGAACTGAAACATCTAAGTACCCTGAGGAGTAGAAAGAAAAATCGATTCCCTAAGTAGTGGCGAGCGAAAAGGATAAGCCCAAACCGAAAGTTTACTTTCGGGGTTGAGGACATAGCAAAAAAGGAGAGGTATCGTAGTAGAAGATGACTGGAAAGTCAGGCCAAAGAGGGTAAAAGCCCCGTATACGAAACGAGAAGACTCTAAGCTATGATCCAGAGTACCACGGGACACGTGAAACCCTGTGGGAAGCAGGGGGGACCACCCCCCAAGGCTAAATACTACCTGGTGACCGATAGCGCATAGTACCGTGAGGGAAAGGTGAAAAGAACCCCGGGAGGGGAGTGAAATAGAACCTGAAACCCTTTGCTTACAAGCTGTGGGAGCACGTTAAAGTGTGACCGCGTACTTTTTGTAGAACGGGCCAACGAGTTATGATATGTAGCAAGGTTAAGGACTAAAGGTCCGGAGCCGAAGCGAAAGCGAGTCTTAATAGGGCGAAAGTTGCATGTCATAGACCCGAAACCGAGCGACCTACCCATGGGCAGGATGAAGCGGAAGTAAAATTTCGTGGAGGTCCGAACCAATTGACGTTGAAAAGTCACTGGATGACCTGTGGGTAGAGGTGAAATTCCAATCGAGCTCGGAGATAGTGGTTCTCGCCGAAATAGCTTTAGGGCTAGCCTCGATTAAATGAGTTACGGAGGTAGAGCACTGAATGACCTAGGCCTTCACCGGTTACCAAAGTCTATCAAACTCCGAATGCCGTAAACTTAAGATCGGGAGTCAGACTACGAGTGATAAGATCCGTGGTCAAGAGGGAAAGAGCCCAGACCATCAGCTAAGGTCCCAAAGTATACGTTAAGTGGAAAAGGATGTGGGATTGCATAGACAACCAGGATGTTGGCTTAGAAGCGACCATACATTTAAAGAGTGCGTAATAGCTCACTGGTCGAGTGATCCTGCGCCGAAAATGTCCGGGGCTCAAACGTATCACCGAAGCTATGGATGTAGAAATACATGGTAGGCGAGCGTTCTATGTGGGTAGAAGCTATACCGGAAGGAGTAGTGGACTGCATAGAAGTGAGAATGTTGGCATGAGTAGCGAGAGGCAGGTGAGAATCCTGCCCGTCGAAAGCCTAAGGTTTCCTGAGGAAGGTTCGTCCGCTCAGGGTAAGTCGGGACCTAAGCCGAGGCCAAGTGGCGTAGGTGATGGACAACAGGTTGAAATTCCTGTACCACCAAGAATCGTTTGAGAGAAGGGGGGACACAGGAGGATAGGTCAAGCGCACCGTTGGTTGAGTGCGTCTAAGCAGGTAGGGAGAAAAGGCAGGCAAATCCGCTTTTTCATAGATCCCGAGATGTGATGGGGAGCGAAAAATAAGTAGCGAAGTGACTGAATCCAAACTGTCGAGAAAAGCCTCTATCGAGATTTAAGGTGCCCGTACCGCAAACCGACACAGGTAGGCGAGGAGAGAATCCTAAGACGAACGGGAGAAGCATTGTTAAGGAACTCGGCAAAATGACCCCGTAACTTCGGGAGAAGGGTGCCGGGATGTGTGAAGGCTTCGCGCCGTAAGCATAACCCGGCCGCAGAGAATAGGTCCAAGCGACTGTTTAGCAAAAACATAGGTCTCTGCTAAGTCGAAAGACGACGTATAGGGGCGACGCCTGCCCGGTCTTTGGAAGGTTAAGGGGAAGTGTTAGGGTTAAGCTCGAAGCACAGAACTTAAGCCCCAGTAAACGGCGGCCGTAACTATAACGGTCCTAAGGTAGCGAAATTCCTTGTCGGGTAAGTTCCGACCCGCACGAAAGGCGTAACGATTTGGACGCTGTCTCAACAATGCACCCGGTGAAATTGTAATACCAGTGAAGATCTTTGGTTACCCGCGACAGGACGGAAAGACCCCGTGGAGCTTTACTGCAACTTGACATTGGATTTTGATACTACATGTACAGAATAGGTGGGAGACTAAGATACTAGGACGCCAGTCTTGGAGGAGTCGACGTTGGGATACCACTCTTGTATTATTGAAGTTCTAACCATGAGCCATGATCTGGTTTTGGGACACTGTCAGGTGGGCAGTTTGACTGGGGCGGTCGCCTCCTAAAGAGTAACGGAGGCGCTCAAAGGTTCCCTCAGCACGGTCGGAAATCGTGCGAAGAGTGTAAAGGCAGAAGGGAGCTTGATTGCGAGACAAACAGGTCGAGCAAGGACGAAAGTCGGACTTAGTGATCCGGCACCGAGTGGAAGGGCCATCGCTCAACGGATAAAAGCTACCCCGGGGATAACAGGCTTATCTCCCCCAAGAGTCCACATCGACGGGGAGGTTTGGCGACCTCGATGTCGGCTCATCACATCCTGGGGTGAAGTAGGTCCCAAGGGTTGGGCTGTTCGCCCATTAAAGTGGTACGCGAGCTGGGTTCAGAACGTCGTGAGACAGTTCGGTCCCTATCCGTCGCGGGCGCAGGAAATTTGAGAGGAGCTGTCCTTAGTACGAGAGGACCGGGATGGACGTACCGCCGGTGCACCAGTTGTTCCGCCAGGAGCACACGGTGGGTAGCTAAGTACGGAAGGGATAAGTCTTTGAAGGCATCTAAGCACGAAGCCCCCTCAAGATAAGATTTCCCACCCGAAAGGGGTAAGACCCCAGAGAGACTATCTGGTAGATAGGTCGGAGGTGTAAGTGCAGTAATGCATTAAGCTGACCGATACTAATAGGTCGAGGGCTTGACCAAAAAAGATGAAAGCTTTAAAATCTCACTTGTAGTTTTGAGAGAACACTCTCAATAAATCGTGACAATAGCGAAGGGGTCACACCTGTTCCCATACCGAACACAGAAGTTAAGCCCTTCAGCGCCGATGGTACTTGGCGGGCAGCCGCCTGGGAGAGTAGGTCGTTGCGGTTTTAAATATGAATAAGTCCTCTACAGTAATAGGGGACTTTTGATTTCTTCATATCCAATTAAGCTAAGGGATTAATGAAGGAAAAATATATGCCGAGGTGGCGGAACTGGCAGACGCACAGGACTTAAAATCCTGCGGTCCTTCAAGATCGTACCGGTTCGATTCCGGTCCTCGGCACCAGTTTTAAATATGAAACTCAGCTATGCTGAGTATTACACTCACACTAAATCGGAGATTTAGGTGATTGCAATATCGCGGGGTGGAGCAGTTGGCAGCTCGTCGGGCTCATAACCCGAAGGTCGTAGGTTCAAGTCCTGCCCCCGCAACCATAAACTAGGCCCCTTGGTCAAGCGGTCAAGACACCGCCCTTTCACGGCGGTAACAGGGGTTCGATTCCCCTAGGGGTCACCAAATATGGGCGCATAGCTCAGCTGGGAGAGCACCTGCCTTACAAGCAGGGGGTCACAGGTTCAAGTCCTGTTGCGCCCACCATATTAACATTAAGACGGTTTCCAAAATTATACGATTGACATAATTAAATAAAAATGTTAATATATAATTCCGGCTCCAAGAGGGGCAGGTGGTAAGATGAAGCTTAAAAAAAGATTAATAAAAAAAGAGTTGACATAGCAAGTCAAAAATGATATATTAGATAAGTCGCCAAAAGCGGCAGATAAAAAAAGGTCTTTGAAAACTAAACAGTATAGAAAGCCAGCAAGAAAAAAAGCATCAAAAAGATGCAACCCAAAAATTTTTAATTAAGAGTTTGATCCTGGCTCAGGATGAACGCTGGCGGCGTGCCTAACACATGCAAGTCGAGCGAGGAGGAGGAAGCTTGCTTCCAAATCCTAGCGGCGGACGGGTGAGTAACGCGTGGGCAACCTACCCTATGCAGGGGGATAACATTGGGAAACCAGTGCTAATACCGCATAAAGCCGATTAGGGGCATCCCTAAATGGTCAAAGAACTTCGGCATAGGATGGCCCGCGTCTGATTAGTTAGTTGGTAAGGTAATGGCTTACCAAGACGATGATCAGTAGCCGACCTGAGAGGGTGACCGGCCACACTGGAACTGAGACACGGTCCAGACTCCTACGGGAGGCAGCAGTGGGGAATATTGCACAATGGGGGAAACCCTGATGCAGCAACGCCGCGTGAGCGAAGAAGGCCTTCGGGTCGTAAAGCTCTGTCCTAAGGGAAGATAATGACGGTACCTTAGGAGGAAGCCCCGGCTAACTACGTGCCAGCAGCCGCGGTAATACGTAGGGGGCAAGCGTTATCCGGAATCACTGGGCGTAAAGGGTGCGTAGGCGGCCAAACAAGTCAGGGGTGAAAGGCTACGGCTCAACCGTAGTAAGCCTTTGAAACTGTTTGGCTTGAGTGCAGGAGAGGAGAGTGGAATTCCTAGTGTAGCGGTGAAATGCGTAGATATTAGGAGGAACACCAGTGGCGAAGGCGACTCTCTGGACTGTAACTGACGCTGAGGCACGAAAGCGTGGGGAGCAAACAGGATTAGATACCCTGGTAGTCCACGCCGTAAACGATGAGTGCTAGGTGTTGGAGGGAGACCTTCAGTGCCGGAGCTAACGCATTAAGCACTCCGCCTGGGGAGTACGCTCGCAAGAGTGAAACTCAAAGGAATTGACGGGGACGCACAAGCGGCGGAGCATGTGGTTTAATTCGAAGCAACGCGAAGAACCTTACCTGGACTTGACATCCTTTAGACAGAACCTTAACCGGTTCCTTCTCTTCGGAGACTGAAGTGACAGGTGGTGCATGGTTGTCGTCAGCTCGTGTCGTGAGATGTTGGGTTAAGTCCCGCAACGAGCGCAACCCTTATCTTTAGTTGCCAGCACTTAGGGTGGGCACTCTAGAGAGACTGCCGGGGATAACTCGGAGGAAGGTGGGGATGACGTCAAATCATCATGCCCCTTATGTTCAGGGCTACACACGTGCTACAATGGCCGATACAAAGGGCAGCAAGAGAGTGATCTTAAGCAAATCCCATAAAGTCGGTCCCAGTTCGGATTGTGGGCTGAAACTCGCCCACATGAAGCTGGAGTTGCTAGTAATCGCGAATCAGAATGTCGCGGTGAATGCGTTCCCGGGTCTTGTACACACCGCCCGTCACACCATGGGAGTCGGAAGCACCCGAAGCCAGCTACTTAACCGTAAGGAGAGAGCTGTCGAAGGTGAAGTCGATGACTGGGGTGAAGTCGTAACAAGGTAGCCGTATCGGAAGGTGCGGCTGGATCACCTCCTTTCTAAGGAGAAAAGCTTCTATACTGTTTAGTTTTGAGAGACTTTGTCTTTCAATTAAATAAGAAGCTCAGCAAATGCTGAGTACTCCAATTACACCAAATACAAGACTTGGGTAATTGAAGCATGTTCTTTGAAAACTGCAAAGTGAGAAATAAAGTTAAGTAAAGAAATTTACAAGCATCTTTTAAAGGTCAAGCTAGTAAGGGCAAAGGGAGGATGACTTGGCATAAGGAGTAGAAGAAGGACGTGGTAAGTCATGAAAAGCTACGGGAGCCGCAAGCAGGCAAAGATCCGTAGATGTCCGAATGGGGAAACCCACTTGAAGTAATATTCAAGTATCTGCTAGTGAATAAATAGCTAGTAGAGGGGATACCAGGGGAACTGAAACATCTAAGTACCCTGAGGAGTAGAAAGAAAAATCGATTCCCTAAGTAGTGGCGAGCGAAAAGGGATAAGCCCAAACCGAAAGTTTACTTTCGGGGTTGAGGACATAGCAAAAAAGGAGAGGTATCGTAGTAGAAGATGACTGGAAAGTCAGGCCAAAGAGGGTAAAAGCCCCGTATACGAAACGAGAAGACTCTAAGCTATGATCCAGAGTACCACGGGACACGTGAAACCCTGTGGGAAGCAGGGGACCACCCCCAAGGCTAAATACTACCTGGTGACCGATAGCGCATAGTACCGTGAGGGAAAGGTGAAAAGAACCCCGGGAGGGGAGTGAAATAGAACCTGAAACCCTTTGCTTACAAGTTTGTGGGAGCACGTTAAAGTGTGACCGCGTACTTTTTGTAGAACGGGCCAACGAGTTATGATATGTAGCAAGGTTAAGGACTAAAGGTCCGGAGCCGAAGCGAAAGCGAGTCTTAATAGGGCGAAAGTTGCATGTCATAGACCCGAAACCGAGCGACCTACCCATGGGCAGGATGAAGCGGAAGTAAAATTTCGTGGAGGTCCGAACCAATTGACGTTGAAAAGTCACTGGATGACCTGTGGGTAGAGGTGAAATTCCAATCGAGCTCGGAGATAGCTGGTTCTCGCCGAAATAGCTTTAGGGCTAGCCTCGATTAAATGAGTTACGGAGGTAGAGCACTGAATGACCTAGGGGCCTTCACCGGTTACCAAAGTCTATCAAACTCCGAATGCCGTAAACTTAAGATCGGGAGTCAGACTACGAGTGATAAGATCCGTGGTCAAGAGGGAAAGAGCCCAGACCATCAGCTAAGGTCCCAAAGTATACGTTAAGTGGAAAAGGATGTGGGATTGCATAGACAACCAGGATGTTGGCTTAGAAGCAGCCATACATTTAAAGAGTGCGTAATAGCTCACTGGTCGAGTGATCCTGCGCCGAAAATGTCCGGGGCTCAAACGTATCACCGAAGCTATGGATGTAGAAATACATGGTAGGCGAGCGTTCTATGTGGGTAGAAGCTATACCGGAAGGAGTAGTGGACTGCATAGAAGTGAGAATGTTGGCATGAGTAGCGAGAGGCAGGTGAGAATCCTGCCCGTCGAAAGCCTAAGGTTTCCTGAGGAAGGTTCGTCCGCTCAGGGTAAGTCGGGACCTAAGCCGAGGCCAAGTGGCGTAGGTGATGGACAACAGGTTGAAATTCCTGTACCACCAAGAATCGTTTGAGAGAAGGGGGGACACAGGAGGATAGGTCAAGCGCACCGTTGGTTGAGTGCGTCTAAGCAGGTAGGGAGAAAAGGCAGGCAAATCCGCTTTTTCATAGATCCCGAGATGTGATGGGGAGCGAAAAATAAGTAGCGAAGTGACTGAATCCAAACTGTCGAGAAAAGCCTCTATCGAGATTTAAGGTGCCCGTACCGCAAACCGACACAGGTAGGCGAGGAGAGAATCCTAAGACGAACGGGAGAAGCATTGTTAAGGAACTCGGCAAAATGACCCCGTAACTTCGGGAGAAGGGGTGCCTTAAGGATGTGTGAAGGCTTCGCGCCGTAAGCATAACCCGGCCGCAGAGAATAGGTCCAAGCGACTGTTTAGCAAAAACATAGGTCTCTGCTAAGTCGAAAGACGACGTATAGGGGCGACGCCTGCCCGGTCTTTGGAAGGTTAAGGGGAAGTGTTAGGGTTAAGCTCGAAGCACAGAACTTAAGCCCCAGTAAACGGCGGCCGTAACTATAACGGTCCTAAGGTAGCGAAATTCCTTGTCGGGTAAGTTCCGACCCGCACGAAAGGCGTAACGATTTGGACGTTGTCTCAACAATGCACCCGGTGAAATTGTAATACCAGTGAAGATCTTTGGTTACCCGCGACAGGACGGAAAGACCCCGTGGAGCTTTACTGCAACTTGACATTGGATTTTGATACTACATGTACAGAATAGGTGGGAGACTAAGATACTAGGACGCCAGTCTTGGAGGAGTCGACGTTGGGATACCACTCTTGTATTATTGAAGTTCTAACCATGAGCCATGATCTGGTTTTGGGACACTGTCAGGTGGGCAGTTTGACTGGGGCGGTCGCCTCCTAAAGAGTAACGGAGGCGCTCAAAGGTTCCCTCAGCACGGTCGGAAATCGTGCGAAGAGTGTAAAGGCAGAAGGGAGCTTGATTGCGAGACAAACAGGTCGAGCAAGGACGAAAGTCGGACTTAGTGATCCGGTGGTACCGAGTGGAAGGGCCATCGCTCAACGGATAAAAGCTACCCCGGGGATAACAGGCTTATCTCCCCCAAGAGTCCACATCGACGGGGAGGTTTGGCACCTCGATGTCGGCTCATCACATCCTGGGGCTGAAGTAGGTCCCAAGGGTTGGGCTGTTCGCCCATTAAAGTGGTACGCGAGCTGGGTTCAGAACGTCGTGAGACAGTTCGGTCCCTATCCGTCGCGGGCGCAGGAAATTTGAGAGGAGCTGTCCTTAGTACGAGAGGACCGGGATGGACGTACCGCTGGTGCACCAGTTGTTCCGCCAGGAGCACAGCTGGGTAGCTAAGTACGGAAGGGATAAGTGCTGAAGGCATCTAAGCACGAAGCCCCCCTCAAGATAAGATTTCCCACCCGAAAGGGGTAAGACCCCAGAGAGACTATCTGGTAGATAGGTCGGAGGTGTAAGTGCAGTAATGCATTAAGCTGACCGATACTAATAGGTCGAGGGCTTGACCAAAAAAGATGAAAGCTTTAAAATCTCACTTGTAGTTTTGAGAGAACACTCTCAATAAATCGTGACAATAGCGAAGGGGTCACACCTGTTCCCATACCGAACACAGAAGTTAAGCCCTTCAGCGCCGATGGTACTTGGCGGGCAGCCGCCTGGGAGAGTAGGTCGTTGCGGTTTTAAAAACTAAATAGTATGTCGTGACAATAGCGAAGGGGTCACACCTGTTCCCATACCGAACACAGAAGTTAAGCCCTTCAGCGCCGATGGTACTTGGTGGGTAGCCGCCTGGGAGAGTAGGACGTTGCGATTTTTAATAATCTTCTACAAGAGAATAGTAGGAGATTTTTTTATTTTAATTTTTTGTTTTGGAATTAAGATTACAAGAACATAGAGGTTGAAAAAATAATAATAGAACATATTTTATTAAATGGTATAATATACCTATAAGTGAAGTGGATATGTTGTGGCTAATACTCCTCTTTGGTTATAAATACATAAAAACAACCAGAACAGTCTAGGTTGTGTAATAATATAAAAATAAGTTTGATCTTTAGGGAGGTAAAAACCGTGAATGGTAGAAAATTATTCGGATTAATCCTAGTGGCTTTAGGAATTATACTTATGCTAGATAAGGTTGGAATGTACGCTGTAAACTTTGCTTATATAATATCAAACTACTGGCCGATGGCTATTGTTTTAATTGGAATATTCAATCTATTTGATAATTCTCATTCAAAACTAGGTAGTCTAATTACAGTTACAATTGGAGTTTTACTTCAGTTGAAAATTCTAGGCTATTTCAACATTTTTAACTATTTATACCTATGGCCTGTGATACTTATTTTGTTAGGTATTCACGTTATATTCTCAAAGTCTGATGGAAAATATAAAGATACTAGAGATAAGATTGATTCTGTTGCATTATTTTCTGGATGTAATACACGGAATTTCTCACAAAATTTTAAGGGAGGAAGTGTAGTAGCAATCTTTGGTGCTGCTGACATTGACTTAAGAGATGCTCAGGCCATAGCTGGAAAAGAGATGTCTCTTGATGTTTTTACACTTTTTGGTGGTGTAGATTTAATTGTACCAAAAGAGTGGAATGTTACTGTTAAAGGACTCCCTTTATTTGGGGGTTGGAGTAATAAAACTATAGTCTCTAAGAACATTGAAAGTCCTCTATTGAAAATAAGTTGTTTTGTTGCATTTGGCGGAATGGACATTAAGAATTAGATTATATATAAATATTAAAAAAAATTACTCTTTAAAAGAGGAATATAATGGTTTTATATAGAACTAATTCAGTAAGGCATTGATAAATATTTGACTATTAATCAAAACTTTTTAAAAAATATTATTATTAAGTTTATAAGGAGAGGATAAAATGGAGAAATTTACTTTGGAAAGATCAGATGCACTTTTACTAGTTATTGATATACAAGAGCGTTTAGTAGCTGCAATGAAATATGGGGATCAGATGATCGAAAATACAAAGGTATTAGTTGAAGTAGCAAAAGTTATGGACTTTCCTACTGTAGTAACAGAGCAGTATCCAAAGGGAATAGGCCCTACTGTTCCTGAATTAGCATCTCTTTTAGATAAAAATATGTTTTTCGAAAAAGTTACATTTACTGGATGTACTGAAGATGTTGTTGCAGCAATTAAAAAGTTAGGAAGAAAAAAAGTAATTATAACAGGTACAGAAACTCATGTTTGTGTATTACAGACTACTAGAGATTTATTAAAACTTGGGTATGAAGTATTTATTGTGAGAGATGCGGTTTGCTCAAGAAGTAAGACAAATTACAAAGCGGGGTTAGAGTTGTTAGCAAATATGGGAGCAGTTATAACAACTACGGAAGTTGTAGTATTTGATCTTCTTAAACAATCAGCTACTCCTGAGTTTAAACAAATTTCAAAATTAATAAAATAATATAAATGAACTTATTTGATATTTTGCCAAGGGGAGGGCTAATATCAAATATAAAAGGTTCTACATAATAGGGGTATGGGGGATTACTAATAAGAAAGATAATAGGGAAATAGGATAGATAGTATACAAAAACTATTTATCCTATTTTTTAATAAAAAATACTGAAATTCATTAGTATTCAAAATTTTAAAGTTCTCTCGGTGGTCTAGGTCCAAAGTATTGGAAATAGTCAACTTTTATTCTTCCGTTGTAAAGCTTTCGTTTTTTATCTGCTTTTTTACCATAAAGTCTTTCGAAATCCTCATAGGATGTAATAATGTACTTTGACCACGTATCAAGCTTACTAAAGTTTTTTCCCATTACTTTATATAAGTTTTCAACTTCACTTAATTGGCTAAGTCTTTCTCCATAAGGGGGATTACAAATTATAACTCCGTAGTTTTCTTTTATATCTATTGATGAAAGCTCTTTTGCTTGAAACTCTATACAATCATCAACCCCTGCTTCAAAGGCATTGTCTCGTGCTATTTCTATGGCTTGTTCATCGATATCCCATCCATGGATTTTTAAGTTTACATTTTGATCAATTGCTTTTAATGCAGATACTCTCTCTTGTTTCCATAAATCAGTTCCTAGTATAGGCCAGGATTCTGACGCAAACTTTCTGTTAAGTCCTGGTGCAATATTTTTTCCAATAAGTGCCGCTTCAATCGGGATAGTTCCAGATCCACAGAAGACGTCTAATAGTACCCTATCTTTTCTCCAATAGCTTAGCATAATAAGGGCTGCTGCTAAAGTTTCTTTAATTGGGGCTTGTACACTTCTTTCTCGATAACCTCTTTTATGTAGCCCATCCCCACTAGTATCAATTGTTAGGGTAGCCATATCATTTAATAGTGATACTTGAATTGTAAACTCTGGACCTGTTTCAGTGAACCACTCAACCTTATACTTCGTCTTAAGCTTTTCTACAACAGCTTTTTTAACTATAGCTTGGCAGTCGGAAACGCTAAATAATTTTGATTTAACTGACTTTCCTGTTACAGTAAATTTACCATCTTGACTGATCCATTGTTCCCAGGGTAATGATTTTGTTTGCTCAAAAAGTTCTTCGAAAGTAAGTGCTTTAAATTCACCTAACTTAAGTAAAACTCTATCGGCACTTCTAAGCCAAAGATTAGCCTTTGGAATACTAGTTAAATCTCCTTCGAATGTAATCATGGCATTTTCAGTTTGTACATTTTTAAAACCTAAATCTAAAACCTCTCTTTTAACAACAGCCTCTAGACCAAAGGTGGACGTTGCAATAAGCTTAATATTATCCATAAAACCTCCTGAAATAATTGAAATTTAAAACAAATTATAACAATTATATCATAGGTAGATTGTATTTACGATTATGATAATACTATATTATTTGTATTTATTAAATAAATACAATACATTTATTAAAACTTTTAGAACTATTGTAACAATAATGGATGTACGATATAATTAGACGAACGTTAGTTCTAAATCGGGTTATACTAGAGAGGAGAAATAGGTATGCTATACTTAACTGAAATTCTATTAATAAGCCTAATAACATTAGTTTCCTTAGTTATTTATTTACTAAACCAATTAAAAAGCAATGGAAATAACCAGTTGGGTCGAGATATTAATATGAAGTTTGAAAGATTAGAAAAGGATATGATTAAATTAGAGAATTTAAATAAAGAAGAGTTTTATCGAAATAGAGAAGAGTCAAGTAAAAACGCAAAAGATGCTCGGGAGGAAATGACTTCTGCAATAGGATCCCTTCAATCACAAATAAATAGGGATTTACAAATGAATAGAGAGGAATTAACGAATGCTTTAAAATTTTTTGAACAACGCTTTACATCTAATGTTAAGGAATTCAATGACATTCAAAAAGAAAAATTTAGTGAACTTGTAGAGAAGCAAAATCAACTAGTACTGTCAACTGAACAAAAACTTGAAAAGATGCGAGAAACTGTTGATGAAAAATTACATAAGACTCTAGAAGAGAGATTAGGAGAGTCATTTAAACTTGTAAGTGAGAGGTTAGAGTTAGTTCACAAGGGCTTAGGGGAAATGCAAAACTTAGCCACAGGAGTAGGGGATTTGAAAAAAGTATTATCTAATGTTAAAACTAGAGGTGTTTTAGGTGAAATACAGCTTGAAAATATATTAGAACAAATACTAACTCAAGATCAATATGATAAAAATGTTATAACTAAAAAGGGAAGCAAAGATTATGTAGAGTTTGCAATAAAACTACCTGGGAAGGAAGATTTAGAGGACATTGTATATTTACCTTTAGATTCAAAATTCCCATTAGAAGTATACCATCAATTACTTGAAGCATATGACTCTGGTGATAGCGGATTAATTGAAGAGGCAGGAAAGCGTTTAGAATCAAGTATAAAAAAATCAGCTAAGGATATAAGGGACAAGTATATTGACCCACCAAATACAACAGATTTTGGAGTAATGTTTTTACCTATAGAAGGTCTTTATGCTGAAGTAGTTCGTAGAACCGGACTTATCGAAGTACTGCAAAGAGATTTTAAAATAAATATTACAGGCCCTACTACTCTGGCAGCATTACTAAATAGCTTACATATGGGCTTTAGAACATTAGCAATAGAAAAAAGGTCCAGTGAAGTTTGGATGACCTTAGCGGCGGTGAAAGTAGAATTTGATAAGTTCGGTAATGTACTTAATAAAGCTCAGGAAAAAATTAATCAAGCAAGTAAGGAAATTGACATGCTTGTAGGAACAAGAACAAAACAAATTCAAAGAAAGCTTAAAAATATTGAAAGCATTGGTTTAGATGAAGCCGCTATATGCCTAGATGATATTAATATTGACTAGAGTAATAGTAGACAGATACCATAGACTATATCTTATTATAAATTAACTATATCAATCAAACACTGTTGAAAGTTGTCGAAAATTATGATAAAGTCTCATTGAACAATTAAATCTTATGTTAGATACTTTTCTTGATATGATACTTAGGGGCCTCAGTTCATAAGAATATCTAATATTATTGATATAATTCTTTTGTGAAGTGAGGTAGTCATATGATCTTATTTAATAAGTTAAAGCTAGGGACGAAAGTATCTATTGGATTTGGATTAGTACTAACATTATTATTAGTTTCAGTAATAACATCAATAGTTGGAGTAAGGAAAATTAGTAATGAGTTTTCTCAATTTAGGCAAATTTCAAATGAAGAAATGTTATTTGGGAGATTACAGGAGAATCTATTAGAAAGCAGGATAGCGTATGAAAATTATGTACAATTAAGGGATGCTTATTATAAAGATGTTTTTGAAGAACGTTTGAGTAAGATGGAAGACTTTATTTATGAATTAAAAATTGGCATTACTGATGTAGAGCGTCAGATGAAAATGGAGTATATACTGGAACATTCAAGAGAATACAAAAACGACTTTAATAGAATAGTTGAGTATGAACAAAAGAGAGACCATCTATATAATGAACTAGTATTTATGGGTCCCCAATTAACAAAGATTTTATCTGAAATTATGGATACTGCTAATAACAATAATGATGAGTTTATAGTTTATACATCGGGTGTTGCCCTTAAACATTTAGGCTTAGCTAGATTGCATGTTTCAAGATTTTTAGAAACTGACGATTCTAAGATGATTGATGTAGTAACAAATGAATTTCAAGAAATGGAGAAATCAATTAATTTAATAGAAGGTACAAATAGGGCGTATAAGTATAAGGATTCTATAGATAAGTTAAAGGAAAATAAGGAAGCATATTATAATAGCCTTATGGAAATTTCCTCAGTAGTCGGTAATAGAAATTCAGTAATAGCTCACCTTGATGAGATAGGGCCAGATATTTCTGCAATTGCAGAAGAAATGAAGCTTTCTATAATTGAAGAACAGGCTAGATACGGGCCGGAAATAAAAAAGGAAAATCAAAATATAATTACTAGAATGAGTATTATATTGCTATTGGCATTACTCTTATCAATATTAATATCTATTAGAATAGTTAGAATGGTTATTTCTCCGGTAAAGACGGTGACAAATACTTTTAAAGAAATTTCTGAAGGGGAAGCGGATCTAGAAGTTAGAATGGAGGTTAATTCATCAGATGAACTAGGGGAAATGGCAAGATCCTTCAATAAGTTTATGGAAAAACTTCAATTCATTATCTTGGAAAGTCAAGGGCAAAATTGGCTCAAAACTGGCCAAACAGAGTTAAATGAGATAATGCGAGATGAACAGGATTTATTGTCTCTAAGTAATAACGTTATTAACTACATTGCAAGATATTTAGATATACAAACTGGTTCTATTTACATTAGGATGGACGATGGAACTTTTAAGTTTCACGGAGGATATGCCTATACAAAAGGTGATAACTATTTAGATAATATTGAAATAGGTCAAGGTGTTATTGGACAAGCAGCTAAAGAAAATAAAAGTATAATACTATCAAATATAAAAGAGCATTACCTAAAAATAGACTCATCTGTAATAAATGCAGTGCCTATCAATGCAATTATATTACCTTGCGCGTACAATAATGAGGTGAGATGTGTAATTGAGTTAGGAGCGCTTAATAAGTTTACAGAGAAGCAATTAAAGTTTTTAAATGAGGTCAGCGAAAGCATTGCAAATAGCGTTGATAGAATAATTTCACGAAAAAAACTACAAGAACTTCTGAATAAAACCCTAACACAGTCTGAAGAATTACAAGTTCAACAAGAAGAACTAAGGCAAAGTAACGAGGAATTAGAAGAGCAAACAAATGCATTGAAGGAATCCGAGGTAAGATTGCAGACTCAACAAGAGGAGCTTAGAGTTACAAATGAAGAACTGATTGAACATGCTAGAACTTTGGAACAACAAAAAAATCTAATTAATGCAAAAAATGAGAACCTAATAAAGGCTCGAAAAGAGATTGAAGAAAAAGCTAAAGCACTTGAAACAACGAGTAAGTATAAATCGGAGTTTTTAGCCAACATGTCACATGAACTGCGAACCCCTTTAAACAGTATTTTAGTACTATCTCAGCTTTTATCTGAGAAAAAGGATAAAGCACCATTGACGGAAAAGCAACTTGAATTTGCTAGTACAATACATGCTGCAGGATCAGAACTCCTTAGATTAATAAACGATGTTCTTGATCTATCAAAGGTTGAGGCCGGAAAAATTGATATTAACTTTGAAATGATGAATATACAAGAGTTTGCAAAAGGGATGGAGCGGACCTTTGGACAAATAGCAGAGAAAAAAGGTTTAAACTTTTCAGTAGTGGTAGAAGAGGAATTACCAGAATGCATATATACTGATTCCCATAGGCTTCAACAAATTGTAAATAACTTTATCTCGAATGCTCTGAAATTTACGGAAAAAGGAGAAGTAGTTTTAAGGATATCTTATGCAAATGATGAAATCACATTAGGAAATGATTTAAAATCTAAATCATTCATAAATATCGCAGTAACGGATACCGGGATAGGAATACCTTTAGATAAACAGTCAGTAATCTTTGAACCATTTAAGCAGTCGGATGGTACTACAAGTAGAAAATATGGAGGAACGGGCTTAGGATTATCTATTGCTAAGGAGCTGGCAAGATTATTAGGTGTAAGTATAAATCTAAAGAGTGATGATAAAGGAAGTACTTTTAGTTTACTACTACCGATAGTAATTGATGAAGATGTAGCAATAAAAGAGGTTGCAACATCAAAAGAAATCGAAGCTGATTGTAGGAGCTTGTCACTACATGGGATAAATGATGTCATTATTGATTCTAGTTATAAACTTAATGATGAAAATAAAGAGGATAATATTAATGTGAAAGAAAGTCTTATATTAATTATTGAAGATGATGCTAAATTTTCAAATGTTCTGGTGGAGCTGGCAAAAAGCAAAGGTAATAGATGCATAGTTGCTTCTAATGGAAGAATGGGTATCGAAATGGCTAAAAAGAAAAAGCCCGATGCAATAATATTGGATTTAGGGCTTCCTGATATCGATGGACTACAAGTAATTGAGGAACTTAGAGCTATGTCGGAGGCCAGTTCCATACCTATTCATATAGTATCTGGAAAGGAAGATATGTACTTTGATAGCAGCACAGATGGGATAATTGGTTATATGTTAAAACCAGTTAGTACGGAACAAATTCAGCAAGTTTTTGATCAAGTTGAAAGATCTTTTGCTAAGGATTTTAATAGATTACTATTAGTTGGGATAGATGAGATTGAACAAAAAAATATTATTGATACAATAGGTAAACATGATATTAAGATTTCATCTACTCAATACGGAAGTGAAGCAATTAAGTTATTAAAAGATGAAAAGTATGACTGCATAATATCAGATTTAAAGCTTGAGGATATGTCTGGATTTGAGCTTTTAAAGGGTATAGTAGATGAGGACATAGGGCGTACTCCTGTAATAGTATATACAGATAAAAGTTTATCAAATGATGAAGCTATGGAACTTCAAAAGTACACAGAAAGTATTATTATTAAAGGTCTACGTTCAATAGAGAGATTGACTGGTGAGGTTAGTCTTTTCCTTCATAGGGTTGCTTCAAAAGAGCTGCAGAACACAAATAAAATGATAAGATCTAGCTTTGAGAAAGAAGAATCATTAAGAGGGCGTAGAGTTTTAATAGTTGATGATGATATGAGAAATGTATTTTCACTTTCAAGTGCTTTGGAAGAAAAGGGAATAATAGTAGAAGTAAGTAGAAATGGAAAAGAAGGACTTGAAAAACTTAAGAACAATACAGATATAGATTTAATTTTAATGGATATTATGATGCCAGAGATGGATGGTTATACAGCCATTAAGGCAATTAGAAAAACTAAAAATATATCAAAAATTCCTATTATCGCATTAACTGCAAAATCTATGAAGGAAGACCGAAATAAGTGTATTGAAGCCGGCGCAAATGACTACTTAACAAAGCCAATAGAAATCAACAGACTTTTATCACTTGTAAGGGTATGGTTATATTAATATGATAAACAAAAATTTAATACAAGATTTAGAAAATGAGGATATAGAAATAAAACTTTTGGTGGAAGGTATATTTTTGAAATATGGACATGACTTTAGAAATTATTCTAAAGCACACATAAAGAGAAGGATACTTCGAAGACTTTCTATAGCTGGCTTAAAGAGTATAACTGAAATGCTCTATAAGGTACTCTATGATAGAAGTTTTTTTGAATTGTTATTAATGGACTTTTCAATTAATGTTACGGAGATGTTTCGGGATCCATCTTTTTACAAGGCCTTAAGAAAAGAAGTTATACCTATTCTTAATACTTATCCATTTATAAAGATATGGCATGCAGGATGTGCTACTGGTGAAGAAGTATACTCTATGGCCATATTACTTAAAGAAGAAGGTTTATATGAAAGATGTAAGATTTATGCTACAGATTTTAATGAAAAAGTACTAGATAAGGCTAAGGAGGGTATATACCCTATTGATTCTATCAAAGAGTATACCTATAACTATCAACAGTCAGGAGGCCTAAGTACCTTTTCGGATTATTACATGTCAAAATATGATTCTGTTATAATGGATAAGGACCTAAAAGAAAAAATCATTTTTGCAGACCATAACCTTGTCACTGATGGTGTATTTGGGGAAATGCATATTATTATATGTCGTAATGTACTAATATATTTTAATAGGGAACTCCAAAATAATGTAATTAATCTCTTTTATGAGAGCTTATGTCATGGTGGCATACTATGTTTGGGTTCCAAGGAAAGTGTAAAATTTTCAAGCTGCGAGTATAAACTTAAGCCCATTGACTTTCAAGAAAGAATATTTCAAAAAAAGTATCATTATTAACATATGATATAAATACACTTAATATCTGAGTATGGGGTGATATAATGGGCTATAAAGCAGTAGTTATGGGTACTTCTATGGGAGGAATAAACGCACTTAAGTCTATATTGACTAAATTCGATCAAAATTTTCCAGTACCTATCTTGATTGTACAGCATATGAGTTCCCATTCGAATAATTTTCTAGCAAACTACTTAAATGAGATATGTAAAATTGAAGTAAAAGAAGCGGATGAAAAGGAGAAAGTTATTCCGGGTTATGCTTATATTGCACCTCCTAATTATCACCTTTTGATAGAGAAAGATGGTTATATATCCCTTTCAGTAGAAGAGAAGATAAATTTTGCAAGACCATCTATTGATGTATTATTCGAAACTGCAGCTGATGCATATAGGCATAACTTAATTGGAGTCATACTTACCGGTGCAAATAGGGATGGAGCTAAAGGTTTGAAAATTATTAAAGAAAGAGGAGGACTCGTTATAGTAGAGGATCCAACTACTGCTGAGTCTAGCATGATGCCTTTTTATGCAATTAATGAAATGAAGGTTGATTATATAGTAAATTTACAAGACATTGGGGACTTATTAAATCAATTGATAGGGTGGAATAAATGAAAGATAAGGATATTAATATACTTGTTGTGGATGATAGACTTGAAAATATTTTAGTACTAGAAGGGGTACTAGAAGATTTAGACTGTAATATAATTAGTGCTACTTCTGGGAATGAAGCATTAGGTATGATGTTAGAATATGATTTTGCATTAGTTTTAATGGACGTTCAAATGCCAAATATGGACGGTTTTGAAACAGCAGAAATAATGAGGTCAAGTAAAAGGACTCGTCATATCCCAATTATTTTTGTTACAGCTATATATAAAGAGCAAAGATATTTGTTTAAAGGATATGAGATAGGTGCGGTAGATTATCTATTTAAACCTATAGAAACTGTAGTTTTGAAAAGTAAAGTAAGTGTTTTCATAGAACTATTTAGACAAACAATACAACTTAGAAATCAGACTGAACAACTTGAAAAAAAATTAATTGAAATAATGGAACTTCAGGATGCTAACGAGAAGTTACTTTCCCTTTCTAATCATGATGGGCTTACGGGAGTGGCAAACAGAAGAAGTTTTGATCAACATATAAGGTTGTGTTGGCGCGATTCTATTAGTAATAAGTATCCTATCTCAGTAATTATGATAGACATCGATTGTTTTAAAGTATTTAATGATAATTATGGACATATAAAAGGTGATGAATGTCTAATTGCTGTAGCAAATAAAATTGCATCATCAGTTAAACGCTCAAGTGATTTTGTGGCTAGGTATGGTGGAGAAGAGTTTGTTGTAATACTTTCGAATACAGATGTATATAATGCGGAAAAACTCGCAGAAAGAATAAGAAATAATATTGTCGAACTATTTATTCCACATGAGTATTCAACAGTTATCCCTTATATTACAATTAGTCTAGGTGTAGCTACTATTATTCCGGAAAAAAATGATAGAATTGAAATGTTTCTTTCGCAGGCTGACATGGCATTGTATGAGGCTAAATTATTAGGACGTAATAGAGTAATTGTATACAAAAAGGAAAAAGAACTAAATAATGTAGAGAATGGAACAATTAGTAAGGCTTGTAGTAGTAACTGAAAGCAGGACAATTGAAAAATAAATATTTAAATGTATTAAAAATAAGGAATATTGTTTGCTATACATCAATATCCCTTATTTTTATTATTATATTTTAGTACTATAAAATTTCTTTTAACGAACTAATAAAGAGTTCATTTTCTTCCATAGTACCGATGGAAACTCTAATATATGTTTTAAACATAGGTCGAATAATAATTCCCTTTTTCTGTAATTCTGTGAATACTTCTTTGCATTCCTTGCCAGAATCTAAAAATATATGATTTGCTTCTGATGGAGCATACCAAATGCCCATTTGATCAAAACAGTTATATAAGTACTCTTTACCCTCTTTGTTTACTTCATAGCTTTTCTTAACAAAGTCGTCATCTTCTAAGGCAGCTATTGCTGCCGCCTGTGCAACCGCATTAACATTGAAAGGAGGTCTGATTTTATCTATATTATTAAGAATCTCTTCTGAAGCTATTGTATAACCAACTCTTAAAGCTGCCAATCCATAAATTTTAGAGAAAGTTCTCAAGATTAAAATATTCGGATACTTATCAAGTAATGAAATACTATCATGAGGATATTCTTCGTTTGTAACATACTCATTATAGGCTTCGTCATATACTACTACAATATGCTTAGGTACACTCGCTAAAAAATCTAAAAGAACTTTTTCTGAGAACATTGTTCCAGTAGGGTTATTAGGATTACATAGCCAAATTAACTTAGTTTTTTCCGTAATAGAATTTTTCATGCCCTCTAAATCATATGCAAAGTTTTTCAAAGGAACGATAACCGGATTTCCACCCATCATCTTGGTTGTAGTTAGGTAGCGGGGGAAAGTAACATCCGCCAATATTACTTCATCTCCAGGGTTAATAAAGGTTTTAGATATTTGATCTACCATCTCGTCAGAGCCACTGCTAGGTTGAACTTGACTAGGTTTTACTCCTAGTTTTTTAGCTAGAGCAACCTTTAAATCTGTTGCATTTCCATCTGGATATAGATTTAGATGATCGAATACTTTTAATATAGCGGCATTAACCTTAGGAGAACATCCTAATGGATTTTCATTAGAGGCCATTTTATATACTTGAGTAAGACCTAGTTCTCGTTTAACATCTTCTATAGGTTTGCCAGGGGAGTATGGTGTTAGATCCTTTAGTTCAGGGCGAAATTCAATAGACATTATATTGCCTCCTTAATAATCAATAATTTTAGTAAAAGTATATCATAATATTTCGAAATATTCTAAATAATTTATTTAATAAATGGATAAAATAGGAATAACCGTTGTATTTATTGCCATACCCTATTAAAATATGAGAGAGGAAGGTGAAAAATAACTAAGAAAGTGTACAAAAATGTTTCAAATTTATTCCAGTGATTTTTAATAATTAAAAAGGAATTAATAAAAATGTATCGAATAACTATATTAAGTCTAATAAATATGACATTAGTTAGGGGGAGATTGTGTGAAAATCTATGAAGCTGGTCGTATAAGAAATATCGCATTATTAGGGCATGGTGGATGTGGCAAAACGACATTAACAGAGGCAGCTATCTATTCGGCAAAATTGACGAATAGAATGGGTAGAGTAGAGGACGGCAATACAGTATCTGACTTTGACAAAGAAGAAATCGCAAGACAAATTTCAATAAATACTTCTGTAATTCCAATTGAATGGCAGAATTATAAAATTAATTTATTAGACACCCCAGGTTATTTCGATTTTATAGGCGAAGTTCAAAGTGCTGTGAAGGTAGCAGGTGGAATACTAATTTTAGTAGATGCCACTAGTGGAATAGAGGTTGGTACCGAGAAGGCTTGGGACTATGCTATGGATAAGAAAAAACCTACCTTTATTCTAATTAATAAAATGGATAGAGAAAATGCAAACTTTGATAAGGTTTTAAATGATCTTAGAGAAAAATTTGGTAAGAAAATAGCACCTTTCCAATTTCCAATAGGTGAAAAAGAAACCTTCGAAGGTAATGTAAACGTTGTTAAAATGGTAGCTAGAAAATACGATGGTAAAACATGTACAGAGTATCCTATACCTACAGAGATTACAGATCAGGTTGAAGCAATGAGAGAAATTTTACTTGAATCTGTTGCTGAAAGTGATGAGGCCCTATTAGAAAAGTATTTTGCAGGTGAAACCTTTACAGATGAAGAGATACAAGATGGATTAAGAAAAGGAGTACTGAATGGAGATATTGTACCGGTAATTTGTGGAGCAACTGCTAAGAACGTTGGCATACATACGCTTCTTGATATGATATGTGATTATTCTCCATCTCCGGCAGATATGCCACCTAAAGAGGGAGAAAATCCTGAAACAGGAAAAACAGTTGAAAGAAGTTTAGAACCTAATGAGCCATTTTCAGCACAAGTATTTAAGACAATCGTTGACCCATATATCGGAAAGATATCTATATTTAAAGTAATTTCAGGTAAATTAACATCCGATGCGGAGGTACTTAATGCAAATAAGGGTGAAAGAGAAAAAATCTCAGCTCTATTTCTTCTAAGAGGAAAAACACAAATAGAAGTAAATGAGGTGAAGGCAGGAGACATCGCTGCAGTTTCAAAGCTTCAGCATACAAATACAGGAGATACATTATGTGCTGTAAATGCGCCTATAGTGTTTAGTAAAATAGAATTTGATTCACCACAGCTATTTTTAGCAGTCGAGCCTAAGGCAAGAGGGGATGAGGAGAAAATTAGCTCAGGACTTCATAGACTAGCTGAAGAAGATCCATCCTTTACTTTTGAACGAAATGTTGAGACTCGCCAAACTTTAATTAAAGGACAAGGTGAGCTTCATATTAAAGTTATTACAAGTAAGCTTAAAAATAAATTCGGTGTGGATGTACAACTAAGTGACCCTAAGGTTCCTTATAGGGAGACTATTAAGGGAAGATCTGATGTACAAGGTAAACACAAAAAGCAATCCGGTGGTCACGGACAATATGGAGATGTTAAAATAAGATTTGAACCTGCATCCTGTGACTTTGAGTTTGCAGAAGAGATATTTGGTGGATCTGTGCCTAAGGCATACATTCCTGCAGTAGAGAAAGGTTTAAGAGAGTGTATGGAAAAAGGGGTGTTAGCTGGATTCCCTGTAACTAATATTAAGGCAATATTATATGATGGATCTTATCATGATGTAGATTCATCTGAAATGGCATTTAAGATTGCTGCCTCCCTAGCTTTTAAAAAGGGAGTTGAGATGGCAAAACCAGTACTACTTGAACCTATCGTTAAAGTGGAAGTTATAGTTCCAGAAGAGTACATGGGTGATATAATGGGAGATTTAAACAAAAGAAGAGGAAGAATTCTAGGTATGGAACCTATGTTAAAAGGACAGCAATTAGTAATTGCTGAAGTTCCACAATCTGAAATGTTTAAATATGCTATTGATCTACGTTCGATGACTCAAGCCAAAGGAACTTTTAAGATGGATTTCAGTAGATATGATGAAGTTCCATCTATGATTAGTGAAAAAGTAGTGGAAGCTGCGAAAGCAGTTAAAGAATAATTTAAAAAGCATGTGCCTTTAGATGGCGCATGCTCATTTTTTTGTTAATCCAAATATCAGATGTGAGCCGTAGGGTCTATAACTGATATTTTTTATTATTTCACGTAATAGCACTTTGGTTTTTTCAAATTTTACTTATAAAAAAACTAAAAAAATAAATAATCCAGGTAAATAGGAAAACTATTGTTTAGGAAGACTTAATTTGTGGAATTATCTATAAAAAGGATATTGAAAAAATTTAGAAATTATTTTATAATTAAAGTCAAAGAAAGTCAGAATAAAGTGGGTGGATTTATGGCGAAAATTAGCGACATAATAGAGCAATTTATAAAGGAACTACTTAAGGAAAGTGATGAAAACATAATAGAAATTCAAAGAAATGAACTAGCTAAATTTTTTGACTGTGCACCATCTCAAATTAATTATGTGCTTACGACACGGTTTACTCTAGGGCAGGGCTATATAATTGAGAGTAGAAGAGGTGGTGGCGGACATGTTCAAATTAAACAATTAGTTTTTGAAGAAAAACCAAAGCTACTTAATATTATAAATGAACAAATAGGAGCTGAAATCTCAAAAGTCCAAGGGGAGAGACTTATAAGGTCCCTTTATGAAAAGGGGATAATAACTTTAAGAGAGTTTAAAATTATTTCAGCTGCTATGGATGATAATGCGATAATATCTCCATTAAATATAAAGGACCGTATAAGGGCGAGAATTTTAAAGAATGTATTAATAGTTATACTACAGTAGGAGGAATAAATATGATATGTCAGGACTGTAATCAAAGGGCTGCAACAGTACATTTTACAAAGATAGTTCAAGGTGTAAAGAATGAAACACATTTATGTGATGAGTGTGCTAGATTAAGGCAAAACAAAAGCTTTGATGATGTGTTTTCAATTCATAATTTTCTTGCTGGGTTACTAGATGTAAGTGGGGATAGTGTACGTAAACAGGAATATCCAAACAATTTTATATGTAGTAAATGTGGCACAACCTATGATTATTTTAAAAAAGTTGGTAGATTAGGATGTAACAATTGTTATATAGAGTTTAAAGAAAAAATGAATCCCTTAGTTAGAAAAATTCATGGAAATACATTGCATACAGGGAAAGTTCCTAAAAGAACAGGTGGAATTATTAAAAAAAGAAGAGAATTACAACAATTAAAACTACAGCTTAATGATGCAATAAACAAGCAAGAGTTTGAAAAGGCCGCAGAGCTTAGAGATAAAATAAACGAACTTAATAGACAGATTTTGGATATGTAGGGGGTATAGGTATGGCAAAGTGGTTAAAGGAAATAGGGCCTCATGCAGATATAGTAGTAAGTACAAGAGTTAGACTTGCAAGAAATATAGAAGGATTTCCTTTTCCTCATATATTGAATGAAGAAAAGGCAGAAGAATTAAAAAAAATAGTAATGGAAAGTGTAATCAGTGGTAACTCCACTTTACAAAACCACTTTAATATAATTTCTATGAAGGATATTAGTCAAATAGAGAGATTAAATTATTTAGAAAAGTATTTAGTTAGCCCAGATCTAATTCGTCATTCAAACATTGGCAGCGCCTTAATAAATAAGGAAGAGACTATTAGTATTTTAATAAATGAAGAGGACCATATAAGAGTACAATGCCTCTTGCCTGGATTGCAATTAGAAAAGGCCTGGGACCTAGCACAAAACATAGATGATCTAATCGAAGAAAAAATAAATTACTCATATGAAGAGGAACTAGGGTATTTGACAGCATGTCCTACTAATTTAGGTACAGGTGTAAGGGTTTCGGTTATGCTTCATCTCCCAGCTTTGAGCTTAACTGGACATATAAATGGGGTTTTAAAGGCATCTGGACAAATTGGTTTAGCCGTAAGGGGTATATATGGTGAAGGCACTGATTTTTTAGGACACTTATATCAAATTTCAAACCAGGTTACATTAGGGATAACTGAGCAAGAAATTATTTCGAATATTTCTGATGTTACAATGCAGATTATACAAAATGAGCGATCAGCTAGAGATAAGCTACTACATCATAGAAAAATTGAATTAGAGGATAAGGTTTTTAGGTCTTATGGTATTTTAAAAAATGCTAGAGTAATGTCTAGAAGTGAAGCTATGCAACTAATATCTGATATTAAACTTGGAATTAACCTAGGTTTAATTGAAAATAATAACATGGAAATATTGAATGAGTTAACTGCTTTAATTCAACCGGGATGTTTGCAAAAATATTATGCTATGGAACTAAGCGAAAGTGATAGAGATATAAAAAGAGCGCAATTGATAAGAGAAATGTTAGGATAGGGAGGAAAAAAGATGGAAGGCAGATTTACTGAGAGAGCAAACAAGGCCATATTATTATCTCAAGAAATAGCCCAACATTATGGGCAAAATTATGTAGGGACAGAACACCTTTTACTTGGACTCTTACATGAAAGTGGCGGAATTGCAGTAAAGGTAATTATAAATCTTGGATTTGATCCTAAAGTAGTAAAAGATAAAATTGTTAAGCTATTAAGTCCTTCAGATAAAAAAGAGAATTTATTAGGTTTTACACCAAGAATGAAAAAGGTATTTGAGTTGAGTTTTACTGAAGCTAGAAGCATGGGTCATAATTACGTAGGCACTGAGCATCTATTACTAGGATTAATACGAGAGGGAGAGGGTCTAGGGGCCAAAGTTTTAATGGAGCTTGGTGTTAGTCTGGAAAAAATAAGAGAGCAGATTTTAAAGCAGCTAAATGATGGAAAAAGTCAGGTTGGAAAGGTGAAGGAGCCAGTGAAAAGAAAAGAAACTCCAAACTTAAACAAATATGGAAGAGACCTAAACCAATTAGCAACTGAAGGTAAGATTGATCCAGTTATAGGTAGAGAATCGGAAATTCAAAGAGTAATACAGGTACTGAGCAGAAGAACTAAGAATAACCCTTGCTTAATAGGTGAGCCAGGGGTTGGTAAAACAGCAGTTGCAGAGGGTTTAGCTCAAAAAATAGTTGAAGGGAATGTACCTGAAACTTTAAAGGACAAAAGGATAGTTTCTCTTGATGTTGGGTCATTAATTGCAGGTTCAAAATATAGAGGTGAGTTTGAAGAAAGACTTAAAAAAATTATGGAGGAATTAAGGCAAGCAGGAGACGTAATCCTATTTATTGATGAGATGCATACAATAGTAGGGGCTGGAGCAGGAGAAGGGGCGGTAGATGCAGCAAATATATTAAAGCCTGCATTAGCTAGAGGAGAACTACAGACAATAGGAGCTACAACTCTAGATGAGTTTAAAAAACATATTGAAAAGGACGCTGCTTTAGAAAGAAGATTTCAACCAATTATAATTGATGAGCCAAATATTGAGGATACCATTAAAATTTTAATGGGACTAAGAGATAAATATGAAGCCCATCATAGAGTTAAAATTACAGATGAGGCTATTAAGGCTGCGGCTGAATTATCTCATAGATATATTATGGATAGGCAGTTACCAGATAAGGCCATTGACTTAATAGATGAAGCAGCCTCTAAAGTAAGGCTATCTATATTTACGCTTCCGCCAGATGTTAAGGATTTAGAGGAAAAATTAGAAAAATTGTCTAAGGAAAAAGAGGAAGCCATAAGTTTACAGGATTTTGAACGAGCAGCAAAAATAAGAGATGAAGAAAAGGTTACAAAAGATAGATTAGAAGAACGTCATAGTAATTGGAATAATAAAAATCAGTCAACGGAAACATTAGTCACAGATGAAGAAATAGCCCAGATTGTTGGAAGTTGGACTGGTATACCTGTAACTAAGCTGAAAGAGGAAGAGTCAGAAAGACTACTAAATATGGAAGAAATACTGCATAAGAGGGTTATCGGTCAGGATGAAGCAATTAAATCCGTTTCTAAGGCTATGAGAAGGGCTAGGGTTGGCTTAAAAGATCCAAAGAGACCTATAGGTTCATTTATATTCCTAGGTCCAACGGGTGTAGGTAAAACTGAGCTATCTAGAGCTTTAGCAGAAGTAATGTTTGGCGATGAAAATGCTATGATCAGAGTGGATATGTCTGAATATATGGAAAAACACACTGTATCTAAATTAATAGGTTCACCACCTGGATACGTGGGATATGATGAAGGTGGTCAATTGACTGAGAAGATTAGAAGAAGACCTTATTCAGTAATCCTGTTTGATGAGATAGAAAAGGCCCATCCAGATGTGTTTAATATGTTGCTTCAAATATTAGATGATGGTAGGTTAACGGATGCTAAAGGTAGAACTGTAAACTTTAAAAACACAGTTATTGTAATGACATCCAATGTTGGAGCCCATACAATTAAGAAACAAAGAACACTAGGCTTTTCTTCTAATGATGAATCCTTAGCAAAAAGTGAGTATGAAAAAATGAAAGATAATGTAATGGACGAATTAAAGAGAACCTTTAGACCAGAGTTTTTGAATCGTATTGATGATATTATTGTATTCCACTCCCTTGAAAAAGAATATATAATAAAAATTGTTGATCTAATGGTAGATGAACTCAAGGATCGATTAAAGCAACTAAATATAAATATAGAAGTAACAGAAGGGGCTAAAAATCATATCGGTGAAAAGGGATTTGATATTCAATTTGGAGCAAGGCCACTGAAAAGAGCTATTCAAAAGCTCATCGAAGATCCTTTGTCAGAAGAACTATTAAAAGGTCATATAAATCAGGGTGACGATGTAGTAATAGATATTGAGGGAGAGCAATTAATTATAAAGCGAAAATAGAGGAATGTTCCTCTATTTTTTTTTGATATAATATATTATGATATAATATTTAAATATTGTATACATAGAGAAAAAGTGGTGAAATTGTATGGGAAAATCAAAGACTAAATATATTTGTCAACAATGCGGCTACGAAAGTCCTAAATGGTTTGGAATGTGTCCTGGATGTAGTCAGTGGAATACTATGGAAGAAGAATTTGTAGATAACTCCAAAAGTTTTAAACGCTCTCCTACTGTTAAAGGAGGAACAGCTCCTCAGCCAATTAAAGAGGTTAAAACTGGGGATTACATAAGATATGATACTCAAATACAAGAATTAAACCGGGTGCTTGGAGGTGGCTTAGTAAAAGGGTCACTTACTTTAATATCTGGAGAACCTGGTATTGGCAAATCAACGCTAATATTGCAAGCTGCTGGAGCTATAGCTAATAAATATGGTAAAACCTTATATGTATCAGGTGAGGAATCAGAAGAACAGATTAAAATGAGGGCTGAGAGATTAAAAACTCTAGAGGAAAACCTATATATCGTTTCAGAAACGAATATTAATCGAATTGAGAAGTTTATTGAGAATATGGAGCCAGTTTTTGTAATAATAGACTCTGTTCAAACTCTATATAAAGAAGAGATAGTTTCGGCACCAGGTAGTGTGTCACAGGTTAAAGAGTCGGTAAATAACCTAATGAGAATAGGAAAATCAAGTAACATACCAATATTTTTAGTCGCACATGTAACTAAGCAAGGGGAACTGGCAGGACCCAGAGTATTAGAGCATATGGTCGATACTGTCTTGCATTTTGAAGGGGAACGAACTCAAGAGTTTAGAATATTAAGGGCCTTAAAGAACCGCTTTGGAACTACGAGCGAAATTGGAGTTTTTGAAATGAGTATGGATGGCCTAATTGAAATAACAAATCCTTCAGGGATTTTTTTAGAAACCCTAAATCCTGAAGCAGAGGGGTCTATAGTAGTAGGAACAGTAGAGGGAACTAGACCATTATTAGTAGAAATTCAGGCCTTGGTAACTAGTACCACCTCTGGTTTCCCCAGAAGAACTGCTGTAGGGGTAGATACGAATAGGCTAAATTTAATTATTGCAGTATTAGAAAAAAAAGTAGGTTTACCTCTTAGCTTTCAAGATATATATGTTAATGTTGTTGGTGGTTTAAAGTTAGAAGGAACATCCGCTGATTTAGGAATAGCTATGGCTATTTATTCCAGTGTGAGAGGCATAAAAATCCCATCTGGACAGATGGTTGCAATTGGAGAAGTTTCTTTAACTGGAGAAATTCGCCCTGTAACACATATTGAAAAGCTGGTGAAAGAGGCAGAAAAAATGGGTTTTAAAAACTGTATTATTCCAAATCGAAATAAAGCAAAACTTGATGGGATAAATAGCAATGTAATTGGCGTTACAGGGCTAAAGGATGCGTTGGATATAATAATTTCTTAAAACAGGTTAAAAAACGCATATATAGTTAAAACTAGAATAATAATGACAAAATGAAAGGAGGGGTAAATGATGAAAGGGTATGAGGTCGGGGAAAGACAGTTGATGGATGCTATAAAGATGCTTGCTCCGGGCACCCCCTTAAGAGAAGGGATTGAAAATTTATTAAGAGCTAAAACTGGCGCACTTATAGTGATTAGTGATAGTGAAAAAATGGCAAATATAGTGGATGGCGGATTTCCAATTAATATGGAATTTACACCTAACTATCTCTATGAATTAGGGAAGATGGATGGGGCCATAATATTAAGCCAAGATGCAAAAAAGATTCTTAATGCTAATGTTCAATTAGTTCCAGATAATTCAGTAACTTCCTCAGAAACAGGCATTAGACATAGAATTGCTGAAAGAGTTGCTAAGCAAACTGGAGAAATTGTAATTTCAATTTCCCAGAGAAGAAATATTATAACATTGTATTTAGGGAATTATAAATATGTCGTACAGGAAACAAATAAATTGTTATCTAAAGCTAACCAAGCCATACAAACTTTGGAAAAGTATAAGACTGTTTTGGATCGTGTTAAAACGAACTTAAGCGCCTTGGAGTTCGAGGACTTAGTTACAGTATATGATGTAGCTACTGTAATACAAAGAACTGAAATGGTAATGAGAATAGTAAATGAAATAGAAAGATTTATTAATGAACTAGGTAATGAAGGCCGACTTATAAGTATGCAACTGGAGGAATTAGTCGTAAATGTAAAGGACGATGGGCGCAATATTATTGCTGATTATATTGTAGATGATACAAAAGAAATAAATGCTGTTTTAAAGGAAATACGTTCTCTTACATCTGAAGAGCTCCTAAATTTAACCTATATTGGAAAAATACTAGGTTTTACTCAAAATGCCAATCCTTTAGATTTATATGTAATCCCAAGAGGCTATAGAATACTAAGTAAGATACCAAGGCTACCTGTTACCATTATTGACAACCTTATTTTAGAGTTTGGTAACTTTCAAAAGGTTTTAAAAGCGACAATAGAACAACTAGATGATGTTGATGGTATAGGAGAAATTAGAGCTAGATATATAAAAGAGGGCCTAAGACGACTTCAGGAACAAGTTTTAATGGGAAGACATATATAATACATATAATAAAAAAAACAACAAAATTTTGTTGTTTTTTTTATTATAGTAAACCGTATTTTCCTAAGGTTTCAAGTTGATTTTTATAGAAATCCTTAAGTAATTTTTGCATGTCAATATCTAATAAATTACATAGTGCAACTAAGTAGAAAAAATTATTAGAAATTTCTTGTTCGATTTTTTCTTTACACATTTCACAAGGTGTTCCTTCGATGTGATCAGAAGCGTAGTCTCTAAACTCAGAGAAGGAGATGTCCTTAGGTACTTCTAGTTTCTTTATATGTAGTTGAGTGCAACCACAGTAGGTAGCAGATTTGGCAACAGCTCTGTTTACTTTAGCGTTACTTTCCTGAAGCTTAGTTAAAATATCAAGAGCACTTCTATGCCTTATAAGAACATTATCTACTTTTTGCTGGAATTCTTTTAAACACATACTATTATCCATGGAACCAACTCCTGTCTATTTTACCTTCCCATATAGCTAATAATATTATACTTTTTTTAAGGTGTTTTTGTCAATTATGGGACAGTGATAATAATTTACACAATTAATGGAAATTCAGTTTAATATCTAAGGTTCCTTAATTAACCAGGAACATTGGAAAAAAATATTTGACAATACCTAAATGCCTATGATAAAATAATTATTTTGTTTGACATAAACACTATGGTTGTGTATAATAGTAATGAAGATATATACGTTGACTAGTAGGGGGGATAACATGTTCAATATCGGAGATAAAATTGCTTATCCAGTTCATGGGGCGGGTATAATAGAAGCAATAGAAGAAAGAGAAATTCTTGGTGAGTCAAAAAAATATTATGTTATGAAGATGCCCTTGAGTAATATGAAAGTTATGATTCCTCTTGATAATATGGGAGACGTAGGAGTAAGACCTGTTATAACACAAAAAGAAGTAGACGATATTTTTGCCATATTGTCAGCAGATGAAACCAAAATGCCGAAAAATTGGAATAGAAGATATAGAGCAAACATGGATAGAATCAAAAGCGGAAATATTTATGAGGTGGCAGAGGTTGTAAGAAACTTAACTTTAAGAGACAGAGAAAAAGCATTATCAACTGGTGAAAAGAAAATTTTAAACAATGCTAGACAAATACTTTTAAGCGAGATTATACTTGTAACTAATATTGATGAAGAAAAGGCTATGAACTTAATTGAAGAAGCAGTAAAATAAAATACGCCTCTTATGAGGCTTTTATTTTTAATTAATGCATATCAATAGGACTTATTAAATATTTTATTATTATCTAATTTTTGGTATAATATAATGTGGTGTCATTTAGGTTAAATTAGGTATTAAGTTTAATGTTGTATTTAAAAAACATAAAATGGAAATACTTAATTAGTGGAGGTGAAAAAAATATGATTAACAGAATTGTTAGAGGTGTACTGGCGCTGTTAAGTGCATTAAGTGGTGGTTTAGGCTATATATACGTTATAAATAACGTGTTAGGAAGGCCTGATAATGGAATGACTTTTATATTTGGAATTATTTTATCTTCATTAATAAGTGGTTTGTTATTATTTATTCTTGCACCATGGCTTATCAAAAAGGGAAAGGATACTGCTAGTTGGATAGAAAATGAGTTAGCTAACGTCCCGATAGTAAACGTTATTCTTGGCTCATTAGGACTTATAGTTGGTCTTATTATTGCATATTTAATTAGTAATTTAGTAACAATCATTCCAATTCCAATAGTTGGAACTATTATTTCTACAGTAGTATATATTTTTATGGGGTACTTAGGTGTTAATATAGCTACTAGAAAAACCGAAGAGTTGGCTAATTTTCAAAATTTCTTAAAAAAGTTTCCTAGAGAAAAAGAAAAAGATACTAAAAAAGGTATTTATGAAGCTTCACCGAAAATATTGGATACAAGTGTTATTATTGATGGTAGAATAGCAGATATTTGTAAAACTGGTTTTATTGAAGGTCCCCTTATAATTCCTGAGTTTGTTTTAAAAGAGCTTCAGCATATTGCAGATTCATCCTTAGCAATTAAAAGAAATCGTGGAAGACGTGGATTAGATATTTTAAATAAAATCCAAAAAGAATTAGATATAGATGTTAAAATTAATACATTAGATTTTCCAGATATTGCAGAGGTGGACTCTAAGCTATTAAAACTAGCTCAAACTATAAACGGTAAAGTAGTAACAAATGATTATAACCTAAATAAAGTTGCTGAATTGCAAGGGGTTTTTGTTTTAAATATTAATGAGTTAGCAAATGCGATTAAGCCTGTTGTATTACCAGGAGAAGAAATGCTTGTTCAAGTGATAAAGGATGGAAAAGAGTCAGGTCAAGGGCTTGCATATTTAGATGATGGTACTATGATAGTAGTTGAAAGTGGTAAGAAATATATTGGTCAAAACATTGATGTTTTAGTAACTAGTGTACTACAAACAGCAGCAGGTAGAATGATTTTTGCAAAACCAAAATCACTAGTTGATAAAACCGCTTAAATGAAGAAATTCCTTTGGTAAAACAAAGGAATTTTTTGTTGTGAAAAGAATAGTATAATGGAGTACAATTATATATATGGCTATGGAGGGAAGTTGGATGAAATCCGATAAAGTATGCGCAATTATTGTGGCAGCAGGCCAAGGAAAAAGAATGAATAAAGGATATAATAAGCAATATATTTTACTTGGAGAAAAACCTATTTTAGTACATACTTTAGAAACAATCTCGGGTAATAATAATATTGACTATATAATTTTAGTAGTTCCGCAGGACGAAATTGATTATTGTAAAAAAGAGATAATTGAAAAATATAATATACAAAAAGTTTTATTGGTTGTTGCCGGCGGTGAAGAAAGACAACATTCTGTATACGCGGGAATAAAAAATATAGATCCTAACACGGGAATTATTTTAATACACGATGGAGCTAGGCCATTTACAAGTAATGAAATAATAAATAGATCTATTAGAGAGGCAATAAATTACGGAGCTATAGTAGTAGCCGTACCTGTAAAAGATACTATTAAGGTTGTAAATAAAGAGTTAGAGGTGGTTAATACACCAAATAGAGAGACTTTGTGGTCTATTCAAACACCACAGGTTTTTAGTAGCAAAATTATAAAGCAGGCTTATGATGAAGGAATAGCTCAAAATTTTAGAGCTACTGATGATGCTATGATGGTAGAAGCTATGGGACATAAAGTTAAAATAGTTTTAGGGAGCTACGAAAATATTAAGATTACAACCCCTGAGGATATAATTTTAGCTGAACAAATTTTGTTAAGAGGTGAAGTATAACATGCGAGTAGGGATAGGCTATGATGTACATAAATTAGTGGATGGAAGAAAACTTATTATTGGTGGAATAACTATTCCGTTTGAGAAGGGGTTACTAGGTCATTCTGACGCTGATGTACTTGTGCATGCAATAATGGATGCTATGCTTGGGGCAGCAGCTTTGGGTGATATTGGAAAGCATTTTCCTGATACGGATATGGAGTATAAAGGCGTGGATAGTATGGAACTCTTAAAGGAAGTTAATGAAAAAATCCTAAATAAAGGTTATAAAGTGAATAATATTGATGCGGTAATTATTGCTCAAAAACCTAAAATGGCTCCATATATTGAACAGATGGTAGAGAGAATAAGTGAAGTTATAGGGATTGAAAGGCAATGGATTAACATTAAAGCTACTACAACCGAAGGCCTAGGTTTCGCTGGTAAAGGGGAAGGTATAGCTGCACAGGCTATTGCTAGCATATTGGAGTATAAATTATAAAAAGAAATAGTTGACGAAAAAACTATAATGGATTATTCTATAAAAAAAAGAATATGTAAATGCAATGATAGGGAATAGTAGAAAAAAACTTAGAGAAAAAACCCTCGGCTGAAAGGTTTTTAAATTTTTGAACCCGCCCTAAAGCAGTTTACTGAAGTTAGTAGGTAGACCGGTGGACACCGATATTTGTCATAAAGTGGGCTTTTTAGTTAATTAGAGTGGTACCGCGGGAATAATATCTCTCGTCTCTAGAATAGAGATGGGGGATTTTTTGTTATTTTTTATGCATTGTTACATAATTAAAAGTTTATACTTTAAATAATATGAAGTGAGAGGAGATTACAAATGGGTAAAAAGGAAAAACAATTCGTAGCTGAAATTACTCCGATGGAGGTGGATTTCGCACAATGGTATACTGATGTTATATTAAAAACAGATTTAGTTGATTATTCACCTGTAAAAGGTTTTATGGTAATTAAACCATATGGTTATGCAATTTGGGAAAATATTCAACAATATATGGATAAAAGGTTTAAAGACACTGGTCATAAAAACTGTTATTTCCCACTATTAATACCTGAAAGCTTACTTCAAAAAGAGGCAGAGCACGTTGAAGGTTTTGCTCCAGAAGTTGCTTGGGTTACACATGGTGGTAAGGAAGAATTGGCAGAAAGACTTTGTGTTCGTCCGACCTCAGAAACAATAATATGTGAAATGTATTCAAGATGGTTAAAATCATATCGTGATCTACCTTTCCTATATAATCAATGGTGTAGTGTTGTTAGATGGGAGAAAAGTACAAGACCATTTTTAAGAACTTCTGAGTTTTTATGGCAAGAGGGACATACTTTACATGAAACATACGATGAGGCACAAGAAGAAACTTTAAGAATGCTTGAAATTTACAAGCAAACTGCTGAAGAGCTTTTAGCTATGCCTGTTGTTACTGGCCAAAAAAGCGAAAAAGAAAAATTTGCAGGGGCTTATGCAACATATACAATGGAAGCACTAATGCATGATGGTAAAGCACTTCAAGCTGGGACTTCTCATAACTTAGGACAACATTTTACAACTGCATTTAATATTACTTATTTAGATAGAGACGGGGAGCTAAAAAATCCATATCATACTTCTTGGGGCGTGTCTACACGTCTAATTGGAGGACTAATAATGGTTCACGGGGATAATAGGGGGTTAGTTTTACCACCTAGAGTAGCTCCGACTCAAGTTGTGATTGTTCCAATAGCAGCACATAAAGGTGGGGTTATGGAGAGAACAATGGAGCTATTTAGTGAGTTGAAAAATTCATATAGAGTTGAACTAGATGATAGAGAAAACTATTCTCCAGGCTGGAAGTTTAATGAGTGGGAGATGAAAGGTGTACCTATTAGAGTTGAAATTGGACCTAAGGATATTGAAAATGGTCAAGCCATCCTATTTAGAAGAGATACATTAGAAAAGGAAACCGTAGCTTTAGAGGACTTAAGTGGGAGAGTACAAACTTTACTAGATGAAATTCACAACAATATGTTATATAAGGCAAAAATGATGAGAGATGAAAAAACATATTATGTGAATAATTTTGAAGAGATGAAGGAATTAATGAAAACTAAACCAGGTTTTGTTAAAGCTATGTGGTGTCAAGAAAGAGAGTGCGAGGACAAAATTAAAGAGGGCACTGGTATAACTGTTAGATGTCTACCATTTGAACAGGAGAAGCTAGGGGATACTTGTGCATTCTGCGAAAAGCCTGCACATAAAATGGCATATTTTGCAAAGGCATATTAGAAAATAAAGAATTGATATAAATAGAGAACATTTTAGGAGGATTCTTCATGTCGGTAAGAGTAAGATTTGCACCAAGTCCTACGGGATTTGTGCATATAGGAAGCTTAAGAACAGCCTTATATAATTATTTATATGCTAAAAAAAATGGTGGTAAATATATTTTAAGAGTAGAGGATACGGACCAAAACAGATATGTTGAAGGTGCCATTGAAAATATGTTAGGAGCAATGTCCTGGGCAAAGGTAGAGCATGATGAAGGAGTTGTAATTTCTGAAGATGGACACCTAGTTCAACGTGGGGATTTTGGGCCATATATTCAATCGGAAAGATTATCGATTTATAAGGAATATATAGAAAAACTTATTGAAAAACGTCATGCATATTACTGTTTCTGCTCAAAAGAAAGAATAGATCAGGTAAGAGAAGAACAAAAATCTCAGGGCCTTACACAACGTTACGATGGCTTCTGTAGAAGTCTATCGAAGGAAGAGGTTCAGGCTAAAATAGGTAATGGCGAATCTTATGTTGTGAGACTAAAATTACCAGAAAATAAAGATATTGCCTTTGATGATGTAATTAGAGGTAATGTTGTTGTAAATACAAGTGATATGGACGATCAAGTATTAATTAAATCCGACGGATTCCCTACATATCATTTTGCTGTGGTGGTAGACGATCATTTAATGGGAATTACCCACGTAATTAGAGGTGAGGAATGGCTCATTTCTACTCCAAAACACGTATATACCTTTGAAGCCTTTGGCTGGGAAGCCCCAAAATATGCTCACTTACCAAATATATTAAATTCGGATAAAAAGAAATTAAGTAAAAGACAAGGTGATGTGGCTGTAGAGGATTTTATGCAGAAGGGCTACTTACCTGAAGCCCTAGTAAACTATATAGCTCTCCTAGGCTGGAGTCCGGAGGATAATCAGGAAATATTTAGTTTAGAGGAATTAGAACAAAAATTCTCATTAGATAGAGTTTCAAAAGCTGGTGGAGTTTTTGATATTAATAAATTAAATTGGGTAAACTCTCATTACATTAAAGAAAAACCCCTTGAGAAAATAACTGATTTATCTATACCATATCTTGTTAAATCAGGGTATGTAAAAGAAGAGGAAATTGAGTCAAAATATGATTGGATTAAAGATATTGTTTCTGTTTTAAGGGTAAACTTAAATAATTTAAGCGAGATATCAGAAAAGGTTGACTTGTTTTTTAATGCAGAGTTTCAACTAGAGGATGCGGAGGCTGTACAGGTTTTAGAGGATGAGCAAGTACCTCAATTAATAAGTGTTTTTATAAATAAGATTGAAAAACTTGACATTATTGATGAAGACAGTGTAAAATCCTTATTAAAGGAAATTCAGAAGGAAACAGGACTTAAAGGACCAAAACTATTCAAACCAATTAGGGTTGCGGTGACGGGCAAAGCCCATGGTCCAGATTTACCATTAGTTATGAAAATTTTAGGTAAACAAAACATACTTTCCCGCATAAACTATGTATTGAATAATTTAATATCATAAATCGTTGAATAGGAATAGTAAGTTTATACTGCTTATTAGAGAGGGATTATGCAGCTGAAATTAGTCCTTAAGCGTAGGTAAACTGAATGCACCTATGAGTTTTTACTTGAACTAAAAGTAGGGTAAAACGGGTAGTTCCGTTATAGACTTTTGTAAGTGGAATATATTTAGATATATTCAAACAGGGTGGAACCGCGGATTAACTCCGTCTCTGATTTTTTTCAGAGACGGAGTTTTTGTTTTTGATTTTTTATGGTTTATGGGTATTATAAGTAGGAGGGCAAAAAATGAGATTTGTTAGTGTTATTAAAGAAGATATTAGAGCTATATTTGAAAGAGACCCAGCTGCAAAAAATGTAGTAGAGGTATTACTTTGTTATCCAGGTTTACATGCAATAATAATGCATAGAATATCCCACGGTTTATACAGAAGAGGTTTGGTTATCCTTCCGAGGATAATTTCAAATATATCTAGATTTTTAACAGGTATTGAAATTCATCCCGGAGCTAAAATAGGTAGAAAAGCATTTATTGATCATGGGACCGGAGTAGTTATTGGTGAAACATCAGAGGTTGGAAATAATGTTACAATATACCAAGGGGCAACTTTAGGAGGGACTGGTAAAGATAAGGGGAAAAGACATCCTACCATTGGAGATAATGTTGTAATTTCTGCTGGAGCTAAAGTTTTAGGTCCCTTTACTGTAGGAGAAAACTCTCGTATAGGTGCAGGATCAGTTGTGCTTAAAGAGGTTCCGCCAAATTGTACTGTTGTTGGAGTTCCTGGACGAATTGTTGTAAAAGATAATATAAAACTAGTAGCTGACGAAATTGATTTAGAACATGGTAAATTGCCTGATCCAATATCAGATGAATTAACACTACTAAGAAATAAAATTATTGAATTAGAAAACAAGTTACAAGAAATTGAAAGGAGTTAAAAGGGATGAGATTATATAACACTCTAACGAGAAAAAAGGAAGAATTTATTCCTATAGAACCTGGAAAAATAAAGATGTATGCTTGTGGTCCTACGGTATACAATTATTTTCATATTGGAAATGCTAGGACGTTTTTGACATTTGATGCTATGAGAAGGTATTTTGAATATAGAGGTTACGATGTAACCTTCATACAAAACTTTACAGATATTGATGACAAAATAATTAAAAAAGCAATTGAAGAAAATATAACACCGGATGAGGTAAGCGAAAAATATATTCTGGCCTATTTCGAAGATGCGGATAGTCTAGGTATTAAAAGAGCAGATATGCATCCTAGAGTAACGAAAAATTTACCAGAAATAATTCATTTTGTAGAAGAACTAATTAGTAAAGAATATGCATATGTAGTGGAAGGTGATGTATATTTTGACGTATCAAAATTTAAAGAATATGGAAAGCTTTCGAAGCAAAGCTTAGAGGATTTAATGTCAGGTGCGAGGGTAGAAGTAAATGAACAAAAAAGAAATTCACTGGATTTTGCCCTGTGGAAATCAGCTAAACCAAATGAACCAAGTTGGGAAAGTCCGTGGGGTAACGGAAGACCTGGTTGGCATATCGAATGTTCTGCTATGTCACAGAAATACCTAGGTGAAACTATTGATATACATGGTGGTGGTGGGGATTTGATTTTCCCTCACCATGAAAATGAAATTGCACAAAGTGAGGCTTGTTCTGGAACGACTTTTGCAAATTTTTGGCTACATGTTGGTTACTTAAATATTGATAATAAAAAGATGTCTAAATCCTTAAACAATTTCTTTACCTTAAGGGAAATAAGAGAAGAATTTGATTTGGAAAGTTTAAGATTATTTATGCTTTCTGCCCATTATAGAAATCCAATTAACTTTAGTAGAGAGCTTCTTGAATCCTCACAAAATGCACTTCAACGTTTATATAATGCTAAAAATAATTTGGAGTATTTATTTGATGTGACGGAGAATAGAAATTTAACAGAAGAAGAAAATCTAAAATTAGATAATATTAAAAAGTTCAAAGATAGATTTGTAGAAGCAGTAGATGATGATTTTAATACAGCTGATGGGGTTGCTGTAATATTTGATTTAGTAAGAGAAATAAATACAGGTATTGCAGAAAATTCACCAAAGGAAATAGTTGAAGTGTCATTAAGTATTTTAAGGGAATTAGCAGGGGTACTAGGTCTACTGCAAAAAACAGAAGATACTTTAGAGGATAAGGTTGAAGAATTAATAAGACAAAGACAGGAAGCTAGAAAAAACAAAAATTATGCCCTAGCAGACGAAATAAGAGATAAGTTAAAAGATATGGGAATAGTATTAGAAGATACTCCTTCAGGTGTTAAATGGAAAAGGGTTATACTAGAGACTAAAAATTAAAAATCTACTAAAGTTGTTGGCATGATTATTGCAAAACAAAGGTTAGGAATTGTTTTAAGATAAATAAAAAACTATGGAGGTGTTTTTGTGAAAGGTATTACTATAGACCAAATGAAAATTGGAGATCAAGGTTCCTTTGAAAAAACAGTTACAGAAACAGATGTATATTTATTTGCTGGAATTACTGGAGACTTAAATCCTGCCCATTGTAATGAAAGAGTAATGGCGGATAGTCCGTTTGGTGGAAGAATAGCACATGGAATGCTTTCTGCTGGATTTATTTCTTGTGTGCTTGGTATGCACTTCCCAGGACCAGGTACAATCTATTTAGGCCAGGAGTTGAAATTCTTAGCTCCAGTTAAAATTGGTGATACGATTAAGGCTACGGTAGAAGTTGTTGAAATGAATGTAGAAAAGAATCGTATAGTTTGTAGAACATGGTGTGAAAACCAAAATGGTAAAGTAGTTATAGATGGCAAAGCTACTGTAATGCCACCAAAATAATTTAAAGTATTTAGTACATAGAGAGTACTTTTAAGTGCATTAAATGTGTACACTATTTAAAATGTGAGGGGAGCTGGTAAAACCAACTCCTCTTTTTGTGGGAGTAAAAATAGTATTCCTTTGCTATTCCTATAATTTAAGATAATACTAGTTGATTCCATATAGTAAGCTATGGTAAAGTATGAAGATATATAGTAATCTATAAACTAAAAAAATTTTGATATGTAAGGCTAATAGTATGATACATGCTCAAAAAATGAACAATGTTCTATAAAGTTTGAAATACTTAAATCTTAATTGGAATTACATGGTTAAACCAGTGGAAATGTCCATTTTATTTCCATTAACAGGTTAATCCATATGAAATAAAAAAGATTACTTCAAAAAATAAACTAGATAAAAGAATTATTATGAAAGATAATAATAAAAAGTAAATTAGAATATAGGGTGATGTAATATGACAGATATTTTACATAGTTTTTTATGTAATGGAAAACCAAAAACGGAGGCAGAGGTTAAAATGATGGCCCCTTTGGTTTTAGCGTATATGGGTGATGCCATATATGAGGTGTTCATTCGAAGTTATTTAGTGTCAAAAAGAAATGTTTCTGTTAATGAGCTTCACAAAGAGGCCACCTCTTATGTAAAAGCGAAATCTCAGGCAGAGGTGGTACATGCTTTAGAGAATCAACTAAGTGAGGATGAGTGGGCTGTAATTAAAAAGGGTAGAAATCAGAAGAGCTCAACTGTGCCCAAAAACGCTGTCCTAAGTGATTATAAATATGCTACGGGATTTGAAACACTAGTAGGTTACTTGTTTTATACAGGTAAGTTAGATCGGCTATGTGAAATTTTAAATAAATCTGTTCAAATAATAAACGAAAAGAAAATAGGTACAATTCCTTAGCCCACTTATAAGTGGGTAATTGTTGTTTCGTTTCAGGTTGTTGTTAAAGCAAGTTCGTTCTTTCTAAGACTTTAGTTTTAATATATAATTTAATTGATAATATAATAGCCAATAATTTGGAGGTTTCTATGAGAATAACAAATTTTGAAAGTACAGGATTGGATAAGATAGAATCATGGCTTGAAAAAAATAACATTAATAGTATAGATGAAGCTACGTTAAAAGAAGTATTAAAAGTTGTAAATATTGCATTTGTTGCAGAAAAAATTGACAGGGTACAAAGTACATTACTATGTGAACTAAAGGACTCATATGTGCAGCAAAGCCAGAGGTATGTTACTATGGACGATAACTCTTATAGTTTACCCTTATTATCAACAGAGGATAATAATAAAGCTATTCAATTAACAAAAAAAGCCTTTGCATTATATGAAAGGATGTCCCAGTTAAATGATGGACAATTCATAGGTAGGCCTAAAGTAGAAAATTATAAGTATGGTATCCCTATTGAAGATGCACGATATATTCTACCTTTAAGTACTCTAACAAATTTATCGATTGCTATGACCGGTAATAAGTTATTTAATCTATATTCTTTGTTTAATAATAGTAAATACATAGGGATATTTAAGGATATGGAAAGTCAATTAAGCAGAAATTTACCCAAAAAACTAGTGGAATTATTAACCAATTTTGATATACATAGTGGAACAAAAAGCGATCTTGTAGAATCTTTATATGATGAAGAGTTTGGAAAATTAAGTAATACTGACAATATGATATTATTTAGTACTTTTAAAGATCTGGATTTAAAGGTGGGCTTAGGTGCTCTTACGAGTACGTTGAAAGAAACGCCTTCGGAGCGCCTTGAGGATTGGGGTAATTTAGCCTCTGAAAAGGCAAAAGCCGTGGCAAATAGGGTTTTAGGGTACGGACACGATAGTATTGCTGAGCAGGCAAGGACGGTATTTGGAATGATGTGTAGTATGGTGACTTATCATCAGCAAATTAGACATAGACTTTCTGAAAATGTTAGGGAAGATTTATTAAATCTAATATTAGATAAGGAAAGACAGGTTATTGTCCCCCTAAGCATTGAAAATTCAGTGTTCTATGAAGAGTATTTGGAAGTTGTACAAGCTATAAAGGAATTTAGAATTTATGTTTTAGAAAAATATGATAATGCAAAGGCCCTACCATTTTTACTAAATTGTGATGCTGTTAAATTAATTATATCTACAAATGCCAGAGTAGATCGTACAATGCTATCTGAGCGCATTTGTAAAAATTCACAATGGGAAATTAGGGAATTAGCTATTAAGAAGCTAAGTGAATTAAAAAGTATGTCTGAGGTACTTTATGAAAAGGCCTTACCTTCTTGCGTCTATGGAAAGTGCAAAGAGGGTAAAATGACCTGTGGCAAGCAACTTGAAATGCAACAACAGTTTGCATCTAAGGTATCTGTTAAGTCATAAGTTTAGAAATATATAAATTGGTTAAAATATTTAAAAATATATCAGGGGTGATTAAGTGAATAGTGATAGAATTGAAGGAAGGAATCCTGTGCTCGAAGCTCTTAAATCTGGCAGAGAAATAGATAAGATTTTAATTGCTAAAGGAGCTGGAGAGGGTTCAATTAATAAAATTATTGGAATAGCAAAAGAAAAGGGACTTACCATCCAGTACGTAGAAAAACAAAAGCTTAACGAAATGTCTGAAACAAATTCACACCAAGGAGTTATCGCTTTAGTTGCTGCATATGAATATAGTACATTAGAGGATATAATTGATGCTGCTAAAAATAAAGATGAGCAGCCCTTTATATTGATTTTAGACGAGATTATGGACCCTCATAATTTAGGATCGATTATGAGAACTGCAGATGCGGTAGGTGTAAATGGTATAATAATACCTAAAAGACGTTCTGTAGGATTAACTGCAACTGTAGCCAAAACCTCTGCTGGGGCCATTGAATATGTTCCAGTAGCTAAAGTTGCGAATATAGCACAGACTATTGATAAGCTTAAGGACCAGGGAATTTGGGTAGCTGGAGCTGATATGGCTGGAGAAAAAACTCACTTTGAAGAGAATTTTAAAGGGCCAATTGCAATCGTTTTAGGTAGTGAGGGGCAGGGTCTATCAAGACTAGTCAAGGAAAAATGTGATTTTCTGATCAATATACCTATGAAAGGCAAGGTTTCATCTCTAAATGCCTCAGTAGCTGCAAGTATAATTATGTATGAAGTTTTTAGACAAAGACTTTCTTAAATAGAAACCCAGAAATATTTATAGAAGGGGGAATATTCATTGAAAGAGTACTTAATTTTAGACGGATACAATGTTATCAATGCATGGCCCTCTTTGAAGAAAAACGCAGATGTAGATCTAGAAGGAGCTAGAGAGGAATTAGCTGCTAGAATGGCAGAATATAGTAGTTATACTGGGAAAAATATAATTATTGTATTTGATGCTCATTTAGTTAAGGGAAATAACGGAAGTAAAGAAGTGTTAAGAGGAGTCAAAATTGTTTATACTAAAGAACGAGAAACCGCAGACTCATATATTGAAAAAGCAATAATGTCTATAGCTAAAACAAATAGAGTTGTCGTTGCCACCAATGATTGGGCAGAACAACAAATGGTTTTGGGTGGAGGGGCTACAAGAGTCTCAGTTCGTGAACTAATAATTGACTTTGAAAATATAAAAAATAAGATAAAAATAAAAACCTCAAAAACAAAAACCGAAAAAGATATTCTGTCAACCCGAATTGACCCTGTATTACTTAGAAAGCTTGAAAAACTAAGAAGAAGCTAACTATTTTATGTTGACTTTGGTTCTGTAGTTAATGTATAATTAATTTGAAGTTTTTTGGGTTGGAAGATGGACAGGCCTTGAAAAAGAAGTTTTCTAAAAGGGTGGAGGAGATGGGTGTGCATAGTATAGTTATGAATGGGGAAGTAATTGAGGAACAAGAGGTTTTAGATGAAACCATAGTTGAGTCTGCAAAGGGCGGAAATAACGAAGCACTTGATTTAATTATAACAAAATATAAAAATTTTGTTAGGGCAAAGGCAAGATCCTATTTTTTAATTGGAGCAGATCGGGAGGATATTATACAGGAAGGTATGATAGGCTTATATAAGGCTATTAGAGACTATAGACCGGACAAGCTAACTTCTTTTAGAGCCTTTGCAGAACTATGCATAACTAGACAAATAATTACTGCAATTAAAACAGCTACAAGGCAAAAGCATATACCACTTAACTCTTATGTTTCATTAAATAAACCCATTTATGATGAAGAGTCTGATAGAACTCTTTTAGATATTATATCAGGGCATAAAATCACTGATCCTGAAGAGCTGATTATTTGTAGGGAAGAGCTACTCAGTATGGAAGACAAAATTGGAGAAATCTTAAGTGACTTAGAACTTAAAGTTCTAATGCTCTACTTGCAGGGGAGATCATATCAAGAAATTGCTAAGGATTTAAGACGACACGTTAAGTCTATTGATAATGCGCTTCAAAGAGTGAAAAGAAAACTTGAAAGATATCTTGAAACAGTGAATAATAAATAGAACATATATAAATAATAGAAAATCATAGAATGTACATATACTAAGGAGGAATTATTAAGATGGCAAAGGCAAAGTTTGAAAGAAATAAGCCGCACGTAAATATTGGAACTATTGGACACGTAGACCATGGTAAAACAACATTAACAGCAGCTATAACAATGACATTAAACAAAAGATACGGAACAGGAAATGCAGTAGCATTTGACCAAATCGATAAAGCACCAGAAGAAAGAGAAAGAGGAATTACAATCTCAACAGCACACGTTGAGTACGAGACTCCAAACAGACACTACGCACACGTTGACTGCCCAGGACATGCTGACTATGTTAAAAACATGATCACAGGAGCAGCACAAATGGACGGAGCTATCTTAGTTTGTTCAGCAGCAGATGGTCCAATGCCTCAAACAAGAGAGCATATCCTATTATCAAGACAAGTAGGGGTACCATACATCGTAGTATTCCTAAACAAATGTGATATGGTAGATGACGAAGAGTTATTAGAATTAGTAGAAATGGAAGTAAGAGACTTATTAAATATGTATGAGTTCCCAGGAGATGACACTCCAATAATCAGAGGATCAGCACTTCAAGCATTAAATGATCCAATGGGACCATGGGGAGACAAAATTGTTGAGTTATTCGAGCAAGTTGACACATATATTCCAGAGCCAGAAAGAGCAATTGACAGACCATTCTTAATGCCAGTAGAGGACGTATTCTCTATAACAGGAAGAGGAACAGTTGCAACAGGAAGAGTAGAAAGAGGAATCGTAAAAGTACAAGACGAGGTAGAGTTAGTAGGATTATCAGAAGCTCCAAGAAAGTTAGTAGTAACAGGAGTAGAGATGTTCAGAAAACTATTAGATCAAGCACAAGCTGGAGATAACATCGGAGCACTTTTAAGAGGGGTTCAAAGAACAGAGATTGAAAGAGGACAAGTATTAGCTAAGCCAGGAACAATCAAACCACATACAAAATTCATGGCAGAAGTATACGTTCTTAAAAAAGAAGAGGGTGGAAGACATACTCCATTCTTCGATGGATACAGACCACAATTCTATTTCAGAACAACTGACGTAACAGGATCAATCAAGTTACCAGATGGAATGGAAATGGTTATGCCAGGAGATAACGTAACTATGGAAATCGAATTAATCAGCCCAATCGCTACAGAAGAAGGATTAAGATTCGCTATCCGTGAGGGTGGAAGAACTGTAGGAGCTGGAGTTGTAGCTTCAATTATCGAGTAGTTAAATGTTAAAAAAAGGGACTAGGGGGGAACCTAGTCCTTTAGATGTTAAAATTATGAATATAATATTAATATTTTGACAGAGCCTTTTTTATTGACATACAAAAAAAAATATGATAGATTTTATAAGATGGCTTTTATAGAATGAGTGTGGTTTGTGTATTTTCAGTAGCTATATTAGTTACTTACACAATAAGCTTATAATCATAAGGCAGTAAATAATACTTATGAAGTTGCTCGTTAAAGGTAGGAGGTGTAACAATTGAGAGTTAAAGTAACACTTGCTTGTACAGAGTGCAAACAAAGAAACTACAATACAACAAAAAACAAAAAAACTAATCCTGATCGTATTGAGTTAAAAAAATACTGTAGGTTTTGTAAAACTCATGTAGCACACAAAGAAACAAAATAATTAAAGGTTGGGGATTTAAAATTTTTTGTTAAAAGGAAGTGAGTATTATGTCAACCCAAGCAAATACTAATAATAAAGCAGGACTTGGGAAATACTTTAAAGGCGTAAAGTCTGAGCTTAAAAAAGTTATTTGGCCAAACAAAAAAGAGTTATCTAACCATACAGGGGTAGTAATTGTAACCTGTGTTATTGCAACTGCAATTATTTGGATTTTAGACACAGTTTTTGGTTCAGGGTTAGGTTTAATTATTAAATAATCAATTTGTTTAAAAGGAGGGGAGCACTATCTATCTCAGATAGATAGGTCCACATATGTCCCAACAACAAGCGAAATGGTATGTTGTCCATACCTATTCTGGCCATGAAAACAAGGTTAAAACAAACATAGAGAAAATAGTTGAGAATAGAGGCATGGATGACGTAATACTTGAAGTAAAAGTACCGACCGAGGAAAGAGTAGAGATTAAAAACGGTAAGAAAAAGATTAAGGAAACAAAATTGTACCCTGGTTATGTTATTGTAAAAATGATAATGACTGATGAGTCTTGGTATTTAGTTAGAAATACGAGAGGGGTTACAGGTTTTGTAGGCCCTAGTTCTAAACCAATTCCATTAACGGATGCGGAAGTAAGAGCTATGGGAGTTGAAGTTATTCGTCAGGAAGTTTATATAAAACGTGGAGATTCAGTGCGTGTTATTTCTGGACCATTCGAGAGTTTTGTAGGTACTGTTGAAAATGTAAGCTTAGAAAAGCAAACATTTAAAGTTCGCATCTCTATGTTTGGAAGAGAGACTCCTGTTGAATTAGGTTTTGATCAAGTAGTTTCAATTTAATTTTGGATTATATTTTACAAAGGATATAACCATCAATATATTAAGGAGGTGTAGTAAAATGGCAAAAAAAATTACAGGACAAATTAAATTACAAATACCAGCAGGAAAGGCAACTCCAGCACCACCGGTAGGGCCAGCATTAGGACAACACGGGGTTAACATCATGGGATTCTGTAAAGAATTCAATGCTAAAACAGCTGATCAAGCTGGATTAATTATTCCAGTAGTAATATCTGTTTACCAAGACAGATCATATACTTTCATTACAAAAACTCCACCAGCTGCAGTTTTAATTAAAAAAGCAATTGGTATTGAATCAGCATCAGGTGAGCCAAACAAAAAGAAAGTTGGAAAAATTACTAAAGCTAAAATCAGAGAAATCGCTGAGTTAAAAATGCCTGACTTAAATGCTGCTTCAGTAGAAACAGCTATGAGCATGATTGCTGGTACAGCAAGAAGCATGGGAATTGAAGTTATTGACTAAGAACTATCGTTTAGTTTAGTGGGAGGTTCTCACAAATAAACCGTTAAAACCACAAGGAGGGAATTAAAATGGCTAAAAAAGGCAAAAAGTATTTAGAAGCAATGAAGCTAGTAGATAAAACTAAAGCTTATGGATTAGCTGAGGCAGTAGAATTAGCTAAAAAGACTGCAGTAGCAAAATTTGATGAAACAATAGAGTTGCATCTTAAATTAGGTGTTGATTCAAGACATGCAGATCAACAAGTAAGAGGAGCAATTGTACTACCACATGGAACTGGTAAAACAGCAAAAGTGTTAGTTTTTGCTAAAGGTGAAAAAGCAACAGAAGCAGAAAAAGCTGGTGCTGACTTTGTAGGAGCAGACGAATTAGTAACTAAAATCCAGGGAGAAAACTGGTTTGATTTTGACGTTGTTGTTGCAACACCTGACATGATGGGTGTAGTTGGAAGATTAGGTAGAGTGTTAGGACCAAAAGGTTTAATGCCAAACCCAAAATCAGGTACAGTAACGTTTGACGTTGAGAAAGCAGTTAAAGAAATTAAAGCAGGTAAAGTTGAATATAGACTTGATAAAACAAATATTATTCACGTACCAGTAGGAAAAGCTTCTTTTGAGCAAGATAAACTTGTTGACAATATTAAAACATTAGTTGAAGCTGTTGTTAAAGCGAAACCAGCTGCGGCTAAGGGACAATATTTAAAAAGCGTAACTATTACTAGTACAATGGGACCTGGAATCAAAGTTAATCCAGCAAAAGCTGCGGAGTAATAAATTAACAGTTGACAAAGGTTGAATATATTTGCTAGAATTATCAAGACATTAAAAGTTGAATATTTGCCGTAGACAGTAGGTGCATTAAGCTTAATATCCTACCGAGGTTTTTAATAAATTTGTTAAAAACAAGACCTCTTCATGTCTACACATCAAGGGGTCTTTTATATTATCGGCAAAGGTTTACAAGAATGAGGAGGTGGGTTAACGGATGTCAAATGCAAAGGATTTAAAGTCTCAAGTAGTTAATGAAATTACCGAAAAACTTCAAAAATCTGCGGCTGCGATTGTAGTGGATTATAGAGGATTAAAGGTAGAGCAAGTTACTGAGTTAAGAAAAAGATGTAGAGAGCAAGGCGTTGAATACAAAGTATATAAAAATACTTTAGTAAGAATGGCTGCTAAAAATGCAAACATGGAAGAACTAGTGAGTGAGTTAGTTGGACCAAATGCAATTGTTTTCGGATATGATGACCCAGTTGCACCTGCTAAAATTGCAGGAGAGTTTGCTAAAGATAATAAGGCTTTAGAATTAAAATTTGGTATAGTAGAAGGAACTTTCTACAATGAAGATAAGATAAAAGAATTATCAACTGTACCATCAAAAGAAGTTCTAATAGCGAAATTATTAGGAAGCTTAAAAGCTCCAGTTTCAAACTTTGCTTACTTAGTTAAGGCAATTGCAGAGAAAAAAGAAGCTGAAGGGCAATAGTATTAAAAAAACAAATTAAATTAATTTAAAAATTATGGAGGTGCCTATAATGACAATTGAACAAATTTTAGAAGCAATTGAAAATATGAAGGTTTTAGAATTAAACGAGTTAGTTAAAGCGGCAGAAGAGAAGTTTGGAGTATCTGCATCTGCGCCAGTAGTTGTTGGTGGAGCAGCAGCAGCAGTAGTAGAAGAAAAAACTGAGTTTGATGTAATCCTTGCTAACCCAGGAGCATCAAAAATCAACGTTATTAAAGTAGTTAGAGAACTTACTGGTTTAGGATTAAAAGAAGCTAAAGAATTAGTTGACAATACTCCTAAAGCTTTAAAAGAAGGTATTGCTAAAGAAGAAGCAGATGCAATCAAAGCTAAATTAGAAGAAGCTGGTGCAGCTGTAGAAGTTAAGTAATTAACTGATTAAATTTAAAAGGGACTCCTTAGGGAGTACCTTTTATCATTTTTTGAAAAATTTTTCTATTGAAGAAAATTTACTGAATAACATAATATTGACAATTCATAAAACATTATGATAGAATAGTAAATTGCATTATAGTGTTTTTTTTAGTTGTATAAATATAGAAAATGTTGTCAATAGTATATGTGTAGTGACAAATTTTTGGCCTTATATTTAGTAAAAATTATACTACTTAATTACAATAAATTTATTTACTGCAAAAACTAATCTTTAGTTAGCTTTATATCTTCTTAAGGGAAGATTTGATTAAAAATTGTTTAATTTATTACAGTTACAAGGAGTGAATATTAGCATGCCACATCCTGTCAAAGTTGGTAAGAAAGAAAGAATGAGCTATTCTAGAATTAAAGAAGTACTTGAGGCACCATATTTAATTGAACTTCAAAAAGAATCCTTCAAATGGTTTTTAGATGAAGGATTAAGAGAAGTTCTTGAAGACGTATCTCCTATAGTAGATTACTCAGGTAATTTAATATTGGAGTTCGTGGACTATCACTTAGATGAGAAGCCAAAATATGACGTCGAGGAGTCAAAGGAAAGAGATGTGACCTATGCTGCTGCATTAAAAGTAAAGGTTCGTTTGATTAACAAAGAAACTGGTGAAGTTAAGGAACAGGAAGTTTTTATGGGTGAATTGCCTTTGATGACTGAAACAGGAACCTTTGTTATTAATGGTGCAGAGAGGGTTATAGTAAGTCAGCTAGTACGATCTCCAGGGGTTTACTATTCAAAAGAAATAGATAAAACCGGTAAGCAACTATTTTCTTCAACAGTTATTCCTAACAGGGGAGCCTGGTTAGAGTACGAAACAGATTCAAATGATATTGTTTCTGTAAGGATTGATAGAACAAGAAAACAACCGGTTACAGTACTATTGAGAGCCTTAGGTTACAGTACAAATGAAGAAATTAAAAATCTTTTAGGTGAAGACGAGAGAGTTTTAGCAACACTGGATAAGGATAGTACTGATAGTAGTGAAAGTGCACTACTTGAAATTTACAAAAAACTTAGACCTGGAGAACCACCTACATTAGACAGTGCAACTAATTTAATTAATTCTCTGTTTTTTGATGCTAAGCGGTATGATTTAGCTAAGGTTGGAAGATACAAATTTAATAAAAAGCTTTCAATTGCTAATAGAATTTACAATAAAAAAGCTGCTGAGAACATAGTTGATCCTAGAACTGGAGAAATAATTGTAGAAGAAGGACAACTTATAGACAGAGAAAAATCTTTATTTATTCAAAATATAGGTATAAATGAAGCAAGAGTATTTTCTGAAGACCACAAAGTGGTTAAGGTAATCGGCAATAGCTTTGTTGACATAAGTGAGCATATTAATTTCAATGTTGATGATTTAAAAATTAAAGAAAAGGTATACTATCCAGTTTTACAGGAAATTCTACATAAGTATGAGAATGAGGATGAGATTAAAGAAGCTATCTCAGAACGCATGAGAGAATTAATACCGAAGCATATAATCGTTGCAGATATTATTTCATCTATAAACTATGCATTTAACTTAGCTCACGGCATCGGAAATATAGATGATATTGACCATTTAGGAAATAGAAGGCTACGTTCTGTTGGTGAGCTTTTACAAAACCAATATAGAATTGGACTTTCTAGAATGGAAAGAGTAGTAAGAGAAAGAATGACAATACAGGATGTTGAGCTAGTGACGCCAAATGCACTTATCAATATTAGACCTGTAGTAGCTTCTATAAAAGAGTTTTTTGGTAGCTCACAGTTATCTCAGTTTATGGATCAAACAAATCCATTAGCTGAACTTACACATAAAAGACGTCTTTCTGCTCTAGGGCCTGGAGGACTATCTAGAGAGAGAGCTGGATTCGAGGTTCGTGACGTACATCATTCACATTATGGTCGTATGTGTCCTATCGAGACTCCAGAGGGACCAAACATCGGTCTTATCAACTCATTAAGTTCCTATGCTCGTGTAAACGAATATGGATTTATTGAGTCCCCATATAGGAAAGTAGATAAAAAGAGGTTTGTAGTTTCCAGTAATGTAGAGTACTTAACTGCAGACGAAGAGGATTTATTTATCATTGCCCAGGCTAATGAGCCTTTAGATGATGAGGGTAGATTCGCAAATAAAAAAGTAACTGCTAGAACATACTTTGGTGGCATTGATATTGTTCCATTTGAAGAGGTAGATTATATGGACGTATCTCCAAAGCAAGTAGTTTCGATTGCTACTGCAATGATTCCTTTCTTAGAAAATGACGATGCTAACCGTGCCCTAATGGGTTCGAACATGCAAAGACAGGCAGTTCCATTACTTAAACCTCAGGCACCTGTAATAGGGACTGGTATGGAATATAAGGCTGCCAAAGATTCAGGGGTAGTAATAGTAGCAAGAAACAGTGGAGTTATCGATAAGGTAACAGCAAAAGAGATAATTATTAAAACAGATGAAGGTACTAAAGATAGATATAAGCTACTGAAGTTTAAACGTTCAAACCAAGGAACCTGCATTAATCAAAAACCAATTGTTAAAAAAGGAGAAATAATTAAAGCCGGGGATGTAATAGCTGATGGACCTTCTACTGAAAATGGTGAAATAGCCTTAGGTAGAAACATATTAATCGGCTTTATGACTTGGGAAGGATATAACTATGAGGATGCTATCCTAATTAGTGAGAAGCTAGTGAAAGAGGATGCACTGACATCCATTCATATAGAAGAGTATGAGGCCGATGCTAGGGATACTAAGCTAGGACCAGAGGAAATTACAAGGGATATCCCAAATGTTAGCGAAGATGCACTTAAGGATTTAGATGAAAGAGGAATTATTAGAGTCGGAGCCGAGGTTAAATCTGGAGATATTTTAGTAGGAAAAGTAACTCCTAAGGGTGAAACTGAACTTACGGCAGAAGAAAGACTTTTAAGAGCTATTTTCGGAGAAAAAGCTAGAGAGGTAAGAGATACTTCATTGAAGGTACCTCACGGTGAGTCTGGAATAATAGTTGATATTAAAGTGTTCTCTAGAGAAAACGGAGACGAGTTACCACCTGGAGTTAATGAACTAGTTAGGGTGTATATAGCTAAAAAGAGAAAAATCAATGTTGGAGATAAAATTGCCGGAAGACATGGTAATAAAGGGGTAATTTCTAGAGTACTACCTGAAGAAGATATGCCATTCTTAGCTGACGGAACTCCACTAGAGATTGTATTAAATCCACTGGGTGTACCATCTCGTATGAACATTGGTCAGGTTTTAGAAATCCATTTAGGGCTTGCGGCTAAAGCTCTAGGTTGGGAAGTTGCAACTTCAGTATTCGATGGGGCATCTGAGATAGATGTTATGGATGCGCTAGAGGAGGCTGGATATCCTCGTGAAGGTAAAATTACTTTATATGATGGCCGAACAGGAGAGCCTTTTGATAATCCTGTAACCGTAGGTTATATGTATATGCTTAAACTGCATCACTTAGTTGATGACAAAATTCATGCTAGAAGTACAGGGCCATACTCTTTAGTTACTCAGCAGCCATTAGGTGGAAAAGCACAGTTTGGTGGTCAAAGGTTCGGAGAGATGGAGGTTTGGGCACTAGAGGCATACGGGGCAGCCCATACGCTACAAGAAATATTAACTGTTAAATCTGATGATATTGTTGGGCGTGTTAAGACTTATGAGTGTATTGTTAAAGGAGAGAATATTCCTGAACCAGGAGTACCGGAGTCCTTTAAAGTACTTATAAAAGAATTACAGAGTTTATGTTTAGATGTAAAGGTGTTAACGGAAGAGGATGCTGAATTAGAGATTAAAGAATCTATTGATGATGACATCAGCGATTTAGATCTTGAAAATAGCGAATTCCCTTATGATTCTGTTGACGGAGAACTTAGTGATCAAGAGGTAGATGAAGATATTGAAGAGGATTACGAAGAAGAATATGAAACGACTGACATCGATGAAGAATACATTAAAGATGACGTATTTGACTTAGACGATTATGACGATGGATATGATAAGTAAAATTAAACATTGGGAACTGTAAACAAATAAGTAATAGATTATAAGAAGGGAGAGAGACCCCTTGTACGAGTTAAACAATTTTGAATCTATACAAATAGCTTTGGCTTCTCCAGAAAAAATAAGACAGTGGTCTAAAGGGGAAGTTAAGAAGCCGGAAACGATTAACTATAGAACTTTAAAGCCTGAAAAAGAGGGTTTATTCTGTGAAAAAATCTTCGGACCTACGAAGGACTGGGAATGTCACTGTGGTAAATACAAAAGAGTAAGATATAAAGGTGTAGTGTGTGATCGTTGTGGTGTTGAAGTAACAAAGTCTAAGGTTAGAAGAGAAAGAATAGGACATATTGAGTTGGCAGCTTCTGTTTCTCATATTTGGTATTTCAAAGGAATACCAAGTAGAATGGGATTACTTTTAGATATGTCACCTAGAACTTTAGAAAAAGTTCTATACTTTGCTGCATATATTGTAGTTGATCCGGGGGAAACGGATTTAACAGAAAAACAAATTCTAACTGAGAAAGAATATAGCGAGTATGTAGAGAAATATGGGTCAAGTAGATTTAAGGCTAAAATGGGTGCTGAAGCTATCCAAGAGGTTTTAAGAAAAATTGACTTAGAAGAACTATCAAAGGATTTAAGAAAGAAACTTAAGGAAAGTACAGGACAGAAAAGAGTAAGAACCATAAGAAGACTGGAGGTTGTTGAAGCCTTTAGAAAATCAGGGAATAAGCCAGAGTGGATGATTCTTGATGTAATACCAGTAATCCCTCCGGAAATAAGACCGATGGTTCAGTTAGATGGTGGAAGATTTGCTACATCTGACCTTAATGACCTATATAGAAGAGTTATTAATAGAAATAATAGATTAAAAAAATTACTGGACTTAGGTGCTCCTGATATTATCGTTAGAAATGAGAAGAGGATGCTTCAAGAGGCAGTTGATGCTTTAATAGATAACGGTAGAAGAGGAAAGCCGGTTACTGGTCCTGGAAATAGACCATTAAAATCCCTATCAGATATGCTTAAAGGTAAGCAAGGTCGTTTCAGACAAAATCTATTAGGTAAGAGGGTAGATTACTCCGGTCGTTCAGTTATCGTAGTTGGTCCAGAATTAAAATTCTACCAATGTGGATTACCGAAGAAGATGGCACTAGAGCTATTTAAGCCTTTCGTTATGAAAAAGCTTGTAGAAGAAGGCCATGCCCATAATATTAAGAGTGCAAAGAGAATGGTAGAAAAGGTTAAGCCTGAGGTTTGGGATGTATTAGAAGAGGTTATAAGTAATCATCCAGTTCTTCTTAACCGTGCCCCTACTCTGCATAGACTTGGTATTCAAGCCTTTGAACCGGTACTAGTAGAAGGAAAAGCTATTAAGCTTCATCCACTGGTTTGTACAGCGTACAATGCGGATTTCGATGGAGACCAAATGGCGGTTCACGTGCCACTTTCAGTAGAAGCACAGGCTGAAGCTAGATTTTTAATGCTATCACCTAATAATATATTAGCACCTAAGGATGGACACCCGATTACTACCCCAACACAGGATATGGTTCTTGGTAGCTACTACTTAACTATAGAAATACCTGGAGCTAAGGGCGAAGGTATGATCTTTAAAGATTTTGAAGAAATGCTATTAGCCTATGGCAATGGAGTGGTGGATCTTCATGCTAGAGTTAAAGTTAGAATGAAGTTAAATAAAGACGATAGAGGAAAACTAGTTGAAAGTACTGTAGGAAGATTTATCTTCAATGAAAAAATTCCTCAGGACCTGGGCTTTGTTAACCGTGAAGAGGATAAATACGCCTTAGAAGTAGATTTCCTATGTGATAAAAAGGCTTTAGGACTTGTAGTTGACAAATGCTTTAGAAAGCATGCTAACACGAAAACTTCTGTAGTTCTTGACTATATTAAACAAACAGGCTTTAAGTATTCAACTAAAGGTGCCATAACAATAGCTGTATCAGATATGGAAATTCCAAAGGAAAAGGCAGAACTTATTTCAGAGGCAGAGGAAAAGGTTGATAAATTTGAAATGGCCTTCAGAAGAGGACTAATTTCAGATGAAGAGAGATATGAAAAGGTTATCGAGACTTGGACTAAAACTACTGAAAAAGTAACAGATGCCCTAATGAATAACTTAGATAGCTTAAATAACGTATTTATAATGGCTCACTCAGGAGCGAGGGGAAGCAAAAACCAAATAAGACAGCTTGGTGGAATGAGGGGACTTATGGCAAATGCAACTGGTCATACGGTTGAAATGCCAATTAAAGCTAACTTCCGTGAAGGTCTGTCAGTACTAGAGTACTTCATATCTACTCACGGTGCCAGAAAAGGTCTAGCGGATACTGCCCTAAGAACAGCGGACTCTGGTTACTTAACAAGAAGACTTGTTGACGTAAGTCAAGATGTTATAGTAAGAGAGATTGATTGTGGTACTGATGATATAACTGTAGTATCAGCTTTCAAAGATGGTAATGAAGTAATAGAAGAGCTATACGATAGAATTGTAGGAAGACACGCAGCTGAAGATGTTATTAATCCGGAAACGGGCGAAGTAATCGTTCCGAAAAACCATATGATTCTTGAAGATGACGCTACTAAGATTGTTAAATTAGGCATAGAAAAAGTAACACTAAGAGCAATCTTGAACTGTAAAACAAAACATGGAGTATGTGCTACTTGCTATGGAAGAAACTTAGCAACTGGCGAACCTGTAAAGGTTGGAGAAGCAGTTGGTATTATAGCTGCTCAATCCATAGGAGAGCCTGGAACACAGCTTACGATGAGAACCTTCCATACAGGCGGAGTTGCAGGTGCGGATATTACTCAAGGTTTACCGAGGGTTGAAGAGTTATTCGAGGCTCGTAAACCTAAAGGGCTTGCAATCATCAGTGAAATTGGCGGTACGGTTCAAATAACTGAATCTAAGAAGAAGAAAGAAGTTATTGTTACAAATGGAAACGAAGAAAGCAAATATGAAATCCCATACACTGCAAGAATTAAGGTTAAAAATGGCCAAGTGATTGAAGCAGGGGATGAAATTACTGAGGGTTCAGTAAATCCACACGACATTCTAAGAATAAAGGGTGTTGAAGGCGTACAAAACTACATTATTAGAGAAGTACAGCGTGTTTATAGAATGCAGGGTGTAGATATTAATGATAAACATATTGAAGTTATTGTTAGACAAATGCTAAGTAGGGTAAAAATAGAAGAAGAAGGGGATACGGATTTATTACCAGGTGCTCTTGAGAGTATATTCATAGTTGATGATATCAATAAGGCAGTAGAGGACCAAGGAAACGAACCAGCTCAATATAATAGAACTCTGCTTGGAATAACAAAGGCTTCACTAGCAACAGAATCCTTCTTATCTGCAGCTTCATTCCAAGAAACTACTAGAGTATTAACAGAAGCGGCTATTAAAGGAAAAGAAGATTTCTTAATCGGTTTAAAAGAGAACGTTATAATTGGAAAACTTGTTCCAGCAGGTACGGGTATGAAACGTTATAAGAATATTATGTTAAATACTGAGGAAGAAAAATTGGAAGAAGTTAAACTGGATGAAGAAGAATTAGTTGATTTATCCGAATAGTTCTAAATATATTTTAGTGGTACTTCGGAGAATTTTCCGGAGTACCCATTTATTTTCAATATCTGATTTTACAAAGAAGATGTTGACACAACTTTTTACGAGTGTTAGAATATTTAAGTGTGTTATTTGTAAGGAAATCTATAAAGTTGACTTTTTTAGAATCTGAGAAAGAGTTATCTTTTTTAGGAGCTTAAAAAAGGAGGATGCTTTTATGTTAGAAGAACTAAAAAATCTAAACAAAGTAGTAGGCCTGAAACAAGTAGCTAAGGCTATTAATGAAGAAGGCGTTAAGGCTCTGTATATTGCAGAAGATGCAGATCCAAAGGTAGTTGAAAAGATAAAACTGGCTGCAAAACAAAAGAATATAGAGACTATTTACGTAGAATCTATGAAAAAGCTTGGAAAAGCTTGTGGTATTGATGTTGGTGCAGCAACTGCTGCTACATTAAAATAATAAGAAGTTTTGAACTTTGGAAGGAGGTGCAATAGATGCCTACAATGAGTCAATTAGTAAGAAAAGGTAGAAAAGAAATTGAAGACAAATCAACAGCTCCAGCGTTACAAAAAGGATTTAACTCGTTAAGAAGAAAATCTACAAATCAGAGCGCGCCTCAAAAAAGAGGAGTTTGTACTTCTGTTAAAACAGTTACTCCAAAAAAACCAAACTCAGCATTAAGAAAAGTAGCTAGGGTAAGATTAACAAATGGTATTGAGGTAACAGCTTACATTCCAGGTATTGGACACAATCTTCAAGAACACAGCGTTGTTCTTATCAGAGGTGGTAGGGTAAAAGACTTACCAGGGGTTAGATACCACATTGTAAGAGGAACACTTGATACAGCAGGAGTAAACAACAGAAAGCAAGCAAGATCTAAGTATGGTGCGAAAAGACCAAAAGCAGGAAAAGCTGCAACAACAGGTAAAAAGTAGATTATGTCGCTGAGCGTTAATGCATATATATGATAAGCATTAGTTGCACACGACGGCAATCTTTGGTTGTCGAGTACCGATGAACTTTAATTAGTTATTTAAGGAGGGAAGAAAGGTGCCTAGAAAAGGAAATGTACCTAAAAGAGAAGTATTAGCAGATCCAATGTATGGAAGCAAAGTAGTTTCAAAATTAATTAATGGTATTATGTTAGATGGTAAAAAAGGAACAGCTCAAAGAATAGTTTATGATGCTTTTGAACTAGTTAACCAAAGAACAGGTCAAGAAGCATTAGAAGTATTTGAAAAAGCAATGAATAATATTATGCCTATCTTAGAGGTTAAAGCTCGCCGTGTTGGTGGTGCGAACTACCAAGTACCAGTTGAGGTTAGACCTGAAAGAAGACAGACTCTAGGAATTAGATGGTTAGTAAGATATACAAGAGCTAGAGGCGAAAAAGGCATGGTAGAAAGATTAGCTAAAGAAATTATGGATGCAGCAAACAATGCAGGAGCATCAGTTAAAAAGAGAGAAGACACTCATAAAATGGCAGAGGCAAACAAAGCATTTGCTCACTATAGATGGTAAGATTTTAAGATTGTTTTTACGGAAGGAGGATAAATGTGCCTAGGCAGTTTCCACTAGATAAAACTAGAAATATAGGAATTATGGCTCACATCGATGCTGGTAAAACAACAACTACAGAGAGAATATTGTTTTACACAGGTAAAGTTCGTAAGTTAGGAGAAACTCATGAAGGAGCTTCTCAAATGGACTGGATGGAGCAAGAGAAAGAAAGAGGTATTACAATTACTTCTGCTGCAACTACGTGCCAATGGAATAACCATAGAATCAACATTATAGATACACCAGGTCACGTGGACTTTACTGTAGAGGTAGAAAGATCACTTAGGGTATTAGACGGATCTGTTGCAGTATTCTGTGCTAAAGGCGGGGTTGAGCCTCAGTCTGAGACAGTATGGAGACAAGCGGATAAATATAGAGTACCAAGAATGGCTTTTGTTAACAAAATGGATATGTTAGGTGCTGACTTCTTTAACGTTGTTAATATGATGAAAGTTAGACTTGGAGCTAATGCAGTTCCAATTCAATTACCAATAGGTAAAGAAGATACTTTCAAGGGTATTATCGACTTAGTGAAGATGAAGGCAACTATGTACAAAGATGACTTAGGTCAAGATCAAGAAGTGGTTGATATACCTGAGGACATGATGGAATTAGCTCAAGAGTACAGAACTATCCTTGTAGAGGCAGTTGCAGAAACTGACGAAGAATTAATGATGAAATATCTTGAAGGTGAAGAACTTACAGAAGAAGAGATTATGAATGGGATAAGAAAAGGAACAAACTTAACTCAAATGACTCCTGTATTCTGTGGTTCAGCTTACAAAAACAAAGGTGTTCAATTACTTCTTGACGCAGTTGTTGCATTTATGCCATCTCCATTAGATATTCCTGCTATTAAAGGGGTATCTGCAGATGATGAAGAGGAAGAAATAGAAAGACATGCAGATGATAGCGAGCCATTCTCTGCTTTAGCATTTAAAATTATGGCTGACCCATATGTAGGTAAACTTGCTTTTTTCAGAGTTTACTCAGGAAGACTTGAGTCAGGTTCATATGTTTTAAATTCAACTAAGAATAAAAAAGAGAGAATCGGACGTATTCTTCAAATGCATGCTAACACTAGAGAAGAAATAACTGAAGTATTTGCTGGAGATATTGCTGCGGCAGTAGGTCTTAAAGATACAACTACAGGAGATACTTTATGTGATCCTAACCATGCTGTAATTTTAGAGTCAATGGAATTCCCAGAGCCAGTTATCTCTGTAGCTATTGAGCCTAAAACTAAAGCTGGCCAAGAGAAAATGGGTATGGCTCTACAAAAACTTGCAGAAGAGGATCCAACGTTCAGAACATATACTGACGAGGAAACTGGTCAAACAATTATCGCTGGAATGGGTGAGCTTCACTTAGAGATAATCGTAGACAGAATGCTTAGAGAGTTTAAAGTAGAAGCTAACATTGGTAAACCACAAGTAGCTTACAAAGAGACTATTACTCAAACAGCAGAAGTTGATTCTAAATACTCAAGACAATCTGGTGGTCGTGGACAATACGGACACGTTAAGCTTAGAGTTACACCTCAAGAACCAGGTCAAGGTTATGTATTTGTTAACAGCGTAGTTGGAGGAGCTATTCCGAAAGAATATATTCCTGCAGTAGATGCTGGTATCCAAGAAGCTATGAAAAATGGTGTTCTTGCTGGTTATGAAGTAGTTGACTTAAAAGTTGAAGTATACGATGGTTCATACCATGAGGTTGACTCTTCTGAGATGGCATTTAAAATTGCCGGATCTATGGGTATTAAAGATGCTATGAGAAAGGCAAAAGCTGTATTACTTGAGCCATATATGAAGGTAGAAGTAGTTACTCCTGAAGAGTATATGGGAGACGTTATTGGTGACTTAAACTCAAGAAGAGGTAAAATTGAGGGTATGGAGCCAAGAATCGGTGGAGTTCAAGCAATCAGATGTTTTGTTCCACTTTCAGAAATGTTTGGATATGCAACTGACTTAAGATCTAAATCTCAAGGTCGTGCAAACTACTCTATGCAATTTGACCATTTCGAGCAAGTACCAAATAGCATAGCTGAAAAAATAATGGCTGGAAAATAGTTTTAAATTTTGGATAGTAGTGGGCTCTTAGCAACTACTATCCATCCAAATAAAAAATTACTTATATTAATAAAGATTTAATTTAAGGAGGAATTATTAAGATGGCAAAGGCAAAGTTTGAAAGAAATAAGCCGCACGTAAATATTGGAACTATTGGACACGTAGACCATGGTAAAACAACATTAACAGCAGCTATAACAATGACATTAAACAAAAGATACGGAACAGGAAATGCAGTAGCATTTGACCAAATCGATAAAGCACCAGAAGAAAGAGAAAGAGGAATTACAATCTCAACAGCACACGTTGAGTACGAGACTCCAAACAGACACTACGCACACGTTGACTGCCCAGGACATGCTGACTATGTTAAAAACATGATCACAGGAGCAGCACAAATGGACGGAGCTATCTTAGTTTGTTCAGCAGCAGATGGTCCAATGCCTCAAACAAGAGAGCATATCCTATTATCAAGACAAGTAGGGGTACCATACATCGTAGTATTCTTAAATAAATGTGATATGGTAGATGACGAAGAGTTATTAGAATTAGTAGAAATGGAAGTAAGAGACTTATTAAATATGTATGAGTTCCCAGGAGATGACACTCCAATAATCAGAGGATCAGCACTTCAAGCATTAAATGATCCAATGGGACCATGGGGAGACAAAATTGTTGAGTTATTCGAGCAAGTTGACACATACATTCCAGAGCCAGAAAGAGCAATTGACAGACCATTCTTAATGCCAGTAGAGGACGTATTCTCTATAACAGGAAGAGGAACAGTTGCAACAGGAAGAGTAGAAAGAGGAATCGTAAAAGTACAAGACGAGGTAGAGTTAGTAGGATTATCAGAAGCTCCAAGAAAGTTAGTAGTAACAGGAGTAGAGATGTTCAGAAAACTATTAGATCAAGCACAAGCTGGAGATAACATCGGAGCACTTTTAAGAGGGGTTCAAAGAACAGAGATTGAAAGAGGACAAGTATTAGCTAAGCCAGGAACAATCAAACCACATACAAAATTCATGGCAGAAGTATACGTTCTTAAAAAAGAAGAGGGTGGAAGACATACTCCATTCTTCGATGGATACAGACCACAATTCTATTTCAGAACAACTGACGTAACAGGATCAATCAAGTTACCAGATGGAATGGAAATGGTTATGCCAGGAGATAACGTAACTATGGAAATCGAATTAATCAGCCCAATCGCTACAGAAGAAGGATTAAGATTCGCTATCCGTGAGGGTGGAAGAACTGTAGGAGCTGGAGTTGTAGCTTCGATTATCGAGTAATCAAGCAATAGCTTATACAATGATGCTTATATTTAGAAGGAGAGTATTTTACTCTTCTTCTAAATTTGCATTGTTAACATATAAAGAAACAAGAAAAAATCAATAAAAAAATTAATTTAACACTTGTATTTACAACCTATTTGTTGTAAACTATATTAGTGTGCTTTATTGGGTTGCGATGAAGCGAAAGGTTGCTCCTTAAGGGAATTTTCGTGGAGAATGTCTTGATCAATGAATCGGGCGACAAGACTATTGAATGCTTTTTTTTGAGAGAAACATCAACACACACGGAACAGTGTTCAATGTCTAGGTCGTACGTAAAAAAATCGCGTGCGATAGAAGGAGGTTATTTAAATGAGCAAGGGTAAACAAAAAATCAGAATCAGATTAAAAGCTTATGATCATAAATTATTAGATCAATCAGCAGAGAAAATCGTTGAAACAGCAAAAAGAAGTGGTGCAGAGGTATCTGGTCCAGTACCGTTACCAACTGAAAAACAAATCATTACTATCTTAAGAGCTGTTCATAAGTACAAAGATTCTAGAGAGCAGTTCGAACAAAGAACTCACAAAAGACTTATTGATATTTTAAGTCCAACACCTAAAACAGTTGATTCTTTAATGAGATTAGACTTACCAGCTGGTGTGGACATTGAAATAAAACTTTAATTTTAAAAATAAAAGAGATGGTTATATATAGATCCTTCTCTTAGTATGATTGTACATTGTGTATAATCCGCTGTAAGAATAATGGAGGTGTAAAGATGAAAGGTATAATTGGAAGAAAAATTGGCATGACTCAAATCTTCAACGAAGCAGGTGTTGTAATACCTGTAACGGTTATTGAAGTTGAGCCAAATGTTGTAACTCAAGTTAAAACTGCTGAAAAAGATGGATATACTGCAGTTCAATTAGGTTACGAAACAGTAAGAGAGAAATTAACTAACAAACCTTTAAAAGGACACTTTGAAAAAGCAGGAACTGCACCAAAGAGAAAAGTTAAAGAGTTTAGACTTGACAGTGTAGAGAACTTTACAGTAGGTCAAGAATTAACAGTTGAAACTTTCGAAGCTGGAGAAAAAGTAGATATTACTGGAGTTACAAAAGGAAAAGGATTCCAAGGCGTAATCAAGAGACATGGTCAAAGTAGAGGACCAATGGCTCACGGTTCTAGATATCATAGAAGACCAGGTTCAATGGGAGCTGCTACTTCGCCAGGAAGAGTATTCAAAGGTAAAAAATTACCTGGACATATGGGGAATGTACAAGTAACTGTACAAAACTTAGAAGTTGTTCAAGTAATGGCTGATAAAAACATTATCTTAGTAAAAGGTGCTGTACCAGGGCCGAAACGTGGTACGTTAACTATAAAACAATCTAAAAAACAATCTAAATAGTTTGTTTTTAGAAAGGAGGATTTAGAAAATGCCTAAAGTAGCGGTATATAATGTGTCAGGACAACAGGTAAGTGAAATGGAACTTAGCGAAAATATATTCGCAGTTGAAGTAAATCAATTTGCTATATATGAAGTTGTAAAAAATCATTTAGCAAACAGAAGACAAGGAACTCAATCTGCTAAAACAAGATCAGAAGTAAGAGGTGGAGGCAGAAAGCCTTGGAGACAAAAAGGAACTGGTAGAGCTCGTGCTGGTACTATAAGATCACCATTATGGGTTGGTGGTGGAACTGTGTTCGCACCAAAGCCAAGAGATTATAGATACACTGTTCCTAAAAAAGTAAGAAGGTTAGCTATGAAATCAGCGTTAACTTCAAAGGTTAATAGCCAAGATATAATAGTATTAGATGAATTAGCATTTGACGCACCAAAAACTAAACAAATGGTTTCAGTATTAAACAACTTAAAAGTTGATAAAAAAGTTTTAATTGTAATTGCTGACAACAACGAAGCAATCGTTAAATCAGCAAGCAATATCCCAGGAGTTCAAACTGCATCAGTAAACACTTTAAACGTATATGACATTGTAAACTATGATAAATTTATCATTACAAAAGATGCGGTTCAAAAAGTGGAGGAGGTGTACGCATAATGACAAATCCACACGATATTATAATCAGACCTTTAGTATCAGAACAAAGCATGAACGCAATGGCTGAGAAAAAATATACATTCGTTGTGAGCAAAAAAGCTAACAAAATAGACATCAAAAGAGCTGTGGAAGTTATTTTTGGTGTTAAGGTAGAAAAAGTTAATACAATGAATATGATTGGTAAAACTAAAAGAATGGGTAAACATGAAGGTAAAAGAGCGGACTGGAAAAAAGCAGTTGTTAAGCTAAAAGCGGATAGCAAAGAAATCGAATTCTTTGATGGAATGTAATTACCGCAATTCAATGAAGGAGGGAAACCTAAATGGCTATTAAGAAGTTTAAACCTACTTCACCGGGTGTTAGATCTAAAACGGTTTTAACATTTGATGAGATTACTAAAGTAGAGCCAGAAAAATCTCTTGTTGAGATTCTAACTAAAACTGGTGGACGTAACGTTCATGGTAAAATCACTACTCGTCACAGAGGCGGTGGAGCAAAAAGAAAATATAGAATAATTGACTTTAAAAGAAACAAAGATGGTATACCTGCAAAGGTTGCATCTATTGAATATGATCCAAACAGATCTGCTAACATTGCACTACTGCACTATGTAGACGGTGAAAAAAGATACATCATTGCACCAGCAGGATTAAAAGCTGGGGATATGGTTGAGTCTGGACCAAATGCAGATATTAAAGTTGGAAATGCACTACCACTTAAAAACATTCCTGTTGGTACAGTAGTACACAACATTGAAATGAAGCCTGAAAAAGGTGGCCAAATTGCAAGAGCAGCTGGAAACTCTGCACAATTAATGGCTAAAGAAGGTAAAAATGCTTTATTAAGATTACCATCTGGAGAAATCAGATATATAAATATTGACTGTAAAGCAACAGTAGGTCAAGTAGGAAACTTAGATCATGAAAATGTTACAATAGGTAAAGCAGGAAGAAAAAGACATATGGGTATTAGACCTACAGTTAGAGGTTCTGCGATGAATCCTAATGACCATCCACACGGTGGTGGTGAGGGTAGATCTCCAATCGGACGTCCAAGTCCAGTTACACCATGGGGTAAACCAGCACTTGGTTACAAAACTCGTGATAAGAAAAAAGCTTCGAACAAAGCTATTGTATCAAGAAGAAAGAAATAATCTAGCTGCATAAAGATTCAGTTAGAATCTTGTGGAAGGAGGATGTTTAAATGAGCAGATCAACTAAAAAAGGACCTTTTATTCATAAAGGACTTCTTAAGAAAATAGAAGAAATGAACCAAAACAACGAGAAAAAAGTTTTAAAGACTTGGTCAAGATCATCAACGATATTCCCAGATATGATCGGACATACAATAGCTGTACATGATGGAAGAAAACATGTTCCAGTTTATGTAACAGAGGATATGGTTGGACATAAGTTAGGTGAGTTTGCACCTACAAGAACGTACAGAGGACACGCAGATAACGAAAAAACAACTAAAAAGAAATAGTTTTTTCTCATATTGAAAGGAGGTTGCCTAATGGAAGCCAGAGCAATAGTTAAACACGTTAGAATTGCTCCTAGAAAAGCTCAACAAGTTGTTGATCTAGTAAGAGGAAAGCAAGTTGATGAAGCTTTAGCGATATTAAAATATGTACCTAGAGCAGGTGCTGTTATAGTTGAAAAATTAATTAAGTCTGCAGCAGCTAATGCTGAGAACAATCACAATATGAATAGAGATCAATTATTTGTTGCGGAAATTTATGCAAATCAAGGACCAACAATGAAACGTTTTAGACCTCGCGCTATGGGTCGTGCAACAACTATATTAAAAAGAACAAGTCACATCGGCGTAGTATTAAAAGAAAAATAGGACGAGGAGGGAAAAATATATGGGTCAAAAGGTTAGCCCTCACGGGTTGAGAGTTGGAATTATTAAGGACTGGGATGCAAAATGGTATGCTAACAAAAAAGACTTTTCAGATCTTTTAGTTGAAGACTATAAAATCCGTGTATATGTAAAGAAGAAACTTTTTACCTCTGGTGTTTCAAAAGTGGAGATCGAAAGAGCTGCTAATAACAGAGTTAAAGTAAACGTACACACTGCAAAACCAGGTATGGTAATTGGTAAAGGTGGTCTTGGAGTAGAAGAAGTTAAAAAAGACCTAGAAAAAATGACTAAGAAAAATGTAGTAGTAAATGTTGTAGAAGTAAAACGTCCTGAAATAGATTCTCAGTTAGTTGCAGAAAGCATTGCATTCGCTTTAGAGAGAAGAATCTCATTTAGAAGAGCTATGAAACAAGCTATGCAAAGAGCAATGAGAGCTGGAGCTAAAGGAATCAAAGTTTCAACTTCTGGAAGATTAGGTGGAGCAGAGATGGCTAGAACTGAAGGATACAGTGAAGGAACTGTGCCACTGCATACACTAAGAGCAGATATTGATTACGGAACTGCTGAAGCAGATACTACCTACGGAAAATTAGGTATTAAAGTTTGGATATATAAAGGTGAGGTATTACCTACTAGAGCAAGAAAAGTAGTAAAAGAAGATAATAACCAAGAAGTAAACGCGTAATTAGCCTTACAGGAAGGAGGAAATGTTATGTTAATGCCTAAAAGAGTGAAACGTCGTAGAGTTCATAGAGGTAAAATGGCTGGAAAAGCGACTAAAGGAAACACTGTATCTTACGGTGAATTCGGTTTAATGGCGCTTGAACCATCATGGATTACTTCTAATCAGATAGAAGCTGCCCGTATTGCGATGACAAGATCCATCAAAAGAGGGGGTAAAGTGTGGATTAAAATATTCCCACACAAACCAGTAACTAAAAAACCTGCTGAAACAAGAATGGGTGCCGGTAAAGGTTCTCCAGAATTTTGGGTAGCAGTTGTTAAGCCGGGAAGAATTATGTTTGAGATTGCCGGAGTTTCAGAAGAGAAAGCTAGAGAAGCTATGAGACTTGCAATGCACAAACTGCCAATCAAATGTAAGTTTGTAACAAGAGAGGAAACTGAAGTGAAGGGGGTTGAAGCTGATGAAAGCTAATTTAGTTAGAGATATGTCTGATATGGAATTATCACAAAAACTAGCGGACTTAAAAGGTGAATTGTTTAACTTGCGTTTTCAATTAGCGACAGGACAGCTTGAAAACCCACTTAGAATCAGAAATGTTCGTAAGGATATTGCAAGAATTAAGACAATCATTAGAGAACGTGAAATTAAACAACAAAACGCTTAAAAATATAATTTAAATCGTGAAGGGAGGCTTATGCTGTGGAAAGAGGATTAAGAAAAACAAGAGTCGGCCGTGTAGTAAGTGATAAAATGGATAAAACTATCGTTGTGGCTGTTGAAGACTTTGTACGTCATCCTTTATATGGAAAAGCCGTTAAAAGAACAAAAAAGTTTAAAGCACATGATGAGTTAAATACATGCCAAATTGGTGATAAAGTAAGAATTATGGAAACAAGACCATTATCGAAAGATAAAAGATGGAGACTTGTAACAATAATTGAAAAAGCTAAGTAAGCCTTATTATTGAAGGGAGGTACTACTATGATCCAACAGGAATCACGTCTTAGAGTGGCTGATAATTCAGGCGCAAAAGAATTATTATGTATTAGAGTATTAGGTGGAACTAAAAGAAGATATGCAAGAGTAGGAGATATAATAATTTGTTCTGTTAAAAGCGCAACACCTGGTGGTGTTGTAAAGAAAGGTCAAGTTGTTAAGGCAGTTGTAGTAAGAACAACTGCAACGACAAGACGTAAAGATGGAACATATATTAGATTCGATGAAAATGCAGCGGTTATTATAAAAGATGATAAACAACCAGTAGGCACACGTATATTTGGACCGGTTACAAGAGAATTAAGAGACAGAGAGTTTATGAAAATTGTATCCCTAGCTCCAGAAGTACTGTAAAAGAGGAGGTGCATTGATCCATGCGTATAAAAAAAGGAGATTCTGTGGTTGTAATCGCAGGTAAAGATAAAGGTAAAAAAGGCAAAGTGCTTCAAGTTATCCCTAAAAACAATAAAGTGATCGTTGAGGGAGTAAACATTATAACTAAGCACCAAAAACCGACAGGACAAAACCAACAAGGTGGAATCATTAAACGTGAAGCGGCAATTGATGCTTCAAACGTAATGTACTTCGAAAAGAAAGCGGACCAAGGAGTAAGAATTGGTTTCAAATTCTTAGAGAACGGAGACAAAGTAAGAGTAAGCAAGAAAACTGGAGAAGTTATAGATTAATATTTATTGAAGGGAGGTCAGAACCTTAATGGCTAGGTTAAGAGACTTATATAAAGAACAAGTTGTTCCAGCTTTAGTTGAAAAGTTTGGATATAAAAATATAATGGAAGTACCTAAGTTAGAAAAAATCGTTATCAATATGGGTTTAGGCGATGCGAAAGATAATGCTAAGGCATTAGAAGTAGCAGTTAAGGAATTAGGAATAATTGCTGGTCAAAAGCCTGTAACTACAAGAGCTAAAAAATCAGTATCTAACTTTAAAGTACGTGAAGGAATGCCGATAGGTGCAAAAGTAACTTTAAGAGGAAATATTATGTATGAGTTTGCTGATAAACTTATGAATATTTCACTTCCAAGGGTAAGAGACTTTAGAGGTGTTAGTGCAAAAGCCTTTGACGGAAGAGGTAATTACTCACTTGGAATTAAGGAGCAGTTAATTTTCCCAGAGATCGAATACGATAAAGTTGAAAAAGTAAGAGGAATGGACATCATCTTCGTAACTACTGCGAAAACAGATGAAGAGTCTAGAGAACTATTGAAACTAATGGGTATGCCATTTACTAAATAGGGAGGGAAATATTAGTGGCTAAAACGTCTTTAAAAGTTAAACAAGCGAGAAAGCAAAAATATAAAACACAAGAATATACAAGATGTAAAATCTGTGGAAGACCACACGGCTATTTAAGAAAATTTGGTATTTGCCGTATATGTTTTAGAAATTTAGCCTATAAAGGTCAAATCCCAGGCGTTAAAAAAGCAAGCTGGTAGATTTAGGAAGGAGGTAAGGGCTATGACAATGACAGATCCAATAGCGGATATGCTAACACGGATTAGAAATGCAAGTGCAGTTAAACATGAGACAGTTGATGTTCCTGCTTCAAATATAAAACGAGAAATAGCAAACATTCTTTTAGAGGAAGGGTTTGTTAAAGGTTTCGATGTAATTGATGATGGGAAACAAGGTATTATTAGAGTTCAATTAAAATACGGTAAAAACAATGAGAAGGTTATTACTGGTATTAAAAGAATATCTAAACCAGGATTAAGAGTATATGCTAAAAGAGATGAGATTCCTAAAGTACTTGGAGGTCTAGGAATTGCTATAATTTCTACTTCAAAAGGAATCATTACAGATAAAATTGCAAGAAAAGAAGGCGTTGGCGGCGAGGTTGTTGCTTACATCTGGTAATAGAAGTCACAATTAAGGAGGTGTAACTATGTCAAGGATTGGATTAAAGCCAATTGAGATACCACAGGGCGTAGAAGTAAATGTTGATGAGAAAAATTTAGTAACAGTTAAAGGCCCTAAGGGAACTTTAAGTGAAAAAATAAGTACTGATTTAACAATCGCAATCGAAGGTAACGTATTAAACGTTGAGAGACCTACTAACAATAAAAAGCATAAATCATTACATGGTTTATCTAGAACTTTAATTAATAATATGGTTGATGGTGTAACTAAAGGATTCGAAAAGAAGTTACAACTTGTTGGTGTTGGATATAGAGCAAATAAACAAGGAAACAAACTTGTATTAAGCTTAGGATTTTCACATCCAGTAGAGCTTGTTGATCCTGAAGGATTAACAGTTGAAGCACCTACTCAAACGGAGATTATTATTAAAGGAATCAACAAGCAAGAAGTAGGAAACTATGCTGCGAAAATTCGTGAATTAAGAAAACCAGAGCCATACAAAGGTAAAGGTATAAGATACTCCGACGAAGTCGTAAGACGTAAAGAGGGTAAAACAGGTAAGAAATAAGAAAGGAGTGAAGTCAGTTGTTTAAAAAGGTAAGCAAAAACCTTACAAGACTAAAAAGACATAAAAGAGTTCGTAATAAAGTAGCGGGAACTCCTGTAAGACCAAGATTAAATGTTTACAGAAGCTTAAATAACATTTATGCACAAATTATAGATGACGTGGCTGGCAACACACTAGTTGCAGCATCATCTTTAGATAAAGAAATAAAAGATCAAGTAAAAACAACTGGAAATAAAGAAGCTGCGCAACTTGTAGGAAAACTTGTAGCTCAAAAAGCTCTTGAAAAAGGAATTACTACAGTAACTTTTGATCGTGGGGGATATATCTACCACGGAAGAGTTAAGGCATTAGCTGAGAGTGCAAGAGAAAACGGGTTGAATTTCTAGGAGAAAAGGAGGTTAATTATGCAAAAACGTATTGATGCGAGCCAACTAGACGTAAAAGAACAAGTTGTTGCTATTAGACGTGTAACTAAAGTAGTAAAAGGCGGTAGAAACTTTAGATTTGCTGCACTAGTTGTTGTAGGAGACGAGAACGGACATGTGGGCATTGGTACTGGTAAAGCAATGGAGATACCAGATGCTATTAGAAAAGGAATCCAAGATGCTAAGAAAAACATGATCCAGGTTCCAATAGTTGGAACTACTATTCCACACCAAGTAAGTGGTCATTTCGGAGCAGGAAATGTTTTAATAATGCCAGCTAAAGAAGGTACAGGAATCATAGCTGGGGGGCCAGTTCGTGCCGTACTTGAGTTATCAGGATTAAAAGATGTTAGAGCTAAATCTCTAGGATCTAATAACTCAAGAAATATGGTTAATGCTACTATCGATGGTTTAAGCCAACTTAAAAGAGCTCAAGATGTAGCAAAACTAAGAGGTAAAACAGTTGAAGAACTCTTAGGTTAGGAGGGAAAAAGCGATGTCAACTTTAAATATAAAGCTTGTAAGAAGCGTTATTGGTACTTTACCAAACCAAAGAAAAACAGTTGAAGCATTAGGTTTAAGAAAAATTGGTCAATCAGTTGAAAAACCAGACAATGCTCAAACTAGAGGTATGATAGAAGTAGTAAAACATTTAGTAGAAGTTAAAGAAGCATAAACTGAGGAGGTGTTAACATGAAGCTACATGAACTTAGACCTGCTAAGGGAGCTGTAAAAGAAGCTAAGAGAAAAGGTAGAGGAACAGGTTCTGGACTTGGTAAATCTGCTGGACGTGGTGGCGACGGACAAAAGTCTAGAAGCGGCGGCGGCGTTAGAGTAGGCTTCGAGGGCGGACAAATGCCTTTAATTAGAAGACTTCCTAAGCGTGGTTTTAATAATCCATTCAAAAAACAGTTCAATATAGTTAATATAGAGTCATTAAATAAGTTTGATAACGGTACGGAGATTACTGCTGAGTTCCTTAAAAAAGTAGGAGTTATTAGTAAAATTGAGAAAGATGGTTTAAAAATCTTAGGCGAAGGTAATTTAGAAAAAAGCTTAACGGTTAAAGCTAATAAATTTACTAAAACAGCAGCTGAGAAAATTGAAGCGGCTGGAGGAAAGGTCGAGGTGATTTAGGTGTTATCTACCCTAATGAATGCTTGGAAAATCCCCGAATTACGCAGTAAGATTAAATACACTTTTTTACTATTAATAATATTTAGACTTGGTGCAGTTATACCAGTTCCTGGGATAAACATTGAAAGTGTAAGGGCTATTGTAGAAAGTGCAGGTCTACTTTCAATGTTTGACATGTTTTCTGGAGGAGCCTTCGGAAATATGACTATATTTGCACTAAGTATTACTCCATATATTACTGCTAGTATCATTATGAATCTGTTAACTGTTGCAATACCAAGTCTTGAAGAGTTAGCTAAAGAGGGTGAAGAGGGAAGACAGAAAATTTCTCAATATACTCGTTATGCTACAATTGTTTTAGCACTTATTCAAGCTGTTGGTATTACAGTAGGATTGTTTAATCAGGCATTAATGACAAGAGATGCATTTAGCATAACTGTAGTAGTTTTAACACTAGTTGCAGGAACAGCATTCTTAATGTGGCTAGGAGAGCAAATTACTGAAAAAGGAATTGGTAATGGAATTTCTTTAATTATTTTTGCTGGTATTGTTTCAGGTATTCCGGGTGGAGTTTACAGAACTATATTGCTAACACAACAAGGTGAAGTCTCAATATTAAATATATTAGTATTTATTGTTATAGTAGCTGCAATTGTAGCTGGTGTAGTTGCAATTCAAGAAGGAACAAGAAAAATTCCAGTACAATACGCAAAAAGAGTTGTAGGAAGAAAAATGTACGGTGGTCAAAGTACACATATACCTTTGAAAGTTAATCAATCAGGGGTAATTCCGGTAATCTTTGCTATGTCTGTATTAGCGTTCCCACAAACTATAGCTATGTTCTTTGGTAGCGAAACTGGATTTGGTAGATTTGTTTCAGTATGGCTATCACCACAGGCTAGCCCTGGAATCTATGTTTATACAATATTAACAGCATTTTTAATTGTATTTTTCACTTACTTCTATACAGCGATTACTTTTAATCCGATTGAAGTTGCGACAAATATGAAAAAGTATGGTGGCTTTATCCCAGGTATAAGACCAGGCAAGCCAACATCTGAGTATTTAACTAAAGTTTTAAATAGAATTACATTAGCTGGAGCAATTTTCCTAGCTGCGATTACAATTTTCCCAATGATTTTAATGCCTTATCTTAACATCCCAGTTCACTTTGGTGGAACTGCAATTCTAATTGTAGTTGGGGTTGCTTTAGAAACTATGAAACAAATTGAATCTCAGATGTTAATGAGACATTATCAAGGGTTCTTAAAATAATAAATAGGGCATGGGGTTTAACCCCATGTGACTAATAACTTACCAGGAGATGGTTTAATGAGAACTATTCTATTAGGACCTCCAGGTGCTGGAAAAGGAACACAGGCTGAGGTTATTGTTAATGAATTTAACATACCCCATATATCTACCGGAGACATTTTCCGATATAATATAAAGCAAGGTACTGAACTAGGACTTAAGGCTAAAGAATATATGAACCAAGGACTATTAGTACCAGATGAGCTTGTAGTTGCAATTGTAGAGGATCGTCTAAAACAAAAGGACTGCGAAAACGGATTTCTGTTAGATGGCTTTCCTAGAACTGCTGTTCAAGCTGAAGCTTTAGACGAAGTCCTTAGAAATATGGGAGTTCAATTAAATAGAGTTATTAATATAGAAGTTGATAAGCAAATGCTTATTAAAAGAGCTGTTGGAAGAAGAATTTGCAAAGAGTGTGGTGCAACTTTCCATATTGAATTCAATCCTTCTGAGAAGGTAGATACCTGTGACAAATGCAAGGGGAACCTTCACCAACGTGAAGATGACACAGAAGAAACAGTTACGAAAAGAATCGAAGTATATATGAATGAAACCAAACCATTAATAGACTACTATAGAGCTAAAGGTTTATTGGAAGTAATTGATGGTGAGTTACCTATTACTGTAGTATCAGAAAAGATTATTAAAGTCTTGAAGGAAGATTAAAATGATATATATAAAGTCTCACCAAGAAATCGAAATAATGCGAGAAGCCGGAAAAATTGTTGCTGAAACGCATGAGCTACTAAAAAAATCTATAAAGCCTGGTATTACAACAATAGAACTTGATAAAATCGCAGAAGACTTTATACGAGGAAAAGGGGCTATACCAGCTTTTAAAGGATATAATGGATTTCCAGCAAGCATATGTACATCTATAAATCATGAAGTAGTTCATGGTATTCCGGGATTAAAAACTTTACAGGATGGCGATATTATAAGTATAGATATTGGGGTACTGCATAAAGGCTATTATGGAGATGCTGCAGAAACACATCCTGTAGGAAATATTTCACCGGAGGCCCAGAAACTAATTGATGTGACTAGACAGAGCTTTTACGAAGGCATAAAATTTGCTAAAGAAGGATATAGGCTTTCAGACATATCCCATGCTATTCAAAGCTATGTAGAATCTTTTAACTTAGCTGTTGTAAGAAACTACGTAGGACATGGCATAGGAATTAATATGCATGAAGAACCTCAAATACCTAATTATGGCCTGCCTGGAAAGGGACCTAGGTTAAAAGCAAATATGGTGTTTGCAATAGAGCCGATGATAAACATTGGTACTTATGACGTGAAAGTATTATCTGATGGTTGGACGGTCGTAACATTGGATGGCGAATACTCAGCTCATTATGAACATACAGTTGCAATTACTGATGGAGAGCCTGAAATTCTAACTGCGTTATAATGATTTAAAACGAGGTGACATTGTGGAACAAGGAGATTTAGATGTAGGTCAAGTAGTTCAGTCAGCAATGGGAAGAGACAAAGGTAAACATTTTATTGTTCTAGATATAGTAGATGATCAACATGTAGTAGTTGTTGATGGTTATTTGAGAAGGGTTGAAAAACCTAAGAAGAAGAAAATAAAACATCTATTAAGACTAAATTTGTACTCAGGGGAAATCCGCAAAAGCATATTAGAAAATAAAAAAATTAATAATGCTTTTGTTAGAAAGGAACTTGAGCGGCTTGGTTTTCAGCCAAAAGCCAAGAATGGAGGTTCGGAAAACGCATGTCCAAACAAGATGTAATAGAAGTTGAAGGGACTGTTAAGGAAGCCCTTCCTAATGCGATGTTTAAAGTCGAATTAGAAAACGGCCATGAAATATTAGGACATATATCTGGAAAATTAAGAATGAACTTCATTCGTATATTACCAGGAGACAAAGTAACAATCGAATTATCGCCGTATGATTTAACACGTGGAAGAATTACGTGGAGAAAGAAGTAGTCAAGGAGGGTTGACAATGAAAATAAGACCGTCAGTTAAACCAATATGTGAAAAATGTAAAATAATTAAGCGTAAAGGTAAAGTAATGGTAATTTGCGAAAACCCTAAGCACAAACAAAAACAAGGTTAGTGTAGATTAATATAAGGTTTTATAGTATAATACCATAATGTGATCATTAGTTCTTAAGAGCGGCTGCTCAGTGACACACTGACACTTAAGGATTAATTCATATATATTTCTCAAAATAGATTAAGTAAAACTGTATTTTAAAATAATTATTAATAGTTGAATTAGGAGGTGCAATTTAATGGCCAGAATCGCTGGTGTTGACTTACCAAGAGATAAGCGTGCTGAAATTGGATTAACATATATATATGGTATTGGTAGAAAAACTTCTAACAAAATCCTTGCTAGTGCAGGTATTAATCCTGATACAAGAGTTAAGGACTTAACTGAGGAAGAAGTAAATGCATTAAGAAAAATTATCGATACTGATTATCAAGTTGAAGGTGATCTAAGAAGAGAGATTTCCCTAAACATTAAGAGATTAAAAGAAATTAGATGTTATAGAGGTCTTCGTCATATTAAAGGTTTACCTGTGAGAGGACAAAAAACTAAAACAAATGCTAGAACAAGAAAAGGTCCTAAGAGAACAGTAGGACGTAAGAAGAAAAAATAGTCATAAGAAGGAGGGTTTAAGGAATGGCTAAGGCTGTTAAAAGAAAGACTACAACACGTAAAAAAAGAGAACGTAAAAATATAGAACGTGGCCAAGCTCATATCCAGTCAACATTTAACAACTCAATTGTTACATTGACAGATATGCAAGGAAATACTTTATCATGGTCAAGTGCTGGTCAATTAGGCTTCAAAGGATCTAGAAAATCTACTCCTTTTGCTGCTCAAATGGCTGCAGAGGCTGCTGCTAAAGGCGCTATGGAACACGGATTAAGAACTATTGACGTTTATGTAAAAGGTCCTGGAGCAGGAAGAGAAGCTGCTATTAGATCATTACAAGCTGCTGGATTAGAGGTTACACTTATTAAGGACGTAACTCCAGTTCCACATAACGGATGTAGACCACCAAAAAGAAGAAGAGTTTAGTAATTAAAGGATTAGGAGGTGTAATCGATGGCAAGATATAAAGACGCAGTATGTAGATTATGTCGTAGAGAAGGACTTAAGCTATATTTAAAAGGTGAAAGATGTTATACAGATAAATGCGCTGTTACTAAAAGAGCTTACGCTCCAGGTCAACATGGTAACAACAAAAGAAAACTTTCTAACTACGGTATGCAGTTAAGAGAGAAACAAAAAGCGAAAAGATTCTATGGAGTTTTAGAGACTCAATTTAGAAAATACTTTGAAATGGCTGATAAGCAACCAGGAATTACTGGGGATAACTTATTAAGACTACTTGAAACTAGATTAGATAACGTTGTTTATAGATTAGGTTTTGCAACGTCAAGACCAGAGGCTAGACAATTAGTTGTTCATGGACACTTCACAGTTAACGGTGGAAAAGTAGATATCCCATCTTACTTAGTAAGTGTTGGAGATGTTATTGCTGTTAAAGATAAGTCAAAAGCGTCACCAAAGTTCAAAGAGCTTGTTGAGGCTGCTAAAGCTACTACACCACAATGGGTTAGTGCAGATGCAGAGAAGTTAGAGGGGAAAATAGTTTCTCTACCTACTAGAGAAGATATTGATCTACCAATTGCAGAAAACTTAATCGTAGAGTTATATTCAAGATAATATAAAAAGCAAACGATCCAAAATCTTCGAGATAGAATTTTGGGCTTACTGCTTGGAGCATTAACTATTAGAATCAGTTGCCCTCAATATAGTAGATAAATAGAACAAAAGGAGGGTTTCAATTTATGTTGGAAATGGAAAAGCCAAAAGTAGAGATTGCTGAAATAAGTGAAGACAATACTTATGGTAAGTTTGTTGTTGAACCACTTGAAAGAGGGTATGGGACCACATTAGGGAATTCTTTAAGAAGAATAATGCTATCTTCACTACCTGGTGCTGCAGTTACATCAATTAAAATAGATACTGTTTTACATGAGTTTTCTACAATACCAGGTGTTAAGGAAGATGTTACTGAAATTATTCTAAACTTAAAGGATTTAGCATTAAAACTTCATTCTAATGAGCCTAAAACTATTAGAATAGAGGCTGAAGGTGAAGGTTCTGTAACTGCAGGTGATATTATTTCAGATGCGGATGTTGAAATTCTAAATCCTAATATGCATATAGCAACTTTAGATGCTGGTGGAAAGTTATCAATGGATATTAATGTTGCAAAAGGAAGAGGTTATATTCCTGCTGAAAACAATAAAACTCCGGGAATGCCAATTGGGGTTATTCCTGTAGACTCAATTTTTACGCCAGTAAAAAAGGTAAGCTACAGTGTAGAAAATACTAGGGTTGGTCAGGTTACTGACTTTGACAGACTTGTTATTGACTTATATACTGATGGAAGCATCAAACCTGATGAAGCAATTTCTTTAGCTGCAAAAATAATGAATGAACACTTGAACCTATTCATTACTTTAACAGACCATGTTGGGGATGTTGAAATCATGGTTCAAAAAGAAGAAGACAAGAAAGAAAAAGTAATGGAAATGACAATAGAGGAATTAGACCTTTCAGTTAGATCTTACAACTGTTTGAAAAGAGCTGGAATAAATACAGTTCAAGAGTTAACAACTAGGGCAGAAGAAGATATGATGAAAGTTCGCAACTTAGGTAAGAAGTCTCTTGAAGAGGTACAAAAGAAGCTTAAAGAGCTTGGACTTAACTTAAAACCGAGTGATGAGTAATAAGCAGTAAGGAGGGATAGACATGGCTGTACAAAGAAAACTAGGACGTGAAACGGCACATAGAAACTTAATGTTAAGAAACTTAGTTACTAGCTTAATTAAAAGTGGACGTATAGAAACAACAGAAGCAAAAGCTAAAGAAGCTAGAAGACTTGCTGATAAAATGATAACTTTAGCTAAAAGAGGAGACTTACATGCTAAGCGTCAAGCTTTAGCTTTTATGACTGATGAAACAGTTGTAAAAAATATGTTTGATGAAATCGCACCGAAGTACGCTGAGAGAAACGGTGGATATACTAGGATAATGAAGTTAGGACCTAGAAAAGGCGATGCTGCAGAAATGGTAATTATTGAGTTAGTATAATAGGGAGAGGGATTAAGGTTGGAATACTTTAGTCCCTGTTTTTATAGTTTAACTAATATTTTAAACTATAAAAACAGGGATTAATTAATATATTTTAAATATATTATATTAAATATATAATTAATATAGATAAATATAGTAGTTAGAAGGGTGAAATAATGAGCAGTATAATCGAAATCAAAAATTTGACATATCAATATACGAATGAGGATAGGGATTTAGCAATAAAGGAAATAACAAAGGAAATTAAGGTTGGAGAGTTTGTAGCAATAATTGGACATAATGGCTCGGGCAAGTCAACTTTAGCAAAGCTATTAAATGCTCTTTTAATGCCTACTACCGGTGATATCACTGTTGACGGTTTGAATACAAAGGATGAAGATTCTATTTGGGAAGTAAGACAAACAGCTGGTATGGTATTTCAAAACCCAGATAATCAAATTGTTGCTACAATAGTTGAAGAAGATGTAGCTTTTGGTCCAGAAAATCTAGGTTTAGAGCCAAAAATAATTGTAGAGAGAGTAAATGAGGCACTTCAAATAGTTGATATGGATCATCATAGGCATCGTGCCCCTCATCTTTTATCTGGGGGACAAAAGCAGAGAATAGCTATTGCTGGGGTAATTGCAATGAAACCTAAATGTATAATCTTTGATGAGCCTACAGCTATGCTAGATCCATCTGGTAGAAGAGAAGTACTAAAGACAATAAAAAAACTAAATAGAGAAGAAAACATGACAATTATTCACATTACGCATTTTATGGAAGAAGCAGTAGATGCGGATAGAATTATAGTTATGGAGGAAGGAAAGATAATTCTAGAGGGTACTCCTAGAGAGGTATTTTCAGAAGTTAGCAAATTGAAAGAATTAGGTTTAGATGTCCCACAAGTAACAGAATTAGCACATGAATTAATAAAAGAGGGAGTTAATATACCGAAGGATATATTAACTGTGGATGAAATGGTGATGCACTTATGTCAATTAAAATAGAGAATTTAACTCATATATATAATCCGAAAAGTCCATTTGAGACTAAAGCATTAGATAACATTAACTTACAAATAGAAAGTGGAGAATTTATTGGACTTATAGGACATACTGGATCAGGTAAATCTACACTTATTCAGCATTTAAATGGGCTTTTGAAGTCTACAGAGGGTAAGGTTATAATAAATGGTTTAGATATAACTAATAAGGATACGAAACTGAGCGATATAAGGAAGAAGGTAGGCTTAGTTTTTCAATATCCTGAATACCAACTCTTTGAGGAAACAATATTTAAGGATATTGCATTTGGACCAACAAACTTAAATCTGTCTGAAGAAGAAATAGAAAAAAGAGTTAAGGAATCTATGCAGCAGGTTAATTTAGATTTTGAAGAATTGAAAGACCGCTCCCCATTTGAGCTTAGTGGGGGTCAGAAACGTAGAGTAGCAATTGCAGGTATTCTTGCAATGAAGCCAGAAATTTTAATTTTAGACGAGCCAACGGCAGGTTTAGACCCTAAGGGAAGAGACGAAATCTTAGAACAGATAAATAGTCTTCACAAGGAAAATAATATTACAATTATTCTAGTTTCTCATAGTATGGAGGATATAGCTAGATATGTTAATAGAATTATTGTTATGCATAAATCTAAGGTTGTTTTAACAGGGCCACCAAAGGAGATTTTTAAAGAGTATGAAATGCTTGAAGGTATTGGCCTAGGTGTACCACAAGTAACTGATTTAACGAAAAAGTTACTGGATAATGGTATAGAACTAAACAACGAGATAATTACAGTGGAGGAAGCAAAACAGGAAATATTGAAATGGATAAGGAGAAAAAATAATGCTTAAGGATATAACAATCGGTCAATACTATCCTACTGGATCGATAATACATAAATTAGATCCTAGAACGAAGCTACTAATAACATTTTCTCTAATAGTAGGACTGTTTATCATAAATAAATTTATAGCCTATGGAATTATTATTGCATTTATACTAGGAGCCATGTTTCTATCAAAAATACCCATAAGATACATGACTAAAGGTTTAAAGCCTTTAATGTTTATTATAATCATCACATTTATAATTAACGTGTTCATGACTACTGGGGAAATAATCTACACTATGGGGCCACTAAATGTTACGAGGGAAGGATTAAGCCAGGCTATATTTATGGCTTTAAGACTTATTCTTTTAGTAGTAGGAACTTCTTTATTAACTTTAACAACAACTCCTATTCAGTTAACTGATGGGATTGAATACATGTTAAACCCTTTTAAGAAAATTGGGGTTCCAGCCCATGAACTAGCTATGATGATGACAATTGCATTAAGGTTTATTCCTACATTATTAGAAGAGACAGACAAGATAATGAAAGCACAAATTGCACGAGGCGCAGACTTTGAGAGTGGCAATATTTTAAGTAGAGCAAAGAGTTTAGTCCCTTTATTAGTACCTTTATTTATTAGTGCATTTAGAAGAGCAGATGATTTAGCTATGGCAATGGAAGCTAGATGTTATAGGGGTGGAGATAATAGGACAAGAATGAAGGAATTAAAAATGACATCAAAGGATAGCATTGGTATAGTAATAACAGCCTTAATGTTAGTTATGCTATTATATAGTAGATATATGTAGGGACTCTAAATTAAATATTGTGGGGTCGATAAAAATGAGAAATATTATGATTGAAATAGAGTATGATGGGACAAACTATTCAGGGTGGCAAATACAACCAAATGCCAGGTCAGTTCAAGAAGAAATAATGAAGGCTCTAAAGAAAATTACTAATGAAGAAATTAAGCTTAATGCTGCAGGAAGGACAGATGCAGGGGTACATGCAAAAGGACAGGTAGCTAACTTTTATCTTAATGCAAGCATACCTACAAATCGTATAGTGCCTGCACTAAACAGTAATCTGGCTCAGGACATTACAGTTTTGAACGCTAAAGAGGTTCCTTTAGATTTTCATGCAAGATATTCCGCAGAAAGTAAAAAGTATTTATATAACATATATAATTCCTCTACTAGAAGCTCTTTATTTAGAAATTACAGCTATCATGTGACAAATAAACTTAGTATTTCTAAGATGGAGAATGCTGCAAAAAAATTAATAGGAACCCATGATTTCAAAGCTTTTATGTCTAGTGGGAGCAGTGTTCAAGATACAGTCAGGACCATTTATACAATAAAAATTGACAAACATAATAACAATATATGTCTAAGTTTCCATGGTAATGGTTTTTTATATAATATGGTAAGAATTATTGTAGGAACTTTAGTTGAAATTGGGACTGATAAACGTCCTATTGAGGATATAGAACAGATACTTTTAAGTAAGGACAGAAGAAAAGCAGGCCACACTGCTCCACCTCAAGGATTAATATTAGAGAAAGTGTATTATCCTTCTTGACACACGTGGTACAATGTATTACAATTAATTAGTGTTAGCTAACAATGATCCAGAGCCCCGGATCTTGAAGCATATAGATAACGACAAAATTGGATATTAAAAAAACAAACTGAAAGTAGAACTTTTCAGAGGAGGGAAAAAAATGAAATCATATATGGCAAAACCTAATGAAGTTGAAAAGAAGTGGTATATAGTAGATGCAGAAGGTAAATCATTAGGTCGTCTAAGTTCAGAGGTTGCTAAAATCCTAAGAGGTAAGCATAAACCAGAATATACACCACATGTGGACTCAGGCGATTTTGTTATCGTACTTAATGCAGAAAAAGTTGTATTAACAGGAAAAAAATTAGACCAAAACTTCTACACTTATCATACAGGACATCCAGGTGGATTAAAAGAAATTTCTTTTAGAAGAATGTTACAAGAAAAACCTGAGCAATTAGTTTACCACGCTGTTAAAGGTATGTTACCAAAAACAAGACTTGGAAGACAAATGCTTAAAAAACTAAGAGTATATACTGGTACAACTCATATTCATGAGGCTCAACAACCAGAAGCTTTAGAAGTATAATAATATCTGGAGGGAGGATAAGATAATGGCTAAAGTTGCCTACTATGGAACTGGAAGAAGAAAAAAATCAATAGCTAGAGTAAGATTACTTCCTGGTGACGGGAATATAACAATAAATAAAAGAGATATCGAAGAGTACCTTAACTATGAGACTCTTAAGAGAGAAGTTAGAAGACCTTTAGAGTTAACAGAAACTTTAGGTAAATTCGATGTTATCGCAACTGTAAAAGGTGGCGGATACACAGGTCAAGCAGGAGCATTAAGACATGGTATTTCTAGAGCATTAATCAAAGCTGACGAAACTTTAAGAGGAACTCTTAAAAAAGCTGGTTTCTTAACTAGAGATGCAAGAATGAAAGAAAGAAAGAAATATGGTTTAAAAGCAGCAAGACGTGCACCACAGTTCTCAAAGAGATAATTGGTATATTTATTCAATCAAAAGAGCTACAGAAATGTGGCTCTTTTATTTTTTAGATTTACATACTGAATACAGTGCACGTAGCTATAGTTGAGACTACATATAGTGGAAATGAAGGAGACATTTTAAAAGGAAACTACCAAGATAAAATTTATTGAACATGGCTAAATGTTGCTCATTATCGGTTGTTGTGGGTGAATGATGACACCTTTTTACACACGCTAAAATAGTGTGTGTAAATTATTTTAGAGCAAAGAGTAATAGGGATATAGGAAAGATCATCATATAACGTGAACTACTCTTACAAAGATAAAATTATATTAGCTGATACATTGAATTACAACCATGATACTTGTACTAAGTATTAATGGTCTTTTTTATTTGTATGATGTTGTATATTGCATATGTTTAAGTATATTGCATATGTTTAAGTATATTGATGAGCATCAGGAAGGCAACCTAAGAGAAATAATAGATACCCCATCCTCTAGGGAAGACATTGTTGGTGCAACTGACCGCTGGATATCGGCTTGGCTGAATCTATAGAGAATGCTGAAGAAGTAATTGTGCAGCTTCAAAAGATGATAAAAAGATATTATAAATAATGCTCTCTTACAATATTCAAATGCACCCCGTAGGGTAGACGATTGGAAAAAGTCTACTCTACGAGGTGCATTTGAAATGTTAAATGGCCCTTTATTTTCCAAAAAATTCATGGGATAATAGTAGCTAGATGGGATGTAGCTTTAACAGTCTGACGACATATTAAAAGAGGGTTGTCAGATCCTACTAAAAGTATTTCAAACAGTTGACAACAATAGGAGAGGATTATATGAAAATATCACGGGCCTGCATTTACTGTCTTGCTCGACAAGCAGTAGAAATAGCAGAAGAAGCGACAAAGAATGTAACAATGCAAGAAGAAATAATAAAGAGATCTTTGAAAGAATTAGGAGATATGGACTTCAAGCAAACAGCGCCAGAAATAGCTTTTAGGATGCATCAGCATGCTAAAAATAATACAGGGGTTCATGATCCATACTTGAGATTAAAAGATCAGTACAATGAAATTGCTAAAGAAATCTACGAGAGAATTATTGAGGAAAAATGGTTACATAAGGCGGAAGATCGCTTTGATAGGGCTTGTAGGCTAGCTATTGCAGCAAATATTATAGATTTTTCAGTTGGTTTAAAGTTAGAGCATGCAGATGTTGTTAAGTCAGTAGAGGACAGTATCAAGCATGATATTTTTGGGACTGATTCCTTTTACACATTCATTAAGGCAATAACAGTTTCTGACCTGCATAAATCATGTCAGGACTCTCAAAACTATATGGTTTGTAAATGACAAAACAAAAATGCATGTAAATGGCATTAATTATGTATCAAAAATAATGTCAAAAACGTACAATGATTTGGTCTGCGCACCATTTACATTGAGATGTATGCATGGTAGACTTTGTGACGTCAGGCATTGATTTTTCAAGTGGCCCTTAAATGCTCTAACCATGTATACAGAGGCTCAATGTCAATGGCAAATCATCTTGTATTGCTAAAACACTACATATTTTTAGAATGCCATAAAACAACAATTTTTAAGTGCCATGTACATGGTTCACTATAGACATATATTGAGAGTATGGTATTTCTAGCAACAAATATCCTTATATGCTCCCTCATATCGAGCTAGGAGGGATTTTACTATGGATAGCGTCATAGCATATTTATAAGAAGAAAGTTGAATCCAGAAATGATACAAAACCATGGGACGATTTATTCAGCTACTAGCAATGTAGTAAAACAAAACCAGGTATTTTGTAAATTACAATGCAATTTTGTATAAAAATTATAATCTCAAAATGTTCAAAAAATATAAATGAAAATATTAGCCATTGACATTGAGCCTCTGCATATGTAGTTCTAAAGCCTTACACTCAAGCCTTACAACGAAGGCAATGCCTATATTTGAGGCTACTACATATGTCTCTCAATGTAAATGGTTCACTTCGTCTAATATTTTAGATTGTAATATTTGTACATTTTTTTAAAAAGCATTAAAAATACAATAATTGTACATTTTTAAATTATAATTTACATATTTTACTTATGCATAAAGTAAAGGAGGTTATATTGCATATAATTGAAAAGATTTTATTGATAGTCATTTCATTAGGATTGGTTTATATTCTTATAAAGATAATTTCACAGAAGAAGACAATGCAGGTAATGAATAAAATTGGCAAAGAGATGATTTCTTCAGGTGCAAATTTCTTTGGACAAGAATCAGCACGTTTTACGCAAATTAGAGGAAATGGTGTTCTGGCATTAACAAAGGATAAAATCTATTTTCAACTCCTTTTACAAAATAAAGTTATTGAAATGCCTTTAGAAAAGATAGAAAGGATTGAAGAATGTAGAAGCCATCTTGGCAAAACAGTAGGAAGTATTAATGAAAATTGTTTACAGAAATGAATCGAACAAAATAGATTCTTGTGCTTGGTTAGTGAGACACCATAAAGAGTGGATCAATAAATTAGAACAACTGGGATAACAAAGTTATTTTTAAATCAAAAGGATATAGGGACCGGGTACAAGGTTCCTCATTCAAGTATGATGATCTTAGTAGCGTCGTATCCATCCCCTTGTCCTGTATAGCAAGATCGGCAGGCAAATGAAGTACTAACTTTGCAACTTGACAAAGACCTGCACAAGCTCTGGATAATAGTCATCGAAAGTAGGATAGCGATCTAGATTGTCAAGGTAATAAGAAATCGACTCCACCAACTCATCGATATATTTAAATCCTAGGTATCTATTGCGGGTAGCCTTTTTGATTACTAAGAAATTAAAAGTTTACTAGTAAAATTATGGGGAAATTCAATGAATAATTATCTGAATGCTGTTTGAAAGATAGAGAAATCAGGGAGTGGTGAAGTGTGAAGCAAAAAATATATCAATTAGACAATATCAATGAATTAAAAGAAGAACTCAAAAAAGATGCAGCCGATTTACAATCAGATGAGTTTGAGACTGTATTTATACAAATTTTCAGTTCAGTAAATGAAGGTGAATGGTTTAAAATTATTTCAAATGAGTTATTGAAAAAAATTCCAACAGCGGTTATTGTAGGTGCTTCCTCGGTTGGGGAGATTTGTAATGGGAAAACGATAAGGGGAAAGACGGTCGTTTCAATCACATTATTCGAATCGTCCCATGTTAAAGTGATTTCCCACAAATGTATCTCTGGAGAAGAAAGGGAGCTAGGCCACCTAATTGGGCAGCAGATTAATTCAATAGAGGATGATATCGCGGGGATCATGCTACTTGCTACACCATTAAGCATAGATACAAGCGAGTTGGTTAAGGGTCTAGCTAAGCGTAATGAATGCTTGAATTTTTTTGGTGGTGGTGCAGGAAATTATGAAGCTGCTAGAAACTCATTAATTATCCATGACTTAGAAGTTATTAAACAGGGGGCTCTTGCAGTAATATTTTATGGTCCTAAACTACAGATTAAGGCAATGACCTACTTAGGATGGAAAGCTGTAAGCAAGGAAATGAGAATTACAGAATCTGAAGGAATGATTGTAAAGACCATAGATGGGAAAGAAGCTTTTATGGTTTATGATAAATATTTGAATATACCAAGGAACGAACAATTCTTCCTGAACGCTATTGGATTTACATTTCTGTTTAACCGTGGAGGAGAGATGGTCTCAAGGGTACCCATAGCGGTTGATGAACATGGCGCCCTTACATTTATAGCGGATATGTACGAAGGTGAAACATTCAGCTTAGGATATGGAGATCCTGCAACCATCCTAAAAAATGCAGAAGAGGTTCATGGAAAAATGAAAAATTTCAATCCTGATAGCATATATTTATATTCTTGTTCATCAAGACATACCCTTATGGGCGGAGCTGTAGAGATTGAGACTATACCATTTCAAGAGATAGCACCAACATCTGGTTTCTATACATATGGCGAATACTTTGGAAGCGAGAAAAACTTAAATGTACTGAATTCAACCATGGTGGCAGTAGGGCTAAGAGAAAATGCACAGGATGACACTGACATTAACGAGGGAAAGTATGACTCAGCGAACAGTATAATTATACCGACGTTTTCACAATTAGATCTATTAAATCATAAGGATTATACAGGTGCCAGCAAATTAGCTCATTTAATTGAAAAAGCAAAAGAAGAAATTGTACAAAATAGTTCTCCAAAATTATTTGTTCAGTGTTTAGGCGGCTTTACATGCTCTTCAGATGATGCTCAAAATAAATATATACGTTGGAGAACATCAAAGGTTGAAGAGCTTTTTGGGTTCTTAATTCATCATGAAGGAAACCTTGTTTCAAGAGAACAAATTATAGAAGCGTTGTGGCCTGATTGGGAATTTAACAAGGCTGCAAAAATCTTTCATACTACAAGCTATTACATGCGTAAAGAATTAGAAATACATGGACAGAAAGACATCTTGATTAAATCTCAAGGGAAGTATGCATTAAATATGCAGCATTTTAATTGTGATAAGCTGGAATTCATAAACTTAATTAAGAAGATGGATCTGGAAAAAACAAGCATAGAAACATTAGAGAAGGCCAGTTGCCTTTATAAAGGACCTTATTTTGGATTATCATGCTATGAGTGGGCTTCGGCTCAACAAACGTGGCTTGAGAATAAATATTTAAAACTTAGTTTAACCTTGGCTAAACAGTATGGAGAGATTGGAGATATCAATAAATCGGCTGAGATACTAAATAGTATAATTCTTGAAAATCCCCTTTCGGATGAAGCCTATAAGGCGTTGATAGTATTACTTATTAATAGTGGGTATGTGGCAGAGGCTGTTCGGTGCTACAAAAAATATGAAGTGATTTTGAGTCAAGAGATTGGCATCAATCCCTCAGTAGAAATAAAAAGCCTAATGAGACCTTTTCTTTAATATGAATCTACAAAAAGAAGCATTTTTCAAAAAATGAAAAATGCTTCTTTTTGTAGTAATAAGTCGGTTTTTGTTGAGGTTTTGTTGAGTTCAGTTTGATAGAATTCATAAGGTATATAAATTTAATCTCTAAAAAATCAGGCAAGGGGGTATTTAGCGTGAAAATCAAAAGAAAGATTTCACTATTATTAGTCTTTGTATTGACTGTCAGCTTGTTTTCAGGACTATCTGTACAGACCGTACAAGCCAGCGAGACAGTCATTCTTGACGAGCACTTAACATGGAGTGATAATGAAGATGGAACAGCAACAATAACAGGCTACACTGGAGGACCAATAGCTGACCCTACCGTTGCTGAAGTCGTTTACGACGCTTCAGCGGGAAATTTATCGGTGGTTGGGATTGATAATAACGCATTCACTAATAAAAGCTTAACTGGTGTGTTAACAATTCCGAATGGTGTGACAAGCATTGGGGACGCCGTATTTTCCGGAAATCAACTTACAGAAGTAAATATTCCTACTAGTGTTAACAGCATTGGTTCTAGCGCGTTTAAAGGTAACGTCCTTACAAGCGTTACTATACCTGACAGTGTTACAAGTATTGGATATTCAGCTTTTGAACAGAACAAACTGCAAAATATAAGTATTAGCAATAACATTTCAATAATTGCAATGTCAGCCTTTGCTAATAATGAACTAAGAAGGGTGACAATTCCTAAAGGTGTTATTACCCTTGGAATGTTTGCATTTTCAAATAATAGCATTGAAAATGTTGAAATACCAGACAGCGTTACAACAATTAATATGTCAGCCTTCACTAATAATGAACTTAGCAGTGTATTGATTCCTGATAGTGTGAAGACCATAGAAGACTTCGCATTTTTTGGTAATAATATTACGAAGATTACCATCGGAAGCGATGTATCCTTGGGTTTTGAATCGATTCCCCATAATTTTAAAGTATTTTATGATGATGTAAGTGGTGTTAATAAACAAGCAGGTAATTATGTATATGATACAGATGCTGAAACCTGGAGCTTAGCAGATGCAGATGTAACAACAACTTTTAACGGTACATTGAGAGATGAATCAAGGTTTTTAAGACCTGCTCCTAATGAGACTTATGAAGAAAATTTTGATGCAATCTTAAGTGCATCTGATGTTGTAGAAGGAGATGAAGAATACAATTATTTTGTAATAAAAATGACACCGGAAGTTTCAGGTACATATGCAATAGAAGTCACGGATTCAGACTTACTCGAAAGTGATGGAACAGAATCAAATGACACATTTCTTCTTCTATATGAAGGAGACTTCGATAAGGATCAACCGTTGATAAATCTGTTAGCGGCTAATGATGATATAGCCATGGAAGGAGACAACTTGCATTCTTGGTTGCCGGAACAAGCTTTGGAAGAGGGTACTGACTATTATATTGTCGTAACATCTTATATATCTGGTACTACCGGAGAAGTAACCTTCAGGGTAGTAGGTCCTGGAAGTGTTACAGTAGAACAAATAGATCTAGGCTCGGGTGGCGAATTCGCCGGTGGCTCCGGTACGGAAGAAGATCCATACCAGGTGGCAACAGCGGAGCAATTAGGGAATGTAAGAAATCACAAGGATAAGCATTTTATTCAGACAGCAGAAATCGATTTGCAAAATGATATTAATGGTTTCGATGCTGAAGGCTGGGAGCCTATCGGCACATCAGAGCAGCCATTCACAGGTACATATGATGGGTCTAGCTATGAAATTATTTCAATGGATATTAACCGGCCAAATGATGATTATCAGGGATTATTTGGAAAAGTTAGCGGTGCAACAATTAAAAATATAAGACTATTCAATTTCGATATAACCGGAAAAACTAATGTGGGCGGTTTGGCAGGCCAAGTGGAATATACTTCTACTATAGCAGACGCATATGCAATTGGTAATATTACTGCTGAAGGCAATGCCGGAGTCTTGGTTGGATGGAACTCAGGGGACATTGTAAGATGTTATACCTCAGGAAGCATAACATCTTCTGATACATCTTTGAATTATACAGGTGGCTTAGTCGGCTTTAATGGAATGATGGTCGGTGGGTTAATTTCAGACTCTTATTCTTCTGCCGATGTAACAGGAACAAGAGTAGGTGGCTTAGTGGGTTGGAATGCCTATGGTACAGTAGAAAACTCTTATGCTACCGGCCTTGTGACCCAAACTCGTCAAGAACCTGGAGATTATAAGGGTGGACTTGTGGGCAGGAACCAATGGACTGTAACAAACTCCTTTTACAGTTCAGAAACTACTGGCGCGGACGACACAGGCAAAGGAACACCAAAAACTAGTTTTGAAATGAAACAGCAGGATACCTTTGCTGCATGGAATTTTGTTGATGTTTGGGAAATAACAATAGGGGCAACCTATCCTACTTTAAAGGGTGTAACAAGAGCAGCAGATTTAGATATGGCACCTCCGTTTTTAGTGAGTGCAAGCGTTGAAGATGCCAACCCAAATCAAGTTATTTTGACCTTTGATGAAAATATTGAGGTCGTAGACGAGGCTTCCGCCAAAGCGGATATGACAGTAAAAGTTGATGGAGTGGATCGGGAAATCAGCATAGTAACCGGGTATGGAAGCAAGACTTTAACGGTTGCCTTAAGTCAAAGGGTGTCAAATGGTCAAACAGTTATATTTTCATTTGCGAATTCGGCGTTTAATATCTATGATGGTATATATCAAAGACTACAAAAGATTGTAGATTTTCCAGTAGATAATAATGTCAGTGAGGCAGATGAGAGCGGAGATTTTGTCTTTGATCCTGCTACTGGAACTATTACTGACTATATTGGCTCAGCCACAGATATCACTATACCCGATACCATTGACGGAGTATCGGTAGCGGAAATCGGTACTAGAGCATTTGCATATAATAATTTAACATCAGTCACTGTACCAGATAGTGTAACCACAATAGAAAGTTACGCATTTGAAGGTAACCAGATAACAACGGTCATGATTCCAAACAGTGTGACATATATAGGATTAAATGCTTTTTGGGGTAATAAGTTGAATAGCATTGTGATTCCGGATAGTGTTGAAGAAACCGGAAATCGGGTTTTCGAAAACAATCAGTTGAAATCTGTTACTATTGGCAACAGTTTAAATGAGTTGGCTCTAGGTATGTTTAAAGATAACCAACTAACGACGGTGGTTATCCCTGATAACGTTACGTCAATCCGTAATGAAGTTTTTTCAGGCAATCCATTGACCAGTATCACTATCGGAAGCTATGTTTCAATAACTAATAATAACTCAATGGGTATGTATGGCGCTCAATTTAAAAATGATTATTGGGAATATGGGTATGCTGCAGGTACCTATAATTATGACAGCAATCTTAATAAATGGGTGCTGCAATTGACAGAATTCGCAGGTGGCTCCGGTACGGAAGAAGATCCATACCAGGTGGCAACTGCAAATCATCTGAACAATGTAAGAAATCACTTAGACAAGCATTTTATCCAAATTGCAGATATCGATCTTGATGGGTATAATGAGAGCAACTGGCTACCAATTGGTACGAATATTACCCCGTATACAGGTTCATATGACGGAAAAAATCATAGTATCATTGATATGCAAATTATTCGACATACACAAGATAATGTCGGCTTGTTTGGGTATGTTGCATCAGGAACCATTAAGAATGTGAATCTTGATAATGTAGACATCAGCGGAAAATCAAATGTTGGTGGGCTTATTGGACGTATGTATATCAACAACCCATCCCTTGAAGGTGAAATTTCCAATGTAAGTGTGACGGGAGTTATCACTGGACGATACTCCGTTGGAGGGCTTGCTGGATATATATGGCACAATGAAAATGGGAAACTAGAAATTTCTGATTGTTCTTCAAATGTCGATATAGAGGGTACAAACAATGGACTAGGAGGTCTTGTGGGGAGCATTGGTAGAGCCATAGTAGTAAACAGTTATGCAACAGGAGACGTAATCGGTGATTCAGACAATAGCGATCAGGTGGGCGGCTTGATAGGTTATGCACAAAGTGTTACTATTTTAAATACCTATGCCACGGGAAATGTTGCTGGAAATGGAGCAAATGGATTTGGCGGTGTTGGTGGATTAGTTGGTGTGCTGCACGAATACGATGAAACTGGCATACTAAACAGCTATGCTACAGGAAATGTTTCGGGAAGCATGGCTCAAGAAGAACTTCATTATGGTGGCATAGGCGGCTTGGTTGGTGTGATGAATGGGTATGACCAAATTGCCATATTAAATAGTTATGCAACTGGAGATGTCACGGGAAATAAAGCAGGGGGCTTTGTGGGTGCTATTATGCAGGGTGGACTCATATTCCACAGTTATTCAACGGGTAAAGTAAGCGGTGGAAATAATATCGGCGGATTGGTGGGATATGATGAGCACATGGATCCAGAGACAACGATAAATATAGTCGCTTCATTTTGGAACACAGAAACATCAGGTCTTTCCTTCAGCGTAGGGGGAGAAGGTAAAACCGCTGATGAAATGATAGATATCAAAACATATACCGACGCTGGATGGACAATCGAAGCTGTTAGTGACGACGGTTATGAGGGCTATCCCTATCCGGGATTGAAACAGGTGCAGTATGGGGAGAGCCCCTGGAGGATTTGGGCAGATATTGATGAAGAGGAACCTGGAGGTGAAGAGCTAACCATACCTGGAGCTCCGACTAATGTAACAGCATCAGCAGGGAACGAACAAGCTACGTTGAGCTTTGTAGCTCCTGAAAATGATGGAGGTAGTCCGATAATAGAATATATTATAAATCAAGCCCGGGCAACATCTCAGCCAAAGGCAGTGGTAGCCCGATCGTCGTTACAGGATTGACCAATGGTACTACTTATACCTTTACAGTACAGGCGAGAAATGAAGAAGGAACAGGACCTAGTTCTATACCTTCAAACGCGGTAACACCTTATAAGCCTTCAAAAGGAGGCAGTGGTGGAGGGAGCACGACAACAACACCTGCATCGACAGATACTTCAGTCAAAGTCCTAGTAAACGGCAAAGTTGAGAATGCAGGGACGGTAACAACTACGACGAAAGGTAACCAAACAGTGACAACAGTTAAGCTTGATCAGCAGAAGCTGGAGCAGAAACTGGCAAGCGAAGGATATAAAGCGGTAGTGACTATCCCTGTCAGTACAAAATCCGATATAGTAATCGGTGAACTGAATGGACAGATGGTTAAAAACATGGAAAGCAAGCAGGCAGTATTGGAAATAAAGACAGGAGCAGCTATTTATACCTTGCCTGCACAGCAGATAAACATAGATGCCATATCTGAGCAAATCGGAAGAAATGTGGCATTACATGATATAAAGATCCAGGTAGAGATAGCAAAGTCAACGGAAGAAACCGTTAAAGTAGTAGAAAATTCTCGGAAAAAAGGAGGATTTACCATCGTAGCCGCTCCAATCGATTTTACCATTAAAGGTATTTATGATGGAAAAGCGGTAGAAATAAGTAAATTCAACGCCTATGTAGAAAGATTGATGGCAATACCTGAAGGTATTGACCCATCCAAAGTTACTACGGGTATTGTAGTAGAAGCTGATGGAACGGTACGGCATGTACCAACAGAGGTAATCGTAATAGACGGAAAATACTATGCAAAAATCAACAGTTTGACCAACAGTACCTATTCAGTTGTATGGCATCCATTAGAATTCAAAGATGCAGAAAATCACTGGGCAAAAGCTGCCATAAACGACATGGGTTCCAGAATGGTTGTCAGCGGAGTTGACAATGACATGTACGAACCTGATAGAGACATCACCCGTGCAGAATTTGCAGCTATCATGGTAAGAGCATTAGGACTGAAGCCAGGAGAGGGAATGAATCCATTTGAGGATGTAAAAGTTTCTGACTGGTATAGTGATTACATCGAGACAGCAGTTGCGTACAAGATTATTTCAGGCTATGGCAATGGCAATTTTGGACCAATGGATAAGATTACCAGGGAACAGGCTATGACAATGATCTCCAGGGCAATGAACATCACAGAGCTAAAGGCAGAGCTTGTTAACGGCGAAATAGAAAAACTCCTTGAGGGCTTTGGTGATGGGGTACAGTCAGCGGATTATGCTAAAAGAGCTATTGCAGCTTGTGTCAAATCAGGAATAGTTTCCGGTAGAAGCGATAATATGATAGCGCCAAAAGATAATATTACTAGAGCTAAGGTGGCAGCAATCATGCAAAGACTGTTAAAAAAATCCAAACTGATTTAAAAACCAATTAAAAAGTGTAGAGAATACCTTACAAGGATAAGGGCCAGATTGTGCCTATCTACCTTAAACTCATAGCACTATCAAAGTAAAACCCGTGGCGCTCTTTTCAGTGGAGAGCCACGGGTTTTATACCTTGAAGGAATCAGGGGTCGGGTTTTGTATCATAACGGGTAATATTTGATTGATTTAAGAAAGTTCTAGTTCAAAATTTAGCTCCAGGAGTTGTAAAGACTAGCCTGTTAAAGCAGCTAGAAGTTATTTTATAAAAGATTTTGCAGTTATAGATGGAGGTGGAAAATGAAGCAAGAAATTATTAATGTTAATAATCTTGAAGATATAAAACATTTTCTGAGTCAAAAGAACATTTATATGGAAGCACAGAAGTCAAAATCAACTCTTGTACAAGTATACTCATCTAACAATGATATAACATGGTATACATCAGTTGTAGAGTGTATTCTTGGTATAATCCCGAATGTCTATATAGTTGGAGCGTCAACTGTAGGAGAAATTATTAAAGGAAAAACGAGTAGGGGAGAAACCGTCATTGCATTATCTTTTTTTGAATTGACAGAAATAAAAGTCATTGCTGAAGATTGTTCAAAAAAAGACGAGGCTGATTGTGGTTTTGATCTAGGAAAACAGTTAGAAAGTATAAAGAATAGGATTGCTGGAATTCAATTGCTTACGACTCCCCTTAGCATAAACACAGAAAAGCTGTTAAAAGGATTGCGAAGTTATACTAAAAAAACAAGTGTATTTGGTGGAGGGGCCGGTGACTATTATGCAACGTCTAACACTATCGTTATTGCAGGAAGAGACAAATTGAAAAAGGGAATAGTTGCTGTTGCGTATATAGGTGAAGACTTGCTGATTGAAACTTGCATGTACTTAGGATGAAAACCGTTTAGCCCTGAAATGATGATCACTGAATCTAAGGATATGCTTGTAAAAAAGGTGAATGGTAGGCCGGCCTTTGAAATTTACAACAAGTACCTCAATATTAAAAGCGATGATCAATTTTTCTTAAATGTACTAGGGTATTCTTTTCTTGTAAATAGACAAGGAGAGTATCAATCTAGAGTTCCTATCAGTGTGAATAATGAAGGTGCTATCCAGTTTATTGCAGATATTAGAGAAGGGGAGACTTTCCGTATTGGATATGCTGACCCAGTAACTATGATTCACAATGCCCATGATGTACACCAAAAGATGAGATGTTTTCAACCTCAAGCAATCTGTTTGTTTTCTTGCGGATCACGACATACGCTTCTTAATGATGACATTGATCTTGAGACAGAACCTTTTCAAAAGATAGCTCCAACTTTTGGATTTTATACATACGGAGAGTATAGTGGAACAATGATGAATTTAAAGTCACTGAATTCAACTTTGGTGATTGCTGGATTTAGAGAAGGTGGGAAGAGTCATAACGGATGTTATGACAAAAAGAGTAATACCATAGAGAAAAATGAGGAGGACGATTCTCTTATATTATATAGAGACTCTCGTGCAGTAGCTAGATTAATCCACTTTATTGAAGTCATCACGGAGGAATATGAAGAATTAAACCGTCAATTAAGGTTAATATCAATCACCGATAACTTAACTGGCTTATTCAATAGAGGAAAGTTGGATAAAGTTATTCAAAAAGAAATTGCGAGAGCATTAGATAGAGATATATGTTTTTCTATTGTAATAGCTGATATTGACAATTTTAAAAGCATTAATGATGTTTACGGTCATTTAGCTGGTGATGCAGTGCTAGTTGAAATAGGAAGACTTTTTTTATCTGTTTTTGAACGTGAGAGTGATGTTATTGGAAGATGGGGTGGAGAAGAATATTTAGTTGTTCTTCCCGAAACAAGTATCCAAAAAGCATATCGTAAGACAGAAGAGTTACGGAATAAGATTGAAAAGCACATTTTTAATGGAAACTTACGAGTGACGTGTAGCTTTGGAATTTCAACATATAAACGTGGTGATACAGTCAATGACTTAATATGGAGGGCTGACAAGGCACTATATGATGCTAAAGGTAGTGGAAAGAATAAAGTCATACAGGAGTAATTTAACTTAATGTGCTACTTGCTAAGATTTATGCTGAGGAATATTATGGTAAACAAGAAAGATATAATACTCCCTTAATCCTAAGTACTCTAATTAAATGGATACATTATCCGAATATTAGGTCTTTAATCTTTGCTATATCGCTGGTTTTGCCTAATACTCTATTAATAAAATGACAGAGATTATAGGCTAAGACCTTTGTTTTGATTCTTGTGTTCAATCTCCATAGGAATTTTGCCAATACTTTTTCGATATTGAGTTGCTCTGTTAGCTGCGAAGCAGTGGTTTCAATTCTCCTTCTGAGTTTGAAGATTATCTGCCTGAGTTCTTTAGGATACTGGTTCTTGCTATTTTTCTTTTGTAAAGGAAGCAGATCAATATTCTTTTCAACCTTAAGTTCTGGAGATAGATTACTACTTGTATAGCCCTTATCTCCAAGGACGGTAATAGAATCGTAGGATTCAAGGAGTTCCCATACAGGCCTTCTGTCATCAATATCTGCTGGTGTAAGGACGAAATCAGTAACATAACCACCCAGGTTAACAAGCATGTGTAGCTTATATCCAAGGTACGTTTCCTTCTTTGAAGGACAATTACCATAGGCTGCGCCATAACCCCTAAAGGTTTTATGAAAACGTGCTCTACCGAACTTACAGACAGGTATTTGAATACTATCGATAATCCTGTAAGAATTATCAGTGAAACCAAGCATAGAAGTAATTTCATTGCGGATTTCATCTATAATTGAATGCAATCCCCTACGGGTTCTGTTAAAACGAGTTCTATGAGAAAACTGTGGGAATAAATCATTAAGATTCTTTTTACAAAATTCTATCCAAGCCTTTTCAGAATCAATAGTGAGCAATTCACCAACGATGCTGATGGTAATTATTTGACTATCGCTTAGAATGTAATGGTTGATATTCTTACGTTTTTTAATATAAGTTGGGGTAATCTTATGGTAAATATAGTAAATTATAACATAGGTGACAGTGATAAAGTCTTTTAAATCACAAATTCTTTGATAGAATATTTATTAGTAAGCTCCAGCATATGTTATCCTCCTATCTTAATTTCGTGGTTGTTATTAACGATAGGTTAACATAATTAGCTGGAGTTTTTCTATTAATAAGTTTTACTAGCACAACAGGTTAAATTAAATATTTCTAAAGAAAAAATAAACAATGTTGAGTAATATTAAAAGAGCATGCCTAAAGATGAATAGGCGTGCTTTTTTAATGCTCAAAATTTCTTTGATAATCATGAAGTAATATTAACTTGTAGCTACAATAAACGCTGGTACGCCAGCTACGGGAGAAAAGGCTATGAGTATAAAAGTAGAAGTCATAAATAAAGAATATGTCTATTCTTATAAAGCATTAAATGAAAACATTATAGCTTTTGACAATAAAGACGAAGCTCGAAAATATGGTATGGATACCAAAGCGGCTTCAATATTTATAGGATGTTCAGCTTATACCATTAGAGAGCTAGCCCGAAAAAAAGAAATACCTCATTACTGGGTTGGAAATAGGATTATGTTTACTAAGCAAGCCCTGGTGAAATGGATTGCAAAACAAGAAGACAGGAATTGGAAGTATCAACATTCGGAAGTTGATATTAGGGAAAGGTGTAAAAAGTAAGAAATGCTATTGATATTTTACACCTTTTCAGATACAATCTACTCATTGACTAAAATCGTGATAGATGATATTATGCAAAATATGAGGTGCTTTATGATAAATGATTTGCTTTTGAATTCTACAATTATAGTTACTTTTATCTCTCTGGGAAATCAGTTTTATGTTAGGGAAAATGGCATTACTGAAAGTTCTTCAATCTCTGTAAAAACTATGTTTGGAGTGTCCGCTGGAGTACTAGGATGCATACTAATGTTAAATAGTGTTGTTGTGGTTCCTACCGTTATCCTTGACTTCAGAAATATTGCAATTATATTATCATCTATATTTGCGGGGCCTATAGCATCTATAATAACCAGCATTATTATAGGAGTATTTAGAGTTATATACTTTGGAACAACAACCTCTTCAATTACAGCATTAATTATTGCAATAGTGATGGGTATAGGATGCCCTATTTTTGGAACTATAGGGATTTCTATGAGACAAAAATGGATGTATAAAACAGTGTTTTGTACTATAATTGGAAGCTTAGCATATATTTTCTTAGTGAAAAATACTATTATTCTGTTAAATATATTATGTGCTTATTGGATAGGAAATTCTCTTATTGCAATCTTGTTATATGATTATACAAATTACCTTATGATTTCGAATGAAATATATACAAAATACAAAGAGGAGTCTCTAAAGGATTTCTTAACTGGCTTAAATAATGTTAGGCAGTTTGATAAGGCTTTTAACAGTATTACTAGTCGAATAAGTGAAAGAGGGGAATATCTTTCATTATTGTTTATCGACATCGATTTTTTTAAAAAGGTTAACGATACTTATGGTCATACAGAAGGGGATAAAGTTTTGCAAGAATTAGGGAAAGTTCTTCTAAAAACCTGTGGTGATTTCGGAATTGTTTCTAGGAATGGAGGAGAAGAGTTTTCGGTAATGCTTGTAGGCTGTCTTCCTCAACAGGCAATAAATATTGCGGAACGTGTTCGAACAACAGTTGAAAAACATCAATTTACTCTAACTAGTGGTGAGATGATTTGCATAACAATATCTATAGGTGTTGCAACTTATCCTCAAACAACAAAAGATTTTTCTAAACTGACCGAAGAAGCCGATAAAGCACTTTATAAGGCTAAACAAACGGGAAGAAACAAGGTTGTTTACCTAGCAAATAATTACGAAAAAGAAGAACATACATTATTACTTAATAGGTGGTAAAGAATCAATTATTTAATGAATGTTAATGTAGTAAAGACCACTTTCATTGGCAACGATGTAATGAAATAAAGAAATAACATTAATCTTGCACAAATTTATATTCAATAACAAATTTTATAAGCATTTTACTAACACAATATATATTAAAAAGTAAGAGGGAGAAGATAAATGGGGATTGATTACAAAATAGATGAAAATAAAAAAAAAAAAAGCTTTGGTTGTAGAAGGTGGGGCTATGAGGGGAATATTCTCTACAGGCGTTCTAGATGCCTTTTTAGAGAAGAAATTTAACCCTTTTGACCTATGTATAGGAGTGTCTGCTGGGTCTACTAATATAGCCGCTTATTTAGCAGCGATGTATCAAAGAAATTATAGGATATATATTGATTACTCAATCCGACCAGAATTCATTAACTGGTTTAAATTTTTAAAAGGTGGGCATTTAGTTGATTTAGATTGGCTTTGGGACATTACTATAAAGGAAATAAGATTGGATTTAGATAGGATAGTGAATAGTAAAAGTCAATATTTAGTTGGAGTAACGGAAATATCTGAGGGAAAAGCAATATATTTAGAACCTAATAAAGGAAATTTAGAGGAACTTATAAAAGCGTCTAGCGCTATACCTCTCTTTTATAGAAATAAAATTAATATATTGAACATGGAAGTTGTAGATGGTGGGATAGCAGACCCAATACCAGTAATAGAGGCATATAATTGGGGTGCTAGTAAAATTGTAGTTATTCGTTCTAGACCTTTTAATTACAATATGTCAAATTCAAATGGATTACTAAATGAAATATGCTTTAGAAAGAAACCTGGTCTACTAAGGGCCTTAAAAAATAGAGCTAATGTCTATAAACAGTCAATTGAATTTATAAGAAATCCACCAAAAGGTGTTAAAGTTCTAGAAATTAATCCTACTAATGAGTTTAAAACTAATAGGTTGACTAAAAATATTAATATATTAAACAATGATTACAGTTTAGGGTATAAAGTAGGATTAGATTTAATAAATAGATGGTCTAATTCATATTAAGAATGTTTGTGTGATTTTATTCAGACATTCTTTTTTGTTGTGATTTTTCCCGGGAAATATAGCTTAAAGTAGAGGCATATGCTGAGTTTATAGGTTAATAAATTAAAAAAATGACAAAACACTTGAATTTCAGGTGTTTTTTTGTTGGGAATTTTGGAAAATATTGTTGTGCACTTTGATGTACTGCGATGTAATAAAAGAGGGTGATTTTATGTTTATTAGAGTAACTAAAAGTCCTAAAGCTTAGTATAAAAAAGTATATCTTGTTGAAGGCTACCGTGACGAAAATGGTAAATCTAAACAAAGAATTATTAAATGCTATGGCAATCTTGAAGAATTAGAGGCTAATGATCCGATATTCTACAAAAACTAAAAGATTCTGCTAAATTGATAACTAAAAACCAAGTAAATCTAACATTGTACCTTAGTGATAGTAACGATGATATGGAAATTGATAAGAACTATGGCTACTTTTTTCTTGAAAGACTCTATAATGAGCTTAGTTTACCTCAGTTTTTTAAATCACAAATGCGTAAAAGAAAGCATGTTTTTGACTTGAATGAAGTTTTTCAATTGCTTCTATATGGAAGAATTCTGAAACCTGCTAGTAAAAAATCAACATTTGAAAATAAAGATGAGTATTTCGAATCTTTTAAAGTAACTATAAATTCTATTTACGAGTCTCTCTCTCTAATGAAGGATATTAAAGAAGACCTACAACAACATCTTCATGAGCAAGTTTCACAGATCCACGGTAGAGATACTTCACTTGTTTTCTTTGATGTAACTAACTATTACTTTGAATCAGACTTAGAAAATAATCTTAAAAAAGTTGGTATCTCTAAAAAAAAAGAACAACGCCAATCGTACAAATGAGTCTAGCAATTGATAGAGCAGGCCTACCTGTTGGGTATGATCTTTTTTCTGGTAATACCCATGATAGTACAATGCTTATTCCTGCCTTAAAGAATATGAAAAATAGATATGCTCTTGAGAGAGTAATTCTAACAGCAGACAAAGCTCTAAATAGTGGTAAAAACCTAGCTTTTCTTGTAGAAAACAATGATGGTTACATAGTTTCACAAAAGGTAAGATCTTGGCTCTAAGACATTTATAAAAGAAATTCTTAAAGATGAAGGCTACGTTTATAACTCTACTAAAACTTTTAAGATTAAATCTTTCTTCAGGGAAAGAAAAACTAATAACGAAAATGGTGAGGAAATTACACTCAAAGAAAAAGTTGTATCTTTCTGGGCTGCTGATTATGATGCTAGAGAAAAACACAAAAGAGAAAAATTAGAAGAAAAAATTCAAGAGTATCTTGAAAATCCTTCGAAATATAAAGCTTCTAATCGTTATGGTGTAAAAAATTTTTTAAAAGAAATAGAGATAGATACTTTTACAGGTGAAGTGGAAGATAAAAAAACGCTCTTAGAGTTTGAAGCTGCTAAGTATGAAAGAGATGTGGCCTTAGATGGGTATTATGCTCTTGTTACCAGTGAGCTTGAAATGCCTGATGAAGAAATAATTGAAAGGTATAGAGGTCTTTGGAAGATAGAAGAATCTTTTAAAGTTTTAAAGTCAGATTTATAAGGTCGTCCTGTCTATGTTCGAAGAGAGGATAGAATAGAAGGACATTTTCTTATTTGTTTCGTAGCATTATTAATTTCGAGAATTCTAGAGAATAAACTCATAAACAAATACTCTATTAAACGAATACAAGAGTCTCTTAGAAATGCAACGTGTAGATTTATTACCAATGGAATCTACTCACTTAATAAACAAGATGAAATTTATAGAGATATCGAAAAATTATTTGGTGTTTCTCTAAATTACAGAAATATAAGAATCGAGCAAATTCGTTCTTATAGGAAAGAAATAGCTCACAACATAAAAAAATAAAAACAAATTCAGCTATGACCTAAAAATTTCAAAGTGTTTAGCTGATTTTTTGTTCTTTCAACCTATAAACTCATGGTATATGTAAAGAATATGTCGAGTTCAATTAAAATAATTATTTATCTAGAATAAAAATAAAAGTAAAGTACACAAAAACAAAACATATATATAGTAATAGCTATTTCTAGAAAATGTAGGTGATTATTTGAAATTAATAGTAATTAGGAAGAGGCGGGTTATTAGCATTGTGCCTATTATACTATGCATAACACTTATAGTATGTGTTGCAAAATACTATGTATATAAAAAAACAGTTGCAACCCTATTACCAGGCACAACAAAGGTTATTGTTATTGATGCAGGGCATGGTGGAGTAGATCCTGGTGCTATTGGAAGAAACTTGGGTGTTCTCGAAAAAGATGTTAATTTAGCTATAGCTAAATATTTAAAGGAGTATCTAGAACAAAGTGGCTCTATAGTTATTATGACAAGAAAAAGTGATAAGGGGCTATATTCTCTAGGTGGAACCTTAAGACAGAAAAAAAACGAGGATTTAAGAAATAGAAAGGCGATTGTTAAAAATAGTAATGCTAATATCTTTATTACTATACACTTAAATAGTTTTCCTCAGTCTCAATATTATGGCGCTCAGACCTTTTATCCTAAAGATAACCCAACGGGTAAAATACTTGCGGAGAAGATACAGGGATCATTAATTGAGATACTCGATAATAATAATAGTAGAGTTGCACTATCAAAAGAAGGAATATATTTAATAAAAGGGCTAGATATTCCTACCGCTTTAATTGAATGCGGTTTTCTATCCAACCCAAAAGAAGAAAAACTATTAAATTCAACTCAATATCAGAAAAAAGTTGCATGGGCTATTTACGTGGGTATTCAAAAATACTTTGAAGATAACCCATAGTTAGCATGTGGATAAATAATGTGGATAATGTAGATAACATGGAGTATTATTTATAATACACACCAAAGTATTGACAATAAATATGATTTTCTGACATACAGCTAACATTAAATGTGGATAATTAGTTTGCAAAACTGTGGATAAATATAATCTGACTAGATTGTTTTTCCTGGTATAACCATATCTATAATACCTATAACAATGGCACCTATAATTGCACCTAAAAGTGTAACACTCATAGCAGCTATAAAGAACTGACTAACGTAAATTACAATTGCAGCTACGACGAAACCTGCTATCCCTCTACCAAAAGGAGATGCATCAAAATTAAAAACTCTTTCAATTAGATAATTAATAACTGATATTGCTAAAGCAGCTAGAAATACTCCCCATAATCCATCAATTCTAAAACCTGGAGTAATAAATGCAGCAACACCTATAACGATAGCAGAAATAAAAAACCTTAAAATTAACTTACCCCAGCTTGGGGAGTCCTGGGTTCTGTTAGGATTTCTTTCTTCTGACATAACATTTCCTCCTATTTATTTATTTTGTTTCAAAATTAGGTTTTGCTATTTTAACTAATTTTATTCATTCACTAAATTTAAGTAATTATTAATATATATTTTATACATAAATAAAGGAGAGTAAAATGAGAGGAAAATCATTTATTTTTTTATTTAAAAGGAGAAAAATAATTTTGGCATTTATCCTTATTGCAATAATTTTAATTTTATTGACATTAAAAGTATATGAAAATAGTAATAATGTTTTAGCAACTTGGAAAAGAAATCATACTTTAAAGGAAATACTATTTAATGAGTACAATGTTAAAGGCAGAATTTCAATAATTATCGATGATTTTGGGAATCATGGGGATGGAACTAGTGAAATGTTAAGAAATATAAAGAGGCCATTAACTTGTGCAATTATGCCTTTTATGCCCTACACAAAAGAAGAGGCAGAACTTGCTCATGAATTAGGACACGAGGTAATAATACATATACCGATGGAGCCACACAAAGGTAATCCTGAATGGTTAGGGGCAAAGGCAATTACTACTCTGCTCTCAACAGATGAAATTAAGCATATAATAAGAGAGGCTATTGAAGATGTTCCTTATGCTGTTGGAGTTAATAATCATATGGGTTCAAAGGCTACGGAGGATAAGCGTGTAATACAGGCTATTATGGAAGTTTTAAAAGAAAAGGATATGTTTATTGTAGATAGTAAAACCAGTCAAAAATCAGTTATACGTGAAATTGCTGAAGAATATGGTGTTAAAGTTTATGAAAGAGATGTGTTTCTGGATAATAGCAAAGATATATATAATATAAAAAAACAAATAAAGAAATTAGAATTGGTAGCAGAGGAAAACAAAATTGCTATCGGTATAGGTCATGTAGGTCCTGAAGGTGGAAAGGTTACTGCTAAAGCCATACAAGAGATGATACCTGAAATAGAGTCATTAGGTTTAATCATAGTTCCGATATCATTGCTTAATGAATACTAATAATAATAAATAACGAGCCCTTGAATGATAAGTGGCTCGTTATTGCATTTAATTAATTATATATTCATTTGATTTTGTTAGAATAATACCCTTGCTGTTCATAAGGCCAACTTGAATTTTATTTTCACCATTAGTATTAAGATTAAGTTCTTGTAGATTTAGTTCAAGAGTATTAGGGTTTTTATATTTAAACGTAGTATTCCTTCCATTAACAGTGATATAAACACTAGGAACAAATTTATCCCCTTTAATAATTACCCTATTTCTTTCTAAAACTACATTTGTAATTTTTATATCATTTATATCTTTATTATAATCAGGATTATAAGTAAGAATCCATCTATCTTCATTCTCTTTATCCAAATAATTCTTACCAAATAGCTGGTCATATTGAAGTATCTCATAATTGTGAAGGTTTCTTATAAATAATTCATTCTCGGACCCGATTACATCACCGGAAGGTGTTTTAGCATAATTCCTATCTAAAACTGGAGTTGTGCTAGAGAGTCTTAACAGATATTTAAAGTACTCAGGCATATCTTTATTCATATACTTCAATAAATAGGGTCCAAGGAATGAGGTATTAATAGTACCGATATCTTCTCTAGTTCTGTTGTAGTTTGACCATATAACTACGGGTACCTCTCTCATTTTAAGAGCTTCCTCATAAGACCATGTAGATGCATCGCTATGTTCTACATAACCTGATTCTGTGTAAACTGAATATTTTTGTCCTAGCATTGGCAAATGATCTCCATAGAATACTACAATAGTTGGCTCTTCAGAGATTTCTAAATGATTAATTAATTTTTCTAAAGATTTATCAGCGTCAACTAAGCCCTGGGTGAAAGTTTCTAATATAAGTTTAGACTCATCTGATAATTCACCTTCAACTTGGATAGTATTTCTATCATAGCGTTCACTATTATATGGACCATGGTTTTGCATAGTAACTGCATAAATGAATAGGGGATCTTCATTTTCTTCTAATTTGTCTATAATCATATCTGTTACAATTTCATCAGAAATATGCCATCCTTGGTATTTTAAATCTGTGAAATATTCTAAACTAATAAATTTATCAAATCCTAGGTTTTTATAGGACTCTATTCTATTCCAAAACCAACCGTAGTATGAGTGAATACCAATACTTTTATAGCCTTCATTTCTTAATATACTTGCTAAAGACATTACTGGTTGTCCTAAATATTGCTGAAAAGCCATAGCTCCCGATGGAAGAAACAACATAGAATTACCTGTCATTACTTCAAATTCAATATTAGAAGTACCACCACCAAATTCAGGTGACTTTAACCAACCAGAGGTGGACTCTTGATGAAGTTGTCTAAAAAATGGTATCGGATCTTTACTAAACTTGACATTTTCTAAAACTGTTGGGTCCCAAAATGCTTCATTCATTATAATTATAAGATTTGGTTGTTCTTTTAATGTTTTATTTACTGGAATATCAAAATTTACTATTTCATTATCTGCAATTTTTTTAATATATTCTTTATTGTAATTTCTATGTGCACTAATAATTGAATCCTTTACATTTAGAGAGAATGCTAGTACGAATCCATTTTCCAAATAGCTTTGTTCCTGTTCCCACTTTCTGTTGGCTATGTGATTCAGCCTGTAAATTCTAATTCCTAAAAAACTATGCTTAAGCACAAAGGAGTAAATAAGCAATGTTGCTAATAGGAAAAGAGCGGCTCTATATTTTATCTTAAAAGAAAGCTTAGGGAGGATAAATCTTAAAAGGGCAAATACGATTAAAGATCCAAATATAATAACTAATCTAATAATATCAGACCTATTTGTAACATACTGTAGCATATTTGAACTTTCATTTTTAAGCATTAGGTCCCAAGGGAATAAAGGGTCTCCTCTAAACAAAATTTTATAATTATTTACAATTGTTAAAAATATAAGGAGCATCCCACTGAGAGAAAACCCAACATATACACATCCAATTAATGAGGAAAAAAGACTCATAATTGAGAAAACAATAAAAAAATTAAATAAAAAATGAATATTATTTGTTGCTGCCCACTCAAAAGTTTCACTTAAAGTTGCAATAAGTGAAATATCAACAATATTTAGCCTATGAACAAACTCAATACTAAAAGTAAGAATTAATGATAGAAAAAATAAAGCTAAAATTGAGATTATACTTTTTTTATCAAATCTTTTCTCTATTGGATTAAAAATATTTATTCTCAGCATATATATACCTTTCCATATTTGATTATTTTTTTACTATACTACTATAACATATTTCTATATTTTTTCAAAATTTCGACGTACTAATGATACAAACTTGTAAGTTTTAAAGACATCCTAATAAGAATAAAGAATAGAATTAAAATAATTCGATTATTAATTGCTTTAATATATTTCTTGTACCTATAATTAATTACCTAAATATGTACAACTATACTTGTATTAATCGTTGATAATATCCACAATCATGGCAGAAAAAATGATGTGTTTCATATGAAAAAAGATACAAAAGAATTTATTATATCCCTAATAGGTGTTAGTACAGGTGGTGTTATATGAGGGATATTATTTAGAGATATGCTATGGGGTATAAAGAAGTGTATTTTATTTTCTAATAAAATACACGGTTTCTATATATACCGTAAGTTATTTATTTAAAGTAATAGAAAAATACATACTAGGAAGATAAGGGGTGAAAACTTAATAGTTTCTTTATCTTATAATAAAGATTTGCTAAATCCTATGTAAATAATTATACTAACCATATGGATAAAATTATTAAAAGGTATAGGAGATCACCATGTTAATTGAAACATTTATAGTAGGGATGTATGAAACCAACTGTTACATCGTATATGATGAGAAAACTTTAGAGGCATGTATAATAGACCCTGGAGATGAGGCTAAAAGATTAGCTAAGTTTATAGATAGTAAAAATCTAATACTAAATAGTATAATTCTAACACACTATCATTATGATCATATAGGAGCTGTAGAGGAACTTCAAAGGAAATATGGCAGTCAAATTTATTGTCATAAAAAAGAAGTTGAGGGTTTAAATGATTCACAAATTAATGGATCTATTATTGGCAAGAAAAAAGTAATAGAGGTAACCGGGGATAAGCTATTATCAGACGGAAATGTAATAAGGGTAGGAGAAATAGATTTAGAGGTAATACATACACCAGGGCATACTCCTGGGGGAATATGTTTAAGAGTTAAGAATAAGAATATTATTTTCACCGGTGATACAATCTTTAGTGATGATTTAGGTAGAACAGATCTTATAGGTGGTAGTGAGGAGGTTTTAAAGAAAACAATTACAAATAAAGTTTCTAAGTGGCCTGATAATATAATAATTTATCCTGGTCATGGAGACATTTGTTCAATGAGAGAGGTAAGAGGAAGGAAGATACAGTATCTTACATCAAAGGTCAAGTAAAGATTAATTAGGAGGAAGTAGTTTGAACAATATAATAGATATTATAGGAAAAAGGACGTCTCTTAGGAACTATGCAGATAAAACTATAACAGATGAACATCTTGATATAATTATTGAAAGTGCTATGAGAGCTCCTACAGCAGGAAACATGATGCCATACTCTATAATTATTATTAGGGATAACAAAACAAAGGAAATACTAAGTCATACATGTGATGAACAGCCATTTATAGCAAAGGCTCCGGTTGTTCTTTTATTTATTGCAGATTATCAAAAATGGATGGACTATTATGTATTAAATAAGGTCGAAGAATTTTGCGTTGAAAATGGTAGGGAGTTTACTAGACCATCAGAAGCTAGCTTGTTCTTAGCTACTGAAGATGCATTAATTGCTGCTCAAAATGCAGTTATTGCAGCAGAGTCTATAGGGATTGGCTCATGTTATATAGGAGATATAATGGAGCATTATGAAAAACATAGGGATATATTCGATTTGCCCGAGTTTGCTTTTCCTGTAGGAATGCTTTGTCTAGGGTATTACCCAGAGGGATACAGCCTGCCACCAAGAGAAAGGTTTAATAAAAAATATATTGTCTTTAATGAAAAGTATCAGAGAGTTGCAGAAGAAGATATTAAAGATATGTTTAAGCATTTAGATAATAAATTTGTTGATACAAATAAATATAATGCAAAAAATTATGCTCAAATGCATTACTCGTTTAAAACAAATGCTGATTTTTCAAAGGAAATGGATAGATCTATAAGGGAAGTAATAAGAATATGGAATGGTAAAAATATGACAAGTATATAGGAATATACAGATTTTAGACATTGACATAGTTGTTTACATAAAATATACTTCCTATTGGAAACAAAAGAAAAGAGGGGACAACTAAAATGAAAAGGTGGAAATTATGGACTAGTGTTGTACTAGGTGTCGTAATGCTTTTAGTATTAGGTGGAAGTTACAATTTATATAGAAATTATAAGAGCATGTTAAAAAACATTTCTGTTATGGAAGAGGAAAATGGGCAGATAGAAGATCAAAAGAAGGATGTAATAGAGCCTTTTGCAATGTTAACCTATGGCATTAGTGCTAGAAAGCATTTAAACGACCCGGGCCATTCTGACACAATGATGTTAGCATTAGTAGATCCTCAAGAAGTAAAAATAACTCTTATATCAATTCCTAGAGATGCTTATGTAGAGATTCCTGGTTATAGGACGGACAAAATTAACTCTACGTACCCTAGAGGTGGGCCTAAATTAATGATTAGCACAATTGAAAATTGGCTAGATGTTGATGTGCATGCTTATACATCAATTAATTTTCAGGGATTTATTGACTTAATCGACTTAGTAGGGGGTATTGATGTAAATGTACCTCGAAGAATGGTTTACAGTGACCCATATGATGGAACAAGGGTAAGGCTTGAACCTGGTGAACAAATTTTAGATGGTAAAAATGCTCTAGATTTTGTAAGGTTTAGAAAAAGTAATGATGGAAGACATGATAGTGACTATGCCCGTATGGAAAGACAACAAGAGGCGTTAAAAGCTCTATCTAATAAAATAACTTCTATACGTTCCATACCTCGTATATTAAATATGATGAACATATTAAGTGATAATGTTGAAACATCATTAACACCTAAAGAATTAGAGCAATTAATAAGAATATTTATAACTTTTAGGCCAGAAAGTCTAGAGACTCATTCAATAATTGGTGGAGGACACTATATTAATAATGGCTGGTATGAAATTGTTACAGAAGAAGAAGTTGAACGTATTAATACAATAATTAACGACTTTTTTAGCAAGAGTAATGATATTTAACAGTATAGACCAATCTAATTTGATAAATAATCATTTTGGTTGGTCTTTTTTTATATTAGTATTATAATTTGTTGATATATATCATAAATATTATAGGAAGATTATAAAGGATAGTTTTAAATCTTTTAAAATATTTTTTGTTGGAGGAGTAGGATGGGTAGGTTTTTTAAGATACTCTTAATTTTATTTCATATAGGATTATTTATTTCTTTTGGACTACAACATGTTACTAAACTAACATTCAGTAGAAATAATATACTTGAAGGTGAACTTTTAGGAGAATATGTTGAATATAACCAATGGGAAGTCAAAATGATCAAGGATAATCCTGAATATGAGAATATAAAAATACTAATTGACATCTCTGAAAACAGACTGTATCTATTAGATGGAAATGTATTATTAAAAAGCTATACAGTTGCAACTGGTAAACCTGAAACTCCAACACCTATCGGATCATGGAAAGTAGTCAATAAAAATGGTATGGGTGGGGGGTTTGGTACTAGATGGATGGGTCTTAATGTGCCCTGGGGACAGTTTGGAATCCATGGTACTAATAAGCCAACAAGTATAGGTCATAATGCATCCGCAGGCTGCATTAGAATGAGGAACAAAGATGTGGAGGATTTATATAAATACGTTAAGCATGGTACACCAGTAGCAATTATTAGAGGTTATATGGGCCCTTTTGGCTATGGTATAAGAACAATAAAACCAGGGGATTTTGGATCAGATGTAATGGAAGTTCAGAAAAGGATGAGAGCTTTAGGGTATTATGATACTGACTATTTAGATGGAAAGTATGGTCCGTTGATGGAAATGTCTTTGTATGCATTCCAAAAAGATAATGGGCTACCGAAGAGTGTTTTTATTGATTTGAAAACATATGAGGCTTTAGGAATAATATTTATGGATTAACATATGTAACGAATTTAAGCCAAAGATAGCAAACTAAATTAACGAACTATATATCAAATAATATAGATATAATTCAACCTATTACTTAATTTAAACTAGTAGTAGGTTTTTTTGTTCCTATTTTTCTAATAGACAAACATTTTTTTTAGGTAAATTACATATTTTGATATAAGTGAGGTACTAGGAGAGAGGAGAGGTAGTATGTGCGGGATAGTAGGATGGGTAAACTTAGAAGATAATATAGGTAGCAAAAAACTAATAATTGAAAATATGACTAATACACTAATTAAAAGGGGGCCAGATAGCTTTGGATATTTTACAAATAACAATATTTTATTTGGCCATAGAAGACTGGTTGTAGTCGACCCAGAAGGAGGACTACAGCCAATGACAAGGTATTTAGGTGAGAGTGCTTATACTATAATATATAATGGTGAGCTATACAATACAGAAGATATTAGGGAAAAACTAATTATTAGAGGCCATTCATTTAAGTCCTATTCTGATACAGAGGTACTATTGACGTCGTATATGGAGTGGGGTATTGATTGTGTAGACCATTTAAATGGTATCTATGCCTTTGCTATTTGGGATGAAAAAAGAAGAAGATTATTTATGGCAAGAGACAGATTAGGGGTAAAACCTCTCTTTTATATTAAAAAGGGAAATGATTTTATTTTTGCTTCAGAAATTAAAGCATTATTGACACATCCGGATATAGAGACAAATGTAGACGAGGAAGGGTTATTAGAAGTCTTCGGATTAGGTCCAGCAAGAACTCCAGGAAATGGTGTATTTAAAGATATAAAAGAAGTTGAACCAGGGTATTGGTTAATATATGACAAACAAGGCATGAAAATTCAAAGGTATTGGCAATTGGAAAGTAAAGAACATAAGGAAAACTTTGCCCAAACAACTGATAGATTGAGAGAAATTTTAGTAAATGCAATAGAAAGACAGTTAGTGTCCGATGTACCAGTTTGTACATTTCTATCCGGTGGATTAGATTCAAGTGCCATAACAGCAATAGTAGCTAATAAACTAAAGAGAGATGGGAAAGGGGTATTAGACACGTACTCTGTTGATTATGTTGATAATGAGAGATATTTTAAACCCAGTGAGTTCCAGCCCAACGATGACCGCTCTTATATAAAATTAATGAATGACGCAGTAGGATCAAATCATCGTAACATTGTTCTTAATATGGAGGATTTAGTTAAAGCCTTAGAGGACTCGGTTAAATCCAGTGATTTACCTGGTATGGCTGATGTAGATTCCTCATTATATCTATTCTGCAAGGAAGTACGTAAAAATGCAACAGTAGCCCTTTCAGGAGAGTGTGCTGATGAGATTTTTGGCGGGTATCCTTGGTTTAAAAAACCTGAGTATTTAATGAGTTATACATTCCCATGGTCCCAATCAACTGTTGAAAGGCAATCTATATTGTCTAAGGAATTCAGTAAAATACCTGTACTAGACTATGTTACTGAGAAGTATGAGCAGACCTTAAGAGAAGTTCCTAGACTTGATGGTGAGAGCTTTGAACAAAATAGACGTAGAGAAATGTTTTATTTAAATATGAAATGGTTCATGATAACTTTACTTAATAGAAAAGATAGGATGAGTATGGCTAACAGCTTAGAAGTGAGAGTCCCATTCGCTGATCATGATTTAGTTGAGTATGCATGGAATATACCTTGGGAGATGAAATATTTTAATGGTCAGGAAAAAGGAATTCTTAGAAAGGCCTTAGAAGGTATACTGCCAGAGAAGGTTGTAAAGAGAAAGAAGAGCCCTTATCCCAAAACCCACAATCCTATATATACTGAGGGGGTACAAAAGTGGATGAGAGAGATATTAGCAGACAAAGGTTCACCTATTCTACAGCTGATTGACATACAGAAAGTAACGGATATTGTAGATAGTGCTGGTAAATCATTTGGAAAACCATGGTATGGTCAATTAATGACGGGTCCACAGTTAATAGCGTATTTAATACAGATTAACATTTGGTTAAAAGAGTATAAAGTAAATATTGTTTAATATTATGGGGGCTTAGAGTCCCTATTTTGCTTATTCTATAAAAATTGTCCATGATCTCTTTAAAAGTACTAAATATAGAATGAGTAATTAGTTTTGTAGAGTTGTAATAAGTTTGGAATCTAAGATAAAGAGTCACAATCAAAATCTTAGACACCTAATTGGTTCACATGAAACAGCTCCAGAGACATTAGCTATGTTAATGGTTGAAGTTGTGCCACTAACACCATATATTAAAGAACACGCAAAAGCATCTGAGAAAAAGCAGCCAAACGCTGTTATTTTAATCTGTTCTAAATTTAAAAGTCTAACCCTATAAATAAATCTATTCTTTTTGAAGATGAAATCTGATAAGTAATAAATAGAAAATTATATTTATGTATAAAACATCCTTCCTTTAGGGAAGACGAAGTGGATTCTATAGATGTTGTCCACCTATATAGGGTTTGTTTTATCGATCCAATCTAAACAAATTTAACTCCTCTCTTCTATTTCCTAAATACAAATCTCTTAGAAGTTGTCCACCGATAATTGAATATAATATTCCATTGGAACCATAGTTTAAAGAAAAGTAACAGTTTGGCATTAAATTATATTCTCCAATATTTGGTAGTCCATCTTTTGTAATTCCAAATATTCCATTAAATTTATATTCAATTTCAATATCTTTAATATTTGGAAAACATGTTCTTAGTTTATTTTCTAAAATGTCATATTTCATTTGGCATAGAGGATCTTTTTTAATTAAATTTGACATTTTACTATTTTCCTTTCCTATTTTCTCATCTTCTCCACCAATAATAATTCTATTGTCTCCCGTAATTCTCAAGTATGTATAGGGATTTTTATTGTCTCTTATTAGGCATGTGTTATGCCAACCAGTAAAGTCTTTAACAGGCTTAGTGACAATAGTAAAGGTTCTATACAGATCAACCACTTTTTTATCAAAATATTCTCTTGCGTCATATCCAGTTGCAATAATAACTTTTTTTGCTTTTATAACAAAATTGTTACTAGTCTCCAAAATTACATAATCATTATTTGGATATATACTTGTTATTTCTGTATTCTCATAAGCATTAAGGCCTCTATATATTGATTTAGATATAAGGGCATGGGTAAGTCTATAGGGGTCTATATAGCCCCCTCCACTTTTAGAGAATATCCCACCTTCAATGGGAAATGAAAAAAGTTCTTTTGCTTGCTTTTTATCTAGAAACTCAACTTTGAATCCATTTTCCTTCCTAAATTTAAATTCCTTATTTAGATAATTAACATCCGATGGATTATCAGTATAATATAAACACTCTTTTAATGTAAAATCACAATTATCTTCTAGATTATTTATGATATTTTGCATATCATCTAATCCTTTTTCAGTAATCTTAAAAGCTTTAACGGCTTCACTTTCTCCAATCATGGCAGATAAACCAACTAGGTCTATATCAATTTCATATTGTAAAATAGCGGTGGATGCTCTAGTACTACTATATCCTATTATATTTTTTTCTACCAAAGTAGTGTTAATACCCGCTTCTGTAAAGTAATAAGCCGTTATTGCACCAGTGATTCCTCCACCTAATACTAAAACCTCACAATTTATATCTTCCTTCAAGTAAGGATACATACAAGGAACTTTATTAATATTTGACCATAACATAGATCCTGAAACTAACTGCATAAATAATCCTCCATTCAAATACTATAATTTACTATTATTTTAAAGGTTTTGCAGAGAATTATTCTCCAAGCTATAAATTAATTCAATTTAAAAAGCTAAGTATTCATTTAATCTGATTTTTAATTAATAATTTTAAATCTTGGGCAATTTCTATCATAGTATTGAAGGCCCTAGACAATCATTGGAGTGGTTTTCTCCTTGTAAGTATGTGGTCTGACATTTACAAGTCCACTTTTGTGGGTTTGTTAGTTATTGCATATCGGAATACACATTACAAGATACGATTACATAATAACCCCATGGATGTATCACTATCAGGTGAATGTGCTGATGAAATATTTGGTGGATATCCCTGGTTTCAAAATGAGGAATACCTAATGAGTTACACATTCCCTTGGTCACAATCTACCGTTGAGAGACAATCAATACTGTCAACCCAATTTAATAATATACCTATTTTAGATTATGTAACTGAAAAATATGAACAGACTTTGAGAGAAGTTCCTAAGCTTGAAGGTGAAAGCTTTAAACAGCATAGGAGAAGAGAGATGTTTTATTTAAACATGAAGTGGTTTATGATAACACTGCTTAATAGAAAAGATAGAATGAGTATGGCTAACAGTCTAGAAGTAAGAGTTCCATTTGCAGACCATGAACTAGTAGAATATGCATGGAATATACCTTGGGAGATGAAATACTTTAATGGCCAAGAAAAAGGAATTGTAAGAAAAGCTTTAAAGGATATATTGCCAGAGGAAATAATAAAAAGGAAGAAGAGCCCCTGTCCTAAAACATATAACCCTATATATACAGAAGGTGTTCAAAGATGGATGAGGGAAGTATTAGCTGATAAAACATCACCTATATTTAGAAAAGGTTAAAGAAATTGTTGAAACTGGCGGCAAATCCTTTGGCAAACCCTGGTACGGTCAATTAATAGCAGGCCCACAACTTATTGCATACTTAATTAAAATAAATATATGGCTTAAAGAGTATAAAGTAAATATTGTATAAGAATAGGGCCTAGAGCCCTATTCTATCTCTTTTACTAAAAGTGAAAGTCAGATACTATAACCTATCTAATATTGTATAAAATTTATTGACAAGCATAATGGTAGAAATATACAATTAAAGATATAATATATGTATTTATGCAATAAAGAGTAAGTAAAAACTACTTTATGTTAGGTGGAGATTTGTATGCAAAAAATTCAGTTTATGTTTATAATTAGTCTTGTCTTTGCTATTATAGTCACTATATTTGCATTGACAAATGCAAATCCTGTTGTAATAAATTTGATTTTTTATAAATTTGAAGCATCACAAGCACTGATAATATTTATTTCAGCAGCACTGGGGGCCATAATAGTAACCTCTTTGGGTTTAATAAAGCATATAAAATTAAAAAGTAAAATAAAAACATTACATAAAGAGAATGAAGAATTGTCTACTAAACTTCAGAACTTACTAGACGAAATGAATACTAATAAGATGCAAAAGCATGAATCAGATTCAAGTAGTATTGAAGAAGAGATAGGTGCTATACACAACGATTGAATTTAAAATAAAAGTAAAAGAGTCAGACCAATCTAAAAACTTAAAAGAATTGTCATCATATAATATGATGGCAATTTTTTAGTGTAAAAATTATTTCTAAATTAAAAGACGATTATGTGTAGTAAATAAATGTAATAGCATAAGTGAGTTACTATGATTAATGGACAACAAAAGATTAACTAGAAAAACCTACTTCTTTATAGTTATATTATTAACATTACTGGATATTTTTTGTCAGACTAACAATCATTGAGGGGTTATCTCTGATGTTTAGTAAGGTATACTTTATTTAGAAGGAGGAATGAATATGAAAAAAATATTAATTATTTTTATGCTTGCATTAGTCCTTTTATTAGGATCAAATCCATTAAGTGTTGAGGCTAGTACTCAATCCCATACAGTTGTGTCAGGAGACACTCTTTGGAAAATTGCTCAAAAGTATCAAGTAGGGGTATCGGAATTAGTTAATATAAATACGCAGTTACAAAACCCTGACCTTATCTATCCAGGTATGAGAATAACAATACCTAGTCAAGCCCCAGATAGAGCCTTTGAACTTGAGGTAGTTAGATTAGTAAATATTGAAAGATCGAAAAATGGATTGAAGCCACTTAAAGAAAACTGGGAATTATCCAGGGTAGCCAGATACAAGTCAAATGATATGAGGGATCGAGGATACTTCTCTCACACTTCACCAACCTACGGATCACCATTTGATATGATTAAAAGCTTTGGAATAAGATATACTGCTGTTGGAGAAAATATTGCAATGGGACAGCGAAGTGCTGTAGATGTAATGAATGGTTGGATGAACTCACCTGGTCACAGAAGAAATATATTAAACCCTAACTTCACTGAAATTGGAGTAGGTTATGCAGCTGGTACAAGAGGACCATATTGGACTCAAATGTTCATAAATAACTAGTTTAAATTATTAATAATAGTTAAACGGTAATGTGTATAGTTAAAAAAGGTCTTCTTTCTGACAATAATTAGAAATAATGCAGTCAGAGAGGAGATTTTTTATGTTCCAAAAGTGATAGTAGTAGAATGACAAAATGAATGTAATTTAAATACCCGTTTCTATTATTGTGTTAAGCTCAAACCATAGAACACGGGTATGTTAAATAGTAGTAGCGGCTTTAAAAAACTTATAGAATATCTTGACAAACCAATATCAAAAATAATATCTCTATAATTAGAATATTACGCATAACGAAATATTCTTAGGAGGTATTAAATTTTAACTCAGCCAATATATATGATTTCTTTTTCAACAATATTAAAAAACTATTTTATCCAGAAAATTGCTTGGAGTTTGACTCTAACTTTTCTAAATCAGAGCTTTTAACTTTGTTATTAGTAGAGAGATATGGCCAGATTATTATGAGTCAAATAGCAGAGCATATTAATCTTCCGATGAGTACTACATCTGGAATGGTAGAAAGATTAGTAAAAGGAGGATTTTTGAAAAGGGAAAGAAGTGAGGAAGACCGACGTATTGTTGTGATAGCATTAACAGAGCAGGGAAAAGGTTTGGTGAGTAAACTAAAAAGAATCATACATAATTACATCAATAAGATTACTGAAGAGTTGACAGAAGAAGTACAGCTACTATACAAAATATTTATTAAAACTATGAACATTATTAATAATATGCATAATGATGAAACTATAGGAGGTAAAGAAAACAGTGGTAAAATAAAAAAAATAGAAATTGAATAGTAGAAGTAAAGCCCAATAAAAAATGGTCTTTTAAATAAAAAAGTATTTCGTGAATGGAAATATTCTTGAAATGAAATAAAAGGAGGCTAATTATGATAATAATTTTAAATACAGGAAAGGGAGGGGTCGGAAAGACTAGTATTTCCGCAGCAACTGCTTTACAATGTGCGAAAAGGGGTTATAAAACCTTGGTGTAAGTACTGGTGCCGCCCATAGTTTAGGAGACTCATTGGAAATACAATTAACCTCAGAAGCTGTTGAAATTCAAGAAAATCTATGGGCTCAAGAAATAAATACTATACATGAAACTGAACAAGGGTGGAAAAAGGTACAGGAATATATAACTACCCTGTTAATGTCAAGAACAATCAAAGATATTACAACAGAAGAATTAACAACGTTTCCTGGTATAGAATATTTATTGGGTTTGTTGAGAATTTTGAAATACTATAAGGAAAAGATTTATGACGTCATAGTAAACAAAGAGTGTGGAGGAGGTCTGTTTCATGAGTAGATTTACATTTCCCGTAGGATATCATAGGTTAAATAAAACGAAGATCATCGATTTTCAACTTAATAGATGGTACTCATTTGGATATGTTCGTTTGGAAGATATGAAGGAAGCTGGCAATAACATTAAAGGATTAGATGACTGGAAAGATGAGATGGTAAGGCAAGCAAAAAAGGCAGAGAAAGAAAATAGAATGATGAATGCAGCTTTTTCTTATAGAGCAGCAGAATTTTTTGTTTTACCAACTGATCCAGAAAAAATAAATCTTTATGATAAGTTTATAGAACTGTTTTATGGAAAGGTAATTTCTGAAGAAAACATAAGAAGGATCTTGATTCCTTACGAAGATTCTTTTTTACCTGCTGTACATAGTTCATCAAAAACCAATAATCTAAAAGGAACAATAGTTATACATGGAGGATTCGATTCTTTTATGGAAGAGTTCTATTCTATGGGGGAATACTTCTCAGAATTTGGTTATGAAATAATATTATTTGAAGGTCCTGGACAAGGAGGGGCTTTAAAAAAATATAATCTACCATTGACCTATGAATGGGAAAAGCCTGTTAAAGCAGTCCTTGATTATTTTAATCTTAATAATGTGACTTTACTTGGAATATCAATGGGAGGATGGTTATGTCTAAGGGCTGCAGCCTTTGAATCAAGAATAAAGAGAGTTATAGCATCGAGTATTGCCTTTGACTATATGCAAATACCTCCTAAACCAGTTGCAGACTTTGCACGATTTATAATGAAGTTTCCGAGCTTAATGAATTATCTTGCAGAACTAAAAACACGATTTAGAGCTCAAGAAAAATGGGGTGTGTATAATCTTATGTATATAACAAAGAAAGATACACCCCTGGAAGCAAGTAAAGCTATGTTAGAACTTAATGAGGAAAATCTTCACTCAGAGCTAGTAAAACAAGATGTTCTTATATTAACAGGAGCAGAAGACCATTTCATACCGTTAAAGATGCACTATAAGCAGGTTCAGGCCCTTAAAAATGCAAATTCAGTAACTGATATAGTCTTTACAAAAGAGACACAAGGTCATAATCATTATCAGGTTGGAAATTTCGGTCTTGCATTAGAAACTATTAAAACTTGGCTAGATGAATATAACTCCTAGTACTTATGAAAGCGAGACCTAATTGCAGGTATACTAATAAATAATAAGTTAAAAAAGTGTAGATATTGCTATATTCTACACTTTAATAATTTGGTTAGTACTTATAATGATTTTCAGCATCTGCTTTCGTTCTGTGTATAGTGCCCCGAGGATGCTCAGGTGGGGCATAAATAGAGTACAGTTTTAGAGGTGTACGTCCTGTATTAATCAAATTGTGCCATTTACCAGCGGGGATAAATATTGCATCATCATCATAGACCTCTGCTTTAAAATCTAATTTATCTTTACTGTCTCCCATCATAACAACCCCTTGACCTTCTTCAATACGTATGAATTGATCATGGTCTTCATGAATTTCTAAACCTATGTCATCTCCAGGATTGATACTCATTAGGGTAAGTTGTAAATATTCTCCTGTCCATAAAGCTAAACGATAATAATCATTTTGTTTGGTTGCCTCTTCAATGTTAACTACATAGGGACATGGGCCATAATCTTTTAATCTAATAGGTTCTGTAGTGGGACATGGGTGATGCATTGCAGGGTGTCCCCAATAAGGGTATTGATAGGGATTATAATAATTATAGTGATGGTACTGATTATATACTGGGTATGGATATGGATGGTGTCCATTATTCACATAAATCACTCCTTTCTTATTTGTTAATATAATATGCTTTGCTTTGAGGTTGGTGTTTAGTTTAAGTCGTAAAGGTTGTAGAGGATAACTACTCAAAGGGCCTTCCTTCACTACATCACACTTATTTATATTCTCAAAAATCAATAAAAATAAAAATATTAACAATTGCTATTATCGGGTTCACTTTTTATTTATAGATTTGTAGAGGGAGAATATTTTGTATATAATATAAAAAGTAGGGGTGAGCAGAGATGGATTTAGAATATACGGATGAGCGGGTAATACCAGAGTTGATGAATCCTAGAAGTGGTATATTACTTGAACATATAGCAAGATATGAATTCGCAAAAAGATTTGTTAAAGGACGAGTATTGGATATAGCCTGTGGTGTAGGATATGGGGCAGATATATTATTAGATGGCCCTCAAGAGGAAGAAATAGAAGAAATAGTAGGACTTGATATTTCCAAGGAAAGTATCGAATACGCTAAATATATGTATGGATTTTTAAAGACTAAGTTTTATGTGCAGGATATTACTCAAGATAATCTCCCAGTTACTTATGGAATCTTTGATACTATTGTTTGCTTTGAAACTATAGAACATTTAGTGGATGATTATAGTTTTATTAAATCACTACAAAAGTTACTAAAGCCTATGGGGACATTAATAATTTCTACGCCCTTTGGTAAAGGAAGAGGTATTCCTTGTTCAAACCCATATCATATTCATCAATATAAAGAGGGTGAGTTTTTAGATTTATTAAGCGTATTTAGCAAAGTAGATATGTATAAACAAATTGACCAAATTATAGAAAAACCAATAGAAAATAAGAAGTATTATATAATGGTAGCTGTGTGCTTTAATTAATTTTGTGCAAAGGTGTGGATAGTATGCTTAAGGAATTACAAATTCAAACAAATAGATTAAATGAATTTATTGATATTACGGATAAAGTACAAAAGTTAGTAACTGAAGGTGGAATTATGGAAGGAACAGTGACTGTATTTATTCCACATACTACTGCTGGAATAACAGTAAATGAAAATACAGATCATGATGTACAAAAAGATATGATAAAACAGCTGAATGATACCATTCCTTATGAAAATAATTATGCACATATTGAAGGAAACTCCGCTGCACATATTAAAGCAAGTATAATGGGTTTTTCTGTAACTATTATTATAAATAGAGGAAGCTTACTACTTGGTACTTGGCAAGGATTATATTTCTGCGAATTTGATGGACCTAGAAAAAGAAGGGTTTTTGTGAAAGTGATGAATGGATAGACTCTTGTAAGTATACGAAAATAATGGTATAATATTACATATTATTAATATACAACAGGCGATGGAGTACCGCCTTTAACCACTAATTATATTAGTTAATGACTCCTACAAACCTTTGGTTCTGTAGGAGTTTTTTTGTATTTAGGGTTATTTTAAATTATAGTTATTTAAATTTATCAGATAATAACAGGAGAAGGAGGAATAATATTGGCACTTAGCTTAGCAATTATTATAATTTTGGGTTTATCAGTAAATAAAATATTTACAAAATTTAAATTGCCAGGTTTATTAGGTATGATTATTTTAGGGATAATATTAGGTCCGTATGGCTTTAATATTATTAGTGAAGATTTATTAAACATATCCAGCGACTTAAGAAAAATTGCCCTTATTGTAATTTTACTTAGGGCGGGCTTTGGTATAAAAAGGGATACATTAAATAGAGTTGGTAAAACTGCTTTAAAAATTAGTTTTATGCCAGTAGTTCTAGAAGGTTTTTCTATTATGGTATTTGGTAGTTATATTTTGGGGATTTCTTACGTCGAGGCAGGGATATTAGGATTTATCATTGCAGCAGTTTCTCCAGCAGTTATTGTACCTCAAATGCTAGGCTTAATTTCAAGAAGAAAAGGTGAAGAGAAGGGAATACCTACAATAATACTAGCTGGGGCATCTGTTGATGATGTTGTAGCAATAACAATTTTTACAGCTTTAGTTGGTCTTTATGGGACTGGTCAAGTAAATATATTTAAACAATTTGTAAAGATACCAATTTCTATTCTAATGGGCATTGGATTAGGTGTTCTAGTAGCAAATCTACTAATTTATTTATTCAAAAGAGAAGGAATGAGGGCAACAAAGAAAACATTAGTAGTTTTAAGCGTTGCAATTATTTTGACAGCTATGGAGGACTATTTAATTAATATTATACCTATAGCTAGTTTGCTTGGTGTAATGACAATAGGATTTATTATACTTGAAAAGGCACCTTATATATCAGAGCAACTGTCCAGTAAGTTTAATAAAATTTGGGTATTCGCAGAAATACTTCTATTCGTTTTAGTTGGAGCTAAGGTAAATATATATGTAGCAGTTGATGCAGGCTTGCAAGGACTAATAATAATTGTAATTGGATTATTAGCTCGAAGTCTAGGAGTATACATATCCTTATTAGGGACAGATTTAAATTTAAAAGAAAAATTATTTTGTATAATAGCATATATTCCAAAGGCGACAGTTCAAGCAGCAATAGGAGCAGTACCATTATCTGCAGGGATACCTTCTGGTGAAATTATATTAGCACTAGCAGTTTTAGCTATTATGATTACTGCTCCAATTGGGGCTATTGGAATACAAATCAGCGCAGATAAATTTTTAAGCTAAAGGAGAGGATAAAATGGAAAATAAAGATATGACATTAAATGAGATGTCTCAAATTGTTGATAAGTACATAGGACAATTTGAAGAGGGATATTTTAGTCCACTGGCTTTATTAGCTTCATTATCAGAGGAAGTTGGGGAATTGGCAAAGGAAATAAACCATTTTTATGGAGAAAAGCCAAAACGAAAAGGTGAGGATGAAAATACAGTGGGAATGGAGTTGGCTGATTGTTTATTTATTCTTTTATGCTTTGCAAATGCATTAGACATTGATTTAAATCAAGCATTTATTAAGATGATGGATAAATTTAATATTAGAGATAAAGATAGATGGACAAAAAAGGAGTAAACATTTAAAAATAGTGAAAATAAAAACCTACTAAGGAATGAACTTAGTAGGTTTCTTAATATTATATTATACTCATAATAACGACAATAGCACCTACTGCCCAAGTGTAGAATGAGAAGTAGTAGAGCTTCTCTTTATTAATAAAATTGATTAATGTTCTAATTGCAAAAACCCCTGATAGAAACGAAGCTAAAATACCCACCATTAGGATTGGAAAAGTAAACTCACCTAGCCCTGCAGTTAAAGCCACTCTAGTCTCAAGTATAGTTGCTCCAAGAATAGATGGGATAGATATGAGAAATGAAAACCTAGTAGCAAGTCTCTTGTTAAATCCTCTAAATAGTGACCCAACGATAGTAGAACCTGATCTTGAAATACCCGGAGTAATGGCAAAGCCTTGGAAGATACCTATAAATATAGCATCATACCAGCGCATTTGACGCAAATCTTTTTTTCCTGAATGCATTCTTTCTGCTAACCATAACAAAGTACCAGTGATTATTAATGAAATCCCTATAATAAGTTGGGAACGGTAAAAACTTGAGAAAATGTCCTTGAATAATATGCCCATTAAACCTGTAGGTATAGTTGCTAAAATAATAAGAAGGCCTAGCTTCCTATACTCATTATTAAGTTTTAATCCCTTTCCAGTTAGAACTTCAAATATTACAAGAAAAAATTCTTTTATTAGATTAATCAAATCATCACTATACACAAAGAAAACTGAAAACAAGGTACCTATATGAAGAATTACTGTGAAAAATAAAATTCTTTCTTCGGGAACATTTAGTAAGTGCTGTGCAACAGTAAGGTGTCCAGAACTACTTACTGGTAGAAATTCTGTTAAACCCTGAATAATTCCTAATATTATAGCTTTCAAAATGGTCAACTCTTTACACCTCCAATTTAATAAATCACAAAAAAGATTATAACATAATTAATATATTTTTAATAACATTTAATTATTTATATATATTTATCATATTTATAGTTAATATAAATTAAATTTTAATGGTTAGGGGGAAGATATAATTGTTTAAGCCAAAAGCTCTAAAGTTAGGGGATACAATAGGGATAATAGCCCCATCGAGTCCTGCAGATATAGATAAGGTTTACAAAGCCAAGAGCTATATTAATAATATGGGATTTAAGGTTAAGTTGGGGAAAAGTTGTTTTGAAACCTGGGGCTACTTATCTGGGGATGATAGTATTAGAGCAGAGGATTTAGATAATATGTTTGCAGATAAGGAGGTAGATGGAATTCTCTGTTTGAGAGGTGGCTATGGGGCATCAAGAATATTAGATAAAATTAACTTCAATATTGTTAAAGAAAACCCTAAAATATTTGTAGGGTATAGCGATATAACAGTTTTACATACAGCTTTCAATCAAATATGTAATTTAGTAACATTTCATGGTCCAATGGCTGCATCAAATATGAGTGATGAAATTGATCAATTTACTATAGACTCTTTTTTAAAGGCTATTTCAAGTACAGACCCTTTAGGTAATATAGAAAATCCGATCAATGAAAAAATTGGCTGTCTAGTTCCTGGTGAGGCATGTGGTCAAATAATCGGTGGTAATTTAGCCCTAATCGCGGGTACGTTAGGAACTCCATATGAAATAAATACAAAAGGAAAATTACTTTTAATAGAAGAAGTAGAGGAAGAGCCCTATAGGGTTGACAGAATGCTGATACAATTAGCTCTAGCCGGTAAGTTAGAGAATGCAAAGGGTATAATACTTGGGGACTTCAAAAATTGTACACCAAAGGAGTATGTTAATAGTCTAAGTCTTATGGAAGTATTTCAAAGCACAATAGTGCCATTTAATAAACCAACTATATATAATCTAAAGGCGGGACATTCATTTCAAAAAATTACTATTCCTTTTGGGGTAGAAGCAAAGTTGGTTTCCGATGAAGGTAAGCTAACAATTTTAGAAAGGGCGGCATTATAAGATGTTAGATAAACTTATATTAAGAGAGGCTAAGTCTATTTCAGATTGGTTAGTGACTGTCAGAAGAAACTTTCATATGCATCCAGAGCTAGGATTAGAAGAATTTGATACACAGCAAAAAATAGTTTCATATCTTAAAGATATGCAGATTCCATATATAAGTCCGGTTGCTAAAACTGGTGTAGTAGGTCTTATAGGAAAAAAGGTAGATGGAAGAACGATAGCCCTAAGGGCAGATATGGATGCTCTACCTATCGAGGATAAAAAAGATGTAGAGTATAAGTCCTTAGTCAAAGGAAAAATGCATGCATGTGGACACGATGTACATATGACAGTACTTCTAGGTGCTGCAAAACTATTAAAATCAATGGAAAATGATATAAATGGGAATGTTAAACTAATATTTCAGCCTGCAGAAGAGACTGTGGGCGGAGCGAAAACTATGATTGAAGAAGGTGTGCTTAATAATCCAAAGGTAGATACAGTATTAGGCTTACATGTATCTGCAGAATTAGATGCTGGAAGTATAGGTGTGAAATATGGTCAATCTAATGCAGCGTCTGATACAATAAAAATAATTATACATGGAAAAAGTTCCCACGGTGCCCGTCCATATTTAGGAGTAGATGCAATATCTATAGCAGGACAGGTACTAACAACATTGCAAACGGTAGTTAGTAGAAATGTAGATCCTAGATCCTCTGCAGTTGTAACTATAGGAGTAATTAGAGGTGGAGAGCAAGGGAATATAATTGCAGATAAGGTGGAGATGGCTGGGACAGTTAGAACATTGAATAATAGTACCCGTGAAAATGTTTTAATTAGAGTAAAGGAGATAGTTGAAGGAATATCAGAGGCCATGGGTGGAAAAGGAGAGTTTATTAGAGAAGAGGGGTATGCACCTGTTGTAAACCATAATGATATAGTAAAAGTAGTAGAAGAAAATGGCAAGAAACTTTTAGGAAAAACTAATGTTAAATTAATAGAACTACCAAGTTATGGTGTAGAGGATTTTGGATATTTTATTGAAAAGACACCAGGGGCATTCTTTTATTTAGGAGCAAGAAATAAAGAGAAGGGTATTATAAAAGATGTTCATAACAGTCTATTTGATGTAGATGAGAAATGTTTACATATAGGAGTTGCAATGCAAGTGCTCAATGTTTTATCTCTTTTAAGTAAATAGATTATAGTTAGACAAAAAAATCATGGTCATTAGGCCATGATTTTTGTTATAAGTAGTCACCCTCTACTTCACTAGTATCTATAAAATGTTGATGGTAATGATATGTCTGAAGGAAGCATATTATTTGTATCAATTTCTGAATGAATTTCGTACAGTGCTTTTTTAATTTGCTCAACATCCTTGATAGATTTTGGTAGAATATGTTTGATGTAGACTTCAAATATTTCAGCAACAGCTTTTAAATCATTCTCACTATTCTCTGAATAACTGGCAAATTCTAGCATCCATTGCATTTCATATGGAATCGTAAAATATATTTCTCCATTGAGCTCATATTTGTATCTATTATTTTGTAAGCCTATAATTTCTGAAATGGTTCTAGCTCTAGCTAGTGCTCTATAGGCATCCAAGTAGTGTTGTTGTTTAGTAATAATATCTTCACTTTCAACACTAAGACGTATTGCTTCGCTAGAATTTTGAAGTTGCTGTGAGTAATGCTCAAATAAGTTAGTAGTCACTCTAACATTTTTCAAAAAATAGAAAGTATTTAAACTGAGACTTGCTACAAGAACTATGAAGATTAACTTTGTAAAAAAAACTTTCATTTGTAACCTCCCAAGTACTATCTTTTCTTATTTATAATATTGTAATTAGACCTATGATTCAACACATAACATTTTCCATCTAAAGATATGGATAGGTTTTAATTTACTTTTTCTGAATGGATAACAATATAAATGCCATAATAAATTCAAAAGATATTTTAGGTGGGATAAGGAAAAATGATAATAACATTTATACGAACTTTAACTTTATATTTTTTAGTAGTAGTAGTGATGAGGATGATGGGAAAACGTCAGATAGCGCAGATGCAGCCATTTGAGTTAGTAATTGCCATAATGATAGCAGATTTGGCTGCTACTCCTATGGAAAATACAGGGATACCATTACTAAATGGTGTAGTTCCTATAATAACTCTATTATCTGTACAGGTAATAGTATCATTTATATCAATTAAAAGCGAAGTAGTCAGAGAGATAATTTGTGGTAAACCAAGTATACTAATTAATCGAGGAAAGCTTGTTCAATCTGAATTAAGAAGACTTAGAATAAATATGAACGATTTATTAGAGCAACTTAGGGGAAAAGATTATCCTAATTTAAGTGATGTTGAGTTTGCAATATTAGAAACAAATGGGGAATTAAGTATTATTCCAAAGACATCAAAACGAACTGTAATAGTTCAGGATTTAAATCTAAAAGTTCAACAAGAGGAATTGCCAATAACAGTTATCGTAGATGGTAATCTATTATACTCAAACTTACAAAAGACCGGTAGAGATGAAAAATGGTTACATAGGGAACTAAAAAAACAAGGGTTAGAATCAATAAAAGATACTTTTTTTGCTTTTTTGTCATCGGAAGGTGAATTCTTTGCTCAGAAAAAGGATTTAAACTAATGGGAGGAAGTATTTTATGAAAGTGGTAATTATTACAGTTGTAATTTTAATTATATTTTTTGCAGGCACCATGTATATAAACCAACTTGTAGAACAAAATGTTAAGGAAATGATAGCAGTTATTAAGGATTTAGATAAGGCAATTGAAAGTCGTAATTGGGAAGAGGCAAATGAATATATTGGAAAACTTGATGATAGTTGGTCTCATGGAAAAAAAATCTGGCCACTGTTTATGGAACATGCGGAAGTTGATTCGATTGATGCACTTACAATTAAAATAAAAAGATTTATTGACATAGAAGAAAGGGAAATGGCTTTAGGTGAAATAGTTTCGCTAGAAGAGATGTTAAATCACATTATTCATAAGCAATCATTAAAACTATCAAATATTCTATAAATTATGCTATAATACTTAATATTAAACACTGTAATAAAGGGGTAGCATATGAAACCAATAGTAGAAAAGTTTAATACAGAAGATTGGGAGCAAGTAAACCAAATTTTTATTGAAGGTATTAGAACCGGTAACTCCACATTCACAAAGCTGCCTCCTACTTTTGATGAATGGAAATCAACATATATTGTGGAAAGTTGTTTTGTAGCAAAGGCAAACGAGAAGGTATTAGGCTGGACTGCAATAAAGCCTGTTTCTAATCGTCCTGTTTTTGTTGGAGTAGGAGAGGTAAGTATTTATATTGGGAGAAATTATAGGGGACTCGGTATAGGTAGTTTGCTTTTAACTCAAATTATCGATTGGTCAGAGAGTAATGGTTTTTGGACATTACAATCTAATATTTTTCCTGAAAATATAGCTAGTTTAGCTCTTCATAAAAAATTTGGATTTAAAGAAGTTGGTATGAGGGAGAAAATTGGTCAGCTGGATGGGGTATGGAGAGATATAGTACTGTTAGATAGAAGAAGTAAAAAAAATGGTATTTAGCTTGTACTAAATAGTAAACACTTTAAATAGACGACATTATTTTTCGGTAATGTCATTTTTGTTCGTGTTGTTACGTACTTTATGTGAAAAATATTTAATTATAATCACGTTTATGATATAATGCAACCAAATAAAAAGTTTTAAATGAGTAGTTAACGATAGTATTTATATACCAGATTTAAATTAAACTTAAGGGGCTGAAGAAATGATTAGTATTGAAGAAAAAAGTTTAAAGTTACATGAAGATAACTTAGGAAAAATTGTAGTACAATCTAAGGTAAGGGTGGAAACTAGAGAAGATTTGAGTATGGCATATACTCCAGGAGTTGCAGAGCCATGTAGAGAGATACATAAAGATAAGGAAAAGGCATATATATACACAGCAAAAGGTAATTTAGTAGCTGTTGTATCTGATGGGACGGCTGTACTCGGATTAGGAGATATTGGTCCTGAAGCTGCTATGCCTGTTATGGAAGGAAAAGCGATTCTATTTAAGAATTTCGGAAATGTAGATGCTTTCCCTATATGTTTAGATACTAAAGATGTAGACGAAATTGTAAAAACAGTAAAATATTTAGCCCCTACCTTTGGTGGGATTAACTTAGAAGATATTTCTGCTCCTAGATGTTTTGAAATAGAGAGAAGGCTTAAGGAAGAACTAGATATTCCTGTTTTCCATGATGACCAACATGGTACAGCAATTGTAGTATTAGCAGGATTGATTAATAGCTTAAAAATAGTAAAAAAATCCTTTGAAGAAATAAAGGTAGTTATAAATGGTGCTGGTTCTGCTGGAATAGCTATAGCAAAGCTATTACTAGAGGTAGGAGTGAAGGATATAATTCTGCTTGGTAGAGAAGGGATAATATATTCCGGAGCACCTAAAATAAATAAATATCAAGAGGAAATTAGCAAAGTAACAAATATTAATAATTTAAAAGGGACACTTGCTGATGCTATGAAAGAGTCAGATGTTTTTATAGGTGTGTCTGCACCAAATGTTGTAACTAAAGAAATGATATCTACAATGAGAGAGAATTCAATTATTTTTGCATTAGCCAACCCTATACCTGAAATAATGCCTCATTTAGCAAAAGAAGCAGGGGCAAAAGTAATTGCAACTGGAAGATCTGATTTTCCGAACCAAATAAACAATGTACTAGCTTTTCCAGGGATATTTAGAGGAGCTCTTGATGTAAGAGCATCTAATATAAATGAGGAAATGAAGATAGCTTCGGCTCATGCAATCGCAAATATTATTGATGAAAAAGATTTAACACCAGACTATATAATACCTGAAGCATTTGATAAAAGAGTGGCACCAGCTGTTGCAAAAGCAGTTTCTTTAAAGGCAATTGAAACAGGTGTAGCAAAAAAATAGATTAGTAATAAAATTGCTTTCTTGTGGGAAAATATAATTAATTATATTTTTCTTATAAGGAGTGAACTAGTAATGGATATAAAGAGAGCAAAAGCAATTATTGAGTCAACTAGGGAAATAGAAGTCCAATATAATGGACAATCAGTGTGGTTGGAAGGCATAAATGAAATAAATTCAAAAGTAGAAATCAAAAATCATAAATCATCAAAGGTAAAAAGATATGTTGATGTTGACGAATTAATTGAGATGAAATAAATAATAAAAAGATAGGATTCCCTATCTTTTTATTATTTATGGAATATTTATTAATCATGTTTTTTTCTAGGATTAAAAAAATAACTTCTGGCCATATTTCCAAATTTAGAAATACGTATAACACTAGGCCTCATAATAAAAATCCAAAGGCTAGATAATGCTCCTACATTTGTTGGTGTTGCGTATTGAAATAGTAAAAATACTCGTGAAATCCTTAGAACACCAGCAATTCGAAAAAAAGTACTAAATGGTATAATTGCAAGAACTGTTATTATACTGGATTTTAAACACTTGATTTTATTATTTGCTCTATATAAGCTGATAATTAAGTCTAAACCAAAAATTATACAAATGATATAATCTATATTTATAATTAAATGAATAGTAGATTCATTGAAGTTAACAAACAAATCTATTAAGGAAAATAAAACTATTAATAGAGAAACAGTAACCATAAATATTTCATATATAATTAAGCGATTTAATCGTTTGTTGAATTCATCTATATGTTTTTTCAATGAAACACCTCCCTAATCAATACTTCAATTATAACATCTGAAGTAGTAAAATAAAAATATAACAATGTGACAAATATATACATTAGTATCCAGGAACTGTAGGTTTATGATTGACAAAACTAAGACAGTTTAGTAATATATAAATCAAACCACATATGAATATATATTCATATGAATTGGAGGTTAACATGAAAAAAGATATAGAAGTTTGTGAAATACAATGTATTCATGAGAAAGATGTTAAGGAAGTAAAAGAAAAAATGATGCAGGATGAATTGATATTAGATATGGCAGAGTTCTTTAAGGTGTTTGGGGATGCAACACGAGTTCGTATTATGTATTCATTATTTGATAAAGAAATGTGTGTATGTGATATAGCTGCAGTTTTAGAGATGAATCAGTCTGCAATATCACACCAGTTAAGGATATTAAAAGCTAAAAGATTAGTTAAGTTTAGAAGAGATGGTAAAATAATATATTACTCATTAGATGACGACCATGTTAAGGAAATACTTGATAAAGGTCTATTACACATAAAGCATAAGTAACTTAGTGGATAACAAATATAATTTAATTTTGAACATAGTTTGGGAAAACCTAAACTATGTTTTTTAGTATAGTAGGAACATAAATTGGATAAAATATTAAATATGTTAATCATAATTATATTTAATTAATAAAAATTATTGTTTAGCCATATTAATTAGGGGTATTTATATATTAGATGGTATTAAAATAAATAAGATATATATAATAGGAGGTTCTTTTTAATGGCACAAAGAATGGTTGGTGTGGAAGCACCTTTTTTTCAAATGAAAACAGTAGATGGTGGGGGACAGAATTTTGGAAGTGTATCCCTTAATGATTATAAAGGAAAATGGTTAGTAATGTTTTTCTATCCATTAGATTTTACATTTGTATGTCCAACGGAAATAACTGGATTTAATAAAAAGATTAATGAATTCAGAAGTCTAGGTGCAGAGGTTTTAGGTATTAGTACAGATAGTGAGCACTCTCACAAGGCGTGGATTAACACAGCTATCGATAAAGGTGGCTTAGGAACCTTAGAATTTCCTTTAGCTTCTGATATGACTCAAAAAGTAGCAAAGGATTATGGAATTCTAGTTGAAGAGGATGGAATTGCCTTAAGAGGTCTATTTATTATTGACCCTGATGGAATACTAAGATATTCTGTTGTACATGATTTAAATGTAGGTAGAAGTGTTGATGAAACATTAAGAGTCCTACAGGCGTTAAAATCAGGTGGGTTATGCCCTATTGATTGGAATCCAGGTGATGAAACTTTATAAGTTTAAATATTTTGTATCCCCTTATTATTTTTAGATTGAAAGGATAAGTTATCCTTTCAATCTTTTTTTTAATTCTAACCCAATATTATGGGCTTTACTTAGGGTTTCTTGATCCTCTATTATAGGATGAGCATCAATATTTGGAACAAATAAATTGCCTATATATTCACAATTTATTGACTTGAAAAATAGGTCCATTATAGGAATTGTAGCACTAAAAAGTTCAGGGCTTTCTGGCATTCCTGCAGTTGAAATGAAGAAACCAATTCTTTTTTTATCAATGTCTATAATGGATTGATTTAATACATATTTACTTGACCAAATAGCCTGGCATCTATCGATAATGGATTTAAGTTGTGCACTAACACTGTTAAAATACAAAGGTGATGAGATTATAACTACATCAGCTTCATTAAATTTTTTATAGAGCATAGTCATATCATCGTTAAAAATACACCCTAGGTTTCTAGTACAAGCATCACAGGCAATACATGGCTTGACTATCAAATCACTGACCAAATACTTCTCAATAGTAATAGTTGGATCCTGAAGACTTTTAAGTATATTGGTTATTAGTGCTTCATTATTTTTGTTTTTTCTGGGACTACCCACAATAGCTAATATTTTCAATAATACATCTCCTCTCTCTAAAGAAAAAAGCTACTATAAATAGTAGCTATATTGTAAGATATCCAAAATTATATAAAAATAATAAAATGATTAATGTGTATACAACAAGAATTTTAAAACTGAAAGATAATAGTTCTTTACCAAAGCTATTATTATTTTTAATTCCTAAGACAATACCTATTAAAGGTAATACAAATGATATTACATAGAGTAAGTCTTGATTAGTAGTAGTGTCATTAATTGAGAAATTAATAACATTAGTTTGTTTAAAGTTTTTAATCAATACTAAAGTTATCAAAGTATTTATACATGCAATTATTGTACTAGCCACAATACGCGTTGGTAATAATATAAAAAAGCTTTTTCCAAATAAATGTGTTAGCCAATATGTGTTTAAACCTAAAGATACAATTGCAAGCACTAGTATATTTGATATAAATACATTAAGTGTAGACAGTTTATCCTTACGACTAAACATTATTACTATTCCAGGTAATGCCCCAGTTAGAACGCTACTTAGGGTAAAGCCAGGGTGAAATGCACCACCATGGGAATTGATCATAAAACCAAGTATATCACTAATAAACCCTACCATAGCCCCTGCTACTGGACCTAAAAGCATACCAGATAATATCAAGGGAATATTACCAAAGCTTAAACGTATTGTTCCACCAAAAATCATTATTGCACCTAGTCTAGTCAAAACAATATTCATAGATACTAAAAAAGAGGCAATAACTAATGCTTTAGTAGATAAACGGTTATGAGCTTTAATGCTTTCTTTACTTAATTGTCTAGAAACTAAATGAGAGCTATCCATATTTACACCTCCTCTCTCTGAATGCAGGCAAAAAATGCTACACTAGATGAGATAGATGTTATGATATCTCTCAGTGAGCAGCGGACGCAACATTATACCGCGAATAATAAATCATTCTTCGTTTAGGAGCAACTTCCCATCTCCTAACACTTAACGCATAATGCCTACTCTGCCTTTGATATAATAATACAAGTTATTATTTATATTGTAAAGCATAATTAGTTAAACCACCTAATCTCAAAATAATATATTAAAAGACCAAAGATAATAGCAGGTATTGTAGAAATAACAGTTGCCCGGGTCTTTGACAGTTGAATAATAAAAAAAATCGCTAAAGCTTTGAAAAGGCTTTATTTTTTTGTAAATTTTCTCAAATATTTCTTTCGTATTTTATCGTATTGTGTTATAATATAGATAACTGGGGGTGTTATTATGAGATTATCACTTTCTAAATCTAAAAATGCTACTTCACTTTATGTGATAAAGGATATAATTGAAAAAAATAAGCGTACTACTAAAATTGTTGAAAAACTAGGTACATATGATGAGCTTCTTAACAAATTAAACGGGGAAGACCCTATTGAATGGGCTAAGAAATATATCGATGAACTTAATAAAAAAGAAAAAGAAGAAAATAGTACAATCATGGTTCAATACTCGCCTACAAAACTTATTGGTAAAGATAAGCAACAGTCTTTTAATGGAGGCTATCTATTTCTTCAAAAGATTTATCATGATCTAGGAATTCACAAAATCTGTAAAGAGATTTCCAATCGCCATAAATTCACTTTTAATCTTGACTCCATACTATCTAGACTTTTATATGGTAGGATTATCTTTCCTGGTTCTAAGCTTTCCACCTATAACCTATCTACTAGATTTTTAGAAAAACCTGATTTTGATATTCAACATATTTATAGAGCACTTGAAGTTATTTCTAAGGAAACTGATTATATTCAATCGGAGCTTTATAATAATAGTTATAAACTTTCTAAGCGTAATTCAGGAATTCTTTATTATGACTGTACGAATTACTTCTTTGAGATTGAGCAAGAGCAAGGCTTAAAACAGTATGGGTATTCAAAGGAACACAAACCTAATCCTATCGTACAAATGGGTCTTTTTATGGATGGGGATGGTATTCCACTAGCATTTAGCATTACTAAAGGTAATACTAATGAACAAACTCACTTTAAAGCCTTTAGAACAGAAGATACTTAATGATTTCAAACTCTCAAAGTTTGTCGTATGCACAGATCTTTGGACTAGCGTCAAATGACAATAGGAAATTTAATGATCAAGGTGGACGTGCTTTTATAACCACTCAGTCAATCAAAAACTTAAAAACATCTTAAAGAATGGGCACTTTCTAGCGAAGGATGGAGTTTAAGTGGTAGTAGTAAGGTTTTCGATATCTCTGATATTGAAGAAGACAATTTTGCAGATATTACTTTTTATAAAGAGCGATGGATTAAAGAAAATGGTTTGGAACAAAAGCTAATTGTAACTTATTCAATTAAATATAGAGACTATCAAAGAAAAATTCGAAATAAACAAATTGAGCGTCTTTGTTAAGGTAATAGAAAACAATCCATCAAAACTCAACAAGTGTAATCAGAACGATTACAAAAGATTTATAGGAAAAACAAGCGTTACATCAGATGGTGAGGTGGCAGAAAAGGACCTCTATCGACTGGATTCAGATATTATATCAAAAGAAGAGGCATATGATGGTTTTTATCTTTGTATGCACAAATTTAGAAGATGAAGCTTCTGAAATTATTAAAGTTAATCATAAACGTTGGGAGATTGAAGAATGCTTTAGAATTATGAAAAGTGAATTTAAGGCAAGACCAGTGTACTTAACAAGAGATGATCGTATAGAAGCACACTTTACAACTTGTTTCTTGGCAATGGTGCTTTATAGATATCTTGAAAAACACTTAGATAACAAGTTCACCTGTACTGAAATCATACGAGAGTTAAGGGGTATGAATTTTTATGAAATCCTTGGCGATGGCTATATTCCAACTTACACACGCACAGATTTTACAGATGCACTTCATGAGGCTTTTGGCTTCAGAACGGATTATCAAATAATAAAAAACACACATATGAAAAATATTTTTAAAGATACGAAAAGATAAAAAAATTACGCACTTTTTGGACAAATATATAAAGCTTGTAACCTACTATTTATAACAGGTTACAAGCTTTTTTTCTTTATTAACTGTCAAAGATGGGATAATAATACAAGTTATTATTTATATTGTAAAGCATAATTAGTTAAACCACCTAATCTCAAAATAATATATTAAAAGACCAAAGATAATAGCAGGTATTGTAGAAATAACAGTTGCCCAAATAGCTGAGCGTCGATCAATAGCTAATAGTGGGAGCAGAGCATCTCCGTCTTGGGAAACTGCATTTGCAAACAATGCGGCAAAGGGAATTAATCCTCTTGTAAATAGTGCTACGAAAACTATTTGTGGACCACAGCCAGGTATAAGTCCTATTGCGGCACCTATTAAAACCGATAATATGCCTGTGGCTAATAAAAAACCTTCCATTGTTGCTTCTCCTAAAGCATAGTCACCAGCCCCTAAACCTAAAATACCAAATTCATATGCAAGGAAGCCTATAAATACCCATGTTATGACGAAAGCTGTATCAAGGGCATTATGAACAAAAGTTTCTTTTAATGACATTACCTTAAGTTCTGCCTCTTCGTGACTTTCGTGGTCTAAAAATTTTTTACTCATAATAGTCATAATAATAGAGAAAGTAATACCTATTGTACCTAGAATATGTCCTAAATTTATATTTGTTAGTTCGTTAATATCAACTTGAAATAATAGGGCTATACCTAGTGGAAGACCAACCATCATTAAAAACCAGTAAATATAAAATGCACTATGAGTAAACCTATATCCAAAAGTTTCATGAGACATATGTCCTTTAAGTTCGTGGTGTAGTAAAAGATCTATTTCGTCCCCTTCTTCATGGCCAATATGAGTATAACCATTTTTACAGCCCATTTTTTCACATTCGTATTCGTGGAGAACGTGATCATATTGCTTATGCTCAAAATCTAAATCTACCTTATCTTTTTTTCTCATCTTATATTTATTTAATATAGATTCACCCAAACCTGTTTTATCCACTACATAACCTGTTATTATTGCTACTACGAAGGATATAGCACTAATTAAAAAGTAATGAAGAGGACTACTTGCTAATAGAACAAAGGCGGCATCTCCCATTGTCGCAATTAAAGTTGCAGTTACAGTACCAAAGGTTACTGCACCCTTGAAAAAGAGAGGCATAACAAAAATAGCTCCACCGCAACCAGGGGTTAATCCTAAAAATGCCCCAATAACTGGTTGGAACTTTTGTGATGTTTTTATAGTTTCAATAAAGGCTCCGGATTTCTTATAATTTATAAAGCCAAATAGTAATAAAACAGCACCAACAAATACACCCACTTCTAAAAATGCTGCTTCGGCGCTATCAAGTATCAAATTTAGTATTTGATCGATCATTTAAAAACCCACTTTCTGCTACGATATTATGTAAGGAATATATATTTTTAAAATATACCCATTAATGGAGAGTTCAAACTATTGTCCTGGTTTAACATCATTTTCAGCTTTCTTTTGAAATATGTCGTCATGTTTTAGTTCGGATTTTATTTCCCAATGTATGACATAGGTTAGAATTATTCGTAGAGCGATAATTGCAGCTAAAACCTTAATTTCTTCTAAAGTTCTAACTAATACAGTTCTAAGTATCTCTGCACCTAGTTTAAACTCTAGACCAAGGGCTAGGCCTTTAGCTATCTCTATTTTTATAACTGTATCATTAAATTTTAACCTGTTCAATATATAGTAGTAAAAACCTCTTAGACATGAAAATGCTATAACAAAAACTCCTATAAATTCAAGTATATTAATAGTAAAAACAACTATGATTTCAAAATAGTGCTCCACCATTTTTAGCACCGCCTTTTCCATGATATATGTTTAGTATAGCCTATAAGAAACATAAATAAAATAAATGATACCCAATATAAGGCATCATTTAATAGAAAAGATTTATTGCTAGTCTTTATTAGTATCCTCTTGTTTATAACGTTGAGTCTTATAACACGTTGTTTCTTCACGAAGAACTAATCCCTTTATTTGTAAGATGGAGGCTTGTAGTACGAGCAGTAACCAAATCTGGGAATATGAAAAGTACATTATTATAATAGTAATAAAGTTTCTTAAGTTTAATTGGTCTTTCTCTAAGCTAATTGCTAATAGTAGTTCAGTTAAAAAAAGAAGGAAACCAACAATTAATAATACATATGAAATAAATCCAATTTTAAGCCCTAAGTCAACAAATAAACTGGCAACGAGTATGCTGTGTGAAGTAAGAATGCCTCCTATGAATAGGAAGTATGTAAACAGAAAATATAGTAAATCAATAACTACCCTTCGATTACTTAATTTATTAAAATTTAATAGATATTACCTATAACATAGAGGTTACCTTGGACCCATCCAGTCCGTTGTTTCCACCAAACTCTCCAAGTTTCTGGTTCTTGTTCCCAAGTTACCGCTGCAGGATAGAACATAATTTTATAGACTAAGTTATATACTCTAATAGTCAATTCTGTATCTTCAGACAGGGCCCCTTCGTCCCAGCCCCCCAGTTCATCTAAAATAGATTTTCTTATTGCAAAGTTTGTGCCTGGAATAGTTGTTAATTTAAAGCAAAACCACCTACCCGCTTGACCCTTCACCTGTTTCACTCAATCTAAACTGGTGTGTATATCCGTGTAAAACTATACTGCCACCATTGTTTTGCATATATTTAAGTGCTTTTAATAGCTTAGGTGAGTCTGAAAAATGATATTGCTTTCCCGTTTCTGGGTTTGTATAAACAGGAATTACAGAGATCATATAAGGTATTTTTTTGTTTTTTAAAATTACAGCAATCTCAACAAGGTTTACGGGATCAACTAATGGATGAATGTCTTCTAGGCGAATATAACCGGGACGAATCATAGAAGCGCTTGATTCAAATACCTTATGAAGCATCTCACCAAAAGCTATAGAAAAAGGTGGTTTTATAAATGTGGAAGCAAAATAGTAGGTATTTGGGTACTGTATACAAAGGGGGTATTCATTATCACCGTATCTTCCTATTAGTATGAGGTTAGTATTTGGAGTTACAATATAAGTGTTAATTATGAGGGAGGGTACATATGTGAGGTATTGCTCTGGATTACTTCCTGAGACTATTTGATCAATAATCACTTCATTGGGAATTCATTGGGAATAATCTCTAAGAAAGAAAATCGGTTTTCTAATTGATCTAAGTTATAGCCAATGCCCACCATAACACCAGAAAAATTACTTGCATAATGTAAAGTATTTTTTGGAAGAATTTCTTTTTCATAGCCATAGTAGAATAAATGGCTAACATCATTTAAATTGTCTTTTGTAAATTGTAAAGTTGATCTAAACTCTATTTCATCTGTGAAACGCCCAATAAGCATATCTAGCATTCGTTGATGTTCATCTATTTATAGACTGATTTTCATTGAAGTTATAGGGATCTAAGGGGTTAAACAGATTTTAAAGAGTGGGTAGCCCACTCTTTAAGGTAATGATAGTAAGTAACAGAGAAATAATTGCTATTTTAAATTAATCGAAATAGCCCTAAAGAAATAAGTATAAAACCGGGTAGAAAAGCAGTTTTTTCTTTAAATTTATTTGCAATAAGATTTTTTCCAATTGTAATTCCTATTAATATAAAAACTATATTAATGATCGCAACTAACAAAAGTGTAAATATAATTAAGTATATGGAAGGGACAGCAACAGCTACTCCGACGGCTAGGGAGTCTATGGCTAGGGCAATACCTAGGAGTACTGCCTCTTTTGTATCTATGATTCCTGAAATATCCAAATCAACTCTTGATGGGTCTCTTAAAATATTGATAGCAATACCTAAAGACTCTATGCTTATAACTGCAATTGGTGTAGGGCCTACAATGTTTTCGGATGGATATTTATAATTAATCCACCCTTGTATAAGTAAATAAGAACCCATGATGAATAATATACCACCGCCAATAACTTGAGTCCATATTTCTGGGACTAACTTTAATAGTATGTTTCCCGCAAAGAAACCTAAGCCGAGCAAAGTTACTGAGAGAATATCCAGGATAATCAAAGATGGGAAAGGGACTTTTATTTTTTTTACACCATAAGCTATTCCTACACTTAAGCTATCTATACTAATAGCGATGGCAATTAAAATGCTCTCTAACATTAAAATCCCCCCTAACTGAAAAACTGCATTCCTTTTATTATAGTATGTTATGGGTAGTATATGGTTACAAATATGTTTACAAAGAGCGTTTAAAAAAATATAATATATGGATAGATATTATGAAAGGGTATGAGGTGAATGAAAGGGAATAAGAAAGTTTTAGCAAATATAGCAGTACTTATGACTATACTTTTTTGGGGGATATCTACTTCAAGTAATAAAATTGCAATAAGAGAGGTACCACCATCTACACTGGCTTTAATAAGATTTATAATTGCATCTTCAATTCTATATATATTAAATAAGAAGTTAAATCCGGATGTTAAGGTTGATAAGGAAGATGTGCCACGAATGATGCTCTGCGGACTTGTAGGGGTAACTATATATTTTAATTTCGAAAACTATGGGGTAAGTTTAATTAATGCCGCAAATGCAACAATTTTATTAGCATCCATACCGCTGTTTACTGTTTTGTTGGATTGGATTGTATTTAAGAAACCTATAGGTTTACAAAAGAGCATAGGTATTTTTCTGTCAATTATAGGTGTTATCTGTGTAATAGGAAATTCCTTAACTATAAATGCTAGTTATAAAGAAATAATTGGGACATTATTAATGATAGGTGCAGCTTTAAGTTGGGCAACCTATTCAATAATAAGTAAAAAAATAGATGGAAAATACCCAACTATTGTTTTGAGCTGTTATCAAAATTTGTATGGGGCACTTTTTTTAATTCCTTTCTCATTGGTTGAGTATAAAAAATGGCAGCCTATTTCACTTTACACTTGGTCCCATATATTATACTTAGCATTAATATGTTCAGCTCTTTGCTATTTTTTATACTTGTTTGCATTAAAAAATTTAGGGGCAACATCTACAAATATTTATATAAATTTAATGCCTTTTGTTGGAATAATTGCTGCATATTTTATGCTTGGGGAAAGACTATATCCACTTCAAATACTTGGTGGGGGAATTATAGTGCTAGGTGTATGCATAGTAAATTTAGAAAAACAAGTTAAAGTAGAGGAAGTATTAGCTACGACAGAAGTGGGTTAAAAAAAACTTGAATTTGATTTGCTCTTATGCTAATATACGATTAATAACAAAATAAATATCCTTCAGGGCGGGGTGAAATTCCCCACCGGCGGTAAATGTTTAACAAAGCCCGCGAGCCAATTTTGGCTGATCTGGTGAAATTCCAGAGCCGACAGTAAAGTCTGGATGAAAGAAGGTAGTAGCAAGTATATTTTCTTCTAAGGTAAATATTACGTTGTATATCTTATGCCCTGAATTTTTCAGGGTATTTTATTTTGTCAAAATTGGGATAATAACTAGGTGGAGGTGACGACTTTTGGATATTAAATATATGAGAAGAGCAATTGATTTAGCTAAAGGCGGTTGGAGTAAAGTTAAGCCCAATCCTTTGGTAGGTGCTGTCATTGTGAAGGATGATATAGTTTTGGCTGAAGGATACCATCATTATTTTGGTGGTGATCATGCAGAGGTTGACGCATTAAAGAAAATCAACTATATAGCAGAAGGGGCTACGATTTATGTTAGTCTAGAACCCTGCTCCCATTACGGTAAAACACCACCCTGTGTTGAAGCTATTATCAAAAGTAAGATAAGTAAAGTGGTCGTCGCAATGGAAGACCCAAATCCCTTAGTTGCTGGAAGAGGAATTAAAATTTTAAGAGATAATGGTATTGAGGTTATATCTGGTATTTTAGAGGAAGAAGCAAAAAAGTTAAATGAAATTTTTATAAAATATATTACCACAAAAAAACCCTTTTTAATTTTAAAGTCTGCAATTACATTAGATGGTAAAATAGCTTCTAAAACGGGGAATTCCAAGTGGATTACTGGTGAAGAGTCTAGGGCCTATACCCATCATATAAGAAATAGGGTTTCAGGTATTATGGTAGGGGTATCAACTGTAATATATGATGATCCTCAGCTTAACACAAGAATAAATGGTAGGGAAGATGTGAGTAATCCGATTAGAATAATTGTTGATGATCAGAATATTAGAATTCCATTAGATTCTAATGTAGTTAGAACTACAAATGAACAAAAGACCATAGTGGTGACTACAGTTAATGCTGAAACTGAGAAGATTGAAAAATTGAAGTCCCTAGGAGTAGATGTAATTTTAACTAAAGATAAAAATGGACAAGTAGATTTAGAAGAACTAATGAACGAGCTAGGAGAAAAGAAGATTGATAGCGTATTATTAGAAGGTGGAGGTACTCTGAATTACTCAGCCCTAGAAAGTGGTATTGTAGATAAAGTAATGTATTTCATTGCACCAAAAATTCTTGGTGGTAGAGATGCAATAACCTCTATCGAAGGAGAAGGAATAGATAAAGTAGATGATGCCTTTAAGATAGATGATATATCGATTAAAAGGTTTGATAAAGATATTTTAGTTGAGGGCTATGTGAGAAAGGAAAGATGATTATGTTCACAGGAATTGTTGAGGAGATAGGACGTATTAAGCAGATACATAGAAGTGGCGATGGGGCTAGTATGATAATTGAAGCTAAAGAAGTTTTAAAAGAAGTAAAACTAGGGGATAGTATTGCTACAAATGGGGTATGTCTAACAGTAAATAAGTTTGATTCTACATATTTTCAGGTAGATATTATGGCCGAAACCATAAGAAATAGTAATTTAAAGTATCTTAAAGAGGGAAGCTTAGTAAATCTAGAAAGAGCATTAGCTGTTGGAGACAGACTTGGCGGACATATTGTTAGTGGACATATTGATGGAGTAGGGATAATACATCAATTTGAAAAAGAAGATAATGCAATTTGGATTACTGTTAAGGCTCCACCTGAAATTCTTAAGTATATAATTTTAAGAGGCTCTATAGCAATAGATGGAGTTAGCTTAACTGTTGCTTACGTAGATCATGAATGCTTCAAAATATCTATGATACCACATACTAAGGATGTAACTATATTAATTCATAAAAAAGTTGGAGATATGGTGAATTTAGAATGTGATATGATGGCAAAATATATTGAAAAAATGCTAAACATCACAATGATGGAAAACAAACCGCAGAAAAAAGATATTACTATGGATCTATTGAAACAAAATGGGTTCTTATCATAAGGAGGATTTATATGGGTTATCAATTTAATACAATTGAAGAAGCAATTGAAGATATAAGAGCAGGTAAGATGATAGTAGTAATAGACGATGAAGATCGTGAAAATGAAGGGGATTTAGTTGGAGCAGCAGATTTAGCTACTCCAGAAATGATTAACTTTATGGCTAAGTATGGTAGAGGTTTAATCTGTTTGCCAATGGTTGAAGAAAAAATTAAACAATTAAACTTGCCTCAAATGGTAACTAATAATACGGATGAGTATACAACTGCTTTTACGGTTTCCATAGACGCTAAGGAAACTACTACAGGTATTTCTGCACACGAAAGAGCTTTCACAATTAAGAAGGCAGTTTCAGATGATGTTAAGCCAGAAGATTTCAAAAGACCTGGTCACATATTTCCACTTTTAGCAAGAAGGGGTGGGGTTTTAGTAAGAGCTGGTCATACTGAGGCATCTGTAGATTTAGCTAGATTAGCTGGACTTGCACCTGCAGGGGTTATATGCGAGATCATGAATGAAGATGGTAGTATGGCAAGAGTTCCTGAACTAATTGAATTTGTTAAAGAACATAATTTAAAATTTATTACTATAGCAGATCTTATTGCATATAGAAGAAAAAATGAGCAAATTGTTAATAGAGTAACTGAAACTAAAATGCCAACTAAGCATGGAGAGTTTAAGATTGTAGGTTATGAAAATGCTGTAAATGGAGAACATCATGTAGCTCTAGTTAAAGGTGAAATTAATGGTGATGAACCAATCCTTGTAAGAGTTCACTCCGAATGTCTGACAGGAGATGCTTTTGGATCCTTAAGATGTGACTGTGGAGATCAATTTGCTGCTGCGATGAAAAAGATTAATGAGGCAGGTAAAGGAGTCCTATTGTATATGCGTCAAGAAGGTCGAGGTATAGGACTTATTAATAAACTTAAAGCCTATGCGCTTCAAGATGAAGGTTATGATACAGTTGAAGCTAATTTAGCCTTAGGGTTCCCAGCGGATATGAGAGATTATGGAGTTGGAGCGCAAATACTTAGGGATTTAGGGGTAAGAAAGATAAGACTAATGACTAATAATCCTAAGAAAATGGTTGGTTTATCAGGATATGATCTTGAGATAGTAGATAGAGAGCCTATTCAAACAAATCATAATGAAAGAAATGAGCATTATTTAAAAACAAAACAACAAAAATTAGGGCATATGCTAAAATTTAAGGAGGAAGAAAAATAATGAGAACTTTTGAGGGAAAATTAACTAGTAAGGATTTGAAATTTGGTATCGTTATAGGACGTTTTAATGAATTTATAGGGTCGAAGCTTTTAGATGGAGCATTAGATGCAATTAAAAGACATGGTGGTTCTTTAGATAATGTTGATATAGCTTGGGTTCCGGGTGCTTTTGAAATCCCATTAACTGCTAAAAAGATGGTTAAAACAAAAAGATATGATGCAGTAATATGTTTAGGGGCAGTAATAAGAGGAGCGACACCTCACTTTGAATATGTTTCTAGCGAAGTGACAAAAGGAGTAGCTTTAGTAGGATTAGAGGCTGAAATACCAACAATATTTGGAGTGTTAACAGTAGACACTATAGAGCAAGCAATTGAACGTGCTGGTACTAAAGCTGGAAATAAAGGCTTTGAGGCAGCTGTAACTGCTATAGAGATGGCAAATCTATTTACTGAAATTTAAGATTCGTACTTTAAATAATTCAATATGGAGAAAAGGGATACTAGCTCGTATCCCTTTTCTTGTCGGCAAATAAATCTAAAACTCCTTGAGTTAACAGTGGTAAACCTTTATAATAGGAGAGGGTTAATTATTTAACTAGCCTTATGGTTTAACTATAGACGGGGGGATGAAGATGGAAAAGGTAAGTAATGCGAAAGTTGTAAAGGAGAGAGAGGACGTGTTTGAAACAAATAAAGTTACAGAGTAAAATAAGTTCTTAGTGATATTAGGATACTCAGTTTTGTTACTGCTATCAGCATTTTTATTTAATAGTCCAGCAGAGATAATTGAAGGTATGATTAGTTTAACTAAAGCACCGAGTATACTTGTAACGGACTATATGGCCGTCGGAAATGTAGGGGCTGCGATCTTTAATAGCTCATTACTGATGGTTATAGCTACTTTGATTGCTAAGAAAAGCAAGGTGGATTTTAATGGACCGATTATCGCTGCAATTTTTACAATCGGAGGGTTCGCTCTTTTCGGAAAAAATACTTATAATGTATGGCCAATTTTACTAGGTGTACTTATCCATGCGAAAATAAAGGGAGAAAAATTTAGTAAATTTATAATTGTTGCTTACTTTGGAACAGCCCTAGGGCCTTTAATTAGTCAAATTACATTCGGATATGAACTTCCATTAGCAAAAGCTATATTTTTTGCTAATTTAGCAGGGTTAATTGTAGGATTAATTCTTCCTGCATTAGGGGCGCACTTCGTAAAATTCCATCAAGGGTTCAATCTATATAATATCGGTTTTACAGCTGGAATTGTAGGAACTTTTTTTATGGCACTCCTAAGATCCTTAGGTTTTGATAACCCAAGAACACTTTATTTAGCAGAAGGTTATAATAGGGTTTTAGGTATCTATTTAACAATTATATTTATTTCGATGATTATTTTAGGATATATTTTTAATAATAAAAGTTTTAGTGGTTATACTAGTTTAGTAAAGAGATCTGGTAGAGCCGTAACAGATTTTGTAGTATTAGACGGTTTCGGATTAACTCTTGTTAATATGGGTCTAGTTGGATTCATTACTATGGGATATATATTGGCAGTAGGTGGACAACTTAATGGTCCGATTATTGGTGGTATTTATACTGTAGTTGGATTCGGAGCTTTTGGTAAGCACTCGAAGAACATTATTCCAATTATGATTGGAGTTTATCTTGGAGCATTATTAAATGTATGGGACGTTAATGCAATTGGTCCTTTACTTGCTGCCCTATTCGGTACAACTTTAGCACCAGTAGCTGGTGAATATGGATGGAAGTTTGGAATTGTTGCAGGATTCATGCACATGGCCATGGTAATGAATGTAGGTGGACTACATGGTGGAATGAACTTGTACAATAATGGTTTCTCTGGTGGTATTGTTGCGGCAATATTAATACCTGTAATTGATGCATTTATGAGAAAGGAAGAATCTGCTTGAGGGAAAGATTAAAATCTATTAAAATAGTAGATGAACTAATCAACTACTGCTATAATTTAGGAATATCACAAATTCATGTAGATTTAGAGGACGTAGAAAGTGCTATAAAAATTACTGTTGAAGGTTTTTGTGATGGGATAGCAGAGGAAGAGCTTCAATCCCTTAATGATTTTTTAAGTATACCTAGGCAGGAAGAAGTAGAGGAATACTACTGGGAGCTGATAGGTGAGGGTAATAAAAATGAATTAGCCTTAGTTGGAATGGTTATTGACGACGGTCAAGCAATTTATTCTAATAAAAGGCTTAATATAACTGTATTATTGAAAAAGTAGTTTTACTTCTTTATTAGATGCTAAATAAAAGGGTAAGTAAAAAACTTATCCTTTTATTATTTAATTATGAATAAAGATTTAGTTTGTAGGGTATATTCCATAAATAGGGTGCCAATTATAGTTGACTTTGCTTAGCATAAATGGTATTATTATTTTCCGCCCTTTTGATAGGGGCTGGACGTTAAGTTAACAGGTAATGATTGTAATAAAAGGTTTGTTACAATAGGTTGACAAATGACATCAAAAATGATACTATAACTAAGTCGCTAAAACGACAAACACCGATAACAAAATTTAAAGCTCTTAAAAAAAAGAATTGACATAAGAAATCAAAAATGATATACTAGATAAGTCGCCAAAAGCGGCAGATAAAAAAGGTCTTTGAAAACTAAACAGTATAGAAAGCCAGCAAGAAAAAAAGCATCAAAAAGATGCAACCCAGAAATTTTTAATTAAGAGTTTGATCCTGGCTCAGGATGAACGCGGCGGCGTGCCTAACACATGCAAGTCGAGCGAGGAGGAGGAAGCTTGCTTCCAAATCCTAGCGGCGGACGGGTGAGTAACGCGTGGGCAACCTACCCTATGCAGGGGGATAACATTGGGAAACCAGTGCTAATACCGCATAAAGCCGATTAGGGGCATCCCTAAATGGTCAAAGAACTTCGGCATAGGATGGGCCCGCGTCTGATTAGTTAGTTGGTAAGGTAATGGCTTACCAAGACGATGATCAGTAGCCGACCTGAGAGGGTGACCGGCCACACTGGAACTGAGACACGGTCCAGACTCCTACGGGAGGCAGCAGTGGGGAATATTGCACAATGGGGGAAACCCTGATGCAAAGCAACGCCGCGTGAGCGAAGAAGGCCTTCGGGTCGTAAAGCTCTGTCCTAAGGGAAGATAATGACGGTACCTTAGGAGGAAGCCCCGGCTAACTACGTGCCAGCAGCCGCGGTAATACGTAGGGGGCAAGCGTTATCCGGAATCACTGGGCGTAAAGGGTGCGTAGGCGGCCAAACAAGTCAGGGGTGAAAGGCTACGGCTCAACCGTAGTAAGCCTTTGAAACTGTTTGGCTTGAGTGCAGGAGAGGAGAGTGGAATTCCTAGTGTAGCGGTGAAATGCGTAGATATTAGGAGGAACACCAGTGGCGAAGGCGACTCTCTGGACTGTAACTGACGCTGAGGCACGAAAGCGTGGGGAGCAAACAGGATTAGATACCCTGGTAGTCCACGCCGTAAACGATGAGTGCTAGGTGTTGGAGGGAGACCTTCAGTGCCGGAGCTAACGCATTAAGCACTCCGCCTGGGGAGTACGCTCGCAAGAGTGAAACTCAAAGGAATTGACGGGGACCCGCACAACGGCGGAGCATGTGGTTTAATTCGAAGCAACGCGAAGAACCTTACCTGGACTTGACATCCTTTAGACAGAACCTTAACCGGTTCCTTCTCTTCGGAGACTGAAGTGACAGGTGGTGCATGGTTGTCGTCAGCTCGTGTCGTGAGATGTTGGGTTAAGTCCCGCAACGAGCGCAACCCTTATCTTTAGTTGCCAGCACTTAGGGTGGGCACTCTAGAGAGACTGCCGGGGATAACTCGGAGGAAGGTGGGGATGACGTCAAATCATCATGCCCCTTATGTTCAGGGCTACACACGTGCTACAATGGCCGATACAAAGGGCAGCAAGAGAGTGATCTTAAGCAAATCCCATAAAGTCGGTCCCAGTTCGGATTGTGGGCTGAAACTCGCCCACATGAAGCTGGAGTTGCTAGTAATCGCGAATCAGAATGTCGCGGTGAATGCGTTCCCGGGTCTTGTACACACCGCCCGTCACACCATGGGAGTCGGAAGCACCCGAAGCCAGCTACTTAACCAGAAATGGAGAGAGCTGTCGAAGGTGAAGTCGATGACTGGGGTGAAGTCGTAACAAGGTAGCCGTATCGGAAGGTGCGGCTGGATCACCTCCTTTCTAAGGAGAAAAGCTTCTATACTGTTTAGTTTTGAGAGACCTTCGATGAAGGTTTTTTCAAAAAAGAAGTAATTTAATATGAAGCTCAGCTAATGCTGAGTACTTCAATTACACCAAATACGAGACTTGGGTAATTAAAGCATGTTCTTTGAAAACTGCAAAGTGAGAAATAAAGTTAAGTAAAGAAATTTACAAGCATCTTTTAAAGGTCAAGCTAGTAAGGGCAAAGGGAGGATGACTTAAGCATAAGGAGCCGAAGAAGGACGTGGTAAGTCATGAAAAGCTACGGGAGCCGCAAGCAGGCAAAGATCCGTAGATGTCCGAATGGGGAAACCCACTTGAAGTAATATTCAAGTATCTGCTAGTGAATAAATAGCTAGTAGAGGGGATACCAGGGGAACTGAAACATCTAAGTACCCTGAGGAGTAGAAAGAAAAATCGATTCCCTAAGTAGTGGCGAGCGAAAAGGGATAAGCCCAAACCGAAAGTTTACTTTCGGGGTTGAGGACATAGCAAAAAAGGAGAGGTATCGTAGTAGAAGATGACTGGAAAGTCAGGCCAAAGAGGGTAAAAGCCCCGTATACGAAACGAGAAGACTCTAAGCTATGATCCAGAGTACCACGGGACACGTGAAACCCTGTGGGAAGCAGGGGGGACCACCCCCCAAGGCTAAATACTACCTGGTGACCGATAGCGCATAGTACCGTGAGGGAAAGGTGAAAAGAACCCCGGGAGGGGAGTGAAATAGAACCTGAAACCCTTTGCTTACAAGCTGTGGGAGCACGTTAAAGTGTGACCGCGTACTTTTTGTAGAACGGGCCAACGAGTTATGATATGTAGCAAGGTTAAGGACTAAAGGTCCGGAGCCGAAGCGAAAGCGAGTCTTAATAGGGCGAAAGTTGCATGTCATAGACCCGAAACCGAGCGACCTACCCATGGGCAGGATGAAGCGGAAGTAAAATTTCGTGGAGGTCCGAACCAATTGACGTTGAAAAGTCACTGGATGACCTGTGGGTAGAGGTGAAATTCCAATCGAGCTCGGAGATAGCTGGTTCTCGCCGAAATAGCTTTAGGGCTAGCCTCGATTAAATGAGTTACGGAGGTAGAGCACTGAATGACCTAGGGGCCTTCACCGGTTACCAAAGTCTATCAAACTCCGAATGCCGTAAACTTAAGATCGGGAGTCAGACTACGAGTGATAAGATCCGTGGTCAAGAGGGAAAGAGCCCAGACCATCAGCTAAGGTCCCAAAGTATACGTTAAGTGGAAAAGGATGTGGGATTGCATAGACAACCAGGATGTTGGCTTAGAAGCAGCCATACATTTAAAGAGTGCGTAATAGCTCACTGGTCGAGTGATCCTGCGCCGAAAATGTCCGGGGCTCAAACGTATCACCGAAGCTATGGATGTAGAAATACATGGTAGGCGAGCGTTCTATGTGGGTAGAAGCTATACCGGAAGGAGTAGTGGACTGCATAGAAGTGAGAATGTTGGCATGAGTAGCGAGAGGCAGGTGAGAATCCTGCCCGTCGAAAGCCTAAGGTTTCCTGAGGAAGGTTCGTCCGCTCAGGGTAAGTCGGGACCTAAGCCGAGGCCAAGTGGCGTAGGTGATGGACAACAGGTTGAAATTCCTGTACCACCAAGAATCGTTTGAGAGAAGGGGGGACACAGGAGGATAGGTCAAGCGCACCGTTGGTTGAGTGCGTCTAAGCAGGTAGGGAGAAAAGGCAGGCAAATCCGCTTTTTCATAGATCCCGAGATGTGATGGGGAGCGAAAAATAAGTAGCGAAGTGACTGAATCCAAACTGTCGAGAAAAGCCTCTATCGAGATTTAAGGTGCCCGTACCGCAAACCGACACAGGTAGGCGAGGAGAGAATCCTAAGACGAACGGGAGAAGCATTGTTAAGGAACTCGGCAAAATGACCCCGTAACTTCGGGAGAAGGAGAAGGGGTCGGGATGTGTGAAGGCTTCGCGCCGTAAGCATAACCCGGCCGCAGAGAATAGGTCCAAGCGACTGTTTAGCAAAAACATAGGTCTCTGCTAAGTCGAAAGACGACGTATAGGGCCGACGCCTGCCCGGTCTTTGGAAGGTTAAGGGGAAGTGTTAGGGTTAAGCTCGAAGCACAGAACTTAAGCCCCAGTAAACGGCGGCCGTAACTATAACGGTCCTAAGGTAGCGAAATTCCTTGTCGGGTAAGTTCCGACCCGCACGAAAGGCGTAACGATTTGGACGTTTGTCTCAACAATGCACCCGGTGAAATTGTAATACCAGTGAAGATCTTTGGTTACCCGCGACAGGACGGAAAGACCCCGTGGAGCTTTACTGCAACTTGACATTGGATTTTGATACTACATGTACAGAATAGGTGGGAGACTAAGATACTAGGACGCCAGTCTTGGAGGAGTCGACGTTGGGATACCACTCTTGTATTATTGAAGTTCTAACCATGAGCCATGATCTGGTTTTGGGACACTGTCAGGTGGGCAGTTTGACTGGGGCGGTCGCCTCCTAAAGAGTAACGGAGGCGCTCAAAGGTTCCTCAAAGACGGTCGGAAATCGTGCGAAGAGTGTAAAGGCAGAAGGGAGCTTGATTGCGAGACAAACAGGTCGAGCAAGGACGAAAGTCGGACTTAGTGATCCGGCACCGAGTGGAAGGGCCATCGCTCAACGGATAAAAGCTACCCCGGGGATAACAGGCTTATCTCCCCCAAGAGTCCACATCGACGGGGAGGTTTGGACCTCGATGTCGGCTCATCACATCCTGGGGTGAAGTAGGTCCCAAGGGTTGGGCCATTCGCCCATTAAAGTGGTACGCGAGTCGGGTTCAGAACGTCGTGAGACAGTTCGGTCCTATCCGTCGCGGGCGCAGGAAATTTGAGAGGAGTTTGTCCTTAGTACGAGAGGACCGGGATGGACGTACCGGTGCACCAGTTGTTCCGCCAGGAGCACACTGGGTAGCTAAGTACGGAAGGGATAAGTCTTTGAAGGCATCTAAGCACGAAGCCCCCTCAAGATAAGATTTCCCACCCGAAAGGGGTAAGACCCCAGAGAGACTATCTGGTAGATAGGTCGGAGGTGTAAGTGCAGTAATGCATTAAGCTGACCGATACTAATAGGTCGAGGGCTTGACCAAAAAAGATGAAAGCTTTAAAATCTCACTTGTAGTTTTGAGAGAACACTCTCAATAAATCGTGACAATAGCGAAGGGGTCACACCTGTTCCCATACCGAACACAGAAGTTAAGCCCTTCAGCGCCGATGGTACTTGGCGGGCAGCCGCCTGGGAGAGTAGGTCGTTGCGGTTTAGATGTTCCAAAGTAGCTCAATGGTGGAGCAACCGGCTGTTAACCGGTAGGTTGGAGGTTCGAGCCCTCTCTTTGGAGCCATTTATATGCCGAGGTGGCGGAACTGGCAGACGCACAGGACTTAAAATCCTGCGGTCCTTCAAGATCGTACCGGTTCGATTCCGGTCCTCGGCACCAGTTTTAAATATGAAACTCGGCTATAGTATTACACTCACACTAAATCGGAGATTTAGGTGATTGCAATATCGCGGGGTGGAGCAGTTGGCAGCTCGTCGGGCTCATAACCCGAAGGTCGTAGGTTCAAGTCCTGCCCCCGCAACCATAAACTAGGCCCCTTGGTCAAGCGGTCAAGACACCGCCCTTTCACGGCGGTAACAGGGGTTCGATTCCCCTAGGGGTCACCAAATATGGGCGCATAGCTCAGCTGGGAGAGCACCTGCCTTACAAGCAGGGGGTCACAGGTTCAAGTCCTGTTGCGCCCACCATATTTTAAACAAGTGGTCCGGTAGTTCAGTTGGTTAGAATGCCAGCCTGTCACGCTGGAGGTCGAGGGTTCGAGCCCCTTCCGGATCGCCATTTTAAAACTAAATTAGAAAATATATTAATGCTGGCGTGGCTCAACGGTAGAGCAGCTGACTTGTAATCAGCAGGTTGTAGGTTCGATTCCTATCGCCAGCTCCATATATGCGGGTGTAGTTCAGTGGTAGAACTTCAGCCTTCCAAGCTGACCGCGAGGGTTCGATTCCCTTCACCCGCTCCAATAATATATACATGTGCCCATAGCTCAGCTGGATAGAGCAACGGCCTTCTAAGCCGTGTGTCCGGGGTTCGAATCCCTGTGGGCACGCCATGTTATAAATTTCAATGTTGGGATATAGCCAAGTCGGTAAGGCAACGGACTTTGACTCCGTCATTCTCAGGTTCGAGTCCTGATATCCCAGCCATATAAGTGATCCATTAGCTCAGTCGGTAGAGCACCTGACTTTTAATCAGGGTGTCCCGCGTTCGAGTCGCGGATGGATCACCATTTAGGAGAGGTGTCCGAGCGGTTTAAGGAGCTGGTCTTGAAAACCAGTGACTCCGAAAGGGGCCGTGGGTTCGAATCCCACCCTCTCCGCCAATAATGGAGAAGTACTCAAGTAGGCTGAAGAGGACGGTTTGCTAAACCGTTAGGTCGTGTATGCGGCGCGCGGGTTCGAATCCCGCCTTCTCCGCCATTATTATCCGGGTGTAGCGCAGTTTGGTAGCGCACATGGTTTGGGACCATGGGGTCGGGAGTTCGAATCTCTCCACCCGGACCATTTTTTAGTGAGGGCCTTTAGCTCAGTTGGTCAGAGCATCCGGCTCATAACCGGCAGGTCCGGGGTTCGAGTCCCTGAAGGCCCACCATATAACTTCATTATTTAATGGTATATATATGCCCAGATAGCTCAGTCGGTAGAGCAGGAGACTGAAAATCTCCGTGTCGGTGGTTCGATTCCGCCTCTGGGCACCATTTATTGCAAATAATTATTTCAAATTATTACCAAGCAATAAGAATTGACATAAGAAATCAAAAATGATATATTAGATAAGTCGCCAAAAGCGGCAGATAAAAAAGGTCTTTGAAAACTAAACAGTATAGAAAGCCAGCAAGAAAAAAAGCATCAAAAAGATGCAACCCAGAAATTTTTAATTAAGAGTTTGATCCTGGCTCAGGATGAACGCTGGCGGCGTGCCTAACACATGCAAGTCGAGCGAGGAGGAGGAAGCTTGCTTCCAAATCCTAGCGGCGGACGGGTGAGTAACGCGTGGGCAACCTACCCTATGCAGGGGGATAACATTGGGAAACCAGTGCTAATACCGCATAAAGCCGATTAGGGGCATCCCTAAATGGTCAAAGAACTTCGGCATAGGATGGGCCCGCGTCTGATTAGTTAGTTGGTAAGGTAATGGCTTACCAAGACGATGATCAGTAGCCGACCTGAGAGGGTGACCGGCCACACTGGAACTGAGACACGGTCCAGACTCCTACGGGAGGCAGCAGTGGGGAATATTGCACAATGGGGGAAACCCTGATGCAGCAACGCCGCGTGAGCGAAGAAGGCCTTCGGGTCGTAAAGCTCTGTCCTAAGGGAAGATAATGACGGTACCTTAGGAGGAAGCCCCGGCTAACTACGTGCCAGCAGCCGCGGTAATACGTAGGGGGCAAGCGTTATCCGGAATCACTGGGCGTAAAGGGTGCGTAGGCGGCCAAACAAGTCAGGGGTGAAAGGCTACGGCTCAACCGTAGTAAGCCTTTGAAACTGTTTGGCTTGAGTGCAGGAGAGGAGAGTGGAATTCCTAGTGTAGCGGTGAAATGCGTAGATATTAGGAGGAACACCAGTGGCGAAGGCGACTCTCTGGACTGTAACTGACGCTGAGGCACGAAAGCGTGGGGAGCAAACAGGATTAGATACCCTGGTAGTCCACGCCGTAAACGATGAGTGCTAGGTGTTGGAGGGAGACCTTCAGTGCCGGAGCTAACGCATTAAGCACTCCGCCTGGGGAGTACGCTCGCAAGAGTGAAACTCAAAGGAATTGACGGGGACCCGCACAAGCAGCGGAGCATGTGGTTTAATTCGAAGCAACGCGAAGAACCTTACCTGGACTTGACATCCTTTAGACAGAACCTTAACCGGTTCCTTCTCTTCGGAGACTGAAGTGACAGGTGGTGCATGGTTGTCGTCAGCTCGTGTCGTGAGATGTTGGGTTAAGTCCCGCAACGAGCGCAACCCTTATCTTTAGTTGCCAGCACTTAGGGTGGGCACTCTAGAGAGACTGCCGGGGATAACTCGGAGGAAGGTGGGGATGACGTCAAATCATCATGCCCCTTATGTTCAGGGCTACACACGTGCTACAATGGCCGATACAAAGGGCAGCAAGAGAGTGATCTTAAGCAAATCCCATAAAGTCGGTCCCAGTTCGGATTGTGGGCTGAAACTCGCCCACATGAAGCTGGAGTTGCTAGTAATCGCGAATCAGAATGTCGCGGTGAATGCGTTCCCGGGTCTTGTACACACCGCCCGTCACACCATGGGAGTCGGAAGCACCCGAAGCCAGCTACTTAACCAGAAATGGAGAGAGCTGTCGAAGGTGAAGTCGATGACTGGGGTGAAGTCGTAACAAGGTAGCCGTATCGGAAGGTGCGGCTGGATCACCTCCTTTCTAAGGAGAAAAGCTTCTATACTGTTTAGTTTTGAGAGACTTTGTCTTTCAATAACAAAAGATAAAAATTGGGCTCATAGCTCAGGTGGTTAGAGCGCACGCCTGATAAGCGTGAGGTCGGTGGTTCGAGTCCACTTGAGCCCACCAAACAAATGCCATCAAGTACCAATTGACATGAAGATAAAAAGATGGTAATATAGTATTCCGGCCAAAAGGCAGGAAGAACAAGTGTTCTTTGAAAACTGCAAAGTGAGAAATAAAGTTAAGTAAAGAAATTTACAAGCATCTTTTAAAGGTCAAGCTAGTAAGGGCAAAGGGAGGATGACTTGGCACCAGGAGCCGAAGAAGGACGTGGTAAGTCATGAAAAGCTACGGGAGCCGCAAGCAGGCAAAGATCCGTAGATGTCCGAATGGGGTCCCACTTGAAGTAATATTCAAGTATCTGCTAGTGAATAAATAGCTAGTAGAGGGGATACCAGGGGAACTGAAACATCTAAGTACCCTGAGGAGTAGAAAGAAAAATCGATTCCCTAAGTAGTGGCGAGCGAAAAGGGATAAGCCCAAACCGAAAGTTTACTTTCGGGGTTGAGGACATAGCAAAAAAGGAGAGGTATCGTAGTAGAAGATGACTGGAAAGTCAGGCCAAAGAGGGTAAAAGCCCCGTATACGAAACGAGAAGACTCTAAGCTATGATCCAGAGTACCACGGGACACGTGAAACCCTGTGGGAAGCAGGGGGACCACCCCCAAGGCTAAATACTACCTGGTGACCGATAGCGCATAGTACCGTGAGGGAAAGGTGAAAAGAACCCCGGGGGGAGTGAAATAGAACCTGAAACCCTTTGCTTACAAGTGTGGGAGCACGTTAAAGTGTGACCGCGTACTTTTTGTAGAACGGGCCAACGAGTTATGATATGTAGCAAGGTTAAGGACTAAAGGTCCGGAGCCGAAGCGAAAGCGAGTCTTAATAGGGCGAAAGTTGCATGTCATAGACCCGAAACCGAGCGACCTACCCATGGGCAGGATGAAGCGGAAGTAAAATTTCGTGGAGGTCCGAACCAATTGACGTTGAAAAGTCACTGGATGACCTGTGGGTAGAGGTGAAATTCCAATCGAGCTCGGAGATAGCTGGTTCTCGCCGAAATAGCTTTAGGGCTAGCCTCGATTAAATGAGTTACGGAGGTAGAGCACTGAATGACCCAGGCCTTCACCGGTTACCAAAGTCTATCAAACTCCGAATGCCGTAAACTTAAGATCGGGAGTCAGACTACGAGTGATAAGATCCGTGGTCAAGAGGGAAAGAGCCCAGACCATCAGCTAAGGTCCCAAAGTATACGTTAAGTGGAAAAGGATGTGGGATTGCATAGACAACCAGGATGTTGGCTTAGAAGCGACCATACATTTAAAGAGTGCGTAATAGCTCACTGGTCGAGTGATCCTGCGCCGAAAATGTCCGGGGCTCAAACGTATCACCGAAGCTATGGATGTAGAAATACATGGTAGGCGAGCGTTCTATGTGGGTAGAAGCTATACCGGAAGGAGTAGTGGACTGCATAGAAGTGAGAATGTTGGCATGAGTAGCGAGAGGCAGGTGAGAATCCTGCCCGTCGAAAGCCTAAGGTTTCCTGAGGAAGGTTCGTCCGCTCAGGGTAAGTCGGGACCTAAGCCGAGGCCAAGTGGCGTAGGTGATGGACAACAGGTTGAAATTCCTGTACCACCAAGAATCGTTTGAGAGAAGGGGGGACACAGGAGGATAGGTCAAGCGCACCGTTGGTTGAGTGCGTCTAAGCAGGTAGGGAGAAAAGGCAGGCAAATCCGCTTTTTCATAGATCCCGAGATGTGATGGGGAGCGAAAAATAAGTAGCGAAGTGACTGAATCCAAACTGTCGAGAAAAGCCTCTATCGAGATTTAAGGTGCCGTACCGCAAACCGACACAGGTAGGCGAGGAGAGAATCCTAAGACGAACGGGAGAAGCATTGTTAAGGAACTCGGCAAAATGACCCCGTAACTTCGGGAGAAGGTCTTAAGTGCCGGGATGTGTGAAGGCTTCGCGCCGTAAGCATAACCCGGCCGCAGAGAATAGGTCCAAGCGACTGTTTAGCAAAAACATAGGTCTCTGCTAAGTCGAAAGACGACGTATAGGGGCCGACGCCTGCCCGGTCTTTGGAAGGTTAAGGGGAAGTGTTAGGGTTAAGCTCGAAGCACAGAACTTAAGCCCCAGTAAACGGCGGCCGTAACTATAACGGTCCTAAGGTAGCGAAATTCCTTGTCGGGTAAGTTCCGACCCGCACGAAAGGCGTAACGATTTGGACGTTTGTCTCAACAATGCACCCGGTGAAATTGTAATACCAGTGAAGATCTTTGGTTACCCGCGACAGGACGGAAAGACCCCGTGGAGCTTTACTGCAACTTGACATTGGATTTTGATACTACATGTACAGAATAGGTGGGAGACTAAGATACTAGGACGCCAGTCTTGGAGGAGTCGACGTTGGGATACCACTCTTGTATTATTGAAGTTCTAACCATGAGCCATGATCTGGTTTTGGGACACTGTCAGGTGGGCAGTTTGACTGGGGCGGTCGCCTCCTAAAGAGTAACGGAGGCGCTCAAAGTTACTCGGCAAAGACGGTCGGAAATCGTGCGAAGAGTGTAAAGGCAGAAGGGAGCTTGATTGCGAGACAAACAGGTCGAGCAAGGACGAAAGTCGGACTTAGTGATCCGGCACCGAGTGGAAGGGCCATCGCTCAACGGATAAAAGCTACCCCGGGGATAACAGGCTTATCTCCCCCAAGAGTCCACATCGACGGGGAGGTTTGGCACCTCGATGTCGGCTCATCACATCCTGGGGTCAAGTAGGTCCCAAGGGTTGGTACATTCGTTCGCCCATTAAAGTGGTACGCGAGTTTGGGTTCAGAACGTCGTGAGACAGTTCGGTCCCTATCCGTCGCGGGCGCAGGAAATTTGAGAGGAGCTGTCCTTAGTACGAGAGGACCGGGATGGACGTACCGCTGGTGCACCAGTTGTTCCGCCAGGAGCACAGCTGGGTAGCTAAGTACGGAAGGGATAAGTGCTGAAGGCATCTAAGCACGAAGCCCCCCTCAAGATAAGATTTCCCACCCGAAAGGGGTAAGACCCCAGAGAGACTATCTGGTAGATAGGTCGGAGGTGTAAGTGCAGTAATGCATTAAGCTGACCGATACTAATAGGTCGAGGGCTTGACCAAAAAAGATGAAAGCTTTAAAATCTCACTTGTAGTTTTGAGAGAACACTCTCAATAAATCGTGACAATAGCGAAGGGGTCACACCTGTTCCCATACCGAACACAGAAGTTAAGCCCTTCAGCGCCGATGGTACTTGGCGGGCAGCCGCCTGGGAGAGTAGGTCGTTGCGGTTTAAATATGGCCCCTTGGTCAAGCGGTCAAGACACCGCCCTTTCACGGCGGTAACAGGGGTTCGATTCCCCTAGGGGTCACCAAATATGGGCGCATAGCTCAGCTGGGAGAGCACCTGCCTTACAAGCAGGGGGTCACAGGTTCAAGTCCTGTTGCGCCCACCAAAACAAAGCTAAGATAAAATCTTAGCTTAATATTTTATTACTGAATAATGGCCCGGTAGTTCAGTTTGGTTAGAATGCCAGCCTGTCACGCTGGAGGTCGAGGGTTCGAGCCCCTTCCGGGTCGCCATTAAAAAAACAAAAGAAGTAACATTAAACACGCTGGCGTGGCTCAAAGGTAGAGCAGCTGACTTGTAATCAGCAGGTTGTAGGTTCGATTCCTATCGCCAGCTCCATAAAAAATGGAGGGATTCCCGAGTGGCCAAAGGGGGCAGACTGTAAATCTGTTATCGACGATTTCGAAGGTTCGAATCCTTCTCCCTCCACCATTTTAATTATATATATGCGGGTGTGGCGGAATTGGCAGACGCACTAGACTTAGGATCTAGCGGGCGACCGTGGGGGTTCAAGTCCCTCCACCCGCACCATAAAAAAACCATAGATTATTTAATCTATGGTTTTTTTTATGGTGAAATAATTTTAGTATTGTAAAACTTAATTATTATCTTGAGATTATGTCGTATTTATAACTTAACATGGAATAAATGTAAAATAATAACATAAGTATATAGTGTAGAACATAGATAAAAAATTAACAAACAGGAAGTGGTTAAAATATGCTTGCTAAAGTATATATTTATGACCCATAGGGATTTAACGGTTACCCAACCTTTGTTTTTAAATATTTAGTTGATACTCTAAATAATATTAGGAGGTATAGTCTCTATGAAAAGAGAGATTAAATTGATGTCCATACTGATTACCATTCTACTTATAATTTCGTTAGCTGCTTGTTCTAATCAAAATACGAATAGTGCTAATACTAGTAGTCCAAAGATGAAAGCAGGCGAATATATAGTTGAAGTTAATGGATTTAAGCCAATGAAAGTAAAAGTAACTTTAAGCGATACCTCGATTAAGGCTGTGGAAGTAGTATCTCATTCTGAGACACCTAATGTATCTGATGTGGCTTTGAAAGAAATACCCAAAAATATAATTGAAAAACAATCTATCGGTATTGATACAATATCAGGCGCAACAATGACTAGTTCAGCCATTATTAGTGCAGTAACTTTAGCAATAGAAAAAGCAGGTGGACAATCAAGTGAGTTTAACATTAAAAATGTTGCTGACGGAAGTGATAGTATTAATAGTCGTCCCCCAATGGGTACGAAAGATTTACCTCAGACTTGGGATTTAACATATGATGTAGTAGTAGTAGGCGGTGGATTTGCAGGATTAGCTGCTGCTTATGAGACCTCAACTTTAGGAGCCGAAACGTTACTAATTGACAAAATGCCTGTTCTTGGTGGGAACTCCCAAATAAACGGAGGGGTATATGCATCGTATACAAGTAAAATAGCAGATGAATTATATAAAAAACTGAATCTAACACCGGATAGTGCCCAGAAGCATATTGAAGATACTATTAAAGGTGGAGACTATATGAATGATACTAAGTTAGTTAAAAACTTAGTATACGGAGCTCCATATTTTCTAAATTTAATGCTAGATAATGGTTTAGAGGTGAGAGAGTCAATTACACGCCCTGGTGGTCATTATGGTTATCGTACTTACACAACGAAGAATGGTATTGGTGCTGATATAGTAGCAGTTCAAAAGAAAATACTAGCAGATACGTCTACAACAGTAATGCTAAATACAGAAATGGTGCAAATTTATCGTGAGACAACAGGTGAACAAAGAGTAATTGGTATAAAAGTTAAAACAAAGGATGGGCTTATGAGTGTTAAAGCAAACAAGGGTGTGATTCTTGCTACTGGTGGATTTGGAGGCAATGTTGAGATGCGCTCTAAACATGTACCAGGCTTAACTGCGGACATACCAACAACTAATCATGTGGGTGCCACTGGAGAAGGGATTATTATGGCACAAGAGATAGGTGCAAATACAACTCAGATGTCATATATTCAGCTATACCCTTTTGCTGACCCAAATAATGGTGTACTTGATGCAACAGCCGTAATACCATTCAGTGGACCAAGTTCAGGTATTGTGTATGTGGACGTTAATGGTAAAAGATATGTAAATGAGGGTGAACGACGGGATGTTTGTTCTAGAGCTGCTCAGGAGAGTGGGGGATTCCCAACATTTTCAATATTCGGTCAAGAAATTGTTGAAAAAGGTGGCTTTATTTCTGAAACTCAATTATCTAGCGGAATAGAATCAGATAGAATATTTAAAGCTAGTACTCTAGAGGAGTTAGTTAGTATTATAAATACTCATCAGTACAAAGGACAGAGCATAAGCATGTCTGCTCAGACTTTAGTTAGTACTATTAAAAATCATAATAGTTATGTTGAGGCAGGTAAAGATCCCGAATTTAACAAGAAAATAGATAAGGGTGTAATGCTTAAAATAGATAAGGGCCCTTACTATGCAATACCACAATGGCCGTCTGTTCATCATACTATGGGTGGCTTAACAATAAATGAAAGAACGGAAGTTCAAGATATTTGGGGTGAAATTATCCCTGGTTTCTATGCTGCAGGTGAGGTTGTAGGTGGAGTTCATGGAACAAATCGTCTTGGATCAAATGCTATTCCTGATGCGGCCGTTCACGGTATAATTGCAGGTAGAGTAGCTGTTAATGGAACCGTGCCGGATTTTATACCAAAGGAGTAGACTAATTTAATAAGGGAAGAATTTGCAAAACCTCTCATCTAGCTGATGAGAGGTTTTTATAATTCTTATTTTTTATTTTTTTCATTCATAATTGCTCTAATTTTTAATGGAAGTGCAAATAGATTAATAAATCCTTCTGCATCTTTTTGATTATATACTTCGTCTGCACCAAAAGTAACAAACTCTTCATTGTATAATGAGTATGGAGATGAAGCTCCAACTACTGTACAATTACCTTTATAAAGTTTAACTCTTACTTTACCAGTTACAGTCTGAGAAAGACTATCTACGAACTGATCAAGAGCTTCTCTTAAAGGTGTAAACCATAAACCATCATATACAAGTTGTCCGTAATTTTCAGATACAATTTTCTTAAAGCTCATTGTCATCCTATCTAATGTAAGTTTCTCTAGGCTTCTGTGTGCTTGGAACAATACTGTTCCACCAGGAGTTTCATAAACCCCTCTTGATTTCATCCCTACTAAACGGTTTTCAACAATATCAATTACACCCACACCATTTGCTCCAGCAACTTTGTTTAGAGTTTCTACAATAGCTAAAGGTGATAGTTTTTCACCATCTACTGCTACTGGTACTCCATTAAGGAATTCAACTTCAACATATGTAGGGCTATCTGGTGCTTTTTCTGGTGGAACAGTAAGTTGATATATTTCTGAATCATGCTCATTCCATGGATCTTCTAAGTTTCCACCCTCATGGCTTAAGTGCCATACATTTTGATCTCTGCTATATATATTCTTCTTAGTTACAGTTATAGGAATATTGTTTTGTGTTGCATAATCAATACAATCTTCTCTTGATTTTAAGTCCCATATTCTCCATGGAGCAATAATTTTTAAATTTGGATTTAATGCTTTTATAGTTGCTTCGAAACGAACTTGGTCATTACCTTTACCTGTAGCTCCGTGTGAGATAGCAACAGCGCCCTCTTTTTCAGCAATTTCTACAAGTTTTTGAGCTATTAATGGTCTTGCAAAGGAAGTACCTAATAAATAATCATCTTCATATGTTGCACCAGCTTTTAATGTAGGAAAAATATAATCTGAAACAAATTCTTCCTTGGCATCTATAACATACGCTTTAACAGCACCTGTCTTAAGAGCTTTTTCCTCTACAGAGCTATAATCATCCCCTTGTCCAACATCTATACATACAGCGATTACTTCATATTGATATGTATTTTCTAACCATTTTAATATAACGGATGTGTCTAGTCCGCCAGAATAAGCTAAAACAACTTTTTCTTTACTCATATTACAATCCTCCCAAATAAATGTTTAATATACTATATAATTATAAACACAAATGCATAAATATGCAATACTATTCATAAAATCATGGCACAATAATTTTGGTAAATGAATATTATATAATAACTAATTAACTAAAGGGGGTACTAATATGACTAATACCCATAAAAAGAGCAAGAAAAGTTTATTGTTTTTCTTTATATTGCTTGCTCTAGTGTTATTAGAAGGGCCTTTGTTCGAGAAGGGAGACACTAGTCTATTATTTTTCTACTTAATATTAATAATTATTTTTAGTAGATATTATGGCAAATAGGGTAAATAATGAAAGGTGATTAGTTTCTACTAGTCATCTATTTTATTATATAATATATTTTAATATAGAGCGATAAATAATGGTATAATTTGTTTAAAGATAATAGCATTTAATTGTCATATTATATATATATTTCCCTAAACTATTAAGTAATATAGCTTGATTTTATGATTTGTGATTAAAATATTAATTTATATTTTATTCAGGTGTTATGTACAATATTTATTTAAGGTATATTTTTTGAGATATTATGAATATTTTAATATTTTAATTGGGAGATAGGGTATAGATGGGGTATAAAAGAAATAGACTACTATATTTGATATTAATAGCTATTGTAATTATATTAGGACTAGGTAGCAGAAGCTATTCACATATATTTCCCCATAAGTTAAACCTATATTTAGGAGATTGTCTATGGGCTATATTAATTTTCTTTATTGTGGGATTTATATTAAAAAATAAACCCATAAAAGCAGTTGGGATTATAGCTTGGGTATTTTGTATAATTATAGAAATTTCACAGTTATATCAAAGAGAGTGGATTAATGCCATAAGAAATACAAGAATCGGAGGACTAGTTTTAGGCTATGGGTTTCTCTGGAGCGATATTGTTGCATATACAATAGCCATAGTAATTGCAGTAATATTAGAGATGGTTGTTTTGAATTACAAGAAAATACCTACTATAGTTTTTAAGGAGGATTTTATGAAGTTTAGGGATAAGATCGTAATTGTAACGGGCAGTGGGAAGGGCATTGGTAAGTCAATCGCACAGTTATATGGGGAAGCTGGAGCAAAAGTTATAATTGCAGAGAAAAATGAAAATAATGGTAAAGAAGTAGAGGGAAATATAATAAAAAATGGTGGAGAGAGTATTTTTATTAAAACAGATGTTAGTATTCCTAATGATATTATAAATCTAGTTTCTGAAGTAGATAGAATGTTTGGACGAATAGATATTTTAATTAATAATGCAGGGATTTCCAAATGGAATTCACCATATAGTTTAGAGATAGAAGAATGGGAATATATTATAAATACAAATCTTCGAAGCGTTTTTCTCTGTACCCGTGAAGTAGCAAAAGTAATGAGAAAAAGTGGTGGTGCTATAGTAAACATTTCATCTACCAGGGCAATTATGTCTGAACCAAATAGTGAAGCATATGCAGCGTCTAAGGGAGGAATAGTATCTTTAACTCATGCCTTTGCAGCCTCTCTATCAAAGGATAAAATAAGAGTTAATTGCATTAGTCCAGGCTGGATAGAAATTGAAGATTATAATAAATTAACGGAAACAGATCATCTGCTACACCTGTCAGGACGAGTAGGAATACCAGAGGATATTGCTTCTGCATGTTTGTTTTTAACTAGTGATGAAAATAGCTTTATTAACGGTACTAATATAGTAATAGATGGTGGAATGACAAAAAAGATGATTTATGAGCAGTAGTTCTAAATAATTGGGTATAGGAAGATAAAATGTACAATTTTAATAAATTTTGAATTGCTATAATTTGTAAATATAGTTTATACTAAGTTATAGACTTTTTTAAATATAAAAAAACCTAGAAGGGTTTTTTTAATTGTTATTGAAATAAAATATATATTCACTGATATTCTAACTTAAGAGGTGTTTGGATGGAAGATTTGATGAGAATTTTTTTAAATATCCGTATTAGGGACATTTTAGATATAGCAATAGTTGCATTTGTATTCTATAAGCTTTATATGTTGATTCGGGAAACTAGAGCAGAGCAATTAATAAAGGGTATAATAGTATTACTATTGGCTACACAAATAAGCGAATGGCTTCAGTTGTACGTAATAAACTGGATTCTTAGAAATACAATGACCGTTGGTTTAATAGCCCTATTAATTGTTTTTCAACCAGAGTTAAGAAGAGCATTAGAGTATATAGGCAGAACAAAATTTCTTACAAAATCTATTATTGATATAGAGCATGAAGAAATGAATATGGTTGTTGAGGAAATTGTTGAAGCAGTAGCATCTTTATCAAGACAAAAGATAGGTGCTTTAATTGTACTTGAAAAGCAAACGGGACTTAACGAAGTAGTAGAGACTGGGACTGTAATCAGTGGTAGGGTTTCTAGAGGATTATTGATTAATATATTTATGCCAAACACACCTTTACACGATGGAGCACTTGTAATAAGAAAGACGACTATATTAGCTGCAGGATGCTTTTTGCCATTAACAGAAAATCCTAATTTAAGTAAAGAATTAGGTACTAGACATAGGGCAGGTTTAGGGATAACAGAAAGATCCGATTCAATAGTTGTTATAGTATCCGAGGAAACGGGTGCTATTTCTGTTGCTGAAAACGGTAAACTTACAAGATTTTTAGATATTATTACATTAAGAGTACGCCTAATAAACAGTTTTAAAAAGGTAGAAAGTAAACAATGGCAGTTTTTAAAATTTAAAAGGGGGAATAAGCGTGAGTAAAGTATACAAAAAAAATCTACCTCCGAAAATTATTGCTATTCTATTTTCCTTACTGCTATGGGTATATGTGATGAGTGCAATAAATCCTAGAATAACTAGTGATATTTCAAATATTAGTATTCAGTTAATAAATTTAGATGAGATAAGGCAACAGGGTTTAGTAATTGTTGGAGAACCAGCTTATAATGTAAGAGTTAGACTTAATGGTAGAAGAGATGAGGTTCAGAGAATATCCCGTGAACAAATTGTTGCAAAAGTAGATTTAAAGGGCTATAGAGTTGGTACAAATAATATTCCAGTAGAAGTATTTGTTGATGGACAAGTGGATGTAGATTTTACACCAAAGTTTATAACCGTAGAGCTAGAGGAAGTTGTCAGGAGACAAAAAGAAGTTGATATTATTATAGAAGGTAATCCTAGTGAAGGATATGTTGTTGGACAGTTAGAGTTTAAGCCAACTTTAGTTTGGGTAGAAGGTCCAGAAAGTGTTGTAAACCAAGTTAATAAAGTTATTGGAAGATTAGAGTTAGAAAATGAAACTGAAAATGTTGTCCAGAGCTTAGCTTTGAAGGCAGTAACAAGTAGAGGTGTTGAGGTTCAAAACGTGAATGTCCAAACACAGTTTGCAGATGTTGTATTGACAATAGATCAATTAAAGAAAATAGAAATTGTACCTAAAGTTACTTTTAATGCAGCACCAGGGTATATTATTAAAAATACATATCTAGAGCCTGAAAGTATTTTTGTTAAGGGGCAAGGGAATCTTTTAGCAAATCTTGTTTCAGTAAATACAGAAACAAGAGTAATAAATAATGTAACGGAAAATATGCAAGTTGCAGTGCCACTAGAACTTCCAGATGGAATAACTGTATTTGATACTGATATGGTTAAAGCTAATGTAATAGTTGATAGAATTGTTGAAAAAAGATATGATTATAGTAAAGAAGAAATAGTTATAAATAACATTCAAAGCGGTCTTGTTGTAGATGCCAATAGTTTGCCAGATAGTATTGAAGTAAAATTAGTTGCTGGAGAAAGTACAATACAATCTATAGATGGTGGAGGGCTTCGGGTGATTTTAGATGTAGCTGGATTACAAGTTGGGAACCATAATGTTAGACCTGTTGTTAATGTACAAAATAATTTAGAAAAGGAAATTAAAGAGATTGTAATTAACCCACAAAGTATTAATATTAGGATTACGTCTAAGGGGACGGATTGAATAAAAGAATTGTGTGATTTTTCACGCAATTCTTTTATTTATATTGGAAATATATTTTGAAATGTATATTTATATAATTTAAATACAGGGTATTAATATATAGAAATTTTAAATTAAGAAATAATAAAAATTATAGTATTTATAACAAAAGGAGGAAAATTAATGTCAAAGTATGTACTGGCAATAAATCCAGGGTCAACATCAACTAAAGTAGCTATTTTCGAAGCCTATGAATTAATTAATGAAAAAAATCTAAATCATTCTACAGAGGAACTAGAAAAATTTAAAAAAATCACGGATCAATATGATTTAAGAAAAGATTTAATTTTAGAATGGCTAGAAGAAATTAATATAAATATAGATGATTTGAAGGCAATAGTGGGCAGAGGTGGGCTTTTAAGACCTATGCCTGGGGGTACATATGAAATCACTGAACCTATGCTAGAAGATTTAAAAATTGGAATACAGGGTGAGCATGCTTCAAATCTAGGGGGGTTAATTGCAAATTCGATTGCAAAGATGGGAGATATCAAAGCCTATATAGTTGATCCAGTGGCAGTTGATGAATTTGATGATGTAGCAAGAATCTCCGGAATACCAGAAATTGAGCGCCGATCTTTAGGTCATGCGTTAAATATAAAGGCGGTGGGACATAGGGTTGCAACAGAGTTAAATAAGAGATTTAACGATGCGAGTTTAATAATTGCACACTTAGGCGGTGGAATTTCAGTTGCCCCAGTTCAAAAGGGAAGAATTTTAGATTATAATAACGCAAATGAAATGGGACCATTTTCCCCTGAAAGAACAGGGAGTTTACCCGTTGGAGATTTAGCAAATCTCTGTTTTTCGGGAAAATATACATACAGTGAAATGAAAGTAAAATTAAGAGGCAAAGGTGGATTAACTGCGTATTTAGGTACTAATGATGGAAGAGAAGTTCAAAAAATGATTGATAGTGGAGATGAGAGGGCAAAATTAATATATGAAGCCATGGGATATCAAATAGCAAAAGAAATTGGAGCTATGGCAACGGTTCTTAAAGGAGATATTGATGCTATTGTACTTACGGGAGGGCTTGCATATTCTAAAAAATTAGTAGAATTTATTAGTCCAATGATTGACTTTATTGCCCCAGTTATTTTAAAGCCTGGTGGAGATGAAATGGTTGCTTTAAATGAAGGTACACAAAGGGTATTAATCGGGGATGAAGTGGCCAAAATTTATGAAAATGAAGTGGTATTTAGATAAATATAATTATAAAAAATCAAATGACTTTGAGGAGGTACTATATGAATCAAGTATATAGAATATTATCAATTAACCCAGGATCTACATCAACAAAAATAGCTGTTTTTGACAATGACCAATTGGTTTTCGAAAGGGTACTTAGACATTCTTCTGAGGAAATTGGACAGTTCAATAGTATTTGCAAGCAGTTTTCCTTTAGAAAAAATGTAATTTTAGAAAGTGTAAAAGAAGAAGGTGTGGAATTAGATAGTTTATCTGCTGTTGTTGGTAGAGGTGGCCTATTAAAGTCTATACCTGGTGGAACTTATAAAGTTAATGAAAGAATGTTAGAGGATTTACGTATTGGAATTCAAGGTCAGCATGCATCTAATTTAGGTGGAATTTTAGCATATGAAATTGCTGAGGAATTAAAAATTCCATCATACATAGTAGATCCAGTTGTAGTAGACGAAATGAAAGATATAGCTAGAATATCCGGTATGCCAGAGATTGAAAGAAAAAGTATATTTCATGCCTTAAATCAAAAAGCTATAGGCAGAAAGGCTGCTAGTGATCTAGGAAAAACATATGAGAGCAGTAATTTAATAGTAGCACACCTTGGTGGAGGTATTACAGTAGGTGCCCATGAGAATGGTAAAGTAATCGATGTTAATAATGGGCTAGATGGGGAAGGTCCTTTTTCGCCTGAAAGAGCAGGTGGATTACCTACTGGAGATTTAGCAAAACTTTGCTATTCAGGTCAATATACATTGAATGAAATTAAGCAAAAAATTGTAGGTAAAGGTGGATTAGTCGCATATTTAAATACAAATGATGGAAGAGAAGTTGGAAAGATGATAGAAGAAGGTAATAAAGAGGCTGAATTGATATACGAAGCTATGGCATATCAAGTGGCTAAAGAAATAGGCAGCTGTGCTGCTGTTCTTAAAGGAAAGATAGATGCAATTGTTTTGACTGGCGGTATAGCTTATGATAAAAGATTTACTGGTTGGATTAATGAAAGGGTATCCTTCCTAGGAGATGTTTTAATATATCCAGGAGAGGATGAAATGATTGCGCTAGCAGAAGGTGGTTTAAGGGTATTAAGAGGAGAAGAAGAAGCTAAAATTTATCAATAGGGTGATTAAATGATTAATGACCGAAGAATAAGAGTGATTGTTGGACACTACGGTAGTGGAAAAACAGAATTTGCAGTTAATTACGTTGTAAATTTATCAAAGTTAAATAAAAAAGTAGCTCTAGCAGACCTAGATATAGTTAATCCTTACTTTAGAAGTAGAGAAAAAGAAAGTATTTTGCAAGAGTACGGAATAAAGGTTATTTCAAGCAATGTAAAAGGCTTAAACTCAGATTTGCCAGCAGTTACAGGTGAAGTTTTAGGGCCATTACAGGATAAAAGCTATGATGTTGTTTTAGATGTAGGTGGCGATTCAGTAGGTGCCAGGTCTCTAGTTAGATATACGGAGTATTTTACTTCTGAAGATTATGATATGTTTTTAGTCATTAATGGGAACCGTGGAGAGACAACATCTGTAGAAGGTGTATTAAAGCATATTGATTCTATTGAAGCAGTTTGTCAAGTAAGAGTAACCGGCATTATTAATAATACTCACCTTTTAAGGCATACTACGGTGGAAGATGTACTTAGAGGTCAAGAGCTTTGCCTAAAAGTATCTAGGAAAAGAAATATTCCAATTAAGTATGTCTGTGCAATTGAACCAATAATCAATAGGCTACCAAAAGATATAGAAGGTTCACTATTTCCTATAAAAATGTTTATGAGAGAAGACTGGATGTAGATCGAATATTACAATGAAGGAGGGGTTAAAATGGCGAAGGTTAAAGGTAGAGTTACTTTTGATGAGAATCGTTGTAAGGGTTGTGAATTATGCACAACTGTTTGTCCTGTTAAAATAGTAAAAATGGATCGTAAACGGATAAATATTAAAGGGTATCATCCAGCAAAGGTAGATGAAATGGAGAAGTGTATTGCCTGTCAAAACTGTGCTACAATTTGCCCAGACGTCGTTATTACCGTAGAAAAGGACGCAGATGAAAAAGAAGAGTAAACATCTAATAAGTTGAAGGGAGGAATTGTTATGGTAAAGATATTGATGAAGGGAAATGAAGCGATAGGTGCAGCGGCTATTAAGGCTGGTTGTAAATTCTTTTTCGGTTATCCGATTACACCTCAAAATGAATTACCCGAATTTATGTCTAGGGAATTACCAAAAATAAATGGTGTATTTGTTCAAGCAGAATCCGAAATCTCAGCTATTAACATGGTATATGGAGCAGCAGGTGCCGGGTTTAGGGTTATGACATCATCATCGTCTCCGGGTTTGGCTCTAAAGCAAGAGGGTATCTCATATATAGCTGGGGCAGAATTACCATGCGTTATTGTAAATATAAGCAGGGGTGGTCCTGGATTAGGAGGTATTCAACCATCCCAAGCAGATTATTATATGTGTACTAGAGGTGGCGGAAATGGGGACTATAGACATATAGTTTACGCACCTGCAACACTCCAAGAAGCTGTTGATTTAACTATTGAGGCCTTTGATGTAGCTGATTACTATAGAAACCCTGTTATGATTTTAGGTGATGGTATGATAGGGCAAATGATGGAACCTGTAGAATTTAGAGAACCTAAAAAAAGAGAGTTACCGCTGAAGTGTTGGGCGACAGATGGAACTGAGGGAAAAAGAAACCCGAATATTATAAGCTCCCTTTTCTTAGATCCTGCTGAACTTGAAAAACATAATTTCAAACTCGACAAAAAGTATAAGGATATGGAAGAGAATGAAGTACGTTATGAAATGTATATGGTGGAAGATGCTGAAATAGTAATTATTGCATATGGTACTACATCAAGAATTACTAGAAATGTAGTTGATGCCCTAAGAAATGAAAATATTAAAGTAGGGCTAATAAGACCTATAACAATATGGCCTTTTCCTAATAAAGCATTTAAAGAAATCTCGAGCTCAACCAAAGCTATTTTAACTGTTGAAATGAGTATGGGTCAGATGATAGATGACGTTAAGATTGCAAATGAAGGAAGATTACCAGTTCATTTCTATGGCCGGGCTGGGGGTATGATTCCAACTCCTGATGCAATTATAGGGAAAGTAAGGGAAATTATGGGGGGTGACAAATAATGACTGTAGTATTTCAAAGAACTAAAGGGTTAACTGATAAGCAGTTTCATTATTGCCCAGGCTGTACTCATGGTGTTATTCATAGATTGGTAGGAGAAGTTTTGGAGGAACTTAACATAGTAGGAAAATCTATCGGTGTAGCTCCTGTTGGATGTTCCGTATTAGCTTATGATTATTTCAATTGCGATATGCATGAAGCTGCCCATGGTAGAGCACCAGCTGTGGCTACAGGTATTAAAAGAACTAGACCTGATAATGTAGTATTTACATATCAAGGGGATGGGGATTTAGCGTCTATCGGTACAGCTGAAATCGTGCACGCTGCCCATAGGAGCGAGAAATTTACAACTATATTTGTAAACAATGCAATATATGGTATGACAGGAGGCCAAATGGCGCCTACTACTTTAATAGGGCAAAAATCAACAACTTCTCCGGAAGGTAGAGATTTAATTACTACAGGTATGCCTTTAAGAGTAGCAGAAATGATGGCTACTATTGAAGGAGCGGTCTTTGTAGAAAGAGTATCTGTGCATAATGTACCCCATATAAGAAAAGCTAAAAAGGCAATAAAGAAGGCTTTTGAGGTACAATTAGCAGGAATAGGCTTTGGGATAGTAGAAATATTATCAACTTGCCCTACAAATTGGGGCATGACACCGGTGGATTCGTTAAAATGGTTAGAACAGAACATGATACCTTATTATCCTTTAGGTAATTTTAGAACACCAGAGGAGGTTAGATAATATGGCAACAGAAAAGGTTATAATAGCTGGCTTTGGTGGTCAAGGGGTTATGTCAATGGGGCAGTTATTATCTTATGCTGGAATGGTAGAGAACAAAAATGTATCTTGGCTACCTTCCTATGGTCCAGAGATGAGAGGTGGAACAGCTAACTGTAATGTGATAGTTTCTGATAGTCAGGTTGGTTCACCAATTATTACAGGAGATGCCACTACTGCTATAGTAATGAACCTCCCATCCTTATTGAAGTTTGAAAAAAGTATTATACCTGGTGGAATGATTCTAATCAATGAGTCGTTAATTGAAAATAAGGCTTCTAGAGAGGACATTACTGCTTACTATATACCAGCAAATGAAATAGCAAATGAACTTGGGAATAGTAAGGTTGCAAATATGGTAATGTTAGGTTCTTTTATTGAAATAACAAAGATTGTTTCAATTGATACAGTAATAGATGCGCTTAAAAAGGTTTACGAGGGAAAAGAAGAATTAGTACCCCTTAATGTGAAGGCTTTAGAAAAGGGAGCAGAATCTGTAAAAAAATAGTTAATTCAGAAGAAGAAAAAAGATATAAACTATGATATAATAATAAAGTTAGAGGAAGGATATATTTTATCCTTCCTTTTTTGAATCATATATATATATTAACATAAAATATTATAGACATATTATGTTGAAGGGAGTATAGTTACACATGGGAAAATTATTTGGGACAGATGGTGTCAGGGGGATAGCGAACAAAGATTTAACTCCAGAATTAGCCTATTCGCTAGGGAGAGTAGGAGCGCATGTATTATTAAAAAATATGGAAAACCTTAAAGTTGTCATAGGTAAAGATACTAGAATATCAGGTGATTTACTAGAACAATCAATAACAGCTGGATTTTTATCTATGGGTGTTAATGTAATAAGTCTAGGTGTAATACCAACACCTGCTGTTGCCCATCTAACTAGGCATTTAGAAGCAGACTGTGGTGTAATGATATCAGCATCCCATAATCCCTCAGAATATAATGGTATAAAGTTTTTTACTAAAGAAGGCTATAAGTTACCTGATGAAGTTGAAGATGAAATGGAAAAATATATTTTAGAGAATATTGAAATAGAAGTAAGGCCAATAGGCGAAAATGTAGGAACTTATTCAAAGCTAGATAATGCCTTAGAATTATATGGTGATTATTTAAAGACTACACTAAAGTATGATTTCAAGGGTATGAAAATTGCTATGGACCCAGGTAATGGAGCTGCATATGAAATAGCCCCTCAAATATTTAGGGAATTAGGTGCAGAAGTATTTGTTATAAATGATCAGCCTAATGGAATAAATATTAATTTAGATTGTGGATCAACTCATCCCGAGGAGGTTCAGAAATTAGTAAAGGAATACGGAGCAGATATTGGATTGGCCTTTGATGGCGATGCTGACCGTTTAATAGCAGTAGATAATGAGTGTCAAATTGTTGACGGTGATCATATACTAACAATATGCGGTACTTTTTTAAAGAAGCTAGGACAGTTGAAGAAAGGTACAGTAGTGGCAACTGTAATGAGTAATATAGGTTTGGACATAGCTATGAAAGATCAGGGATGCCATGTAGTGAAAACCAAAGTAGGAGATAGATATGTACTTGAAGAAATGCTTAATAAAGGGTATGCTTTAGGAGGAGAACAATCAGGTCATATAATTTTCTTAGATTATAACACTACTGGAGATGGTTTGTTAACTGCCCTTAAACTTGTAGAAACTGTAAAAAGTGAAAAGAAAACATTATCTGAATTATCGAATATGATGATATCATATCCACAGATCTTGGTTAATGCAAAAGTAAAAAATGAAAATAAAGAAGCATATATAAACGATGAAATAATAATGAAAGAAATTAATAATATTGAATCAATGTTAGAAGGCCAAGGTAGAGTACTTATAAGGCCCTCGGGTACTGAACCTTTAGTAAGAGTAATGCTAGAAGGAAAAGACCAAAATCAATTGAATGAATTAGCTAATAAATTAGCTAATTTAATAGAAGAAAGACTAAGCTAATATTTATTATGGGGCTTTTAGTGAAAAAAGCCCCATTGAATATAATGAAAGGGGAGGATATATGAGAGAATTAAACAAAAAAACTAAATGAAAGCGCCAGAACTTAAACAAATTTAAATGTTTAAGTTGACGAGGAACAGGGTTAATCGAGGTTTCGGCGGATGCCCTGCGGTGTCACCACCGTTAAAGAATCTACAAAGCTCTCAAGTGATTGAGAGTACAAAATGATTCAGGTGAGGTCTGTAAATAATGTGTATCATTATGTAGAGGCCTGTTTTACTATTGTCTTTTTTATTTTGGATATTTGGTAAGTTTTTCGATAAAAATAAAATTATAGATTATTCGGAAGGAGTATATATATGTGCGGTATAGTTGGATATATTGGTCGTAATGAAGCAACACCTATTTTAATAGAGGGGCTAGAAAAACTTGAATATAGAGGCTATGACTCAGCTGGAGTTGCGGTTTATAATAATGATGAAATTACAGTTAGAAAATTTAAAGGAAGATTGAAAGTTTTAGAGGAGAATTTAAATGTTGAACCACTTAAAGGAACTCTAGGTATAGGGCACACTCGTTGGGCAACTCATGGTGAACCAAATGATGTAAATGCTCATCCTCACACTAACGTAAAGGGTGACATTGCTGTTGTACACAATGGTATAATCGAAAACTATTTAAAGCTTAAGGATTGGTTAATTAAAGAAGGAAAAGTATTTATATCAGAGACAGATACAGAAGTAATTGCACATCTAATTGACTATTACTACGAGGGTAACTTAGTTGATGCGGTGCAAAAGGCTGTAAGAAGAATGGAAGGGGCATATGCCATCGGTGTTATCAGTAAAAAAAATCCTGATAAACTAGTTGCTGTTCGTAAAGACAGTCCTCTTGTTGTCGGGGTTGGTGAAGGAGAAAATTTCATTGCATCTGATATTCCAGCTTTACTAAAATACACTAGAAAAGTATATTTTTTAGAAGATGGAGAGATGGTTATTTTAGATGAGGACAATATACAAATTCTAAATGAATTTGGGGTCGAAGTTAAAAAGGAAATCTTCGAAGTTACATGGGACGTTGAGTCTGCCGAAAAGGGTGGATACGAACACTTTATGATAAAAGAGATTCATGAGCAGCCAAAGGCAATAAAAGATACTTTATCCCCTAGATTAGGTGTGAATAATGAAATAGAACTTGATAATATAAAATTATCTAAGGAAGATTTAGAGAAGATAAATAAAGTTGTAATTGTGGCATGTGGCACAGCATATCATGCTGGTTTAGTTGGAAGGTATGCTATTGAGAAATTTGCTAAAATTCCAGTAGAAACAGATGTAGCATCTGAGTTTAGATATAGAGATCCATTTGTGGATGACAAAACACTATTTATAGCAGTGAGCCAGTCAGGAGAAACAGCTGATACTTTAGCAGCCTTAAGAGAAGCTAAAGGCAAAGGTGCAAGAGTTTTAGCTGTAACAAATGTAGTAGGTAGTAGAATTTCAAGAGAGGCTGATGATGTATTCTATACATGGGCAGGACCTGAAATAGCGGTAGCATCAACAAAAGCATATACTACTCAGTTGGTTGCGATGTATTTAATTGCTTTAAATATGGGTATTAAGAAAGGAACAATTAGTAAAGAGAAATATAACGAAATTCTAGAGGAACTAAAAACATATCAACAGAAGGTAGAAAAGCTTGTTGAAACAAAGGAACAAATCCAAGAATTGGCTAACAGACAGTTTAATAACCAAAACGTATTCTATATAGGTAGAGGCATAGATGATCATGTTGGAAAAGAAGGATCTTTAAAACTTAAAGAGATTTCATATATCCATTCAGAGGCAATAGCGGCTGGAGAACTTAAACATGGTACTATTGCACTTATTGAACAGGGTACTTTAGTTATTGCTTTAGCAACACAAGAACATCTCTTTGATAAAATGCTATCTAATATTAAAGAAGTTAAGGCAAGAGGTGCGTATGTAATAGCAGTTGCTAAGGAAGGAAATGAAGAAATTGAAGAAGCTGCAGATGCGGTTATATATATACCTAATACATTAGATGAACTAACTCCAATTCTTTCAGTAATACCACTTCAACTTCTAGCTTATTATATCGCAGTAACAAGAGGCTGTGATGTTGATAAACCAAAGAATCTTGCAAAATCTGTAACGGTTGAGTAAAGATTATAAAACAAGAAGAAAAATGTGTTGTTGTAAAATAAAGTTGGTAAACGGAAAATAAAGTTGGTAAACGGAAAATAAAGTTGGTAAACGAAAAATAAAGTTGGTAAAATCACGAGTATATATAAATACAAATGAATTTTAATACACTTTAGCATTCAAACCGATATATATTATTGTTCTTAATAATAAATCCCGTGGTAATTTAGGCATTCCTAATTTTCTACGGGTTTTTTATTTAAATTTTCTTAAAATCATCAACATAGAAGAAGTGATGTAAGATAAATAATTTGTTACTTTTGTTTCATGTGATTATGGTATACAATATCCATGGTATCGGGTAACAACCATGTGATGCGTATTAAAATAATGAACATAACAAATGGTTCGAATTTGAATGACTGAAGTGAAATTTTCACAGTGCAACTATTGATATAGTACAACAACATTTCAAGTAATTACATTTAATACATTAGAAAAATTTGATACAAATGCAATATATTGAATAAAATATTACATTGGTACAAATAGACCAATGCTTTGCAATAAGAGGATTTAATGCAATTATTGTCGAAAATCCTCGTTAATTTTCAATTCAAATGTAATGTTTTAAATAGTATAATTAAAAAATAGTACATCCTTACAGGAGGTGAAGATGTGACTGTAGAACCTATTAAAGACAAGAAGAAAATAGAAGCATTTCTTATTTATCTTAAAGGGAAGGCAGAGCGTGATTTTCTTTTAGCAAAATTTCAATTAAATACTGGTCTTAGAATTTCAGATGTAGTAGAAGTTAGAGTAGCTGATATATTTACCGATACATTAAACTTTAAGGACTACTTTATTCTTAGAGAGAGAAAGACAGCAAAAGAAAAAAAGATTAAGCTTAACCAAGAAATAAAGAAGGCTTTAAAGGCTTATGTAAAAAATGAAAAATTATCTAGTGGGGACTATTTATTTCAAAGTAGAAAAGGCGAAAACAATTACATTAGCGTCACCCAAGCTTATAGAATACTTAAAGAAGCTGCCAATGCTTTAGGAATAGAGAATTTTGGCACCCATAGTCTAAGGAAGAGCTGGGGGTTTTGGACCTATAAGGCTAGTAGATATAATATAGGATTGATTATGGATGTATTTAATCATAGTTCTCAGAAGATAACATTAAGGTACATAGGAATAGATCAAGAAGCTAAGGATGAGTTGTATTCTTTGGTGCAGTTTTAGTTATTTCAAATTAATAGGGGGAATAGCGATGGGTTAGCTATCCAGAGGTGCTGTTATTCTTTACATTATATATTTGGTTCGGCCTTAGTTTAATTACAACAAGTTATTTAATAAACAACTAAAAAATATAAAACAACTAGGATGTCTATCGTGAATAAACAAAAGGCAGCAACAAAAATATGGGAATTTGCAAATAAAATTCAATCCAAAATTGAAGCAAATGAATACAAAAATTATATCTTAGGCTTTATCTTCTGTTATCAAGTAAATTTATAAAAATTCTTGCAGGAAAAAAGCAGAACAAATAACAGAGCAAAATCGGACTTTTATAGGTTTCGATAATGCTAAATACAACAATTGGAGGTACGCAAATGACAAGTGCAGCACAACGCGCAGAATTACAATCTCAAATATGGAAAATAGCAAATGATGTCCGTGGTTCAGTAGACGGATGGGATTTCAAACAATATGTTTTAGGAACGCTTTTTTATAGATTTATAAGTGAGAATTTTTCTAACTATATAGAAGCTGGAGACGAGAGTATAAAGTATGCAGAGCTTCAAGATGATATTATAACTAATGAAATCAAAGATGATGCAATCAAGACAAAAGGTTATTTTATATATCCAAGCCAACTATTTGAAAATATTGCAAAGACTGCTAATACAAATGAAAGCTTGAATACTGATTTAGCAGCTATATTTTCTTCTATTGAAAGCTCGGCAAATGGATATCCCTCTGAAATGGATATAAAAGGATTATTTGCAGATTTTGATACTACTAGCAATAGACTAGGGAATACAGTAAAAGATAAAAACACTCGCCTAGCAGCAGTAATTAAAGGCGTTGCAGGGCTTAACTTTGGCGAATTTGAAGAAAATCAAATAGACCTATTCGGTGATGCTTATGAATTTTTAATATCTAATTATGCTGCCAATGCTGGTAAGTCTGGGGGAGAGTTCTTTACACCTCAGAGCGTATCTAGGCTTATAGCTAAGTTGGCAATTCATGGCCAATCATCAATCAACAAAATCTATGATCCGGCGGCTGGGTCTGGATCCTTATTGTTGCAAGCAAAAAAACAATTTGATGAACATATAATAGAAGATGGATTTTATGGTCAAGAAATAAATCATACAACATATAACCTTGCCCGTATGAATATGTTCTTACACAACATAAACTATGATAAATTTCATATAGCCCTTGGAAATACTCTTTTAGATCCTCACTATGGTGACGAAAAGCCTTTTGATGCAATAGTGTCTAACCCTCCATATTCAGTAAAATGGATAGGAAGTGATGACCCTACCCTTATAAACGATGATAGATTTGCACCGGCAGGAGTTCTAGCTCCAAAATCAAAAGCAGACTTTGCTTTTGTACTTCACTCACTGAGCTATCTATCAAGTAAAGGTAGAGCGGCTATAGTATGTTTTCCAGGAATATTCTATCGTGGTGGGGCAGAGCAGAAAATTAGAAAATATCTAATAGATAACAACTTTGTAGAGACAGTTATATCACTAGCACCAAACCTTTTCTTTGGAACGTCAATAGCTGTTAATATACTGGTCCTATCAAAACATAAAACTAATACCAAAACCCAATTTATAGATGCAAGTGGAGCAGATTTCTATAAAAAAGAAACTAATAATAACGTCCTAACAGAAAAACATATAGAAGAAATAATGACAATATTTGATACTAAAGAAGATATCCCACATGTTTCTGTATCTGTTGATTATGAATCTATACTAAATAATGATTACAACCTTTCAGTAAGCTCATATGTAGAAGCAAAAGACACAAGGGAAGTAATAGATATAAGTGAGTTAAATCAAGAAATAAAAACAACTGTAGCCAAAATAGACAAGCTTCGAACTGAGATTGATGAAATAATCGGGGTGATTGAGGGATGATAAAGTCAAATTTTATGGAAAAGTTGCTTGATGGGGTTGAGATTGAGTGGAAGGCTATTTGGGAAGTTACAACTTGGGATAAAAGGTTTAATGCAGTAAGTCGAGAAAAACAATCTAGGGTTATAAATTATTCATATTTATTGGCAGCAGAACTTTTTAAGCTAGAGCAAGAAGAGGGCGATGTATTTCTTCTATCTACAGGGGAACGGATAGGTTGGACAACTGAGGAACTAGCAGGTGATTACATTAGGGAAGGTGAAGTGGTAACTATTCCTTGGGGAAAATCTCGCCCCCTTAAAGATGTGCTTAAATACTATAAGGGGCGTTTCGTTACAGCTGATAACAGAATAGCAACATCTAGTAACACGGATATACTGTTAAATAAATTTTTGTATTATTGGTTACTGAACCAATCAGTAATTATAGATGGATTTTATAGAGGTTCTGGAATTCAACATCCAAATATGGCTTCAGTCCTTGATATGGAAATCCCTATCCCCCCTCTAAAAGTACAAGAAGAAATAGTTCGTATATTGGACGCCTTTACAGAGCTTACAGCAGAGCTTACAGCTCGTAAAAAGCAATATACTTATTACCGTGATAAGCTACTTAGTTTTGAAGAAGGGGAAGTTGAGTGGAAGGCGTTGGGGGAAGTTGGTGAGTTAGTTCGTGGGAACGGTTTACCAAAAACAGATTTTACAGAAATTGGAGTTCCAGCAATTCATTACGGCCAGATTTACACTTATTACGGAACATTTACGACAGAAACAAAATCTTTCGTTTCGTATGAGACGGCTAAAAAATTAAAAAAAGTTGATACTGGTGATGTTGTTATAACAAATACGAGTGAAAACTTAGAAGATGTTGGCAAAGCTGTTGTTTATCTTGGTAAAGTTCAAGCTGTTACTGGTGGGCACGCAACAATTTTTAAACCATCAAATCAGATTTTAGTCAAGTACTTTGCATATTTTACACAAACAGAAATGTTTGCAAGTCAGAAAAGAAAATATGCAAAAGGGACAAAGGTTATTGATGTTTCAGCTACTGATATGTCAAAAATAATAATCCCTATACCTACTCTCACCGAACAAGAACGCATAATATCTATCCTAGATAAATTCGATGCCTTAACATCATCCATCACTGAGGGTCTACCTCGTGAGATAGAGCTTCGACAAAAGCAATACGAATACTATAGAAATATGCTTCTTAGCTTTCCAAATCAGGAGGTTTAGCCATGGTAGAGTATAAAACTATTGCAGAGTCAAAAAAATTTATAGTTTTAGATAAATACGTAAAACTAGAACAACAAGGATTTGATTATCAAACAGAGTCAGATTTAGAAAGGGAGCTTATACAAGACTTAGTTAACCAGGGCTATGAATATGTAAAGGGATTAAATACTACTGAGAAGTTGTTATCTAATGTTCGTATTCAGTTAGAAGACCTTAATAAAGTTAAGTTTACAGATGTTGAGTGGGTTAGATTTTGTGAGCAGTTTTTAGATAAGCCTAGTGATAATCATATTGAAAAGACTAGAAAGATTCATAATGACTATATATTTGATTTTGTTTTTGATGATGGACATATTCAAAACATCTATTTAGTAGATAAGAAGAATATTGTAAGAAATAAAGTTCAGGTTATTTCTCAATTTGAGCAAAAAGGCTCTCATGCCAACAGATACGATGTAACTATTTTAATAAATGGCTTACCTCTAGTACAAGTAGAACTTAAAAAACGTGGGGTAGCTATACGTGAAGCCTTTAATCAAGTTCATAGATACAGTAAAGAGAGTTTTAATTCTGAGAACTCTTTATACAAGTACATTCAGATTTTTGTAATTTCTAATGGAACTGATAGTAGATATTTTGCTAATACTACCAAGCGTGATAAGAACAGCTTTGATTTTACTATGAACTGGGCAAAATCAGATAACACCCTTATTAAAGATCTAAAGGATTTTACCGCCACATTTTTTCAGAAAAATACTCTATTAAGCGTACTACTAAAATACTCAGTATTTGATACTAGTGATGTTCTTCTTATTATGCGTCCATACCAAATAGCTGCCACTGAGAGAATAATGTGGAAGATAGAAAGCTCATATCAAGCTAAGAAGTGGAGAACCACTGAAAGTGGTGGATATATATGGCACACTACAGGCTCAGGGAAGACTCTAACAAGTTTTAAAGCAGCTAGGCTAGCTACTGAACTTAGTTTTATCGACAAGGTATTTTTTGTAGTAGATAGAAAGGATTTAGACTATCAGACCATGAAGGAATATCAGCGTTTTTCTCCTGACAGTGTAAATGGCTCAGAAAACACAGTAGGACTAAAGCGAAATATCCAAAAAGATGACAACAAGATTATAGTTACTACCATTCAAAAGCTCAATAACTTAATGAAAAGTGAAGCAGACCTAGCTATATACGATAAGCAAGTGGTGTTTATTTTTGATGAAGCTCACCGCTCACAATTTGGGGAAGCTCAGAAGAATATAAATAAGAAGTTTAAAAAGTTCTATCAATTTGGATTTACAGGTACTCCTATATTCCCTGAAAATGCTCTAGGCTCTGAAACTACGGCTACTGTATTTGGTAGAGAGCTACATTCTTATGTGATCACTGATGCCATAAGAGATGAAAAGGTATTGAAATTCAAAGTAGACTATAATGATGTACGTCCTAAGTTCAAACATATAGAAACAGAACAAGATGAAAAGAAACTAACAGCTGCCGAAAATAAAGAAGCTCTCCTTCATCCTGTAAGAATTAAAGAAATATCCCAGTATATTCTTAATAATTTTAAAACAAAAACCCATAGATTAATTCCTAATGCAAAAGGTTTTAATGCTATGTTTGCAGTTAGTAGCGTAGACGCAGCGAAGCTATATTATGAAGCTCTAAATAACCTTCAAAAGGACAGTGAAAAACCCCTTAAGATAGCTACCATATTTTCATTTGCAGCTAATGAGGAGCAAAGTGCTATAGGGGAGATACTAGATGAAACCTTTGAGCCTTCAGCTATGGACTCTAGTGCAAAAGAGTTCTTAAGCTTGGCTATTAAAGATTATAATGCTATGTTCAAGACCAATTACAGCGTAGAAAGTAGTGAGTTTCAAAATTACTATCGTGATCTTGCCAAAAGAGTAAAAGAAAAACAAATTGATTTATTAATTGTTGTAGGGATGTTTTTGACAGGATTTGATGCCCCTACTTTAAATACTTTATTCGTGGACAAGAATCTTAAATATCATGGACTCATCCAAGCATATTCTAGGACGAACCGTATATATGATTCTACTAAAACTTTTGGTAATATTATTACCTTTAGAGATTTAGAAAAAGCAACTATAGATGCAATTACATTATTTGGGAATAAAAACACTAAAAATGTGGTTCTAGAAAAAAGTTATAAAGAATATATGGAGGGCTTTACAGATGTCACAACTGGAGAAGCTCGTAGAGGATATTTGGATGTAGTAAAAGAATTAAAAGAGAGATTCCCAGATATGGACAACATCAATACGGAAAAGGATAAAAAGGATTTTGCTAAGCTATTTGGAGAATATTTAAGAGTGGAAAACATTCTTCAAAATTATGATGAATTCACTGGATTAAAAGCAGTCCAAGAGCTAGATATTACTAATCCAGTAGAAGTAGAAAAATTCAAAGAGGTTTATTACCTAAGTGATGAAGAAATAAAAGCTATGAAAGAAATTGAAGTTCCAAGTGAAAGAATAATACAAGATTACCGCTCTACCTACAACGATATACGTGACTGGATAAGACGAGAAAAAGCCGGAGATGAAAAAGAAAAATCTACTATTGACTGGGATGATGTTGTATTTGAGGTAGACCTATTAAAATCCCAAGAAATAAATTTAGATTATATTCTGGAACTTATATTTGAACACAATAAAAAATCAAAAGATAAGGAAGAGCTAGTTGAAGATGTACGTAGACTTATTCGTTCTAGTGTGGGAAATCGTGCAAAAGAAAGTCTAGTAGTTGACTTTATAAACCAAACAGACCTAGACAAGATCAAGGATAAAGCAAGCATCATAGATGAATTCTTTGCATTTGCCCAAGCAGAGCAACAACGTGAGGCAGAAGAATTGATAAGTGAAGAAAAGCTTAATGAAGAGGCTGCGAAGAGATATATATTAAGTTCGTTAAAAAGAGAATATGCAAGTCAAAATGGAACAGAGCTTAATGAAATCCTACCTAAGATGAGTCCTCTTAATCCTCAGTACCTCACAAAAAAGCAGAGCGTATTTCAAAAGATAGCTGCCTTTGTAGATAAGTTTAAAGGCGTGGGTGGGAAAGTTTAATTTAAGGTGATTAAGTTTTTTGTATGAATATTCTTGTTTGTAAGAACCGGGTGACCGGTTCTTACAAACACCGCACCCCTGGTGGAGCTTCGCTCCCGGTGAAGGGGATCCGGGGCGCTGTTGTTCCCCTAAAAGCTTGATTCCAGTACCTTTACGTAAAAACGTTGTTATGTGCTGTCAATTTATACTCACTCATTTCATTACTCTACTTACTAAATCTATACAAAATTCAAATTTAGAATCACAAATATCAAATTTGCTAAAAAACTCTTCATAAAAAGCTACTGACTCTTTTCCTTTTTCAGCCATTTTATCGAAAAATTCTTCATATGTTTCAATACTTTCTTGAAATAATTCATTATACTTTCTTATAGAATTCTTATTAATAGAGCAACCTAGCATATATACTTTTGTATGCTCGATTAAAGAATTTTTATAAATTTTTTCCTGCTCCTTTGAAAATTTTTCAGTAGGCACATCAAAAATATCAGTATATACTGCTAAAGGTTTCACAATATTCAATAACTGCTTTCTTCTAAAGCTAAACCATTTATCAAATAATGATTCTAAGAATTCATTCCATGTAAGTAACTTAACATTTGAATTGCTTGCTGCTAAATATGACCCTCTCTGAAACCCATTTTTTGAGATAATTATGCCTAAAGATACACCCGAATCATTGATTACAGTCCTAAATGCGTGAACCTTCTCCTGTGGAATCGGTGAATCCCAATACTTACATTCACAGATAACTTTATCTCCTATTTCATCTTTAATTTTTACAAAAACATCAACTTCAACTTCTCCTCGTACAGTTTTAATTTTATAGGGTGTTATTGCTTCATACCCAGAACAGTTAAAATAATATGCCACATAATTCTGTAGCTCCTGCCATGTTTTAGGTGTTCTATTTGACATTAGCATTAATATTACCACCTCCAACTGTATTTGTTAGAAAAACATAAAATCAATAAATTTATGGCACATAACGGTTCCGTATCTGCGGCGTCCCTGAGTCGGACCCGTTGAGCCTACCCATTGGTGGAGCTTCGCTCCCGGTGAAGGGATGTGGTGCTCTGACCGTTCTCTAAAATTGTACTGCCAGGACCTCATGCAAACACATTGTTATCGGATGGTTGAGAACTGATGTATGGCATAACCGCATGTTCATATATCCTCATCTTGAATCTTTTAAAAACACTAGTTTAAAATAACTCAAATTACTCTAATATGACCGGTGAGGTAAATTTTGCAAAATAAGAACTGGGTCCTTCATTATCAAAACTAATAATTGTATGAGTTTCAATATAATACCTTTCCATAACTAAATTATTTAATGTGAATTTCATTTCTAGTTCAATAACTTCTCCTTCTAAAAATCGTGGAAAATCTGAAATTAGAATAATAGCATTTTTCCCAGGGGGAATATCACAGTTAGAACTAACCCTGAAACTAGGCCCTATCCCATTAATTGTAACTTCAGTACAAGTAAAGTTTCTGATAGTTTTTTCACTAATATTTCTCACTATAAAATAATACGAGTTATACTTTTCCACCAATTCACTTATTGGTTCCGTCAAGTCGGTCATATCAACGTTTAAATAATTTATTTGGATTACATCATCTTCACTTTCTATTAGACTTTCAATTACAGCCTTTGTTGTTCCGTAAGATGTATATGGTATTCTTTCTATTAGAGGATAGTATTTTGCCAGTTCGATTCTTTTTAGAATCTCAATCGCTTCCATTGTTTCTAAACTTAAACTTTTTAAATCTTTTTGAATAAGTGCTGCATCGTGTGATGACTTCTCAGATAACTCTTTATATCTCTTATTCTGCCATAATGCTATAATTCCTAAAGCTATTGTTCCTAATGCTCCTATATATGAAGCAATAAAACCAAACCAAACTTCCTCCGTAAAATTAATAGACATATTAAAAGGAAATGTAGTTTTATTTAATAAAATCCATTCAATTACAAAAGGAATACAAATTATAATCAGAAATATAGAAACTATTAGAATAACTATTAAAATATATGGTCTCTTTTTAGTTTCAAAATTCATTAATTTTGTCTCCTTTAGCTTTATTATTATATGAGGTAATACTCGCTTATGCCTCAACTTTCCAATAACGTCTCCGTGTTTACGACGTTCCTGAACCGGACCTAAAAGATAGACCGTCTTGCGGAACTTCGTTCCCGGTGAAGGGATGTGGTGCGCTGACATTGCCCTAAAGCCTGTCCCCCCGCACCTCCCGTAAACATACTGTTATCTGATGTGAGGTAAGCCATATCGTGATATATTAATCATAATGCCTTGTTCATATCAATATTTAATCCTGCAGCTTTCATTTCTTTAGCTAAGTCCAATCTCCACGCACCTTTTTCATCTTGTAAAACAAATAGTATTCCAGAATAATCTGATGGCAATTCAACTCCTGAGTGATATAAAGCACAAACTCTGTTTCTACCAAGTTTTCCTATGAAATAACCCAACTCAAAAATAACATTTTGTCTTACTTTTGAATCATCTTCATTAATAAGACAACCTTTATCATCAGGGGTAAGCAAAACAACAGCAAATCCTACATTTGAATATTCCTCAAACTTTTCAATTATTGTTTTTCCACCATTAGGTTGTTCTCTTAGAACTATTATTTCTTGGTCTAGTTTTTCAATGAATCTAGCTGTTTCATGTAAAGCCGCTTCATTATGTCCGTGAACAAGAAATACTCTGTTTCCGAAATGATCAATATTATTAGATATAACGCTTTCTTCAGTTAGTTCTAGCTCTGTTCTTAATAGTTCAATAAGACCATTCATATTCTTCAATTGTGACTGCAAGCTTTCTGCTCGCCTATTCTCCCAATATGAAGGTCCAGCATCCATAGAAAACGCACCATATTTTCCTATGTCCATAATGCTAGATACATTCGGCGATCCAACTCCGAAGGCTTTCTCTAAATAATTTCTAGTTAATAACTCCCAGGAATCATAATCGTCACTTGTTAAAGGTCTTGAGTTAAGCAGTTTATTCCCTTTTTCTATTTGAGTAGTTAATAACTCAATACCTTTATGAGGTGGTACTTGAGGTGAACCTATTTTGATCTCTTTTGTTTTTTTAGTAACCAATGAAACTCCTCCTCTTTTCATAGTTTAAATATATATAACGACAAGAATTGCAAATATGAATACCTCATTTCAGATAACGGCGGGTTTCTGAACTTAGTTTCGTATAATCAGTTATATTTAGAGGGTATCTGCGAACCAAAGTTCGCAGATACTTACTTATAGACTAACATAATAATTAGTTATCAAATGTCGAATTTTGTAAATTTTTACTTGCCGAACAATTAATTCCTAGTGTTTTTAATGATTATTTTAAAATTATTGTATTTAAATTTATTTAACCAATGCTACTAGATATAAAACAGTAGAAATGTCAAAGTTACCATTCTCAAAAAGTACACCTTTTGAAACACTATGGCAGAAGTGTATTTCTTGCGTTTATGTTGTTTATGTATTTCAAAACATTACAATATAATAATGGAATATTCTAAAAGTTTAATTAAGTTTTTGAAACACATCATATAAAATAATCCAATAAATATTATAAAAAGAGATGATAGAGGATCGTAAATTAAGATAAATCCCAGGTTATCTAGGATAGAACAGAATAGAGAAAGGAAAAAGAACCTCAGATGATCATTGGTAAGGAGAATTTTAATAGAAAAAGTATCAGGAAAGGATAGAAATACGCTAAACCTTAATGAAATACTTAATTATGTTAAATTATGAGGGAGTATCCAAAAGAATTTATATTTGAATTAAAAGCTTTTCACCCCGATAAGTAATGATATGAGGTAATATCAGTAAGCATATTACTATGAAAATAGACCATAAGGTATTAAAATTGAAGATCAGAATGCTAATCTTCAATTTTGTGTTGAAGAAGTAATTGAAATTAATTTTATTTTATATATAATAAGAGTATACATATGTAAAAATGTAAAAAGTATTATGATAAAACTATAAAAACTAAATACTCTACTGCTGAAGGAAGATTATAAAATTAAAATGAGGAAGAGTAGCTAAATTTTTTACACTGTTTATATTAAGATTAAGTAATATGTTAAATTTGTTTTAAAAGCAAGGCGGAGGAAGGATTATATTAGAGAGCAGAGACTAAAAATAGTGGCCGATGACAGTCACTTATTTTAGCTCTGCTCTTTTTTTTTACAAATTTATATCATTAGGGAGGGAAATTTTTATGGCGAAACGTAAAAGAGAAATGTCTAGAGATAAAATCGATAAATTAATCAAACAAGGGAGGGGCTCAGGGACAATGGAAAATTATAAACCATGGCATCAAATCCATGATGTTGCATCACTAGGGAGAGTTACAAGAATAAAGGGATGGAAGACAAAAAGAGTACACCACTTTCTAAGTGATTTGGAAAAATATTTCTACTTATTGGCTCAATGGTCAGATTATGTAATAGATATACGAGAGCAATATCCTTTGCTACCAATCGAAGAAACTATGCAAATAGCAGAAGAACTTTCTATTAAACATAACACTGATGTGACAACAAAAGATGAAACAGTACTAACGACTGACTTTCTCATAACATTGAAAATTGGAAATAAAACAGTTGACATAGCTAGAACTTTAAAATATGCCAAAGACATTGAAAATTATAGGATAATGGAAAAGTTTGAAATTGAAAGAACATACTGGGAAAAAAGGGGAATAGATTGGGGGATAGTTACTGAAAAACAGATACCTAAAATTATGTGTCAGAATTTATATAATATACATCAGAGTTACTTTATTGAACAGGATGATGATTTGAAAAGTAGGGATATAAGGTACTTATCTAAAATATTGATAAATAGGATACAAAATCAAAAATCAACCATTGTTCAAGTTACAACTGATATGGATATAGAATTAGGTATGCCAGCAGGGACAAGTCTAAAAATACTAAAATATTTAATAGTTAATAAATTTTTAGGTGTGGATTTGGAAACTAGATTGAATTTCAATAAAATAACTACAGATAAAATTAATGTTCAAGAAAGTAGAAAATTATTTGATTCAATTACGGGGTGGATATAAGTTGGATAAGAAAATATATATTAATCAACTATATAAAGTTATAGATTCAGATGACGAAAAGGTAGATCGTGTTTTATGGATAAATGATAGTAATAAGTATTGTTACACTATAAATATACACTCAACTAAAGCTTTACCAGTACTTAAAAGGATTGATGAACTACTAACTGAGATAGAAAATGAGTTGTTAATTAAAATGGTAAGTGACCCTTGGGTTAGAGCTATAAGGGAAGAAGATATGATAGAAATCGATAAAAAAAACAGAGAACGTGCATGGGATATCATTAAAAATATAGTGGATCAACCTCAAATTTATATTGATAAAGAGAGAAGAAAATTAATTAAAGATACTTCACAAAAAAATGCTATTAGTGAAAAAACTGTTTATAAATATTTGAAGAGGTATTGGCAGAGAGGAATGAACAAAAACGCACTTTTATCTGATTATTATCGGTGTGGGGCATCTGGTAATGAAAGGAAGTCAAATAATAAAAAAAGAGGGAAACCAAGCGATCTCTCTTTACATGAGAATGGATATAGAGGACTAAATGTAGATGATGATATGAAGAGAATTTTTAGATTATCTATTAAGGAATTCTATGAGAGCAAGAAGGAAGCATCTATTCAAAAAGTATATGAATTGATGATCTCTAACTTTTTTACAAGAAAAGTAACTATTAATGGAAAAGTTCAAAAAGAATTAATTGATAAAGAAAAAATACCATCTATAGGACAGTTCAAGTATTGGTTTAATAAATTCAGAGATTATGAGAAAGAAGTTAAGACTAGAAAAGGTGAGAACCGATATAACTTAGATTATAGGCCTATATTATCAAGTGTTGATACGGAAGCTTGGGGTCCAGGGACCAGATTTCATATAGATGCTACGATCGCTGATGTTTATTTAGTAAATAGATTCAATCGAGATTGGATAATTGGTCGACCAGTTGTCTATGCGATCATAGATGTATTTAGTAGAATGATTACGGGTCTATACATAGGATTAGAAGGACCGTCATGGCTAGGAGCGATGATGGCGATAGCTAATATGACAGAGGATAAGGTCTTATTTTGTAAGCAGTACGGACTAGAATACAATGAAGAAAACTGGCCTTGCAAGGAGTTGCCTATGTCTTTATTGGCAGATAGAGGAGAGATGGAAGGCAAGATGCCCGATGGCTTAATTGGTTATCTTAATGTTTCATTAGAGAATACTGCTCCGTATCGTGGAGATCTAAAAGGTATAGTTGAGCAATATTTTAGGACTACAAATCTAAAGATAAAACATTGGACACCCGGATTAGTTAAGAAAGAGTATAAAGAACGTGGAGAGAGAGATTATCGATTAGACGCTAAATTGGATATTTATCAGTTTACTAAAATTATTATAGAAGTAGCTGTTCATCACAACAATTTTAAGTGGTTAAATAACTATAAACTAGATGAGTATATGTTAAGAGATTGTGTAAACCCAATTCCTATTGAATTATGGAATTGGGGGATTCAAAATAAATCAGGAAAGCTTAAGTCGATTTCTCAGGATGTAGTAAAGTTAAATTTAATGCCTAGAGGTAAAGCAACCATACTAAGAGGTGGTATTAAGTTTAATAAAATGTTTTATAGTTGTGAATTAGCAATTAAAGAAAAATGGTATTCGACTGCTGAATTAAAAGGTAGTTGGAGTATCCAAGTATGCTATGACCCCCGTAATATAAACTATATATATATTCCAACAAAAGAAGGTAACGCATTTGAGAAATGTCATCTATTAGAAAAAAATAATGTATATAAAGATAAAACATTAGAAGAAATTGAAGACAGGCTGTATGAAGAAAGAATAAAGAAAGAAAAAAATACTATGGCTGACTTACAGCAAAGAGTTGATCTGGATGAGAAGATAAAAACAATTGTAAATGAAGCAGAGAGTATGAGTGAAAATATTAAAATTAAAGCAAGTCAAAGAATTAAAAATATATCTTCTAATAAGAAATTAGAGAGAGAAGCTCTAAGGGAGTCAGAAAAATGGGAGATAGGAGAAGAGAGAAGTAATATCGATAGTGAAGTTGTGATGCTTCCAATTAACGATAATATGAGTGAAAATGAGGATTTAGATTTATTTAAAAAGTATAGGGAGGACTTGAAAAAGTGATGAATAATAAATCTTTTTTTAGATTAGTTCGAGGAGAGCAAGTAGAAGCTCAATATATTGAGCAGCAACTTGAAGAATACAAAAGAAACCCATTAATTGAGGGACTTCCACCTATATTAAATAAGGAAGAAGTATTTAATAAAATTATAAATGAACCTGCTTATAGTAATGGAGAAAGATTATTAAAAGAAAATCTTAGAATACATTGTATACTAAGACTTACCGACTATGTTGAACCATTAACAACTCATCTGGATTTAGAGAGACGAATATCTACAATGATAAGAAGGGGTTATGTTGGCCGAAACCCAACGTCTATTAATCATTTAAAATTTATTAATAATTTATCTGATATGAAAAAAAAACACGATAATTCACCTATAGAAGAAAAACTACTTGTATTAGAACAACGCAATTCATTTGCTAGTGGATTTTCCTTAATTGGGATGAGTGGAATAGGAAAAACAACTGCGATAAACAGAATTTTACTAACGTATCCTCAAGTAATTTATCATACAAGATATAAAGATGAAGAGTTTTATCATTACCAAATAGTATGGCTAAAGTTAGATTGCCCTCTAGATGGATCATTAAAATCATTTTGCAAGTCATTCTTTAAAGAAGTAGATAACATTTTAGGTACTAGATATTTTGATAAATTTGGTTCGAATAAAACTTCACTAGATACAATGGTAATACATATGGTTCATATTGCATCTCTACATACTTTGGGTGCATTATTTATTGATGAAATTCAACATTTATCCAAAGCTAAAGGTGGGCCGGAATTGATGTTAAATTTCTTTGTAACCTTAGTTAATACAATAGGAGTACCTGTAGTACCTATTGGCACTTTTAAGTCATTTAGTATCTTGCAAACTAACTTTAGACAAGCCAGGAGGGCTAGTGGCTATGGTGAGATTATTTGGGATAGAATGAAGAATGATGATGAGTGGAACTGGTTTATCTCTAATATGTGGAAATACCAATGGACTAAAGAGGAAAGTGTACTAACGGATGAAATTAGAGAAGTAATATATGATGAGACTCTAGGAATTACTGATCGAGCAATTAAGCTTTATATGCTAGTACAATGGAGGGCAATATCATCAGGAAAAGAAAAAATAACAATTCAGTTAATAAAAAAAGTGTCTAAGGAAGAAATGAGAATGACAAAACCTATGGTAGATGCTTTAAGAAATAACGATATAGATAAGTTACATAAATTCGATGATATATTCTTACCTGATATATTTCAAGCGCTTAGTAAAGTCGAACACGATATTAAATTAAAAGGGGATATTGAAAAGATAAGATTCCAGCAGAAAAAGATTTCCGAAAACTCACTAATGGAGGTTTTGGAAAAAATTGTATTGTGGTTAATCGATGGAGGAATTGAAGCACAACTTGCAGAGAAATCAGCAGAGAAGGCTATAAATAAGTTAAGTTACAAAGAAGAATTGTCACAACTTAAAAAGGAAGCAATGGCACTTGCATTAAATACTAATGAGAAAACCACAAGCTTAAGAACAAAAATTAAAAATAGAGAAGCAAAATACGCCAAAAATGATTTAAGACAAATGTTTATGGATGCAGAAAAAAACAAAGTGTTAGTTTATGAAATATTACTTAATGAAGGAGTAATTAAAGACCCAATGAATGAGTTTTTTGGTGAGGGGTTAATATGCTAAACTTTACACCTATACCGTATCCGGATGAATTATTAAGTAATATTTTTTCAAGATATCATAAAATGAGTGGTAATATTAGCTATTTTCATACTTTAGAGGACTTATTTGGTATAAAAGGAGCCATTGCTGCAATAGATTTTCCAAGTAAACTAACCAATTTTTGTAGCCATTACCCCGAACTATCTAAATATAATGATGAAGAATATTTTATTTATGAACATACGATCTTTTCTATTTTTAAGCCTTTCATTCCAGAAAATAGGGCTTCTAAAGTAATTAATGCAATGAAAAATAACGAAGGAAAGGCTATAAATATGAGTTTGGGAATAATGGCAGCTGGAATATGCAAATCTAAGTCTTTAAAGGTGTGTAGTAGTTGTATAGAAGAAGATAAAGAATTATACGGCGAGGCTTATATTCATAGAACACATCAAGTACCAGGATATAATGTCTGTGTAAAGCACAACCAAATTATGAGTGAATTTTTTATTCCGTATGATAAAAGTTATGCAAAGTACATACATATTGATGAGATTAGTAAAAGTGAATTACTAGTACAAATTGATCTAAATTGCTATTTCAAGGAATTTTATGAATTAAGTAAAGATATTGAAATAATAAACACTAATTATTTAAAAAATAGTAATGTCCTTAACTCATATGATAGATATTATTATATGTTGAATAAAAAAGGTTATGTTACACCAAAGGGGAGGATTAAGCGTAAAAAATTATATCATGACTTTATGATTTTTTATCCGGACGGGTTTCTAAGCATACTTGATTCTAAGATAGAAGAAAAAGATGAAGAGAGTTGGGTTTATAGAATAGCTTATAGAGATAAACAGGTAATTCATCCGATTAGACATTTGTTGTTTATCAAATTTTTATTTACTGATATATATGACTTTATAAATTTAGAAGAAGTTAAATATCATCCATTTGGAAATAAGCCATGGCCTTGCCTAAATCCAGTAGCAGAACATTATAAAGAAAATATAGTGGAAATTTGTGAGATAACTACTGATTCTAAAACTGGAAGGCCTGTAGGCAAATTTACATGTAATTGTGGATTTATTTATTCCCGTAGAGGTCCAGATTCAGTTGAAAACGATAGATATAGAATAGGTAACAAAAAACAGTTTGGACATATATGGGAACAGAAATTAAAGGATTTAATTATTAATAAAAACTGTAGTGTAAAAAAAATGAGCCGTGAATTATACTGTGATGAAAAGACTGTTGTTAAGTATGCAAATAAATTAGGATTACTGGATTTACTTAAAACTAATATTAAGCCATATCCTACTAAAAATACAGAATGCAAATATCATGCATATTTATCTGAACCATATAAGGATGAAATATTAAAACTATTAAAGGAGTTTCCACAATACTCAAGAACACAAATCAGAAAGAAAGCAGAAAAGGAATATCATTGGCTTTATAAATATAGACGAAATTGGCTTGAATCAAAGTTACTTAAATCTAGTAATAGCGAAAGTAAACGGATGCCTAATTCTAAGGTAAACTGGGAAGAAAGAGACCGAAAAATTAATGAAAAAGTTAAAATAGCTATTGATGAGATAAAAGGATTTAAGAAGCCAATGCGTTTAACGATTGGTTTAATAAGTAAAATCATTAATTATTCTCCTTTGCGTGAGAAATTAGATAAATTGCCAAACACAAAAATTACTTTAGAAACAAATGTTGAAAGTATTGAAGACTTTCATATTAGGAAAATGATTATTATAGTAGATGATTTAAGAGAGAAAGATAAGAAAATTACAAAGTCAAAAATAATAGAACTAGCTGGTTTATCAAGAAGATCAGAAAAAGTTAATCAATTAATAATTGATACAGTTGAATTATAGTAATTAAATTTCAATTTTACTGGGAATCCTATCATGGGTGATTAAAATGAATAAGATTCCCATCAATTTCTATCAAGATGAAATTTTGTATAGTGTACTAGCAAGATACCACCATCGCTCAGGCAATGTGGATAATAGGGATACAATAGAGGAAGCTTTTGGAACTAGAAATCTTGTCCCAACAATATATTTCCCAACCCATTTGAATCATTTGGCTTCGCGTACTTTTCTATCAAGTGATGAGTTAATAGAAAAGCATACACTATTCCCACTTTATAGTTGTTTTTTACCTGAGAAGAGAAAGTTAGAAATATTAATGTTTATGAAAGGTAGTTCTAAAAGTAGTATTTATACAAAAATAGGGACTGTTGCGGGTAGCATATGTACTAAAACAGGATTATACTACTGTCCATTATGTGTAAAGGAGAGTTTATACGAGTATGGTGAGGGATATTTTCGTAGAGGGCATCAAATTCAAGGTGTATTTATCTGTCATATTCACAATTGTGTGCTTTATCAGTATTCACAAACATATTCAAATGAAAGTAGATTAAGTTTTATCCGCTTAGATGAGAAGAAGATAAATTACGAAGTAAAATTTTATGAAGATGGTAAACTTTTTGAAGATATTGCAATGATAGCTAATAATGCTCAATATTTATTAGATTGTAATTTATCAAATGTTAATCAAAATATAATTTACAATAAATATATGCAGTTTATTAGAAATAGAAATTTACTTAGTGGAAACGGAACTGTTTATCAAAGTGATTTGTACTACGAATTCAGCAAATTCTATTCTAATGATTTGTTAAATATACTTGAATCAAATATTAACATTGAAAGTGAAAGTAACTGGCTAAAGATGTTAACTCGGAAGCCTAAAAGGGTAACTCATCCAGTCAGACATATACTATTAATAAACTTTTTATCAAGAAATTTTAGTTTGTTTTTTAGTAAAAAGATTCAATCATATAAACCTTTCGGTAATGGACCTTGGCCATGTCTAAACGTAGCATGTAGTTATTATAAGAAGCTAGTAATAAACAATTGCAAAGTTACCATTGATTATAAAACAAAATCTCCAGTTGGAACTTTTGAATGTGAGTGTGGATTTATTTATTCAAGAATGGGATCAGATGTAAATAAGGATGATATTTACAAAATTGGTAGAATAAAGTATTTTGGAAATGTGTGGAACGATAAACTCAAATCTCTAACCTTAGAGAATAGGAGCGTTAGAGAAATTGCTAGATTAATGAATTGCGACTCAAAAACTGTTATTAAATATAGTAAGTTGAATAGCATCATTGAAGAAAAAAGAATTAAAGAAAAAACAAAATTAGATCCTGCAACTAAAAGTAAAGAAGAAAAAAAGAGGAAGAATGTTAATCTATCAATTAACAATAGAGTGGATTGGGGGTCTAGAGATAACGAAATAATAGATATGCTTAAGTCTACATATATCAAATTGCTAAATAAAGAACCAATGGTTAGGATTACACGGTCACTTTTGGGTAAAACAATTTTAAAATCAGCGCTAATTTATTACTATTTAGATAAACTACCCATAACTAGAAACTATATTGATGAAATAACTGAAACCACTGAAGAATTTCAAATAAGAAGAGTTGATAATATATGTGAGAAGCTTGGTAGTGATGGCGAAATACTAAAAAAATGGAAAATAGTAAGGATAGCGAATCTTAGAAGTAACTACTCTAATAAAGTAGAGGAAAGAATAAGATATAATATTGATAAATATAACAATTATTTAAAATTCTAAAAATAATAGTTCGAACAAGAAACAACTATTTAGGTTTAATTGACTCCCGTAGTATTTAGGCAAAGTCCTAATTGCCACGGGATTTTTTTACTACTCTTTGTGATATTAAAATACATAAACTTGTGTAGGAGAATACTCAGTTATGGATTATATAGAAAATAAAGTATTTTTTCAGATAAATAATTACAAAATTCGACATGGGTGAATCAATTATTATGGTAATCTATAAGAAATATTTATAGAGGGATTGTTAGAATATTAGTAGAAAAATAAGCGGAAGAATAAGTTGCATGAATTTATACATATTTTGGAAGGGGAGTAAACAGAATGAATAATTATAAGAAAAAGGTAGCAATTATCATTGTAATCTCAATATTACTAAGCTTTATACCTCTTATAACAAATAAAACACAAGCTAATCAGAGTATAAAAATAGGAGATTATATCCAATTCGGTTCTTATTATGATGAGCCTATACTGTGGCGTGTTATAAACATAGACAAAAAAGGAGATCCACTTCTTTTTTCTGAATACACTTTAACTACTAAAGCTTTTGATGCTGCAGGAGATAATCATCTGAATAGAACAGCAAAAACTAGTGAAAGTAATGTATGGGAGATGTCAACCATACGTCAATGGCTTAATAGTAGCGACAGGAGTATAAGTTGGTTGAGAAATCCACCGTCAATAGAAAATCTTAGGGGTGGGACTAATCCCTATGATAAAGAGAAGGGTTTTTTGGCTGATGGAAATTTTACTTCCATAGAACGAAATATGATTAAACCGTCTACTCATAAAGTGCTCCTTCCTGAAGAATACATAGATAAAAGAGAAGGCGGAAGAGAAGGACATGAATATAACAGTGAGGTTGATGACGTAGTTCAAAACTACGAAAATTCGTGGTATAAGAATATAACAGATAAAGTGTTTTTATTATCAATAAAAGAGTTTAAAGAATACGTGTATGATAGGGATTGGGGTTATGAGTTACCAACTAATCCAACAAAACACTGTACTCCTTCTCCGATCGGATACTGGTTTCGCACTCCTTCTGTAAATTTTTTAAAAGGACATGTACGAAGCTATAAGGATACCGATTATGGCAACCTGGTTGATAGAGGTATTTATGCTGAAATGCCAACTGCCTCTCGTATAGGTGTTAAACCCGCTTTGTACTTAAATCTTTCGGGTGTAACCTTAAAATCTGGCTCAGGAACATCTACTAACCCATATATAATAACTGGTAAACAATCTCAAATCAATATTTCAACAGACTATAAAACAGCATATCATAAATATTTACAACAATTTTCTAAAAATAATATAACGAAAGATGGATATCAAATTCATGGCAAAAATGCAGTTCTTATAGATATTAGTGGAAATGGGATTCCAGAGTTAGTAACTTTTGATTTTTATAATGATGGACATGATGGGGACTCAAAAAGTGGACTTGCTACTATTAAAGTATTAACATTCAGTAATAATGAGGTAAAAATCTTAGGAGAACATTACTACGTAAATTTAAGGAATTTGGTCCTTCATCCTGCCGAAATATATTTAGCAGAGGATAATTATAATGGAAATAAGTTTATATTAATGCATAGTTCCAACGGCGGATTGGATGCTGATCAAAGAAACTATGTTCAAATAATAAGATTTAATGAATATAGAAGTGAAGAGGTATTAAAGTTTCTAGATATTTGGGTAGACAATTCCTCTTTTAATATAGAAGACACTTTTGAATTTCTGGTCGATGGAAATGAAGTTAAAGAAGACTATTATTATAGAAAACTGGATGAATTTAATAAATCATTAAGTAAAACGCCTATAAAGCCAATAGATTTAACTGAAACTAAAATAAGAGAAATACTAGAATCAGATATAGATGGTCAAATACAAAATCTTGATTTATTACGATTATTATTGGTTGAAGGAAGTAGAACTTTTTTAGATTTGAACATTAGTGGACCAAATATAAAGTTTGAGTATAAAGTTAATGATCCAAGTATAGCAACCATAAGAAGTAACGGAGAAATCATAGGTCTTAGAGAAGGAGAAACTATAATTGCTGTTACAATAAGACATGGGGCTAAAGCTAGTGAAATTGAAATACCCGTTACTGTAAAACCTAAAATAGTATTCGATTACAAAAGTATTCTAACAACCCGGGATAAATCAGGATTGCTCAAAATATTAAAGGATACTATTAATTCTTTAGATACTTTCTATTATGAGGATAACAGTACTCTTATGGAATTAGTTAACTTTAGTAATTTTATGATTAGAAATGCTTCTAAAGGAACAATAGATGCAAAAAAAAATGTCACTGTATTAAGTGCTGATAATTTAAAGCCCTTAGCAAATAATGTTCAGGCAATAGTAAATGAGATAAATAATTTATTTATCACCAATAACATAAATCTCCAAAGGCAATTAACTTCAACCGTAAGATTTGATGTGAAGAAGTTAAATTTAAATAAGCCAGTTCATTTAGTTCTAAATAATTCAATGTTGGAAGCCTTAAATAATGTAGATGCAATTCAAGTAGGGTTAGATCTTGCAGAGATAACATTAAATGCAAGTGAATTGAATGTTGAGCTAAAAGATAAGCAAGAATTAAGGATAGAAGTAAGAAGGAAAAAAGATTCTAAAGGTTTTGCATATGAATTATTTTTTAGTGATGAAAAAGGACAAGCAATTCCAAGATTAGAAAGGAATATAACTGTAAGTTTACCAGTGCAAAATTTAAACCATGAATATAGCACTGTATTTATGAATGATGGGATCAGAACAGAACAAATAGGAGGCCAGTATGACCCTAATACTAACATGATATCCTTTCAGACGAGAACAATGGGAGAGTATTATATACTGGAAAACAAAACAGATTTTAAGGATATTGGTCATTTAACAGATGAAGAGCAACAAGCGATCATATTTATGACTTCAAGAGGTTTTATTAGTGGAAGGGATAATGAAAACTTTGAACCTAATGCTGAAATCACTAGGGGAGAATTTACTTCCCTTTTAGTAAGAACATTTTACGCGTTAGATAGAAGTCTAGCTCCATCCTTTACAGATATAACTAAAGATGATTGGTACTATGACTATGTTGCATCCTCAGAAAAGGAAGGAATAGTTTTAGGATACCCAGATGCAACCTTTAGAGGTGAGAATATCGTTACTAAAGAGCAAAGTGTAGCCGTAGCTACAAGAGCGCTACATGAAAAAAAGAAATACTTATATCCAGAAAATCCTGAGAATTACCTACCATTTATAGATAATCATGAAATACAAACATGGGCAAAAGGAGAAGTAGCATTAGCCTATAGGGAAACATTAATTGATATTCCGGAAGATAGATTGTTTCGACCACAGTCAGCAATGACTAGAGCTGACGCAGTTTTACTTGTGCACAGGTTATTTCAGTTGTTATACGAAACTACGCCAACAGCATTACCAACAGAGGGCAGAGCACCATTTAGTGGCCCGATACCTATAGCCGTCGGTGGAATGGCAGCAATTGGAGCTTTAGCTGGCTTCTATTTAAAAAGATTTTATGTAAAATAAAGGATTACAACGAATCGTCTAAACCGATATATAGTAATACTAAGAGAATTAAACTATTAGCTCATAGCAAGTAATTTGTCCTTAGGAAAATATTAAACTCAAAAACCAGTACAACCCTATAATAAAAGTGCATACAGTTAACATGCTATTTACAGTATTATAACTTTTACAACTTCAATAAAATCGTAGGTTTTTTATAATTAATTACAAAGTTCGACAAGTGCATTTATATAGTTATGTTAATCTATAAATAATTAAGAACTATATTTCGCAAGTACATTGGGTAATTTAAGTAACCGTGGTTTAGGCATAGTCCTTAATACCACGGTTTTATATTTAATGTGATGATAAAAATAGTATATCGCAGTGTAGAAACTTAGCAGAATCAGAAAAAACTCTCTAATAAATTTAATTTTATACTGGGTGTTCATTTAACAATTTATTGAATGTGAAAAAACAGCTTTTATTGTGTAAATTTTTACAAAATACGACATACATTAACTAATGATTATGCTAATATATAAGTAAATATTCACGAAATTAATATAAAAACACTATAATGTATTGAAGTGTTTAAGAACTCAAGTTTATAAACACATCTTTATGCGTAATTTAGTCTGAAAATTACTTGGATGAAAATTGTAAGAGATGAAAGATGAAAGGAGTTCAAAATGGATAGAAAAGATAGATTTATTTTAAATAAACTGAAAGGCAATTTAGGAGAAAGTGTAGCTAAAACACATTTTCAGTTGTTGGGTTATTCAGTAAACTTAATTGGAATTGAAAACATTGCTATTGAATATTGTATGAATTTAGCATTTAGCAAGAATGATTCTATTAGTGATGCAGTTCAATCACATATACAGAACATGCCAGATCTTTTAGTTTCAAAAAATGATAATAAAATATTTAAGTCATTTTTTGTAGAATGTAAAGTATGTGGAACTTTTCCTGACTAAGAGGAGAAAGCATATAGTTTATATTGGGATTATAGAAAAATGGTATGGACTGATACAATTGCAAAAGATGTAATAGATCTTTTATGTAAAAATGAAGATATGTATTTTTCGGTGTTATTTGATGGCATGTATCCAGATAAAGTTAATGATGACTATAGAACTTTTGAGTATGTTTTCATTGAATGGAATAGATATAAATTCGATTATGGGCCTAAATTAAAGAAGGTCGCTTATGAGTGCTTTTTAAATCATTTTACATATTTTGATACAGATATTCCTACTTGGAATTATATTAAATTGGATTTCGGAATACCAATTAGGATACCTATGATTTTTTATATGGTTATATTAGATATATCTACATCAAATACAAAAGATAGATTGGAAAAATACAAATGTTATTTACAAGGTTTTGCTAACTTAGTTAAGAAGGAATTCAAGAGGAATATAGTTGACGAGTTAATAGTAGAATACGAGAATATGATAAATGGAAGTAGTGAAATTCCGAATGTCTTTGTCCATTACAATTTATTGCCGTTTTGGATACCTGGCAACAGCAGGCTTTTGAGTGTGTATCAGGAGGATTACTTTAAAGATTTTGATAAAGCTTATAGCGATATTACAAAAGATTTCTTTAAGTATATAAATGATTAATATTTAAAACAAGGTGTTGAATCGTACTAACCTAAAGCATAGACTACAGTTACCGACACTTCTCGTACGGCAAAGGCGTCGGTAACTGCAGGACATAAGACGAGGCTTAGAAAATTAGAAAAGTGGTGATAGATTTGAATGAAATAAAGTCCCAGATCGAACCTCATAAGGTTACAAAGCCAATTCAACTTTTGGCGTGTTGGCTGGTGGGGTTAATTCTTGTTAATGGATCGTTTCTTACATCGGCAGTAATGATTAAGCAGCCGGATTGGATAATTAATGTATTGGTTGTTGCCTCAGTAATTAATGTACCGATCTTTTTAATATGTATTTTCTTGCTCCAAACAAGATTTCGTCCAGAAATGCAAGAGGATCAATTCTATTCACAATATATAGATAAAAAATTTGGAAACTCAAAACGAGAGGTAACACCAGATGCAATAGAATCAATAAGAAAAGTGACATCTAATAACTATGATACCTTAATACAGATGATTGAAGAGCTTGAGAAAAATCAAAATGAAATATCAACACAACTAAATAAGTTTAACAAGGAAGAAAATCTAGACTTTATGTTTAATGGGGAGCTATTAAAAAGCAAAATTATCAATGTTGTTAAACCAGAAAAACCAAAAATATTTTTTGAAAATAAAACTGTATCACTCAATGCAAAGTTAAACATTTTCAACGAATTAGCTCGAGCATTTAAAGCCAATAGAATTCCAGTTCATGAGATTTTTGGACGCGAAGAACCCCTAAATTTTTTGATATCTTTTGGCGATGGATTTTCAACTGAAGAAATCATTACTATTTTAAATTCTGTTCAATCGATTAGTGATGGATATATAGCATACGCCCATGATGAATACGAGCTTGACCAGTATAAAAATAAGGTTCTTATAGGGTCGTATGGAGAAGGTAATGATCTGACAATAACCCAATTTTTAAGCATTGTTTCAAATAAAACTCTTGAGGTTGATGTATATAGATTATTAGGAAAATAATATGGGAACTTCGTCTAAAACCGCATTATCATAGGGAAGGAGGGGCAAAAAATGAATAGTTTAGATAAAGAAGTTAAGGAGGAAAAGATGGAAAATCACTCTGAAAATGCAGGCTTTTTATCTGATGTTGATATTATTGATAATATAAAGAAAAACAAAATAGTAATATGGCCAATGGAAGAGAAAGAAAATTTAACTCCAGTAGGCTATAATTTGACTCCAACAGAATTTATCTTCTCGATAAATAATAGATTATTAGTTAATATCTACAATAATAACAACCAAAAATATTGTTACGTTGAACCACGGGATACGGTTTTAATTCTTACAAGAGAGGCTGTTTGGGTATCAAATGATATAGCTGGAACATTTCATTCAAAAGTTGGGATTGTTTCACAAGGGTTTGGACATATATCGACCACACTAGATCCGAGATGGCAGGGCCCTTTACTTATTTCACTAAATAATCCAACAAATAAAAGGCTTAAATTTCTTATAGCAAAAAACACTGAGTCTAATAATTCAGATGATAAATTTACATTTAAATATTGTTCCTTTGTTACATTGATATTATATAAGCTTGTCACCCCTGCTTATATAAAACACGACAACCCTTCATGTAGATTCGATTTATTAAAAGATATTGTAAAAGAGCCTAGCACATCTCTTATGAGTAAAATATTTTTTGGAAAGAAATATAAAAGTCATTATAATGAACTTAGAAACTTTATTGGAAATATTGGGGACATTAACTTTATAAAACTTGGCATTGAAGAAGAAAATGGGGAGTTTAAGATTGAAGAGTTTAAGAATAAGTATGATAAATTTATAGAGACAATAAAATTTTACACTGATTCAGCCCATGCTGCTAATAGAGAAATTGTAAATTTAAAAAACTTAAAAAATAGAATAAAAAAGTGCATAGTGGTTTCCTTATCATTTTTACCATTATTAGCTTATTCGTATCTCGGCTGGAAATTTGGTATTAAAAATGAAAGACCTTCCACGGATGGATATATGATGTTAATTTACTTAACAGCAGTAGCCCCTTTTATTGTACAAGCATTTACACAAATACATAATTCAATATCAAGAAATAGTATAAAGGAAAAAGGAGAATTAAATTGATGAATTTAAAAGTAAAAAAAATTAGTAATTTAGCAAAATTACCTGAATGTGCACACGAAGGTGATGCCGGACTGGATTTGTTCTCAGTAGAAGAAAAACTAATAAGTCCTGGTGAAACAGCTTTGATTCATACTGGAATAATAATTGAGTTGCCAGAGAATACTGAAGCTCAAATTAGACCAAGAAGTGGGCTTGCATTAAAAAATTCTATAACAGTTTTGAACTCACCCGGTACTATAGATGAAGGATATAGGGGAGAAATTGGAGTTATTTTAATTAATCATGGTAAACAAGATTTTATGGTTGAAAAATATATGAAAATTGCGCAAATGGTTGTTAAGCCTGTGTTAAGAGTAAAAATTATTGAGGTTGCCGAAGTATCAAATACTGGAAGAAACGAGGGCGGATTTGGTTCTACTGGAGTTAAGTAATACTGATTTTTTAAGGGACAGACAAGCGTGTCTGTCCCTGAATTTCACGCGTTCTACTACAGTTAACAAGGCATTTTCTCTAGGGTCTGATGTGAATGGTCAAGGGCACTTCAGACCACTATTAGGATAGGGCTCTGGGGCTGAGTAGTTAAAAATTACCAGAGAGATAATCAATGATGACGGTTATAAAATTGATCCAAAGGAAGCCTTAGATATTTCAGTTAGAAAAGCTATTGATTCAGGGTGCAAGAGTGTAAGAAGATATAAAGAGGTAGCACATTCAAAGAAAATTGCTGAGAGAATGACAAAAGAAAAGATACATAAAGAAATAGTTGATGTTATTGAAGTGTTAGTTATGCTAAGTATATATCAAGTACAAAATAAAGATAGAGTAGAAATGATAGAAGAAATAGTAGATAATTTGGCATAATAACTAATTTAATAGTCTAATTATAAATGAAATACTTGTTAACATTATTTTTACTATTTTATTTACCAACTTTATTTTACCGGAGTGTATATTTATTCAGAGTAAAATATCATATATTTACCAACTTTACTATAAATTCATAAAACTATAAATGTGTCAAGATTATTGTAATATCAACATTTTTTATTTACCGACTTTATTTGTCGAAAACAAAATACTTTTATGTAGATAAAAAAGTCTGCTCACAAATAAAAAACATTGGTTAAGAATAAAAAAGTATGATTGAAAGTCGTGGGTGTTTTGCAGGTTAATGCTGCTTAACATTCACGACTTTTTTATGCAGACACTCCATACCAAGCGGGTTGGTGAAGCCTACGTCATGTTAATGGCAGAGGTAAGAGGAAAAAAGTAAAAGAATAAATAGGTAAATAGGAAAACCGGGAGGTTTTGCAGCAATGCGGGGTTATATAGCCTCGCTTTTTTCTTTCATAAGGCGATAGCCTGTCGGCTTGCAATAACCCTCCGCATGGTAATGGCAGGGGGCAGATAGATTTAAGGAAGACACCAATGACTAAAAATGAGGCAAGTTCTATAAAATTTAATAGTTAGTGTGTGATTTTTAGTCATAGAATAAGTTGTGTTAATATACGGTATTTTCGGTGGTAATGAGGTAATTAAGCGGGTTTATGGTAGATGCACGGTTAGAGCATAAGGGGGAGTATTTCGGTTGTAATTTAACCTTCATCAGTGGAAGAAGCAGGGCGAGTTGAGGCATAATATTTATTTCTTTAATCATTTCTTCAAAGAGATTTGCAGAAGTATCTTTGGTTATATTCCAACCGCAGGAATCAGTAGCATATTCAAGTGAAGTCATTTTCGGGCTATCGCCCTTCTCCTCACGATTTTCAAACATAGCATTATCACACCTTTCCAATTAGTTTACTACATGATAGCACAGATGTTTTTTCAATTAAAGAGACATTCTTAAGGCGTTAGCCTGTCGGCTACTAAGAACCTCCGACAAGGCATAATGTAATGGCAATAGTGAAATTTATCTAAGATGGACCTGCAAAAACCATGCGGTTTGAGCAGACTTTTTTATCTTTTTTGGCCCTTATTTTTGTCTTTAATTGGGAATTACGTGAGCATAATTGGCGATTTCATGAGCAGACTTTATTATTCTGGGAGTACATGTAAAAACGGAGCGGCAATAGACATTCTGAGGTTTTGAGCCTTGTTGTCCCTTAAGCAGTCTTTTTTATGTTTCGACAATACTGTTCCACTCAAACAAAAAATATTTAATAGCTTAGGAGAAGATTATCCTGACTTCAGAACATAAATTAATAACAAATAATGAGTAAACGTCTAAATTTTAACATTGCTCATTATTTTTTTTATTCATTAACGCTCACGACTTGGCGTGGTGTAAAATATGATGTATAATGTAGTTAGAAGGTTTTTATGGAGGAATAGCATGTATATTAGTAAATCTAAAAGACCAAATGGTAAATATTTTATATCAATTGCTAAGGGGATTAGAGATCCTAAGACTAAGAAATCAAAAAAAATTCAGATTAAAGGTTTTGGTACTCATGATTTAGATTCTAAATCAGGTAAGAAAGCCCTTGCTCAAGCTGAAGCAGAGCTAAAAGAAATGATTAGACTAGATGAAGCTTCTCGAGGGTTTGAAAACTTTGAAGATTTTATTGTATCCTTGTCAAAAGATAAGCTTTCTCTTAATCATAAAAACTTAGGTTATCTTCCATATCTAAAAATCTTTAACCAATTGAAATTGCGGAACTTTTTTTCTAAGATGGTGAGAGATACTAAACTAGATTATTCCTTTAGTGACTTGATGTTCTATCAGGTACTTGGTAGATTATTTAATCCTTCGAGTAAGCTTGAAGTGGCTTCTAGAAAAGAAGATTTCCTATATGATTTTAGTTTTGTGAATAGCGATAACATTTATTCTTCCCTGGATGTTTTTTCTGGCTTTAATAAACATAAATCTAAAGAATTAACAGATGGAGTTCAGCTCATAAAAAACATGGAAGACCTTTTAGATACCGTTGATTCAGAGGCTAAAAAAATATTAGAATATAACATTAAAAACACTTCTGATGAATTGGAACAAAATATAGCTACCTATGATAAAAATTTTGAAATGAATGAAAATAAACTTTTCAAACATTTAAATGATCATATAGAAAAGATTATTCCAGATAGAAATATGTCATTAGCATTTTATGACTGTACAACCTATTACTTTGAGTCTTTTGATGAAGACGGATTTAGAGAAAGAGGTATGAGTAAGGATAATAAAAGAAATGAAACACAAGTTGTTATGGGCTTACTAATAGACACCAATGGGATACCTATTTCTTATAGGCTTTTTAAAGGCAACAAACATGAATTACATACCATGGAAGAAGTCATTGACGATATATTAAATAATTACACCATAAAAGAAATCATAATAGTGGCTGATAGGGGCTTAAATTTAAGGGCTAACTTAGAGATGATTCGAGGTAAAGGGCTTAGTTACATTGTAGGTTCTAAGGGCAGTGCAGTGCCTAAAGATCTAAAAGAGAAGAAATATAATTCATCTTGGAACATAACTTCTAATGCAGAAGCTAAATATAAAAGCGGATATATAACCAGTAAGAGAAAGGTGAGTCAGAATGATGAAACCTATGACGAATTAATCATAAAAAAATATTCAGATATCTACAAAGAACGTGAGATGTATAAACAAGATAAAATGATTGAAAGAGCTAAAAAAAATATAAAGGATTTTACAATTAATGCAACAACCAAATCTAAAAGCAAGTATTATAAAGCAGTTGAAAACCCTAAAGAAAAAATAAATATTGAAATTGATGAGGAAATAATTAAACAAGAGCAAGAAAATTTCGGATATTTTTACATTGTTACAAATAAAGTGGATATGAACCCAGCAGATATAATGGTAGCTTATAAATCTCTATATAAAATTGAAGAATCCTTTAGAATATTAAAAACAAATTTAAAAACAAGACCAGTATATCACTTTAAAGAACGAAGAATTAGGTCGCATTTTTTAATTTGTTATTTAGCCTTAGTAATGCAAAGAATATTAGAGTATAAGTTAGCAGTGAATAAAGTTGAATTATCTACCTATGAAATAATCAATGGACTAGAAGGATTTATAATAGATGAAATTGATTACAAAGTAGACAAATTATATATAATGTCAGACAAATTACTTAATAGTAAAATAAACAAAGACATATTTAAGATTGAAAAGAATGTTCTGCTAAGTAATGAAATCCCCAATATAATTAAAAAGATGTAGTGAACGTAAAACAACAATAAAAAGTGCTGAAACTTCTATAGACAGACGATTACAGCACTTTTTCTTATGAATGATGTTCCAAAGTCAGGTTATATAGCCTCGCTTTTTTCTTTCATAAGGCGATAGCCTGTCGGCTTGCAATAACCCTCCGCATGGTAATGGCAGGGGGCAGATAGATTTAAGGAAGACACCAATGACTAAAAATGAGGCAAGTTCTATAAAATTTAATAGTTAGTGTGTGATTTTTAGTCATAGAATAAGTTGTGTTAATATACGGTATTTTCGGTGGTAATGAGGTAATTAAGCGGGTTTATGGTAGATGCACGGTTAGAGCATAAGGGGGAGTATTTCGGTTGTAATTTAACCTTCATCAGTGGAAGAAGCAGGGCGAGTTGAGGCATAATATTTATTTCTTTAATCATTTCTTCAAAGAGATTTGCAGAAGTATCTTTGGTTATATTCCAACCGCAGGAATCAGTAGCATATTCAAGTGAAGTCATTGCTGGGCTATCGCCCTTCTCCTCACGATTTTCAAACATAGCATTATCACACCTTTCCAATTAGTTTACTACATGATAGCACAGATGTTTTTTCAATTAAAGAGACATTCTTAAGGCGTTAGCCTGTCGGCTACTAAGAACCTCCGACAAGGCATAATGTAATGGCAATAGTGAAATTTATCTAAGATGGACCTGCAAAAACCATGCGGTTTGAGCAGACTTTTTTATCTTTTTTGGCCCTTATTTTTGTCTTTAATTGGGAATTACGTGAGCATAATTGGCGATTTCATGAGCAGACTTTATTATTCTGGGAGTACATGTAAAAACGGAGCGGCAATAGACATTCTGAGGTTTTGAGCCTTGTTGTCCCTTAAGCAGTCTTTTTTATGTTTCGACAATACTGTTCCACTCAAACAAAAAATATTTAATAGCTTAGGAGAAGATTATCCTAAGCTATTTTAATTTTGGAGAATTTCATTCAATAGTATTATATTATTAAAATTTAAACATTAAATTTAGTCTAGAAAGCTATGAAAATATTAGTCTACTGCTATTTATAAACTCTTTTTTAAAAAATTATTCTAATAAGATAAGACACTAATTTTTTTCATCAAGTGTATAAATTCTTTTCTTAAGGACTGCAAAAACAATAGCCGTTGTTAAGAGTATTATACATATAATTGACCAAGTTATTACTGATCGCACTGGCATAACAGTTGGTGATGTACGCTTTAAATAAACACCAAGATAGGCCCAGTTCACGACTAAAGCATAGAAAACATCTCGATATACATATATAAATATCAGGCTAAGGAATACACCCACAGACATAAGGGCTAAAGTCCATATACTAGATGGAATGCCGAGACCATCCCAATTAATATCAACTAGATAAGCAGTGATATTAGCAATAGTTGCTATACTAATCCAACCCAAATAAATACTAAAATTAATATGTACTAAAAGAACTTCCATTTGTGAGCTATTTCCTTTACCAATTTGAAGCCTCCTATAAATTATGATTAAAGATAAAAGCATAATAAGCATTATTATTACAGATATGCTTACAAATAGATAATGCCAAAATAATATCCACATCATATTACTTAATCCTAATACAATATTCCATATACCAATTTTATCTACAAATGAAGGAGTGTTGATATTTGATTTAAATGCAATGTAAAGTTGGTAAACTGTGAATATACCTAATAAAAAATATATTAGTCCCCATATAGAAAAAGTTATGCCAGCAGGAACAAATAGGTTAGGATATAAGTCCGCTACCTCTCCGGTTGTCATATTATTTATAGGTATAATATTAGCTAGTCCATTTACAACAATAGTACCGATAAAAATAAAAACATTTAATATCCCAATCATTTTAGTATGCTTCAATATACACACTTCCTTTCAATTTTAACATTCTATACAATTTTAACTAACTTTTGTTTGTTCATGGTTCCAAAAAGATAAATATATAGATATTTGTAAAAAGTTTAAAGATTTGAATAAATACCATATTTTATTTATACCACTATAAGGAAATAAGAAACAATTAAGATAATGGATTAATAAAATAAGTGAAGTTTGATTTGAGATGGGGTACTGTATGAAGCAGTTTATTATTAAATTTAAAGCATATTTTACTAAATATGGTATAGATATATGTTAAAAAATAAACTATTTAAATATATAATTTAGATTATTGACTACTATAAATTACAGGTATATAATTAGTTATTGTTATATATGATATGCTAATTCCTTAAGAAAATAGGGAAAACTTCTCTGACATTATAGTATAACTCTGGTTTTTAAACCTGTTATATTTTTTATTAAAGCCATTATTATAAATCTATAACCACTCTACATTATAAATTAAGTTAATGGAATTAATAGCATACATACTATATTAAACACTTCTACAAAAGATAAGATTAATGGAGGAATTTAATTGCCTACAAGAATGTACGAGGTTAAAAAAGGTTGTTTAAAATTTAGAGAGACAAAGCATTGCAAAACGATTATACATGAGATGGCTTGGAAAATTATAATGAGAATGAGAGGTTTTGTTATAAAGAAAATGTGTGATTAATATATAATATAAATAAATGACTATAAAAGCCCAATTATTATTGTAGATTATACAAATATCGGGCTTTTTTTATTTTGTCCCTAATTTTTTTACATAATCGATACTAGGTATGGGCTGGCATATATAAAAAAAAGTAAAATTATTGGGAAATTTAAAAAAATTAGAAGGAATTGGTAATAAAATGTTGAATAATACAATATGGTACTTTAGTCCTATGCCTTATAGGAATAGAGTCTCAGATAGATATGGATATTTTTAAGGGGTGTTTTTTTGGACTTAAGTATTTTGACTAATAGAAATATAATTAATAGAGAATTATATATTGAAGTTGGTATAGACGGTGTTATTATTGATGTTAGTCCAAATTGTATAACAGTTTTAGGATATGATCAAAGTGATATAATCGGGAAAAAGTTCGTAGAAATTACCTTAATAGATATCCAATTAAAACTTGAAAAGATTGAAAGTAATATGGAAACATATATACAGATTAAAAAATCTAATGGTGAAATTATTTATATGGATTGCGCTATAATGTTCGAAAATAATAAATTCATTATTTCTATGTTAGATGTAACAAGATTTATGAAGGATAGAGATAGAAATGAAAGAGTTTTACAGATATTTGAAAAGTCCAATGATATTGTTTACTCTATGGATATAAAACCAGAGGTTAAATATGTATATTTAAACCCAGCAATTGAAAAGAGTTTGGGGTATACTTTAGAGGAGAATTTAAGAAATCCCTTCATTGCGTTTGAAATTGTTCATCCAGAGTATAAAGATATTCAAATGAAAAAACTCAATGGGGATATTGAATGCAATCAAAGTCTAGTTACTATGTACAAACATAAAATCACTGGAGAATACATTTGGTTTGAAGATTATTGTATGCCTTTCTATAATGAAGAAGGGGAACTAATTAGAATAGATGGGATATGTAGAAATATTCAGGATAGGAAAGAGTTAGAGGAAAGATTAAAATACCTTAGTTATCATGATGCTCTAACAGGACTATGTAATAGGACCTATTTTGAAGAACAAATTAAATATTTAGATGAAAAGCAAGATACCAAGGTTGGAATTGTTATTTGTGACCTAGATAACCTTAAATATGTTAATGATAAATTAGGTCATTATGAAGGAGATCAGCTAATTAAGGCAATTGCAGGGATAATTAAAGATAGCTTCGAAGAAAAATTTGTTGCATCAAGGTTTGGTGGAGATGAGTTTGTAATTGTACTCGAAAATTTAGAAAAGGAAGAAATGAAAAAAGAAGTGAAAAAATTTAAAAATAATATTAATAGATATAATGAAAAAAACCCTTCATTCCCAATACAGGTGTCAATGGGATTTGCTTTCACTGAGCATTCACAGGGGAACGTATATGATGTATTTAAAAAAGCAGATAAAAATATGTTCAAAGAAAAGCGACAAACTAAAAAATTTAATTATTGTACTGATTTAAATTTTAAAGTATAAAAGGCTACTAAAAGCGTGAAAATACATTCTTTATAGAATTCTCACGTTTTTTATATTTTAAAATATTATTTAGCCCCCACTCACACTTTTTAATGAGGGACATAATATATTATCGAAAAGGGGGGGGTGTAATTTATGCCCGAGATAATTAATTATAGTGGTGGGTATAACTTAGATTTTATAATGCTACCAAGCGAGCATATAGGACAGTTTAATGATTTTATGAAGCAATATGGTGAACTTTCAGACTATCAAATATATAGTAAAATTGCTGAAGTAAAAGGGCAAGTATCAAAGGAAGTATTAAATCAGCATCTACAGAACTTAGATGCATTAACAAACATGAATGGCTTTGTAACAGATACAGCTAAGTTTAGAATAGAAGCAGTCAAAAAAGTTTTAGCTGAAGCAAGTTCTTCAAACTTACAGCCTAGAGTAGATAGTAACTTTTTCTTTGGAGGTAGTAGTTTACTATTGTGGTTTCTAATTTTGGCAGCAGTATGGAGAAGACCTTTTAGGGGACCTACTTTTGGTAGACCTGGATTTGGATTTTGGTAGGAATTTCATTTAGTATAGCCACCGGTTTCGGTGGCTATATTTTTTATCATAAAAAATAGATTTATTAACTTAAGTAGAACAAAATGCAAGTTATTATCATAGCCTAATAATAAGTTAGGATTTAAACGAGGTTTAGAATTTACATAATTCTGAGGGTTTTTATAAGAAAAAATTGTAAAGGGGCTGTAGTAGTATGCTAGATTTAGTTAGTAGTGATTTGAACAGCGAAATTAAGATGCCTAAAGGCAAACTTGAGAATTACAAACCAAATAATATAAGCTTAACAAGTCCATATATTTTACTATTTTTAATATTTTTGATATTTAGTAGAAGGGAAAGACCAGGTTATCGTACAAGTCAAAATGAAGCTCCATTTGATCTAATGCATATGCTCAAAAGTGCAATGAGCCACCCAGAGTTAGAGCTGGTACTGAGTTCTGTAGTTCCATATTTAAGCGAGGATGAGCAGAGTCCAATACACACAATTGCTGGTGTTTTGCAATTAATTAATACTACTAAAAAAATAAAAAATAACTCCTACAGAATCCCTGGAGTTTATAGGGCTGTTGGAACAAGTAATTCAGAAAAGCATATGGAGATTGTTAAAGTTCTTAAAAATTATGCAAATAGTGATGACAGAAATATATTAGAGGCTATAGAAAGTGCATTTATAGCACTAAATAAAATTCAGAGAGCTTTTAGCAGTCAGTCTCAGATAAATAATAATTCTAAAGTTAGTGATGATCTTTTAAAAATAATCGAAAGTGTAGATAAACTAAAGGCAACATGAAATTAGTATTTTCATAAAGTCATAAAGCAAAATATTAAATATGCTTTATGGCTTTATTTTAATCCTTTTATTATTAATTAAAAATTAAAGGGGTATATTAGTTATATAAAATAAGGGGAGGAAAAGATATGGAACAAGAGAAAAAATATGAGAAACCTAAAAAAGAGTTAATTAAAGATAATTTAACTCCAATTCAGTATAAAGTAACACAAGAAAATGGAACTGAAATGCCCTTTAACAATGAGTTTTGGAATCATAAATCAGAAGGAATATATGTTGATGTAGTGACAGGAGAACCATTATTTAGTTCAAAAGATAAGTACGATTCTGGATGTGGTTGGCCTAGCTTTACTAGAGCTATGGATAAGGATAATTTAATAGAAAAAGAAGATTCAAGCTTTAATATGATTAGAACTGAAGTAAGAAGTAAGTGGGGGGATTCCCATTTAGGACATTTATTTAATGATGGGCCTATGGATAAGGGTGGATTGAGATACTGTATTAATAGCGCTGCACTACGCTTTATACCTAAGGAAAAATTAGTAGAGGAAGGTTACGGGGAATTTTTAAAGCTTTTTAATAATGATAATTAGGTAATTAAGAGAGGTGCATAAAGATGAAGAGATTTAGGCAGCTTTTCATAAGAGGTGTAATTGCCATATCACCTATCGTAGTAACTATTTATGTGCTTTATTATTTCTTTTCTTTGGTTGATAACGTTTTAGGCAGAATAATTGTAAGAATAATTGGCATACCGATACCGGGCATTGGGATAATTACAAGTTTTGTACTTATTCTTTTAATGGGGTTCATTGTGACCAATGTATTAGGTGCTAAAGCTTTTGATTATGTAGAAAAGTTGCTTCATAGGGTTCCGGTAATACCTAGAATATATTTTGGTGTAAAACAACTAACCGATGCCTTTTCATTACAAGGAAAACAGATTTTTAATAAAGTTGTGTTAATTGAGTATCCACGGAATGGAATTTATGTACTTGGTTTTGTCACCGGAGAGAGTAAAGGTGAAATTCAAAAAAAAACATCTGAAAAATTAAGCAATGTGTTTATACCTACAACACCTAATCCTACTTCTGGAATGTTAATTATGATGAGAGATGAAGAGATAATTTATCTCGATATGACTGTAGAAGAGGGATTAAAATTTATAATAAGTGCTGGTGTTGTTACACCTTCTAATAAGCAATTCAATAAATAAACATAATTAATCTACTATGAAATACGTAGTAGATTTTTATTTGTATGTGTAACAATTTTTAGAGGAGTTCTGTCGATTTATGTATAATATATAAGTATGGGATAAAGATTTAATACTTGGGGGTTAATGTAATATGAAAGATAGGGTTAGAGAACTAGAAGAAGAAATAGTCAGCCTTAGAATTGAGAACGAGACATTAAAAAAACAGTTAAGTTATATTACTAGTCATAGGATTAATGAGACTGAATCCAAGGGCCTAATACAAGGTAGTGAGAATGAAACTTCTGTTAGTTTGGAAGAAATATCTGGAAATAGTATATCTATAATGCTTTTGATAGATCCATCTAATGGTAAAATTATTGATGCTAATGATCTGGCATTAAACTTCTACGGGTATACAAAATCGCAAATTAAGAATATGAACATTTCTGATATTAATATTTTATCAAAATATGAGATTCAAAAAGAAATGAAAAGGGCATCCAGAAGTACAAAAAATCTGTTTTATTTTAATCATAAATTATCAAATGGAGATTTACGTAATGTTTTAGTAATTAGTGACCTCATAAATGTTCATGGAAGAAACCTTTTATTCTCAAGAATTTTTGATATAACTGATAGCAATAGGAAAAGTAAAAAATTGATTGAGAGTGAAAATAAATTTAAGCATATGTTTAATAACATTAATGATATGATATTAGTATTTACAATCGATAAATATGGCAATATAAGAAATTTTGTAGAGGCCAACGAGGCCGCATGCTATTTACTAGGTTACACATATGAAGAAATTTTAAAGCTTTCGCCAGTTTACATAGAAAAAAGAGAAAATAATACTTTGAAAAATTTGGTTAAGTTAATAATTAAGAACAAATATGGGACCTTTCAAACCAAATTTATTACTAAAAAAAGAAACTATATTCCTGTAGAAATTAATGCTCATTATTTTGAACTTAATGATGAAATAAATATTTTAATGGTTGCTAAAGACATTTCTAAAAGGAAAGAAATAGAATATGCATTAAAAAACAGTATAAAGCAGCAAGAAAAACTTTTATCTGCCTTACCTGCAGCAATATTTATAGTAGATAAAAATAAAATTTTGTCTGTAAATGAATATGGCAAAAATTTATTAGGTTATGATAGTTGTGATGAGCTTTTAGGAAAAGATTATCTTCAATTTGTTGTCCATCCGGACTATCACGATAAGGTAAAGGCTAGAAATAAAATTAAGACAATAGATGCGCCTCTAATCGAAGAAAAATATATTAAAAAAAATGGTGAAGTAGTTGATGTTGAAGTAACAGCATTAAAGATTCCTTATGAAAATGGCAGCGCCCTTTTAATTTTTGCTACAAATATAACAGAGTGGAAAACAATGCAAAACGAGTTAATTGAAATGAGTCAGGTAGAAAAGCTTAGAACAGAGTTTTTTGCTAATTTATCCCATGAACTTAGGACTCCATTAAATGTTATACTAGGCAGTCTACAACTGCAAGAGTTCTATCTAAAAAATGAAAGAATGGGAATTAATACAGATAAATATAAGAAGATTCACGAGAGAACTAAAAGAAATTGTTATAGATTGCTACGTCTAGTAAACAATCTAATAGATATAACTAGAATTGACTCGGGTTTTTACGAAGTTGGTTTTCAAAACTATGATATAGTACATTTAATTAAAACTATTGTTAAGGCTATAGAAGACTATGTAGTTAAGAAAAATTTAAATATACAATTTAACACAAATGTAGATTCATTAATTATTGCATGTGATCCTGAAAAAATTGAAAGAATAATGCTAAATCTACTCTCAAATTCTATTAAGTTTACAGAACCGAAGGGTCATATAAAAGTAGAAATTAATACAACTGAACAGGAAGCAATTATTGTAGTTAAAGATTCAGGCATAGGAATCCCAAAAGAGAAACAGGATATAATTTTTGAAAGATTTGTTCAAGTAGATAAATCATTGACCCGAAGGCATGAGGGGAGTGGCATTGGTTTGTCCTTGGTTAAATCATTAGTTGAATTACATAATGGGAGTATATCAGTAATAAGTGCTGTTAAAGAGGGAAGCGAATTTATAATCAAATTACCTAATAGAACGGATATAATAAGTAACGAGGAATATAAAATCAATAGTTATGATTCATTTAATATTGAAAGAATGCATATAGAGTTTTCAGATATTTACTCAAAATGATATATATATATATGAAATATGAAGCCAAACCGTTTAGAACTGGCTTCTTTTTTTTACAAAACAAAACAAATATTGACAATGTAATGGTTACCAAATATAATCAAATTAACAATAGCGAGTAAACACTCACTAGCATAACTACACCTATACTAAGTGAGTCGCAAATATGAAATCTAGTACGATTTTTATTTATAGGAGGGTTAGCTATGCCCAAAATTTTAATTGTTGATGATTCATCTTTTATGAGAGTATCGATTAAAACATTGTTAGAAAAACATGGTTATGAAGTAATTGGAGAGGCATCAAATGGAGCTATTGGAGTTGAATTATATAAAGAACTAAAACCTGACATAGTTACAATGGATATAACAATGCCAATTATGACAGGCATTGAAGCAGTAAAAGCTATAAAAGTCTTTGATGCTAACGCTAAGATAATAATGTTATCTGCCATGGGACAAGAAGGTTTAATAAGGGATTCAATAATTGCTGGTGCAAAAACCTTTATCGTAAAACCTTTTAAAGAAGCACACTTTTTAGATATTCTTAAAAAGCTATGTTAGTAATGCCTTAAAGTAGGGGGTGATGTAGTGTCAGATATTTACAGTAATGAACCAATGCTTGAAATATATATATTTGAAACAACTTCAAATATACAGCATCTAGAAACCTTAATGCTGAAAAGTGAAAAAAGAGGGGTTTTTACACAGGAGTCTATAAATGAAATCTTTCGTGTCATGCACACAATAAAGGGTTCATCATCAATGATGCTTTTTGACAGTATTTCTTCAACTGCCCATAGTATAGAAGATTTGTTTTATTACATTAGAGAAAAGAAGCCGTGTAATATGGAATTTGAAATGCTATCAGATTTAATATTTCGTTTTATTGATTTTGTAACAGTTGAAGTAGAAAAAGTAAAAAATGGGGATCCAGTAAATGGGGAATCATCTTTACTTATAATTGATATAAAAAATCTCTTAAATCAATTAATCCAAAATAACCCTTCAAATGAAGATATAGTTAGGCCGTCTTCCAATAAAAAACAACAGTACTACATAGCTCATGAGATTAAAGAAAATATAAGTGAAGATAATCAGGTAGGTTATTATAAGGCGATTATAACGTTTGAAGATGGTTGTGAAATGGAAAATATTAGGACATATATAGTTATTCACATGAGTTATGCAGTTGACTCCATATACTGGGAATTTTGCACAGTAAACCAACCTAACAATAAATTCTTCGGCCAAAATTTATCAATAAGTCTTGCAAATTGCCTAACTTCTGTGTCAAAATGTACTTGTATAGTTTGAAAGCATTGCTGTGCTTTTATAACGATACGGTATGTGGCGTTGAAAAAGTTTCGGACCATTTCGCCGTGGGTGAAGCCTTCTTCAGCGCCTTTATTATTGAGTTCCCATCTTGCATAGACAAGTAAAGTTTCTGCTGTAAAAATGAGCTCAATATGGGCGTAATGATGACTTTCCGACGTTGAGTGGCAAGAATTCAACCCCAGTTCTTGTTTTGCAGTTCTAAAAAAAACCTCAATGCTCCAACGCTTAATATATGCATCTAAAGCTTCTTCAGGATTATCGACCCTATTACTAATCAAAAGGTAAGCCCCACGATATGTAGCCGCAACCTCTTTGTTTTTCTCAAATTCATCCTTCATCATTTCAGTATCTTCTTTGAGTCTTGTAGCTACAACTGCCGCAATAGGCGTATAACGATACTTAGTTACTACTTTACCCTGCTTTCCAACTAAACGGTAGGGTAACTTGATATAAATATTAGGTATGGATATAGCACTTACTTTATCTTTAGATCACTAATAAGAAGTTTGAAAAAACTTCTTTAATAAGCATTGAAGGCTTTACAGGGATAAAGCGTTCTCGGCCTGTAATATTCTCAATTTCTTTTCGATAAAGTCTTTGTATTACGTTTTGCCTTAGTAACCCAATCATATTGATGATCTGTGAGCCAATTAAAAAGTCTTTGCATAAAAACCGGCGGTCCATGGCAACCCATAGTACCCCTGTGTAAATCCGGCGAATATCCATTAGCATTTCTTTTGAAAGATCTATTTTTGTCTGTTTTTCATCGCTATTTTCTACCTTACGCCAAATACGCCAAAACAATGGATATTTAAGTCCGTTCTTTAATACAACAGTTGTAGCAACTATATTCATACACCAGATATTTATTTTAATGGAGCTATCATATAACCAACAAAGGAAAGGGATTTTCTTTCCATGGGCATGAGCCACCTTTGTATCATCAAGTACAATAACATCTCCTTCAGTAAATGCAGTTTCTTCTTCTTGTTGTAGTCTTTGTACTCTTTTAAAACTAAATAAACCCCAATTATAATCAGTTGTAAAAAAGCGGCTAAAGGTATATTGAGCCATTTTAAGATTCCGAAACATCGGTTGTAATAAGCTATCCTTAGTAGCATAATCAGAAATACGTGAGACAGAATTTTTATTAGCAATAAGTCCTACCACATAAGCAAAAGCAATAAGCCAAGTGGGTACACCATTACGTTTTACAATACCCGATTGCGTAAGCAGAAGTGAAAAATCAAATTTATCCCAAATTGCTTTTAAAACTGGCGTTCCGCCCCCATTTCCTTGTTGTAAATTTCTATATTTCGGTTTCCCAAGAGTCATATTTATCACCCATTCATCAAGAGTAATGGCTATTAATACCATTCACTTTGATTATTGGGGCGGGTTTAAAAAGTCAAGTCTTTTTTGCTATTTCAAGACATATAAAACAAAAATATTTTTTAGTATATTATAATATACGATACATCAGTCTTATTTACATTTATTTACACGAACTGCATAACTCATGTTATTCATAGTCTAAAAGAAATTGTACAGGATTCATTTCATTTTCCAAATGATTTGTTTGATAATGAACAGAGCTTACAAGAAATAAGGGAAAGGGGTTTTACACTTTTTATAAAAGCGGACAAGTCCTATGAGGAAATAAATGAAATACTTTTACAATGTCTATTTTTAAAAAGTTTGGAACTTACTAGTCTAGAGGGTCATAGGGAATTCGAAGGGGAGAGACACTCTACGGCTATTGTAGAAAAAGTATCAGAAAAATTAAAAGAAGATATAGAGGTAATTGATAAGGAAAGTGTAAGCTCATCACAGAGCATTATAAGTGTAAATGTAATGAAACTTGATAAACTAATGGATTTAGTAGGCGAAATGGTTATTGCCGAGGCAATGGTTACTCAAAACCCTGACTTAAAAGGATTAGAATTAGAAAATTTTCAAAAAGCAGCAAGACAGCTTAGAAAAATAACTAGTGAACTTCAGGATACAGTAATGTCTATTAGAATGGTTCCAATGACAAATACTTTTCAAAAAATGCATAGGATTGTACGGGATATGAGCAAGAAGCTAGGTAAGGAAGTTAAGTTAGAAATAATCGGAGAAGAGACGGAAGTGGATAAGAATATTATTGACAATATATCGGACCCTATTATGCACTTAGTAAGAAATGCAATAGATCACGGCATTGAATTAGCTGAAGAAAGAGAATCATTAGGAAAACTTAAAAAAGGAACTGTAACTTTAGAGGCTAAAAACGTTGGAAGTGATGTGTTAATCATCATTAAAGATGATGGCCGAGGATTAGATAAAGCTAGGATTCTTAAAAAGGCAAAAGATAACGGGATACTAACTAAGCCAGAAGCTGAAATGACTGATAAAGAAATATATAACCTTATATTCATTCCAGGATTTTCTACAAAGGAGGATGTAACTGAATTTTCTGGCAGAGGTGTGGGAATGGATGTAGTTATAAAGAATATAGAGGCAATAGGTGGATCCGCTTCAATTGAAAGTTTCGTAGGATCGGGATCGGTAATAACACTTAAAATTCCTTTAACTCTAGCCATTATAGAAGGAATGAACATACAAGTAGGGGCTTCTAGATATACTCTTCCAACAACTGTTATAAAGCAATCCTTTAGGCCTTTAGAAAAAGAGATTATAAAGGATCCACATGGGAATGAAATGATTATGGTAAGGGGCCATTGCTATCCGATTTTAAGACTTCATAAACATTTTAGAATAAAGTCAAAATATGCTCATTTATCCGAAGGTATTTTAATTATGATTGAACAAGAGGACCAAAACATGTGTATTTTTGCTGATGAATTAATTGGTCATCAACAAGTTGTTGTTAAATCACTCCCTAATTATATAAAGAATACAAATAACGTAGCAGCTCTAACAGGATGTACCTTACTAGGGGATGGGAGTATAAGTTTAATTTTAGATATTGGAGAGTTGTTCCAACTAGCTAGATAGTTATTAATCATACTACTGAAAGGAGAGGCGTAATTATGGCTACATATTCAGTCCAGAATATTATGGTCGAAGAAGAGGAAGATACACAGAAAAATAAGTTTCTGACTTTCTCATTAGGTGAAGAACTTTACGGTATTGAAATTAAGTATGTGACAGAGATTATTGGGATTCATGTTATTACACAGATTCCTGAGATGCCAGAATACATAAGAGGCATTATAAATCTGAGGGGTAAAATAATTCCAGTCATGGATGTGAGACTTAGGTTTAATAAGGAGTTCAGAGAATATAACGATAGAACCTGTGTAATTGTGATAGATATAAAAGAAGTGTCCATTGGACTTATAGTTGATAGCGTATGTGAGGTGTTGACTATACAAGAGACTGATATAGTTCCCCCCCCAGATATAAAAAAAGGAAGTAATAGATATATAAAAGGTATAGGCAAAACAGGAAGTGATGTTAAATTAATATTAGACTGTGAGAGATTACTTAACGACCATGAGACTGAAAGTATTGTAAATATACAATCATAAGGGGGAGAACTAAATGAAATGGTTTAAAAATGCTGAAATTAAAAAGAAATTAATAATAAGCTTCGTGTTAATAGCTCTATTAGCCGGAGTTATTGGAACTATGGGTATATATAATATGAATAAACTAAATGGTAGAACAAAAGAATTGTACTATGACAGGTTAATTCCTGTTGTAGATTTATCACAAGTACAAAAAAACCTATATATAATGCGTTCAAACTTTTTATTGTTAATACACGAAAGAAATGAGTCTCAAAACCCGCAATTAATCTCAGAAATAAATAAACTACACAATGAAAATACGGAATTACTCATGAAATATGGACAGACTAAATTAAATGAAAATGAAGAGAACTATTTACAACATGTAAATGATGAGATTACAGTTTATGCAAGACATAAGGATGACATTATTGGGTTAATACAGACAGGAAACTATAATGATGCTCTTAAGCTATACACAGAGTTTGTAAGGATAAGGATTCAGTTAGATGGGGATTTATCAAATTTAGTAAATGAAAATATAGAAGAGGCTAGAATAATATATAATAGAAATATATCTGATTTTAAGACTCAGCTTACTATAATGATTGTAATTGTTATTATAGGAATGTCACTTGCTGTAGGTCTAGGCCTACTTATTTCAAGCTTAATTAGTAAGCCAATAGGAGAACTAGTACAAGTTTCAAATAAAATTGCCGACGGGGATCTAGATGTGAATATTGATATCGAGACAAAGGATGAAATAGGAGTTTTAGCACAAGCCTTTAGAAGGATGACAGAAAAAATTAATGATGTTATGTCTAACATAAACTCAGCTGCTGAGCAGGTGGCTGCTGGTTCTAAACAAGTATCTGATTCGAGTATGGGCTTATCCCAAGGGGCAACGGAGCAAGCTAGCTCCATAGAAGAATTGACAGCATCCTTAGAAGAAATCTCTGCCCAAACTAGACTTAATGCTGAAAGTGCTACTGAAGCTAATAATTTAGCGGAATTGGCTAAATCCAATGCAGTTTTAGGTAACAGTCAAATGAAAGAAATGCTTGGTGCTATGGAAGGAATAAATGATTCTTCTAGCAGTATATCAAAAATTATTAAAGTTATTGATGAGATTGCGTTCCAAACTAATATATTAGCCTTAAATGCTGCTGTTGAGGCTGCCAGAGCCGGCCAACATGGCAAAGGCTTTGCAGTCGTTGCAGAGGAAGTTCGTAATTTAGCCGCAAGGTCTGCTAATGCTGCTAAAGAAACTACAACTATGATAGAGGGATCCATAAAAAAAGTTGAAGAGGGAACAAGGATTGCAAATGATACAGCAATTGCATTAAATACAATTGTAGATGGAGTTGCAAAAGTTGCAAATTTAGTTAGTGATATTGCAATAGCATCAAATGAACAGGCTGCTGCAATTACACAAATAAATCAAGGTATTATGCAAGTATCAGAGGTTGTCCAAACAAACTCTGCAACATCAGAGGAAAGTGCAGCAGCTAGTGAAGAATTAGCAAGTCAGGCAGAATTGTTAAATAATCAAGTTGCAAGATTTAAACTAAAGAGAAGTTATCAAACTGGAAATTACAAAGGATTAGAGGAACTAAATCCAGAGGTATTAAGAGTACTTGAGAATATGAATAATAAAAATAAGTATAGTAGTGAATTATTAAATCAAAGTGTTAATAAAAAAACTAAAAATATTGTATTAAGTGATAAAGAATTTGGAAAATATTAGTATGAATTGGGAGGGGGTTTGGCTCCCTCCTTTTAAAGGTGGATTATTATGCTAGGGATTACGGACAAAGAATTTATGCAGTTATCTGATTACATAAAGATGAATTTCGGCATTCATTTAAAAAAAGAAAAGCAGACTTTAGTAACTGGTAGATTATATAATGTTCTTCAACAACAAGGATTTAATAGTTTTACAGATTATTACAAATATGTTATAGCTGATAAAAGTGGTGAGGCGGTGGTTACTCTTATTGATAAAATTACTACAAATCATACGTTTTTCATGAGGGAAGTTGACCATTTCTATTATTTCCGGGATACGGTGCTACTTTATTTAGCGAATAGCGTTAAAGAAAAGGATTTAAGAATATGGAGTGCAGCCTGCAGTTCCGGGGAAGAAGCATATACTCTAGCAATGATAATAGATGAGTTTTTTGGAGTAGAGAAACATATGTGGGATACTAAAGTACTAGCTACTGATATATCAAATAATATTTTAAATACTGCAAAAAAAGGTGTATATAGTAGAGAGAGGATTTCACCTTTGCCCTCTAGTTGGAAAAAAAAGTATTTAAAAGAATATGAAAACGATAATTATGTTTTTATAGATAAAATAAAAAATGAAGTTTTATTTAGAAAACTTAATCTAATGGATAGAAGTTTTCCATTTAAAAAGAAATTTCACGTAATTTTCTGTAGAAATGTTATGATATACTTTGATAATGAAACTAAGAATGAATTGATTAATAAATTCTATAACTTATTGGAACCGGGAGGCTTTTTATTTATAGGACACTCGGAATCGATTAATAGGGATAGTCCAAAATTTACATACGTAAGACCTTCTATATACAGGAAATTATAAGTTCGTAGAAGAGGTGGTAGCAATGGGGTGAATAGTAAGATTAAAGTTTTAGTTGTAGACGACTCCTTAGTTTTTAGGGAAGTGCTGGCAAGGGGTATTTCTTCAGACCCGAATATAGTGGTAGTTGCTAAGGCAGAAGATGCCTTCGATGCTAGGGATAAAATATTAAAATATGAACCAGATGTTATGACTTGTGATGTTGAAATGCCAAAACTAAACGGAATTGAATTTATACGTAGATTGTTACCACAATATCCATTGCCTGTTATAGTTGTAAGTAGTGTAAGCTATGCAGTTTTTGATGCTATGAATGTAGGGGCAGTAGATTTTGTAACTAAGCCAAATATTAATTGTTCTAGAGGAATTGAAGAGTTTATTTATGAGTTGATTCAAAAGGTAAAAATCGTATCTAGAGCTAATATAAATCCAAATGCAGAAGTGAATAAATTTAACTTCATCAGTGGAGATAGTGTGGATACAACAAAAATTATAGCTATAGGGGCATCAACTGGGGGGACAGATGCAATCTACAATATACTAAAGTCCATGCCTCCTACTACTCCGGGTATTGTAGTAGTACAGCATATACCTCCAATATTTTCAAAGATGTTTGCTGAGAGGCTTAAAAATAAGACTAAATTAATGGTCAAAGAGGCTGAGAATGGAGACTATATTGAACCTGGAAAAGTGTTAATTGCCCCAGGTGATAGACATATGAAAGTAAAAAAACAAGGTGATAGGTATAAAGTAGAGGTATTTAGTGGAGAAAAGATAAATGGACATTGTCCTGCAGTTGATGTTTTATTCGAATCAGTTGGAAAAGAGGTCGGAAGTAATGCTATTGGAATTATATTAACAGGTATGGGTTATGATGGAGCTAGAGGACTACTATCTATGAGAAGAAAAGGGGCTAGAACTATTGGTCAAGATCAACAGTCTTCTGTAGTCTATGGTATGCCAAAAGTAGCTAATGATATCGGAGCAGTTGAGAAGCAAGTCTCTCTTCATGATATTCCTAAGATACTTTATTCAATGATAAATAAAATATAGCTTAGTTAAAATCCTTTAATATAAGTTGAGGTGAATTAGCATGATGGATATAAATCGTGTAGTATTAGATTCCATAGGCGATGGTGTAATAACAACAGATATAAGTGGTAAAATCGAATATATGAATAAAGCAGCTGAAGATATAACTGGATGGACTCAACTAGAAGCTCTAGATAAACATTTTGAGCATGTTTTTAATTTAATTAATATGATTTCCAATGAATATATTGAAGGACCTATAAATGTGGTACTTCAAAGTGGAAAATCTACTGGACTTCGAAACAACACTGGAATAATATCAAAATATGGTAGTAAAAAATATGTATCCGCTAATTGTACCCCAATTAATCAGGACGGAATAATTAAAGGTGTTGTAGTAATTTTTAGGGATATAACAAAATTAAAAAATATTGAAGAGAATTTGCTAGTGGAGAGAAATAATCTAAAAGCAGCATTTGAATATTCACCTATAGGAATGCTAATTATAGATGAAGATTTAATAATTAAGCAAGTAAATACTGCATTTTTAAATTTCTTGAAAGAAAATAAATCAGAGATAGTTGGTAGAAGGCTTGGTGAAGGTATAAGATGCCATAGAACATTTTCTACTCCATGTGGAGAAGGCGAAAAATGCAAACTTTGCGATATACGGAATGCAATAAATGATGTTATTAGTACTTCTATCCCTAAAAATAGTTTAATAATTAACCACAATATATGTATAGATGGAAGACGGGTAAGCCCATGGCTAGAAATTAGCTTTATACCGATAACAATATCTGGTGAGAATCACTTCATGGTATCGATGAATGATATTACGGAACAAAGAAACTATGAAGAAAGCCTTATAAGGGCACAAAAATCCTGGATAAAAATGATGGATGATTTTCCAATACCAATCTGGCGTTCAGATAAAAGTATGAAGGGTGATTATTATAATAAACTATACTCAGAGTATTTCTGTAAAAATATAGAAGATATTAGAGACTATGGTTGGCTAAATCAAATTCATCCTTTAGATAGGCATAGATGTGAGCAGACGTTTAAAGAAAGCTTTGATAAGCTTAGTGTTTTTCAGCTAGAGCATAAATTCAAGGGATATGATGGTGAATATCGCTGGGGATTAAGTATAGGTGCACCCTACTATGATATTGAAGGTAATTTTGCTGGTTATTTAGGAACTGTAATTGATGTAACTGAAAGAAAAAGGACAGAAGAAGAATTAAAAAGATATCATTTGCTCGCTGAAAAAGCTAGAGATATTATTCTGTTTTTAGATTTTAATGGTAATATAGTGGATGTAAATGATGCAGCGGTAGAGTCCTATGCTTATTCGAAGGAAGAGTTACTATCAATGAATATATATAATCTTAGAGATACAGATACAGTGTATTCTAAAGAACAATTTAGTGGCGCTATAGATAAGGGAATTAGTTACGAGAACATGCATCGAAGGAAGGATGGTAGTAAATTCCCTGTAGAAGTAAGCTCTATAAGTACCTATTTAGACGGGGAACTGATAGTTTTAAGTATAATAAGGGATATATCAGAACGAGTGATTATAAATAGAGCTTTAAAGCAGAGTGAAGAGAAATTTAGAACTTTATTTGATAAAACCTTTGATTCAGTTTATCTATTAGAGGTAGTTGAAGACGAAGATATATTAGCTAGGGTAATAGAGGCGAATAGTAAAGCTACTCAAAGTTTGGGGTATAGTCGAGAGGAATTCATTGGAACATCTATATTTAAAATTAATAGTTTAAAAAGTAACACAAATAAAGACTCCATTCTAAAAGAACTCATTGAAAAAAAGACATTGTTATATGAAGCCACCCATATTTCAAAATACGGTAAAGAGATTCCTGTTGAAATAAACTCCCACTATTTTGAAAATAACAACAAGAAATATATTTTATCTGTTGCAAGAGATATATCTGAACGCAAAAAATCCGAAGAAAATCTGAAGAAAGCAAAGGAAGAAGCTGAAGCAGCGAACCAAGCTAAAGGTCAGTTTTTAGCAAATATGAGTCATGAAATTAGGACTCCTATTAATGGTATGGTAGGCATGATTGATTTAACTCTGCTTACGGACTTAAATATTGAGCAGAGAGAAAATCTAACAATAGCTAAAAGTTGTGCTGCATCACTACTTAACGTAATAAATGATGTATTAGATTTTTCTAAAATTGAAGCGGGCAAATTAAATATTGTAAATTTGGATTTTAATTTGAAAAATCTTATTAATGATATTATAAAGGCACATTCTGTTCATGTTGAACAAAAAGGATTAACCTTAAATTATACACTATCAAGTGATGTTCCAACCTATATAGTAGGAGATAAAAATAGGCTTCAGCAAATATTAAATAACCTATTGAGTAATAGTATTAAATTTACCAATAGGGGAGAAGTTAATCTATCTATAAAAAAAGCTAAATCGAACGTTGACCAACTAGAACTATTATTTGAAGTGTCGGATAGTGGGATTGGAATTAAAAAGGAAACCAGGGATAAGCTTTTTAAAAGTTTCAGTCAAGTGGATAGTTCTTTTACTAGAAAATATGCAGGTGCAGGCTTAGGGTTAGTAATAACAAAACAACTGATAGAGATGATGGGAGGAAGTATCTGGGTAGAAAGTGAACCCGGAGTAGGTAGTTCATTTTACTTTACAATAAAATATGAAATTGCTAGCAGATCACAGCTAACATCAATTAATACCCCTTCTGAAATTAACAAATTATCAGAGAAGAAGTCCATTCTACTAGTTGAAGATGATAATGTTAATCAAATAGTTCTAAATAGAATGCTAAAAGAAAAAGGACATAGTGTGCATTTAGCAAATAATGGTTTGGAAGCAATAGAGCTGTACAAACAAAAAGAATTTGATGGTATACTTATGGATATACAGATGCCTGAAATGGATGGTATAGAAGCAACAAGACGAATAAGAAAAATAGAGAGTATTTTGGGTAGATCCACTCCGATAATTGCATTGACTGCTTTTGCACTACGTGGGGATAAAGAACAATTTTTATCAATGGGAATGGACGGATATATTTCAAAACCTGTACAAATGGATGAGCTTTTCAGAACTATTGAGAAGGTATTTGATAAAGGAAATAATAAATTACCTAAAGGTATAAGAATTAGTGAAGATGGTGAGATTGAATTTATTAAATCATATGAAATTAAGCCAATGGAATCAAAAGTTATTGCTAAAATTGAGGAGTATATTTCTAAACTTTCTGATGAGACAGTTCATAATGATTTTCCTCAAATCGAGGGCATAGCCCATGAAATTAAAAATATGGCTAATGAAATTGATGCAGACAATATAAAAACCTTAGCGTTTAAATTAGAGCTTGCGATAAGAAGGGATAATTTAACTGATGCACTTGTCTTTATAGAAAAAATACAAACGGAATTTAAAACTTACAAAAATGCTTTGATCATTTAAATGAAGGAGTGATAACTTATGAGGATTTTAATTGCGGAAGACGACATGGTTAGCAGGAAGTTTTTAAATAAATTTCTTTCTCAATATGGGGAATGTGATTTAGTAGTAGATGGATTAGAAGCCATAGATGCATATATGATGTCCTTAAAGGACGATGAGCCATATGAGTTAGTTTGTTTAGATATTATGATGCCAAAAGTTGATGGAGTAAAGGTTTTAAAGGCCATTAAGGATTTAGAAAACCAGAAGGGCGTATCAGTCAATGGAGGGGCGAAAATAATAATGACAACTGCATTATCGGAGGCTCAGTTCGTACAAAAGGCCTTTCAATATGGATGTGATGCATACGCTTCAAAACCAATAGATATTGAGAAACTAGAACAAGTGTTAGATAAGCTAGGTTTTAAGAAAATAAAATAACGGTAAAATGGGTATTGATTTTTTTCAATATCCTTTTTTTATCTAGAATATATTTTTCAAAATCTAATGTCCTTTTCAATGTAAGGTGCTAAAATATATATATCAAAGTTAAATCAAGAAAGAGGGATAGGGATGAAAAATAGAGACGTTTATTTGAATAGACGACTGTTTCTTGTACTAGGTACATTTATTATAGGCTCAATAGCATGGGTAATATTTATGTATAATGGTATTTATGGAGAACGTGGTATGTCACAGGTCTCTGTAGTCGGAATATCCTATGATAGTATAGAATCTCTATCATTACTTGATCAAATTGAGTTATTAGAGGAAATAGAAGAATATAATGAAAAAACTGAATATATTTTGTCAGAGTATGCAAAACGAAGAGATGCCCTAGGATATTTTGCAAATATAAAGTTAGCTAGATTTTATGCCTTAAATAATAAGGTTGAAGGGAGTACATATTATAATCAAGCCATAGGTCTATATGAAACTAAGGAACTAAAATACGAATATGCAGAATTTTTAAAGTTTAATGATATTGAAAAAGCAGCTAAAGTCCTTGTGGAACTACTACCAGATATGGCAGCAATAGAAGGTTTAGAGTCTTTAGGGATTAGTCATGAGGATATACTGGATATTCTATTTACAAAAAAACAGTGGCAAACTTATATCAATTACTATAGACAAAATTACGGTAGTGAGTTTGAAGAAATAGAGCTAGACAAAAAATTAAAATTTGGTATTGCCTTAGGTAATTTAGGCCGTTATACTGAAGCATTATCAATTCTAGAAGAGTTAAATAATAAAATAGTAGACAATGTGGACTTTAAATGGTGGTATGCTCGTTCCTTAGAGGAATTAGGACAAGTTAGGGAAGCAAAAGAGCTCTACAAAGGCATAGGTTAATTAGGTGCATACCGTCTTGGTATTATTTTAGAGAAGGAAGGTAAACTTAAGGAGGCTGCAGAGTCTTATATAAAGAGTAATTTAAACATATCTAGATGGCGTGGTGCACAAATATTAGATGAGATGGGTGATTCTAATAGAGCTATAGATGCATATTTACAGATTGCAAAGGAAGAGGGAGTTTATGAGGATGATGCAGCATACAGGGCTTTTGTTTTATTAAATAAGAGTTCTAGGGCTGAAGCAGAGGACATGATTAGAATTTTAGAGCAATCCCCCGTATGGATGAAAAGGATTGGTAAGGAGCCTAAATGGACTCCTAGAAATAATGTAGATGTAAAAATACCTGAGTTTCTAAAAAGAATAGAAGACTATAAATATATGGACAGAGAAGATCTGGCAAAAATTGAATTAGCTATAGTTGAAAAGAATGGAAATAGAATTGAAAAACTAGCCCTAGGTGAGTGGTATCGTAGTCAAGGGAACTATCCAATGGCTGTAAATTGGGGAATAAGAGCACTTAGGGAAGAACCATGTATGTTTGCCTATGAGTTAGCCTATCCCAGACCATTTGAAGATTTAGTAAAAAGATGGGCAAAAGAATATAATGTGGATCCATATTTAATTTGGGCAGTAATGAGGGAAGAAAGTCATTTTAGGGACAGTGTACATTCAAGAGTAGGAGCTATAGGATTAATGCAAATTATGCCAGCCACTGGGAAAGATATTGCAGGTAGGCTCAAAATAACAGTTACAAATGAGGATATACTACAACCAGATATAAATATTAGATTTGGCACTTTTTATATTCGTTCAATGCTAAATATGTTTTCAGATGATTTAGATAAGGCTCTGGCTGCCTACAATGGTGGTGGGGGTAATGTAAGACGTTGGAGTAATAGTAATTTAGGCAGTACTGCCATGGGATTTCCAACCTCCATTACTTTTTTAGAAACTAGAGAATATATTACAAAAGTTAGTGATTCATATTATATCTATAAATGGTTATATGAATGATAGGAACTAACGTAGCTCAGAGGGGGAATGGGGATGAATTTCTTAAAAAAAATAGAGTGTCAGCGACGGGTATATACTAGTAAATATCAAACCCATTCCCATGCTTATGGACAACTTATATTACCATTACAGGGTAGTATGAATATTAAAACAAGCTCATTTGATTATGAAGTGGATGATAGACATTTATTTTATATACCACCGGACTGTGTACATACTTTCTATTCTAATAATATAAACGAGTTTCTAGTGATTGACATACCCTTAGAAGTTTTTAATGGCTTAGGAATTAATAAATATGGAAAAGAGCTGTACCAAATATTAGATGATAGGTGGAAGGCCATAAGATATTTAATATTAGAAGAAATAAATTATAAGGCATATGGCGGATCTCTAGTAAATTTAATTAAATATATGACTAGTGTTTTATTTCAAAATAATATTCCAACATCTATACAATATATAAATGATAATTACAGTCAACAACTCACAGTTGAAAACTTAGCGGCTATGGAACATTTTAATGTGTCCTATTACTGTCAATGGTTTTTTAATCAAACTGGAATGACACCTAATGAATATATTCAAAACCTGAGATTGGAGAAGGCAAAGATATTATTACAGGAAACAGAACTTTCTTTGTTAGAGATATCGCAAATTGTTGGTTATTCTCATCAATCCTCACTAAGTAGGCTATTTCAAAAGAAAGAGGCACTAAGCCCAGGTTATTTTCGCAAAATGCGAAGGTAGGATAAATTTATCTATAATACGGTAAAGAATATTAACTTCATTTTTATTACAATAAAAGTAAGACATAAATGAAATGAGTGATAAAAATGGATGTTAGTAGTAATATTAAAGAAAGTATAGATTCAAATATAAAGTTAAATATACAAGTTAATATGAGCCTATTGTTAATTGTAGTAGCTTCTATTTTTTGGGGCACTTCAGGCATTGCAGCTAAACATTTAATAACTACATATGATATCCCCCCCTTAACTATAGGAGCTATGAGGCTTTTAATTGCAACTCCAATTCTTATGTTTACATCAAGAGTACAGATGCAGGAAAAGATAAGCTTTGGAAAGAAGCATTTAATATTCTTTGTTATTTATGGTGTAAGTATTGCAATGTTTCAAATTACCTTTTTTAATGCTTTGAGAATTTCTATGGTTTCAATAGCGACACTAATTGCACTATGTACGTCTCCGGTTTTTGTTGCAATCTTATCAAAGTTTTTTCTAGCAGAGGATATAACGCGAAGAGTAGCTATATCATTAAGCTTTAGTACGATAGGAACAATATTAATAATGGGTACAAGTAGTTATAATGGAGGAGCTGGAGAATCACAAATGTTTGGTTATATGCTTGCTCTTGGAGCAGGATTTTCCTACGCTTTGATTACCATTTGTGGTAAAAAGCTAGTCCAGTTTTATACTCCTGTTTCTGTTGTTGCTACTGCTTTTAGTCTAGCTTCGATAGTCATGATCCCATTTATTAGAATCCCAAATAATCTATCAGTTTCCGGGTGGTTAATCCTACTGTATTTAGGTCTGGGACCTACAGCATTAGCATACATTTTATTTAATACGGGACTTAAAAAGGCCTCCGCAACAAAGGCATCTATTGCATCATTATGTGAGCCATTAACAGCAACTACTTTGTCATTAGCTGTTATCGGAGAGCGTTTTACTACATTACAAGGAACTGGGGCATCTTTGCTAGTAATGGCACTATTATTAATTGTAATTAAGAAGGAACAAGGGAATCCAGAAGTTAGCTAAATTCTATTTACTTTCTTTACCCAAAAATCACGTTCTGTAATACTACAGCTAGGACATTTTTTTACTCCTAGCTTTTTATCTTTTTGAAAAATAACAGGCATAGAACAATATGGACACCATAAATATTTTGACTTAAGAACTATACCTTCTGGGAGTTTTTTATCTTTAACATTTTTAGGTTTTGGTATAAGGTCAAATAAATTCTGTTCATTTTCATTTTTCATAGAGTACCTCTTTCGAAAGGAGTAATTAAATTAACATATTTATTATAATACTTAGTTTGTATAATGCCAATAGGAAGAGTAGTGGCCTAATATTTGGGAAATACTAATATGACTTCATAGAAAGGAGTTATGTTTATGAGAAAATGGGCTGTACTATTTTTAATCCTTTTAGTATTACTTATACAAATGGGCTGTAGACCCATGGAAAGAATTAATAGAGAAAATAACAAATTGGTTGAAGTAGAGGAAGTTAATAATATTGAAAGAATTACAGGCTTCAAAGCAGAAAATAATAGATTTTATTTTACAGGAATTCATGATAAATCCTTTAATTTCTATTACGTGGACTTAAAAACAAAGGAGTTAGTAAAGGAGCATGCTTCTATTGAAGAATTCGATTCCTTTATTCCCCTGGGAGAAGGGCAGGCTTTATTAGTAGATGGTCAAGGGCAATTATTTTTTAGGAAAAACGGAAATGACCAAAAAATAGATGATAATATTTCTACGGAGTATGGACCTAATTTACTAGTTTCCCCAACATTAAATAAAGCAATTTATACAAAGGGGACAGAAGGAAATGCTACTATGTATTTGTATACAGTAGGTGAAAAAAGTCCAATGTTAATAAAAGAAAATATTTCAACGGAAGCATACATTACTTTTGGATATACTTCAGTATGGAGTAATCTAGGGGATTATTTTATTTTCAATAATAATGAGATATATAATGCCGATGGTAAATTATTTGGATCTATTAATGCAGCAAGTATTAAATGGGCTCCTAACGACGAAAATATTGCATTTGTTAAAATGCCTAGTGATCCAAGTAGAGCAAAGATTTATTCTAGTCACTGGCAGTCTTATATTGGTAATGAATTTGCTATTTATAACATGAAAGAGAGAAGAGAAGAATCTGTGTTTACGCATGAATCTGGTTTAGTAAACGTTTTCGAGGATATTAGTTTTAGTGAGGATAGTTTGAAAGCGGGAATAGCTCTCGGCGATATAAATAGGGCACCGGATGGAGCATTAAATGCCATGACCTATCATAGTATTCTTGTCTATAAATTATCAAATGGTGAGAAGCAAGTAATTGATAATATGCCCTATAATTATAAGGACTTTTTATTTAATGAGTTTATTTATGGAAGTACATTAGGTAGACGTGATGTCGTTGAAATAGTTTCCCTAGAAGACGACTATAGAGTAGAATATAGTAACCCAAAGATTTTAAATAGTAAAGACATGTTCATAGCTTACTATAATGATAGAGGCTATTTATTGAGTAATAGAGACCTAATTATGTTTGAATCTGATAATATAAAGAATACTTCAATAGTAATAACATTTCCTTGGGATGTAACATCAATTCATTTAGATACTAAAAGTAAGCACTTTGCAGTATTAAATAAAGACAATCAGTTGTTTATTTTAAAGATATAAAATGTATAAAATGTATAAAATGTATAAAATGTATAAGGGAAGGGCAAATGCTCTTCTTTTTCGCTGAGTAGCTATAAATTTACCCCATAATCAATATGTTAAAAACTAATAAAAGTGTATGATAAGGGAATAAATACAAATAATAATACCATTAAAACAACTAGTGTTAAACCTTAAGGAGGGTATTTTTTTGAAAAAGATTAGTATTCTGATAATTTTAAGCTTGGTCATATGTTTTGGTTGTAGCCCAAAAGCACAGGTTTTTGAAGACTTTAGTAAAGTTAATATAGTTTGGGATGATTACGAAAAGGCTACATACGATTTATTTGTTGATGGAGTAAAGACAGCTGGATACGAAGTGTTGATTGAACAAAACATAGATGATGATACATTAGTTTACAAAGTTGAATCAACTATTACTTCAAAAGATGGGGTGGGAATTCAAGGTGCAGTAGTAAATAGATTTATGGAACCCAAAAACTCCTATTACAAGCAGACAATTAGAGGTGGTAATATAACTAGAAGTGCAGAAATATACGGAGTTTATGAACATGGAAATTTATCAGTAGATAGAATTATTGGAGAAAAATATGAATCTCAATCTGTCGAGCTACCAGAAAACTCTATCGATAATGAATATAGTCTTATGCTTGCGCGGAATCTACCTTTAACAAAAGGATATAGTACGAGTTTAAACATTGCTGTTATTGCTACAGCTCAGGTTTCCCCTTATAAAATAAGTGTTGAAGGTATTGAAAAAATTAAAGTTCCTTATGGAGAAGTAGAATGCTATAAAGTAGTATGGAAATACAGGGGAATAGGAAGAGTGCCAAATATATATTCTTGGTATAGTACTGGTAGTGATAAAAAAATGATCAAATATGTCAATCAAAACCTAGAGTTAACATTAACTGAGTTTAGTACAAGTAAAAATTAATTATGAGAAAAAGCATAGAAAATGGTAATATTTTGTCTATGCTTTTTTATTCAGTGCGTCCAGCAAAGCTGGACCATGCTAACTGGTGAACATATAACCTGAGTTTATAGGTTGCAAAATAAAAAATCAGCTATATACCTTTAAATTGAACGGTTGTAGCTGATTTGTTTTTATTTTTTTATGTTGTGAACTATCTCTTTTTTGTAGGAGCGCATTTGCTCGACTCTTATATTTTTAAAATTAAGTGAAACCCCAAATGTTTTTTCAATCTCCTTGTAAACTTCATTTTGCTTATTAAGTGAGTATATTACATTAGTGATAATTCTACAGATTGCATTTCTAAGGGATTCTTGTATTCTTTTAATAGAATACTGATTTTTAAGTTTCTTTTCTAGAATTCTAGCGAGTAATAATGCAACAAAACAAATAAGAAAATGTCCTTCTATCCTATACTCACATAGACAGGACGACCTTCTAGATCTGACTTTAAAACTTTAAAGGATTCTTCTATTTTCCAAAGACCTCTATACCGTTGAATTATTTCCCCATCAGACATCTCAATTTCGCTGGTAACAAGAGCATAATACCCATCTAAAGCTACATCTCTTTCATATTTATGGGCTTCAAACTCTAATAGTATTTTTTTATCTTCTACCTCACCTGTTACGGTATCTACTTCTATCTCTTTTAAATACTTCTTTACATCATAGCGATTGGAAGTTTTGTATTTTGAAGGATTTTCAAGATACTCTTTAAATTTTTCTTATAGTTTTTCTCTCTTGTGTTTTTCTCTAGCCTCATAATCAGCAGACCAGCAAGATACAATTTTTTCTTTGAGTATAATTTCTTCACCTTTTTCGTTTTTAGTTTTTCTTTCTCTAAAGAAAGATTTAATTTTGAAGGTTTTAGTAGAGTTATAAACATAGCCTTCCTCTTTAAGAATTTCTTTTATAAAGGTCTTAGATGCACCTCTTACCTTTTGTGAAACTATATAACCATCATTATTTTCAACAAGAAAGGCTAGGTTTTTACCACTATTGAGAGCTTTATCTGCTGTTAGAATTATTCTACCCAGATTATATCTATTTTTCATATTTTCTAAGGCGGGGATTAGCATAGTACTATCATGATTATTACCAGAAAAAAGGTCATAGCCAACAGGAAGGCCTGCCCTGTCAATTGCAAGGCTCATTTGTACAATTGGAGTTGTTCTTTTTTCTTTAGAAACACCAACTTGTTTAAGATCATTTTCTAAGTCTGATTCAAAGTAATAATTAGTCACATCAAAGAAAACAAGTGAAGTATCTCTGCCATGTATCTGAGAAACCTGTTCATGAAGATGTAGTTGTAGGTCTTCTTTAATATCCTTTATTAGAGATAAAGAGCATTTTCAGATTATGTATTAAATAAACAAGCCATTTTATGATATACTTTCCTTGTAAGGTTAATTATTTTAATTAATTACAAAGGGGCGCTTTGATCATGGATATAACAACATTTATGAATACATATGTAGAAAATTACATTAGGAGAATTGATTATTATAAAAAATTAGAAGGCTATGTCTACCAACTATGTCAAAGACAGATGGATGAAAACGGTATTCGTTGTATTGTTAGTAGTCGTGTAAAGCCCGTTAGTAGTTTGAGAGATAAAATTCTTTATAGAAACAAGATAGTAGGTTTTAAAAATATTGATGATATTCACAATGATATAAGAGATAAAGTAGGAATAAGGATTGCATTATATTTCCCGCCTGATAGTGTTGAAGTAGAGAAGATAATGTATTCATTATTTGAAATCGTAGAGGAACCTGCACGATTTGAAAATAATACATTACAATATGATTCAAGATTTTCTGGGTATAGGGCCTGGCACTATAAAGTTAGATTGAAATCAAAAAAATTTTCAGATGTTGATTATGATGGCGAAGTAATCGAAATTCAAGTAGCCTCAATGTTAATGCATGCTTGGGCAGAAGTAGAGCATGATCTTGCATATAAAGAACCTGACGGTGGTATATCAGATTTAGAATATGCACTTTTATCTCAATTAAATGGTCTAGTACATACAGGAGAGGTTATTCTAGAACAACTTAAAATAGCAATGGAAAAAAGAATTGAAGATAATAATAGAGAATTTTTAAATCATTATGAATTGGCTTCCTTTATTTATAAAAATATACCACATGAAACTAAAGTAAATATTAGTCAACCTACATTAGGTAGAGTAGATATTTTATTTAGTTTACTAAAAAGCATAAACAAACATCACCCTAAGGCTGTACTAAATTATTTGACTTCTATAGAAAATGATACTAGTTGTCATGCCATTAGCTATAGAATTATTGAAAAGATTCTTGCTGAAAACGAAAAAGCTTATTGTATATATTTTGATATAATATCACCTATAAGAGAGCCGTTAATTGGTTCATATAGTATAGATTTTGAGAAGAAATATAGAGATAATGAAAACCAAATTAATATTTTTCTATTAAAGTGGGTTGCATTAGAGGGATATATAAGAAATAATACAAAAGAAGAAAGTTTTGATATTAGGAAAGTATCGAGTAAGCTACAGGATTTATTAGGTGAAGGTATAGGTCAACAAGTGCTTGAAGCATATAAAATGAGAAATAGAATTGTTCATGGAATTCAGGTTCCAGATAAACAGAAATTAAGAGAAGCAATAAATGGCATAGATAAAGTACTACAGGCAATAGATAATTTAGAGAAAAGTAATGATTATGATAAAAAAATAGTTTAAGTATAATGAAATTTACTCATTAAGTATAGCAGAAAATTATTAAAACGTGATATAAATCACCGCCTCCAGGTAAAACTAATTTTATAATTATAAAAAAGGTTTTTCTAGGAGGGTGAAATATGAGTTTATTTTTAGGCAAAATACATTATTGGTTATATAATAAAATAGTAAGTTATGAGCTAATTGAAAAAGAGATTATAAAATGGGCAAGTGAAAAAGGACTTAATTTAGAAGATTTAATAAGAAGTACTTATGCGGAATTTGGTGCACCACTTGATAATCGTCCCTTAGAGGATATAATTGATACTTCTAATATTCATGGCTGGCTACAAAATAAAATCAATAATGCAGAATTGAGACAGGCGGCATTAATTACGAATATTTTAAATAGGGATAAAAGTTTTAAAGAAGAACTGATGGAAGTTTTTAAAGAGCAGGGAATAGTAGCAGCAAAAAAATATAATGGACATTCACCAGATACACCTGAAACTATGTATAATTTTTTAAGTGATGTATTATTAGAAGGAATGCCATGTGACAGAGTATCTGATATTCTTGACAATAATGACCATGAATTTATATGGGTTACAACAATGTGTCTGCATAAACCCTACTGGGAAAAAGTGGGTGGAGATGTGAAAAACTTTTATGATTTAAGGGATGTATGGATTAAATATTTTGTTCAATCTCTTAATCCTAAGTTTAATTATGAAAGAGCTGCAGATGGAGTGCAAAAAATTAAAAGAGTATAACTAGTTTTAAGAAATCTATGACATAATATCGTAGATTTCTTTCTTTTTTGATTTATATACAATATAATGATGGTGACGATTAGTACAATTTGATTATATAATAATAGTACAAGTTACATCATACTTTATTTTTATACCAAATAGGGATGGCGATTAGATGAACTTATTAAATCAAATAATTGGGATATTTAAACAGAATAGTAATGAAAGGCTTAATGACAGAGTAATTAACCCAACTAAGGAAGCCTTAAAAATTACACTTGTATATGGTTTTTTAGGTTTTTTATGGATACTACTTTCGGACAGGATATTATACAATTTTGTTCAGGATCCGATTATGTTTATGAATATACAAACATATAAGGGTTGGTTATTTGTAATTTTGACGATGACAATGGTGTATCTATTAATCCATAATCGTATGAGATTACTTAAAAATGCTATGAATAGCATTAACTACTCCTATAGTGAATTAAGTACTACATATGAAAAACTAATTTCTACAGAAGAAGAATTAAGAAAAAATTTCGATGAAGTAGAAAAGAGCAGAAATGAATTGATAGAAAGTAATCTTAGGTATAAATTAGTAGTGGAAGGTTCAAAGGAAGGAATTTGGGAGTGGGAAAGCGATAGTGAGAAATACTATTTTTCTATAAAAACAAAGGACATTTTAGGCTATAACGACGGAGAGATAGATGATAGTTTTGAGGCTTGGGTGAATTTAATTCATCCGGATGATAAGAATTTAGCTATGAGTAAGCTTAAGGATTATTTTGAGTCAAAAGATGGAATATATGAAAGTACCTATAGGCTACGTGCAAAATGTGGGGAATATAGATGGATACTTAGCAGAGGAAAGGCACTAAGAGACGAGTATGGAAATATTAAAAGAATGGGTGGGTCTCATACTGATATTACGAAGCAATTAAAATTAAGAGATAATCTTAAAAGAGAAGTAATTCTTTCTGAAAGTGTTATAGGGAGTGTTTCAGTACTTATTGCTATATGGGATAGAGATGGCAGAATATTAAGATTTAATTCTTTCGCTGAAAAAGTATTAGGTTATATGGAGGCCGAGGTTTTAGGTAAAAATATTTTAGACCTTGATCTGTTCACAGTTAATCTACAGAAAGAGGATTTAGAGGAGTTGTATCAAAAAATAAAAACTGGAGAATCTACAAGAAACTTAGAAACTAAATTATTAAGTAAAGATGGTAAATTTGTAGATATCCTTTGGAATAGTAGTATTCTATATGAAGATAATAACGAAAAAATAGAGATGATTTCGGTGGGGACAGATATAACAGAAAGAAAAGAAATGGAAAAAAGTCTTCAGTATTTGGCATATATAGATAGTTTAACAGGTATTCCAAATAGAGTTAGTTTTGAAGAGAAAGTAGTGAAGCTAACTACCTGCAAAGAAAAAAATGAGAACTTCGCTATAATTTATATGGATATAGATAATTTCAAACATATAAATGACACATTGGGACATGCTTACGGGGATAAGTTACTCAAACATGTATGTGAGGTATTAAAATTAAATGTTCATGAAAATGATTCAATATTTAGACTTGGTGGAGATGAATTTGCAATAATTTTTAATAATTTTGAAACAAAGGAAATATTAGCTGACAAATTAGAAGAATTACTTGTGAAATTAAGAAAACCATGGGTTAACAAAAACCAAGAATTTTTTATTTCTTTTAGCATAGGTATTGTTATATATCCGGAACATGGTTCGGACTTTATGACACTGCTGAAAAATGCAGATACAGCAATGTACTGTGCAAAAGACATGGGTAAGGATAAATACTGTTTCTATAGTACAGAGTTACAAAATAAGATAATTGCTTATATTCAAATGGTAAATCAAATACGACATGGGATCGATAAAGAGGAGTTTCAGTTATATTATCAGCCACAAATAGAGTTAAGGACTGGTAAAATAACAGCGGTAGAAGCCCTTATTAGGTGGAATCATCCGGAGAAGGGATTTGTTTCTCCAATGGAGTTTATACCTATAGCAGAAAACAGCGGACAAATCCAGCAAATTACAGAATGGGTAGTGAAGACAGCCCTTACACAAAAAAAGGAGTGGGATAAAAAAGGGTATTTTCCAATTAAGATGTCCGTAAATTTTTCAGGAAAATGTTTTGCTGCAGTAAATTTAGTAGATAAACTTAGATTTTTAATAAGTTCCATGGATATAAAATATAATGAAATACAAATAGAGATAACCGAGACTGCTTTTATGTCAGATTTAAACTTTGTAATAGAAATAGTTAATCAGCTAAGGGACCTGGGTATAAAAATAGCATTAGATGACTTTGGGACTGGATATTCCTCCTTAACGTACTTAAAGAGGCTACCTATTGATATTTTAAAAATGGATAGGGGCTTTATAAAAAACATAAAAAATGATTTGAAAAATCATGATGAAATTATAGCTAAGACTGTGATACAGCTAGCAAAAGAGCTTAATATTAATGTAGTGGCTGAGGGCATTGAAACTAGTGAACAACTAATATTCTTAAACGAACATGGCTGCAATGAGGGTCAAGGGTACTACTTTAGTAGGCCTATTCCAGCAGAGGAAATCGAAAGCCTTTTAGAAAATCATCATAAATATTTAACGAATAATTATAAATATGATGATGCTATTGAGGAGATATTACTAACCTATGATAAGGAGGCTTAGCTTATGGCTGAAATAAAATATGATATTATAAAAAACTTTGGTTTTCTTTCGGAATCTTCAAAGCAATGGACAAAAGAAGTAAATCTTATAAGTTGGAATGGAAGAGAGCCCAAGTATGATATTAGGGATTGGGCACCTGACCACGAAAAAATGGGTAAGGGTGTTACTTTAAGCAAGGATGAATTAAGAATATTAAGAGACATCTTAAATCAAATGGAAATATAATAATTATAGGACTTAATGTCAATAGGGAGGGTAGACGCAGTTTTTAAATACCTACCAAAACATACAAAAATATATTTAAACATTAATAGTTATATGTTATCATAATACGTGTAAAGAGACTAACTATATGAAGTCAAGAAAAATTTCGTATTTAAAGAAGTCATGAAGAAAATAATTTTAAAGACATCTATTACAAAAAAATGCATGACAAACAGAGCAACTCAGTTGCTCTGAAAAAAATAGATTAAATTAGACTTGTGGAACAAATGCAGTATTGTTTTTTAGGAGGTAGTAAATTACCCTAATTAACTTTTTACCGACATGGCATCTGGCAACATTGAAGTGTTTGCCTTCAGAACGCTTTTTGACCATATAATCACTAAAGACTTTATCGCGCATAGCAACAAGTCTAGATGCTTGCATAATAGCCCACCTAAGGTATGTAGAGCCTCTCTTAACCATTGGAGTTTTAGATGCATTGTAAGTCCCAGATTGGTAAGTAGAAGGATCCATACCTGCAAATGCAAGAAGTTTAGCTGGGTTGGAGAAACGATCAATATGACCAATTTCAGCTAATATAATGGCAGCTAGAGTATATCCAATGCCAGGAATAGTAATGAGTGGGGTATTGAGTTCTTGTACGACTAATTTAATTTGATTATCTAATGCATCTATTTCTGTTTGTACAGATTGTATGAGGCGAATAGTTTGTTGTAATTCGAAGGCTGTAGAGCGATTGCTTGACCCAATAGATTTGATAGCAAGCTCTTTTAAAGCAATTGCTTTCTCTTTGCTATATTTACCTTTAGAGGCTGTTCTTATTAGGTTTGTCAACTTTGTCAGATTGCAGTTGTAAATACTATCGGGGTTGGTAATTCAATTAATAATGCATAGGAACTTTGGTGTATAGACCAAAATAAGCTTGGCAATTCAGGAAAAATGATATCTATTAAGCGACTAACTGAAAGTTTAAGTCTAGAACGGTAACTAACCATTCTATGACGGTGTCTTGTTAGTGACTTTAGCTCCTGAATCTGATATGATACTGGTGAATAGGATTTAGATTCATCAGTAAAGAGCATAGTTGCAATGACCTTAGCGTCGGTCTTATCTGTTTTAGTTTTCCTAAGGGTTTGAGCCTTACGGAAAAGATTAGTAGCCAATGGATTTAGGATGGTGACCTGAAAGCCTTTGGAATACAGATAATTTGTGATATTTGTGCTGTAATGACCTGTTGATTCAAGTCCTATTTTTACGTTGTTAATACTCTTGGAGCCAAGAGCAGAAAGGATAGAAGAATATAGGGTATCAAAACCTTCCTTAGAATTAGAAATACGTAAAGAATTAGTATGAATAACACCATCAGAGTCTAAGATACAGCAATCGTGTTTAGCTTTGGCAACATCAATGCCCACAAATAACATAGTAATCAACTCCTTAAATATAGTACGCTATGTTTCCACAAACCCTATGTTAAATGTATCCTTGCTATATATAAAACGTCAAAGCGTTATCTAACTAATTAACAAATGAACATAGAGCTGTGGTTATAGCCTCAAAAGAAACAGTCGGCTGTATAGGGACAGCTGCCGTAGGTGAACAAACTAATCCACAGCGCCTATAAAGATTATATAGAAAATAATCTAGAAAGGAAAATGTATAATGACTTCCCCTATGTTTTCATTATACAAGGTGATAACATGAAGTATTATACAATTGGTCAATTCTCAAAATTGGTAGGGAAAAGTATCCAAACTTTAAGATTGTGGGATAAAGAAGGGAAATTAAAACCACATCATATAACAGAAGGTGGACACCGTTATTATTCTGAACAACAAATTAATCAAGTTTTACAAGTGCCATTTTTTAAGAAAACTAAAAAAATAATAGGTTATTGTAGAGTATCAAGTAATAAAGAAAAAGATGGCCTTGAGCGTCAAGTGGAGAATGTCAAAACTTATATGATTGCAAAAGGTTACTCTTTTGACATTATTACAGATATTGGAAGTGGGATAAACTACAATAAAAAAGGATTAAATCAGTTAATTGATATGATAACTAATTCAGAAGTTGAAAAGGTAGTAATTCTATACAAAGATAGATTGTTAAGATTTGGTTTTGAAATCATAGAAAATCTATGTAATAAGTATGGTACTACTATTGAAATTATAGACAATACAGAAAAAATAGAAGAACAGGAATTGGTTGAGGATTTAATTCAAATTGTTACGGTTTTTAGTTGTAGATTGCAAGGGAAAAGAGCAAATAAGGCAAAGAAAATGATTAAGGAGTTGCTCCAGAATGATACTAGCGAAGAAAGTTAGAATTATTCCAAATGAAAAGCAGGAACAATTTATGGCAATCTGTTGGAACTGCAAGATTTATCTATAATTGGACACTTGCAAGACAAGAAGAAAATTATAAAAATGGTGGTAAGTTTATAAAAGATGGATATTTGAGAAAAGAATTAACTATATTAAAGAAATCAGAACTTATTTGGCTGAGTGGATTATCTAATAATGTAGCAAACAGGCTGTAAAAGATGGTTGTAACGCTTATGAAAATTTCTTTAAAGGATTAGCTGATAAACCCAAATTTAAGAGTAGAAGAAAAAGAAAGCCTTCATTCTATAACGATACAGATAAACTAAAAGTTAAAGAAAATTTAGTACTAATTGAAAAAGTAGGTTGGATTAAAACAATAGAGCAAATACCTATGGAAATTAAATATACTAACCCAAGAATAAGTTTTGACGGGAAGTTTTGGTATATATCTGTAAGCATGGAAAAAGAAGAACCTATATCAGAAAATACAAATATATCAATAGGTGTAGATTTAGGTTTGAAAGATTTAGGGGTAGTTTCAAATATAGATAAGCCATTTAAAAACATTAATAAAACTAAAGAAGTCAAAAGACTAAAAAAGAAGTTAAAAAGAAAGCAGAAACAAGTTTCAAGAAAATATGAAGATGGAAAAATTCAAATAGGAAGGGAAGGTGAAAACCGTTATAAATTTACTAAAACTAATAATATTAAAAAAGTAGAAAGAGAATTAAAACTTATTCAAAGAAGACTTTCAAATATACGTTTAAATCATATACATCAAACAACTAATGCTATAGTGAAAACCAAGCCAAGCTGAATAGTTGTCGAGGATTTGAATGTAAAAGGCATGATGAAAAATAAACACTTATCAAAGGCTATTGGGGAACAATGTTTCCATAAATTTATTAGTTTTTAGAATATAAAAGTAAATTTAATGGTATTGAATTTGTAAAAGCAGATAGGTTTTATCCATCAAGCAGAACTTGCTCATGTTGTGGCGAAATCAAGAAAGATTTAAAACTTAAAGATAGAGTTTTTATCTGATCATCATGTAACTATAAAATTGATTAGAGATAAAAATGCTTCAATAAATCTTTCAAGATACGAGAAATCAGCATAATATCACTAACAAGATAATGCTGATATGTACTGTTCGTTACGCAGGAATTTAAGCCTTTGGACAACATATCAAACTGGAGTAGTCTTATGACAAAACAGGTGCGTTGAATAAGGAATAAATCTCTAATGTTAGATTTTGGTAGATTTTATGTAACGGGTGTTTGATGAGTACAGTTATTGTTATGTCTAGAACAATAAAAAAATACATTAACAGATTTTTAGAAGCTAATATCACTACCCCAGAAAATGCCATAAACCCACTGGAGCTTGGTTGCAAAAAGACAGTAATTATTAGTCAATTAGTATCCAACGGCATATTAATACAAGTAGGAGAAGGCAAATACTATTTAAATGAAGATGGATTGGAAGGGTTGGTAAGTCCTAAAAGGAAAGTCAGTTTTGTTATATTAAGTGTAATGCTAGTATTGGCTCTCGTTGTATTAGCGTATTACTATTAATGTAGGATTTCAGGATACTGAAGTCCTTTTTTAGTAGATTAAGGTACTTAATTATACATAATTTATTATGGATATGTGCGAGTATCAAAGTTTATTAGTTAGGTTAATAATAATGCTTTTAAACTATTGGATTTTAGGATATAGTAGAAAATATAGGAATACAAGAATGGAGGGATTTCATGACCACAAATAATGTAAAACGGTATTCAATTAAAGAAGAGATAGCTAATAGTATTACTCATGGTCTAGGTATTGTATTTAGCATTGTAGCTCTAACTATTTTACTTGTATATTCAATTCTTAATAAGAGTACTATTTCTATTGTAGGTTTTAGCATTTATGGGGTTTGTTCCATTTTGCTTTACGTTTCTTCGACTCTATATCATAGTTTTCAGCAGGAAAAAGTTAAAAGTATATTCAGAGTATTTGACCACTCATCAATATTTCTTTTTATTGCTGGTACTTATACCCCTGTAACTTTAATTGCTATGAGAGGGTATTGGAGAGTGGGAATTCTTGTTGCCATATGGTGTATAGCTATCATTGGAATACTCTTTAAAGTTTTTACATACAACAAATTTGAGAAATATAAATTCGTATCCCTATCACTTTATATTCTTATGGGATGGTTAGTGGTAATTGCTATTAAGCCAATGGCTCAAATGGTGCCCATGGGATTTCTGTTATGGCTTCTAGCAGGTGGGGTTGCATATACAATAGGCACTATTTTTTACGCAATTAAAAAATACCCTATAACCATGCTATTTGGCATATATTCGTATTAACTGGAAGTGTATTACACTTTTTAGGTATATTTAGATATTTGGTTGCAAGAGTATAAAGATAAATGAGAGGTGTAAAATATGAGTTTTAAAATAGTAGCTGATAGTAGTTGTGATTTGACGAAAGAACTTAAAGAAAAAATGGATGTTGGTTTAGTACCTTTAACAATTGAAGTTGATAACAAAACATTTGTTGATAACCAGGATATTAATGTAAAGACACTCATTCAGGCAATGAAAGATAGTAAGTTAGGTTTTAAGACAGCATGTCCATCCCCTGCAGATTTTATGAATGAGTACGAAAAAGCAGATAATGTTTTCGTAGTTACATTATCCTCGGCTTTAAGCGGAACTTATAATAGTGCTATGATGGCAAAGGAAATGATGCTTGAAAATGTAAGTGATAAGTTCATTCATGTATTTGATTCTCTAAGTGCTTCTGTTGCTGAAACATTAGTAAGTATAAAGATTCATGAGTTAATTGAGGCAAATCATGATAAATTCGAAATTGTTAACAAAGTTGAAAATTATATAAAAGAGATGAAGACATTTTTCATTCTAGACTCTTTAGATAATCTTATTAAAACTGGAAGAATAAATAAAATCGTTGGACAGGTTGCAACGGCTTTAAATATTAAGCCTATTATGGGTGCAGATGACGACGGTAGTATTAAGTTAGTTGAAAAAATCCGTGGGAGTAAAAAGGCATTTAAAAGACTTGCTGAGATTATTGGAGAGCAAGGATCTAAGTTAGAAGATAAAATAATAGCAATCTCTCATTGTAATGCTTTAGAGAAAGCGGAAGCATTAAAATTAGATATACAGCAAAGATATAACTTTAAGAAGATAATTATTGTAGAAATGGCAGGATTAAGTACGGCTTATGCTAATGATGGTGGTATAATCGTAGCTTTTTAATATGTTTAATAAATGTTAACTCATGACTATATTAACTTTATGTAGTCATGTTTTTTTTATATACCAGAATAGTTTTGAATAATATGGGTATATATGTTATGGGGGTGGTTCGAATGTCAAGAACCTCGAAAATTTCTTCAGTTACAAGTAGTCGTATTCACAGTAGCTATGTCCATAGAAGTAAAACTGTTAATAAGCCTAGTATGGTTGAAGGGGTTGGACAAGTATCTAATACAAGTAATCAAACAGCCTATTCCTCTGGAAACTACCTTTTCTATTCAGATGCTTTTTATGAAAGTTTAAAAAACTTTAAAGAAGAATACAAGAAGTTTTATTATAACCAAAGAGAGTTAGAAAGAAAAATTATAAATTTTGATTATGGTGATAATCTTTTAAATAATTTAATAGAATTAGTTAAGTCATATAATTTAGCTATTAACTCCTTGAAGTCATTTGATAGATTTGTCGGAACCAAGCACTTAAATAGAATTGGGAATACTTTAGAAACACAAGCTGAAATAATTAAGTCTATTGGAATAGTTAATTTAGAAGGATACGAACTCAAGTTCGATGAAAGTAAACTAGTAAGAGCTATTGAACAGGACGAATTAGAAGTAGTAAAGATAGTAAAAAACCTAATTGAAACGCTTAATAAAGATTTTAAAACTATCAAAGTAAATGACCCCCTAAATTATGATTTGGTTTTTAGTTATATTATTGGTTTATCAGTTGATGATAAATCATAATTATATATAATTTCATATCAGTGAAATATCTCTCTTTTTACGACCCAATATTGGGTCTTTTTTTTTACTATGCTATAATCTTATTAAAGTTAAATTCAAGGAGTGTTTATTATGTTTAGAGAAATGAGAAGACAAGATAGAAAGATGACTGATTCAGAGGCAATGGAGTTATTAATTAAAGGGGAATATGGAGTACTTTCAATTATAGGACAAGATCAATATGCTTATGGAGTGCCACTAAGCTATGCATATGTAGATGGGGCCATATATTTTCACTGTGCCAATGAGGGGCAAAAACTAGACAATATTAAAGGCAACAATAAAGTCTCTTTCTGTGTAGTTGGTGACACGAGAGTTATTCCAGAAAAATTTACTACAAACTTTGAAAGCGTTATTGTTTTTGGTAAAGCACAAATTTCCTTAGATGATGAAAAGCGTAAGGGGTTATTAGCTTTAGTAGAGAAGTACTCTCCAGATTTTATTGAAAAAGGAACAGCGTATATGAATAGCGATATCAATAAAACAACAGTTTTTAAGATAGATATTGATCATATATCTGGGAAAACTAGAAAGTAGTAATCAGTTTAGGAGGATTCATTGTTACAAAACGGACAAGAAAAGTGCAACTGTTTTAAAACTGAGTGTGAAAGGCATGGCCAATGTGTATTATGTCTCGAGCATCATAGGAAATTCATGAAACACCCACCTTATTGTCAAAGAAAAAGTAGAAATAAACAAAAAAAGTAGCTACCGAGATTTTAAAAAAGTAGACACTTTAAGAAAGAATGGAGTGAGTATTTTGTTAAAACATATTATTATGTGGAGAATAAAAGATAATGTACATGGGCTTTCGAAATTTGAGAGTGCGATAAAAATGAAAGATGCATTAGAAGGCCTAGTTGGTATTATTACGGAGATAAAAACCTTAGAAGTGGGAATAAATATAAATGATTCTGATTCAGCCTATGATATTGTGTTGTTTTCGGAATTTGAGGACAAATCAGGTTTAGAGGCATATAAAATTCACCCTCAACATATGAAGGTTGTGGAGTTAGCTAAGACAATTGTCTCAGAGAGAGCGGTAGTAGATTATATAGTTTAACTTACTGAATATAAATAAATTAATAATATTATTGGAGAAAAAATATGTTTGAACAAGAGTTGCAAATATATGGAATACTAAAAAAGTTATCAATTGACTATGAACGGTATAGTCATCCTCCTGTTTCAACAATGAAGGAATTAGATTCAATTATTGAGAGTTTCGAAGAAATACATTGTAAAAATATATTTTTGAGAAATTCAAAAGGAGATAAACACTATCTAATTTTGGTTAAGGGTCATAAAATTATTAATTTAAAAGAAATTGCAAAAACAATAGGTAGTACAAGGTTAAGTTTTGCATCAGAAGAAAGGCTAAAGCAGTATTTAGTACAGCCTGGAGCCGTTTCGCCACTAGGATTAGTAAATGATAAATTAAAAGAGGTTATAGTATTGGTTGATAAAGACTTAACTACATCGCCCAAAATGACTTTTCATCCAAATGTAAATACTGTTAGTATAACTATGAAATAGAATGATTTTATTAAGTTTATAGATTGGTGTGGCAACTCAGTTGATTTTATAGACATTAGTTGATTAAAACGAGTTTAAATAAGTCTTTACTTTATAATAAGTTGTTGGTCATCATTGAAGAAAGTTCTATAACCTAATTGAACGAATAAAATAACTGACAGGGCAACACTACCTAGAATACCTAGCATAATTGCTATTTGGTACTCTATAGCAGTTAATGGAGATACACCAGATAAAATTTGACCTGTCATCATACCTGGTAGAAATACTATTCCCATACCTACCATTGAATTTATAGTTGGTAAAATGGCTGCATCGAAGGCTGAATTTACAATTTGTTTTGTTGCAGCCTTTGGCGTTGCTCCAAGCATTAGTGCATTTTCAACAATATTTTTTTGACTAATAATATTGTCTATAAGAGTATTTGTCCCTAAGGCAATACCTGTCATAGAGTTACCAATTATCATACCTGCTATAGGAATAAAATATCTTGGCTCGTACCATGGGGTTACTCGTATTACAACTAGAATGAAATAAAATAAACTGCTTAAGGTACCTATTATCATAGAAAGGGCAATAACCTTTTTTATTTCTATTGATAAAGGTGCTTTAACTCGTTTGAAAATATTTATAATTGAAAAAATCTCCATTAATAGTATTACGAATAAAGTGAATAAAAAATGGGGGTTTTCAAATAAATAGACTAAAATGTATCCTGTTAGAATTAGTTGAAGGGTCATTCTAACTGTAGATATTACAATTTCATTTTCTCTTTTAATTCCTCGAACCCGTACTATTGCTAAAAGTAGTGCTATAAATATGTAAGCAGATAAAACCTGAAACATTTGTAATTCAATAACATTATCCATACTTACAATTCCCTCCAACTTAAAATTTTTCCATCTTTTATTTCAATAATAATATCTGAGAATAACTCAGCAACCCTTTTTGAGTGGGTAACCATTATTAATGTTTTGTTATTGTTTCTTGTATGTTCAACAAGTCTTTTTATAATTATTTCTTCAGTTTCTTCGTCTAAAGCTGAGGATGGTTCATCTAATAAATATACCTCAGGATCCATTATTAGAACTCGCCCCAGAGCTAATCTTTGCTTTTCTCCACCAGATAAGTTTTGTGCGTTATCAATAAGTGATTTATTTAATTTTATAATTCCTAGCAAATCCACTAATTTTGAATCATCAACTATTTTTTTTTCGGATAAAATTAATCCTGACAAGAGATTATCCTTAATTGTACCTGGAAATATAGCAGGGGATTGGGACAACATTACAACTTCCCTACGTAAATGAATAGAGTTAATATCCCTTAAGGATGTACTGTTATATAGAATTTCCCCCTCATCAGGGCTAAGCATTTTATTTAAAAGTTTTATAAGCGTAGACTTACCACTACCGCTTTCACCAACAATGCATGTTATTTTGCCCTTAGGGATATGTAATTCAGCAATTGAAAGAATTGTACTTAATTTTACATTATATAAATTGAACATAATTATAACCCCTTTATATTTATAGATACATTTATAAGTAGTATATGTTACTAAATAAAAAAAATCAATGTAAAAGCCCTACTAGGGGCTTTCACATTGTATTTCTACTTAAGTCTTATTTTTAGTTTGTACCAGCTTCTCCAGGACCTCTTTCAAAGGCATCTTCAACTGCTTTAACAAATTTTCCAAATGTTGAAGTTGCACCAGTTATAACATCAACCTCATCGATGTCTTGTGTTTCAATAAGTGCATCTTGATAGCCAGGGAATGCTTCTTCAGAATTTATTCCAGCTTGAGCTTTCCAATTTTGATTGTATTCTTCTTGTTCAGATTTTCTATTACCTTCTTCATTTAATTCATCATAAGTAACTTCTGTAATACGGCCATCTGCAACTGTAATTTCAACTACAGCTTTCCAACCCCTTTGGTCAGGTTCACTTTCACCTGTATAAGTACCGTCTTCAAAAGCTGCTCCTTCATCTGGTGTTTCCCCTTCATCTGGTGTTTCCCCTTCATCTGGTGTTTCCTCTTCATCTGGAGTAGGGGTTTCTACTGCTGGTGGAGGAGTTTCTTGTGGTCTACACCCTATTCCAGCGAAAGTAACTAAAAATGCGATAAGTAATAGAACCAATAGTTTACTTTTTCTCAATTGAATCACCTCTTGATATATTTTTTTATTATGCTTATTAAATTTAATAATAGTTTGATAAAAAATGCTATGTTATATACGTTTAATCGTCCATGTCTATTTTGTAAATTTAAGGAAACAATATATATATTTACAAATAATCACTACATAAATATTATTTTCATCATAAAATAGTATTAAAAGGGGGAATTCATATGTGCAAAACACCTAGTAGTCGAGAAATAGCCTTTTTTGTTTTTTTAATAGGGGTTTTATTTCTAAAACTGCCAGTCCAGAAAAAGTTGGCCTACTTGGAAGTTGGATAGCCGTATTAGAAGACCTACTTGCTGCTATTAGCGACACTGATATTTATATAAAAGAGGTAAAGGAAGAAAAAATGAAAGAAATTAACTCTATAAACAAACAAATAAATGAATTACAAAAAAGACTTGAAGAACTTAAATGTTAAATAAAAAAGAAAACTTTAAAAAACAGTTTCTTTTTTCACTTATTATATTTAAATATGTAAAATTAATAATTAACTTTTATAAACATAAATTCAAATAGTTAAGTGATATTATATTATTTTTGGTACTCTACAAAGAAATTTAATTACAAATTAAAGGAGATATGAAATATAAATAGTCCCTGTTCAAAATAAAAATGTGTTAATGTAAATTTATTAGACCAACTTCCTTAGCTGATTCCTTTGCAAGTCTAAACTGACTCTGAGTAAGTCGTTCGTCAATCATAGGATAATCCTTTGCTCTATATACTGGGTAATATTGAGACATAAGATTAACATAAACATCTGGTGATAATTCTTGAGCTACAAACTGCATAATTTCTTTAGTATTATCTATATGGTTAGGCATAACTAAATGCCTAATGATTAGCCCTCTGTAGGCTATATTGTTATAAGTTTTTAGATTTCCTACTTGTCTATACATTTCTTTAATCGCTTCTTTAGTAATAGTATAGTACTCCTTTACTTTCAAATATTTTTCACCTAATTTATTATTTGAAAATTTTATATCGGGCATATAGATATCAATAATATTGCTTAGAAGCTTAATTGAGTCTACTGAGTCATACCCATTTGTGTTGTATATAATTGGAATACATAAGCCATTTTGAGCAGCAATAAAAATTGCTTCAACAATTTGTGGAATTATATGATTAGGGGATACTAGGTTTATATTATGACAACCCTGTTTTTGTAGTTGGAGCATACTAAGTGCCAGTTCATATGGAGTGGCTTCTTGACCTATGCCGCAATGACTAATTTCATAGTTTTGGCAAAAGACACATCTTAAATTACAGTATGAAAAAAATATAGTCCCAGATCCATTTTTTCCAACCAACTCTGGTTCCTCTCCAAAATGCCTTTCGGCACCTGAAGTATAGGCGTTTTTTAAAGCTCTACAATAACCTTTTTCATCTTTTAGACGGTTTACGTGACAGTTGTGAGGGCACAATATACAGTCTTTAAGCATATTGTTTAAAATCTTAACTCTCCTTTCAAGTTCTCCGGTTTTAAGTAAATTTATATATGATGGTATATGCATAACACTAATCCTTTCAAATAAAATTTTTTATGTATTTAGTTTCTTCAGAAAATTTATTTGTAGTATGTTATTTAACAGTATAAAATAAATTTCCATAGCAAAAATATTCTTAGGTGGTGTACATATGGCAAATATTAGTTTATCCAAAAAAGAAACATTATTATTAAAGGATCAAAAAAAGCACGAGGAGATGTGTATTATTAAATATAATAATTATGCAAATCAAGCGCAAGATCCTCAGCTTAAGCAAATCTTTTTAAGTCATGCACAACAAGAGCAAGAGCACTTAGACACAATAAATCAAATTTTAAATGGTCAAATACCTAGTATGCAAAATTTAACAACAAAATCAACAGAATAGTCAGAATCAAAATAATCAACAGGGTATGCAAAGTCAAAATCAACAACAGAATATGCAATCTAACACAAATCAAAATAATTTATCAAGTAACTTAAGAAATGTTAGTGATGAAATATTATGTAATGATTTACTTATGACTGAAAAATATGTTTCTGGTGCATATGATACAGCATTATTTGAATTTGCAAATACAAATATAAGACAAGTTCTTAACCATATACAAAAAGAAGAACAGAAGCATGGTGAGGATATCTTTAATTACATAAGCAGTCATGGGATGTATATGCCAGAATAACTAATAAAACAGTCAAAAATTTGACTCTTTTATTAGTTATAATATAATTAAGTTATATAAAATTGTAAAAGGAGGTATTTGTAATGAGCATTTTATTCAAAAGAAGGAGTATTAGGAAGTTTAAAAATAAACCTATTGATGAAGAAACTGTAAAGCTATTGCTTAAGGGGGCAATGAGCGCACCTTCCGCTGGAAATCAAAAACCATGGCATTTTGTAGTAATAAATGATAGGAATATATTAAATGAGATACCAAAGTTTCATCAATACTCACAAATGTTAAAAGAAGCACCTCTAGCTATAGCTATTTGTGGAATCACCGAGAATATAAAATACCCAGAGTATTGCGTGCAGGACTGTTCCGCTGCAACAGAAAATCTTTTAATTGCAATTACTGAGCTAGGTTTAGGTGGGGTTTGGTTAGGTATATACCCTAGAGAGGATAGAATCATTGGTTTATCGCGTTTATTAAACTTACCTGAAGGGGTTTTACCTCTATCGGTTGTTTCCATTGGGTATGCAGATGAAGAAAAGGAACCAATAGATAGATACATGGAAGATAGAGTACATTATAATAAATGGTAGACATTGAATTAATATTATGAACTATACATATATTTTAAAATGTAGAGATAATACTTATTATACTGGATGGACTAATGACTTAGATAAAAGGGTAGTTATGCATAACAATGGTGTTGCATCTAAATATACTAGGGCCCGATTGCCTGTAGAATTAGTATATTATGAGGTATTTAATGAAAAAAAACATGCAATGAAAAGAGAATATGAAATTAAGCAGATGAACAGAAAAGAAAAAAATAAATTGATTGAAGAAAGCCTTATAAAATAGGGCTTTTTTTACTTAGTTTTGGAAATAAAATTAATTTGTTTGAGTATAATTTTTCACGGGTATATTTCTATTGTGACTTTAGTCCTACACAGAACTAATAGTGACAAATAGAGGAGGGCATGTTATGACAAGTATTAAAACAAAAATCATTATTTATTTTTCTATCATTCTTTTAGCAGTCTCTAGTACTTTTGGATACATATCGTTTGATACTGCCAAAGACGCTGTTACGGAGGAGTTAGAAAACACGCTACAATTATTGGCAAATGATAGGGCGAAAATAGTCGAGAGTAGGTTGAGTCAACAGAAATCAATATTGGAGGTCGTTTCCAAGCTAGATGTGATTAGAAGTATGGATTGGGATACACAGAGAGAGTTTTTACAAAACGGTAGCTTAAGACATGACTTTCAATCACTTGCAATAGTCTCTCCCGATGGGACTGCTAGATATTATGATGGGACAATTACTAATTTAGGTGATAGAGGTTATATACAAAGAGCATTTAATGGAGAATCAAACATTTCTGATGTAATTATTAGTAGAGTAACAAATTCACCTGTTATGATGACAGCTGTTCCAATTTTTTCAGAAAATGAAGTAGCAGGTGTATTAATAGGTAGATCTGATGCTAGTGTATTAAGCGACATGGTATCAGATTTAACATATGGAGTTAATGGATATTCGTATATCTTTAATAATCAAGGTATTTTTATGGCACATCCAAATAAGGACTTAGTGATGAATGAATTTAACCCAATTGAGTTGTCGCAGGATGACAAAAGTTTAACTGCTTTAGCAGCCTCATTATTAAGAGTTTTTGATGAAAATGAAGGGGTACATATTTATGAGTTTAATGGAGAAACCATTTACTCCGGATTTAGTAAAATTGATGGTACAAATTGGTATATAGCCGTAAGAGCTACTGTAAATGAAGTTATGGGTTTTGCCTCAAAAGTAAGAAATAACATTTTAACTACTACTGCTGTAATTATATTTTTAAGTATAATAATTGCATTTTTTATAGGTCACTCCATCGCTGTGCCCTTAACTAAGTTAACAAATCACGCCGAGATCTTAGGAAGCCTAGATTTTACAGGTGAAATACCAGTCGAATTAAGGGAAAGAAAAGATGAGACAGGTAAATTATCAAATGCGTTTCAATCATTAATTGCCAACTTAAGAAATTTTGTTGAGGACATGGCTAATACATCTCAAATGGTAGCAGCTTCTTCTCAACAGTTAACTGCTACTAGTCAACAAACAGCAGTTGCATCCAATGAAATAGCTAAAACGATAGAGGAGATAGCTGGTGGAGCAATGGGACAAGCTAGAGATACAGAAGAGGGTGTTATTAAAACCGTAAGCTTAAGTAAAATTATTGAGGAAGATTTAAAGGATATGGAGTATATAAATAATGCTTTAACTAAGTTGACTAAGCTTAAAGAGGATGGTTTATATGTTATAAAGAATTTAACTAATAAAACAAATAATAGTAATAGTGCAATTGAGTCTATTTATGAAAGTACTAAAGATACTAATCAAAGTGCAGAGAAAATCGGTGAGGCAAGTAAAATAATTGAAAATATAGCTGGACAGACAAACTTGTTAGCTCTAAATGCAGCTATTGAGGCCGCTAGAGCTGGGGAAGCAGGTAGAGGCTTTGCAGTAGTAGCAGATGAGATTCGTAAACTTGCAGAACAATCAACTAAATCCGTAAAAGATATTGACCAAATGCTTATTAAGCTACAGGATAATTCTAAAAAATCAGTTACGGTTATGGAAAATGTACTTAGTATTATTAGTGAACAGGTTAATAGTGTTGAGATTACGAGTCAGAAATTTGATGGAATATCTGAACAAATTGAAATAGTTGGTGGGATAGTAAATAAATCCGTCGGATCTGTAGAAACTATGAATAAAACAAAAAATGAGCTTTCTGCAATTATTGAAAGTTTAGTAGCTGTCGCTCAAGAAAACGCTGCATCAACAGAAGAGGCCTCGGCAGCTGTAGAAGAACAGACTGCATCCATTGATGAAATATCAAATGCAAGTGAAGCATTAGCGACTCTTGCTGAAGAAATGCAAATTAAAATACAAAAGTTCAAAATTTAGAAATAAGGGGCACTAAAATATGCCCTTTTTTAATTTCAATTGTTATAGGAGACTTGACATCATAGGATAATCCTCTTCATCTAAAACCCCTCCCATTAATGGATTTAGACCAGATTCTAAAAAACATGATCTGATTATTGACTTATTACCATATTTAATACGAAGATTATCAATAGTTTTATCGAGCATTCTTTGGTTTTCAGCTTGCTTTTGAAACATGGAAAGTTGAAAAAAATCATTAGAGCAAAGATGAGAATAATGTACACCTAAATGGCGTAGAGGTTCACCCTTCCAACATTCATTAAAAAGGGTCTTTGCTTGTTCATAAAATATATTAGTAGAGTCCGTAGGAGTGTGTAGTTTTCTTTGATGAGAATAACTAATAAACTCATTATTTTTTAATGAGATAGAAATAACCTGGGCACATTTATTAGCAACTCTCAACCTAATGGATACAGTTTCAATTAAAGAAAGTAGAACTATATGGGCTGTTCGGGCATCTGTTATATCAAAGGGTAATGTAGTGGAATTACCTAAACCTTTCATAGGTAGTTGTTCATTTCTAACCGGTGAATTTTCTATACCATTAGCATAATTCCAAATAAGTGTCCCGTGACTTTTGAGCCAACTATAAACATAACTAGAATCACATCTTGCTAATTCACCGATAGTCATAATACCCTTTGATTGAAGTTTACGCTTCGTTGAAGAGCCTACCATAAATAGATCTTTAATAGGCAATGGCCACATTTTAGTTGGAATTTCATCTGGAAATAAAGTGTGTACTTTATCTGGTTTTTCAAACTCTGATGCCATTTTTGCTAATAATTTATTCGTACTTATACCAATATTAACTGTAAAACCTAGCTCTTCTTTTATTCTATCCTTTATTTCGAGGGCAAGATTTATAGGAGTATTATTGATCAATGCACCAGAGCAATCTATAAAAACCTCATCGATTGAATATCTTTGAATGGTAGGGGAATAGGCTGTTAATAGATCCACCATAGCTTTACTGCACTTCATATATAAGTTATACCTAGGGGGTATTACTACTAAATTAGGACATTTACTTCTAGCAGAAAATAGAGTTTCTCCAGTTTGAATATTATATTTTTTTGCTGGAATAGATTTAGCTAAAACAATACCATGGCGGCTTTTTTCATTTCCACCTATTACTGAAGGAATGGTTCTTAAATCTATTGAACTACCGTTTTCAAGTTGGTAGGCAGCCTCCCAGGAAAGGTACGCTGAATTTACATCAATATGAAATATAGGTTTATACATAAAAATATCACCTCGAATATCAGAATAACAGAACAGATGTTCTAAGTAAATAGTAGTATATGTAAATAAAAATTTTCTATAATGAAAACAACTTCATATTCTCTTCATATTTTATATTTATAATTAAACCAAGCTAATAAGTAAAAGAAATGAGGATGATTATAGGTGCATAAAAAACATGGTTTATTAATGTTAGCGTGTTGTTTAATTCCTTTAGGAATTGTGTTTGTACTTCCATTTTTAGGTTTTCAAGTAGGCGGGGTGGGTAGATTTGCCTCTATTGGAATAGCACTTATTTGTCCATTGATGCATTTAGGTCTGCTAGCATATTTATTTAAAGGAAATAGAAATGGTAGTTGTTGTTCAAAAGAGGATGCCAATAGTCAAACATTGTAGACATAAAACAAAAATATATATTTTCTCCCCTGATTATATATATTAAAAGTAGAGGATTAATTCTAGGTTCTCTACTTTTTTATGTATAAAAAGAATATAATCGTTAAGACTTTTCAATATGAAATAATATTGGGGGAATAAATATGAATAAGGAATATAAATTATTTATTAAAAATTTTATAAATCAGCCAAATATAATAGGATCTATAGCTCCTAGTTCAAGGTTTTTATGTTCGAGTATGCTTAAAGGTATTGATTTTAATAAGGCTAAGTGCATAGTTGAATATGGTGCTGGAACAGGTAGATTTACCAAAGAAATAATTAAGAGAAAAAAGAAAGAGACACTATTCCTAAGTTTTGAATTGAATAAATCTCTTTATGAAAATTTGAAAGCATATGAAGATAAAGAAAATAATGTTTGGATCATAAATGATAGTGCAGAATTTGTTAAAGGGTATTTAAAAAGACTTGGCGGAGAGAGAATAGATTATGTAGTTTCAGGACTTCCGTTTACAGTGCTTCCTAAGGATATGGCATATAGAATAATGCATCATACTTTTGATATATTGGAAAATAATGGGGAGTTTAGAACCTTTCAATATTCTACATATTATTTGAAATCATTTAAAGACTTATTTCCATATGTAAATTTAAGATTTCAAATGATAAACATTCCACCTGCATTCATATATTATTGTAAAAAAACTATATGAACTTCATAATTCCTTCAAAATTAAACTTTATAATTAAGATATAATATTAAAAGTTTAAAGGAGGAGATATTAATGAAGAAAAAGTATATATTTATAATACTTTCTATTGTGTTAACCTTAGGATTAGTAACTGTTGTTCAAGGACAGGAAAATGTGGAGTACAGGAATAGATATGGACAATACTGTTATGAAAATGAAAATATGATTAGTACAATGAGAGATAATGGATTTGAGGAAATGGCCGTTCTTATGGAAAATAAAGATAGGGATGGTATGAGAGAGTTGATGAAAAATATGACTTGGGAAGACTATACCAACATGCAAAAAATTATGAATGAAAATGGCTATTCATCAGGAAATATGAAAAGAATGAGTAATAGAATGTTTTCAGGATTTAAGATTGGAAATAGATGTAGATAAAATATAATATTTAGTATAAAATGTCCAGTATAAAGTATGCTGGACATTGTTGTATTGAATAATGAATGAAATGGGGTGGATCTATGCAAGAAAATAAATTGAATATTTTAGTTGTAGAAGATGAGGATAGTATTGTTGAAGTAATAAAGGCTTATTTGATAAAAGAAGGATATGGAGTAATTGAAACAAAAAGCGGTAAGGAAGCAATAAAAATATTAGATGAACTCACTATAAGCTGCGTTATATTGGATTTAATGTTGCCTGACTTATCCGGTGAGGAAGTTTGTAAAAGTATTAGAAAGAAATCCCAAGTACCAATACTAATGTTAACTGCAAAGGTAGAGGAAGAGGATAAAATATATGGACTAAACATAGGTGCTGATGATTATATAACAAAACCATTTAGTCCAAAGGAATTAGTAGCTAGAATAAAGGCTGTACTAAGAAGAAATGATGATAGAACAATAAAATCAAGCATATTGGAATTTAATGATACAGATTTAAAAATTTACTTAGATAATATGGAAGTGTTAGTAAATCAAAAATTAGTAGAATTAACAATGACAGAATTTAAACTATTAAATCTCTTGGCTAGTAATGCAGGCAAAGTATTTTCTCGTGAGGAATTAGTTATAAAAATACTAGGATATGATTATGAAGGCTATGACAGAACTATAGATACCCATATAAAAAACTTACGACAGAAGATAGAAAAAAATAATAAATATATTATTACTGTTTATGGCGCTGGATACAAATTTATGGGGGATTAGTATGCTATTAAAATTAAGAACTAAGCTAATTTTATTTATTATAGGTGGTGCTCTAATCAATATATTTTTAGTGAGTACACTCACTAACATGTCTGTTTTTAAAGAATATGACGAATACATGGCTAATGAGCAAGGACATAGGGTACAACATTTAATTATTATGATTGAACAATCATATCGATCAAATAATGGTTGGACAAAAAATACAATTGAAAACATTGATTTTTCTCCATATATAGGAGATTTTGATATGACTATTCTAGACACCGAGAGGAATGTTATTTTCATAGAAGAAATGAGTAGTCATATGCTTAGAAATCAACACGAGAGAATGCATAGAATAGGTAGAAATAGATGGATAAATATATGGAATGACATGTGGAATAAACATGATCATATGACTGATGAGAGTTTAAGAGGGGAAGAATATATGGTACACGAATATAGCTTATATGTATATGGAGAGAAAATTGGTACTCTTAAGCTAGGGCATATAGGTGCATTTACAGTTTATGAACGGGATATAACATTCACAAGAGGAATTATAAAATCAATTATCTATTCAGCGCTACTATCCATACTAGTAGCATTTGCTATAGGCATATATATATCAAAAAAGTTTACTAGACCTATAGTGGAAATGACAGAAGCAGCGAATAATATTAGATTAGGTAAATTAGATACTCGAGTTAATGATGTGGGGGATACATTAGAGCTACAACAATTGTCCTACTCAATTAATCATTTATCTGAGTCATTAAATGATCAAAACAAGTTAAGAAAAAGATTAACTTCGGATATTTCTCATGAGCTAAGAACTCCACTTACTATATTACAAAGTCATATAGAGGCTATAATAGATGGTATTTGGGAACCTACTGAAGAAAAATTAAATATTTGTAAAAATGAAGTAGGTAGGTTAATAAAATTAGTTGAGGAACTAAAACATTTAAATCATATTGATAGTCATGAGTTAAAACTAGATATTCAAAAATACAATCTATCAACTGATATTAAGGAAATACTTGAGGGAATAGAACTTCAATTTGATGAAAAAAAAGTACAACTAAATAAAAAAATAGAAGAAGAAATATATATAGAGGCAGATAAAGATAAGGTAAAACAAATATTAATAAATGTACTAACCAATGCTTTAAAGTATACTCCCGCCCTAGGACGAGTTAATGTAAGTTTAACAGAACAAAAGGATTATGCAGTTATAGAAATTAAGGATACGGGTATAGGCATTGATTCTGAAGATTTACCTTATGTATTTGAGCGACTATATAGAAGTGATGTATCTAGAAATAGAAAAACAGGAGGATCCGGGATTGGTCTTTCTATAGTTAAGACCTTAGTCGAAGCCCATGGTGGAGATGTATCAATTATAAGCGAGAAAGAAAAGGGCACATTAGTAAAAATATTAATACCTAGAAAAAGAACCATCAGCGGTTAAACTGATAGTTCTTTTATTTTTAATTAAGTTGTTTTTTTCTAAATACTAATGTAAACAAAGACGCTGATAACAAAAGACCGCCAATGAAAATATATTTAGTATAGGATTTACTAGTACTAGTATTTTCTAGGGGCATTGATACGATTTTTAAATCCCCTTCTTCCAACTCTATATCTTCACCTACAACCGCTTCCTCAGAGTCTAGAGTAATTGAAACGATTTTTACTTGATCCTCACCTATTTCGATGTCATTTCCTACGGCTACTTCCTCTTCATTCCCATCGAAAGAAACTATTTTCATTTCATCATCATTAATTGAAATATCATGTCCAATTGGTTCGTTTTTTAATTCTACTAATTGACTTTCTCCAGCGAAGGCAAAGCTTTGTAAAGAAATAACTGTTAATATAGCAATAATTGCTACTAAATACGATTTTGATTTTTTAAACATTATAATCAACCCTTTCTTTTTCCATAGTTATAATTAAAGTTTTCTGTTCAAAATTTATAAGTTGTTTTTTAGAATTCCCCCTTCATAATGTTTTCCGATCATTATTTATGACGACTAACTTAATATATAGTTCCATATAAATTTATGTAAATTAATTTCAGAAAAAAATTATAAAAATAATTGACTTATTATTGAGAGAAGTGTTAATATAATTAAAAATAATAAATAGTTAACTTATAAGTTTACTAGGAATTAAACTATATCAAATGGGGGAATTTAAAATGAACAAAAAAATAACTATATTATTGTCTCTACTATTGGCACTAGGGTTGTTTGTTACAGGATGCGGAAATACAAATACGTCTGTTCAAAGTAGTAGTGAAGTTGTAGTAGCTGTTGCAGCACCTTTAACTGGTGATTATGCACAATATGGAAATGCTTTCAAAATGGCAACTGAATTAAAGGCTAGAGAAATTAACGAAGCTGGCGGAATTAATGGAAAAACTTTAAAATTAGCATTTTATGATGATAAAAACGATGCAAAAGAAGCTGCAAATATTGCACAAAGACTTGTTGATGATAAAAATATACTAGGTGTAATTGGAAACTTTTCAAGCTCTGCTTCATTAGCTGCAGCTTCAGTATATGAGGCTGGTGGTTTAGTTCAGTTTTCACCAACATCTTCCCATAGCGATTTCACAAAACAAGGAAATTATATGTTTAGAAACATAAATACTCAAGCAATTGAAGCGCCGATGGCGGCTAATATGGTTGTAAATGAAATGGGTAAAGAAAAAATTGCTGTTATATATATAAATAATGACTGGGGAATAACAGCTAAAGATAACTTTATTAATGCAGTTAATGATATAGGCGGAACAATCATAGCAGAAGAGTCATTTATTGGTGGTCAAACGCAAGATTTTACTTCAATTTTAACTAAAATAAATGGGGTAAAACCAGATGTAATCTTTGTAGCAGCATTCTACTCTGAAACTGGAATGATTGCCCAACAGCTTCAACAATTAGGTTATGACTATCCATTAGCGGGATTAAGTGCATTATACAATGAGGAGTTAATTAAACTAGCTGGTGATACAGTTGAAGGCTTATTTTTAACAACAAACTTCTTCCCATCAGATAGTGATGAGCTTGTAAATAATTTCTTAAATAACTTTAAAGAGGCATATGGTCAAGACCCTGATCAATTCGCAGCAGTTGCTTATGATACATTAGGAATGTTGGCAAAGGCTATTGAAATTGCTGGAGAAGATAGAGCAGCAATAAGAGATGAGTTAGCTAAAATTGCAAATTATGAAGGTGTTACTGGAAATACAACATTTAATGAAAATAGAGATGTTATTAAAACAATGAGAATTTTACAAATTCAAGACGGTAAATTTAAATTATTTAAATAGAAGGTGAGAAACAATGTTTATTCAGCAAATGATTAATGGCATTACTTTAGGAAGCACCTATGCATTAACAGCAATAGGATACACAATGGTATTTGGAATTTTAGAGCTGGTAAACTTTTCACATGGAACAGTATATATGTTTGGTGCGTTTATATGTCTAATGTTAATGACAGTACTTGGTCTTAATTTCTTCTTAGCCTTTGGAATAAGTATTGTGTTAACAGGCATACTGGGTATCGCTATTGATCGTATTGCATTGCTACCTTTAAGGAAGCGAAATGCTCCTAAAGTAACAGCCCTTATAAGTACAATTGGAGTATCAATATTTATCCAAAACTTAGTTATGGTACTTTGGGGTTCCGAGACCAAAAACTTTCCTAGGGTTATTGCTACAAAGCATATTCAGTTTGAGAGCTTTAGAATCTCTCATCTTCAAGTAATAATTCTAGCTACATCTTTAATTTTAATGATAGGATTGACTTTCTTAATAAAGAAAACAAAAATAGGTAAAGCCATGAGAGCTACAGCTCAAAATATTCATGTGGCTAAATTAATGGGAATAAACGTAGATTTTGTTATTTCGTTTACATTCTTCTTAGGTGCAACTCTGGCAACGGTTGCTGGGGTAATGGTAGGAATGTACTATCAGTCTGTAGACCCAATGATGGGATTTATGGCTGGACTAAAGGCTTTCTCTGCTGCAGTTCTTGGAGGTATTGGTATACTTCCAGGAGCTGTTCTAGGGGGACTGTTGATTGGAGTATCTGAAACCATAGCTGCAGGTTATATTCACTCAGGTTATAGAGATGCAATCGCATTTGGAATATTAATTGCAGTGCTACTAATAAAACCGACAGGGTTATTAGGTAAGGAAGTTCAAAAGAAGGTATAGGTGATAAAAATGATAAAAACCATAAACGGAACTATAAAAAACAAAATATCAAAAAAATATATAGTAATTTATAGCCTGATTATCTCTGGTTTATTGTTATTACCTTTATTTTTGACTCCCTTCACTATACGGATGTTAATTATGGCAGGTATTTATATGGTTTTAGCTATGAGTCTAAACCTTATTACTGGAATCACAGGACAGCTTTCTTTAGGTCATGCAGCATTTTATGGTATAGGAGCATATACATCCGCACTTTTAAGTATAAGATTAGGTTTTGGGTTTTTAATAACTGCTTTATTAGGAGGTATATTTACTGCAATTATAGCAAGTATACTTGGGGCTGCTACCCTAAAACTTCAGGGAGCATACCTTGCTATAGTTACTTTAGGATTTTCAGAAATAGTAAGAATAATACTACTTAACTGGATGAGTTTAACTAGAGGGCCTATGGGTATAACCGGAATCCCTAGACCGAAAATTTTAAACTACCAGATAAATAGTAGTTCAGATTATTACTATTTAATACTAATAATAGTGGTTGTGACTTATATAAGCATGAACCGAATTATTGACTCAAGATTAGGTCGTGCATTTAGGGCTATTAAAGAGGATGATTTAGCAGCTCAGTCTATGGGAATAAACGTTTTAAGATATAAAATTATGGCATTTACTATTTCAGCTTTCTACGCTGGAATAGCTGGGAGTTTCTATGCCCACTACGTAACATATATTGACCCTCAGAGCTTTACTTTTGGTGAGTCAATTCAAATACTAAGCATGGTTGTGTTAGGGGGCTTAGGTAGTATGCAAGGAGTTATGCTAGGAGCAAGTATATTAGTATTTGCCCCAGAATTAATGAGATCCCTAGCCCAATATAGGATGATAATCTATGGGGGTATACTATCGATTATGATGATTGTTAGACCCGAAGGTATTTTAGGTAGTCGAAAGGGTAAAAAGAGGGAGGTTGATACTGTTGTTACTGAAGGTGCATAATTTGCAGATGACTTTTGGAGGACTTAGAGCAATAAAAGATTTAAATATATCGATTAACTCTGGGGAAATACACAGTATAATTGGCCCAAATGGAGCAGGAAAAACTACACTATTTAATATACTAACGGGAATATATAAACCTACATCGGGATCAGTTATATTTGAAGAAAAATCCTTAGTAGGGGTATCTCCTAATGACATAATTAAATTGGGAATAGCTAGAACCTTTCAAAATATTAGACTGTTTGAAAATATGACTGTAATTGAGAATGTTATGGTTGGAATGCATAGCCATAATAGAAACGGATTACTAAATTCTTTGCTAAGAACGAAAAAGTTTTATACTGAAGAAAATAATAACCTAAATGAGGCTATGAAACTTTTAAAATCTATAAATATAGAGAGTAAATATGATGAATTGGCTAAAAACCTATCCTATGGGGAACAGAGAAAGCTAGAAATAGTTAGGGCTCTAGCAGCTAAGCCTAAAATACTAATGTTAGATGAACCTGCAGCCGGGATGAATCCAAATGAAACTGTGGATTTAATGCATTATATTAAAGGCTTAACAAAGGATGGTTTAACAATAATTCTAATAGAGCATGATATGGGGTTAGTAATGAAAATCTCAGACAAAATTACTGTTATAGACCATGGAGTAAAAATTTCAGAAGGATTACCTTCCGAAGTGCGCCAAGATAAATCTGTTATTGAGGCGTATTTGGGAAAGGAGGCCTCCTAGTATGCTAAAGGTTTCTAATGTTGAAGCGTTTTACGGAAGAATTCAAGCCCTAAAAGGGATAAATTTACAAATAAAAGAAAAGGAAATAGTGACACTTGTTGGAAGTAATGGGGCTGGTAAAACAACCTTACTTAAAACAATATGTGGTCTAATAAAGCCCAAATCAGGCTCGATTATATTTGACAATAAGGAAATAACTAATATGAATCCCCACGAGATTGTAAAATTAGGGCTTAGCATGTCACCGGAAGGAAGACAGATTTTTCCTAAAATGACTGTTGAGGAAAATTTAGAACTTGGAGCCTATACAAGAAAAGAAAAAAATGAAATTAAAGAATCCTATGAGAAAATGTACTCACTTTTTCCAAGACTATATGAAAGAAGGACTCAAGCTGCAGGAACCATGAGTGGAGGAGAACAACAAATGTTAGCCATAGGTAGGGCACTAATGAGTAAGCCAAAGCTACTGTTATTGGATGAGCCGTCATTAGGGTTAGCGCCACTACTTGTAGAGGTAATATTTGAATTGATTAAAGAAATAAATAATCAAGGAACAACTATACTTTTAATCGAGCAAAATGCTAGAATGGCCCTAAATATTGCTCATCGAGGATATGTAATAGAAACTGGGAAAATTGTATTAGAAGATGAGGCTTATGCTTTATTACAGAGCGAAGCTATAAAAAACGCATACTTGGGAGCAGAATAAAGGAGGATAAATAAATTATGAGCGAAAAAGTATATACACAACAGGAACTAACGGATGCATTTAGAGCGGCTATTGAGGATAGAGCAAAATGGTTTTATCTATTACTAAAATATGCAAAATTAGAAAATGCTGATTCTGATAAAATTGCTGAGCAAGCTATAACTGAGTTCGGTGAAATGAAAGGGAAAGCTATTGGTAAAGCAGATACTGCAAAAGATTTTGCAAATGCTCTTTTAACTGGCCACGCAAGACAGGCCTTTGAGATGGATCCAGTAAAATTAGAGGAAAATGAAAGTGTAATTAAATTTAGATATTGTGCATTAGTTGAATGTTGGAAAAAACTTGGGGCATCACCTGAGGAAGTAGCACACTTATGTAAATTAGCCCGCTGTGGAGATTATGGTATGATAAAACCTTTTGAGCATCTAGGCTTAGAATTTAAACAACTATTAAGTGAAGGCGACTCATGTTGTGAACTAATTATTAAAAAAAATAGTTAAGTAATATAGCTGTTGGCAAATGTCAACAGCTATAAATATATGTAAAACACTGTATTCACTAATACTTATAGTGTATAATAGAGTATAAATGCTAATACTAGTTGTTGTATTAACGAAAGGAAGAAATATACTATGTTAAAAAAGATTGTATTGGTTGTACTTGCTATATTATTATGCAGTCCATTTGGTTTAAGTGTTTTTGCTGAAACTGAATCATTACATGGTGACCCAATAATAGAAAGAGCTAAAATATTAGAGGTTAATCAGCTTGAAGAGGAATCAGGTCTTGAATTTTTTGAACAACGTTTAATTGTTAAGCTTGAAATTCTATCTGGTGATTATAAAGGTATGCAAATAGAAACAATTCATGGTATTACAGGAAATGTAGGTTATGACATAATGGTTGAGCCAGGAAATAAGGTTTTAGTTACTTTAGAGAATAATGATGGACAACTTGAGGTGCATATTTCTGAGTATTTAAGAGATAGTTATATAAAACTAGTATTCGGATTATTTGTTGCATTACTGGTTATAGTTGGTGGATTTAAAGGTTTAAAAACTGTATTGACTTTACTGCTTACTGTGTTTTTAATATTGAAAGTATTACTACCTGGTATCCTAGCAGGATATAGTCCAATATTATTAGCTATTTTAGTCTCTATAGTTATTACTGTCGTTACGATTTTAATTGTTGGTGGAATAAATAGGAAAAGTTACGGAGCAATAATTGGAGTTCTTGGAAGTGTAATTGTTGCAGGACTAATTGCTTATGTTGTTGGAACAAAAGCTAGGCTGACTGGACTGTCATCTGAGGAATCCATGATGCTAATGTATATACCCCAAGCTGTTAAGTTTAACTACAGTGGATTATTATTTGCTGGGATAATTATGGGTGCATTAGGTGCAGTTATGGACGTAGGAATGTCCATTTCATCAGCAATAGATGAAGTTAGGAAAGTTAATCAATTTCTAACTACAAAAGAACTAATAATTTCAGGAATGAACGTAGGTAGGGATATAATGGGCACTATGGCAAATACATTGATACTAGCATATACGGGTAGTGCAATACCTCTACTTCTATTATTTACAGCATATAATGAGCCTTATAGTAGAATTGTTAATTTAGATATTATTGCAACTGAGCTGATTAGAACGTTTGCTGGTAGTATCGGATTAGTTTTATGTGTTCCTTTAACGGCAATTATATCTGGAATATTTATTGGTAAAAGTAAAGTTAAAGAAATGAATACAAATAGTGAAGAAATAGTATAGGTGGATCCTATACTATTTTCTTTATAAGATTTACACCTAAATGAACCAAATTACCTTTATATAGTCTTTAGTAAAAATAATTATATTTTTCTCTAGTAAATCTATTGTATTTAGCAACTTTTTCTATTAATATTTATATTACATGAGTTATGCAGTTCGTGTAAATAAATGTAAATAAGACTGATGTATCGTATATTATAATATACTAAAAAATATTTTTGTTTTATATGTCTTGAAATAGCAAAAAAGACTTGACTTTTTAAACCCGCCCCAATAATCAAAGTGAATGGTATTAATAGCCATTACTCTTGATGAATGGGTGATAAATATGACTCTTGGGAAACCGAAATATAGAAATTTACAACAAGGAAATGGGGGCGGAACGCCAGTTTTAAAAGCAATTTGGGATAAATTTGATTTTTCACTTCTGCTTACGCAATCGGGTATTGTAAAACGTAATGGTGTACCCACTTGGCTTATTGCTTTTGCTTATGTGGTAGGACTTATTGCTAATAAAAATTCTGTCTCACGTATTTCTGATTATGCTACTAAGGATAGCTTATTACAACCGATGTTTCGGAATCTTAAAATGGCTCAATATACCTTTAGCCGCTTTTTTACAACTGATTATAATTGGGGTTTATTTAGTTTTAAAAGAGTACAAAGACTACAACAAGAAGAAGAAACTGCATTTACTGAAGGAGATGTTATTGTACTTGATGATACAAAGGTGGCTCATGCCCATGGAAAGAAAATCCCTTTCCTTTGTTGGTTATATGATAGCTCCATTAAAATAAATATCTGGTGTATGAATATAGTTGCTACAACTGTTGTATTAAAGAACGGACTTAAATATCCATTGTTTTGGCGTATTTGGCGTAAGGTAGAAAATAGCGATGAAAAACAGACAAAAATAGATCTTTCAAAAGAAATGCTAATGGATATTCGCCGGATTTACACAGGGGTACTATGGGTTGCCATGGACCGCCGGTTTTTATGCAAAGACTTTTTAATTGGCTCACAGATCATCAATATGATTGGGTTACTAAGGCAAAACGTAATACAGCACTTTATCGAAAAGAAATTGAGAATATTACAGGCCGAGAACGCTTTATCCCTGTAAAGCCTTCAATGCTTATTAAAGAAGTTTTTTTCAAACTTCTTATTAGTGGTCTTAAAGATAAAGTAAGTGCTATATCCATACCTAATATTTATATCAAGTTACCCTACCGTTTAGTTGGAAAGCAGGGTAAAGTAGTAACTAAGTATCGTTATACGCCTATTGCAAAGCAGTTGTAGCTACAAGACTCAAAGAAGATACTGAAATGATGAAGGATGAATTTGAGAAAAACAAAGAGGTTGCGGCTACATATCGTGGGGCTTACCTTTTGATTAGTAATAGGGTCGATAATCCTGAAGAAGCTTTAGATGCATATATTAAGCGTTGGAGCATTGAGGTTTTTTTTAGAACTGCAAAACAAGAACTGGGGTTGAATTCTTGCCACTCAACGTCGGAAAGTCATCATTACGCCCATATTGAGCTCATTTTTACAGCAGAAACTTTACTTGTCTATGCAAGATGGGAACTCAATAATAAAGGCGCTGAAGAAGGCTTCACCCACGGCGAAATGGTCCGAAACTTTTTCAACGCCACATACCGTATCGTTATAAAAGCACAGCAATGCTTTCAAACTATACAAGTACATTTTGACACAGAAGTTAGGCAATTTGCAAGACTTATTGATAAATTTTGGCCGAAGAATTTATTGTTAGGTTGGTTTACTGTGCAAAATTCCCAGTATATGGAGTCAACTGCATAACTCATGTATATTAAAAAACACTATTATGTAGCAATCAGTGTTTAAAAAAGATATATAGGGGAATAAACTAATAACAATATAGTATTGGAGGTTGGATGAAATTGAACAATGAAGAATTAGTATTAAGAGCCTTAAATGAATCTGGAGAACCACTAAGACCAGGTGAAATAGCAGAGAAAGCAGGTTTAGATAAGACCGAAGTTGATAAAGCAATTAAAACATTAAAAAAGGAAGAAAAAATATTTTCACCTAAAAGATGTTTTTATCAGGCAAAATAGTTTAAAGTAATACCTTTCTTCATAGAGAGGTATTTTCTGTGTAAGTAAAGATATTACTCTAGGTAGAGGGAGAAAAATATGAATAGAGAAAAGGCCTTACAAATATTACATAAGAACTTAAAAAGTGATCATTTAATAAAACATTCCTATGCTGTTGAATCGGTAATGAGAGAATTGGCAAAAAGGTTACAACCAGATAAAGAAGACTTATGGGCTATGACGGGACTATTACATGATTTAGATGCGGATATTGTAGACTATACGACTGCACCTCAATTACATGGGCTAAAAACAGTAGAAATTTTAAAAAGTGAGAATCTTGGAAATGATCAGATGTACAGTGCAATCTGTGCACATAATAAGGAGTCGGGGGTTGAAATTAGTTCAGTAATTGATCAGGCTATTTTTGCAGCGGACCCAATTACAGGTTTTATAACAGCAATAGCGTTGGTTTATCCTGATAAGAAAGTTAGCAGTGTAAAAGTGAAATCGGTGACAAAGAGAATGAAGGAATTAAGATTCGCTGCAGGTGCAGATAGAGATGCTATGAGATCTATAGAAAAATTAGGGATGGATTTTAATGCTTTTGTAGAAATTGCATTAAAGGCAATGGAAAGTATTGCGAGTGATTTGGGCTTATAGTAGAAGAAGGCTAAGGGGGAACCCATTAGCCTTTTATTGTAATTGTCTTCTAATTCTTTGCTCAATCTCTTGTAGTGAGAATGGTTTTTGAATATAGTCATGGACACCTAATTTAAAGTACTTTGATAATTGAGCATCTTTTTGCTTTGACGATACTAATATAACTTTTGAATTAACGTTATTATCTTTGTTTAGAATCTTTTTTAATGTGTCTGCAACATTGAACTGTGGCAATAATATATCTAGTAAGACTAAATCAGGGGATAGTTCATCTAATTTTTCCATTAACTCATTTTGATTTTTTGCAAAGGTTACACTATATCCTAAAGCTATGAGACGTGATTTAATTAAATTTCCTATGATATTTATTTCATCAGCAATTAATATCTTCTTTTTAGCTGTAATAGTCTCATTAATTTTCTCTCTAATTGTGGTTTTTCCTCTACCAGTCTCTTTAGATAAATAAAGGGCCTTGTCTGCTTTATCCAATAACTTTTCCATATCTTCATTAGGATTATCAAGCATACTTATACCAGCACTAAAGGATATTGATACTTTCTCATTTATTTCGTCTAAAGAAAATACATGCCCTTCTATATGGGTTCGAATTCTTTCTAATACTGAGTAAGAATCCTGCTGTGTAGTATTCGTGAATAAAATTAAAAACTCATCTCCACCAAATCTATATAGCTCATCGCTATCTCTAATATACTTTCTAAGTTTTTGAGCGAAGGCCTGTAAAATATAATCTCCAAATACGTGTCCGTAAGTATCATTAATTTTTTTAAAGTAATCTATATCTAAAAATGCCACAGACAATGGAGTATTGTCCTTCATATTTTTTAATCTTTCTTCATTGAATCGTTGCTTAAAATACTTTCTTGTGAAAGCCCCAGTTAAGGAGTCATGAAAAATGCTAGTTCTTTGTATATTAGCTTTTTTGAGTAGACTTTCAACATTTGCAATTACTTCTTCCTCTTGAAAAGGCTTTGTGATGTAGCCGTCTACCCCCGCTTTTATTGCTTTTACCTTATCTTCAAATTTTGTATTAGCTGTCAGAAATATAACACAAATTTCAGGCTTAATACTTTTAATTTCACTAAATACTTCAAAACCATTTTTTTCAGGCATAATCAAATCTAGAAGAACAACATCAATTTTTTGTTCTTCAATAATTTCGATAACTTCCGCAGGCTTAGAAGAAACAAAAACCCTATATCCTTCTTTACGGAATATACTTTCTAATATGGCTAGAAGTAGTAGATCATCATCAACAATAAGAATATTACCGGTGTACGTCATATTTGTATACTCCTGTACCCAGGTTGATTGCTCCCAATCGTTGTTATTTAATGGTTCAATCTCATTTGAATTAATCTTAGGTTGTATTAGCTCATTGAATGTGTTTTTTAGTTTAGAAAGGCATAGCAAAGCATCATAAATCAAAGACTTATTCTCATCTTTAGCATGCTTTAGATTGAGAATAATGTCATTACATTCACGACATAAATACGAAATTCCATCCATGTTGTTTTCAGAAAAAACCTTATTTAAAATATTAAGATTATTTTCAATGTCCTCTATGTAATTATCTGTTTTAAACAAGGTGTAGTCTAAAAGAGAGTCTAGGACTTTGGTGAAAACCTTATATTGAGTTTTTATGTAGTTATCCTTATGCACAATTAATTCCTCAGAGGTTATAGTCATTTTCTAAACCCACCATTTTTGCAAAATTTGTAATAATCAATATAATAATAATACTATATGTTGAATTAAATTTCACTAAATAAATGTTAATAATTAAAAAACTTTAGATGAAACTATAGAGAATTTAAGCTAATAAGTTTAAAATTAATTTTAGCAATAGTAGAAATTCTTCATAATTTCTTCAATATTTAAACTTATACTATAATTACAGAAAAGGATAGGGAGGATTTAATAATGTCTAAACAATATCAAAGTAAAAAGGAACAATTTACCACCCAAGAGAAGAGGAAGTTACCAATTATCTTAACCGCCGTTGGTTTGGTTTTGATAACTTTAATATTCTTTGTAATGAGGGGCACGAATGAGCAAGAGAAAGTAGAGTATTTTGGTAATGTAGTAGCTGCAGAACGTTCATATATTGGAGAATTTATTTCTATGACGGTAGTTGAGCCTGTAGTTGCTGATGGTAAGATTGAAATAGATTTTGAAGAAGTAAATACAAACAATATAGTTTACTTTGAAGTAGAAAACAATGAAAATCAATTAGTTCCATTAATGGCGTATATTACGCCATCTGGTCGTCTTTTTACGGGTAGTAGTATGTGTGAACCATGCCGAGGACGTACTTTTTCTTTAGCTGGTGAGACTCTAGTTTGTGACGCTTGTCGTACTACGTACACTATAGAAGAACATAAATTTATTTCAGGATCTAAAACTTGCGGTCAATATCCACCGGTTCAGATGAACAATAGAATTGAAGATGGTAAAATTGTAATTGATTTAGATGAAGTACTACAATGGCGAATTCGTTCTTAATTGGAAATTAAAGGAGGATTTATTTATGGGTAATGAACAATCAAATAAGAATAAGATTTACAAATATATAAACATAGGTCTAATTGTTGTAATTCTTCTAATGTGGGGGAACAAAATATATACAGGTGGACGGTCAAAGGCCTCTGGTAATGATGGTCTAAGTAAGTTAGCCATAGAGTACTATATTGAACAAACTGGTGGGGCTAGCGAAAAGGGTCTCGAAGCAAGTGTTAAAAATTTTGGTTGTCATAAGGAAATTCATGTTTTCAAAGATGGGGAATTGGTAATGAGAACCAGTTTTTCAGGAGGTCAAATATACCAAATAGATTAAATGAGGTGACTTATGAATATATTTCAAATTGCGTTTAGCAACCTTAAAAGAAGAAAGATAAAGATGTTGTTTTTGATGATGGGCTTAGTTGTTGGAGTAGCTACAGTAGTGGCATTTCAAAGTATTATTCTAGGAATGAATTTAGATTTAGGTAATAGAATAGACGAATTAGGTGCCAATGTCGTAATAATACCACGTTCTGAAGGTTTTGAAGCACACTATGGTGGAACTATGGTATCTGATGTAACCTTTGATGCTCAAGAATTAACCTTAGATGACATACCTAATATATATGCTTCTTCTGTTGCAGAGTATATAAATATAGTCTCACCTAAATTAGTAGGAGCTGTTAAAATTGAAGGGAAAAATACCCTTATAGTTGGTGTTGAAACTAAAAAGGAATTTATGCAGAAGCCTTGGTTTTCACTAAAGGAGCAAGTAGATTTAAAACCAGGGGAAAGTACTGCAGACTTAGGGTTAATTGAGTTACCAGAAGATAACGTAATAGTTGGAACAACTGCAGCAAAAGCATTGAACCTAGAAATAGGTGATTTAGTAAAGCTTAATGACCAATCCTTTAGAGTGTTTGGTGTATTAAATGAACTAGGAAGTGAAGAGGACGGTTTAATATATGCAAATTTAAGTGTTGTACAAAATTTATTAGATAAACCAAATGAACTCTCAATGATTGAGGTATCAGCATACTGTAACTATTGTCCGATAGAAGAAATAGCTATGGGATTAGAAGAAGCAATACCTAATGGAAGAGTAATTTCTATGAGGCAAGCAGCTTTGTTTAGGGAAGAAACTATTGAAAAATTCTCTAAATTCGGTTATGCCCTTTCGGGTATGGTGTTATTAATTGCTGCATTAGTGGTACTAACCACAATGGTATCATCAGTAAATGAAAGAACTCGTGAAATTGGGATATTTAGAGCCGTAGGATTTAGAAAGATTCATATTATAAAAATATTATTTTTAGAGATAGGAATGATAAGTGCTTTAGGAGGAACTATAGGGTACCTGATAGGAATAGTTGTAGCTCGATATGCAGGTCCATATTTAGCGCAGATTTCAGGAGAAATACCGTTTCAATTTGGATGGTTTTTACCAGTTGTATTAACCTCTATAGGGTTATCAATTTTAATTAGTTTGTATCCAGCATTAAAGGCGGCGCGTTTAGATCCTGCAGAGGCATTAAGATTTATATAGAGGAGGTTATATTATGTCTGAAATTATGATTTCATTAAAAAACATATGCAAAACATATACATCAATGGGAGATGAGGTTCAAGCATTGCGTTCTGTTTCCTTTGATATATTTAAAGGTGAATCAGTTAGTGTGATGGGGCATTCAGGTTCTGGTAAAAGTACATTACTATCTATAATTGGAGCTTTAAACCCTCCAACATCAGGGATAATTGAAATTGATGGAATAGATTTATATAAACTATCTGCTGAAAAGAGAGCGGATTTTAGAAGAGAGTATTTAGGGTTTGTTTTTCAACAATTTCAATTAATACCATATTTAACGGCTATTGAAAATGTAATGTTGCCACTAACAACTACAAAGCGTTCAAATAAGGAAAAGAGAGAAATGGCTGCTGAAGTATTAAAGAAAGTTGGGCTAGAGCAGAAGATGAATAGGCTCCCTAATCAGCTTTCAGGCGGTGAGCAGGAGAGAGTTGCGATTGCCAGAGCTATAGTAAATGAACCACCACTTATACTGGCAGATGAGCCAACTGGTAGTCTAGATACTAAAACTGGAGATGAAATAATGGAATTATTTCAAAAACTAAATGAAGATGGCTTAACCGTACTAATGGTAACCCACAATCCAGAAAATGTTCGTTACTTAAAGCGTACTATAATGATGAAGGACGGTATGCTATTTCAAGACAATGAAGGTTTAGTTACACCTGTAGCAACTAAAAAAGTGTAATGGGGTGGCATAATGCAACTATACAATATAACATTAAATAATCTATTGAGACGTAAGGCGAAAATGTTCTTTGTTTTACTTGGTCTAAGTATTGGAATAGCAACTATTGTATCTGTGTACAGTATTGTAGAGGCTATGAAAATAGAAATGACTCGTCAAGTATCGGAATTTGGAGTAAATGTAGTTATTACTCCGGATTCTGGGGGACTAACTTTTTCATATGGGGGAATAACCCTTCCTGAAATATTATATGATGTTGAAAATCTAACTCTAGAGGACGTAGAGGTAGTTAGCAATATTCCATCTAAGGAAATGGTTAAAATAATTGCCCCTAAATTTATAGGTACGGGTCACCTAGAGAATCATAAAAAAGTAATCCTTGTTGGAGCAAATATTCAAGAGGAGTTTCTAATAAAACCGTGGTTACGTATAAAAGATGAAAGTAACGAGCCAGCTATGGTAAGTGTTGAAAAGGAGCTATCTGAAAATAATGCTGATGGCAAAAAAATGGATTACGAGGCTTTAGATTTAGCTAGACAGAATCTAGAAGACCTAAACCTTCAAGACAATCAAGTAATTTTAGGTTACAATTTAGCAACTTCTTTAAATCTAGTTGAGGGTGATATTTTAAAGCTATCAGGTAAAGAGTATGAGGTATCAGGAATTTTAGAGGAAAGTGGGTCTTCTGAAGATCAGCAGGTTTTAATGAATTTAAACTCAGCTCAAGAATTATTAGAACGAGTAAATGAAATTACAATTATAGAGATGGCAGTAGATTATATAAGTGGTTCTGAGGAAGCATTAATTTCAGAAATTAATGAATCAATTCCTCATGCAAAGGTAGCCAGTCTTCGTCAGGAAACCTTGAGAAGAGATGAAATGTTAGTTAGATTAGTAAGGTTTGGTATTACTTTATCCGCAATTATTCTATTAGTTGGCATGTTAGTTGTAGCTTTAACAATGTCTAACTCTGTAAGAGAGAGGACTAGAGAGATTGGTATATTTAGAGCTATTGGTTTCCGTAAGTACCATATAGCAAAGATGATAATTATGGAAGGCTTATCAATTAGTATATTAGGGGGATTTACAGGATTTATTGCTGGAACCCTAATGGCCCGTTACGCAGGTCCTTTCATATCAGATATGAATATAGTTGTCCCTTGGAGTATGGGTTTACTGGCAATATCAGTTGGATTAGCCATAGTTATTGGCGTAGTATCAAGTATATATCCAGCTTATAAAGCTTCAAATCAGGACCCGGCGGAATCCTTGAGATTTATATAAGTTTACAATAATATATAGAATAATAACTCCTTTTGTTACAACCATGCAAAAGGAGTTATTTTAACTTTTTGAATTAGTATTTAATATGCTCATTAAAAACTAGAAGGTTATAGCTTTTTCCTTGTTTAACTATACTGTCTAGTGCGAGCCAAACCTCATCTTTTTCAAAATCCTTTCTCCATGCAGCATAGCCAGCCAGATTATGCTTTTCTATAAGTGAGGCCTTTAAGGCTAAGGATCTATCGCACTCTAGCCATACTCGATAGAGTTTTCCTTCACTTTCATATTGACTATAGTATTGACCAGTTAGTTCATCCCATTCTATAGATGCGTTATTTTCTTCTAATATTTCCATTACTCGATTCATACCATAAGCCTTTGATGATACTTTCACTCTATTATTTGCTAATAATTCCTCCTCCCATAGTCTTGTGTAGAATGGTAGGCCTAATAAAACCTTCTCAGGAGGAATTACATCCAATGTTCTTTGTATTCCTCTTTCAACCCATCCAATTGATGCAACTGAACCACTTTTAGGACTTGAGGACCAATGCTCATCATATGTCATAATTGCAACATAATCTACAATTTCACCTAGTTTTGCTCTGTCATAAACCATAGACCAATTCGGGCTACTACTAGGAATTGTAACGTCAATTGATACTACAAGATTTTGTTCATGTAGTTTTTGTGTAAGAAACCTAACGAAAGAAGTGAAGGCATCCTTATCCCTATAATGAATATTTTCAAAGTCGATATTAATACCGTCCAAATCATAAAATGCGCTATAAACTAGTATTTGTCTAATAAAATTATTTTGAGCCTCTTTATTATCTAAAAATTTACTTGTTAAGTCTGGATCAAAGCTATTTGTCACTAGTCCCCATATTTTATAGCCTTTAGATTTAGCATCCTTAACATAATTTGTGTTTCCACTATTTAATATTGTTCCATCCTCTTGTACCATTCTAAACCAGGTTGGGGAAAGAATATCTACAGCATTAAGTTTGTCCTGCTCAGTTCTATCGTGATTATTATATTTTATATAATCCCATACTAAACCAATTTGTTTAGGTGGAGACCAATAGGAGTTAGCGTTATTTAATTCATGTCTTATGGACGTAGTAGAAGTTGTATTAACATCTATATTAGATTTAGATACATATCCCCTATAGCCATCGGGAGTAATAACCTTATACTTATCAAGACTTTCATATATTTGTATATATGAGTCCTTTGGAATAGTAGTTATAGATTTAGATATTGTATTATCATTTTCTTTCAAAGAAGTATCACCAATAGCTTTTCCAATCAAATATTCAGAGTGATTGGAAGTGATTAAAAGTAAATCTCTATCGGAAAAATAGTCGATTTGGGCCCCTAGCAGACTAGCTGTTGATTTTACTGGAAAAAATATAGTATCATCTATTTTCTTTATTAGAAAGGAAATTGTTACTGGTGATTCTTTAACATATGAGTCTACATCCGCATTACTAAAATAAAAATGTTCATTTTTTAACTGAACCAGTCCATAGCGTTGTTCTGAATCTAAGATAATATTTTGATAAATATGCTCCTGTACTTTTTCTAATGGAAGGTATATTTCCTCACCATCTATTATAAGTTCAGATAAAAAGCCTTTATTATCAATAATCAGATTAAACTCATCATTAATTTCAGATGATGAAAAAGTGTTTATTACAGAGTCTAAGTTAGTATAAAAATAATAGGTTCCTAAGCTCAATATAAATATTAATGCCAAAAGTATTGTTCTAAGCCTATTTCTCTTTTGTGTATTACGTTGAAGTCTCAAAATAATCCATCCTTCCTCTGAGTTGGTTATTATCTTAAAATAATTATATATAACTATGAAATGCATTGAAAGGATTTTAAAATTAAATAATATAGAATATATTCCAATAGTGACATATAAGATCAATTGAAGTAAAATTAGGGTATAAGGCAGAAGGGAAAATAAAATATGAAAAAAAATAAAGAAATTGAGTTAAAGTTAAGATTACCTAATGCGCAGCTGGGTAAAGATATAATGAATGACGAATTTATACTTAGTTATACCCAATCGAAAATATTAGAAGTGAAATGTTATGAAGCTATCTATTTAGATAGTGAGGAAGGCAACTTAAATGAGGCTGGTCTTGCACTTCGGATTCGAAAAGAAGGTGAAAAGTGGGTAGCTACAGTCAAGACAAAAGGTTCTTCGGTAGATGGTTTACATAGTAGGGATGAGTGGGATGTAGAAATAGAGAATCCGGTACCAAGCATAGAATACTTTAAAAATACTAGTATCTATACAGATTTACAAGCTGCTTTAGGTGGAGAAATTTTAACCAGCCTGTTTACCACTAAATTTGAAAGAAGAATAGTAAATTTGTCTGTAAAAGAAAAGAGTTTGATTGAATTAGCTATTGATATTGGCGAGATTATTGTGAAAAACAGACGAGAAGAAATCGCAGAGGTAGAATTAGAATTAAAATCTGGAGAAGCTGAAGATTTAAGTTTTATTGGAGACATATTAATACAAAAATATGGCTTAGTACCAGAAGAACGGAGTAAATTTTATAGGGGATTAATGTTAATGAAAGATTAAATGGTTGACAGTATAGATAAAATAGGGTTATAAGTCATTGGACTAATCATATAATTTATATATATTAAAAACTAAATTATGGTGAATGAAGATTGTTGGAGAAACCCTAATGGGTTACCGAAGAAGAAAGGAATAGTAGGCTATATGTTATTCCGAAGCTTTCAGGTTCAATACAATAATTGGACACTACCCTGGAGAGATCCATTTCCGATGGGCATCGAAGAAGTAACCTTATAAAAAAGGGAAGCTTTCAGATAAAAGGACAGGGAGTAAATAGCATGTATTTACTGTGCCATTTACTCTTTTTTATTTTGTCTACATAAGGCTTGGAAATAAAAATAAGGGGAGGGATTAAAAGTGGAAATTATAAAAGGGATAGGTCTATTAGTTTTAACACTTATTATATTTTCTGCATTTAGCTTCAAGGCACCAAAAGGACAAAAGGCTATGTCTGGATTAGCAAACGCTACAGTAGCAACTTTTTTAGTCGAGGCAATACATAAGTATATCAGTGGAGATTTCTTCAATTTAGGATTTTTAGGTGAGGTCGGGACCATTTCAGGTAATATGGGAGGCGTTGCGGCTACTTCCCTAGTTGCTTTAGCAATGGGGGCGAAACCGGTATTTGCAGTTACTGCTGGAGTTGCTATGGGTGGATATGGTATTTTGCCTGGTTTCATTGCAGGCTATTTAGTTGGTCTGATTAGTCCATTTTTAGAAAGGAAATTACCAGAGGGTGTAGATATAATTGTAGGTGCATTAATTCTTGCTCCAATAGCTAGATTAACAGGCTATTTAGTTGCGCCTATAGTAAATGCAACCTTACTTAGTATAGGAAATATGATTACTGTAGCTGCGGAGCAGTCTCCTATTGTGATGGGATTTTTATTAGGTGGAATTATTAAAGTAATATGTACATCTCCATTGAGTTCTATGGCACTAACTGCTATGCTTGGTCTTCAAGGCTTAGCCATGGGTATTGCTGCTATTGCCTGTGTAGGTGGATCATTTACAAATGGTATAGTATTTCATAGATTAAAATTAGGAGATAAGAGCAAAGTTATAGCTGTGATGTTAGAACCATTAACACAGGCAGATATTGTAACACAAAATCCAGTACCTATTTACTCATCTAATTTTATTGGTGGTGGATTAGCTGGAATTGGGGCATCGTATTTCGGCATAATAAATAATGCGCCGGGGACTGCAGCACCAATTCCTGGTTTGCTGGCACCCTTTGGTTTTAACCCTCCAATTAATGTTATAGGGGCTATTATCATAGCTGCCATAGGTGGGACAGTGGCGGGGTTAATAGGGAGTGTAGTTTTTACAAATTATAGGGCTAGAATTGAAAAATAGTAATTCAAGGGGGATGCTCATGCATCCCTTTAACTATGAATATAAAAAAATTTTCGCGAATAAAATAAGCTAGAATAACTGAATATATTAACATAAAAAACTTTAAAATAATTGTTGACTTTAATTAGAAGTCGTAGTAGGATATATATTAATATTTAAAAGATTTCGACAATTTAAATAGCTAATGCTATGAAAGAGACAGTAAACAGTGTATAGTTTGTAGAGAGCCAATGGTAGGTGGAAATTGGTACTAGAGGCTGTTGAATCCACTCTGAAGCAGGAGAGGGAATTAACTTCTCCCGGTTGAAGCCGTTATATTCAGTAAGGTCATTTAATATTAATGACGAATCAGGGTGGCACCGCGTAAGTATAACTTTCGTCCTTGGCTTTTTAGGCTAAGGGTGGGAGTTTTTTTATTTATATTGATAAATTAAAGGAGGTTTTATAAATGAAAATTTTAGTTGCTGAAAAAATTGCTCAAAAAGGCATCGATACATTAATGGAATCAGGCATGGAAGTAGATGTAAAATTAGGAATTACAAGAGAGGAATTACTAGCATCAATAAAAAATTATGATGCTATTATTGTAAGAAGTGTTACAAAAATTAATGAAGAATTTTATGAGCATGCTACAAATCTAAAAGTAGTCGGAAGAGCGGGAAATGGCGTTGATAATATTGAAATGGATGGGGCTACGAAGAGAGGTATTATAGTTGTAAACACTCCAGATGCAAACACTGTATCTGCTGCAGAACATACAATCGGTTTATTATTATCGTCAGGTAGAAATATACCACAAGCAAATGCACTTATTAAAGATAAAAAGTGGGATAGAAGTAAGTTTACTGGTGTAGAGTTATTAAATAAAACGGTTGGGATAGTAGGCTTAGGCAGAATAGGTTCATTAGTAGCAACTAGGCTACAATCTTTCGGAATGCATGTAATTGCCTATGACCCATATATCACTGATGAGAGATTTAAAAAATTTGGAGCAGAAAAAAAGGAAACACTAGCAGAATTAGTTAAAGAATCAGACTTCATAACTGTTCATACACCAAAAACAGATGAAACTTTTGGAATGATAGGTGACGAAGAATTTAAAATTGCTAAAAAAGGTGTAAGAGTTGTGAACTGTGCAAGAGGTGGTATTATCGATGAGGCTGCATTAGAAAGAGCATTAAAAAATGGTATTGTTGCAAGCGCAGGTATTGACGTGCTTGTTGACGAACCAAATCCTGTATCACCTTTAATTGATCTTGATAATGTAGTAATTACCCCACATCTTGGGGCAGATACTTTCGAGGCTCAAGACAATGTTGGATTAACAGTTGCAAAGGAAGTAATACATGCCCTTAGGGGAGAAATGGTTCCAAATGCAGTTAACCTACCAACTCTTCAACATCAAGAGTTAGAAAGTATAAAGCCATACTTATCACTAGGAGAAATATTAGGCAAATTCTATCATCAGCTTAGAAAAGATTCTATTAATAAAATAGAAATAATATACAGTGGTGATGTAGCTAAGTATGAAACTTCAGTTATTACACTATCTATATTAAAGGGTATTTTTGAGCCTATATTAAAGGAACAGGTAAATTACGTAAATGCTAGCCTAATAGCTAAGAACAGAGGTATTGACGTAATAGAGGCCAAAGGGTCTGATGCACTTAATTATTTAAATCTAGTTAGAATTATAATAACATCTAAGGAAAAACAATTTACTATTGCCGGAACTATTTCAGGTAAAGGTCAGGAAAGAGTTGTAGAAGTAAATGGATATGAGTTAGATCTTAGTCCAAGTAAATATATGATAGTTGCAAAAAATATTGATAGACCGGGTATTATCGGTCAAGTAGGGACATTACTAGGAGTAAATAAAATAAATATTGCTACAATGCAGGTTAGTAGAAACTTCAAAGGGGAAACAGCATTAATGTTTTTAACTGTTGACTCTGATGTACCAAAGCATACTTTAGAAGTACTTACAAATATTGATGGAATAGTTAAAGTAAAATTCATTAGGCTATAGGCATAGAGTTAATAAGGAGGAGCAAGAGATGAGAGAGTATAAAATTGCAGTTATCCCTGGGGACGGCATCGGAAATGAAGTTATGGATGAAGGTATAAAGGTTTTGAATTTATTTGCAGAGCTTAAAGGGGATATTAAATTTACTTATGAGTATTTCCCATGGGGCTGTGAATATTATTTAAAAACTGGAAAAATGATGGACGATAATGGACTTGATATATTAAAAGGATTTGACTCTATTCTATTAGGAGCCGTTGGATATCCAACTGTGCCAGATCATATTTCACTACATGGTCTTTTAATAAAAATACGTCAAGGTTTCAATCAATGTGTAAATCTAAGACCAATAAAGCTACTTCCTGGTGCACCATGCCCACTTAAGGATAAGGCACCAGAGGATATAGATTTTGTAGTTATTAGAGAAAATGTTGAAGGTGAGTACTCTGGTGTTGGTGGAATTAGATTTGCGGATAAACCAGAGGAGATTGCTATACAAACCTCAGTATTCACTAGAAAGAATACTGAAAAAGTTATGAAATATGCTTATGATTTAGCTGAAAAGAGAAATAAAAAGAAAAAATTAACTAGTACAACTAAATCAAATGCTTTAAATTATAGTATGGTATTTTGGGATAAGGTATTCGGTGAAATCGGTAAGCAATATCCAGAGGTTGAAACAGAATCAATCCATGTGGATGCAATATCAATGTTTTTTATACAAAAACCACAAAATTATGATGTAGTAGTTGCTTCAAACCTATTTGGAGATATAATTACAGATTTAGGTGCTGCACTACAAGGTGGTTTAGGATTTGCTGCAAGTGGAAATCTTAACATTGAAAAGGAATTCCCATCAATGTTTGAGCCAGTTCACGGATCAGCTCCAGATATTGCAGGCAAAGGTTTGGCTAATCCAATAGCAATGATTTGGACTGCTAAAATGATGCTTGATGATTTATTAGAAGATCCTAAAGCAGAAGAAATAATTAATGCCATAACAGATGTGCTAGTTGAGGGGAAAAGCCTAACACCTGATTTAGGTGGAAAAGCAACTACTCAGCAGGTCGGAGATGCAATCTGTCATAAGCTTAAAGCTAGATTAGTTTAAAAATATAATACTTTAATTAAATCCAGAAGCCTTTGGCTTTTGGATTTAATTATCGGTTAATAAAGGAGGGTTACTATGCATAAAAAATTGTTTATACCAGGTCCAGTAGAAGTTTCAGAGGACGTTCTTCAAAAGATGGCAACGCCAATGATAGGACATAGAAGTAAGGATGCTTCAATACTACAAAGAAGTATTTCAGATAAAATGAAAAAGTTAATGTATACAAAAGAGGAGATTCTATTGTCTACTTCCTCGGGTAGTGGACTAATGGAGGGTGCAATACGTTCGTGTACTAGAAAAAGAGCTGCAGTATTTTCAGTAGGGGCATTTGGTAATAGATGGTTTGAAATGGCAGAGGCTAACAATGTGCCAGCAGATTTATTTAAATCTGATTTAGGAGAACCAACTACGGCTCAAATGGTGGATGAAGTACTTGCAACTGGAAAATATGATCTTGTTACAATAACCCATAATGAAACTTCTACGGGTATTACTAATCCAATAGAAGAAATTGCAGAAGTTATAAAGAAGTATCCTGAAATTGTATTTTGTTTAGATACTGTTAGTTCATTAGGCGGAGTAAAAATAGAAGTCGATAAATTAGGTGTTGATATTTGTATTACATCAACACAAAAGGCATTAGGGCTACCTCCAGGGATGGCCATTTGTTCAATGTCTAAGAAGGCAGTTGAGGCAGCAAAAAACGTAAAATTTAGAGGTGTTTATTTAGACTTATTAACTTTACACAAGTATATTCAAAAGAAAGATTATCAGTATCCGTCTACTCCCTCTTTATCACATATGTTTGCTTTAGATTATCAGCTAGATAAAATATTAGAAGAAGGCTTAGATAACCGTTTTGCCCGTCATGAGGAGATGGCTAATATAGTTAGGGATTGGGCAAAGAAAAATTTTGAGCTTTTCTGTGAAGAAAAATATTCTTCTGCTACTTTGACTACAATCAAAAATACAAAAGAGATAAGTGTAGCAGATCTTAATAAAAAGTTAGGTGAACGCGGATATGCAATATCTAATGGGTATGGAGATCTAAAAGAGAAAACCTTTAGAATTGGTCATATGGCTGAGACTACTGTAGAAGAGGTCAAAGTACTTTTAGCTGAAATTGAAGATATTCTAGGTTTAAAATAAAGGAAGTGAAATGTATGATTACATTAAAGCCATTTAAGGCTATAAGACCTCAAAAAGAACTAGTTGAAAAAGTAGTTTCTCTTCCGTATGATGTAATGAACATTGAGGAAGCTAAGGAAATGGCAAAAGGCAACCCCTATAATTTTTTACATGTAACAAGGGCTGAAATAGACATAGAAGAATTGAAAAATCCTTACAGTGAAATTGTATATAAAAAATCTAAAGAGAATCTATATAAGATGGTAGATGAAAATATTTTATTTAAGGATAAAGAGCCAAGATTTTATATTTATCGTCAGACTATGAATGGTAGGGCTCAAACGGGGATAGTTGGCTGTGCATCAGTTGATGATTATCTAAACGGAAAAATAAAAAAGCATGAGTTTACTCGTTATGAAAAAGAAATAGATAGGATAAACCATTTTGACTATTGTGATGCTAATACAGAACCAATTTTTTTAACCTATAAAAAAGATGAAGTTATAAATAATATAATTAATAGATGGACAGAATTTCATTTACCAGAATATATGTTTAATACTAAGGATGGAGTTAAGCATATTTTGTGGTGTGTAACAGATAATTTAGTAATCGAACAAATTCAACTTCAGTTTAAAAAGGTAGATTCCCTTTATATTGCGGATGGTCATCATAGAACTGAGTCTGCTGTAAAGGTTGCATTGAAAAGAAGAGCGCAGTTTCCTAACTACACTGGTCAGGAGGAATATAACTATTTCATGACTGTAACCTTTCCTCATGAGGATTTGTACATTATGGATTATAACAGAGTGGTTAAGGATTTAAATGGTTTATCTGAAATGGACTTCATTGAAAAGGTGAAAGAAAACTTTTTGATTGAAAAGGTTGAGGGACAATTTAAACCTGAAAAGCAGCATACTTTTGGAATGTTTTTAGAGGGTCAGTGGTGTAAGCTAGAAGCAAAGCCTGAAACATATATTAATAAAGATATCATATCTAGACTAGATGTAAGTATATTACAAAAATATTTATTGCACCCTATTTTGGGTATAGATGACCCTAGAAGTAATAAGAGAATTGATTTTGTTGGGGGAATTAGAGGTTTAGCTGAACTTGAACAGCGGACTATAAGTGATATGAAAGTAGCGTTTTCTATGTATCCTACAACAATTGAAGAATTAATAGAAATAGCAGATAAGGGTGAAGTAATGCCACCTAAATCCACTTGGTTCGAGCCAAAACTATTAAGCGGATTATTTATTCATACATTAGATACAGAATATTTATTATAACAATTTTAACTACTTGAATTCTATCAAATAGATGTTCAAGTAGTTTTTATTTTATGAGGAATTAAGTGGAGTTTGATTACACAAAATATATATGTTTTTAACTTGAATTTAAGGAGTGTATATATGGAAGATAAAAAAACTCAAATAATTTTTACTAGTACTAGTCCATACTATATTGTTAATGGAAAAAATATTATGTATCAAAATGAGAGTATTGGGGATTTGAAGTCAGTCATAGCTCTATGTCGTTGCGGGCAATCTAAATCTATGCCATATTGTGATGGCTATCATGAGAGAACTGGTTTAAAAACCGAAAAGTCAGAGGAAAGAGCTGAAAACAAATGGAAGGATTATACTGGAGAAGATATTACTGTTCATTTTAATCTAGGCTTATGTAGTCATGGACAAACTTGCTTACATGGTCTCCCTGATGTTTTTAATATTAATGAGAAGCCTTGGATTAATGTTGATAAGGCTTCTGTAGATGAAGTAATTGATGCGGTCCGAAATTGTCCTTCAGGGGCATTAACATATACTAAGGATGGAGAATATGTAACGGAATTTGAATATGATGAAAAAATCACCATAGTGGACAAAGGACCTTTAGTAGTAAAGGGCAACGTAGAGCTTGTGGATGATAGAAATAGCTTAGATGAACTAGTTTCTAAAAATAGATTTACTCTATGTAGATGTGGTAAGTCTAAGAATAAACCATTCTGTGATGGAGGTCATAATAATAAAGAATAGACTTAGAATTTTAAGTTTTGTATATTATATATATATAGTTAATACAAATTTAATTATATATTATAGATAAGAATGAGGTATTGATTATGAATAAAATAAAAGTAGCGGTTATATCAGATACCCATGGTTTAGTTAGACCACAATTGATTGAAGAGCTTGCAGGCTGTGATTTAATAATACACGCAGGAGATATTGGTAGTAATGAGGTTATTAACGAGCTAGAAAAAGTTGCACCTGTCAGGGCTGTAAGGGGAAATGTTGATAGGGAAGAATGGTGCCTTAAATTTCCCAAAAGTGATGTTATTGAACTGGGCGATAAGTATGTTTACTTAATACATAATATAGAGGATTTAGATATTGAACCAACAGCCGGGGGATTTGATATAGTTATTTATGGCCATTCCCATAAACCGTCGGTAGAAGAGAAAAAAGGTGTTATTTATTTAAATCCTGGGAGTGTAGGGCCTAGAAGATTTAATTTGCCAATTTCATATGCAATTTTAGAAGTCAAAAAGAATAGTATTAGCCAGAGTCTTATCACAATTACAAATAAAAATATGTAAAGGTTTAGAAGGTATTTTTCTTTGCTCGTCGAATTGTTTTTTGTAGACTAAACTGCAAAAGGAAAGCGGGGGAGCTTAAATGAAAGATAGTGTTACTATAGGTTTAATTGCTTTGTTATATGTAGGGATTATATTTATGTATTTAAGTAAGGTTAAAACATTTCAGAGGTTTTCAAAGGATGCATTACTAAAAGTTGAATCACAGAATTTCTTTTTTTCTAGAAAAATGCATAATATAACAACTATATTAATAGTTTCATTGTTTCTAGTCCAGCTTTACTTTGAAGTACAAAGAGGAAGAGGCATATATGGTAGTGTTGTATTTAGCCTATTATTAGTTTTTGTACTAACGGTACATTTTAAAAGTATGGCCTCAAGTATATGGCTAATCATGAAGGAAGGGGTTTTTCTATATGGACACAAACAACCTATAGAGTGGAAATATATAGAAAAATATAGTTGGAATATGAAGGCATCAACTAAATATAATGAAATATATCTAGCTGGTGAGAAAGATGCAAAGGCGAGAAATAAATTAAGATTAATAATAGATAAGGATTTGACTAAAGAAGCACAGAAGCTTTTTAAAAGATATTCAGCAGAAAAGATATAGAATTACTTAACCCTAAAGAAATTAATGTTCTTTAGGGTTTTAAAATATAAGAAATGCCGAAAACAATAAAATATGTATGTTATAATATGAATAAAGTAGTAAAATGAGTAGTTTTGTAGAGATAAAATACATCGAAGCTAAAGAAAAGAATCTTTAAGATATATGTTTTAGATATATAAGATAGGAGGAATTTAAAATGTTGTATGAATTAATTGAGCAGGGATTTGGTGAGAAAGAGGATTTTAACTGTGCTGAAAAAATTTTATATGGGGCAAATCAAGTATATAATCTAGGCTTAGATAAAAAGGCATTAAAGCTATCAGCTGGATTCGGTGGCGGTATGGCAATTGGAACTGTTTGCGGTGCATTAACTTCATCAATTATGGTTTTAAGCCATCTATTTGTAGAAGAGATCGCCCATGAAAGTATTAGAATAAAAAAGTTATCGAAGGAGCTTCTAGATAGATATGCAGAAGAAATGGGAAGTGTAGACTGTAAGCCTTTAATGAAATCTCATAGAACAAAGGAACATAAGTGTTTACATGTAGTTTCAGCTGCTGCAAAAATACTAGATGATATAGTTTTAAGGGAACAGAAAAATAGTTAATATAGTTAATATTATTAATAATAAGCGCTAAACAACATAGATATATTTTGGAGGAACTATGGCTGAATTTAAGGATTTTGAAAAACTAGATATAAGGGTTGGAGAAATAATTAAAGTAGAAGAATTTCCTGAAGCTAGAAAACCAAGTTTAAAGCTATTGATTGATTTCGGGGATGAACTTGGAATAAAGAAGTCCAGTGCACAAATTACTGAACTTTATGATGAACAATCACTACTGGGAAATCAAGTGTTAGCTGTTATTAATTTTCCACCTAGGCAAGTTGCAAATTTTATGTCGGAGGTATTAGTTTTAGGGGTATATAATAAAGATGGTGTAGTTTTGATACAACCGGATCGAAAGGTAGCAAAAGGAAGTAAATTAGGTTAATTTTAATTATTCATTCGTTGACAAACTATTACGGGATATGATAAGATTATAAAAATGCAAATAAACCTTTAAATTAGTCCAGAGAGGCTAGAAAGGAAGTGGAGAGCATGACTATTGCTACGTGTTTTTGTTGTACTCAAATAAAAGTTAATAATTTAAATAACTTAGGCAAATGTACTTATTTAGTAGCTTTGTCTTTATTCCATTCCTTAAATAATAGGACAATAGGAGGATGATCGTTCATCTTTTTATTGTCCTTTTTGTTTTATTAGTTAATAGCTTTATAAGAAGTACCTTAAAAGAGGAGGAAAAAAGATGAAATTACTTATTAAAAATGGTAGGGTTATAGACCCAGCAACCAACTTAGATGAAATTATAGATATATTAGTAGAAAATGGGAAGATAATAAGTATAGAAAAAAATATAGAAGTACAAACGGATAGAATAATCAATGCGAATAGCCTTTGGGTTGTACCAGGATTTATAGACGTACATGTGCACTTGAGAGACCCAGGTTTTGAGTATAAGGAGACTATTGCAACTGGTGGTAGAAGTGCAGCAAAAGGTGGGTTTACTACAATCTGCTGTATGCCAAATACTAAGCCAGTTATAGATAATAAGGAAATCATAGAATATGTAAATATGAAAGCAAAAACAGAATCATTAGTACATGTATTACCAATAGGAGCTATAACTAAGGGACAGGCAGGAGTTGAGCTTGCAGATATAGAGGAAATGGTTAAGGCAGGAGTTTGCGCAATAAGTGAAGACGGAAAAACTGTAGTAAATTCAGGGTTAATGGAAGAAGCATTAAAAATCGCAGCGAAACTTAATATCCCTGTTTTATCACACTGCGAAGATCATAGCTTAATAAAAAAAGGTGGGGCAATGAACGAAGGTGACAGGTCCAGAAGACTTGGAATTACAGGGATTTCTGCAGAGTCAGAGGAAGTCATAGTTGCCCGAGATATGATACTAGCCAAAGGTACAGGGTCTAAGCTAAATATATGCCATATAAGTACAAAAGGTAGTGTGGAATTGGTTAGGGATGCAAAGAGAAGAGGCCAAAAGATTTGGGCAGAAGTATCTCCCCATCACTTCACCTTAACAGATAAGGATGTGGAGCCAAATAATACAAATACAAAAATGAATCCTCCCTTAAGAACAGAAAAAGATGTTCAATGTATAATCGATGGATTAAGGGATGGAACTATAGATATAATCGCTACAGATCATGCACCACATCATGAAATGGACAAATATGTTTCCTATGAGCAGGCTGCCTTTGGCATAGTAGGCCTTGAAACATCGGTAGCTTTAGGCATAACTGAGTTAGTAAATAAAGGTGTGCTAAGTCCAAGTCAGCTGATAGCTAAAATGACCATTAATCCTGCTAAAATGTTAGGCATAAAAAAAGGGCAGCTAAAAGTGGGGTGTATGGCTGACATCACGATAATAGATACAAACAAAGAATATGAGATAAATTGTAATGACTTTGAGTCCAAAAGTAAGAATTCTCCGTTCCATGGAAGAAAAGTTAAGGGTAAGGCCTTATACACCATAGTTAATGGCGAAATTGTAATGGATAACGGTAAGTTAAAAAGGGAGGATATTTAAAATGATAGATATATTGGTAAAGGAAATTCAGAAAAAAGATAATCCTACAGTTGTAGGTTTAGATCCAAGATTAAACTTTGTACCAACATTTATAAAAGAAGAGGCCTTTGAAAAGTTTGGAAAAACACCAAAAGGTGCCTCGGAAGCCTTTCTAATGTTTAATAAAGGAATTATTGATGCAGTATCTGACCTAGTACCAGCGGTTAAGCCTCAAGTTGCTATGTATGAACAGTATGGAGCAGAGGGGATAAATGCATATATTGAAACAATAAAATATGCAAAGAAAAAGGGTTTAGTAATAATAGGGGACATAAAAAGAGGAGATATTGCAACCACAGCAGAGGCATATTCGGATGGTCATATTGGCAAGGTAGATATAGAAGATGAACAGTGTATAGTATATGATGAGGACTCAATAACAATAAACCCTTATTTAGGATACGATTCTGTAGAACCATATATTAATAACTGTAAAAACTTTAACAGAGGATTATTTATACTAGTTAAAACTTCAAACCCAAATAGTGGGGAGATACAAGATCTAATTGTAGAGGGAGAGGCACTATATAAAAGAGTTGGTCGCCTAGTTAATAAGTGGGGAGAGGAATTAATAGGAAATAGCGGATATAGTCAAATAGGTGCGGTAGTAGGGGCAACCCATTCTTCTCAGGCAGAAGAACTTAGGGAAATAATGCCTAACAACTACTTTTTAGTTCCAGGTTATGGGGCCCAAGGCGCAACAGCAAAAGACCTAAAAGTCTGTTTTAATAAAGATGGTTTAGGAGCAATTGTTAATTCTTCAAGAGGTATTATTGCTGCATATAAAAATGCAAAGTATACGGAACTACAGTTTGCAGAAGCTGCTAGAGAAGCTGTTATAGAGATGCAAAAGGATTTAAAAAGTGTGTTATAACAATAAAATAGGAGAGGTGAGCTTAATGAAAGCAGCGTTAATTTTAGAAAATGGAGTAAAATTTATAGGAAAAATATTTGGACACTATGAAGAGATAATAGGCGAAGTTGTTTTTAATACAGGGATGACAGGATACCAAGAGGTATTAACAGACCCATCATATTGTGGACAAATTGTTACTATGACATATCCGCTAATCGGAAACTATGGAATAAACCTAGATGATATGGAGTCTACAAAGCCTCAAGTTAGAGGATTCATAGTGAGAGAAAATGCTAAAGTACCGAGTAACTGGCGCTGTGAAATGACTCTAGACGGATTTTTAAAGGCTAATAAAATTGTTGCTCTTGAAGGTATAGATACTAGAGCCTTAACTAAAATAATAAGAAATGTTGGAACAATGAGAGGAATCATTACAACTAATATAGATATGCCAGCAGAAGAATTTAAGGAAAAAATTGAAGGCTTTAATAATAAAGAAGCAGTTAAGAAAGTAACGGTTAAAGAAAAATATGAAATTAATGGAAAAGGACCACATGTAGCTATTATAGATTTCGGGATGAAACAAAATATTGTAAGATCATTTGTTAAAAGAGGTTGTAAAGTTACAGTAGTTCCTGCTTACACCAGTGCTGAGGAAATACTTGCACTAAATCCAAATGGGATATTTTTATCAAATGGACCTGGGGACCCAAAGGACCTACCAGAAGTTCTTGAAAACATAAAAAAACTAATACAAGAAAAACCAACTGTTGGAATATGCTTAGGACACCAGCTTCTAGTGCTAGCCCTAGGGGGAGATACTGAAAAATTAAAATATGGTCATAGAGGGAGTAACCATCCTGTAAAAGATATAATAAACGACAGAGTATATATAACATCCCAAAATCACGGTTATGTTGTAAAAGAGGATGGCTTACCAGATGAAATAGAAATTACACATAGAAATTTAAATGATGGAACAGTAGAGGGAATGAAACATAAAAGTCTGCCTATATACAGTGTACAATTTCACCCAGAGGCTAGTCCAGGACCCCAGGATACTGCATACATTTTCGATCAATTCATGGAGATTTTGAGTCAATAGGGACGGTTCTTTTTGACTCAGTAAAAAGGAGGAAATAACATGCCAAGAGATAACAGTATAAAGAAAACATTAGTTATTGGTTCAGGACCAATTATAATAGGACAAGCAGCGGAATTTGATTATGCGGGTACTCAAGCCTGTCAGGCCTTAAAAGAAGAAGGAATAGAAGTAGTGTTGATCAATAGTAACCCTGCCACTATCATGACCGATAGAGAGATAGCAGATAAAATATATATAGAGCCTTTAACTTTAGAGTTTGTTGAAAAGGTTATTGAAAAAGAGAGGCCAGATAGCTTAATTGCTGGAATGGGTGGGCAAACCGGATTAAATTTAGCAGTAGACCTTCAGGATAAGGGAATTCTTGAAAAATACAATGTAAGAATTATTGGAACCTCCGTAGAATCTATTAAAAAAGGTGAAGACAGAGATTTGTTTAAAAAGGTTATGGAGGAGATTAACCAGCCGTTGGTAGAAAGTCAAATAGTAACTAGCCTAGAAGAAGGACTGGCTTTTGTAGAAAAAATAGGCTATCCTGCTGTTGTAAGACCTGCCTATACTTTAGGGGGATCTGGGGGAGGAATAGCTGAAACTGAAGAGCAGCTTACAGAAATCTTACTTTCAGGTTTACAGTTAAGTAGGGTTGGACAAGTAATAATCGAGAGAAGTATAAAGGGTTGGAAGGAAATAGAATATGAAGTAATAAGGGACTCAAAGGGTAACTGTATCACAATATGTAACATGGAAAATGTTGATCCTGTAGGAGTTCATACTGGTGATAGTATTGTAGTTGCCCCGGTACAGACATTATCTGATAAAGAAAATCAATTATTAAGAACAGCTTCTATAGATATAATTAATGCAATTAAAATAGAAGGCGGATGTAATGTACAGCTTGCTTTAAATCCAGAAAGCTTTGAATATGCAATCATTGAAATTAATCCTCGACTAAGTAGATCTTCAGCCTTAGCATCAAAAGCAACGGGATATCCAATTGCAAGAGTTGCTGCTAAAATAGCTATAGGTTATGGATTGGATGAAATAAAAAATGCAGTTACAGGAAAAACCTTTGCTTGTTTTGAACCTACACTAGACTATATAGTTGCAAAAATTCCTAAATGGCCCTTTGATAAATTCCATGAGGCAAATAGATCATTAGGCACTAAAATGATGGCAACCGGTGAAGTTATGTCAATAGCTAATAACTTTGAAGCTGCTTTATTAAAAGGAATTAGGTCTTTAGAAATTGGTCAATATACATTAGATTTAAAGTCTGCTCATAGTAAATCTTTAGATGAGCTTAAGGCAAGAGTACAAATACCGGATGATGAAAGACTATTTTATGTAGCAGAGCTTTTAAGAAGAAATTATAGAGTTGAAAAAGTAAACCAAATAACTGGAATGGACCTATTCTTCTTAGATAAAATTAAAAATATTGTAGATGCTGAAGAAAAACTTAAAAATTCAAATATAGATGATTTAACGGAGGAATGGCTAAGAGAGCTTAAAGTGAGAGGATTTTCTGATAAAGGAATTGGCGATCTTTTAGGTTGTGGTCCGGAAATAATATATGAAAAAAGAAAACAATGGAACATAATGGCTGTTTATAAGATGGTAGATACATGTGCTGGGGAATTTGATGCAGTATCCCCGTACTACTACTCAACCTATGATGAGATTGATGAAGTAGAAGTAAGTAGTAAGAAAAAGGTAATGGTACTAGGTTCTGGGCCTATCAGAATAGGCCAAGGAATAGAATTCGACTACTGTTCAGTTCACTGTGTACTTGCACTTAAACAAGTAGGAATTGAAACTGTAATAGTAAATAATAATCCTGAGACCGTAAGTACAGATTTCAATATTTCAGACAAACTATATTTTGAGCCACTAACAGAAGAGGATGTATTAAATATAGTAGAAAAAGAAAGACCAGATGGTGTAATACTACAATTTGGTGGACAGACTGCTATTAAGCTTTCTAAATTTTTAAGACAGATGAACATTCCAATACTTGGAACTAAGCCTGAACAAATAGATGCAGCAGAAGATAGGGAAAAGTTTGATGCTCTAATGGAAGAGTTAAACATTCCAAGACCAAAGGGGAAAGCAGTTTGGAACTTACAAGAAGGTATGGATGAAGCTAATAAAATAGGGTATCCGGTTTTAGTGAGACCATCTTACGTACTTGGTGGTCAAGGTATGGAGATCACTTACGAGAGAGAAGATTTACAAAGATATTTAAGTGAGGCTTTCCAAAGGGATGCAAAGAATCCGGTGCTTATAGATAGATATCTACTTGGTAGAGAAATTGAGGTAGATGCAATTTGTGACGGTGAGGACGTATTTATTCCAGGTATTATGGAGCACTTAGAAAGTGCAGGGGTACACTCTGGAGATAGCATTTCAATATATCCAAGTAAAAGGATCTCTGAAGAGATTAAGAAGAAAATATTAGAGTATACTGAAAAAATAGCAGTTGCTTTAAAAGTAAGTGGTATGATTAACATACAGTTTATAGAATTTGAAAATGAACTCTATGTTATAGAGGTTAACCCAAGGTCATCAAGAACAGTACCATTTATAAGTAAAGTAACAGGGATTCCGATGATTTTAATGGCTACTAAAGTGATGTTAGGTGAAAAGTTGAAGGATTTAGGTTATGGAACAGGGATATTTAAGGAAACTGATTTAATATCTGTTAAGGTACCTGTGTTTTCAACACAAAAACTACCATTGGTGGAAGTAAGTCTAGGACCAGAAATGAGATCTACAGGGGAAGTATTAGGAGTTTCGGAGGTATTAGAAGAAGCTCTGTATAAAGGATTTTTAGCCGCTGGAATTAAAATACCAAAGGAAAATGGTACAATACTTGTAACCTTAAAGAACTATGACAAAGAAAGATTCCTACCTATTGCTAAATCATTGGTTAATAAAGGGTATACAATAATGGCAACTAGAGGTACAGCGGAGTATTTACAAAACAATGAAATCCAAGTTACAATGGTTAAAAAAATTGCTGAAGGAGTACCAAATATTCTAGATGTAATTAGAAGTGGTATGATTGACTTGGTGGTGAACACTCCAACAAGAGGTAGAGATTCTAAAAAAGATGGATTTAGAATAAGAAGGGCTGCAATTGAGTCTTCAGTTAATGTTTTAACATCTTTAGATACAGTACAGGCTTTGATTGATATTTTGGATTCTAACGTTGACAAAAATGAACTAAGCGTAATAGATATAGGAGGTATAAAATGATTAAATGGTTTGAGGGGACGGTCATAGAAAATATCGAAATCTCACCGGGAATATATAAACTTATATTATCCGCACAAGATATAGTAGGTATGGCAAAGTCTGGACAGTTTGTAAATGTATACAATAATTCTGAAAAACACTTGTTACCTCGTCCGATTAGCATTTGTGAAATAAATAAAGAAAAAGGCACTTTAACTTTAGTTTATTCAGTTGTTGGAAGGGGAACAAATATTATCTCTCAAATACAACCTAGTGAAAGTATAAAGTTAATGGGACCCTTAGGAAACGGATTTGAAATTACTGAAAATCATGGGGAAAGCATTTTAGTTGGTGGTGGAGTTGGAGTTCCACCACTGCTAGAATTAGCTAAACAGTTAAAGGGTAAAACAACTGTTTATTTAGGCTTTAGGACGAGTACTTACTTAATTGAAGAATTTGAAAAATATTGTGATAAGGTATATATTTCAACAGAAGATGGTAGTAGGGGAATAAAAGGTAATGTTTTAGACTTATTAAATGATACTTTACCTAAAGGTAAAATGGTATTTAGTTGCGGACCAAAACCTATGTTAAGGGCAGTTTATAATTGGGCTAAAGATAAGTCTATTCCGACACAATTATCCTTTGAGGAAAGAATGGCTTGTGGTATTGGAGCCTGTTTAGTATGTACCTGTAAAACACAAAAGGAAAATGAAAATGACTGGGAAAACAGACGGGTTTGCAAAGATGGTCCAGTATTTTTAGGGGATGAGGTGGTATGGGATGACTAATTTAAAAACTAAAGTAAATATTGCAGGAGTAGAATTAAAAAATCCAGTAATGACTGCTTCAGGTACCTTCGGCTCTGGAAAAGAGTATAGTGAATTTGTAGATTTAAATGAGTTGGGTGCTGTAGTTGTTAAAGGTGTAGCTAATGTACCTTGGAAAGGCAATGCAAGTCCTAGAGTAGCAGAGACTTACGGTGGAATGTTAAACAGTGTAGGTTTACAGAATCCTGGAGTACATGCTTTTGTAAAGGAGGACATCCTATTTTTAAGAAAATATGATACTAAAATTATCGTTAATATTGCAGGTAGAAGTGTCGAAGATTATTGTGAGGTTGCAGAGGTTTTATCAAATGCAGATATTGATATGATAGAATTAAATATATCTTGTCCTAACGTGAAAGAGGGATGTGTTTCATTTGGTGTAAATCCTCATACGGTTGAAGCTGTTACTAAGGAAGTAAAAAAATACTGTAAGCAGCCACTAATAGTAAAATTAAGCCCAAATGTAGCAGATATAGCTGAAATAGCAAAAGGTGCAGAAGCTGGTGGAGCGGATGCCATCTCTTTGATTAACACTTTATTAGGGATGGTAATTGATATTCATAAAAGAAGACCTGTACTAGCAAATATTATGGGTGGTTTATCTGGACCAGCAATAAAGCCTGTTGCAGTTAGAATGGTTTACCAGGTAGCTCAGGCAGTTAAAGTACCTATAATTGGTATGGGTGGTATAAGTAACGGTGATGATGCCATAGAATTTATGCTAGCGGGAGCTAGTGCAGTAGCTGTAGGAACTGCAAATTTCTTCAATCCTAGGGCTACAATTGACGTAAAAGAGGGCATTGAAAATTATATGAAAAAATATGGTATTAGCAATATAAAAGATATTGTCGGAAATATAACTGTTTAAATAATAATTTAGGAGGGCTAATTATGTTAAATAAAGAGCGCGTTATAGAAATATTTGAAAAATCAGAGGTTTTATTACATGGACATTTTCTATTAACTTCTGGACGTCACAGTAATCAATATATGCAATGTGCACAATTACTACAATACCCAGAATATGCAGAGGAAATTTCGAAAGGGTTAGCGGATAACTTTAGAGATGACAATATTGATATAGTAATAGGGCCAGCTATGGGGGGTATAATAATATCTTATGAATTAGCTAGACAGCTTAAAGTTAAAAACCTTTTCGCTGAAAGAGAAAATGGGAAAATGGCTTTAAGAAGAGGATTCTTTATACCAGAGGGTGCGAGAGTTTTAGTAGCAGAGGATGTTATTACTACGGGTGGATCCGTTAGGGAAGTAATGGATATTGTTAAGGAGCAAGGTGGAGAAGTGGTAGGAGTAGCTGTTTTAGTAGATAGAAGCAATGGAACTATCGATTTTGGAACAAAACTTGCTGCAGCCCTTACAACAGAAGTAATATCATACGACCCAGAAGGTTGCCCACTATGTAAAGAAGGTAAGCAACCGGCTATTAAACCAGGTAGTAGAAAAATTTAAAATATAACTTTAATGAAAAACCGTCTTATTAAGATGGTTTTGTTTTTATTACTTGATTATAATAATTCACAAAATAATAATAATATAGTATGATTAATTTAAAAATTATAATATAAGGATGATAAGATGGAAATCTACTATATTGATAGAAAAACTGGAGAAAAGAAAAACGAAATAGTAAAGGGTCACAAGTATCTAGAGTGGTCTTACGATACCAAAATGGGGAGATTTTTTCTAGAAATACTATTAAAAAGAAAGATAGCATCATACATATACGGTAAATTACAGGATTTACCAAGCAGTTCAAAAAACATAAAATCCTTCGTAGAAGAGCTTTCTATAAATATGGAAGAAGCTATAGAAGTTGATCCACTAAAATATAAGACCTTTAACGATTTTTTCATAAGGGAGTTAAAACAAGATTCCAGGCCTATAAACAACAATAAAAATATATTTATCTCCCCAGCGGATGGTAAGGTATTTGCATATGAAAATATAGATATTAATAAAGTAATTCAAGTAAAAGGTATGGAGTATAGTCTCGTAGAGTTATTTTCAAGTGATAATTTAGCTAAGCAATATGAGGGTGGAACTTGTATAGTAGTAAGATTGGCACCTAGTGATTACCATAGATTTCATTTTCCTGATAGTGGGATACCTAAACTTATTAATAAAATTAAAGGAAAGTTTTATTCAGTAAATCCTATTGCACTAAAAAGGGTTAGGAAGCTATACTGTCAAAATAAAAGGGAACTTACTTTATTAGAATCTGATAACTTCGGGAGAATAATAATGGTTGAGGTTGGAGCTACATGTGTTGGTACGATTATACAGACATATGAAGAAAACAAATGGGTTGAGCGTGGGGCTGAGAAGGGTTATTTTAAATTTGGTGGATCTACAGTTATTTTATTTTTGCAAAAGGGCCAAGTTAAAATTGATGAGGATATTATAAATAACACAGATGCAGGATATGAAACAAAAGTATATATGGGTGAAGCAATAGGTGTAAAAAATAATGTATAAAACTAAGGCGTCTTGAAAAAGTCTTAATATAAATATAAATACCTAGATTAAAAAAGAGCTCTTAGAATTCTAAGGCTCTTTAATTAAATGTACTTTTATTTTTTAGTAACAAATGTTGTAAACAATTCTTTTTTCACGTGACAGACAGGACAGGTATCAACTAAGTGTTCTGCTACAGTATATCCACAAACGTCACATACGTGGATTGTGTCTTGGTCATAGTCTTTTTGCGCATCTACAAAAACCTTAGCATTTGTAAATAATTCAGCATGAGTTTTCTCAGCTTCAATGGCATAATGGAAAGAACGCATACTGCCCTTTTCCCCTTGTAACTGGGCTACTGCCATGAATGCAGGATACATTTGACCTACTTCATAGTTTTCCCCATCAATTGCGCCTTGAAGGTTTTCAGAGGTGTTTGTTAACCCAAAACCTGCTCCTGCAGTTACAGAGGCTTCTCCTACTTCATTTTTTAATTCTTTAAAATGATTGTGGGCATGGACTTGCTCAGCATATGCTACTGCTTCAAAAAGATTAGCTACATTTGGAAAGCCTTCTTTTTGAGCTGCCTTTCCCCAAATTAAATAACGCATATGGGCCATACTTTCCCCACCAAAAGCAGATTTTAAATTACTAGCTGTCATATCATTCATATATCTTCCCCCTTAAAATTTTTAATATAAGACAATTTAAATGTTTTAAATTGTTATAAACTAATTTTTCAATGCAATATATTATTTACCCAATAAAAATAGCCTTAAACAATAATTTACTAAAGGAATCTTTTCATTTATGTAGAAAAATATATATATCAATATATGTTGGATAGGGACACATATATGTTGGGAGGGTAAAAAATGTTTATTAGAAGTTTAAAAGAGATTGGAAAAGAGCATATCAATAGCAATATTGAGGCAAATGTTCTTTTGACTGATATGAAAATAAAGGTTAGCAAAAACGAAAAGAAATATGCAGATTTAATAATGCAAGATAGAACCAAGGTTATGGAAGCTAAGCTTTGGGATTATGAAATATATGAAGGTCTTTTAACTAGTACTGGAGTCAATAATATCTTTAAGGTTAAAGCGTTAGTTGGGGAATACCAGGGGCAAGTTCAATTAAATATTAAAGAATTAAAGATCTTTAAAGGTGAGGAATTGTCGGTTAAAGACTTTATTCCAGTGAGTAGTTGGAATTATGATAGCATGATTAATGGACTTAAGACTTTTTATGAAAGAGTAGAAAGTCAACATCTAAAGGAATTACTTAACCGTATGGTATTTTGTGATGATTATTTAGATAAATTTTCTACTTATCCTGCAGCAAGAAAGATTCACCATAATTTTTATCATGGCTTAATGCATCATACCTTAGAAATATTAACTTATGCCCAAACAGTAGGAAAGCTTAAAAAACTAACTCAACACCAAATGGATAGATTAATCGCAATGGGCATGCTTCATGATTGGGCTAAGATATTTGAGTATAAAACATTACCTGAGTTAGGTTTCACTGATCAAGGAATTATGCTAGGACATATATTTATAGGGGCACATCATACATTTAATGTTATGAATGAAATAGAAGGCTTCCCATATGAAGATAAACTTGTGATATTAAATGGTATTTTAGGTCATCATGGAAATTTAGAATGGGGGTCCCCGGTATTACCTAAGACTGTTGAGGCCCAAATACTACACCATTGTGATAAAATGTCAGGGGATGTGGAGAGCATTTTATCATTTATGGGTGAACAAACTGATGACGAGTTGTTTACTAATAAATTATGGAATATGGGAACAGAGTATTATAGAAAATAGCTAGGTATATAAAAAGCCCTTCTAAGTTTTTGCTTTAGATGGGCTTTATATATTTTATCTATATACCTATGATATAATTTAATAAGTATATATTATATGAGGTGAAAAAATTGGGTGTTACATATATTATAGGTAGATCCGGGACTGGAAAGACGTTTCAAATTCTAAATGAACTCCAAAATAAATTAATAGAAAAAAATGAACGTAAACTTATATTGTTAGTTCCTGAACAATATACATTGCAAGCAGAAAGAGATTTGATTCAGCAATTAGATGTAGAAGGAATAATAAGTGCGGAAGTTTTAAGTTTCACACGTCTGGCCTACTATGTATTTAAAGAGGTTGGGGGGCTAACTAAGGTTAAAATAGATAATCTTGGAAAAAGCATGGTATTAAAGAGGATAGTGAATGAATTAGAGAGGGATTTGACTATATATAAAAAGGCAATTAAACAAAATGGTTTTATAGATAAGCTTAATGATCTAATAAAAGAATTTAAACAATACGATATAGCACCCTATGATTTAATCAACAATATTGACCGATTAGATGAAAATACATTGAAGTTTAAATTGCAGGATATGGCACTGATTTATAGCGCTTTTAATGGGTACCTAAAGGGAAAATACATTGATAATGAGGATCATATAAACTTATTGATTGAATCTATAGAAAAGGCGAGTTTTTTAGATGAGGCTGAAGTTTGGATTGATGGATTTCATCAATTTACGCCTCAAACCTTAAGGATAATCGAAAAACTAATATTAAAGTGTAAAAATGTAAGTGTAGCTCTTACGTATGATATAAAGAATGAGGCTAATCTATTTTTCCTTACTCAAAGAACTCTATTTAAGCTAAGGGATATAGCAAAACAACATAATATTGACGAGAAGTTTGTAGATTTAAATCAGAATACTAATATAGTTGGTATTAGAAATCAGGAAATTGATCATTTAGAAAAAAATCTATATAAATACCCGTATAAGCCCTATTTGAATAAGGTAAACAACATACATATTTTTGCAGGTAGTAATCTATATAGTGAAGTAGAAAAAGTAGCTACAGAAGTTATACGCTTGTTAAGAGATCATCAGTATAGATATAAGGATATAGCAATTGTAGCTGCAAATATTAAAGGTTATGGTCCACTCATCAAGAGGGTTTTTGACGAATATGATATACCATTTTTTATAGACGAAAAGCGAGATATAATGTCAAATCCGATAATTGAAGTGATTTTAGCATCACTAAGGATTGTATATAAAGGATATCAATATGTGGATGTGATTAGTTTTTTGAAGACCGGTTTTTCAAGTCTTACTAAGAGTGAAATAGAAGAAATTGAAAACTATGTTTTACAGTTTGGTATTAAGGGGAGTCTGTGGTTTAAGGATTTTACTATTGATCTTAATAAAAATTTAGATGAAATTAATGTAATTCGTAAAAAGGTTGTTGAGCCTTTTATAGAACTAGAAAAAAGTATTAAAGGTAATAAAACCGTTACAGAAATAACAGAAGCTTTATTCTATTTTATTGATAGATTAAGGATTAAAGAACAACTTGAAATTTGGATTAATAAACAAAAATCAATAGGTCAATATGATTCTGCCCATGAAAATTCTCAAATATGGAATATAGTAATGGAAGTCTTCAATCAATTATCTGAAATACTAGGAAAAAATGAAATAAAATTAAAGGAATATTACAAAGTGCTTGAGTCAGGCTTTATGGCCTGTGAAGTAGGTGTTATTCCATCAACTATAGATCAAGTATTAATTGGAAATATAGAAAGGTCAAGAAGCCAAAACATAAGGGCACTTTTTGTTTTGGGAATTAATGACGGAGTGCTACCTTCTGTTCAAGATGAGGATGGAATACTACTAGATCATGAAAAACAATATCTACAAGATAATGGAGTTTTTCTTAGTTCTAATAGTGATTCTAAAATAGTTGAAGAAAGGTTTACTATATATACTGTTTTAACAAAGCCAACACAATATCTTCATATGAGTTATGCTATTGCAGATCAGGAGGGTAGAGCATTAAGACCTTCAATACTTATTGATCAATTTAAAAAGACATTTCCACTTTTAGAACCCAAAAGTGATCTTATCTTAAATAATGATCAAGAAATTCAACTAGTTAGTCGTGATAGAAGTACATTTAAATACTTAGTTCATAATCTTAGAAAATATGCGGACATGGAGAGAATCCATGAAATATGGTGGGAAGTTTACAAATGGTATTGTAGCAGTGAGAAATGGAAGGAAAAGATAGATAAAACAATCGCTGCTTTGTTCCATGAAAACCAAGTATATTATTTAAAAGGCAATCAGTCGAAATTGATCTACGATAAGCCTATTAAAGCAAGTGTATCAAGATTGGAAACCTATATAAATTGCCCTTTTGCCCATTTTGTGCAATATGGACTGAAAGCAAAAGAACGTAGGGAATATCAACTTAGAATACCTGATATAGGAAAGCTATATCATGATGTCATTGATCATTTTGCTAAAAAAATTAAAGAAGATGGACTTGATTGGCATGAAATTACTGAGGAGCAATGTCATAATAATATTGAACAAATTGTACAGGAAATATCTGTTAAATTTGAGAATGGTGTTTTATATAGTACTCACAAATATAGATATTTAATAACTAGATTAAATAGGATATGTAAACGTGCTATATGGACAATGATTGAACACATAAAAATGGGGGATTTCAAACCATGGGGCCATGAAGTGTATTTTGGAGAAACCGGTGAAATCTCAGCAGTTGAAATAGAATTAAATGATGAAGTGATATTCCTCGAAGGACGAATAGATAGAGTTGATTTCTTTGAAGATGAAACAGGAGTGTATTATAAGGTTGTAGATTATAAATCTGGAGAAAAGGAATTTAATCTATCGGATGTTTATTTCGGTTTCCAATTACAACTGATGATTTACTTAGAAGCAATGATTTCGGGAGCGAAATCCGCTAATTACGATATCAAGCCTGGGGGGATACTCTATTATAAAATTGATGACCCAATGATTAGTAGTAATGAAACAAATGCTGAGCAGATAATTAAAGAAATAAATAAGAAGCTTAAAATGAAGGGTCTAGTCTTAAATGATCCAAAGATTATTAAAAGCCTGCACAAGGATATTGAAAAGCACTCTACTATTATTCCAGTCTCACTCAATACCAATGGAGAAGTATCTAAAAACTCATCTGTGGCAACTGAGGAGGAATTTAAGGTATTACTTAAACATGTAAGAAATTTAGTTAAACAAGCAAGTCAGGAAATAGTAGATGGGCACATAAAAATCGATCCGTGTAAAAAGGGAAAAACCACAACATGCATCTATTGTAACTTTAAAACCATTTGTCAGTTTGATAAATCCTTTAACGATAATAAATATAGAATTATAAAAGAACTTAAAAATGAAGAAGTAATTGAGAAACTTGTGCGTACGAAAGAAGGTGATGAGGATGTCCAATTGGACTAAAGATCAACAATCGGCCATTGAAGATAGGGGAAGTAATTTATTAATTGCTGCGGCTGCGGGTTCAGGGAAAACAGCAGTTTTAGTAGAACGTATTATTCGGTTAATAACTGAGGACAAAATTGATATTGATAGTCTTCTTATTGTAACATTTACTAATGCTGCTGCTGGTGAAATGAGGGAACGTATAGCAAATGCCATAATAAAAGAACTTGACAAGAAAAATGAAAATGAGGACCATTTAAGAAAGCAAATTACTCTGCTAAATAGGGCATCTATTACTACAATTCACTCTTTCTGTATCGAGGTAGTTAAAAAGCATTTTCATCTAATAGATATAGATCCTTCTTTTAGAATTGGAGATGTTACAGAAACAAATATTTTAAAGCAAGAATCGATGGAAGAAATTTTTGAAGAAGAATACAAAGAAGGAAATCAGGCCTTCTTTGACCTAGTGGAATCATATGGTAGTAATAGAGATGATATTCAGTTACAAGAATTAATCGAGAAGATCTATACTTTTATTCAAAGTCAGCCAAAACCTATGCAGTGGCTTATTGAAAAAATGGAAGTATTTAATGTTGATAATAATAGCTTTGGTAATGGAGCATGGATTGATGCCTTAAAGTCAAGCTTGGAAATTCAATTTTTTGGTGCAAAGGACTTATTAATGGAAGCAAAAAGGATTTGTTTAAAGCCAAATGGGCCAGAGGGTTATTTAAACGCAATTAATAGTGATATTGAAATAATTCATTCATTATTATCAAGTCTTAGTAAAGATTTGTCTCATATATACAGTGAGTTAAACAATATTGAATTTACACGATTAGGTCGTTTAGCTAAAGATGTTGATTCAAATCTAAAGGACCAGGCTAAAGACTTAAGGGATAAATCAAAAGATATTATAAAAAGTATAACGGAAAGTATATTTGCAAGAAGTCCTGAGGAACATCTTGAGGATTTAAAGAACTCCTATCCCTTAATGAATTATTTGTGCTCATTAATAAATAATTTCATAAACCTATACTCTGAAAAAAAATTGGAGAAGGGTATAGTTGATTTTAACGATTTAGAGCATTATGCTTTGAGGATTTTGGAAAATGAAAATGTAGCACAAAACTATAGGGATAAATTTACTCACATTTTTATTGATGAATACCAGGATAGTAATATTGTTCAAGAAACATTAATCAACTATATTAGAAGGGAAAATAATCTATTTATGGTTGGTGATGTTAAACAAAGTATTTATAGATTTAGATTAGCAGACCCTAGCCTATTTATACAGAAATACGAATCTTTTAGTTCCTTAAAGGGTGAAATAAATAGGAGGATTGATCTTTCAAAAAACTTTAGAAGTAGAGAAGAAATCATTAATGGTGCAAATTATATATTTAAAAACATTATGTCAAAACAGCTCGGCGAAATAGATTATAATGAAGATGCATACCTTTATGTTGGTGGTCAATTTGAGCCTAGTACAGATACGGCTATAGAATTAAATATAGTTGAAAAAAATAGTAATAACACAAATGATGAAATAGGAGAAGAGTTAGAGGAATTAAATGATATAGAGGTAGAAGCCGCATTAGTGGCTAAGCGTATTAAAAATATATTAAGTTCAGAAATATATGACCATAAACAACAGAAACATAGAAATATTGAATTTAGAGACATAGTAATTCTAATGAGAACTACGCAAAATTGGGCACATATATTCCTTGAAACCTTATTAAAGGAAAACATACCTACCTATGCGGATATTGGAACCGGGTATTTTGAATCTGTAGAGATAAGTATATTTATAAATCTATTAAAGATTATAGATAATAGAAGGCAAGATATACCATTATTAAGTGTAATGAGGTCACCAATAGGAGGCTTTACTGTAGAAGAATTAGTAGAGATAAGGTTAATAGACAAGAGACTTAGTTATATAGATGGGATTTATAAATATATTGAATATAACCAGGAAAACAGGAATCTTAAAGAAAAACTTCTGAGCTTTATTGAAAAATTAAATAGTTGGGCAGAGATGGCCAGATATATGAAAATAAGCGAACTAATATGGGTTTTATTTAGTGAGACCAACTATTACAATTATGTAGCTGCTATGCCCGGAGGATTTCAAAGACAAGCAAATTTAAGGGTATTACTAGACAGGGCAACACAATTTGAACAGACATCTATTAGAGGATTGTTTAACTTTATTAAATTTATTGAAAAGCTAAAAATGAGTAAAGGTGATATGGGTGATGCAAAAATTTTAGGTGAGAATGACAATGTAGTACGTATTATGAGTATTCACAAAAGCAAAGGGCTTGAATTTCCAGTAGTTATTTTAGCGGGTACGGGAAAAAATTTTAATCTAAGAGATACTAACGCTAATGTTCTACTTCATAAGGACTTGGGCATTGGGCCGAAATATGTGGACTTAAATCTTAGAGTCTATAGGGATACAATAATTAAATTATCTATGAAAGATAAGTTGAAGATCGAAAGTTTGTCTGAGGAAATGCGGATTTTGTACGTAGCGTTAACAAGACCTGTTGATAAATTAATTATCTTTGGATCAGTAAAAAATCTAGGAAAGCAAGTGGATAAATGGTGTAAGCCAATAAACAATTATTTAATTACATCTGCTAAGAGCTATATTGATTGGTTTGGAATGGTGTTGACCAAACATCCGAAACTTGATAATTTAAGGAGCATAGCTGAAAGTCACTTCGATTCCTATGAGATAATAGATGACGCTTCTGAATGGGTGTGTAACGTTTTCAAAAGAAGCGATATTGCTTTAAACAGATTAGAAGAGAGAATTAAAGAACAAAAATTAAAAGAACAATTATATAATAGTATCAATTCTGAAGATACTGTTCATAAGCAAATTGTAGAGGATAGGCTCAATTGGAATTATTTATACAATGAATCAACGAAAATTCCATCAAAATTATCGGTTTCTGAAATAAAGAATTCCTCAATAAAAGATGTAGATAGTATGGGATATAGTATTCCACCCTTAATTATTAAGCCTAAGTTTCTACTAGGAAAAAAAGAATACACTAAGGCAGAGAAGGGGACAATACTCCATTTTGTCATGCAACATATAAATATGGAGGAAATTAGGAACGGACAAACTATAGAGCATCAAATACAACTTATGATTAATAAAGAGATAATAACTGAGGAAGAGATAATGGAAATAGACATTAATAAAATCACTTTGTTCTTTAACAGCTATTTAGGAAAAAGGATGCTTAATTCTAATAAAATTTACCGAGAGGTATCATTCAATATGAAGCGTAGTGCCCAAGAAGTAATAGAAGGACTAAAAAACTGCAATGAAAATTTATTAATTCAAGGAACTATAGACTGTTATTTTGAAGAAAATAATGATTTAATATTAGTAGATTATAAAAGTGATGAAATAACAGAAGTTAATAATGTAGATGCTGTAATTAAAAGATATGAGATTCAACTTCAATTATATAAGGAAGCATTAGAAAGAATTATTAATAGAAAAGTTAAAGAAAGTTATATTTACTTATTTGATATAAATAAAGAAGTACTAATTAAAAATTCCTAACTAAAAATTGGGAATTTTTTTCTTTTATGAAGGTTTGTGCAAAGATATGTAGAAATTAAACATAAATTAGTTTTTTATGGGGGTGTGTATTTAGTTGAGTATATCTTATTTGAAAAATTTAATTTGTAGCAAAGATTATATGCCTAGTGAACTAAAAGTTGACTATAGTGATGATTTTAAGCTTGAAAGACTAAAGACAAATCTACAAATAGAAAAGAATTTTGCTATTATATTAACTATATTGAGCTCTATAATGTTTATTGTACAATTTAGTCGATTTAATCCAACGGAAAATGCAAATGCGATTACAAATGTATTCTACTTAAGAGCTTTTATTTTAGTATTTAATATTTTAGCTTTATTAATAATGAATAAAATTATTAAAAACAATTTATTTGCAAAAGGGATAGCTAAATATATGCACTACTCATATATTGGTGTGACATTGATTTGGTCTATACTCTTAGTGATTAATGCACAGTATATTCATGGGCAAATTACTGCGTATATTATTACTCTTTTTTGCCTTTCAACTATTATTCATCTAGATAAAATAGAAAGATTTACTTTTATTGGGCTTTCCTATACGGCTTTAATATTCGGAATAACGAAAACTCCTATTACAACAACTCAACTGTATGGTCATATAATAAATGGTACACATCTTGTAGTATTGGCTTATTACATATCATATAGAGTTTATAAGCAGTACGAAGATAATTATCAAAAAACTAAAAAGATAAAAGAGGATTCAGAGACGATATTAAAGCTAAATAATGAGCTAGAGAAAACTATACGCAGAAGGACTACTGCTCTTATAAGAAAGCATAAAAGATTGGTCGAAGAAATACACAGGAGATACGATACAAGTCTAGAATTGTTAAAGGTTCATAATAAATATACTACTGAGAAATATGAATTAGAAAAGGCTATAGAACAAGAAAAGGTAAAAATATTATTCTTAACAAATATGTCTCACGAGTTAAGAACGCCACTAAATATTATTTTTTCCGCTCAGCAAATGATAGACAGTTCATTAGAAGGTGAATTAGACAAAATAAAAAAAGATAAGATAATTAAATTTTCTAGAATGATAAAACAAAACTCTTATAGGCTAATTAGATTGATTAATAATCTTATCGATATAACAAAAATCGATGCGGGGAATTATATAGTTAGAAAAAGAAATGTAGACATAGTTAAATTAATGGAGGACATTTATAATTCATTTTATGAATATATATCAAACAAGAAAATTAAAGCAACATTCAATTCTTATCTAACATCGAAAATAATAGCCTGTGACCCGGAACAAATAGAAAGAATAGTGCTAAACCTACTGGCTAATGCTGCTAAATTTCTACCCAGTGACGGAGTAATATGCGTTGAAATATATGAAAAAGACAATATGTTTATATTTAAAGTGGAGGACAATGGCATAGGCATACCAGCAGAATTACATGAGGCAATATTTGAAAGATTTATGCAAGTAGATAAAACTATAACTAGAAGTCATGAAGGAAGTGGAATAGGCCTTTCCATTGTAAAAAACTTTGTAGATATGCATGGGGGGAATGTATATGTTAAAAGTGAGGTCGGTAAAGGTAGCACATTCTTTGTAGAATTACCAATGGAACAGATGGTAGAAGATGATCAGGAGGTATTTAATAAGGATATAATAGCTAACAATAGGATAGAGAAAATAAATATTGAATTCTCCGATATATATTTTAGAGGGAAAGGTGTGAGTTAGTGGGAAATAATTATTATTAAAATTTATTTTTAATATATACCTATTTAGGGTATAAATAAATATATATTAATAAATGGTAAAGAAAAATATTAATATGAAGGGTGGTTATCAAATGTTAGTAAAAGAGATAATGAATAGAGATGTAATTACGGTTACAGAAGAGAATACGGTTGAAGATGTAATTAAATTATTATTAGAACACAATATTAGTGGGGTACCTGTAATTAATGAAGAAAAAAAAGTAGTAGGAATTGTTACAGAAGGAGATATTATATTTAGAAGCAAGAAATTACAGATACCTACATATTTCACCATTCTTGATAGCTATATTTTTCTAGAGAGCACTAAAAACTTTGAGAATGATTTGAAAAAAATGGTAGCATACAAAGTGACGGATATTATGACTAAAAAGGTATTTACTGTTGAACAAGAAGCAACAATAGAAGATATTGCAACATTGATGACTACTAAAAAAATTAACCGTATACCAATTGTTGATAAGGGTGTATTGGTAGGAATTGTAAGTCGAAGAGATATTATAAAGGCATACGCTAAGGAATAATTTTTATTGAAATTAGTGTTTTTTAAACTGATTAAAATTTATTATGAAAAAAATGTAAAAAACAAAAATTAGTACTTGACAAATAAATAACAATACTATGTATGGGATGAATGTTTTGATATAATAATAAAAACATTCATCTTTATATTTTTACTAAAAGTTGAGAAAATATTGTTATAGAGGTGTTATATGAAAAGTAAATATAATGTAATACTATTTATTTTACTAATTACATTTTGGATAATTTTGACTCCGATAATTAATTTTCTGTCAGTTTTAATTGGTGCGGTAATTTCCTTGCTTATTGTCTTATATTCTAGAGATATAGCTTTTAAGGATGAGGAAATGCCAGATTATACATTGATTAATTTAATTACTTACTTAAAATTCATATTAATTTTAATAGTTGAAATTATTAAATCGAATATTAGTGTTGCTAAAATTGTTTTAAATCCATCATTACCTTTAAGTCCATGCTTTGTTAAGGTGCCAGTGAAGTTTAAAAATGATGTGCTTAACGTTATTTTCGCTAATGCGGTTACTTTAACTCCGGGTACAATAACTGTAGATATGCAAGAGGATGGATTTATTATTCATGCCTTAACTAAAGAAGCTGCTGAAGGAATGACTAACTCCGTTATAGAGCAGTATTGTCGTAGATTAGAAGATGGTGGTATAAAGAATAATTAGCATCGATGTAATAATTACTAGGGAGGATAATTAATGAGAGGTTTTGCTTTTATTGGAGCGACTATTTTTCTTTCAGTGTTAACACTGGCTTGTTTGTACAGAGCATATGCGGGCCCAACCCCTACAGATAGAGTAATCTCAATAAATGTTATAACTACAAAGATTACAACAATAATAGCGCTGTTAGCGACAATAACCTTAGATGACTCATTTGTTGATGTATCATTGGTCTATGCGATGACAGGATTTATAATGACAATCTGTGTAGCAAAATATGTAGAAAAAGGCAAATTGTTTTAAGGGAGTGAATAACTGTGGATGCATTTAAAGATATTATTATAGTAATATTAGTATTAGGTGGATTGTTTTTCTTTCTTGTAGGAACGATTGGACTACTTAGAATGCCAGATGTGTTCTGTCGTATGCATGCAACTGCTAAAAGTGACACCCTGGGTCTAGGTTTGATTCTACTTGCTTTAGCAATTCACCATGGTATTAGTTTAATCTCAATTAAGCTATTTATTATTATTACGTTTATTTGGTTAACAAATCCTACGGCTTCTCATATTATTGCAAAGTCTGAATGGAACGGAAAAGAATAATTTAATGGTTGCAGGAAGAGGTGTGGCGATATGGAAATTTTAAATATAGTACTCATTATATTTTTAATTGTTTGTGCAGTAGCAGTAGAAAAAACAAAAGATTTACTAGGTTGCGTTATAATATTTGGTGCTTACGGTTTAACAATGGCTATACTATGGCTTATGCTAAAGGCACCGGACATAGCTTTAACTGAGGCAGCTATTGGAGCAGGCGCAACAACAGCTATCTTAATAGCGACTATAAGTAGGACTAGGAGGATAGAAAAGTGAAAAAGTTCTTCACTATGTATGTATTAGTTTGTCTTTTAATTGTTATGATAGCTGGAATTCTAGAAATACCTGCTATAGGTGATCCAAATAATCCTAGTTATAACGAGGTGGCTTTGTATTATATAGAAAATGCTGTTGAAGATACAAAAAGTCCTAATGCTGTAACTGCAGTCTTAAAGTATTATAGAGGAACGGATACTTTATTAGAGGCTGGGGTTTTATTTACATCAATTGTTGCTGTGATGTCAGTTTTAAGAGGGAATAAGTCAGAGAGTAAAAAAGAGGTGTAGTGTAATGGATGATATTATTGTAAGAATTATTTCTAGATTTGTAATTCCTTATATTTACCTTTATGGTATTTACGTTGTTATACATGGTAGTATTTCTCCCGGTGGAGGATTTGCAGGTGGGGCAATCATCGGTTCTGCTTTTGTTTTATACACCTTGGTATTTGGTTTAAAACGGGCTCAGTTAAAGATACCATATAAATTTTTTAAAAGAAGAATAGAAGGACTTATGTGTTTTATATTTATGGCGTTTATAGTTGTATTTATGGGATATGATGTGCAAAAAATTCGGGAATTAGGGGCTTATGCTTTAAGTGTTGGTGAAAGTGTCAAACCTGAACTTCTTTCAACAGTAACTATTGGAATTGGTATGATGGTTGCTGTAACATTGATAAGCTTATTTCATATATTTATTAAGGAGGATAAATTCAGTGGAAATAGTACAGGCGATAGCGGGCAGAATTAATTATATAGGTGCTGCAGTTTTATTTGTAATAGGCTTATATACTGTGCTAACTAACCACAATTTAATAAAAAAAGTTATTGGTATAAACATTATGGAAACAGCAGTTTTCTTATTAATGGTTTCTGTTGGTTATGTTGCTGGGGCAAATTCACCAATACTTGGTTTAACTAAAGAGGCCTCACTGGGCCTATATGTGAACCCCTTGCCTACGTGTTTGATTTTAACAGGTATAGTTGTAGCAGTGAGTATAACAGCATATTCCCTTAGTTTAATTATTAAAATATACGAAGTATACGGTACTATAGAGTTAGATGAAATTATGGAGTTAAGGAGTGATCAGGCCATTGATTAGTATGCAGCTTCCACTATACATTTTACTTCTGCTATTGATGGCAGCAGTCATTATTCCGTTAATTACAAAAGAGCTTAATTTAAAGTCTAAAGTAGTTATTATAGGAACCTTGTTAATTACTGGATCCATGATGCTCTATACATTTGTTGGTGTATGGAGAAATGGGTCGTATCTTTACAATATAGGGAATTGGGGACAAAAGATAGGTATACAGTTTAATATTGATATATTCTCAACATTTATGTCACTATTTATTATTATCCTATCTCTAATTATTATTATTTACTCTCTGAAGGACATTGAACACGAAATATCCGCTGATCAAATTTCACTTTATTATAGTTTGATTTTTCTTTTAATACTTGGGATGGTTGGCATTACGATTACTAACGATTTATTTAATACTTATGTTTTTATGGAAATTTTAGCGATAACCTCATGTGCCATAATTTCTATTAAAAGATATAAGGAAAATTACATGGCATCCTTCAAATATTTGATGTTAAATACTTTAGGTTCACTATCTTTTTTGTTCGGAGTAGCACTACTTTACATGGTTACTGGTTATTTGAATTTAGTAGAGATAAATATAATCATTAATGAAGTATGGCGGTTATACCCTACTAATTTATTGTTAGCCTTAGGATTGATGATAACAGGATTAGCAATTAAGGCAGCTGTTTTTCCATTGCACATTTGGCTACCAGATGCACATTCATCTGCACCTACTCCGTCTAGTGCATTGTTATCAGGATTAGTAGTTAAAGTATATATATTTACAGCTATGAAACTGCTTTTTAGAGCTATAGGTTTACAAATTATTAATGAAATTGATATTCCAAGATTTATAACATATTTTGCGGCTCTAGGTATGATTTTAGGTTCTGTATTTGCTATTGGACAAAAGGATATAAAAAGATTACTTGCTTATTCAAGTGTTGCTCAAATTGGATATATATTTTTGGGAATTGGAATTGGAACTGAACAAGGTTTAGCTGCAGGACTTTTTCATGTAATAACCCATGGATTAATGAAATCCTTATTATTCTTAAGTGCAGGGGCTATAATTTATAAGACCGGTAAGAGAGATATTAGAACCTTTCAGGGTATAGGATATCAAATGCCTATAACTATGATTTTATTTACTATAGGCGCTTTGGGTATGATTGGAATACCAGGGCTTAATGGATTCATGAGTAAATGGTATTTAGGATTTGCAGTATTACAGATAAATCAACCAATTTTTTTAGTAATAATACTTATTAGTAGCTTCCTAAATGCAATGTATTATATGCCAATAATTATTACAGCCTTTTTAATGGGAAATGACGAGAAAAAAGAGGAAATGAGATTTGAGGAATTACCTAAATCTATGATTATACCTATGATTTTTATAGGGTTTCTATGTATAGCAACTGGTTTCTTTCCTCAATTAATTATGAATGTAGTGCAAAGGGCAGTTCCAACGTTTTTATAATGAAATTTAAAAAAAGGGAGAATAAAAAATGTATGCTTCAAAGGGAGTTGTAAAAGAGAGATCTAAAAAGGGGTTAGACTTATTTTCGATAAATTGTATTTTTGTCGTATTAGGTTTGATTGTGATGCTATCTTTAATTATAGTAGAAACTTTACCAAGGACGAATAATGCATTTCTAACTCAAGTAGCAATGCCTTTGCATAGTATAGCAGTTACATTCTTAAACTTTAAATATAAACACTTACCTTTGTTTATAATTACGCTTCCATTTTTCGTAGGGCCTATAGAGGCAATTGTAGGAAGAAAGTCAGAGGACTTAAGGGATTTTACTGTTGTCGATTCTACATTTATTACTTTTATAGCTATTTTACTGATGTATCCACAGGTGGCTAGAGGTGGACTTAGCTACGTAATGCCATGGGTTTTCGGTCATGGATTATCATTTAGAGTAGATATGTTTGGATTTATTATGTTAGTAACTTCTGGAATACTTTGGCTAGTAGTAACTATTTATGCCCATGACTATATGGGCATTGAGAAGCATAGAAATAGATTCTATCTTTGGATGTCAATTACATTTGGTGGACTTTTAGGAACAATAATGGCGGGAGATATTTTAACGATGTTTTTATTTTTCGAAATAATGACATTTAGTTCATATATGTTAGTTGCTCACAATCAGTCAAAGGAGTCCATTTTAGCTGGAGATAGTTATATTTATATGGGAGTTGTAGGCGGACTTTTATTATTACTAGGAATCATTTTATTGTTTTCATATACGGGTACAATTAGTTTTGTGCCTTTGGCATCTCAGCTTGCTACTTTAGGTTGGAAAAAATATTTGATAATAATGTTATTTATCTGTGGATTTGGAATAAAGGCAGGTATGCTACCACTGCATATTTGGCTACCAAGGGCACATCCAGTTGCACCAACTCCTGCTAGTGCGTTACTATCTGGTATTTTAATAAAAGTAGGGGCATACGGTATGCTAAGAGTTGCTACAAGCTTCTTTGTTCCTGCGATGAATGAAATATCCGGTTACGGAGACCCACTCTGGGAAGTATCTGAGAAGCTAGGTATAATGATTATATGGGTTGGTATCATTACCATGGCTGTTGGGGTATTTATGGCTCTTCAACAAAGTAATATGAAAAAGATGCTTGCTTATCACAGTATAAGTCAGATGGGATATATTATTATGGGCATTGGTGTTGCATCATATTTGGGCTATAAGGGGTCAATGGGTTTCACTGGAAGCATATATCATATAATTAATCATGCCCTATATAAGGGTTTACTATTTATGGTTGTAGGCCTAATTTATCTTCGAACAAAAGAGTTAAATATGTATAAATTAGGTGGATTGTGGAAAAAACTACCATTCACTGCGTTCGTTTGTTTTGTGGCTATTTTAGGTATTACAGGAATGCCTGGATTTAATGGGTTTGCTAGTAAGTCAATTTTGCACCATGCAATAATTGAGGCATATACCTATGGTCATCCTGTTTTTAAGTATGCAGAAATCACTTTTACAATAGTAAGTGCGGGGACAGTCTGCTCTTTTATAAAGCTATTTGTCTACGTATTTTTAGGGAAATTACCTGAAGAGCATAAGAATATTGATGGAGAAAAGGGCATGATGGATTTAGCTATGGGTGCTCTGGCATTGATGATAATATTAATTGGTCAGGCGCCAAATTATCTGTTAAATCAGTTTATCATTCCTGCTGCTAGAAACCTAATTTATGATGCTGCATTTATAGATAAATATATAGTAAACATGAATTTCTTCAATAATAAAGACTTAATAGGTATGGTTTGGGTATATTTACTAGGTGTTCTAATCTTTCTAGTTTGTAAAAAGTTCGGATTATTTCATTTACACTTACCAGAGTGGCTTAGTATTGAGAATACTATATACAAACCTATGTTTAGAGGTGTAATGCTTGCATCTAAGGGTATTACTAAGCGTTATGAGGCAGAATTAATTAATAGTGATGTTATTATTTATACTGTAGTATTAACTTCAATGCTATTCCTACTGCTAAAGATTGTATAGGTTTAAGGGAGGAGAACAATGAATTTAGCACAACTTGTAATTAGATTTGGATTGCCTTTTTTGGTATTAGGATTTATTGTTTTAGAAGTATTGATTCTTCCTCTGTTTGGAGATAGAAGTAGAGAAATTAGAAGGGCAGTAGTAAAAATATTTATTTTCCTGATGACTGTGTTTGTATTACTAACCTATAGTGAAGTTAAAAAAGCCCCTATAGTCTTTGAAATAGGGAGAGTCTTTTCTACAGGAATGATTTTTAGAATAGACTTATTAAATTATATATTAATTATTTTAGCAGGAGTATTATGGCTGACTATAGGTCTATATGACTTTGAAAAAATAAATTATTTCTTTTATACAATCACTTATATAGCTACTATTGGTACACTAATGGCTGGAGATTTAATAAGCTTTTTCCTATTCTTTGAAATAATGACCTTTAGCTCCTATGCGCTAATGGTATACCATAGAGGTAAGGAACAGCTTGAGGCCGGTTATGTATATATCTATATGGGAGTAATTGGTGGGCTTAGTATTTTGAGCGGTATATTAATGCTTTCCGTATATACAGGTACCTTTAGTTGGACTAATTTGGCTGTTGAGTTTAGTCAAATGGGAGCAATCAAGTACTTTATTGCATTCTTTTTAATAGCTGGTTTTGGAGTAAAGGCCGGTATGGTTCCATTTCATTTTTGGGTAGCGAGAATTTATCAAAGAGCACCAATATCTATAATTGCGTTATCCTCCGGTATGCTAATGAAAATAGGGGCTTATGGGATTCTAAAAGTTTTCTCTGTAATATTTTTTGTAGATGTTAGAAATATCGATAATGTCAATCAGTTATTATGGCAAGTGGGTAGCAGAGTTGGTGGTGTTCTAATTTGGATAGGCATATTAACTATGCTTATTGGAGTTTTTATGGCATTGTTACAGGGTAATATGAAGCGTATGCTGGCATACCATAGTGTTAGTCAAATGGGTTATATTATTATGGGAGTTGGAGTTGCTGGATACTTAGGACATCAAGGGGCTATGGGGTTTGTTGGAAGTGTATTTCATATGGTAAATCATGCCTTCTTTAAGGTGCTACTGTTTATGGTAGCGGGTGTGGTATATATGAGAACCGAGGAATCTAATATGTATGAGTTAGGTGGCTTATGGAGGAAGATGCCCATTACTGCTCTCTTGTGCTTAATTGCTGTATTTGGCATTACAGGAATGCCAGGTTTTAATGGGTTCGCTAGTAAGTCAGTATTACATCATGCTATTATAGAGGCCTATGAATACGGTCACTACTCCTATAAGTATGCTGAATTATTTTTTAAATTAGTTAGTGCTGGTACAGTTTGTTCGTTTATTAAGTTTTTCGTTTTTATTTTCCTTGGGAAGTGCCCAGACAGGTTTAAATATATAAAAGGTGATTTCCATAGGATGTCAGTGGCTATGTCTGTTTTAGCAGTATTTATCATCGGTATAGGGATATTTCCAAACTTATTTGTGGACAATCTACTTGCACCTGCAGCAATTGCATTTCAATATGATTTAAGCTTTATTAATAAATATATAATTGGATTAGATTTTTGGGGTGCAAAGGATATGGTAGCTATGATAGGAATATATTTCTTTGGACTAGGAATGTTTATTATAGGGTCTAAATATCATTTATTCCATATGCATCTTCCTAGATGGGTTAGTGCAGAAAGATATATATATACTCCTGTAACTACATTTTTTGGTAGACTATCAGATTATTGCATTCAAAGGTATGAGACAAGAATTATTTTTGGGGATGTATTTATATATACAATGATACTTACTGTAATTCTTACTATGTGGATGTTAACAAACGTCTAAATTATTTAGATCTGTAATTAAAGCTTAAAGGAAAGGAAAATCATTTTATGAAATTAGGATCACATGTTTCTATGGCAGGTAAGGGATTACTTTCAGCGGCTCAGGAAGCACACTCTTATGGAGCAAATACATTTATGGTGTATACCGGGGCTCCACAAAACACAATAAGAAAAAAGATTGAAGATTTATATATTGAGGAAGGCAAAGCATATATGCAAGAGCATGGTATTTCTGAAATTATTGTTCATGCACCATATATTATAAATCTTGCTTCTCCAGAGAAGCGTACCTTCAAATTGGCTGTAGATTTTCTGACTAGAGAAATTGAAAGAACAGAAGCAATAGGTTCAAAGCATATTATTCTTCATCCAGGGTCTCATGTAAAGACTGGAGAGGATGTAGGTTTAGCTAGGATAATTGAAGGATTGAATGAAGTCATTTACAAGGAGCAGAAGGTCAAAATAACGTTAGAGCTTATGGCTGGAAAAGGAACTGAATTAAACTATGATTTTAACCATACTGCAGCTATTTTTAATGGTGTAATACATGGGGATAAGCTAGCAGTATGCTTTGATACTTGTCATGTACATGATGCTGGTTATGATATTATAAATAATTTTGATGGTGTTTTAGAGGAATTTGATAAAATCGTTGGTTTAGACCGATTAGAGGTATTCCATATAAATGGGTCATTAAATCCCAGGGGAGCAAGAAAGGATCGTCATGCAAATATTGGGGCTGGTCTTGATAATCCAAAGGGCTTAGACCATATAGGATATGATGCTCTACATTATATAGTAAATCATGAATTTGTTAAAGATAAACCATGTATTCTAGAAACACCTTGGATAGATAAAAATACGAATTTGTATAAAGAAGAGATTGCAATGCTTAAAGCAGAAAAAAGTAAGTGATGTCAAGTAGTCACTTACTTTTTTAATGCTATTCTTTAATAACTGATTCAAAAACTTCTTCCATCAACTTTGTATTTTTTATTACAATGGATCCCTTTAGCTGTGTTAGATAGAAATCCTGTTTGTTTAACTCACCCTCCAAATCTTCTATGGAAAGCTCCATTTTCTGTATTACATCTTCAGCATCTCTTTCTAGAAGCTGATTTCTAACAGCATTTAACAATTCTTTTATCTTTGCAGTTTCTTGTAATGCTTCCTCGTAGTTATCCTCGTATGCTAAAAGAACAACCTGTCGGTTATGGGCAGTAATTTTAATTACTTCACTAGGTACTTTGTCTTTAAAATATCTTCTAAATTCAGCTAGTCTATAAGTTAATTCGTTAATAAGATTTAGTCCTGTTATTCTGTCTCTTTGTTGAATTGCTATAGTAGCCTCATCAAAAACGCTTTCATATCCCTTTACTTTTTCTTGATCAGCGTTAACTTTTTTAAGTTCCCTTTCAATTAAGTTCCATTTTGTATTTATTTCACTCATTCTTTTATTAATTTCAAACCATATGTCATCAATTGAGTTAGGAAGTACTTCGATATCAGCTGCATGACCTTCTATATCTTCAACAAATAAAGAGTGAACAAGAATACTATTTTGGAGGATATGCATATTAATATTTATATCTCTTTCGGCAGTTTCTTGTTTTTCATCAAGGGGCATATCTACATCAGATGTTTCTGTTACCTCAGCCTTTTTTTGCTCTTTTTCAGCTAAAGCTTTTTCAATACCAGGGACAGCATCTAAATCATAAATTAATTCCCTGAGCATATCCTCCGTTTCAACGAAGGCATCTGGAACCTCTGACATTTGGTTTTGGCTATTAGATGGATTTTTCTTATTTTCATCTTCAGTATTTCCTCTACAACCAAATAAACTGAAAACTAATAAAAACATAATTATAACTATTAATGTATTTGAATTGCTTTTTTTCATTTGTTATCACCTCCATTTTATTTTTTCCAGAATTACAAAAAAACATTACAAATAAATATTTTTTGTTTAGGACAATATGGTACTTTTGTCTTGAAGGATTATTGTGTTTTTTAACGAATATAATATGAATATTTTATGAACAGAGGAGATTATTATGTTTTTTAGAAGATCAATAGATATAGAATTAGATGAAAATATTATAAAGAAGAAAAAAATACCTATTTTGCTTAAAGATAAAACTTGGTTATATATACGAGACAATTGTAAAAATAGAGCTATGGATTCAATATCAAAGGAATTGGAAGTTATAATAAAGGAAGAGGCAAACCTTCAGAAACATATGAGAACAATGAAAGAAAAAAAGAGAGTTCTGATGAATAAGGTTATAAACCTATCAGACTTAGTAAATACCAAGGGTGAGGAACGATATATACCTGAGATAGAAAAGAGCAAAAGTGAAATTGAGCAAATCAATATAGAGATAGATCAAACATATGATATGCTTTTAGAGTTTCCAAAGAAAATTGAACAGGTAAATCTTCAGTTATTAAAGGAAACTGTAAAGGTTGCATATCAAAATGTTCAAACAAATCAAACTCAACTAAATAGCTTAGATAAGGAAATTTATGGTTTGAGAGAAAAACTAAATAAATTAAGAGAAGAAAAGGAAATAGTAGAAAAAAAAGTTGGAATTTTATATGGCTTCCTACATACTCTAGTAGGGGCTGATGAGATGGAGAAACTTGATATTAAAACCAAGTAAGATAGAGAGGATCAGTTTTTTAAAATACGGATCCCTCTTTTATTTTGCATAATGATACTATAAAAGAATAAAATAAAGTGGTATTATATAGTGAGATTTAACTTAAGGTTTAGAAGAGGTGGAATTGTGGTAAAGGGTTTAGGTGTTGATATTATAGAGATTAGAAGAATTGCAAATGCTATAGAAAAAAACCCCAAATTTCTAAAACGAGTGTTTAATGACACTGAATTAGAAAGTGTGTATAACAAAAGTGACAAATCAACAAGTCTTGCGGGATATTTTGCGGCTAAGGAAGCTGTAGCCAAATCCTTAGGAATAGGAATTAAAAGTATAAAGTGGACTGATATAGAAATAAAGAAAGATATACATGGAAAACCATATGTTAAATTGCATAATAATGCAGAGAAAATTGCATATAGTAAACATATATGTGAAATATTAATATCCATATCACATAGTAAAGAAAATGCTATTGCTCAAGCTATAGCTATATAAATATTTATCGAAGGGGGATAAATGTGAAAATCTGTAGAATGGTATTATGTGTTTTACTATGCTTAAGTCTATTAGTTGCATGCAATCAACCTACAGATAAAGAAGCTTATTATAAGATACAAAAGAAACTAGGAGAATTAGAGTCCTATGAATGTATTGCAAGAGTAAACGTAATTAATGATGATGAGGAAATTACAGAATACACGTATAAACAGATATTTAAGAAGCCGGATTCTTATCGATTAGAGGTTCTATACCCAGATTCCATTAAAGGAAATTTGATGGTATCTAATGGGAAAATAGCTTGGGTATACTCACCTTCAATAAATCATACTTACAAGATAGACTTCACACAAAAACAGCAAAATGAGTTATTATTTATAGGATATTTTATGAAAAATTATATAACTTCTAAAGAGTCTGAAATTAATAGTGAAACAAATAATAAAAGGCAGCTTATAGTTATTTCTACAGATATTCCAGGTGGGAACCAACATTTTTCTAAGCAGAAACTATGGTTCGATAGAAAAAGTCTACTCCCAACACAATTACAAATTTTAGACGGCCAAAACAAACCTGTTTTTAATGTCTATTATGAAGATTTTAATTACAATCCTAAACTAGAAGATAACATTTTTCATTTAAATACACAATCACAGTAATGGGGGATTAGAGAATGTTCACAAATAAACACTATTTGAGGCCAACATGGGCTGAAATTAATTTAGATAATCTTAAATATAATATAAAAGCTTTAAAGAAACTAATCGGAGATAAAACTGAAATATGTGCTGTCGTAAAAGCTGATGCATATGGACATGGTTCAACACATGTTGCAAAGGTTTTTGTTGAAAGTGGTATTAATATTCTTGCTGTTGCTACATTAACTGAAGCTATTGAGCTTAGAAAATCAGGCTGTGACGTTTCAATAATAATTTTAGGTTATACCCCTATAGATCAAGGGGATCTATTGCTAGAGTACGACATTATACAGACAATCTATAGCTATGATCAGGCCATTGCTTTCGCTAAAATAGCAAAGGAAATGAATAAAGAGCTGACTATTCATATTAAAGTTGATACAGGTATGTCTAGATTGGGTTTTCAAATATCAGATAAGGATGCTATAAAAAGTATTTTCAATATGGAGAATTTAAAGGTACAGGGCTTGTATACGCATTTTGCCCTTGCAGATGAAAGGGATAAGACCTTTACTTATGAGCAATTTAATCGCTTTAATAGTCTGGTAAATGAATTAGAAAGTGAAGGATATCAGATTCCTATTAAACATTGCTCAAATAGTGCTGCTGTTATTGATTTACCGGAGATGAATTTAGATATGGTTAGGGCAGGAATTATGCTATATGGGCTATATCCTTCGGATGAAGTAAATAAAGAAAGGATTAATCTAAAACCCGTGATGGCCCTTAAAACTACAGTTTCTCATGTTAAAACTGTGCAGATGAATCAAGGAGTTAGCTATGGACATAGATTTGTTACAAATAAGACTACTAAAATAGCAACTTTGCCTGTAGGCTATGCGGATGGGATATCAAGATTATTAACAAATAAAATGACTGTAACTTATAAGGGCACAGAACTTCCAGTTATAGGTACAATCTGTATGGACCAATGCATGGTTGATGCTTCCTCCGTAGACATTAAAGTAGGCGATGAAGTTATAATATTTAGTAATACTCAAAATGATGGACATATAGTAGATGATTTAGCTAAGCAGTTAGGGACAATTAACTATGAGATTATATGTATGCTAGGTACTAGAGTTCCGAGAGTATACTTGGAAGATAATAACGTTGTACATATAAGAGATATTTTGTTAAAATAAAATAAAGTTATATGTACTTTTTTTGTATAATTTAATAGGGTTATAGACAAAATTATAATAACCAATATATAGATGTACTATATTTATATATATAAATGTATGGTGTGGATATATAGACTATATATAGCAGATAATATAGCATTAAAATCATGAAATCATTTGGAGGTGCAAATATGGCTGACTCTAAGCGTATTATTATTAGTTTACCAGACGTATTGTTAAAAGAAGTAGATTTTATTGTTTCAATGGAAAAAACCAATAGGAGTGAGTTTATAAGGGAGGCAATGAAGCTATACATTAGGGAGAAAAACAAGATGAAATTAAGAGAGAAAATGAAAAAGGGCTATCAAGAAATGGCTGCTATTAATTTAACCTTGGCTGAAACTGGACTTAGTCTAGATGTTAACTCCTTAGAAAGCTACGAAGCTGAAATAGCGGAGTGTGAGTAAGGTGATTGTAAAAAGAGGAGATATTTTCTATGCTGATTTAAGTCCTGTTATTGGTTCTGAACAAGGTGGAGTAAGACCAGTATTGATAGTGCAAAATGACATTGGAAATAGGTATAGTCCTACTGTTATTATTACTGCAATAACCTCCCAAATTAACAAGGCAAAATTGCCAACTCATGTTGAAATTTCTGCTTCTGAATATGGATTGGTTAAGGATTCAGTTATTTTACTAGAACAAATCCGAACTATCGATAAGAGGCGCTTAGATGAAAAGATCGGTCACCTAGATGATGAAATGATGAAAAAGGTGAATGAGGCTTTATTAATTAGTTTTGGGCTAGTTGATGTTTAAAATGGGCTTAAGGTGTTACTTAGGTCTATTTTGTATTTTTTGAAAAATAGGAGTATTAATATGTTCTTTCTATAGTTAGATATATATGATATAATATTTGATAGTCAAAGTTAGAGGTACAACTATACTAATAGGGGGTTAACATATGGGCTTAAAAATGAAAAAGTCAGCGGTAATAGCTGTAATTACTACTAGTATTGTACTTGTTACACAATTTGTATATGCAAATACTAGAGAGCCAGGGTCTAGTGACGATCCTATCGTAACTATGTCATATGTAGAGCAAAGAATTGAGCAATTAAAGTTTTATGTAGACCAAAACAAATCAAATAATACAGGTGGTAGTTCAGCTCCAACTTTTGAAGTAGTTGAGCTTAAAGCTGGACAAAGTCTTATTGCCTCTGCTAGTACAGAAATTATACTAAGGGGTGGGACAGCCTTAGCAATTGATAGTCAATTAGGAGGTTTGTCTAATGTAACTGCCGCAAGAGATATTAGAAGAAATGAACAAATTCCTGCAAATCACCTAATAATTGTTCCGAGGGATGACGGTAGAGGTGTAAGGGCGTCAACTAATACAATTTTAATGGTACGTGGTGGATATATAATAAGTAATTAATAAACTAGGCGATACATATAGACTTCCAAACAATGAGGGAGTCTTTTATCTTTATTCGAGGGTTTAAGTGGGATAATTATCAATAGCAATAATTGATACCTATACAATTTATCAATAAAATAGTAAAATTTTATAGTAATACAAAAAATGAACTTAGACCATATAGAACTTCCAGTAAGGAGTGGGATTAGATGAAAAAGAACATAGTTTTAATAGCATTTCTTGTTATAAGTATTATAGTGTCAGGTATTGTTCTGACAGATCGTATACAGGTTGAATCAGAAAATAAATATGTAGATATTATTCTGGATTATAGAGAAATAGATGAATTAGCAAAGCAATCATCATATGATATCAGTTGGTGGCTTCAAAGCTTTAAGGAACTGGGGATTGAGTATGTAGCAATCAATGAGGAAACCATAGAATTATTAGAGCAACAAAATTACCCTATTGAATACATGTTAGGAAAAGATGCTATAAAAAATGCAAAGCTGGATCATCCTAATTTCAATATCCTAAAGAAGCATTTGGAAGATAACGAAGTTGGAGAATATGACTTAGTTGTACTTACACGATCTCAAGATATGTATGATTTTATTAAAGGTGGACTAGAAGGTAGATACACAGAGGATAAGTTTGATTTTGTAATAGGTGAGGGTAGCTACTTTGCGATATTGAAGGGTGGTATTAGTGAAGCCCTATATATAGAGAACATTCATTTAAAGGACGAGCAAGGCAAGGCTTATGCTGCTGGTACAAACTTCGAATCATCAAAATTAATTCGTGTTGGTTTAGGATTCAGTCAAGATAAAATAGACAAAGTTGAAGAGAGTGGACTTAAAGTATTAGCTAGACCTTTTAGCTTTTACGGATGGGTTGGAGAAAAGTATTTAGAAGCAGTAATAAAAGATTTAACAGATAATAATATGGTTCCTTCTATGTTAATATTTGGAGGTTCTGAAGTATTAGGTTATTCTCATAATTTAGATGTTATGAAAGACTTTATGGTGGAAAATAACATTAAACTTGGATTGATTGAAACCCCAGTTCAAAGAGGGCATATAGAACAAAGGGGGTTAGATTTACTAACCAGATCCTTAAACTATGAAGCTGTACGTATTTTCTCAATATTGCCATGGATGCAGGAACGTTTCCAATTTGCGAACTACTCTGGTGCAGAGGAAATAGAAAATATGATGTATAGAGCTGTTACTGAAAGGAATATTAGAACCATATATTTTAGACCATTTAAGAAAAATAAGGTGGAGTACGTAACTGATTTTAATGAATACGAGAAAATGTTTAATAGATTTGAGGGAAGAATAGGAACACATGGGATAGAATTAGGTATGACCCAAGCGATGAGACCAATTAGAGTAAGGCTCATCAAACAGACATTAATGGCCTGGGGAATTGTAGCAGCAGGAGTATTTCTTTTATCCTATTTATTTAAATTAAAGAATCGAGTAAAATATAGCCTATTTATATTGGGTATATTAGGAACACCATTAGCTTTTGTTATTAGGCCTTATTTAATGGAAAAGGTTATGGCTCTAGGTGCAGCCATTATATTCCCTTCCCTAGGTATGCTTTACTTTTGTCATGCTTGTTACAATTATTATGTAAGTGACAAAGAAATGAATTTAGGCAAAAAAATAGTTACTGCCATAAAGGATCTAATTATAGTATCAGCTATTTCAGGTATTGGAGCAATATTTGTTGCATCAATTTTATCAAATATTGAGTTTTTACTGGAGTTAGATATATTTAGAGGTGTAAAATTTAGTCAATTAACCCCTTTTCTAATATATGGCTTAATCTATTTTGCTTATTTTGGGTATAACTCAAAAGATATTAAAAATGAGCCATCTAAAGTTAAGATAAATGATATTAAGGCCCTGTTATTTGATAATATAAAGGTATTTCATGCAATAATTGGCGGTATTCTCTTAATTGTCGGATATATATATATTGCAAGAACAGGACATGAAACAAATATTCAACCTTCTGAATTTGAGTTGGTTTTAAGAAATATTTTAGAAGAAAATCTTTTAGCAAGACCGAGAACTAAAGAATTTTTAATTGCATTCCCAATATTGATGACAGGTATATTCTTTGCATTAGAGAAATATAAAGCTTTAATATTTATGACAGGGCTGTTAGCTGTTATAGGTCAAACCTCAATAGTAAACACTTTTAGTCACCTTAGAACCCCTGTATATTTATCTGTTATTAGGACTGTATATTCATTAGGTATTGGAATAGTTTTTGGTGCAATATATATTTTAGCATTTATACTTTTGTTAAAAATCGTAGACAAGATTAAAAAAATAAATCTATACGAATAGTTACTTGGTGAGCGAGGAGAACTAAATGAAAAACATTTTTATTTTTGGATACTATGGCTTTAAAAATACAGGGGATGAAGCAATATTAAGTGCACTTGTAGATAATATTAAAGATATTATGCCAGATGCAAACATCACTGCTTTAACCTACAATTCTGAACACACTGAGGAACTATTTCAAATTAGAGCGGTTAGTAGAAATCGTTTTACGGAAATAATTAATGCCATAAAAAATGCGGATGTTGTTATAAGTGGTGGGGGGTCTATACTCCAAGATGTTACTAGTAGTAGATCCCTATTATACTATTTATGGATAATTTGGACTGCAAAAAGATACGGAAAGAAAGTAATGTTTTATGGAAATGGATTTGGTCCGATAAATAGATTAATAAATCGTAGAATTATAAGATATTTAATCAATCAAGTTGATGTAATTACTGTAAGGGATTTCGAGTCCAAAGAGAGAATGCAGTCCTTAGGAATTAATAAAGAAATAACAGTTACAGCTGATGCGGTTTTTAGTTTAAGATTAGAGTTAGAATCCTTTCAAAAGCATGGGGATAAAAGAAAGATAGGAATTAGTTTAAGGGACTGGATGGGGAAGGAACGATACAAGGAGATTATTGCAAAAACTGCAGACTATCTAATTAAAAGGAATTTTGAAGTTATATTTATACCAATGCAGTTCCCAACGGATTTAAATATTTCTAGTGAAATCGAGGCCCTAATGACAGAGGTGCCAATATTAATACATGAAGAGATAAGTCCAAAAGAAATCCTTAAGATAATAAGTGAGTTAGACTTATTAATTGGAATGAGACTACATTCCCTAATTTTTGCAACCATAGTTGGAACCCCCGTAGTAGGCTTAGAATATGAGGCTAAAATTTCAAGTTATTTAAAGATTATTAACCAGCCTAGTGGTGGAAAAGTAGAAGAACTTGACCAAATACACTTATGGACAATTATTGACCAAGTTTTATTAAATGAAGATGAATATAAACAAAGGATATTATTAGCTAAAGAGCAACTAAAACAAAAAGCCTCAATAAATATAAATATATTAAAGGACTTTTTGCAGAAGGAGATTTAAGTATGAAAAAACAAGTTGATATATTAGGGGTACCTGTAGATATGGTATCAAGAAGTGAGGCCATCGAGGAAATCAAGAAACTAATAGAAACACCAGGATTAAGTAGTGTATTTACACCTAATCCAGAGATGATAATGCTAGCTCAAGAAGATGAGGAATTTTTGAGCATTTTAAAAAATGCAGATTTAGTTCTACCGGATGGAATAGGTCTACTTATAGCCTCTAAAATAAAAGGCCTAGGGTTAACTGAAAGAGTAACGGGTATAGATACAATGAATAGTTTACTTGAATATTGTGGAAGAGAAAGTAAGACAATATATCTATTAGGTGGAAAGCCTGGGGTACCGGATTTAGCATGCAAAAACATAGAAAATAGATTTACTGGTATAAAAATTGGCGGTTTTCATGACGGGTATTTCACCAAGGATGAAGAATCTGGAATTGTAAACGAAATTAATAGTATTAACCCAGATATTCTATTTGTCTGCTTAGGTGCACCAAAGCAAGAAAAGTGGATTTCTCAATACAAGCACTTATTGAAGTGTAATTTAGCAATGGGCGTTGGTGGAAGTGTAGATATTTATGCTGGAACTGCTAAAAGGGCACCAAAAATCTTTCAAAAACTAGGAATGGAGTGGTTCTATAGATTAGCTAAAGAGCCATGGAGATATAAACGTATGATGAGTCTACCTAGATTTATTTTAAAAATTTTAAAATAGATTTAGGGTAGGGAGGTTTAATCTTGAATAATAAAAAATATAATATTGTGGTGGATTATATTGGAATAACCTTTGGTTGTGCATTAATAGCTTTTGCATTAAACTTTTTTTTGAAGCCCCATACAATCGCTCCCGGTGGAGTTACTGGGCTAGCAATAATTATCGAAAAATTGACCGGTTTACCAATTGATATTACGAATTTAGTATTCAATATACCTTTATTTTTAATGGGTTCCGTAGTTTTAGGAAAGGCATTTGGATTTAAAACAGCCTTTGCTACAGTTACGCTATCAGGCTTTATTCGTCTTTTCATAATTATTTTTGGAAAAGGGGCAATGATTACACACGATTTACTTTTAGCTACAATCTATGGGGGGATAGTCCTCGGACTAGGTCTAGGAATAGTCTTTAGGTTTGGTGCGACTACTGGTGGTACAGATTTAGCAGGAGCAATTTTGAATAGACGTTTTCCATCTTTTAGTATAGCAAAAATAATGATGTTACTAGATTTAATGGTGGTTACTTTTGCTGGAATAGTAGATAGAAATATAGAAACTTCACTCTATTCTGTAATAGCCTTATACATATTAGTAAAACTTGCGGATTTTATAGTAGAAGGTCTTAATTATGCTAAAGCATTTTATATTATTTGTAATAATCCTCAGGAGGTTGGGGAAAAGATATTACAAGAACTAGGTAGAGGGGTTACTTCATTATATGGTCGTGGCCTTTATACAGGTAATAAACGGGACGTATTACTCTGTGTAGTTAACCGAGTTGAGGTTGCAAAGCTTAAACAACTAGTTTATGATATGGATGATAAAGCTTTTATTATGGTTACAACTGTTCACGAGGTTTTAGGTGAAGGGTTTAAAGAAATAAAAAAGTAGGAGGAGATAAGTTTGAACGAACAAGTAGTAGTACTACAAGAAAAGGCTAATATAATTAGAAAACATATTATTGAAATGCTACATGAGTCAGCCTCTGGGCATCCAGGAGGATCCCTTTCAGCTGCAGATATTTTAGCCGTACTTTATTTTGATGAAATGAAAGTTGATTCTAATAATCCAAAATGGGAAGATAGAGACCGCTTTGTATTATCCAAAGGCCATGCTGCACCTGTATTATATGCTACTTTAGCAGAAAAAGGTTTTTTCCAAAAAGAAGAGTTAATGAGACTTAGAAAAATAGACTCTATGTTGCAAGGACATCCAGATATGAAAGGTACTCCAGGTGTTGAAATGTCTACGGGATCCTTAGGTCAAGGTTTTTCTGCATCGATTGGAATGGCTTTATCTGCTAAATTAGATAAAAAAGAATTTAGAGTGTATACACTACTCGGTGACGGAGAATTACAAGAGGGAATAGTTTGGGAGGCCGCTATGGCTGCAGCTCACTATAAACTGGATAATCTTACAGCTATAGTAGACTATAATCAGCTCCAAATTGATGGTTTTAATAAAGATATAATGGGTGTAGACCCAGTTGGAGATAAATTTAAAGCCTTTGGATGGAATGTAATAGAAGTTGATGGACATTCAATTGAAGACTTATTAAATGCTCTTAAAGAGGCAAAAAAAGTGCTAGGTATGCCTACTGTACTTGTAGCGAAAACCGTAAAGGGTAAAGGTGTTTCCTTTATGGAAAATGCTGTTGATTGGCACGGGACTGCCCCAACATTAGAACACAAAACAAAAGCACTTATAGAATTAGGAGGTGAGTAGCTATGAGTAAAATTGCAACAAGGGATGCTTATGGGGAGGCACTAGTAGAATTAGGTGAAAAAAATGAAAGTGTTGTTGTTTTAGATGCTGATTTATCTAAATCTACTAAAACTGCAGGGTTTGCTAAAAAATATAAAGAGAGATTTTTTAATGTAGGGATAGCAGAGCAAAACTTAATCGGTATTTCTGCTGGTTTAGCTGCCGTCGGCAAGGTACCATTTGCTAGTACCTTTGCCATGTTTGCCACTGGTAGAGCCTTTGAAGTAATACGTAATTCTGTAGGCTACCCTAAACTAAATGTTAAAATATGTGCAACACATGCAGGTTTAACTGTTGGTGAAGACGGTGCGTCTCATCAATCTTTAGAGGATATTGCTTGTATGAGAGCTATACCAAATATGACAGTTATAGTACCTGCAGATGGAGTAGAGACAAAAATGGCGATTCATGCAATAGCTGATTATAACGGACCAGTATATGTTAGACTTGGTAGATCCGCAGTGCCTGTAATAAATGATGAAAGTACATATAAGTTTGAAATTGGAAAAGGAAGCTTACTTAAAGAGGGTTCGGAGGTAACAATAATAGCAACAGGTATAATGGTTAGCGAGGCTTTAGAAGCGAGTAAAGAGCTTGAAAGCAAAGGTGTTTCAGTAAGAGTAATAAATATTCATACTATAAAGCCAATCGATAAAGATATTATTATAAAAGCTGCACAAGAAACAGGTGCGATAGTTACGGCTGAAGAACATAATATTATAGGTGGTCTTGGTTCTGCAGTAGCTGAAGTAATTTCAGAAAACTATCCTGCTCTGTTAAAAAGAATAGGTACAAATGATACATTTGGGGAGTCTGGTAGTCCAAATGATTTACTAAAAAAATATGGTTTAACAAAAGACAATATTGTTAAAGCAGTAGAAGAGATAATTGTCAAAAAAGGAGTTAAATAATCAAATAAAAGAGGTAAAGCCTATATCCTTATCGTATATTAAGGATACAGGCTTTTTTATTTGCACTTAGGAATAAACAACTTCTAAATATAAATAATATTTAATAAAATAAAACTAAAAGGGGATTCTTAATATGAAGGCGATTATTATTGGAGCTAGTTCTGGTATTGGTAGAGAATTAGCTAAAATTTTATCTAAAAATAACTGTAGCGTAGGTTTAGCTGCTAGAAATATAGAAAAACTTGTAGAATTACAAAAAGAGCTACCTGGGTATTCCTATGTTAGGGCTATTGATGTTACACATAATTCAGATGCCAGAGAAAAGCTACACGAGCTTATTGACGAGCTAGGAGGATTAGACTTAATTGTTATAGGTTCAGGTGTTGGATATACAAGTCCGATTCCCGATAGCTGGGAGTGTGATAAAAAAGCAGTTGAAGTAAATGTTTGTGGGTTTATGGTTATAGCCGATGAAGCCTTGAAATATTTTATAAAGCAAGGATTTGGACATATTGTTGGTGTATCTTCTGTCATAAATGAACGAAGAAATGGCACTGCACCAGCATTTAATGCTTCAAAAGTTTTTGTTGCTAATTATCTGGAAGGTATTAGGCAAAAAGTAAATAGTATTGGTGCAAAAATATTTGTAACAGATATAAGACCTGGTTTGGTTAATAATGATGAAGTTGTAAAAAAAGATGGCCTGTTTTTAGGTATTCCACCTGAAAAAGCAGCTAGTCAGGTTTATAAAGCCATTGTTAAAAAGAAAAAGTATGTTTATATAACGAAAAGGTGGAGTTTTTTATCCTGGATGTTAAGACTATTTTCATAGATTTAGTTACATTTAATATAATATACGATTATTAAAAAGGAGAAAATATGAAGTTAAAGAGTGAAAAATTAACTATTGTACAAAAAGGGGAAGTAGTATACTTTACATTTCCTCATTTTGATAAGTATAACTTTGTGAAACATGGTTTCACTAGTAAAAAAGGTGGAGTAAGTGATGGTATTTATGAGTCATTGAACCTGAATTTTTCTGTCGGAGATGAGCACCATAATGTTATCGAAAATTATAAAATCATAGCTAAGGCTTTAAATATAAACTTTGAAAATCTGGTACTGTCCAATCAAATACATGAATCTGAAATTAAATGCGTTAATAAAAGCGATAGGGGAAAAGGGATAACTCAGAGTCGAGATTATGAAGGTGTTGATGGTTTAATTACAAATGAACCAGAAGTGGCGCTAGTCACATTATATGCAGACTGTGTTCCTTTATTTTTCTTAGACCCGGTTAAAAGAGTTGTTGGGTTAGCTCATGCAGGTTGGAAAGGTACTGTTAAGGAAATAGGACGAAAAATGGTAGATAGGTTAGTTAACCAATATGGAAGCAATAAAGAAGATATACTGGTAGGTATAGGACCATCTATTGGTGATTGTTGCTATGAAGTAGGAGAAGAGGTTGCACAACAGTTTAAAAGAATAAAAGCAAGTGGTAATAATGTTTTTAAAAAAGGTAATCTCAAATATATGTTAGACCTATGGTCTATAAACAAAGATATACTGATTCGATCTGGTATAAAAGAAAATAACATAGTTGTAACAGACATTTGTACTAATTGTAATAAAGACTATCTTTTTTCACATAGGGGTCATCATGGTAAAAGAGGAGGTATGGCCGCTATTATTCAGTTGGAAGTAGAATAGCCTCGTACGAAAGTTAGTCACGTATTTAACTTATATGAATAAACTGTTATAAAACAAACTATTCCTTCAACAATTTTGAAGCCGTTAATTTGAATATTTTCCTTCTACGGTGAATAAATATAATTATACAGGTACAAAGCATGCTGTATAAGGAGGGAATGGTAAATGAAAAAGAGATTTAATCATACAAAAAGATTGCCGACCTTACCTAAGATAAATTGGAAACTATTTGTCACATTCATAATACTTATTCTAACGGTTTCTTTGCTAATAAAATGTGTACCAAAGTATATTTCAGGTGGTGAAAGCAAAGTGGGCTATATAGTCTTAGATAAAAGTGAAGTACCTCAGAAAATTCAAGAAATACTGCCACGTTATAGAATGTTAGAAAGAGCCTTAGCAGCAAAAATCGAGGATGAAGTATATGTTATTGTAACAAGAGGGGAAAAATTAACAGCAGGCTACGCAGTAGATATAAAAAATATTCAAGTTCTTAAAGACAATGAAGATGAGAAACTTGTAGTTCAGGTATTATTTAAAGACCCTGACCCTGATGCATTAGTAGCGCAGGTACTGAGTTATCCATTTGTGGTAGCGAAAACAAACCTGAAAGATTTACCAAAAAAAATCGATTTAGAAGTTAAATATGGCGAATAGTTCAAATGAGCGGGATGGGAACCTGCTCTTTCTTTATGTGTTTTGTTAATTTTAAAATACCCATAATTTACTTAAAGGAAAACGAGTGTTGTCTCCGTATTATTTATATAAGGCTAATAGAAACTTAGTTGATAACTATAAGGAGGAGACAGAAATGAACTCAAGGATAAAGAAAGTAATTATCGGTACCACTATTGCTTCAAGTATATTTTCCTTTACAATAAGTAATTCATTTGCAAATTTTACACAACACAAGGTAGTGGCCGGTGACACCTTGTGGAAAATATCTCAACAATATGAAACTTCACTAGATGAACTATACAAAATTAATCCAAAGTTTGTATCTAATAGCAGTTTACTAGTAGGAGATGTTGTAAATGTTCCATCAAAGGTTGTTACTTATACAGTAAAAACAGGGGATACACCATGGACTATTAGTAATAGCTTTGATATAACACTACAACAATTTATGTCATTTAATAACTTAAAAGATGGACAACATATTTATCCAGGGGATAGGGTAATTATTCCTCAGAAGATTAGTAGTAATCAAAACAATAATTCAAATACCCAATCAAATATAAATTATACTGTAAAAAGTGGAGATACACCCTGGACTATTAGTAATGCTTATAAAATATCAATGAATGACCTATTGTCTTTTAATGGTTTAACACAAAAAGATTTTGTTTATCCAGGTCAGGTTTTGAAAATACCTTCACAAACTCAACAATCACAGGTCCAAAATCCACCTATACAACATAATCCTACTATGCCGCCACCAAATACCTCTACACCACAAAAGACTTTTATTACACATACGGTTGTAAGTGGGGATGATTTATGGAAAATTTCTATTCGATATGGGATACCTTTTTCTGAATTATTACAAGTGAACGGGTTTAAAGAAAATCATATAGTATACATTGGGGATAAAATAAATATACCTGTATATAATATACCAGTAAAACCTACAAAAGGTGCCCAGTTTGGAGAATTACTGGACTGGTGGACTGAAGCACAATATGTTGTTCCGATTAATAAAACATTCAAAATTATTGATTTTAACACAGGTAAAGAGTGGTTTGCAAAAAGGACTATAGGGGCTAACCATGCGGACTGTGAACCCCTAACAGCTAAGGACGCAGCAATAATGAAGGAAGTTTGGGGTGGAAACTTTAGTTGGGCAAGAAGACCAGTCATTATAGAAGTTGACGGTAGAAGATTAGCAGCATCGGCTAGTTCTCTCCCTCATGATATACAATATATTACAAATAATAATTTCAATGGTCATTTTGACCTTTACTTCCTAAATAGCACAAGACACGTTGATGGAAAGGGAGACCCTGAGCATCAAAAAAATTTACTTATGGCTGCTGGGAATTAAAAAAAAGTAGAAAAATGCCAATAATTAATGGCATTTTTTTTATTTTTGAAATAGAATTGATATAAGGGAAAAAATTAAAAAGGCGGGATTATATGAATAAGTTTAGACTAGAAGAAAACCAGTTAACAAGTTCTTGTCCAGTTAGTTCTTTTGATTTTAAAACAACAGCAGACTTAGAACCTCTAAATGGAATTATAGGTCAAGATAGGGCTGTAGATGCATTACAGTTTGGTTTGAGTATTGATAAAAAAGGATATAATATATACATTTCTGGATTAACTGGTACAGGTAGGAGTAGTTATGCAAAATCAATTACCCAAAGTAGAGCAGAACAAGTTGAAATACCAAGTGATTACATTTATGTATGTAATTTCAAACAACCGGATAAACCCTATGCAATAAGAATGCGAACAGGTCAAGGGGCTTCCTTTAAGAACGATTTAGAATTAGCAATTGAACAACTTGGGGAAGAGATACCAGATAAATTTGAAGGTACAGAGTATGAAACAAATAAAGCGAATATATTTAAGCACTATCAGTCTCAAATAATGGAGTTGAAGAGAAAACTTAATGAAATTGCAATGAGTTATAGATTTGTCTTTAAGGAAACCGAACAAGGTCTAGTAACTTTACCTTTAAAAGATAACAAAATTATGACTCAAGAGGATTATAATAGCTTAACCCATGAAGAAATAGAAGAATTGAAAAGTAATTCTGAAAAATTAAATATCATTACAATAGATTTCCTAACTCAGTTAAGAAATATAGAAGAAGAGTCAAAGGCTACTATTCAAGCCTTAGATGAGAACATAGGTAGAGATGTTGTTAATATAAAAATAGAACATTTAGTGAATAAGTATAAAGATAATGAATCGATTGTTAAATATTTACAAGAACTTACGGAAGATATAATTAATCATATTAATTACTTTAAATATGACAATGAAAAAACTGATGCTGAAAAGTTAATGCTACAAATAAAAAAAGAGGAAGAATTTTTTAGTAGATATAAAGTGAATTTATTTGTAAACAATGATGAGCTAAAGCATGCTCCAATTATTTATGAAACAAACCCTACGTACTATAATTTATTTGGATCAATAGAATATAGAAATGAAATGGGTGTTCTTAGAACTGATTTTACTCAAATAAAGCCAGGATCTATCCATATGGCAAATGGAGGATTTTTAGTTATACAGATAAAGGATATTTTATCCCAGCCATATTCATGGGAAACTTTAAAGCGTGTATTAATAACAGGGATGTCAAATATTGAAAACATAAATAGTAAGGGAGGTTACGTTGTAACCTCAACATTAAAGCCTCAGTCTATTCCTATTAAACTTAAAGTTATACTAGTCGGGGATGCCTATATTTATCAGATGCTATATAATTTAGATGAGGATTATAGAAAGTTATTTAAAATAATGGCGGATTTCGATGTAGAAATGGACAGAAATGATGAGAATATATTGAAGATGGCTCAATTTATAGCTACCCATTGTAAGGAAGTTAATTTATTAGAATTCGATAAAAGTGCTATCTGTAAGGTCATAGAATTCAGTTCAAGATTAGCAGGTCATAAAAATAAATTAAGTTCACAATTTAATCAAATTGTAGAAATTCTTTATGAAGCAGATGCTTGGGCAAAACTAGAAAATGCTAAAATAATAACAGAGAAATATGTACAGAAGGCAATAAAGCAAAAAGTATATAGAAATAGTAAATATGAAGAAAAATTAAACGAAATGTATGAAGAGGAAACTCTACTTATTGATGTGGAAGGCCAAAAAATTGGTCAAATAAATGGTTTAGCGGTTATGGGAACTGGTCAACATCAATTTGGTAAACCAAACAGAATCACTGTATCTACCTACAAGGGTAAGGCGGGTATAATAAGTATTGAGCGAGAAGTAGAGAAAAGTGGTAGCATTCATGATAAGGGAGTATTAATTTTAAGTGGCTATTTAGGTCAAAAATATGCCCAGGAAGAGGCATTGTCTTTAACTGTAAGTATTAGCTTTGAGCAAAATTATTCTTTAATTGACGGTGATAGTGCTTCAAGTACTGAACTTTATGCAATACTATCCAGTATAGCTCAGGTCCCTATAGATCAAGGCATAGCTGTTACTGGTTCAATTAACCAAAAGGGGGAAATCCAACCGATTGGTGGAGTAAACGAAAAAATAGAGGGCTTCTTTGATATTTGCAAAATAAAGGGATTTAATGGTAAGCAGGGAGTTATTATACCTAAACAGAATGTAAGTAATTTAATGCTTAAGGAAGAGGTTATAGACGCCGTACGTAAGGGTGAGTTCCATATTTATGCTGTAGGGCATGTAGATGAAGGCATTGAGATATTAACAAAAATGCCAGCTGGAGAAAAGAATAAAAGAGGTCAATATCCAAAAGGTACATTAAATTATTTAATTCAAAAAAGATTAAAAAATCTTGTAAAAACAAATAAGAAAGAAGAAGAAAAAGAAATTGATTAAGAACTAAGAAATCCCCCTTCTGATTATTAATTCATTGTAGAAGGGGGATTAATATTTATAAAAATTTCACGGCATTTTTTAAGGTATCTTTAGTTTCTTGGATTAATTCATCGACTATATCCTTTGAGGACTGTATCCTATTGAGAGGAACTACACTTTGGCCAACAATAACAAAACCATTTTCAATATCGCCTTCAACGACAGCTTTTTTATAAGTACCCATGGCAATTTTATGAAGCTCATCGGCTGAGGCCCCAGAAAATTCATTTTTTATATACTCATCAGAGAAAGTATTTTTTAAACCCCTAACTCCATGACCAGTAGAATATCCTGTTATAACACTGTCTGTATCTTGAGCCTCTATAATTCTATTTTTATAATTATTATGTATTTGACATTCTTCTGCAAGTAAAAATCTAGAGCCGATTTGTACTCCTTCAGCACCCATTAAAAGGGCCGCAGCAATTCCTCTTCCATCCGCAATGCCTCCTGCAATTATGACGGGGATACTTATGTTTGGAATAACATTAGTCATATGAGCCATAGTCGCAATATGACCAATATGACCACCGGCTTCCATACCCTCTAGTATTACAGCATCAGCTCCGGCCTCCTCAACTCGTTTTGCGAGTTTAAGATTAGGTACTACAGGCAAAACTTTAATTCCGTATTCCTTCAACTTTTTAATATGGGGAACAGGATTACCGGCACCAAATGTAACGAAACTGATTTTTTCTCTGCAAACAAGATCTACCATTTCCTCATTAGTGCTATCTAATACCACGATATTTACCCCAAAAGGCTTATTGGTTAATTCTCTAGTTTTTCTAATTTCATCATCTAGCCACGATGCATCTCTGCCACCGGTAGCAATGACTCCTGCCCCACCTGCATTTGAAACAGCACTTACTAATTGACTTTCTGAAATCCAAGCCATAGCCCCTTGTAATATAGGTAAGTCTATATTTAATAACTTAGTTAATCTAGTTTTCATTAGACCCATCCCCTCCTAATTATCTAAATTACATTTAATAGTTCGATTCTCAGTTATTATATATTCAACTGGCATATCGTAAGTTTCGGAGGGAACAAAATCAATAATTTGTAAATCAAAGGCTATTGAAGCCTTAGGTACATTGTTTGGAACTTGAGGCAGGAACCTATCATAATATCCTGCACCATAGCCTATGCGATAGCCTCTAGGGTCGAAGGCTACGCCAGGAACAATAATTAAATCCAGTTCATGTGGTGAAAAAGGTCTTAAACAGTTCTTTTTAGGTTCTAGAACCCCAAAGTTACCAATTTCTAAATCCCCTTCTATGCTTAGTAATTCAGATACGATTAATTCCTTTGTTTCAGAAATAGTAACAGGTATAAACACCCGTTTGTTAGCCTGGAATAAATCTTCAATAATTGGTTTAGTCAAAACTTCATTGTTAAATGAAATATAGAGCATAACATTACTAGCATTTTTATAAATGTCTATTTCCTTTAATTTGCGAAATATAATATTACTCTTTTCGATGATTTCAATTTCTGTTAGATTACTTCTATTATTAATAATTTTATTTCTAATCTCCTTTTTCAAAGTATCCCTCCATCTAAAAATTATTACAAAAACATTTTAACAGAATTATGGAAATCATTCCAATTAGAATTAGTCATAATGTATTGCTATAATAAATAAAGAAGAGTTTTCAAGAAATGTCTATACAAATAGGCACAAAATACTAATATTTTATAAACTTTTTTGCAGGAAATCTTGGTTTAGTGTCGAAATGTTAAAGGGCAGGAGTTGATTAAATTGATAGAGTTTCAAAATGTAACGAAAATTTATGATAAGGGTGTACAAGCCTTAACTAATGTAAACTTAAAAATTGAAAAAGGTGAATTTATATTCTTAGTGGGTGCCAGTGGCGCTGGAAAATCTACATTTATAAAGCTATTATTAAAAGAACAGGATCCCACAAATGGAAAAATATATGTTGGGGGACAGGATATAAGTGAAATCTCAAGACGTAAAATACCATTCTTTAGAAGAAGTATAAGTGTCATTTTTCAGGACTTTAGACTGTTACCAAATAAAACAGTATTTGAAAATGTAGCCTTTGCTATGGAAGTTATAGAGGCTTCTTCAAAAGAAATAAGACGACAGGTTCCAATGATATTGAGTATGGTTGGATTAAGTGAAAGGGCTTCGCAGTATCCCCACGAGCTTTCCGGTGGAGAAAGACAAAGGGTATCAATAGCAAGAGCAATAGTAAATAATCCATCAATCTTAATAGCAGATGAGCCTACTGGTAATTTGGATCCTGAGACTGCTTGGGAAATAATGAAAGTTCTTAAAAGCATCAGCCGTAGAGGAACAACCATTATAATGGCAACCCATGCTAAGGATATTGTAGATGTAATGCAACAGAGAGTTGTAGCCCTAGAAAAAGGACGAATCGTAAGAGACGAACAGAGAGGGGCATATGATTATGAAAATTAAAACCTTTAGGTATATGTTTAAGCAGGGTATTATTGGTATTTGGCGTAACCGTGGCATGAGCCTAGCCTCAGTTACTACTGTGGCAGCTTCATTAATGATTTTAGGGGTTATTATTACACTTGTACTTAATATTAACGGAGTAGCCTTTATGCTACAGAATCAATTTGATACTATTCAAGTATATCTGGAAGATGAGATACCTGTAGAACAGATTACAAGTATTGGAGTCGAAATAGGAAAGATTGAAGGTATTGCGAATATTGAATTCGTTTCTAAGGAGCAGGCTTTACAAACCTTTAAAAATGGATGGGGTGAGCAGGGGTATCTTTTAGAATCCTTAGAAAGCAACCCACTTCCTAACTCATATGTAATTCATTTAGAAAAAATTGAAAATGCAGATATGGTGGTTAGTGAACTATCAAAGCTTTCTGGAATAGATGAAGTTAAGTATTACAAGGATATTATTGATAACCTTCTAAGGATAGCTCAGTATATTAGAAGATTTGGATGGGCTTTAATTTCTATTTTGATTGTAATTGCAATGTTTATTATTTCAAATACAATTAAATTAACGCTGAATGCTAGAAGGCAAGAAGTAAATATTATGAAGTATGTAGGTGCAACAAACTGGTTTATACGTTGGCCATTTATAATTGAAGGAATAATATTAGGATTTATAGGTGCCTTAGTTTCTACAGTTATAATTAATTTTACTTATCAGTCAGCCTTTGAGCTAATTACTACGAGGGTTTATGTTATTTTAAGTAGCTATATGATTTTACCAACGGATATGTTACCAAGAGTTATAGTTATGTTTACAGTGATAGGCTGTGGTGTAGGTGCATTGGGCAGTATTATTTCTTTAAGAAAACATCTAAAGGTTTAAAAGTGTACTTGGGGGGGCGCAAATGAAGAAAAAATCAATATTAATTTTATTAGTTCTATTTATGGCAATGTCTACATTCTCTGTTTTTGGAAATTCTGATGCAAACAGAATTAATAATCAATTAAGAGATATTGGTTCTCAACAGAAAAATTTAAATAACGCTTTAAATCAAAATAAAAAGAAAGAACAAAGTGTTGCCCAACAGCTACAAGCTATAGAGAATCAAATTTTAAGGACAGAAGACGAAATATCAAAAATACAAATTGATATTAAGACAACGGAGAGAAATGTTCAACAGACTCTTGAAAAACTCATTGCAGCAGAGTCTCATATTGACAATAAAAACGATTTGTTAGGTGATAGAATAAATGTTATGTACAGAAATGGTAATATAGGTTATGCAGAAGTAGTTTTAAGCTCAAAGGACTTCACAGAATTACTTACAAACCTAGATATGGTAAAAAGAATTGTACAACATGATGTTGATTTATTAAAGCAGTTAAAAGAACAGAGAGATGCAATAGAGGATAAAAAGACTCAGCTTGAAAACCATAGAAGTAAGTTGGTAATTTTAAAAAGTAGTGTAGAAGAAAAAAGAAAAAGCCTTCAGGTTAGCCGTGGTGAACAAGAACGGTTAAGAAAAGCACTACAAAATGATAGAGCAGAAATTACTAGACAACTTGATGCTTTAGAGAGAGAAGCGAAACTACTAGAGGATCAATTAAGAAAGCTTCAGTCTAGTGGTGCTTATGTTGGGGGACAAATGCAATGGCCTGTTCCTGGCTACTCAAGAATATCTTCTCCATATGGTAACAGAATTCATCCGATTTTACGTGTAAGCAGATTCCACTCAGGTATAGACGTACCTGCTCCATCAGGAGTTACTGTGGTAGCTGCGGCCCAAGGTAGAGTAGTATTAGCCGGAGACCAGGGTGGATATGGAAGAACAGTAATTATAGACCATGGGGGTGGAATTATGACTCTATATGCCCATAACTCCAGATTAAATGTTTCTGTAGGACAACAAGTAACTAGAGGGCAAAAGATTGCTGCCATAGGTAGTACTGGAATGTCAACAGGGCCACATCTGCATTTTGAAGTTAGGGTTAACGGAAAAACCGTAGATCCATTATCGCGTGTAAGACGATAAAATAGTATGTATAAAATAACCAAGAAAGAGTTATCTTTCTTGGTTTTATCTTTAAGCAATAATAAAAAAACTAATAGTAAATTGCTTAAGGTAATATTGGTAACAAATTGAGTGCTAATTATTAGAAATATATAATATTCTACTTGTTTTTTAAAATAAAGAAATATAAAATAAAATGAAGGCTTTAGGGTTTACTTTAATGTAGCGGCTAAGTATTAATTTTATAGAGGGGGGCATTAAAATGTCTTGTTGCAGAGAAAATGACGACAAAATTGACAGAATAGTTAAAAAATTTGCCAATAAACCTGGTAGCACCATAAGTATACTACAGGAAATTCAAGAACTTTATAATTATTTACCTAAGGATGTATTAGCCAAAGTGGCAGAAAAGACAAATATCAATCCTGCTAAAATATATGGTGTAGCAACATTCTACAAGCAATTTCGTTTAAATCCGATTGGTAAGTATCTTATCCTTCTTTGTCAGGGAACTGCCTGCCATGTAAATGGTTCAAAGAAAATAGAGGCAGGAATATATGAAGAACTTAAGATAAAAGATGGGGAAACAACAGAAGATGGTATATTTACTTTAAATAACGTTGCATGTCTTGGATGTTGTAGTTTATCACCTGTAATGATGATTAATGATGAAACATTTGGAAACTTAACTACAGAGAGACTTGTTGAAATTATAAATGAAATAAAAGCTAAGGAATTAAAGACTGAGGTAGTAAAAAGTGAAGAAAGTAGACAGGTGGTGTAAAGAATGAAGATAGTTGTTGGACTAGGTAGCTGTGGTATTGCAGCTGGGGCACAAAAGGTTTACGATGAAATTAAAAATCAACTGAAGGCACGAGGCGTTGACAATAAAATCGAGCCTGTAGGATGTAATGGTATGTGCTATTTAGAGCCTATTGTAGAGTTTATACATGAGGATGGAAAAAAACATACCTATACAAAAGTTACTACAAGTGCTATTGAAGAAATTTTAGATGGAATTTTTCAAGGACAGCCCTGTGAGAAGCATCTTATAGATGCTAAACAAGGGGATAAATTATATAAGCAAAATAGGATTGCATTAAAGAATTGTGGTGTAATTAATCCAGAAAATATTAATGAATATATAGAAAATAAGGGATATGAGGCTATAAAAAAATGCGTAAAGGAATTAACACCTATACAAGTAATTGAGGAAATTAAAACTTCTAATATTAGGGGTAGAGGTGGGGCAGGTTTCCCAACATGGTTTAAATGGAACGTTGCTATGAAAAATAAAGAGGATCAAAAATATATAATATGTAACGCGGATGAGGGGGACCCAGGTGCATTTATGGATAGAAGTATACTAGAAGGTGACCCCCACGCTGTTATAGAGGGAATGATGATTGCTGGTTATGCCATTGGGGCACAAGAAGGAGTTATATACGTAAGGGCAGAGTACCCTTTAGCTATTGTAAGACTTCAGAAAGCTATTGATCAGGCGAGAGAGTTAAATTTACTTGGTGTAAATATTTTTAATAGCAGCTTTAAATTTGATCTAAAGATTAAGGCTGGAGCTGGGGCATTTGTATGTGGAGAGGAAACAGCTCTAATTGCTTCAGTAGAAGGGGAAAGGGGTATGCCACGTATTAAACCACCTTTTCCAGCAGAAAAAGGTCTATGGCAAAAACCTACTAACATTAATAACGTAGAAACACTCGCTAATATACCTTGGATCATTAACGAAGGCGGAAAGGCATTTGCTGACATAGGAATGGCAAATAGTCAGGGCACGAAAGTATTTGCTCTTACTGGGAAGATAAAAGATGGTGGTTTAGTTGAAGTGCCAATGGGAACTTCTATTAGGGAAGTTATTTATGATATTGGCGGTGGAATTAGGGATGATAAAGAGTGTAAAGCAGTACAATTAGGTGGACCATCTGGTGGGTGCGTGCCTAAAGAATTACTGGATACTTTAGTTGATTATGAGGCTATTACGAAAACCGGCGCTATAATGGGGTCAGGCGGTATGGTAGTAATGGATGATACTACATGTATGGTTGATATGGCTAAGTTCTTCCTGGATTTTACCTGTAAAGAGTCCTGTGGAAAATGTATTCACTGCCGTCTAGGGACAAAAAGAATGCTTGAAATACTAGACCGTATTACAGATGGAAAGGGACAACCAGGGGATATTGAGCTACTTGAGGATTTAGGAAATGGAATAAAAGAAGGTTCTTTATGTGGTTTAGGACAAACTGCTCCGAATCCAGTATTAAGTACTATTAAATATTTTAGAAATGAATATGAGAAACATATAGTAGATAAAACCTGTCCTGCAAAGCAGTGTAAAGCTCTTTTAACTTATGAAGTGATTCAAGAAAAATGTATAAAATGTGGACTATGTTTTAGAAATTGTAGCGTAAAGGCTATCGCTAGGGATGAGAATAAAACTTATACAGTCCAGCATGAAGATTGTATAAAATGTGGAGTATGTGTGGATGTTTGCCCTGTTGGAGCAGTATCAGTTAATTAATATATAAATAAACTTTTAGTTGAGGGGAATGCTTATTATGGACGTTAGATTAAATATAAATGGCAAAGAAGTGATAGCACAGAATGGCATGACCATTTTAGAAGCGGCTACTGCCAATAATATAGATATACCGACTTTATGCCATGATGAAAGAGTTGAAGCTTACGGATCATGTGGTATTTGTGTTGTAGAGGTTGATGGAGTACCTAAATTACTTCGTGCATGTGCTACGAAAATAGAAAGTGGCATGATAATTAAAACTAAAACTGAAAGAGTTAAGAAGTCAAGAAAACTTGCCTTAGAACTATTACTTTCAGACCATGCAGGGGACTGCCGTCCCCCATGTATTACTGCCTGTCCAGGTAATACAGATTGTCAAGGCTATGTTGGACTAATTGCTAATGGTAAATACGAAGAGGCAGTAAAACTTATTAAAGAACAATTACCGCTACCTGCAAGTATTGGTAGGGTATGTCCACATCCATGCGAAAGTGCCTGTAGAAGGGGTTTATTAGATGAGCCTATTTCAATTGCCTGGTTAAAACGTTTTGTGGCAGATATTGATTTAAAGGATGACTCTGCTTTTATACCAGAGATTAAACCGTCTACAGGAAAACGTGTTGCTATTATTGGTGGTGGGCCTGGGGGCTTAACTGCAGCATATTATTTAGCTCAAGAGGGTCATAAGGTAGTAATTTACGATCAAATGCCTCAAATGGGTGGTATGCTACGCTATGGTATCCCACAATATAGATTACCTAAGGAGATTTTAAATAAAGAAATAGGTATAATCGAAAAAATGGGAGTTAAAATGTTAAACCATATTAAAGTAGGTAGAGATATAGAATTTAATCATATCCAATCTTACTTTGATGTTGTATATATTTCCATAGGTGCATGGATTAGCTCTGGTATTAATTGTCCAGGGGAAGATCTAGAGGGTGTTATTGGAGGTATAAACTTTTTAACTAAATTTGCTATGAATGAGCCTATTAGGACTGGTAACCGCATTGCTGTAGTAGGCGGTGGTAATACAGCTATGGATGCGTGTAGGGCAAGTATTAGATTGGGAGCTACGGAAGTAACTTCAATTTATAGAAGAACTAAAGAAGAGATGCCAGCTGATGACATTGAGATACTTGAAGCGGAAGAAGAAGGAGTTAATTTTAAGTTTTTATCTAACCCTATGGAAATATTAGAAAAAGACGGAAGGGTTTGTGGAATTAGACTGCAAAAGATGAAGCTAGGGGAGCCAGACGCTTCTGGTCGTAGAAGTCCTGTACCTATTGTTGGTGAGGAAGAAATTATTGAAGTAGATTCCGTAATAGTTGCAATAGGTCAAGACGTTGATGCAGCAGGGTTTACTGGTGTTGGTCTTTCAAGATGGGGTATGATTGAAGTAGATTCGAACTCTTTCCAAACAAATATTCCTGGTGTATTCGCAGGTGGAGATGCAGTTAATAGTAGCAATCGTATAGCAATTCAATCAATTGGAGATGCAAAAAAAGCAGCAGAAGTTATTAATGCATATCTTCAAGGTGAACACATACCTTACAAGAAGCCAATTTATTCAGAGCAACATTTGACTAAAGAGGATTTCTTAGATTTTGAAATGATGAAAAGACCACATATGCCTCACTTAAGTCCGAAGGTTAGAAAGAACTCTTTTGAAGAAGTAGTTACTGGATATAGTGAGGAAGCAGCAGTAGCCGATGCTATGAGATGTTTAGAGTGTGGATGTCACGATGTTTTTGAATGTAAACTTGTTGCTTATGCAAATGAATATAATGCTCAGCCTAAAGCCTTTGAGGGTGAAGTTCATAATTGTAAATCTGATGATAAGCATCCGTTTATTGTTAGAGATTCAGATAAATGTATTCTATGTGGCCTATGTGTCCGTACCTGTGAAGATGTAATGGGTGTTGGGGCTATTGGTTTAGTTGATAGAGGATTTGATACTATTGTAAAACCAGGACTAGATACGCCATTAAAAGAAACAAACTGTATTTCATGTGGACAATGTGTTACAGTATGTCCAACAGGGGCACTACAGGAAAGACTTATGATAAAAAAATCAGTACCTGTTAAGCCAACAGAAACAAATACTATATGCTCCTATTGTAGTGTGGGTTGTGAAATAAATATAAACTCTGTAGATGACTTATTAATTAGGGCAGTTCCGGTTAATTCTGATAGACTCGAAAAAGGACTACTATGCGTTAAAGGGAGATTTGGTTTTAACATTGCTCAGAGCCCTGAAAAGCTAACAAAGCCTTTAATTAGGAAGGATAATGTTTTAACTGAAGTTTCATGGGAGGAGGCATTACTATATACTGCCAAAAAGGCCCAAGCTTTATCTTTACTTTATGGTAGTAATGCTCTAGCCCTATCTTTATCAGATAGATATACAAATGAGGAAATTTTCTTAGCTACACAATTTGGTCAAAAGGTATTAAAAACTGATAATATTACGTCATTTAATAGTAAATCTGGTGGTATTATTAATGTTTTGGGATACGATGCTTCAAGTAATACATTAGATGAATTAATGTCTACAGAAACTATTATTGTTATTGGCTCTGATCTTATTAAAGAACACACAATCGTTGGTGTTAAAATAAAAGAGTCAGTAAAAGCCGGAGCAAAACTAATATCAATAAGTTCGAAGGCAACATTCTTAGACCAATGGGCACAGTTAGCTATCGAAGATAATGATGATATATCTTTATTGAAGGAAGTACAAAAACATTTAATTGATCTAGGATGTAGGCCAAGTAATGCTAATGGATTTGAGGAGTTACAGAAAGACTTAGAATCAATTATACCTGGAGAAATTGCAAAAGAGATCGCTGCAATTTATAAAAATTCTAAAAAAGCAATGATAGTATTTGGACAAAATGATGTTACAGAGGATGCGGCTAGAATTATAGGAAATCTAAGTGTGCTATCTGGTCATATAGGGAAGCCTCATAGAGGGATTATTCAATTAAAACCTCAAAGTAATAGTCAAGGACTTCGTGATATTGGTATTAAAGCTGACATAGATACGATAAAAGAAGAAATAAAGAATGACAATATTAAAGGACTTTTAGTATTTGGTGAAGATATAAAAGATTTTGATTTAAGTAGTCTTGAGTTTTTAATGGTACAGGATGTATTTTTAACTGAAACTGCAAAACAAGCAGATGTTGTGTTCCCAGCAGCTTCACCTTTAGAATCAAGAGGAACTTATACAAATTCAGAGAGAAAAATACAACAATTGAATCAAGTAATAAAGCCTAGTCATGGATATGAGAACTGGCAATTAATCGTAAAGCTTGCTAATACTTTAGGTACTAATTTACTTTACAAACACTCAAAAGATATTTTAAATAAAATCGCGTCGGTTCATAATGAGTATTTTAAAGTAGATTTAGAAAAAATGTTTAATTACTGGCCAGTTACTTGTTCACCAGTTTTATATGAAAATGGTTTTAATTTTACAGATAAGAAGGCAAACTTAGTGACAGTTGGAAATGGACAGATATTTACTGAAAAACGAACTACTGATGATTTAACTAACAGATTTTTAGAAAAACTAATAAAAGAAGAGCTTATTTAGTGATAGAAGGTGCCCTATAGAGGGCATCTTTTGTTTAAATGAATTATAAAAAAAATTATCTCATTGTGGAAATTCTGTTATAATTAGATTTGTTATATATTTTTAGTATAATGGCAATTAGGTTATAATAAAATATTAAGACAGTAAATGTTTTTAAATGAGGGGAGAAAAAAATGATCAGTAAAAGAAAAGCCTTAATAGGCGCTATTGTAATTGTTCTAGTAACAACGCTCCTAAACTTTACTATTGGTAACTTAGTGGCTGTTAAAATGGGCCAAAAAGTAGTAATTACTAGGTCCACATTCGATTATTATACAGAAATTAATCAAAAATATAATAAGTTATTTACACTGCAAGACTATTTATTAAATAATTACTACAAAGAAATAGATGAAGAGGCCCTTGTTGAGGGTGCTATTATCGGTATGTTTGAAAGTGTTGGAGACCCATATACGGCGTATATGACAGAAAAAGAATTTAAAGAAATGATGACAAGAACCCATGGTTCATACGGCGGTATAGGTGTTATAGTTACACCTGGGGAAGATGGACTGGTAACAGTTGTTTCTCCTATTGAGGATACTCCTGGAGAGCGAGCTGGGATTATAACTGGAGATAAAATAATTTCAGTAGACGGATCTCTGGTTTCAGGAAATAGGTTAGAAGATGCAGTTGAATTAATGAAAGGTAAGCCTGGCACCAATGTTAAGCTAGGTATAGTGAGAGAAGGCTTAAATGAGCCATTTGATGTGCAAATAAGAAGAGAAGAAATAAGATTAAAAACAGTTCGTTCAGACGTGTTAGAGAATAATATTGGATATATACGTATTTCTATGTTCGATGAGCAAACAGCAAAGGATTTCAAAAATCATCTAAATGATTTAATGAAAAAAAATATTAGTGGGCTAATTTTAGACTTAAGAAATAACCCGGGTGGTTTATTAAGCCAATGTGTAGAAATTGCTGATGAATTACTAGGTGAACAGGTTATTGTTTATACAGAGGATAGACAAGGTAAAAGGGTGGAAGAAAAGTCTAAAAAAAGTCATATTGATATTCCATTAGCAGTACTAGTTAATAAGGGAAGTGCAAGTGCATCGGAAATTTTAGCAGGTGCTATTAAAGATGTTGATAGAGGTACCATAATCGGAAGCACTACATTTGGAAAAGGGTTAGTACAACAGGTGAAGCCATTAAATGACGGTAGCGGATTTAAGTATACAGTTTCTGAATATTTCACACCAAAGGGAATAAATATACATGGAACTGGGATTGATCCTCATATATCAGTAGAATTGCCTGAAGAGGTTAGAACTGAAACTGTTGTTGACAGAAGTAAAGATACACAATTAAAAAAAGCTATAGAAGTGCTTAAAGAAAAGCTTTAATTATACGAGAGACCTGAGGTTTAAAGGGTCTCTCATTCTAATTTATATAATATATTTCAGTGATATACGCTGGTAAAATTTTTATATGTACTATTTTATTAATAATGATATAATTATCAATTAAGGTTTAGTTGTCTATGTAAAATAGTATAATAAATGATAGCAGAAAGTGCCGTGTTGACATTAAATTTTAGTAAGGATATAATATAGATTGCGAACAAATGTTCTTGAGAAAAGTGAGGGAGATATGCCATGACCCAATTCAAAATACATTCTGAATATAAGCCAACAGGTCACCAACCAGGTGCAATAAAATTGTTAAGTAAAGGTATTACAAACAATCTTAAACATCAGACTTTATTAGGAGTAACGGGCTCTGGGAAAACCTTTACAATGGCAAATGTAATTGAAAAAGTACAAAAGCCAACATTAGTAATAGCACATAATAAAACTTTAGCGGCACAATTATGCTCAGAGTTTAAGGAATTTTTTCCAGAAAGTGCAGTGGAATACTTTGTTAGCTATTATGATTATTATCAGCCTGAGGCATATGTGGTTCAAAGTGACACCTATATCGAAAAAGATGCCTCTATAAATGATGAAATAGATAAACTTCGTCATTCAGCAACATCAGCTTTATTAGAACGAAGAGATGTTATTATAGTAGCCAGTGTTTCTTGTATCTACGGTTTAGGAGATCCTGAGGAATATAAAAAACTTGTTGTTTCCTTAAGAACTGGAATGAGTAAGGATCGTGATCAAGTATTAAGACAGCTTGTTGATATACAGTATGAAAGAAATGATATTAATTTTGTTAGAGGTACTTTTAGGGTAAGAGGAGATATAGTTGAAGTATTTCCTGCATCATCTACTGAAAATGTAATAAGAATTGAATTTTTTGGAGATGAGATTGATAGGATGACAGAGGTAAATTCATTAACTGGAGAAATCATTGGTCTTCGAAGTCATATTTCAATTTTTCCAGCATCTCATTATGCAACAGGAGCAGACAAAATTGAAGTTGCAATAAAGCATATTGAAGAAGAGCTAGAAGAGAGGGTAAAGTTCTTCGTTGAAAATGATAAACTTATTGAGGCTCAAAGGATTCAACAAAGAACTCGTTATGATATAGAAATGCTAAGGGAAGTAGGTTTCTGTCAGGGAATAGAAAACTATTCTAGACACATTACTGGACGAGCCCCAGGAAGTAAACCATTTACATTAATGGATTACTTTCCAGATGATTATTTAATTATAATTGACGAGTCTCACGTTACAATACCTCAAATAAGAGCTATGTATGCTGGAGACCGTTCAAGGAAAGCATCTTTGATTGACTTTGGTTTTAGACTTCCGTCTGCTTATGATAATAGGCCAATGAACTTCAGTGAATTCGAAGGGATGGTAAATCAAATTGTTTATGTAAGTGCTACCCCTGGCCCTTATGAAATGGAAAAAAGTGAAAGTGTAGTTGAGCAAATAATAAGGCCTACAGGTTTACTTGACCCTGTTATAGATATAAGACCAATCGAAGGACAAATTGACGATTTAGTTGGAGAGATAAACAAGAGAATAGAAAAAAATGAACGGGTTTTAGTTACAACACTTACTAAGAAGATGTCAGAGAACCTTACTAATTACTTGAAAGAGCTAAATATAAAGGTGACTTATCTTCATTCTGATATTAACACTATAGAAAGAATGGAGATAATTAGAGACCTAAGATTAGGAGTTCATGATGTATTAGTTGGAATAAATCTGTTGAGAGAAGGACTTGATTTACCAGAGGTATCCTTAGTTGCTATACTTGACGCAGATAAAGAGGGATTCCTACGTTCAGAAACCTCATTAATTCAGACAATAGGTCGTGCTGCTAGAAATGTTGAAGGAACCGTTATTATGTATGCTGACAAAATAACGGATTCAATGAAAAGGGCAATTGATGAGACTGAAAGAAGAAGGAAAATACAACACGAACATAATGAAAAGCATAATATTAAGCCAAAATCTATTCAGAAGAAAGTAAGAGAAATAATAGAGGCTACTAAGGTAGCAGAGGATAAGGCTATATATGGCTATCAAGAAAGTGAAATTAAAGATTTAGTTGATTTAGATAATGTAATTAAAAAGCTGGAAATTGAGATGAGACAGGCAGCGGAAGATTTGCAATTTGAAAGAGCTGCTGAGTTAAGGGATAAGATTAAAGACTTAAAGAAAAAAGTTTAAAATCTACTAGGAGGAAAAAAAGTGGCCAGAGATAAAATTATTATAAGAGGGGCAAAGGAGCATAATTTAAAGAATATAGACTTAGAAATTCCTAGGGATAAATTTGTAGTTTTAACAGGTTTATCAGGTTCTGGAAAATCGTCCCTAGCCTTTGATACTATATATGCTGAGGGTCAAAGAAGATATATTGAGAGTTTGTCAGCTTATGCTAGACAATTTCTAGGACAAATGGAGAAGCCAGATGTTGAATATATTGAAGGCCTTTCCCCGGCAATATCAATAGACCAAAAAACTACGAGTAAAAATCCCCGTTCAACAGTAGGTACTGTAACAGAAATCTATGATTATTTAAGGCTTCTATTTGCTAGAGTAGGTACTCCTCATTGTCCTAAGTGTGGAATAGAAATTAGTCAGATGACAGTAGAGCAAATTGTAGATAAAATACTACTATTAGAAGAAGGGACTAAGATTCAAATGTTAGCCCCTGTCATAAGAGGTAAAAAGGGAGAACATACAAAGGTTTTAGAAGAAATTAAAAAGTCTGGTTTTGTTAGAGTAAGAGTAGATGGGGAAGTTTATGATATTAATGATGATATAAAAATTGAAAAGAATAAAAAGCATAATATAGATGTAGTAGTCGATAGAATTGTTATAAAAGAGGGGATAGCTCAGAGATTAGCAGATTCTGCGGAAACTGTATTGAAAATGTCTGAGGGCTTAGTAAAAGTAGATGTTATTGGTGGAGAAGAACTTTTATTCTCTACGAAATTTGCATGTCCTGAGCATGGTATTGGGATCGAGGAAATGGCCCCAAGAATGTTTTCATTTAACAGCCCATTTGGTGCTTGTAGCGAGTGTAATGGTATTGGACATAAGAAAATCGTTGATGAAGATTTAGTTATTCCTAATAAAAATTTATCTTTAAGACAAGGGGCAGTAGATCCATGGAGTGGAAGCACTGGTAACAATGAGAACACATATTATTACAAGATGATATTTAGTTTAGCAGAGCAATATAATGTTGACGTGGATATGCCAGTTAAGGATTTACCAGAGGATTTTATAAAAGATTTACTTTATGGAACATCAGGAAAAAAAGTACAGTTTGAATTTGAGTCTATGTATAATGGACTAAAGATTTATTCTGCTCCTTTTGAGGGGGTAATACCTAATTTAGAAAGACGTTATATGGAAACTAATTCTGATTACTCTAGAGAAAAAATCGAAGAGTATATGAGTGAAAGCCCATGTAGTCAATGTAAAGGGGCCCGATTAAAGGAAGAGGCTTTAGCAGTAACTGTTGGGAATCATAATATATTTCAGGTTACACAAATGTCAGTTAAGGAAGCAGTAAATTATATGAATGGCCTACTGCTTGATGATAGAAAACAATTTATTGCAGAACAAATAGTAAAAGAGATAAAAGGAAGACTAAACTTCCTTAAGGATGTAGGTTTAGACTATTTATCCCTATCAAGAAATGCAGGGACTTTATCTGGGGGCGAAGCCCAAAGGATTCGTCTAGCAACTCAAATCGGTTCTAGTTTAGTTGGAGTATTATATATATTAGACGAGCCTAGCATTGGGTTGCATCAAAGAGATAATGATAGATTACTAAAGACCTTGAGGCATTTAACTGATATAGGGAATACTGTGATTGTAGTTGAACATGATGAAGATACTATGTTTGAGGCAGATCATATAATTGATATAGGGCCAGGAGCAGGAATTCATGGTGGTAATGTTATGGCCCAGGGTACAGTTCATGATATTATTGCTTGTGAAGAGTCAATAACCGGACAATATTTAGGTGGTAAGAAGTCTATAGAGGTACCTGCAGAAAGACGTAAGCCAAATGGAAAGTGGTTACAGGTACTAGGTGCTAATGAAAATAATCTAAATAATGTTAATGTAAACATACCCCTAGGTATATTCACATGTGTTACTGGTGTATCCGGCTCTGGAAAGAGTACATTAGTAAACGAAATTATATATAGAAGAATAGCCCAGGAATTAAATGGTGCAAAGGCTAAGCCAGGGAACCATAAGGATATTAAAGGTTTAGAACATATCGATAAAATAATAAATATTGATCAATCACCAATCGGTAGAACGCCAAGATCTAATCCTGCAACCTATATAGGTCTATTTGATGATATAAGAGATGTTTATGCACAAACTACCTATGCAAAAATGAGAGGATATTTGAAAGGTAGATTTAGCTTCAATGTTAAGGGTGGAAGGTGTGAGGCTTGTAAGGGTGACGGTATAATAAAAATAGAAATGCACTTTTTACCGGATGTGTATGTACCTTGTGAAGTATGTAAAGGGAAAAGATATAATCGGGAGACTTTAGAGGTCAAATATAAGGGCAAAACTATTTCTGATGTTTTAGAAATGAATGTAGAAGAGGCATTATTGTTCTTTGAAAATATTCCTAAATTACAAAGAAAGCTACAAACTTTATATGATGTTGGTATGGGCTATATAAAACTTGGGCAGCCATCTACCCAATTATCAGGTGGTGAGGCTCAGAGGATTAAATTAGCTTCAGAATTATGTAAGAGAAGTACTGGAAAAACCTTGTATATTTTCGATGAGCCCACTACAGGACTGCATATAGACGATATTCATAGACTAATAATAGTTTTACAAAGACTAGTAGAGGGTGGTAACTCAATATTAGTTATAGAGCATAATCTAGATGTAATAAAGACTGCGGATTATATTATAGATTTAGGGCCAGAGGGTGGAAATGAAGGTGGAAAGATTATTGCTAATGGAACTCCAGAAGAAGTTGTAGAAGTTAAGGAATCTTACACGGGTATATATCTACAAAAATATTTAATGAAATAAGATTATTTGCCTATATGCTAAATTAGCAAATTATAGTAAAATTACCTTAAAAGATTACATGGAGGAAAACAATGCTTAATGACTTCATACAAAAAGGTAATAAAATAAAAATAGATATAGAGCTTGATCCGTCTAATATTAGCATTTACGGCATAATTGACAACATTGATGATACTTTGCTAGAAATAATTATTGATGGTACCTATATTCAAAATGCAGTTAGAAATGCAACTTGTATTATCCCAGGGGATATTAAGACAATAAAGTTTGAAACTATAATATTAGGGTCTAAAAATAATAGATTGTATCTTGCAATACCAATGAATGAAAGTATAGGAGTTCTTCAAAGAAGGAAACATGTTAGGTCTCCAATTGATCTATATGTTAATTGTTGTTTTGTAGGATTTAATGAAAAGAAAGTAGATATAGATCAATATTATACAGTGAAGCTAACAGAAATAAGTTCAGGTGGAGTACGAATAAATAGTCACTCATCTCTACCCCTAGGTTCAATATTAGTTTTTGAAATGTTACTAGATAATGAACCTGTAATGCTTACAATTAAAGTACTACGTTGTCTAGAAAGTCTAGATCGAAAAACATTTGAAATAGGTTGTGAGTTTGTAGGGCTAGACAATAGTATGGAGCAGAAAATTATGTCTTATTGTTTTAAACTTCAAAAAAATATGTATAAGGAATTAAAGAGTGTTGGTAAGTAATTTATAGAACTTTTACCATGACTTTAAACATTAAAAGGATGCCTGGATAATGACAGGCAATCCTTTTTTTATGTACACCGTTAAATATTGTTATACTATTTTGGGATGTAGAAACCCGTGGCCAGGATTTTTGCTATTCTTATGTAAAGATTATAATACCGCTTATGACATTATTTTCATTAATAATTAGTCCAACCATATCACCAACCTTAACATCGGAAAGTTCTACAGTAAATTCTTTCTTGTTTCTATTTAATAATACTATTGCATTATTTTGAACTTTTAAGTTTTCATATAAATCTCTAGTTTCGTTGTCTAAATGTTGCTCTAAAGTTATAACCCCATCTAAATAATTCATTTTTAATATCTGTCCATAAACAAAGGTTTCTCCACTCGTTGGCTTTAATTTATCCACTTTATTTTTAATAAGTGTAGTAGTTTTATTTGAACTACTCCACTTTACCTCGTAGTCTAGGGATTCTGCTAAGTAACGTAAAGGTACATATATGTGCCCTTTATAAATAAAACTCTGGTTTGTTAAATCAATTTCTTTTTGTTCAACCTTAATTTTGATATCATTATAATATACAGTAATTTGCTCATATAGTTCACCTGCAAAGGTTGACACAAAAGACAGAAAAACTAATATTGAAATAATAGCAAAGTATTTTTTCATAGTATACCTCCTTAAATTCATTTTTTAGGAGTATTGTCAAAATGTATATATAGTTATACACGGATGCATTATAGCATGTAATGGCACAATTTTTAAGGAGGTGAAGATGATGTTTAATATAAAGGAACAGTTAGCTATACTACCGGATAAACCAGGGGTTTATATAATGAAGGATAAGGATGATAAAATAATATATGTCGGCAAGGCTATTTCTTTAAAAAATAGGGTTAGGCAATATTTTCAATCCTTAAAAAATCAAATGCCTAAGGTACGTGCTATGGTTTCAAATATTAACTCATTTGAATATATAGTTACGGATACAGAACTAGAAGCATTAATCTTAGAGTGTAATTTAATAAAAAAGAATAGACCTAAATATAACATATTATTAAGGGATGATAAAACATATCCATATATTAAAGTAACTATTAATGAGGAATATCCTCGGGTATTTATGACTAGACAGTTTGTAAAGGATAAGTCGAAATACTTTGGTCCTTATACAAATGTAGGTGCAATTAAAGAGACTCTAGAGGTTATCCATAAATTATTTCCAATAAGAACATGTAAAAGGGATATAAATAAGTCGATTGATAGGGGCGAAAGGCCTTGTCTGTATTATCATATAAAAAAATGTATAGGTCCATGTACTGGGAAGGTTGATAAAGAAAAATATAATCAGCTAATTGATGATATAATTCTATTTCTTAATGGGAAACAGGATGAGCTAATAAAAAAAATAGAGGAAAAGATGTTTCTCGCATCAAAAGAGATGGATTTTGAAAATGCAGCTATTTATCGAGATCAACTTATGGCACTAAACAGTATATTTGAAAAGCAAAAAGTTGTTACAACCGATGAAATAGATCAAGATGTTATAGCTATAAAGAAGGATGAAGAGGAAAGTTTTATAGAAGTATTCTTTATAAGAAAAGGAAAGTTACTACAAAGAGAAAACTTTACAGCTAAGACTGATGAGGAAGAGGGAATTGGTGATATACTATCTTCATTTTTAAAACAGTTTTATAGTGAGGCAATAGTAATTCCAAAGGAGATTCTTGTTCAGGAGAAGGTGGATGACCAGGATGTAATTGAGGAATGGTTATCCAAGAAAAAAGGAAGTAAGGTTACGATAAAAGTCCCTCAGAAAGGTCATAAGCGATCCTTAGTAGAAATGGTTGAAAAGAATGCAGAGATAAGGATTAAGCAAATTGAGGAGATGAAAAGAAAGGAAAAAGAGAACTTTGATACAATTAAGAGGCAGCTTCAGCATGTGCTTGCTTTAGACTTCAGTCCAGATAGAATAGAGGCCTTTGATATATCAAATATACAGGGAGTAGAATCTGTAGGCTCAATGGTTGTATTTGAGAATGGAAAGCCCTCAAAGAAGAATTATAGGAGATTCAAAATAAAGACAGTTACAGGGCCTAATGATTACGCGAGTATGGAAGAGATAATTCTAAGAAGGTTTAGACGAGGATTAGAGGAAACTCAGAATATTATTAATGAAACTATTACTCTAAATGAAGGTAAGTTTGCTCTATTTCCAGACCTTATAATGATAGATGGAGGTATAGGACAAGTTAGCAGTGCTCAAAGATCATTGAATAGTTTGAATCTAGATATTCCTATTTGCGGAATGGTTAAAGATGATAAACATAGAACTAGAGGATTAATATATAAAGGTGAAGAAATATTTCTAGAGAAGGGGTCTCCATTATTGAACTTTATTACTAGAATTCAAGATGAAGCTCACCGTTTTGCTATAACATATCACCGAAGCTTGCGGGATGATAAATCTATTTATTCAATATTAGAGAAAATTCCAGGTGTAGGAGATAAGAGGAGAAAAGCCCTTCTTAAACACTTTAAAGATATTAATAAAATTAAAAATGCCACTATAGATGAACTAATGGAAGCAAGTGAAATCAACAAGTCAGTGGCAGAAAGTATATATAATCACTTTAATAAATAGTTTAGTAGATATTAAATAAAAAAAGTTAAAAAATTCCACGGAGTCAATGTTATAATATTAATATGTTGTATATTGACTCTATTTTTATATATATTAGGGGTTCAAAAGGGAGTGAGACAAATGGCAATATTTAATTTAACAGATGAAAGCTATAATAAACTACAAAAAGTAATAGATTCTCATAAGGGTCATATGGGATCATTGATGCCAGTGCTACATGAGGCTCAAAAAATATTTGGCTGCCTGCCGATAGAGGTGCAAAAGAAGATTTCCGAGGAATTAAATATCCCATTAGCTGAAATCTACGGTGTTGTAACCTTTTATTCACAATTTTCATTGGAGCCAAAGGGTGAGTATGTTATTTCTGTGTGTATGGGTACGGCCTGTTATGTTAAAAATGCACAGGCAATACTTGACAAAATTAGCGAAATAATAAAAATTAAGCCAGGACAAAATTCAACAGATGGTAAGTATACACTGGAGGCTACAAGATGTATAGGGGCCTGTGGGCTTGCGCCAGTAATTACAGTTAATGAAGATGTGTATGGCAGAATAAAAGTTGAGGATATTCCTAATATATTGAAAAAATATTAAATGGGATTTGGGGGTATAAAATGAAGTCGATAGCCGAATTAGAAAAGATCAGAAGGGAAGCATTAGAAAAAATTAATATACGAAAAGATAAAAAAGGAACGAGAATAGTTGTTGGTATGGCAACATGTGGAATTACTGCTGGGGCAAGACCCGTATTAATCGCCTTATTGGAAGAGGCTAACATAAGAAATTTAAATGATATTACAATTACACAAACAGGCTGTATTGGGGCCTGTAGACTGGAGCCTATAGTAGAAGTATATAAAGATGGTGAAGAAAAAGTTACATATGTTGAAATGACAGGAGATAAGGCAAGGAAAATTATATTAGATCATATTGTTAATGGTAAGATTGTTAAGGAATATACTATTGGAAATATTGAAAGTTAATTTGGGTATAAACAGAGTAAAGGGGGGGGCAGATAAATGGAACTGTATAGATCTCATGTATTGGTTTGTGGTGGTACCGGATGTATAGCATCAGATAGTAATGAAATATTAAATAGATTTAATTTCGAGATTAATAAACATAATCTAAACAAAGAAGTAAAGACTGTTCAAACAGGATGTTTTGGTTTATGTGAAGCGGGACCAATAGTAATTGTTTATCCAGAGGGGGCTTTCTACAGTAAAATAAAGGTAGATGATGTAGAGCGGATTACGGAAGAACATCTACTAAAAGGTAGAATCGTAAAGGACCTATTATATGTTGAGTCTGATCAGAAGGATATTATAACGTCAATAGACGAGGTAGGATTTTATAAAAAGCAAATGCGTGTAGCCCTAAGAAATTGTGGGGTAATTAATCCAGAAGTAATAGATGAATATATTGCCTTCGATGGATACCAAGCCTTAGCAAAAGTATTAACAGAGATGAATCCAGAGGAGGTAGTAGATGTAGTTAAACAATCAGGACTAAGAGGAAGAGGTGGGGGCGGTTTTTCTACTGGACAGAAATGGGAATTTACGGCTAAAGCTGAAGGGGAAGAAAAGTATGTTGTTTGTAATGCTGACGAGGGTGATCCAGGGGCATTTATGGATCGTTCTGTTTTAGAAGGGGATCCACATGCAATTATTGAGGCTATGGCTATTGCAGCCTACGCAATAGGGGCTAGTAAAGGCTATGTATATATAAGAGCAGAATATCCTATAGCTGTTAAACGACTTGAGATAGCCATTAATCAAGCTAAGGAATATGGTCTATTAGGGGAAGGAATTTTTGGTACTGAGTTTAACTTTGATATGGAGATTAGGTTAGGTGCTGGAGCATTTGTGTGCGGTGAAGAAACAGCATTAATGAATTCAATAGAAGGTAAACGTGGTATGCCAAGACCTAGGCCACCTTTTCCAGCTATAAAAGGACTTTGGAGTAAACCAACCCTTTTAAATAATGTCGAGACATATGCAAATATTCCTCAAATATTTGTTAAAGGGCCAGAATGGTTTGCTAGTATAGGTACTGAGAAGTCCAAAGGTACTAAAGTATTTGCACTGGGTGGAAAAATTAACAATACAGGCTTATTGGAAATACCGATGGGTACAACTTTGAGAGAGGTCATTTATGAAGTTGGTGGAGGAATACCAAATGGAAAAGCATTTAAAGCTGTGCAAACCGGAGGCCCTTCAGGAGGATGTATACCTAAAGAATATATTGATACACCAATAGATTATGACAACTTAATAGAGCTAGGATCTATGATGGGCTCTGGCGGTATGATAGTAATGGATGAGGATAATTGCATGGTAGATATTGCCCGATTCTTTTTAGATTTTACTGTTGATGAGTCATGTGGAAAATGTATACCGTGTAGGGAAGGTACAAAAAGGATGCTTGAATTGCTAGATAAAATTACTGAGGGCAAAGGTACTCTCGAAGACATAGATAAGCTAGAAAGTCTAGCTAAAACAATTAAATCAGCATCTTTATGTGGGCTGGGGCAAACTGCACCAAATCCAGTGCTATCAACATTAAAATACTTTAGAAATGAATATGAAGAACATGTAAAAGAAAAGCGTTGTCCTTCAGGGGTATGCCAGTCACTACTACAATTTAAAGTGGTTAGTGAATTATGTAAGAAATGTGGAATATGTGCAAATGTTTGCCCTGTTAGTTGTATTTCCGGGGTCAAGGGTAAGGAAGTATATTCAATAACACAAGAAAAGTGCATTAAATGTGGGGCCTGTTTAAGTGCCTGTCCATTTAAGGCAATTGTTAAAGCTTAATATATTAATGTGAGTAAAGGAGTCAGTTCGTTTTAATGACTCCTTTTATTTATATTTAATAACCCTATTTCATATTTATATAGGACTGAGAATATTAAATAATTGACTAGAATAAACATAAATAGGGGGGATGATAATGAGACGTAAAAAATACTCAGCAGGAATGATTATATTAAGCTATTTGTTGTCTTTATTTATTATAGTTGCACCGATTTACTTTTATATATTTCGTCCTACACCAATAGATTTTGATACAAAGCGAGTAGAGCCTGCATGGACAGGCATTATTACTTTATGGGACTTTCCAAGATTTGATAGTAAAAAAGGAACAAACTTTGGATGGATATATGAGAAGATAAGTATCTTTGAAAAAAGAAATCCAGGAGTATATATTGATTTTACTCCTTTAACATCCGATAAGGGAAATGAAAAAATAGAAATAGCAATACAAAATGGGACATTGCCAGATATATTACCTATAGGAAATAATAACAGTATTTTAACAAGCAACTTACTCGTACCTTTAAATAGCTATTTGGCTGAAGGTGAAATCAAATCATATAATCCTGCTATTTTAAAAGCCACAACATTTAACGATAAAATATATGCGTTACCATGGATGGTTAATACTTATACTCTAATGATAAATCTAGAGATGTTTAGGGGTAGAGGGGTTGAACCACCAAAGGATGGTAAATGGACCTATGAGGAGTTTGTAGAAAAGCTTCAACAATTAACATTTGATAGCCGTGGAAGAAATAAAGCAGATCATTTTGGGTTTAATGGTGCTATTACTCCTGGGTATTATAATGTGTGGGGAATTATACTAAGTGATGGGGCAGAAATATTTGATAATAAAGGGAATTATGTTTTTAATGATGAAAAAGCCATAAGTGGAGTACAAAAATTATTAGACTTAAGTAATAAATTTAATGTTACTCCTGAGGATTTTGGAAAGAAGAATCCAAATCAGGCTTGGCCATCATTTTATAAAGACAAAAACATTGCTGTATTTCCAGTTGGAACTTGGGGGATTAATGCTGTAAACAGACTAAACAGTAAAGGGACTGGATTTGACTATACCATCGCTAGCTTTCCTACTGGCGACATTGGTGAACCGGTTATGATGGTCAGTGATATAGGGGCATTTGGAATTAAAAATCAAGACAACGACATAGGAAAAATAAAAATGTGTGTAGAATTTTTAAAATTTCTAGGCGATAATCAATATCAAGCAGAGTTATATCGGTTAGGGGCATTTCCTGTAAAAAATAATATTGCTAACATTTATGGGAACCAAGCTGAAATGTCAAAGATTCAAGAAAATCTAAGCTTCCTCAAGGTATTGAATCCCCACCCATTAGCAAAGGAAGTTGATGAAATTTTACAAAATGAAATTATACTAGGAGTTTTAGGTAAAAAAACTGCTGAGGAAATTATAAGAGAAGCAAATATTAAGATTAATGATAGGCTACGTAAACTTAACTAAAATATGTATTAATTGACCAGTTTTTTTAAAAAGGATATACTTGAAGTATGGGAATTAGGGAACAATATTATAGATCTTAATTCACTGTAGAATTGTTATTTTTGCTGAACTATAGATGATGATATTCTGTTATAAACATATACATAGGAATAATACAGTAAGTATTCTATAATAGGAGCTGATTAATTAATGAATAAGGAACAATTATATATAGAGTTGACAAAATTTATTGATAAAAAAAATGTATTAGTAGATGAATTAATGAAAAATCATACATCCTTTAAAATTGGAGGCCCAGCAGATATTTTAGTTACACCTAATTCGATTGAAGAAGTACAAAAGGTAGTAAGACTTTGCTATGAAAATGACATCCCTACATTCTATATGGGTAATGGTTCGAACCTCTTAGTTCGCGATAAGGGAATGAGGTGTGTAGTAATTAAAATCGGTGAGAATTTAAGTGGTGTGAAAATAGAGGGTACAAAAGTAATAGCTCAATCTGGCATTTTATTATCAAGGCTATCTAAAATGATATTGAGAGATAATTTAAAAGGCTTTGAATTTGCAGATGGCATTCCGGGTAGCCTTGGTGGCGCAGTTACAATGAATGCTGGGGCCTATGACGGGGAGATGAAAGATGTAGTAAAACGCTGTAAAGCTATAGACAAAGAAGGGAATTTAATAGAAATAAGTGATGAGGATCTACAATTAGGGTATAGAACTAGTGTGATTCAAAAGAAAAACTATTTAGTTTTAGAGGTAGAACTCGAGCTAGAAAAAGGTGATTATACGGAAATAAAAAAACAAATTGATGATCTTACATTGAAAAGAACATCAAAGCAACCTTTACATATGCCGAGTGCGGGTAGTGTATTCAAAAGACCACCGGGTTTTTTTGCTGGAAAATTAATTGAGGACTCTAATTTGAAGGGTTATAGAATTGGTGGAGCGCAGGTATCTGAAAAGCATGCAGGATTTATTGTTAACGCTGGGGGTGCTACGGCGAAAGATGTCTTGGATTTAATTAATCACATTCAAAATACAGTAAAGACAAATTTTGATGTCATATTAGAGCCAGAAATAAGGATTGTGGGTGAAGAATAGTTACGTATATACTAAAGAGGTGAAGTGTAATGAGATTTTTAATAATTACTGGAATGTCTGGGGCTGGGAAAAGTCAAGCGGTTAAGCATATGGAGGATTTTGGGTACTATTGTGTTGACAACTTGCCACCTATACTAATACCTAAGTTTGCTGAATTATGTAATCAAACCCAAGGGGGCATTGATAAGGTAGCTCTAGTAATTGATATAAGAGGGGGGTTGTTTTTTCACGATTTATTTTCTAGTTTAGAAGAACTAGAAAATATAGGCATTGAATATGAAATCCTCTATTTAGATGCTATAGATGAAACCTTAATAAAAAGATTTAAGGAAACGCGACGTAATCACCCTTTGGCTGGAACAAAGGGAATAAGCGAAGGTATAAAGAAAGAAAGAGAATACTTGGCTAAGCTTAAAGCTACGGCAAAGAATATTATTGATACTACAAAACTTACGCCTTCTATGTTAAAGGAGGAATTAAGAAATATCTATGTTGAAGGTAATGAGATGGATAATTTAATAATATCGATTTCATCCTTTGGGTTTAAGCATGGTATACCTATAGACTCTGACCTTGTATTTGATGTGAGATTTTTACCTAATCCCTTCTATATACAAGAGTTAAAGGAATTAACAGGAAATGATATTGTTGTAAGAGAGTATGTAATGAACTCCCCAGTAAGTGTTGAGTTTTCGATTAAGCTAATTGATATGGTTAGTTATCTAATACCACATTATATAAAAGAGGGAAAAAATCAATTAGTTATATCTATAGGTTGTACTGGGGGTAAGCATCGTTCTGTAACTATTGCTCATGTCTTGTATGCTGCTTTAAAGGAAAAAGGGTATAGGCCCATTTTAACCCATAGAGATGTAACTTTATCAGGGGAAAGGAAAAAGGAATAGATGAGATTAAGAGATTGGTTAAAACCCGGACTCCAATTAAAAAGGTGGATCCTTCTAGGTACAATAGGGGTCTTCTTTTTATCTTTTGCTTTGGGGCGTTTATTATTTCTAATAAACATTGAAATTAAAGGGCACCTAATTCTCATATCAGCTATATTTGGATTTTTTTTAATACTTATATCTTTTAAATTAGGAATGGATTCACTCTTTAAAAATATACGGTTTATTGGTTCAATTGCAGGCCCTTTAGATAAAAATAAGATAAATAAACAAATTTATGATAAAAAAATTCTCTCCAAAGGACCCAAGGTTGTTACTGTTGGAGGAGGGACAGGACTTTCAGTTCTATTAAGAGGATTAAAGCTATTCACGTCGAATATAACAGCTATAGTTACTGTAGCTGATGATGGTGGTGGATCTGGAAAGCTTAGGGAGGACTTGGGGATGCTCCCGCCAGGTGATATTAGAAACTGTATTTTGGCCTTAGCCGAAATGGAGCCAACGATGGAAAAGTTACTACAGTATCGTTTTGAAGAAGGGAATTTAAAGGGGCAAAGTTTTGGTAATCTATTAATAGCTTCAATGAATGGTATAAGCTACAGTTTTGAGGAAGCTATAAAAAAAATCAATGAGGTATTAGCTGTTACGGGAAATGTGTACCCTGTAACATTAGAAGATATTACATTGTATGGTAAGTTAGAAAATGGCATGGTTGTACGTGGAGAATCTAATATTCCTAAAAAAAGTATCGAGGAAAATAGTAAAATAGAAAGAGTATTTATTAAACCAAAGGAAGCAGAGGCATTACAAGAAGCAAAAATCGCCATTGAAACTGCAGATATAGTAGTGCTAGGTCCTGGCAGTTTATACACAAGTATTTTGCCTAATTTATTAGTTAAAGATATTTGTAAGGCTATAACAAAAACTAAAGCTAAGGTGGTATATATTCCAAATATTATGACTCAGCCTGGAGAAACCGACGGATATACATTGTTACAACATGTTGATACTATATTAAATCATTGTCCGAGTATAACAATTGATTACATTATTGCTAATAACGGTAAAATCTCTGTTGATGTAGGACATAAGTATAAACTAGAAGGGGCTAGGCTTGTAGATATTACAGAGGAAGAGCGTAAAGCATTGAAAGATTACAAAATAGAACTAATAGAGGATAACTTGGTTGAGATAAAAAGTGATTATGTTAGACATGATGCAATAAAGCTTTCAAAGTTAATTACAGGTTTGTATAAATAGAAACATTTTCACAAAACTAAGGAGGGATATTATGTCTAGAAGAAAAGCAGAGCCTTACAAAATTAAAATGGTGGAATCTATCAAACTCATTAGTAGAGAAGAAAGGGAAAGGAAAATAATTGAGGCAGGGTATAATCAATTTGCATTAAGGGCTGAAGACATCTATATTGATTTATTAACTGATAGTGGAACTGGTGCTATGAGTGATAATCAATGGGCAGGGATAATGCTTGGGGATGAGTCTTATGCAGGAAGTAGAAACTTTTACAACTTAGAAAAAAGTACAAATGATGTAATTGGTTATAAATATTTAGTACCTACCCATCAAGGAAGAGGAGCAGAAAATGTATTATTCCCTATTTTAATTCAAAAGGGTCAGTACGTACTGAATAATATGCATTTTGATACAACTAAGGCACATGTGGAGTTAAAAAACGGGAGGGCTATAAATTTAGTTATTGAAGACGCCTTTGATACAGAAAAAGAGCATCCATTTAAGGGAAACTTTGATTTAAATAAATTAGACTCTTTTATAAATGAGCATGGAGTTGAAAACTGTGCATTTATTATTATAACTGTTACTTGTAACAGTGCTGGTGGTCAACCGGTTTCAATGGAGAATATTAAAGGTGTAAGAAAGATTGCAGATAAATATGGGTTAAAGGTTGTATTTGACGCTGCTCGTTATGCTGAGAATGCATATTTCATTAAAAAGAGAGAAGCTGGGTATGAGGATAAGGAAATAATTGATATTGTTAGAGAAATGTTTAGCTATGGGGATGCTCTAACTATGAGTGCTAAAAAAGATGGAATTGTAAATATGGGTGGAATGATTGCTATAAAAGAAGATGAGGAACTTTATACTCAAGTTAGGTCAATGGTAGTTCCAATAGAGGGATTCCCTACCTATGGAGGTTTATCAGGAAGGGATATGGAAGCCTTGGCCAGAGGCTTAAGGGAATCTATTGAAGAAGATTATTTGGAAAGTCGTATAGGTCAAATTGAATATCTAGGTCAACGATTAATTGATGCGGGGATTCCTATACAAAGGCCAGTGGGAGGACACGCGGTATTTGTTGATTGTAAAAAATTCTGTCCTCATATTCCATATTATCAATTTCCAGCCCAGGCTGTATGTGTAGAGCTATATAAGGAAGCAGGGGTTAGGGGAGTTGAAATAGGCTCATTCCTTTTGGGGAGAGACCCGGATACAAAGGAGCATATAGAGTCTCCGATGGAATTATTAAGGCTTACGATACCAAGGAGAGTATATACTGATAACCATATGGATGTTGTTGCGGATGCGTTAATAGAAATATGGAAAAGAAGAGATACACTGAAAGGTTTTGAGTTTACTTATGAGCCTGAAGTACTTCGTCATTTTACTGCTAGATTAAAACCAATAGAATAATAATTAACTATATAAATGGTAAATATATTATTTACCATTTATTGTTTTTTGATTTAAAGGGCAAAGTATTCACCATATTGATATCCTAGCATATTGTTTAATTGAATATTAAATATTCTAATTTATTAGGATGCTATTAAGTAACAGGATTAAAGTTACAAACCAATTTTATTGAAATAAATACATTAATATGTTAACTTATTAATATAGTATTTTTTACAGAAAAAGTCAGTGTAAGGTTTGTATTAAAGGGAGTGGAAATAGTGAGACAAGAGATTAGTGCCGGTGGCGTAGTTATTTTTGGAAATGCTATTCTACTGCTAAAAAAATATAATGGTGATTGGGTCTTGCCTAAGGGTAAAGTGGAGAACCACGAGACTCTAGAACAAACTGCTGTCCGGGAAGTTTTTGAAGAAGCTAGCGTAAAGGTTGCAATTGTTAAATATTTAGGTGAAATTAAATATACGTATAAAAATTGTTGGGATGACAATAGTGTAGTTAATAAAACTGTTTATTGGTTTCTAATGCAATCTAAGTCAATTGACTGTATACCCTTAAAGGAAGAGGGATTTATAGAAGCCAAGTTTATTCATATCGACAGGGCAGTGGATTTAGCAAAATATGAGGATGAAAAAGAAATAATTGTAAAAGCTATAGATGAATTTAAAAGAGACCCCATTTAGGTGAGGTCTCTTAAGAATATGTTATTGAGGTCTAAAAGTTGAACAAAGGGCTTCTTTAGAAGTATCTGCTGTATTACCTTTTTTAGCATTAACTTCAAGTTTTGGTGCGTGGCAATAATCAGACTTGTAATATTGACAGTTGTTTACGTGACACATAACTTCCATTCTTGGATGTTGCATTAAAACACCTCCAGTGAATTTGTTTATTGTACTACAAATATATTATTAGCTATTATAAAAAAAATATTAATAGAAAAAACTACATATGTAGTATTTTTTTATAACTTAACTTAGTATTTTCGTTAAAAAAACAAATAAAAAATGTCTATTATAGACGAAAAAGGTGTGATATTATGTCTTTTTCTTCAAAAACAAAAAATGAATTAGCAAGAATGGTTCCTGAAAAAGAATGTTGTCAATATGCAGAATTAGCTGCATTAATTAGAATGAGTGGAACACTGCAATTGGCTGGATTAGAAAAATTTAATCTAGTAATAACAACAGAGAATGCGTCAGTTGCTAGGAAAATTTTTAAGCTTTTCAAACTTTTATTTAAAATAAATGTAGAAGTTATGATTAGAAAAAATCTCAAATTAAAAAAGAATAATCATTATCTAATGGTTATAACACATACAATGAATACTTGGGAGATTTTAAAAAAGTTAGGAATATTAAAGGAATACAATGATACCTTTGATATTACATATGAAATACCCAAGGAATTAATAAAAAAAAGGTGTTGTAAAAGGGCATATTTAAGAGGAGCCTTTTTAGGTGGTGGGTCAGTTAGTGATCCAGAAAAAACCTATCACTTAGAGTTTGTCACTAATAGTTTAGAACATAGTCAAGACCTAAAGCAGTTAGTTAATAGTTTTAAATTAAGCTCCAAAATAGTAGAAAGAAAAGGGAACTTTGTAGTCTACCTAAAAGAAGGAGATCAAATTGTAGATTTACTTAACATAATAGAGGCCCATCAAGCATTATTAGATTTGGAGAATATACGGGTATATAAACAAATGAGAAATGATATTAATAGAATAGTAAATTGTGAAACTGCAAATTTGAGTAAAACAGTAAATGCTTCTATGAAGCAAATAGAAAATATAGAGTACATTAGAGATACTATTGGGTTAAATCATCTTCCAGATAATTTAAGAGAGATTGCAGAAATAAGACTTATTTACCAGGACGCAAGTTTAAAAGAATTAGGACAAATGTTAAACCCACCTATTGGAAAATCTGGTGTTAACCACAGATTGCGAAAGATAGAAGAAGTTGCTAATAAAATAAAAAAAATATAGGTTATTTTTTCATTTCATGGTAAAATATTTATATAAATGTCGAGATTACCATGAATAAACTGCATGTATATTTTTAGGTTTTTAACTAGAACAAAACAATTTTAATAGCTTGCTGACAAGGGGGGGACTCATTAATGCTCAAAATTAAAACCTCAGCAATAATGACGGGCATGAAATTGTCCAAATCTATCTTCAATAGAGATGGACAACTTTTAATAGAAAATGGTTCTACCTTAAAGGAAAGCTATATTAAAAAGCTTGTATACTACGATATTGATAATGTATATATTAACTGGGATAGTGATGTTTCACCAGAGGTAGCTGACGCAATAGTATTAGATACTAAAAATGAAGCTATGAGGGTTTTAAAAGATTCCTTCAAAGAGATTCAAGTTTCAAAAAATGTTGATATTGATAGATTAAACGAGCTAGTTGGAAGTATTATAGAAGAGCTTCTTGACAAGAAAGGAACTTTAATAAATCTAACAAACATTAGGTCTATAGATGACTATACATTTACACATTCTATTAATGTATGTATTTTATCCTTAGTTATGGGACTCGCCTTAAATTATGAAAAAGAACAATTAGAATACTTAGGAATTGGTTCCTTATTGCATGATATTGGCAAGGTAGGTATAGAGCCTAGTATATTGAATAAACCAGGGTCTTTAACAATAGATGAATTCGATATTGTTAAAAATCATGCAATTATTGGTTACGATATGGTTAAATATATAGATGGAATATCTGAGGAATCCGTAACAATAATTAGAGATCATCATGAGCGTTATGATGGAAAAGGTTATCCTAACGGGAAAAAAGGAAATGAGATTCATGAATTTGCAAGGATTGTTGCAGTTTGTGATGTATATGATGCTTTAACATCAAATCGTGTATATAGATTGGGTATGCCGCCACATATAGGCATAGAATATTTATTAAGTATGGCAAATCATCAATTTGATGAAGGGTTAGTAAAACTATTTACAAAATATATTTCTATTTATCCTAAAGGAACTGTCGTTGAATTAGAATCGGGGGATAGGGGAATAGTAGTTGACCAAAATGAATGCTTACCTACTCGTCCAGTAATAGAAGTTATTTATGATATAACGGGAAATAAACTAGGAGTACCAAAAATTGTTGACTTGGCAAAGAACTTAAATAATGGGATAATTTCTAAGTTAGGAATAATATAAATTTATTTTACATATTACAGATTGACGGTTTATGCTCATGATAACATGAAGTAGAATCATCAGTCTGTTTCTATTATATAGGTATTTTATTGGAGGATTTTAATATGAGCAACTTCGTACACCTACATGTTCATACGGAATATAGTTTGCTAGATGGTTTTTCAGTGATAGATAGGGTATTAGATGAAACTAAATCTTTAGGTATGAATGCTATAGCTATAACCGACCATGGGAGTATGTTCGGTGTTATAGATTTCTATAAAAAGGCTATAAAAAAAGGGATAAAACCGATAATTGGTTGTGAGGTATATACGGCTAGTCGTAGAATGATTGATAAGGAGCCAAATTTAGACAAGTATCAAGGACATTTAGTGTTGTTGGCTAAGGATATGACTGGGTATAAAAATTTGATGAGACTCGTTTCAAATAGCTATATCCATGGTTTTTACTATAAACCTAGAGTTGATTATATTGAGATTGAAAAATATAGTGAAGGAATAATAGCATTAAGTGCATGTCTAGCCGGAGATGTACAACAAGCTTTACTAAAAGGAAATTATGAATTAGCTAAGGAGAGGGCTTTAAATTTAAACAGAATATTCGGTCAACATAATTTTTACTTAGAGTTACAAGACCATAATTTAAAGGAACAAAAACTAGTAAATCAACAATTAGTCAGAATTAGTCGTGAAACTGGTATTCCTCTTGTTGCTACTAATGATGTTCATTATGTTAAAAAGGAAGACTCTGAGCTTCATGATATATTGCTTTGTATCCAAACAGGAAAAACAAAGCAGGATGAAGATAGAATGAAATTTCCTAATAGTGAGTTTTACTTAAAGTCTGTTGATGAAATGACAGACTTATTTCCATATTCACCAGAGGCCTTATCAAATTCTGTAAAAATTGCAGCGGAATGTAATGTAGAATTTGATTTTAATACTATACATCTTCCAGAATATAAATTACCTGAATCCCAAACACCAATAGTATATTTAAGTGAGCTATGCTATGAAGGCTTAAAAATAAGATATAGTGATATTTCTCAAAGCCTGAAGGAAAGATTAGATTATGAACTAAAGGTAATAGAGGAAATGGGGTATGCGGAATATTTCCTAATAGTATGGGATTTTATAAAATATGCAAAAGATAACAATATAGCCGTAGGCCCTGGAAGAGGTAGTGCAGCTGGAAGTATTGTTTCATACTCCTTAGGAATTACTGATATTGATCCAATTAAATATAATCTCATATTTGAAAGATTCTTAAATCCTGAAAGAATATCTATGCCAGATATAGATATTGATTTCTGTTATGAACGTAGGGAGGAAGTTATTAATTACGTAAAAAACAAATATGGGGATGAGAAGGTTGCGCAAATAATCACATTTGGTACTATGGCCGCAAGAGCGGCTATTAGAGACGTCGGAAGAGCTATAAATATGCCATATAACGAGGTGGATTATATAGCAAAGCAAATACCTATGGCTATAGGTATGAATATTGACAAGGCCCTTGAGGTTAATCCCCAACTAAAGAAGCTATGTGACGAAGATAATAGAGCTAGATTTTTAATAGAGATGTCCAGAAAACTAGAAGGAATTCCTAGACATGCTTCTACCCACGCAGCAGGAGTAGTTATTTCTAAGAACAACCTAGATTCCCATGTACCTTTATATATGCATGATGGAAGTATAACAACTCAATTTACAATGGGTACTCTTGAGGAACTGGGTTTATTGAAAATGGATTTTCTAGGATTAAGGACTTTAACAGTGATCAGAGATACAGTTGCCTTAATAGAAAAGAATCATGGTATTAAAATTGACCTGTCTTCAATGACTTACGAAGATCCTAAGGTATTCAACTTAATTAGCAAAGGGGAAACTCTTGGGGTGTTTCAGCTAGAAAGTGCAGGAATGATTCAATTTATGAAGGAGTTAAAGCCAAATTGCTTCGAGGACATTATTGCTGGGATTTCCTTATACAGACCAGGGCCGATGGATTCTATTCCAAGATATATAGAAAATAAAAATAATAGTTCTAGAATAGAATATCTTCATCCAAAATTAGAGCCAATATTAAATGTAACCTATGGATGTATGGTATATCAAGAGCAGGTTATGCAAATAGTTAGAGATTTAGCAGGTTATAGTTATGGCAGAAGTGATTTGGTTAGAAGAGCAATGGGTAAGAAAAAAAGAGATGTAATGGAGGAAGAAAGACAGTATTTTATATACGGAAAAGTGGATTTAGATGGGAATATCGAGTTGCCTGGGTGCATACGTAATGGTGTGCCTGAGAAATATGCTAATCAGATATATGATGAAATGATAGAGTTTGCAAATTATGCATTTAATAAGTCCCATGCCGCTGCATATGCTGTTTTAGGGTATCAGACAGCATTTTTTAAATACTATTATACTGTGGAATTTATGGCAAGCTTAATGACCAGTGTAATGGGTAATGCTTCTAAAGTAGCACAATATATTCAAGACTGTAAAAGGATGAATATTGAAATATTACCACCTAATATAAATAAGAGTTTTAGTGTTTTTACTGTGGAAGATAATAAAATACGATTTGGATTATCTGCCGTTAAAAATGTTGGGGTAAATATAATCCAATCCATTGTAAAATCAAGAGGTGATGGTGTTTTCACTAATTTCAGTGATTTTTGCAGAAGAATTGAGTCAAAGGATTTAAATAAGCGTGCAGTAGAAAGCTTAATAAAAAGTGGAGCCTTTGATTGCTTAGGTGCTAAGAGGTCCCAGTTGATTGGGGTTTTTGAGAAGACCTTAGATAGCGTAAATCAAGAAAGAAAAAAAAATATAGCAGGGCAAATAGGCTTCTTTGACAATGTATTTGATAACAATGAACAACAATTCGATGCCCTACCTCAGATAGAGGAGTTTAACGACAAAATAAAACTTAATATGGAAAAGGAGGTTTTAGGGCTATATGTTAGTGGCCATCCTCTTTCTCAGTATGAAAATGAATTAGTTGGTCTAGTAAGCAGTCAAGAGATTCTTGAGTCAGCAGATAATCCGACAGATACACAACTATGTGATGGCAAAACTGTTAGATTTGGTGGAATAGTAATAGATAAAGTAACAAAAACTACAAAGCATAATCAAATAATGGCATTTATCAAAGTTGAAGATTTATACGGGATGATTGAGTGTATTATGTTTCCTAAAACCTATGAGAAATTCTCTAAGTTTACACAGGAGAATAGCTATGTGATTATTGAGGGAAGCTTAAATATTAAAGAAGATGATCAACCAAAGATATCAGTTAATAGGGTTAAACCATTAATAAAAAATAATGATAGGAGAATATATATTAAGGTAAATGAAAAAAAAGAATTAAGTCGTTGTTTAGAAAATATAAAGCCAGTATTAAAGCAAAATAGTGGTACTACACCTATATATATATATATTAAAAATACGGAAGAAATACTAAGAGCTAATAGAGATTTATGGGTTAAATTAGATGATAAACTAATTAAGTATTTGAAGGAAATTTTTGGTGATAACAATATAGAAATTTGTTAAAATTATTTATAAGGAAAAATTATTTTACCAGGGGGTGTAGGTCTTTATGTGGACTGTAGTATATATGGCAAATACTAAGCAAGATGCAGAAAAAATAGAAGAAATTTTAAAAGAAGAAGGCTTCCTTGTAAAAATAAGATCCATTAGTAAAAATAATGTGAATGGTACATGTGAAGTTCTAGTAATAAGGTCTGAGGTAGAAGAGGCATACACAATTTTAATGCAAAATGGTTATTAAATATATTAAGCGGGGAGGTGGTAGAGCTTTGAAAAAGATAGGAGTATTGACTAGCGGTGGTGATGCACCTGGGATGAATGCAGCTATTAGAGCTGTTGTACGTAATGGAGTATACAGAGGATGTGAAATAATTGGGATTAAACGAGGGTATGAAGGCTTATTAAATGGTCAATATACCGAAATGAATTTATCCTCTGTTGCTGATATTATCCATAGAGGGGGGACTATATTAGGGACTGCTAGAAGTGAGGAGTTTAAAACCAATGGGGGAAGAAACAAAGCTTTAGAATTTATAAAAAAGGTTGGATTAGAAGGACTTATTGTAATTGGTGGAGATGGCTCTTTTAAGGGTGCCCAGGAATTGTGTAAGCTTGGAGTACCTACTGTAGGTGTGCCAGGTACTATTGATAATGATTTAAATTATACAGACTATACAATTGGATTTGATACAGCTATGAATACTGTTTTAGATGCCATTAGTAAGATTAGGGATACATCAACTTCCCATGAACGAACAAATATAATAGAAGTTATGGGAAGGGATTGTGGTGACATTGCCCTATATTCTGGATTAGCTGGTGGTGCTGAAAGTATTATTTTACCAGAAATAAGCTTGGATATAGAAAAAATATGTGAAAAGATACTGAATGGAATTAAAAGGGGAAAACGTCACAGTATAATAATGCTAGCAGAGGGGGCTGGTAGTGCAATAGATCTTGCAAAGTCAATTCAGGATATAACAGGCATAGAAACTAGGACTACAATATTAGGATATATTCAAAGAGGTGGTAGCCCAACGGCCTTTGATAGAATACTTGCAAGTAAAATGGGAGCTAAGGCGGTAGACATATTATTAGATGGAGAGGAAAATAAAGTTGTAGGTGTGAATGGAAATGATATTATTGCTAAAGACATAGATATGGCATTAAAAACAGAAAAGAGATTTGATAAATCTGCTTATGATTTAGCAGATATACTATCAAGATAGGGGAGGAATTACCATGACCATGAGGAAGACTAAGATTGTATGTACTTTGGGCCCATCAAGTAATAAGAAGGAAGTTTTTAAGAAATTAGTAGAGAGTGGGTTGAATGTTGCGAGATTAAATTTCTCTCATGGAATCCATGAAGAACACAAAAAAACAATTGATATAGTTAAAGAAGTAAGAGAAGAACTTTCTTTACCAATTGCCATAATACTAGACACAAAAGGTCCAGAGATAAGAACTGGAAAATTTAAAGAGTCAGAGTACATATTAAATGAGGGGCAAAGGGTAATTGTTACTACAGAGGATATACTAGGAGATAATAATAGATTTAGTGTAAGCTACGATGGACTTCCAGGGGATGTTATTCCAGGTAATACAATATTAATTGACGATGGACTAGTTGAATTAGAGGTATTACAGGTTTTAAATAATACTGATATTGAGTGCTTAGTTAAAAACTCCGGGGTTATAAAAGATAGAAAAGGTGTAAATATACCAAATGTAAAAATAAACCTTCCAGCAATAACAAAAAAAGATATAGAAGATATTTTATTTGGAATAGAAATGAACATTGACTTCATAGCTGCTTCATTTGTAAGAAAAGCTTCGGATGTATTGGAAATCAGAAAGTTACTAGAAGATAATCATGCAAATCATATACAAATTATTTCAAAGATAGAAAATCAAGAGGGCGTAGATAATGTCGATGAAATAATAGATGTATCTGATGGAATAATGGTTGCAAGAGGGGATTTAGGTGTTGAAATCCCACCTGAAGAAATTCCTTTAGTACAAAAAGATATTATTAAGAAATGTAATAGACTTGGCAAACCAGTAATTACTGCCACTCAAATGCTTGATTCAATGATGAGAAATCCAAGGCCTACAAGAGCAGAGGTTACGGATATAGCTAATGCAATATTTGACGGTACTGATGCAATAATGTTATCGGGTGAAACAGCAGCTGGGAAGTATCCGGTTGAGGCAGTAAAAACAATGGCAAATATAGCTTTAAGAACCGAAAGTGCAATAGACTATAGGGAATTATTAAGGAACAAAATTATTGATAAGGAAACAACTGTAACCGATGCCATGAGCTATGCAACATGCAGTACCGCAATTGATTTAGGTGCATCTGCAATTATTACTGCAACCTCTTCTGGCTATACTGCAAGAATGGTTTCAAAATTTAGACCTAGAGCACCAATCATAGCAACTACAGCTCAGGAAGCAGTTCAGAGAAAATTGAGCTTAGTTTGGGGAGTAAATAGCGTACTAATTGAAGAGCTATCTTCAACTGATGATGTAATAGATAAATCTGTAGAAAAAGCATTACAGGTTGGATATATTAAACGCGGTGAACTAATAATAATAACTGCAGGAGTACCTGTAGGGGTTTCGGGTACTACAAATCTATTAAAAGTACATATAGTAGGTGATGTGCTATTATCCGGTGTTGGAATGGGTAAAAGGGCATACACCGGTAAAGCCATTATAGTTGATATTGATAAGGTTGATGAAGTTGAGTTTGACCATGGTAATATATTAGTTACTCAAGCAACCGAGAAGGAATTTATGCCATTAATTGAAAAGGCAGGAGCAATTATCGCTGAGGTTGGTGGATTAACAAGTCACGCTGCTATTGTTGGGCTTAGTCTTGGCATACCAACAGTTGTTGGTGCTCATGGGGCGACTAAAAAACTCAATAATGGAGATGTTATTACAGTAGACTCAAAAACTGGATTAATATATAGCGGGAAAACCCGAGTTATGTAGTATAGGATAAAATTATTTATATAAAGTGACACCAAAAATATATCCTATCATATAATATACTAAAGAATCTCCCCTTTTATATAATCGAATAAGATTATAGTTCCGAGTTTGCTATTAAGCAAACTCTTTTTTTTACATATAGTAAATTAGAATGTAGAGGTGGTCGTATGCTTTTTAAATTAATGCTTTTATTTACCGTTGTACCTATTGTTGAACTGATGATCCTATTCAGGCTAGGTCAGTATATTGGTTTCCAATATACAATAATCATTGTGTTGGTAACTGGCGTTGTAGGGGCGTTTTTATCAAAAAGTGAAGGCAAAGGTATAATTAGAAGAATTAAACTTGACCTTAGTAATGGAAGGGTTCCAGCGGATGAATTGATTAATGGATTATGTGTGATTGTAGGTGGGGCTATGCTACTAACTCCTGGAATATTAACAGATACAGTTGGATTTATACTAGTAATTAGTCCGACAAGACAGGTAATTATAGCTACTATAAAGAGGAAAATTAAGAATATGATTCATGAAGGTACGCTTCACTTCTATTTTAGAAAATAAAAATTGTATATTATATTAAGTTTTGGTAAATAATTCACAGATGATTATTTCTTTGGTAAAGAAGAGGTAAACTGATTCTATATTTTTTTGAGCACATATATTGTGCTCTCTTTTTTTGTGTCTTTATTCTTTGAAATATAATCATATATAAGCTCCTTAAAGAATGATAAAGGATATAAAAAATATACATAAAAAAACTAAAAATATGATAGATATCAATTAAAAGGTGGTATTAATAAAAATATAATATAAGCATATGAATAGTTATATAAGATATTAAAGTGGTTAATAATATAGCTTAAAATAATTAGTATATATTGTAGTATGAGTAAATGATATGACAAAATAATGAATGACACAAAAGACTTTTCTCCGAAATGGCAAACCATTGGAAACAACGGGACGCAAAGCTACAGGCCTAATCGATTAGTATTGCAGCTGAGCTACCGAAGGGAAAGGTTTTTATTATAACTAATCAAATAATCTTTAAACTAGGGGGGTGGGCTAGTATCAGGTGACAGTATGGTGATTACATATACACATTTCTTTTGTCGGACATACTATCACACAAAGGATAATAGAATGATGTAGTTGTCAAAAAGGAAGCTATGAAACGTACTTTGTATTTGGGCACTTTAAGTACGGGGAGCGAGTAGTGCAACCGACCTTTCTTGATTAGTAAGAAAGGGATGCTATGAAGTACACCTTTCACATGGGCACTTGAGGTTGTATGGAGCAAGTAGTGCAACCGACCTTTCTTTAGACGAATTGTTTAAAGAGAGGAGAGAGATGTATGAGAAAGAATAAATCAATTATCAAATCTATGTTAGCAGTAATTATGACTTTAATTCTAACATTTGGTAGTACACTAAGCGTATTGGCTGCTAGTCCAACTTTGATCATTAGAAAAAATTGGAGTTGGCAGGAAGGAACATTCAAAATAAATGGTGTACCACAGGAAGGAATATATGAAATGTTCTCTGGAGAAACTTCGCCAGGCAATTTTAATGCTCCTTTCGGTAAAACAGTAATTGGGACAGTGTATATGCAAAATACTACAAGTCAACAGTTTGATTGGTCTTTAATCTCAGGACCCCCAATTTCTAGAATTTGGGTGAAGGGTGGACCTAACGCTCTAGAATATGATTATGGAAGTGGAGCAACTAGTGGGTTTGGGCTAGTAGCACCAGACAACAAAGATATAAGTCATGTTGTTTTCTTCTTTGGGCAAACACCGGTAGATGACGATGATGATGATTCTCCTGCAATTATTTTTGTAGAAAACTCGGAAGGGCAACTGGTATCCATCTACACTATTTCGGGCTTCAAGTTTGAAGAAATAACTGGTGAAACAAATAAACCTTTGGAGGATTGGAAAATCATACTCACAGGACCTGGAGAAATAAAACACGAAACTCAGACAAATGAAGACGGCAAATATCAATTCACTTTGAATAATGCTCCAACGGGAACTTACATTGTAACAGAAGAAATCCCTAGTGGATGGCAGAATATAACTGAATTATCTCAAACTATTAATTTAGGATCTGGACTCTATACTATACCTTACGAAAAAGGAACACTACAGCTGGGGTTAGATCAAAATATGACAAGTATATTTACTGAAACATTTGTAGCTGAAGGTAGAATAGGAGATCTTGGTGGAAACGCAACCCATGAAATTAATATTCATACGCCAAATCAAGGCTCTGTTCAGTCACAAGGAAACTTTAGCTGGGCAAATGGTGGAGAAAAAGTACCTTTCGAATTAAGATACGATAATGGTCTAGTTAGTTTTACGGTAGGTAACGCAGGTACCTTGACCTACAGTACAGGCGAATCAGTTAAAGATATTGTCATACGGACAAGAGCCACGAAACCTGATTCTGGAATAAAAATCTCAGATATTGTATTAAACGGAGAAAGCATTTCTGAGACATCTGTAGCTATTGGAAACGGAGTGGGTGTCGGAAATCTATGGATTAGAGGATATAATTTGGATAATGGATTTATATTAACTGGAAACTCCCAAATGTACTGGGACGCAAACTCAATTCCGACTAATTCACAACTTGCATTCCAAATAAAAGTAGGAGAGGCAGAACGAGTAAATGAATCCTATCAAATTGATTTTGTTAATAAACGGCTACAAGTGGTTGATCCTCCGGTAGTTGATCCTCCGGTAGTTGATCCTCCGGTAGTTGATCCTCTTGATCCAATAATAGATTTATTAGATGAAGAAATCCCATTAGCAATAGTAGACTTTGATATAGATGGTGATGACGAGGAAGAATTGATTCTTTTAGATGAAGAAATTCCTCTTGGAATAGTTACATTACCAAAAACAGGGGAAATAAATCCATTAGAGTTTGTGATTTTCGGATTACTACTTGCAGTAGTTGGATTTAAATTAAGAAAAGAATCGATCTAATTTAGTTATTTAATCAACTTCATAGAGGGGAGAAATACCCCTCTATTTTTATATGGGGGATCGTTATGAAGAAAATGAGTTATATTTTTATTACTATAGGAATCTTAACAATGTTATATCCTTTTTTTAATAATTTCTACCAATCATATTGGCAACAGAATCTTCTAAATCAAGTAGATATTGCAGAGTCTGTAATAGAGGATTATCAGTTGTTAAATGAATTTTTCTATGAAGAGTTAGATTATTTTGAAGAACAAGAAGTTGATACTATTGAAAGAATGGAAGAAGTTGTAAATAATAGTAGCAATTTGCTTGGAACTATAGAAATTGCTAAAATTAATCTTAGATTACCTATTTTACTTGGTACAAGCAGTAGTAATTTAAGAAAAGCTGCAGGTCATTTAAGTGGAACAAATTTTCCGGGAGAAATAGGTAATAGTGTCATTGCAGCTCACAGGGGACGTAAATACGGGGTGTTGTTTAATAGACTAGAGGAGTTAGAAGCAGGAGATAAGATTGTTATAACTACAAAAGGTGAAAAACATGAATACACAATATATCTAAAAAAATTTGTAGAACCTACAGATTTGTCTGTGCTTAATCGTAATAGCAAAGATAGAATATTGACACTAATTACATGCGACCCTATAAATAATCCAACACATCGAATAATTATTCATGCAAAAATGTAAAAAGCAATGTAAAAAATTTAATTATATTGTAGAAAAATATTTGATTATTTTCAAAAATATATGGTATAATTATCATTTATCCCATCTTTGACAGTTAATAAAGAAAAAAAGCTTGTAACCTGTTATAAATAGTAGGTTACAAGCTTTATATATTTGTCCAAAAAGTGCGTAATTTTTTTATCTTTTCGTATCTTTAAAAATATTTTTCATATGTGTGTTTTTTATTATTTGATAATCCGTTCTGAAGCCAAAAGCCTCATGAAGTGCATCTGTAAAATCTGTGCGTGTGTAAGTTGGAATATAGCCATCGCCAAGGATTTCATAAAAATTCATACCCCTTAACTCTCGTATGATTTCAGTACAGGTGAACTTGTTATCTAAGTGTTTTTCAAGATATCTATAAAGCACCATTGCCAAGAAACAAGTTGTAAAGTGTGCTTCTATACGATCATCTCTTGTTAAGTACACTGGTCTTGCCTTAAATTCACTTTTCATAATTCTAAAGCATTCTTCAATCTCCCAACGTTTATGATTAACTTTAATAATTTCAGAAGCTTCATCTTCTAAATTTGTGCATACAGCATAAAAACCATCATATGCCTCTTCTTTTGATATAATATCTGAATCCAGTCGATAGAGGTCCTTTTCTGCCACCTCACCATCTGATGTAACGCTTGTTTTTCCTATAAATCTTTTGTAATCGTTCTGATTACACTTGTTGAGTTTTGATGGATTGTTTTCTATTACCTTAACAGCACGCTCAATTTGTTTATTTCGAATTTTTCTTTGATAGTCTCTATATTTAATTGAATAAGTTACAATTAGCTTTTGTTCCAAACCATTTTCTTTAATCCATCGCTCTTTATAAAAAGTAATATCTGCAAAATTGTCTTCTTCAATATCAGAGATATCGAAAACCTTACTACTACCACTTAAACTCCATCCTTCGCTAGAAAGTGCCCATTCTTTAAGATGTTTTTTAAGTTTTTTGATTGACTGAGTGGTTATAAAAGCACGTCCACCTTGATCATTAAATTTCCTATTGTCATTTGACGCTAGTCCAGCATCTGTGCATACGACAAACTTTGAGAGTTTGAAATCATTAAGTATCTTCTGTTCTAAAGGCTTTAAAGTGAGCTGTTCATTAGTATTACCTTTAGTAATGCTAAATGCTAGTGGAATACCATCCCCATCCATAAAAAGACCCATTTGTACGATAGGATTAGGTTTGTGTTCCTTTGAATACCCATACTGTTTTAAGCCTTGCTCTTGCTCAATCTCAAAGAAGTAATTCGTACAGTCATAATAAAGAATTCCTGAATTACGCTTAGAAAGTTTATAACTATTATTATAAAGCTCCGATTGAATATAATCAGTTTCCTTAGAAATAACTTCAAGTGCTCTATAAATATGTTGAATATCAAAATCAGGTTTTTCTAAAAATCTAGTAGATAGGTTATAGGTGGAAAGCTTAGAACCAGGAAAGATAATCCTACCATATAAAAGTCTAGATAGTATGGAGTCAAGATTAAAAGTGAATTTATGGCGATTGGAAATCTCTTTACAGATTTTGTGAATTCCTAGATCATGATAAATCTTTTGAAGAAATAGATAGCCTCCATTAAAAGACTGTTGCTTATCTTTACCAATAAGTTTTGTAGGCGAGTATTGAACCATGATTGTACTATTTTCTTCTTTTTCTTTTTTATTAAGTTCATCGATATATTTCTTAGCCCATTCAATAGGGTCTTCCCCGTTTAATTTGTTAAGAAGCTCATCATATGTACCTAGTTTTTCAACAATTTTAGTAGTACGCTTATTTTTTTCAATTATATCCTTTATCACATAAAGTGAAGTAGCATTTTTAGATTTAGAAAGTGATAATCTCATAATAACACCCCCAGTTATCTATATTATAACACAATACGATAAAATACGAAAGAAATATTTGAGAAAATTTACAAAAAAATAAAGCCTTTTCAAAGCTTTAGCGATTTTTTTTATTATTCAACTGTCAAAGACCCGGGGACGTAAATACGGGGTGTTGTTTAATAGACTAGAGGAGTTAGAAGCAGGAGATAAGATTGTTATAACTACAAAAGGTGAAAAACATGAATACACAATATATCTAAAAAAATTTGTAGAACCTACAGATTTGTCTGTGCTTAATCGTAATAGCAAAGATAGAATATTGTCACTAATTACATGCGACCCTATAAATAATCCAACACATCGAATAATTATTCATGCAAAAATGTAAAAAGCAATGTAAAAAATTTAATTATATTGTAGAAAAATATTTGATTATTTTCAAAAATATATGGTATAATTATCATATATAAGAAAATAATACTAAGTTGAACTTGTCAACGACAATAGCAAACCATTCGAAAGGATGGGACGCAAAGCTATAGGGCCTAAAGCACATAGTGCAATGGTAGCCAAGCCACCGAACGGGAAGTTTTTGTTATTATAAAATAGAATATATTTGGTGAAAAAGCTTTTCACCGATAAAGGCAAACCACTCGAAAGGGTGGGACGCAAAGCCATAGGGCCTAACGCATTTAATGCTAAGGCAGCCGTGTTACCGAAGGAGGAGTTTTTATTATGAAAAAAAGTATATTTATTATCGCATTACTTTTTATGCTTTCAGCAAACAGTGTTTTGGGACAAGCTGTTATAAATATTAGTAACTTAGGAAATGGTATGCTAGTTGTAAATAGTAACAGTATAGATAATAAAGACGTACGTGTTTTGGTTGAAAAGGGACAAGCTCGTTATCAATATAACATAAAAGAAAAAGAAACAAGAATACCACTACAAATGGGAATTGGCTCATATCAAGTAAGTGTAGTAGAGAATGTTGGCGGAAATAGATTTAAAGTTATTTCAAAAGAAACAGTAAATGTAAATTCAATAGATGAAACAAATTTATTTCTTAGTTCAATACAGATGGTTAACTGGGATCAATCAATGAAGGCAGTACAAAAAGCTCAAGAATTAACAAAAGGACTAAGTAACGATGAAGCAAAAGTAAAAGAAATTTATAACTATATAATAAATAATTTGGTCTATGATTTCGATAAAGTAGCTACTTTAACTTCTAATTATTTACCAAATATAAATAAAATCTATGACGAAAACAAAGGCATTTGTTATGATTATTCATCTTTATTTGCAGGAATGTTAAGAAGTGTAGGAGTACCTACAAAACTAGTAATGGGTTATGCTCCAAATGTGAATGAATACCATGCATGGAATGAAGTATATATTAATGGTAAGTGGGTAACAATAGACACTACTACAGATGCAGTATATAGACAAAATAATAGAAAATATGAGATGGCAAAAGATAAAAGCTTATTTAATGTAATGAAAGAATACTAAAAAATAAAAGGAAAAAAGTTTAGCAGGTATTTTAAGATACCTGCTATTATTATGTGTATATATAATTTAGTTGATTTGTATTATTGTTCAATATTGATTAAACCGGAGGCATTTAAAGGTGTATTTAAAATATTAAGTCTATCAGTGGATACATTTTCAGTTGTAAATATTACTGATTGAATTTCTGGATATGAAGTGTAACTATAAATTAAAGAATCTATCATTAAATTACTTAAGTCATTTTCGTTTTTAATAATACTAACAAAAGCATCATTAAATTTTAATTTTAAAACCCCATCTATTAAGCTATAATCTAATAATTCAACATCTTCTGGTATTGGTGGGTATATACGGTTACTATATAAATTGTTATTTGTAGATATTTTTAGAATTTTGAAAATATCTATTGCTGAGAAATTAGAAACTGTGCTAGTAATTGGATATAGTAGCAACCTATCAGAATCAGTTCTATAAGCTACATAAGCTTTCGGAGAATTATCCTTACTAATAGGTTTATCTATTGATACACCATGAAAATCATCTGTAGTTATCTGCCAATTTATATAGAATTGAACAGCAGATACTTCATTTATTGATGTTAGCGAACTAATAAAGCTATCTAAGGCTATTCGTGCATTTGAAGAATATGTATTATACACTCCAATATCTTTAGGAAGATACACTCTGGCAATGTCATTATTTAGGTTTAAATTTAGAACTGTAGGTATTGGAGATCCAGTTGGTAATCCTAAAGATTTACTTGGTCCCTTGTATAATTCGTTAACAGTAGATCTAAGAGGAATATTAGTGTATGGTACAACTCTGGTAATTGGTATTAATCTATTAAAATCATTGTCAGGGAAGTATAGGGTCAATGCAGTTCTATTTGTGGGTACAGTTTGGACTGCAGGAATATATTTAACGTTCTTGTTAAAGTTGAAATTGATTGGTATTGGATCGATTGGTGATTTAATATTAATAATATTAGGCGTAACCTCAAGTATGTAATTGCCATTTGGTAAATCAAGTCTTTCAGGTGTTAAAATAAATGAAAATTTATAAGGGTCATTACTTTTTTCTATTACTTCTAATTCAAGATTTTTTATTTCTTGATCACCTAAAAATAGTTTAAAATTTAATGGAGTATCATCGAATTCAAGAGGTAAACTATTATGACTTGATTCAAATGTAATATCCACTTCGTATTTTTCTGAGGAATGAGTAAGTAGATCAACATTATATTCTACATAATCTTCAGAAATAATATAGTTAAAAAGAAAATTTGCATAAACAGGTATTCCGGTGGCAGTAAAACAAATAATTACTATTAAAACTAAGCTCTTTAACGTTCTTAACATTTTGATTCCCCCCTATATGCTTGTCCAATATCCATATTTATCTATATTATAATTTATTATACATAATTGGTAAACTATAAGCATATAACAAAAGTTAGCAAAACTAGATAAAAGTAGTGTAGAATAATATGTATAACAATTAATTCGACAAATTTAATAAAAGGAGTTTAAAGTACATGTTGATTTTAGGAGAACAATATAAAATTACTATAGAAGATTTAGGGCATAATGGAGAAGGGATAGGAAGAGTTGACGGCTTTACAGTTTTTGTAGATGGTGGAATTCCTGGAGACATAGTATTAGCGAAAATCCAAACCTTAAAGAAAAACTATGCAGTTGGGGAAATACTAGAAATAATTGAATCATCTAGTGATAGAATTAAGCCAGTATGTTCGTTATCATCAATATGTGGCGGATGTCAAATCATGCATATGGATTACCAAGCCCAATTGGAAATGAAGAGAAAAAGAGTAAAAGAAAATATACAAAGAATAGGTAAGATAGATACAATTGTTCACCCTACAATAGGAATGGACAATCCATATGAATATAGAAATAAGGCCCAAATTCCAGTAGGTATTGTCGATGGAAAATCAATATTAGGCTTTTATAAAAGAGGCAGTCATGATATTGTTGGAACAGATAATTGTCGTATTCAGTCAGCAATAAATACTGATGTAATTCAAATAATAAAAAAATATATTGATGATAATAAAGTCAGTGTTTATAATGAAAAGACTAGAAAAGGTTTAATTAGACATATAGTAACAAAGGTAGGATTTACTACTGGTGAAGTAATGGTAGTAATAATAACAAATGGAAATGAATTGCCTTTCAAAGAAGAATTAATAATGGCTTTGAAAAAGAAGATTAGTGGCTTGAAAAGTGTAATACATAATATTAATGATAAGAATACAAATGTTATTTTTGGAAAAGAAACTAAAGTTATTTTTGGCGAAGACAAGATAGTAGATTATATTGGAGATTTAAAATTTAATATATCAGCTCATTCTTTTTATCAGGTAAATTCAGTACAAACTAAAGTCTTATATGGAAAAGCATTGGAGTATGCAAATTTAACTGGGTCGGAGAATGTTTTCGATATTTATTGTGGCATAGGTACTATATCTTTATTTGTTGCCAAAAAAGCAAAACAAGTATGGGGTGTTGAGGTTGTACAAACAGCAATTGATGATGCAAAGGAAAATGCTGTTATTAATAACATAAATAATACGGAATTCTACGTAGGTAAAGCGGAAGATATCGTACCGAAATTGTATAAGCAGGGAATAAAAGCCGATGTAGTTATAGTGGATCCACCAAGAAAAGGTTGTGAACAGTCTGTTTTAGAAACAATAGTAAATATGAATCCAGAAAGGGTAGTATATGTTTCATGTAATCCAGCTACTTTGGCTAGAGACCTAGCCTTCTTAGATGAAAACGGATATAAGGTTATTGAAGTACAACCTGTAGACATGTTTCCACACACGGCTCATGTTGAGTGTGTGGTGTTAATAGAGAGGGTTTAGAGTGCTTTACATACTTCTTCCGAGTAGAAATGTAAGTAAACTGTTTTTATCTATCGAAGGATTAATATTTCCATAGAGGACGTCATATGACAAATGTATATATAAAAGGATGATTTGTTAAATGAATAATCAATATGAGATTTATTTCTATCATAAAGCCCACGGCTATAACTCATTAGACATATTTATAGATGGACAACTGGTAGATAATAAAAAAGGAAAATATACTTGGAGGGGTAGTGACGGTAAGCACCAAATAAGAATAACTCAGGTTAAAATGCATCAATCTAAATGGTATTGGATTACTTCACCAGTATTTTTTCTTTTGGGAGTTCTAGCTTATGATCTAGAAGGATTTGATGATAAGACCCCATTTTATGCTGTATATGAGGCTAATATTTTAGTAGATAAGGATATGATAGTTAAAGTATCGCTAAAAGACATTAATAAACATAAGGGGGAATCCAAAGAAGGGTATGAATATAAGATAAAAGTTGATTTTCCTGAAGAAGCAAACATTGAAGTTACTAAAGAAGAATTTGTGGCAACAAAAAAGGAAAGGGTAAAATGGTTTTTAACCCATGCTGCTTTACTGTCTGTAGTTTTCAGCTTTGTGATGTTTATAGGAGTGGGTGTAGGAATTAGTAGCCTTAAAACAGATGGAGAGATATTTGTTGCTATGCTTTCATTGCTAATATCTGCTGGAGTCATGGTGGGATGGATTTTCATAATATATAAAATGTATAGGTACTCACAGGGGAAATATTAAAAGAATAGACACTAAGGGGCGCACTCCTGCAAACCCCCGGGGGTTATCCCATTATTTCAGCGAAATAGTATCATCTTTCTATCAAAACCCATGTGGAGAGTGTTGTGTTGATAGAGAAGAAGTAGGTTGGAATCAGTGGTTTGGAAGGTTTTAGATAAAAATGCATAATGTATATATGTTCCCCTAGACTATAAGTTTAGGGGATCTATCTTTAGCCGGGGAAGAAATTTCGCAGAATAGAATATTATGCGTAAAAGTAACTGTCTAGAGAGTAAAAATATATACAAGTAGAAACCGCTATAGTTGACTTTTCATGAAATGCAGAAGAAACCGTCTCCAATGATTTATAAAAAAGATGTTGACTGATAACAGGAACGGAGAAATTGACTTTTGGATTTTGATTGATGCTCATTCCTTCTTTGTACTAAATAGGATTCTACTGTTTCTAACAGGCGGCTTTGAAGAAAAGTATGTTTTCAAGTTCTATAAGTTTTTATAATGACTTTCTAAAATAGAAATCTTATCTTGCAATAGCTTTTTAAGCTTTTGTGGTTTGATGGAAATAATATTGACTGTGTAGTTGAGAAAATAGTTTGCAATAAAATTCTCTTCCCCTTTATTATAGAACCCCCGAATAATATACTGATGTCCCTCAATGTGAAGTTGCATTGAGGGGTAATGTTCCTTATAGAATAAATCGATTCCTTTGGATAGGATACTAACTTCAAAATCGGTGGCTCCCTTGTGTTTAAAGGTATTAGCTGAAAGATTTGTTAATTCCTTTATTGGCTTTGAGGAATAGACAGTGCTTTCGTCGAGGGTAATAATTTTATCACAACGAAATACTTGAACTTTATTTGTGTCAAAGTTAAATGCAGTTACATACCACTGACCGTAGCTAGCAGAAATATTAAAGAACTGCACAAAGAATTGTGTTACTGTTTCTCTTTTGTTGTAAGTAATTTTGCAAACTGTTTCTTCTACTGCCATCTTTAAAATATTTTTTAAAAGAGGGCTACTATTATGGTGCTTTGAAACTTCAAAACTTAATATTTGTTCCATTTTACGAATTGCATTTATATGTTCATCAGAAATACAAGTTTCAAATTTATGCTTTAAGTTTGCTACACTTAAATGAAATGGTGTTGATTCATAGGAATTCAATGTAATCATTGCAAAATATAGAGCATACATTTCATCAATTGTAAAAACGATAGGTGATAACAATCTATTTCTTAAGATGCCATATCTTCCATTTCTCCCGGCTTCAGAAAATATGGGCATACCAATTTTTTCAAGAGATTGTATATCCCTTAACGCAGTACTTTTTGATATACTATATCTTTCCATAACATCTTTTAGATTAAAGTAGTTTTTGTTATTTAAATATATCATCATGTCGTTTATTCTTTCTGATTTTCCCATACTTAATTTCCTTCCAGAATAATTAAAAGGTATCAAATAATGACACTTTTTAATAGTATACTATAAATAACAAATAAAATCAAAGGAGATATCAGTATGAATACTAAGAGTGAATTTGAAAGAATTATGGCTACCCAAACGGAAATTGCTTTAGCCACAAGTGTCAATGATGTGTGTAATGTTAGGATCGTTAATTTCATTTACGATGAGACTTCTCAAACTTTGTTTTTTGCAACCTTTGGAGATAATGATAAGGTTAAAGAATTTGAGCAAAATCGTAATGTAGCTTTTACAACGGTTCCTCATAAAGGGAATGAACACGTTAAAGCAAAAGCGCAGGTTAATAAAAGTAACCTCAGTATTTTTGATGTAAAAGGCAGCTTTATATCAAAGATTCCAGACTATAAAGATACGATTAATCAAGTGGGGCAATTTCTTGTACTTTTTGAAGTCAAATTTAATACTGCTATAGTTACATTGGACTTTGAAAATATTGATATAATATCTTTAGCATAGCTTAATAGCAAAAAGTAAAGGGATTTTTTCGTGCCCTTCGTTTTAGTAATTTTATGTCTTTCATAATTATGTATTAACTGCCCCTAAGGGGCTGCCAGCTTCAAACGGCACATTAAGAGAGAAAAGCGAAAGCGGTATATATCACGTAATAATTAGAGGTGCAAATAGGCAGGAGATATTTCATGATGATGAGGACTGCTTAAGATTTCTTGAAACATTAGAAAAATATAAAGTAAAAAGTGCAATTAAGATATATGGTTGGTGTTTGATGAATAATCATATTCATTTACTTATTGAAGAAGGTAAAGAGGAACTTTCAACAACTATGAAAAGGATAGGTGTAAGCTTTGTAGGGTATTATCACCTAAAGTATGATACTACAGGACATTTATTTTAAGACAGGTATAAAAGTGAGAAGGTGGAAAGTGAAGAATACCTGATAACGGTAGTACGATATATACATCAAAATCCTGTGAGAGCTGGTCTTGTAAATATGCCTCAGGATTGGAAATGGAGTAGTTGTACAGAATACTATGGTGAAACACCTTATCAACAAGTATAATGGACCTGTATTCAAGAAAAATAATATCTTGGGTGCTCAGTACTACCCTAGAAGCAAAATGGGTAATAGAAGCAATTAATAAAGCCAAAGTATCACGTAATATAAATAAGCCATTAGTAATGCATTCAGATTATGCTGAAGAAAAAACTATGCCGAATAATCTTCCAAGATCACTTGGATATTGGCTGTAATATATTTTCTTCGGCATAGTATTTATAAATTGAAGTACCAAATATAAAGGAGGTACTTCAAAATGAACATTGACATGGTCTGCAACGTATTATTGGATGCACTAGCTGAATGTACATGCAATGCTTCCTTATTTAATGAGATATATGGGGCACACTTCTTTGGAAAGCACCTATTACTATATCCATCTTATACCTGATTATTCTCCAAAGTATTTAGGCAATGAATAAAGCAGCTCCCAAGTTCGGAGATGCCGATAAAATATGAAAGCACGAAGCAACTAGAAAAGCCATTTGATCTCTGGATTAAGTGCAATATACATGTGAAGCGTATCAAAAATCTACAGAAAAATTTATAAATAGTTATTCTAGGAAAGCTAATCCATGGGACAATGCATGTATAGAATCATTCCATGCATTAATTAAAAGAGAGTGGATAAATAGATTCAAGATATTAGATTATAATCATGCATATCGATTGGTTGTTAACTATATAGAAGCAGTTTATAATACAGTAAGAATACATAGCCATTGTGGATATTTATCTCCAAATCAGTATGAAGCTGACTATAACAAGGAGCTAAGGAAATTATACCAAGAAGCGAGTTGACATAATGTCGAATGGTAAGTATATTAAGAAAATCCTAATTTAACTTGTACTTTTTCTTGACATAGTACCATATACACGCACTAATTGCAGAAGGAGCATTAGATAAAGACAATAAATTTAAAGCAGTGAAATATATTCCGTATGAATTTCTAAGGAAATCATGTCAGAAGGTGCTACTGGATATAGTAAAAAATAAATTAGTACCTAAAAAGCCAAAGCTAGGAAAACTAATTAATGAGCTAAACAAGAGATATCGAGAAGGATTTTATGTACATGCTGAAACTAAAATGGATAGCGCGAAGAAAGCAGCGGAATATATAGGTAGGTACCTAGCAAGACCGGCAATAGCAGAATATAGAATAATTAAGTATGACGGTGAAGTAGTAAAGTTTTGGTATGAAGATCATAAGACAGGAGAAGTTGTTGAAAGAGAATTAACAGCATTGGAATTTATAGGGAAAATAATCATGCATATCCCTAAAAAACATTTTAAGATGGTAAGAAGATATGGACTATATAGAAGAGATTTAAATAAGATAGCAAAAGAGTCAATAAGTCTTCAAATGTATTATAAAAGGAAAAAAGAAAAAGGAAAAAAAGCTAGAGAAAAAAACATGGAAAGAAAGAATAATAGAGAGCTTTGGAAAGAATCCAATAAAATGTCCAAAGTGCAATAAGGAAATGGAGTTGTGGGAAATTTGGAGTGATAAAATATGGTACAATTTATCAGATGCTAGATGAATTAAAATCCCAAAAGGAGGGACCACAACAAAATGGTAAGAAAAAAGAGAAAGAGCTTATACGATACAATCCCATTCGACGACCCGAAGGAAATACAGAGAGATATGTACAAATATCAATGTATTCATTGTAGATATGAAGAAGAAGTACCTGGATATGTAGTAGAAGAGTTTGTCTGGTGGGAAGAAATGGATGAAGAGTATGCAAAAACAAAAGAAGATCGCATGCCTACTTTGGTATGCCCTAAATGCGAAGGAATGCTTAAAAGTAAATAGGCGGTAGGATATGAAAACTACCGCACTAGTTTTTTAAAATTGCCCGAAGGGCAACTTTGTTCTTGGATGTGTAATTGAGTAGATATATGGGATCTAATATCTTAAATAGATTGCAAAAATCCCAACTACCGCATTGCTTCCTTAACGCACTTTTAGTTAATTGCTGGGGGGATCTAGAGTCTCGTAATTCTGTATCAGGTTAAAGCAATTAGACTCCACTACTATTCTAATTACTTTAGAACACATTTGTAATATTATTTATATCTTGCCTCAAATTCTTTTTTTAATATATATATAATACTATAATAGCTTATTACTAATACAACTGGAGTTACTAATTTTAAAGGATTTTGCTGAATACTTGTTATAGAACGGCATTTTATGTGCAACTCAATTGACAAAATCTATTTGAAATAAATAAAGGATAAACATCAAGTAGTTGACTAAATTCTTGTCAACCTATTTAATGGTTATCCTTTTTATGTTATTATTACAGTCTATATTTATTTAGAAAGAAAGACAGAAGTCTCCTCTACCACAATTCAACTTCTGTCCCCATAAAACAATATTATGATAACTCTAATTACAGATAAAATCAATACATTTAATCAAATTTCATATAATAAATTTCTTGATACTATAAACCTCTACCAATTATCTTGCTCCTGTACCTTGTCTGGCTGCCTTATTAAACATGGTTACTATAACCGTTCTATTAAGACACCCGAAGGTTTCATTACACTGTCCATTTTGCGCATGAAATGTAAACGCTGTGGCAAGACGCATGCCATATTCCCTAAGTTTATCGTTCCTTACTCCCAAATACTTCTTAATGACCATATATCAATTATAAGAGCATATATTTCCAATGATTCATTTGAATCCATTATGACTACCAATGAATATATAGATGAAAGTAACATCAGATATGTTATCAGTATGTATTTAAGGTACTGGAAGGAAGCTCTTGCTGCTTTCGGATTTTCTATTGCCGATGATATCGTATCCATCATAAGACACTGTCTTTCTACATTCAAACGGCAGTTTATGCAGATTAAATGCATACCAAATATTATATTTACATAAAACCACATAAGCCTGTTTTACCATTTGTTTTTTATATTCTAAACTCTAAATATACTTTAAATAGAAGGAGGATTTTAAAGATGAATGATGAAGCAAGAAGAAATATTGCGCTTTTTAGATACGGGATCATCGCTCCAATAGTAAGTGGAACCTACGATGAAGATAAAAGTATAAAAGAGTTTTTTTCTGATACGGCTAAAAAAACCTATACCAATCCAAGAGGTGAAGATACAAAAATTTCTGCCTCAACTCTTGAACGGTGGTACTACAGTTATAGGCAAAGTGGCTTTGATGCCCTTATTCCACAACGAAGGCGTGACACCGGACAGCCCAGAAAAATTGACGAAGATATAATGGAGCAGGTTCGCTTTCTAAAAAAGGAATACCCACGAATACCTGCAACTTTAATACATCAGAAGTTAATTGATAATAAGCACCATAAATAAAGGTGATATATCTCTCTCCACAATCAATAGATTTGTAAATCAAATTAAAATTGAAAATAAATATACAGGTAACAAAGATATGAGGCGATATGAAAGAGCCCACATAAATGAAGTATGGTGTGGCGACAGTAGTGTTGGTCCTTATATTAAAATAGATGGAACAAAAAAACGCACCTATATCATTGCACTACTTGATGATGCTTCAAGATATATTGTTGGAATTGATATCTTTTTTAATGATACTTCATAAATCTTATGTCTATCATGAAAACAAATTTGTCACAAGATTTGGAAGACCAAAGATTTTAAATTTTGATAATGGATCATGCTATAAAAATAAACAGATGGAACTTCTAGTTGCAAGGATAGGTTCAACCATAAATTACTGTGCTCCATACACTCCAACCAGTAAAGCGAAAGTAGAAAGGTGGTTTAAAACATTGAAAGATCAATGGATGTCTCAGCTAAACATGAGTGATTACTCATCTATTGCTGAACTTCGTGAAGCCTTACTAAACTATGTTAATCATTATAATCAGAGCATACATAGTTCTCTTAACGGGTTGTGCCCCCAAGATAGGTTCTTTAATGAATCATATCTTATAAAAAGATTACCTGAAGAGTTGATTGAAACAACATTTCTTCTTGAGTACGAGAGGCGTGTATCTGCTGATAACGTAGTAATGATAGATGAAATTGAGTATGAGGTGCCTTATCGTTATTCAAAACAGAAAGTTACCTTAAGGTATTCACCTGACCTTAGTAAAATCTATGTAGTTGACAAGCATACCGGTGAACTTACAGCTATAAAACTGTTAAATAAGCAGGAAAATTCACTGATAAAAAGAGAAAAAGTAAAATTTACGGGAGGCAAATATTAAAATGATCGATTACATTAGCAGATATGGGCTTGACTTTAACCCATTCATAAAGAACACAAAAGATATCGTAGTGGAGACATCTGAATACAATGAAATAATCTACAGGCTTAATTATCTTTTAAACAATAAAGGTTTCGGAGTAATTACAGGTGGTCCAGGACGGGGTAAGACTACAGCAATTAGGAGCTGGGTTAATGGGCTTAATAACTCTTTATACAAGGTTATATATACTTCACTGTCAACACTTACAGTGAGTGAGTTCTACAAACATCTGTCATCAGAACTAGGCCTTGAGCCAATGCATAAAAAAACAGACAACTTTAAAAATATACAAGCAGAAATAAACAGGTATTCCATTGAGAAACGTATAACCCCAGTAATAATAATAGATGAAGCTAACTACATCAACAATGCTGTACTTAATGACCTTAAAATGCTTTTTAATTTTGATATGGATTCAAAAGATAGAGCCGTAGTTATTCTTGTAGGCTTGCCTCAGCTTAATAATACTTTAAGATTAGTTGCTAATGAACCATTAAGACAAAGAGTTACTATGAACTATAATCTCGATAGTCTCAAAGAGAGAAGAATCACTTTCTTATATAAAAGGAAAACTTTCGGGTGCAAAATCTACTTTGGAAATCTTTAACGCCAATGCACTAGAAGCTATAATAAATGCATCAAATGGTATACCAAGACTTATTAATAAGATATGCAATTCAAGTCTTATTATTGCTAATAGCAAAAATGCCAATATAGTAGATTCTGACATAGTAATGCTTGCAGTAAATGAAATTGAATTAGGATAATAATAAATCCATGGATGTCTTTAAAGATGTTCATGGATTTAAGCGAAATAACATATAACTTAACCTTATTTATTGTGATTATGTTCCATTAAGTACGTTGAATAATGTAAAGATTGGTCTTAAAGTAAACATTAAATAAAACGAAGAAGTTAACCGCATTTAATTTGAAGAACAACAACTTGTAATCTTTGAGAAAAAAAAAGTATAAATAAACGTTCCTGGAAGCATGCCAAGTGTACTGGCTAGCATATATTTCTTGAAGGGTATAGTTGTGACACCTAACAAATAATTAGTCAGGGCGAATGGGAAGAAGTATATATTCCTTAAGATAAAAATATGAGTAGAACTAAAATCATTGATTTTTTCTAAGTACTTTCTTGTATCTATGCTTAGTTTTTTACTAAAATGCTTATTATATATATGGTTTACTATATCTTGTCCTAATATCCTAGCAATCATAAAGGACACACCACAACTGATAGTTGCAGATATCATGGAGTAAAAAAAGGCTTTTTCAACACCAAAATAAGCACCTGCCAATGCTTTTAACCAAGAAATAGGAATACATAAGATGCTGCTAAATATAGTTATAATGATAAAAGTAAAGCCAATATTTTTATTGCCAGAAATTTCATCAAAATAGTCCAAAAGTTCTCCCTTGTCATGGTAGGGTATGTATCTATGCAAAATTAAAACAAGCACCAAAAATAAAATTAGTAATGAACCTTTTAGGATTCGCTTCTGCTTTCTTTTATATAATTTAAATATCTTCATAAGGATACCTCTCAGTTTTTTTTGTTAACCACGACTCTTCTTAATTCTTATCACTAGAATATATCAAATTTTTATAGACAATTGATGTCAAAGTTCTCAAATTTCTCATATATAATCCCTGCTCTGTAAACTTAGCCCCAAGGAATCCAATTGCTCAATTAGTGGAGATCAATATGAATTATTTTTTGGAATTCTTCCCCATATGAATTACATCTAATTAGATCGAACTGATAAAAGGTTATGACGTTCATTCAAACTACTGTATATTGAAGTCCTGATTTGTTAGATATACTTTATACTGTGGAGTATAATCTGTTGAATTGAATTTATCAGCTTAAACTAGTTAACCCTTCGAAAGGAGAGGTTAGAGGTCGTAGTATCAGTCGCATTACATATAAATATTAATCTTGATTAGAAAGATCATTTAGCCTTTTAAAATCGTTTTCTGTAACCGTTCCGATACAAAGATTATAATTACAGTTATAATATTTACTTATTAGCCTCAGGGGTCATGCTTCTCTTCATATACACTGATTGATGCTAAGTTTATCTACTCGTTTTAAATATGATACCTACAGGGGTTTTGGTTACTCCAAAATTATATACATTCATAAAAAAATAAACCCACCGAAATACAGTGATAACGAAAATCATTTTTATTATATCAGATATAAGCTTTATTTTCCATAAAGAATAGATTTAATAAAGGCGAGTTAGTAAGAGATTTAGTTATTGCGAATTTTGAAACAACTGCTGGAGACGGCAAAACATATTAAGTTACAACTTCGAGTATTGCTCACAACATTATTTTTAGTATAATCTTAATAAGAGATCCCGCCAGCAGCTCTTAACAATGTGTCCCAGGGTGGGACGTATTATTTTTAAAGGACTACCCCGTAGGGGAGTATTATATAAATATATAAAGGCAGTAAAAATTATATGTTGAAACTGAGAAGTAAGTGTAGGTGTTGAGGTTGGATCAAAGGATACAGGATGAATTGCAAATGCTTATTGACAGTATTACAGGAATTGTTGCTTTTGAGCAGATATTTCTTTTGGATTATATGCAACAGGAAAACCACATGCTGACTCAGACTTAGATATCTTTATTGAAATTAAAGAGGATGCTGATATTCGTGAAATTGATGCAATGAAACTGATAAACAAAGCAATTAGAGATAAAAAAACAATTAGACATAAAAAAACAAGTGATAGTTAGCAAAAAAAGTAAATTTAATTAACGTAAATATATTCCATCTATAGAGCGTCAAATAGCGCAGGAAGTATGGTGCTCTATGGATAATTAAACAATTGCAAAAGAATGGCAAAGGTTTCCAGAAATGGACTTAATGAGTGCAGAATATTTTCTGAAGATGCGTCCTATTCCTATTGAAATTATCTTTATCATTTTCAACAGTCAGCTGAAAAATATCTAAAGGGAAATCTAGTAATGCCTGGGATGAATCACCGAAGACTCATGACCTAAATCAATTACAAAAGCTATGTGCCAATATATCTGATAGTTTTTCAACTATAGCAGATCATTGTTCAGATTAACGTCTTATGGGCTACAACGGGTATACGAGTAATTAATGCTAGAGAAAAGAGATATGCAGGATGCCTTAAAGTGTAAAGACAATTAGGAATTTTATTATCAATATAGTATAGCACCACAAATGGTAGGAGAAGAGTAGGAGTATATATAATAATAGAACTATAAACCCTGTAGGGGATTATTTTTTTAGAGAGAAAGCGCTACTCTGATTTGAATTTGTTGTCACTATCAACTCCAGAGTTGTGAAGCTGTCGCTAAACTATGTAGAGTATAGAAAGGTTTAAGCGGTTATAAAAACTAAAACAACACTACTTTGCCACCCGTTATTACACCAGGGTAGCAGAAATGTTACATTCTTTGAAAGCCCTTTCACAAAATTGTTGATTTTGACAATCTGCTTCCAGGTGTACAAGAAAATAGAAATATATAGATGACCTAATATCTTATGTAAATTGATGTTATTCTAAAAGTTCGATACAGTAAAAATAATATCTAGATTGTTAAAAAAAAGGAATAGATTATTATCTAGGACTTAGAGGATAGTTAGGAGAAGAATTAAGCATGAAGAAGATAAAAGAGAAACGAAAAACTCGAAAAAAACAAGAAGAGAACTTCAATGATTACATAGATTCTGATGAAAACTATTATTTCATTGTTGGATATACATCTGGAGGAGCACCATATGGAATTACATGGGAAGAGGCTAGTAAAGATGGATTAATTGAAAAGGACAGCTCAAGTGACAAAAGCAAAGAAGATGATGAGATTCCATTTTGATTTGAAAATAAAGCAGAAGAACTTAGACAGGATAAAATATAAAAATGTAGCTTGCCATTTTATGATAAACTCCTTAAAAAATATTAAACTTTGGTAGTTGACAATAGAGCTTGAAAGGAAAGGGATGAGAAAAGGAATGAATTATAATGAGTTTATGAAATCTGTTGATGAAAAATTATCTTCTATGTCTGAAATGGAAAAAGCTGAATGGATACATAATATGGCTCGGACTATAAATGAGAATCAGCGAATTATATTTTTAAACTCCTTAACAAAAAAACAAGAGTATTGTCCGGATATTTCTATAAAAAAGGAGATAAAAGAGCTCGAAGAGTGGTGTAGAAAAATAGAAGATGCAGAAATCTATTTTCAGTGCACCGGTTACGAAGAGTATGGAGAAGGTTATTGGGGGAGGGATTATACTTACGAGTATTCTGATATCTTTGAAATAGGAAAAGAGCTTTCTAGAGCATTTCAGATTGCAGAAGACTTGTTGTCTCAAAAAGAATACCAGCAGGCGGCAGCATTATATGATGTGCTTTGCAGTATAACCTTTGCGACATTGGATAGTGAAATAGAAGAGTGGAGTGAGCTGGGACTGGAGGAACTTGTAGAAGAAAAGTTGGTAATTCTGGATTTAAAAAGTATTGCTCTGAATATGATGTATGCAAAATATCAGGTTACTGAAGGGGAAGAAAGAGCAGCTGCTCTGTACCGGCATCTTTCATGGGACATGTGTAAAAACATAAAAGCAGAAGAAATGTTTACTGTAGGTCCTGAAGAGCTTAAAGGAATAGACAGATTTATGGAGGATTGGATTTCTTTTCTGAAAAATATAGATGGGGACCTAGCAGGAGATTTGCTGACGGAGGCATGTATATATCAGGGGGGTATCACCCGACTATGTGAAGAAGCTAGGGAGGCATGGGCGAGACATCCAATTTTATATAAACATGTTTGTAAGCATTTGTTACATGATAATAAGGAGTTTGAGTGTATAAAGCTAGGAATGGAGGCTATTAAAGTATTACCTGAAAAGTTAATTATTCGAGGAAACATTGCAAACTTAGTTGCAAAAGTTGCTGTACAGTTGAACGACACAGATATAATTAATCAATGTTATGAAGCGGCTTTTTATTCTGAATCAAACCTGTACCATTATTTAAGGTTGTTTGAGCTTTCGAATTACCTTAATATAGCAGATAGAGCGGTAAAATATGCACAAACATTACCAGAGAACTCTATGTGGGAAGGATATCATAAAAATAAACAGATGATGGTGAATAGTATTTCAAAGGAACATAAGATGCTCCTCCGGTTTTTTAACGGAGAGTTTGATTATATTTATGAAGAATGCAAAAAAGATAGAACTACACTAGGTTGGAGTAGCAGTTTTAAGGGAACTGTTGTACCACTGTTTATTTTGCTATTAGACAAGAATAATAAGATTACAAAAGCTGGGCAACGATTGATAGATGGAATAGAATACAAAATGGGATTCACTGGAGACTATAGACAAAGCTTTACGGATCAATTTTTATACTGGAAAGAAAAAGTAATCCTCAGAAGTGAGCAATATGAAAAGTATATTGGGTGGCTGAAGGAAGAAATAGAAAAAAGAACTGAGTCTGTGGTAGGGGGAAGTCACCGGAAAAGCTATTACAAGGTAGCTGCACTAATAACAGCATTAGGTGAAACATTGGAGTCAAATGGGAAGTTACATGGAAGAATGGTTACAATAGAACATTATAAGAAAATGCATCCGAAAAAAAGAGCATTTAAAACAGAATTTGGGCAGCTTAATGAGGAGTAAGTGAATAAATAATATTCCAAATGAAGGAGATACTGGATTAATAAGACTAACCCAGAGAAAGCAATTAAAGAATTGACTATAGTGCTTATGTATTTAACAAGATATAATGAAGCAGATCGTTTCGGCTCGAATTATGATTTGTCTTGGAAGGGATATGATTTTGATATTATTAATGAACTAGATGAGGAAGATTATATTCGACAAGGTAGCCATCGATCCAAGTCTGTAGCAATTACGGAAGATGGGATAAAATTAGCAAAAAAACTATTGCATAAATACAACGTAATGGATTGGAAGTAGGAGGGTAGACATGGTTTTTAAATACATATTAAAACCTACTAAAACATATTGAAGCATTAAGGGTTTTATATTATCATAATACGTGTAAAGAGACTAACTATATGAAGTCAAGAAAAATTTCGTATTTAAAGAAGTCATGAAGAAAATAATTTTAAAGACATCTATTACAAAAAAATGCATGACAAACAGAGCAACTCAGTTGCTCTGAAAAAAATAGATTAAATTAGACTTGTGGAACAAATGCAGTATTGTTTTTTAGGAGGTAGTAAATTACCCTAATTAACTTTTTACCGACATGGCATCTGGCAACATTGAAGTGTTTGCCTTCAGAACGCTTTTTGACCATATAATCACTAAAGACTTTATCGCGCATAGCAACAAGTCTAGATGCTTGCATAATAGCCCACCTAAGGTATGTAGAGCCTCTCTTAACCATTGGAGTTTTAGATGCATTGTAAGTCCCAGATTGGTAAGTAGAAGGATCCATACCTGCAAATGCAAGAAGTTTAGTGGGTTGGAGAAACGATCAATATGACCAATTTCGGCTAATATAATGGCGGCTAGAGTATATCCAATGCCAGGAATAGTAATGAGTGGGGTATTGAGTTCTTGTACGACTAATTTAATTTGATTATCTAATGCATCTATTTCTGTTTGTACAGATTGTATGAGGCGAATAGTTTGTTGTAATTCGAAGGTCAGAGCGATTGCTTGACCCAATAGATTTGATAGCAAGCTCTTTTAAAGCAATTGCTTTCTCTTTGCTATATTTACCTTTAGAGGTCGTTCTTATTAGGTTTGTCAACTTTGTCAGATTGCAGTTGTAAATACTATAGGGGTTGGTAATTCAATTAATAATGCATATTTGGAACTTTGGTGTATAGACCAAAATAAGCTTGGCAATTCAGGAAAAATGATATCTATTAAGCGACTAACTGAAAGTTTAAGTCTAGAACGGTAACTAACCATTCTATGACGGTGTCTTGTTAGTGACTTTAGCTCCTGAATCTGATATGATACTGGTGAATAGGATTTAGATTCATCAGTAAAGAGCATAGTTGCAATGACCTTAGCGTCGGTCTTATCTGTTTTAGTTTTCCTAAGGGTTTGAGCCTTACGGAAAAGATTAGTAGCCAATGGATTTAGGATGGTGACCTGAAAGCCTTTGGAATACAGATAATTTGTGATATTTGTCTTTGTAATGACCTGTTGATTCAAGTCCTATTTTTACGTTGTTAATACTCTTGAGCCAAGAGCAGAAAGGATAGAAGAATATAGGGTATCAAAACCTTCCTTAGAATTAGAAATACGTAAAGAATTAGTATGAATAACACCATCAGAGTCTAAGATACAAAGCAATCGTGTTTAGCTTTGGCAACATCAATGCCCACAAATAACATAGTAATCAACTCCTTAAATATAGTACGCTATGTTTCCACAAACCCTATGTTAAATGTATCCTTGCTATATATAAAACGTCAAAGCGTTATCTAACTAATTAACAAATGAACATAGAGCTGTGGTTATAGCCTCAAAAGAAACAGTCGGCTGTATAGGGACAGCTGCCGTAGGTGAACAAACTAATCCACAGCGCCTATAAAGATTATATAGAAAATAATCTAGAAAGGAAAATGTATAATGACTTCCCCTATGTTTTCATTATACAAGGTGATAACATGAAGTATTATACAATTGGTCAATTTTCAAAATTGGTAGGGAAAAGTATCCAAACTATAACATTAAATGATAGCTAATAAATACGATACGATTGAGACAATCCAAATTTCTAGGTTGATATCAGATGCCTTTCGTGAATACTTAGTTGAGACAAAGAACAAAACTTCTATTGATTTTGGGTGTGGAATTGGTCTTATAGGATTGAACTTGTTAAATGATTTCAATTCTATGCTTTATCTGGATACCTCGCAGAAAATGATCAATATAATACATAAAAAATTAATGGCTTAGATGGTCAGGATGCTTCTTTATTTATACTTGATTCTCAAAAATAAACTTATTGATAGAGAGAAAATAGGATGATATCAAAAATTTGATGCTTTTAAAAAAATTAAAATGTGGCAAAGAGTAGGTGTATATGTTACCAAGGCCGTAAAAAATAATACTGAGTATAAATACGGATAAACCTATATTATAGTAGGATATTTTATGGCAGTACAAGCTTATATTAATTTATACGGGAATTGTCGAGAAGCAGTGGAGTTTTACTCGGATGTATTTAAAACTAGAAAATCACTGTTAATGCTATTTGGAGACCATGATGAATCTTGTTTTTGACTAATGAGACAGAAAAAGAATTAGTTATGTTACTAGTCTTATAATTAATGGAAGAAAGTCCCTCAATAACAATATAAAACAAAGAAGAAAAAATAAGAAAAAATAAGAAAAAATAAGAAAAAATAAGAATGAAAAAACCTATCGTAATCTAGTGTCTATGCACTAAATATTGATAGGCCTTTTTTAGTGCTATTATTTAGGCAAAAATAAAATTTCCTGAAAGCACCACTCTATATCTTAATTTAACATAATTACTTTACAATCAGTACGCTAGTAGTTGCCTGTTGCAATACAGCATTACTTACACTTCCTAAGAATAGTTTTTTCATTCCAGTTATACCTCTTCTACCCATTATAATAAGGTCGAAGCCCTCAACCTCTGCAAACTCAGAAATTACTTCAGCAGGAGAACCTTGCTTTAATATGGTATTTACTTTTATGTTCTTTTCTTCAAACATTTTTTCAGCCTCTAACAAATTCTTCTTACCTACCTCTTTAGCCTCTTCTCGTGCCTTTAGGAATCTTTCTACATCCTCTTTAGTAGGATGATCTACGTCACTCCAAGCCCCTATAGGTAAATCTAGTTTACCTTCATCTACACTTATTACGGAGACTTCATTTACATTGCAACCTTCAGCAATTTTACATGCCTTTTCTACTGCTCTTAAACTTTCCTTGGACCCGTCAGTACAAACTAAAATTTTCATATTAATTTATTCCTCCTTTTTATTTGGCTTCTGCCTATTAAAATGAGCAACTGGCTGTCCTATCGTTATCTGTATTCAGTTTATTACCCTAAAAAAAACAAAAAGAAACATTTATTTTTATACTTTTGTTGATAGATAAAGATTGACAGAGCAGAGAAATAATTATAATATTTAGTTAGCTAAACTAACTAAATATAAATGGGGTGATATGGATGCAAAATAAAATTGATATAGCTGCTGAAGAAATAGCAATGTTTTGTAGATTACAAATGTACGTAAAAAAAGAATTACCTATTCGATCTAGTGAGATGGGGGTACTTATTTATATTCATAAGCAAGACGGGGACGTTACTCCATTAATGATTAGCAACTTTTTTCAAATCGCAAAGCCTTCAGTGACAGCTATGATCAGCGAGCTCATTAAAAAGGGTTATTTAATTAAAGTACCATCTGTTACCGATAGGAGAAGTTATACAGTTTCTATTACTAATGAAGGTCATGAATTAGTTCAATCAACACGTGATGAATACTATAAAATCATAGAACTGCTTAAAGAAAAAATGGGACCAGAGAACTTTGAAGCATTTCTAAAGCTTATTCACAGTGCAAATCAAATACTTAAGGAGGTTAGAGGTTAATGAAAATACTTGTAACCGGTGCTTCTGGTAATGTAGGAAGTTATGTTGTAAAAGAATTACTGAATAAAGGAGAAAAGGTAGTAGTAGCTGGAACTGATATTGAAAAATTAACGAGAATGTTTGGAGATAATGTTGAAGTAGTTAAATTTGATTTTGAAGATGAAGGAACGTTTAATAATGCATTAGAAGGAGTAGACCGTGTATTCCTTATGCGACCTCCACATATCGGTGAGCCTGAGGGAATATATCCCTTTGTTGATGCTATGAGGTCTCATAATATAAAATTGGTATCTTTCTTATCATTAATGGGTGTAGAAAAAAATACAATACCACCTCACCATAAAATAGAAAAATATATTGAAAAAATTGGTGTTCCATATGCACATGTTAGGCCTGGATTCTTTATGCAAAACTTATCTGGGATTCACTCAGTTGAGATTAAAGAAAAGGGTGAAATATTTATCCCCGCTGGAAAGAGTAAAACGAGCTTTATCGATACAGCAGATATTGGTCTTATAGTGGCAACTTTACTACATGAATCAGAAACCTATGCAAATACTGCCCATACTATAACTGGATCAGAGTCTTTAGATTATTATGAAATAGCTGAAATTTTAAGTAAGGTCACTGGGAAGAAAATAACATACAAAAAACCTGGATTTTTTAAGTATAGAAGCTACTACATTAATAATAGGGGTTTAGATAAAAAATATGTCAATGTGACCGTAGCACTGTATTTCATGACAAGGATGGGTACCGCAAAGATGGTGACTGATGAGTTCTATAATATAACAGGAAGAAAACCTAGATCTTTTTATGATTTTGCTAGGGATAACGTAGATTGTTTTATGTAAGGATTTTTACCCATATTAATTAAAAAAAGTGTATTTAATAAAATAAATTTGCCTTTAGGTGCGAGGAGACTAACTATATGAAGTCAAGAAAAATTTCGTATTTAAAGAAGTCATGAAGAAAATAATTTTAAAGACATCTATTACAAAAAAATGCATGACAAACAGAGCAACTCAGTTGCTCTGAAAAAAATAGATTAAATTAGACTTGTGGAACAAATGCAGTATTGTTTTTTAGGAGGTAGTAAATTACCCTAATTAACTTTTTACCGACATGGCATCTGGCAACATTGAAGTGTTTGCCTTCAGAACGCTTTTTGACCATATAATCACTAAAGACTTTATCGCGCATAGCAACAAGTCTAGATGCTTGCATAATAGCCCACCTAAGGTATGTAGAGCCTCTCTTAACCATTGGAGTTTTAGATGCATTGTAAGTCCCAGATTGGTAAGTAGAAGGATCCATACCTGCAAATGCAAGAAGTTTAGCTGGGTTGGAGAAACGATCAATATGACCAATTTCAGCTAATATAATGGCAGCTAGAGTATATCCAATGCCAGGAATAGTAATGAGTGGGGTATTGAGTTCTTGTACGACTAATTTAATTTGATTATCTAATGCATCTATTTCTGTTTGTACAGATTGTATGAGGCGAATAGTTTGTTGTAATTCGAAGGCTGTAGAGCGATTGCTTGACCCAATAGATTTGATAGCAAGCTCTTTTAAAGCAATTGCTTTCTCTTTGCTATATTTACCTTTAGAGGCTGTTCTTATTAGGTTTGTCAACTTTGTCAGATTGCAGTTGTAAATACTATCGGGGGTTGGTAATTCAATTAATAATGCATATTTGGAACTTTGGTGTATAGACCAAAATAAGCTTGGCAATTCAGGAAAAATGATATCTATTAAGCGACTAACTGAAAGTTTAAGTCTAGAACGGTAACTAACCATTCTATGACGGTGTCTTGTTAGTGACTTTAGCTCCTGAATCTGATATGATACTGGTGAATAGGATTTAGATTCATCAGTAAAGAGCATAGTTGCAATGACCTTAGCGTCGGTCTTATCTGTTTTAGTTTTCCTAAGGGTTTGAGCCTTACGGAAAAGATTAGTAGCCAATGGATTTAGGATGGTGACCTGAAAGCCTTTGGAATACAGATAATTTGTGATATTTGTGCTGTAATGACCTGTTGATTCAAGTCCTATTTTTACGTTGTTAATACTCTTGGAGCCAAGAGCAGAAAGGATAGAAGAATATAGGGTATCAAAACCTTCCTTAGAATTAGAAATACGTAAAGAATTAGTATGAATAACACCATCAGAGTCTAAGATACAGCAATCGTGTTTAGCTTTGGCAACATCAATGCCCACAAATAACATAGTAATCAACTCCTTAAATATAGTACGCTATGTTTCCACAAACCCTATGTTAAATGTATCCTTGCTATATATAAAACGTCAAAGCGTTATCTAACTAATTAACAAATGAACATAGAGCTGTGGTTATAGCCTCAAAAGAAACAGTCGGCTGTATAGGGACAGCTGCCGTAGGTGAACAAACTAATCCACAGCGCCTATAAAGATTATATAGAAAATAATCTAGAAAGGAAAATGTATAATGACTTCCCCTATGTTTTCATTATACAAGGTTAATAAATGGATACAATAAAAAACTATTTATCAATATTTAAAAAACATGAAATATATCTTATTGACAAGTACAGAGAAGTCGGTGACATTTATACTTTTGTTTTTGATATGAAGAAGCCTATAAGCTGGAAGGCCGGGCAACATGGGATATTTACAATAAATCATATAAAGGTTAATAGACCTACTAGGGCATTTAGTATAGCTTCGACACCATATGAGGGGCACATAAAGATATCTATGAAAATTAGTGGAAATCCAAGTGATTTTAAAAAATCTTTGCTGGATTTAGAGCTAGGCAAGAAAATATTAATGAGAGGACCAATAGGGTCGCTTTATACACAAAGTCAAAAACCACTATTATTTATAGCCGGTGGGATAGGTATAACTCCTTATAGGGCTTTGATAAAGGAGCGTATTTTGAAGTCAGCAGATTTTTCAAATGATATACAATTACTCTATATGGACAGTAGAGAAGAATTCATATATGTCGAGGAACTAGATAATGCAAGTAAAGAATCGTCTATTAAAATTAGATATATAGCTAAACGTGATGATTTGAACCTAGAAATTGAAAAATTTGTGGAGGAGCATAGAAACGAAGCAGAATATTTTATTGTAGGGCCAAAAACGATGATTAAATCTATTGAAGCTCTCTTAAGAAGTAAAGAAATAGGAAAAAGGAATATAAAAAAAGATACCTTTATTGGTTACTAAATGAAAGTATGAGTGTATAAAATAATTTATCATCGTGCTGAATTGTTTCAGCAAATGATTATAAAATACATAATTTATGGAGAAAGTTACTTAATATATTGAATCCTTCAAATTAGCTCTGAAGGATTTTTTTATGAACTGATTACTAAATTAAAGTCAGCGTGCGGTAATAGTTGTAAATTAACAAAAGTTAAAGTAAAATAAAAGCAACAATAGTATCAAGTATTTATACATATTATTAATTATGTAACTATAGAATTTAAAGACTGGTTGATAAAGGAGTAGATAATCATGCAGTTCGCTAAAAGAATGAATCAATTTGGAGAGGGCATCTTTACAAAATTGGCAGAAATCAAAAGAAAGAAATTAGAAAAGGGAGAGCCTGTTGTTGATTTAAGTATAGGTGCACCAAATATTCCACCGGCTGACCACATAATAGAGGCTTTATGTACTGCGGCTTTAGACAAAAACAATTATACTTATGCTATTAATGACCAAAATGATTTATTAGAAGCTGTAAGTTATTGGTATAAAAAAAGATATGGTGTTGATTTGAACCCTAAAACAGAGGTATGTTCACTTTTAGGTTCTCAAGAAGGGCTTGCACATATTTCATTGTCTATTATAGATGAGGGGGATTTAGTTTTGGTACCCGATCCTTGCTACCCTGTATTTGCAGACGGACCACTATTAGCAGGAGCAAAGCTATATTTTATGCCACAGAAAAAAGAAAATGGTTATATTATAAATCTGGAGGATATTCCGGAATACGTTGCCAAAGAAGCTAAATTTATGATTGTATCATATCCAAATAATCCTACTACAGCTATGGCACCTGATGAATTTTATGTTGATTTAGTTGCCTTTGCAAAAAAATATGATATTATAGTACTTCATGATAATGCATATAGTGAACTTGTATTTGATGGACAACAGTGTGGAAGCTTTCTTGCATTTCCAGGAGCGAAAGATGTAGGAATCGAGTTTAACTCTCTATCTAAAACCTATGGTTTAGCAGGGGCCAGAATTGGTTTTTGTATTGGTAATGAGGAAGTTGTATCTCGGTTAAAGATTCTAAAATCTAACATGGATTATGGTATGTTTCTGCCAATTCAAAAAGCCGCAATTTCAGCTATTACTCAAAATCAAGATTGTGTAGAGGAAACTAGAAAGGCTTATGAAAAGAGAAGGGATATTCTCTGTAATGGATTTAATGAAATAGGTTGGAACATACAAAAACCTCAGGGAACTATGTTTGTTTGGTCGGAAATACCTACTAATTACAAGAAGTCTGAAGACTTTGTCATTGATATGATAGAAAAGGCAGGAGTTATCATTACCCCAGGAAGTGCTTTTGGTCCTTTAGGAGAAGGATATGTTAGGATGGCATTAGTGCAAGATGAAGAGGAATTGAGAAAGGCAATTAAAGCTGTTGATGAAAGTGGAATTTTAAAAGTATAGCCTTGCATAATATTGCATGCTACATGTATAAAGTAATAAAAGTATGTTTTTTAAAAAGCAATACAACCATATTTCTCTCTTTATAAACCCTACTTTAAAGTAGGGTTTTGTGTACGATAATTATGGTAAATAATTGTTTTCAAAGGAATGTTATTGACATATTTGACATACTTTCTTATACTATCAAAGTATGCAAAAATAATAAAGGATTTTATTTTATCCTATTTATATGTAATGATGTGCTTCTTGCTTTCACTGCAAGGGGTTTTTTTCATGTATACAGTGAAGGGGGTATAGAGATGATTATTAATAAAAGAAAAGGTAGTCCATGGGCATTACTACCATTAGCAGTCTTTCTGGTAGTATATCTTGTCACTTCAATTGTTTTAGGGGATTTCTATAAGATGCCAGTAAGCGTAGCTTTCTTAATTTCAAGCATTGTGGCAATCTGTATGAATAAAAATGAAAGCATAAGTAATAAAGCGGAAATTTTTTGTAAAGGTGCTGGAAATGTAAATATAATTTTAATGTGTGTTATTTTCATATTAGCAGGAGCTTTCGCACAAGTAGCCAAGGAGATGGGAGCTGTAGATTCTACAGTAAACTTAGGATTAAGTATTTTGCCAAGCAATATTTTAATTGCGGGTATATTTATTATAGGTTGCTTTATATCTTTATCAATAGGGACTTCTGTAGGTACTATTGTGGCTTTAGCACCAATGGCAGTAGGAATAGCTGAAAAAACTGGAAGTCCTATGGGATTAGCTTTGGGTGCTGTTGTTAGTGGTGCTATGTTTGGTGATAACTTATCTCAATGATTTCAGATACAACCATTGCAGCAGCAAGAACACAAGGTTGTAACATGACAGATAAGTTTAAAATGAACTTTAGGATTGTTGTACCAGCAGCTATCATTACGACTATTATTTTTGCATTAATAAATGCTGGTAATACAATAGTATTAGAGGGGAATTATGAATATAGCATTATTAAAGTATTAACTTATGTTGCGGTCTTAATTGGGGCGCTTCTTGGGGTCAATGTTATGGTTGTTTTAGTTGGTGGTACACTTTTAGCCGGTGGAATAGGTATTTTTACAAATGCCTTTGATATTTGGGGATTTGTACAAGCTATAGAAAAAGGCATAATGGGTATGTCAGAAATAATAATTATTTCTCTGCTAATTGGGGGAATAGTTGAAATTATAAAATTTAATGGGGGAATAGAGTTTTTATTGAACTATATTAAAAAAAGTATCAAGAGCAAAAAAGGAGCAGAATTCGGTATTGGTATTTTGGTAACTTTAGTAAATATGTGCACGGCTAATAATACTATAGCTATTGTAACTGCTGGGCCTATTGCAAAAGATATTGCTGATGAGTATGGTATAGATCCTAGAAGGTCAGCAAGTTTACTCGATACTTTTTCTTGTTTCTGTCAAGGTTTAATTCCGTATGGAGCACAGCTTCTTGTTGCAGCTAGCATAGCAGGTATATCAAGTCTGGATATTATGAAGTTTCTATATTATCCATATTTAATGGGTATATGTGTACTATTGGCGATTATATTCGGTATACCAAGTATGAAAAATGTATACGCAAAGTAAACTTAATGTATTAATATATGAATTAAATAAGAATTAATTTAGAAAACCCTTGACCCATGTTTAGGGTTTTTTTATATATCTCTTTTACAAGACGTAATGGTCAGATTTTTGTGTTATTTATTAATTTAACTTAACATTATGGGTATTGATTTACTGGGTGGATTTGTGGTATAGTCTCATATAAGATTAATTTTCTGAAAATTCAAAAAAGCAAAGGAGATAACAAACATGAGCATGATATTCAAGCGAAGAATTCCTACTTCTGAAGAAATAATGGAGCAAATTCCTATACCGGAACATATAAAAGCTATTAAGGAAACAAGAGATAGAGATATAAGAAATGTTTTTGAAAACAAAGATGATAGATTTGTTCTTATTATTGGACCATGCTCAGCAGATAATGAAGATTCTGTATGTGAATACATCGGTAAGCTGGCAAAGGTGCAAGAACAAGTAAAAGATTCAATTTTGATTGTACCTAGAATTTATACTAACAAACCTAGAACTACTGGTGAAGGATATAAGGGGATGGCACATCAACCGGACCCAACTAAAACCCCGGATTTATTTGAAGGAATTAAAGCAATTAGAAAAATGCATATAAGGGCTTTAAGTGAATTTCATATGCCTGCGGCAGATGAAATGTTATATCCAGAAAATTATATTTATTTGTCGGATTTATTAGGGTATATTGCTATAGGTGCACGTTCTGTTGAAAATCAGGGACATAGGTTGGCCGTCAGTGGTGTGGATGTACCTACTGGTATGAAAAATCCTACAAGTGGAGATTTGACAGTGATGTTAAATTCTATAATAGCAGCTCAACAATCACATACTTTTACCTATTCAGGATGGGAAGTTGAAACTACTGGGAATAAGCTAACTCATGCTATATTAAGAGGTGCTGTAGATTCAAATGGAAGAAATATACCGAATTATCACTATGAAGATTTAATTAGGGCTGCAACAGAATATGAAAAATTACAGCTTTGCAATACAGCAATGATAGTAGATGTAAATCATGCAAATTCAATGAAATGCTATTATGAACAACCACGAATTGCAAAGGAAGTACTATCTAGTAGAAACTATGACCCACTATTGAAGAAAATGATAAAAGGATTAATGATAGAAAGCTATTTAATAGAGGGTAAACAAGATGTAAACGAAAATATATATGGAAAGTCTATAACAGATGGGTGTATAGGTTGGGATACAACAGAAAGGTTAATATATGGTATTGCTGAGAAACTTTAAATACTGTTATCTTTACAAGAAAAGAGGAGCGAAAGCTTCTCTTTTGTTGTAAAGTACTCAGTCCTTTATCTCTTTAAATAATTCATATGCTTTCTTTTTTGCTTCCTCCAAAATTTCACTACCCAGTGGTGTTATTGTATAGTATTTTCTAATTTTACCTTCTACTGTTTTATCTTGTCTTTCTAATAGTCCTTTAGACTCCATATTATGAAGTAAAGGATAGAGTGTTCCAGGGCTCATATCGTATCCATGTTCTTTAAGTTCATCAATCATCCATACACCGTAAAAGGGACATTTCTTAGCGTGATGAAGTATATGGATTTGTATAAAACCAAGGAAAAATTTTCTTAATATTTGCTCTTGCAATGTATTCACTCCTAAATTATAATTATACATATCGATATCGAAAATCGATATTAAATAACGATACTAAGTAATGAGATTATTATATCACTGAAGTCCAGTAATCTCAATAAGATCTATTAAATTAGTTAGTAATAGTAGGAATTTATGGTGGAGGATGATTATATGATTAAAAAAAAGTACAAAGATAGTATAAAATGGAGTACATTCTTAAAAGATGTATTTATTTGTTCACTTGGGGCCTATGGTGGGCCTGAAGCTCACTATGGAGTTTTTACTGATCAATTAGTAACAAAGAAAGAATATATACACGAAGAAGAACTTGTAGAACTTATAGCCCTTTGTAGTATATTACCTGGGCCTACAAGTACCCAAACGATTGTATCAATTGGATATAAAATGGGTGGACCATTATTAGCACTATTAACAATGTTAGTATGGGCACTTCCTGTACTAACTCTTATGGGGCTATTATCGTTTTTATATGAATTTCTAGAGAGTATGAATATATCGCAAGCGGGTCTACGTTATATAGGTCCTATGGCAGTAGGATTTATAGTAGTAGCCGCATATAGAATAGGAAGTAAAGTAGTAACTGATAATATTACAGGGTTTTTATTAATTTTAGGTTGTTTAACAACTTATTTTATTAGAGAACCTTGGGTTTTTCCATTAATACTTGTTTTTGGTGGACTGGTAAGTGTAATTACCACTAAAGAAGATAAGCTATGGAATGGGGTAAAATTAAACCCACCATGGGCGTATTTAATTACATTTGTGATTTTTACTTTAGGAAGTATTGTACTTTCAGTAATTCTAGACAATCATATTATTCGCTTATTCGAAAGTTTCTATCGATATGGATACTTAGTATTTGGAGGGGGGCAAGTTGTTGTACCTGTAATGTATAGTGAATTAGTTGAAGTTAATAGATTTATGACAAATCAAGAATTTTTAACAGGCTATGGCTTAGTACAGGGACTACCTGGCCCGATGTTTAGTTTTAGTGCCTATGCTGGGGGGATGGCAAGTAGAGGAGGTTCATACCTAACTCAAATACTTGGTGCTATAACAGGTGGTATTGGTATATTTTTACCAGGTCTTTTATTAATCTATTTTATATATCCTATCTGGGAGAATCTAAAGAAAATAAAAGGCATAAAGATTTCATTAAGAGGCATCAACGCTGTAGCAGGAGGATTAATAACTGTAGCTGCAATAATATTAATGCAGAAAAGTGGTTTTTTTATTGATAATATCCTTATAACATTAATTACAATACTATTATTATTAACAAAAAAGATACCTGCGCCACTAATTGTTTTACTTGTCTTAGTAGCAGGATATATTGTATAAAAATAATATAGTAATTATAAACACCCTTTTAAATAGGGTGTTTATAATTTTTAGGAGTGTGAAGAAATATAAATAAAACTTAGAGACTGGATTCGTGGAGATGATTTATAAAAATGAATAAATTGTACTGGTAAGAGATGAAGAAAGTATATAACATGTCAATTAGTTTGCGTACACGGTTTGCAGGAACAATTACTTTATTTATGATTGTATTAACTATATTATTAAGTTTTGTAATAGGACAAAGGTCTACTCAAGAGGTTAGAAGTGAAATTGGTAACTCTCTTGCAGAAATGGCTTTTCAAATGGCGGATAAACTGGATCAGTATATGTGGTCAAGATATGGGGAAATAGAAATAATGACGGAATTGGAAGCATTAAAAGAGCCTAAGGATTTTATGGTAATCGAAAATTTGCTTAATAGGTTACAAATTAGTTTTCCTTCCTTCTCATGGATTGGTTATATAAACCCAGAAGGAGTAGTAAAAGCTGCTACTGGAGGTATTCTGAGGGAACATGACATATCTAGCCGTCCTGTTTACATAGAAGGTATGAAAGGTCACTTTATTGGTGATGTACATGATGCAGTACTTCTTTCAAATCTATTACCAAATCCTACTGGGGAACCAATGAAGTTTGTGGATATAAGTATACCAATTTTAAATTCAGAAGGTCAATTATCAGGTATATTGGCAGCGCACCTGAGTTGGGAATGGGCGAAGGAAGTTGAGATATCGCTACTAGAGCCTCTAAGAAACCGTAAAGGTATAGAGCTATTTATTGTAAGCGCAAATGATAATACGATTTTATTAGGACCAAATGAGTTAATTGGTCAAACACTTAATCTGAATAGTATAAATAACGCGGGTTTAGGTAAAAACAGTTGGGATTTAGAAGATTGGGGTAATGGCAAGAAATATTTAACAGGTTATGTTAAGGCAAATGGGTACATGAATTATCCAGGTTTGGATTGGGTAGTACTTGTGAGACAACCTATAGAAGAGGCATATTTAACTATTGCTAACTTAAAAAAATTCATTCTAAGACTTGGTCTAGTTATTTCTACTCTATTTGCAATAATTGGATGGATAACGGCAAATAAGGTAGTGAAGCCATTACAAGAAATTGCAATGGCAGCAGATAGATTGAAGGTTGGGGAGAAAGTTGCTATTCCGAAGCATAAAGGTATAAAGGAAATAGAAATATTAGAATCATCTTTAAGTCAATTAATAGGTAGTCTTATCCACACCGAAAGTGCTTTAGGCGAAATGGAGAATTTAGCCCAACACGATGCTTTAACAGGTTTACCAAATAGAATTGCATTGGATTTTCATATTGAAGAGGCAAAGAAGAAAGCGACTAGGAGTGGATTAACACTAACTTTTCTGTATCTGGATTTAGATGGTTTTAAACAAGTTAATGACTTATTAGGTCATAATGTTGGTGATATATTATTACAACGAGTAGCAATAATACTCAAGGAAAATGTCCGGGATGACGAGATAGTAGTTAGACTAGGTGGTGATGAGTTTCTAATGGTACTCTACACTTCTTTAAATAAATCTAGAGAAAACGGTACAGTCGTAGCAGATCGAGTAATTAGTGCACTTAATAAACCCTTTGACATTAATGGAAATATTGCTAAAATAGGCTGTAGTATTGGCGGAGCTGTTTGGCCATCAGATGGTATTGATACAATAGAAATAGTTAGATTAGCTGATGAAGCACTATATATATCAAAACGTACTGGAAAAAATAAAACAACATTTCATCAAGATTATGACAGTTCGTTAAAGGAAGAGTATAGTGTATAGTCATTGATAATAAAAGAGAGGATAGTGTTTACTATCCTCTTAAAGCTCTACAGTAAATTACGATTTGACGACTTATTTTCATACATGGCATTGTCAGCCTTTTCGATTAAATCATCAATTGACTCACAATCCTCTTGATATTGTGAAAATCCATAGCTAATACTTATGTTATATGGGCTAGATCCAGTTAGGTTATATTCTTCTATGGAAGTTATAATTAATTCTAATGTATTTTTAGCTTCCTCTAAGCTTAAGTCATCAAAGATAATCAAAAACTCATCTCCGGCAAATCTGCAAAGCATATCAACTTCACGCAAGGTTGATTTTATGAGTTGACATACGACTGTTAGTAGATTATCACCTTCTCTATGGCCAAAGGTATCATTTATTACTTTTAAGTCATTTACATCTATAAAACAGATCGTTGTTTGAAAGGTTGATTCCTGGGATTTTTTTATCTGCTTATTTAAATGTTCTATTCCTGCTCTTCGATTAGGAACTCCTGTTAAAGAGTCGGTTAAAGCAAAATAACGTTCTTTTTCTTCAGCTATTTTTCTACTTCTTATATTAATATACATCAACAATACAATAATACATAAGGATGTAAAAATTGAAACTAATGACACAAAAACCTTTTTGTTGTTTGTGTAATAGTCAATAATAGAGTTTGGTTTGTTAATTACTATACTTCCATTAGGTAAGTTTCTCATACTTAGATTAAATTTTTTAAGTACGCTGTAATCAAACATATAAATATTAGGACTATCTATAACAACAGGTATTTCACTAGGTTTTTCACCACTTAATATTGAAATGGCCATATCACCTACAGTTTGTCCATGGGTAAACCCAGAGGTAAGAACTCCACCTAAGAGACCCTTTCCTAAATAAAAATCCCATACTCCATAGATTGGCACACTTGCATTTTTTGAAATCAGACTAATACTTTCATCATATGAAAAATTGTTATTAGACTTATCTCTATTAAATGACAATAGCAAAATTATACTATCATGGTTAATAGTTTTTACTTTTTCTTGAATTTCCGGCATATTGTAGTTATCCCAAATTTCAAAAGAAACTACATCATTATAAAATGGCAAAATTAGATCAAGATTTTTTCGATTCGCTTGACCGGTTACTGTAGTATCATTAATTACTATAATATTATTAACTTTAGAATTAATCTGAAGTGCTACATCAATTGTCCCTTTTAAGTCGTAGGACTCTACTACACCAGTGAATAAGTCATGGTTTTCAATCATAGACTCCTCAAAATAATTTACACCACAAAAAATCGCTGGTACATTCTTAAATATTTTATCATGGTACATCTTTACAAAATTAAATGCTACATCATCAGTAGAGATAACTAAATCAAATTGTTTATTCTTATACTTTCTAATAAGAAGCTCATATAAATGTTGAAGATACACGGGATCAGTATTTCTTTGTACATCCATAAATTCATAAGTGAATTCGATATTGTCCATACTGGCATCTAATTTGGATTTAATACCTAATTCTAAATCATCAGTCCACTTTAGTCCCTTATTATATGAATTCAGAATAAGTATTTGTTTTTTTGATGGCTTAGCAACATTAATGACTATGCTATTTTGCGGAAGTAATTCTAACGGGATATTATGCTTCTCCAACTGCTTAAAATCAAATTCATAGCTCGTTGTTTTTTCAGTAACAACAGGTATATTTGACGGATGTTCTCCGTTTAAAATCCTAATTGCAATTTCAGCAGCGGTTTTACCTTGATAGAAACCACTTGTTAACTTACCACCAACAATACCATGACCTAAAGTGAAGTTCCAAACACTATAAATGGGGATCGAACAATTTTGCTCTATCATTGAAACAGCTTCATAATAATCATAGTGATTACCCTGATTATCTTTAAAATAGATCAAATACAAAATAATACTATTTTGAGGTAAACTATTTACTGAATTAATAATTTCCCTAAGGTTTTCCTCATCAAGCTTAATGAAATCTAATCTATCAGAGTATTCAGGTATTACATTTGAGAATTCCCTCATAATTGATACACCCGTTGTTGTATCATCAACTACATAATATACTGTTTTAGTTTCGGGATGGAGTTTAATTGCAGTATCAATTGTTGCACCAATATCAAAACCTTCCACAACACCGGTATACGAACTATGGTTATTAATCATTTGTTGTTCAAAATAATTTACACCACAAAAAACAACAGGAGTATTTGGAAACAGCTGGTCTCCATATTTTAAAAGGAATTCAAAAGCAGCATCATCAGATGAGATAATCAAATCAAAATTTCTATCACTAAATTTATATCTATAAGTATCCAAAAGGAGTTGTAAATACTGACTATCCACTACTCTTTGAGTATCCATATATTCTACTTGTAATTTTATGTTTGCATAATCGGAATTAAGGACAGATTTAATACCATCAAAAATATCATCACTCCATTTATAACCTGAATGATATGAATTGATAAATAGAACAGTTTTTGTTTCTAAAGTAGAGGAGCTATAAGCTTGTACATTTATATAAGAGAAATTAGTTATAAATAATAGTGCTAAGGCTAAGGATAGGATTTTATAATATTTTTTCATTATATAACCTCGCAATTTGTTGAAATATATGTACTTATTCAACTATTATATCATTGTAAGAGATTAACAGGAAGTACAATATTTAGTGATTCTACATATTTTCCAAAATTTACAAATACTATTAATAAACTAGCCCTCTTTATATAATTAAAGGGGGCTAGTGATTTCTATAAAACTTAATTGTTTAATTGACGACTTTTAACCTTAGATTGGTACATGGCATTATCTGCTTTGTCTATAAGGTCATCGATAGATTTATATTCATCGGGGTTATATTCAGAAAACCCATAACTAAAACTTATCTCATAAGCATTATTATTACTATGATTATATTCAGTAATACACTTAGTGATTTCATTTAATATGGATTTAGCCTCCTCGATGCCTATATCACTAAAAATAATTAAGAATTCATCTCCAGCAAATCTACAAAGCATATCAACACTACGTAGCTTTGGTTGGATTAGCCTACATAAAGCAGATAGTAAATTATCTCCTTCTCTGTGCCCAAAGGTGTCATTTACTATTTTAAGGTTGTTAACATCAATAAAACAAATAGTGGTTTGAAATTTGCCATACTGGGACTTTTTAATAAGTTTTTCTAAATGTTCGATAGCTGCTCTTCTATTTGGTATTCCAGTTAGTAAGTCTGTTAATGCATAGTATCTCTCTTTATTATGAGAAGCCTTCAAATATATTAATAAAAGAATTATACATAACACTAAAAAAAATGGAGGCAGTTGATAATAGAACTTTTTTATTATCCTGATAGTAATCAAATATTGTACTCGGTTTGTTAATAATAGTACTGCCTATAGGAAGTTTATCTATATTAATACTAAACTTTTTTAGCATAAAGTAATCAAACATATAGATATTAGGACTTTCAGTAACAACTACTATTTCCGAAGGATATTTTCCATTCAAAATTTCAATAGCCATATGGCCTACAGTTTCACCATGTGTTATGCCGGAGGTGAGTACACCACCAAGTAACCCTTTTCCTAAGTAGAAATCCCATACTCCGTATATTGGAACGCTTGCATTTTCTGAAATTAGACTTATGCTCTCATCATAGGAAAAACTATTATTTGATTTGTCCCTATTAAGGGATAAAAGTAGAATAATATCTTCAGTATTTAGTGATTTTACTCCTTCTTGAATTTCAGCCATAGTTAAGTTGTTCCATATTTTGAATGACACTCTATCTGAATATTCTGGAATAATAATATCTAGATTTTTTTGATTAGATTGACCAGTAATAGTTGTATCATTGATAACAATAATATTTTTAATTTTAGGATTAATTTCAAGAGCCATATCTAATGTGCCTCTTAAATCATAGGATTCAACAACTCCTGTTAAAAAATCATGCTCTTCGAGCATGCATTCCTCAAAATAATTAACTCCACAGAAAATACTAGGTATTCCTTTAAAAACATTATTATGATGAGTCTTAATAAAATTAAAGGCAACATCGTCTGTAGTAATAACTAAATCAAATTGTTTGTCTTTGTATTTTCTTATAAGTAATTCATATAAGTGATGAAGATATACGGGGTCAGAATTTCTTTGTGAGTCCATATATTCATATGTAAATTCTAAATTTAAATTGCTCTCTGCTAATTTAGATTTAATACCAAGTTCTAAGTCATCAGTCCACTTTAAACCTTTATTATACGAGTGTAATATTAAAATTTGTTTTTTAAAAGGACTGGATTTATTAATTATTTTGCTATCTTGAGGAAGCAACTCTAAGGGGATATTATGTTTTACTAATTGGTTGAAATCAAATTCATAGTGAGTAGTTTCTTCAGTTAAAACTGGTATATTATTGGGTTGCTCTCCGGCTAAAATTCTTAATGCAATCTTTGCAGCAGTTTTACCTTGATAAAATCCATTTGTTAGTTTTCCACCAACAATGCCATGCCCAAGATTAAAATTCCAAACTCCGTAGATAGGAACTGAACTATTTTGTTCTATCATAGAAATGGCTTCATAGTACTCATAGTAGTTATTTTGGTTATCTCTAAAGTGAATTAAATATAGAATAATACTGTTTTTAGAAAGGAAGCTAACTTTATTAATTATTTCATCAAGATTTTCCCCATATAACTGTACAAAATCTAAATTACTAGAGTAACCAGATATACTTTTTGAAAACTCCTTCATTATTGAGTTACCAGTAGTTGTATCATCTACTATGTAGTATACATTTTGAATGTACGGATGAAATTTTATTGCAGTATCTATAGTAGAGCTTATATCAAAGCCTTCTATTACACCTGTAAACTGCTTATGATTATCAATAGTGCTTTGTTCAAAGTAGTTAACTCCACAAAAAACAACCGGAGTTTCAGGAAACAATTCGTTGCTATGCTTTATTAGGAATTCGAAAGCTGCATCATCTGATGAAATTATTAAATCGAAATATTTATCTCGGAATTTGTATTTATATGTATCTAATAATAATTTAAGGTATTGCTCATCTACGCCTCTTTGAGTATCCATATACTCAACCTGAAGCTTTATTTTATCAGGCCCAGAATTTAGTACCGATCTAATGCCATCATAGATATCATCACTCCATTTATAACCTGAATGATAAGAATTTAAAAATAGAATATTTTTTGTTGTATGAGTAGGTTTAGATGTATTAGCTATAACAACCGAAAAAGATTTACTTAAAAATAACAGAAAAAATATTAATGATAGTATCCTAATAAAACGTTTCATTAATCTAACCTCACATTTAGTCGAATTATGTTAAAAGTAATTATATCACTGCAAAAGTGCAACAGGAAGTACTATATTTTATAAAATATAAGTATTTGAGAGTAAGGATTTATAAATAGTATATAAAATAATGAAAGGTAAAGTTTTTAAATTAATTAAAACGCCTTGTATATATTATCTTTTAAGTTTAATATTTATTTCAGAAGTATATCAATTACACAGAATAGGGAAGGACTGTATTAGATGGAATGTAAAATCGGTTGTGCAGCATGTTGTATTGCACCTTCTATTTCTTCTTCAATTCCTGGTATGACTAAAGGAAAACCCGCGGGAGTTAGGTGTATTCAGTTAACTGACGATAATAAATGTAGGTTGTTTGGAAAAAAGGATAGACCAAAGGTGTGTAGTAACTTAAAGGCTTCTTCAGAAATGTGCGGAAATTCAGCAAGTGAAGCTTTTAAGTATCTTGAAGAATTAGAACAGGCAACAGTACCCGATTAAAAATAAATTTTATATGTTGTTTACATTAGAATTTAACTAAAATTATTAAAACTATAAAACTATAATTTCTTTTAACTAACTTAGAAATATGTAAAAGGATCTTTTCTCATTATTCTTTTTTGTTAGGTAGAGGTACCTTACAATTCATCGTGAAAAATGTTAGATCAGTATTATACTATACATAGAAGATTTCTTATACTGATTAAGTTGCTGACAAAAAACTATATCTAGCGTGACTTGATGGCACGCTAAAAACTTTTTTGAAAACTTTGTAACAAAAATTAGAAAACTGTAACTAATTATTGAAAGGAGGATTTGAGTGTTTGAGATTGAAGAACTATATATGAACTATAAGGATGATGTATTTTATTACTTAATGAGTCTCACACACGATTATGCTCTTTCTGAGGATTTGTTATCGGAGACTTTTACGAGTGCAATTAAAGGCATTACAAATTTTAAAGGAAACTCTTCAATTAAAACATGGCTTTTTTCGATAGCTAGAAACTTATGGCTACTACATCTACGTAATACTAAGAAGAGTATAGAATATAATGATATGATAGGTATATATGTTACTGAAACATTAGAAGACAACTTTTTTACAAAAGAGGCAGCAGAAAGAATACAAGAGCTAATAAATACTAAAGACAAGCGAACACAAGAAGTTGTGAGGATGAGAATAGACGGAATACCATACGCAGATATAGCAGTTAGACTAACAATATCTGAAAGTTCAGCTAGGGTTATAGATTTTAGATGTAAAAAATGGCTTAAGAATATATTGTACGAGGAGGGGCTATATGAACCAACATAAGTCAAATATATCATGTGGTATCTGCCAGGATCTCATACCATTGGTTCTGGACAACGTGGCTAGTGAAGATAGTCAAAGAATTGTTACTGCACATGTAGAATGCTGTAAAGACTGTGAAATCCTATATAATAGTGTTAAAGGTCCAGATTCTAATCTACAGGATGATAGTAAGATTATTAAGTCCATAAAGAGAAAAATTTATTTTAGTTGTATTGCACTTCTTGTAATTGGAACTATGATTGGAGTGTATCTGTCTAATTCAATGGGGATGTTCTATAACATTATATTAATGCCTATGATAGGTGCAATTGCCTATTACATCCTAGGGAAAAGATGGTATATTGTATCTGTAGGTGTTTTCATAACTTCTTACATTTGGTTATTTGTCGGATTTGTTATTGAATACCGTAAATTAGCCATAGAAATATTTTATTACCCTATATATTTAACCGCTATATATACAGCTCTGACAGTTATTGGAGTTTTTGTTTCGAAATTATTGTATTTTGCTTTTAAAAAGGAAGGGGTAAAACATGTTAAATAAAAATAGAGTTTTAAAAGTTATAGCAGGATTGTTAGCATTACTAATAGTTTCAGGATTGTTATTTATTGTTAATTCATTTGTTGGAAACCCAATTTCTGCGAGTATTGCAACATCAAAAATTAATTCTTATGTGCAAGCAAATTATTCAGATTTAGAATTAGAAGTATCAAAGGCAACATATAATTTTAAAACCTCAGCATATCAATCATTCGCTGTATCTAAAAAAAGTGAGGATACCAGGTTTTCAATTAGCTGGCGAAAAGGCCATATTTCAGATTACTATGAGTCTGAGGTAGTGAGCAGATTCTCAACTTATAGGAGGCTAAGTGAGGAGTTTGATAATGCAATAGAAAGAATAATTTCTGAGGAGTTTCCATATGAAGTAGATTTGATAATCGGGGATTTTGCAAAAAGTGAAGGGGATTTTAGTACTTTAGTTTTAGATATGCCGTTGGACATACATAATCCACCCCTAAAGACTACGCTTACCATATGGACTTTTATTGAGGAATATAGCTATGAAGCATTGGCAGAGCAACTTTTGGACTTACATAGGCTAATGTTAAAACATCAAATACCAATTAATGAGTATTCATTAAGATTAGTGAAAGATTATAGAAATTCTGAAAAGAAAGAGTTTACTCCAGATGAGTTTTATATATTTGATTTCCCTGCAGAATTTATTTATGAACATGGCTTAATTGAAAGAATAAAAGATCATCAAAAAGATTATGAAACTAAATATAGTAAATAACAGTTAAAGGATGTGTGAAGACTGCACGTCCTTTAACTGTATAGTTATTTATAACTTATTATAAATACTAAATACTTTTTTAAAAAAGAGATGAACTTTATAGTCTTGAAAGCACTTAAAGAACCTCGTTTATATCAGGCAGCCTTTTTAGAAGGAACAGGATCAACACTAAATCCTAAGGGGATCAGTTTAGATTTAAAAGATTTTTGATAATTATTTTCTAGGCTCTGCTTAAGAAAAATGTTGAAAATTGATATTACTTGAATATTTGGTTATAATTAAGACTACACAGATGATTATGGAGGTCTTTGTATGCCACAATTGTAGAGTCAATTATAAAACACATACAGGTTTTGGGAACAACGGGACAAGAAGAAGTATTAAATTACCTTGAAGAAGTAATTGTGTTAGGCTCATTTGTTACTGAAGCTGCAGATGAGGTTAAGGAAAATAGATTTTCAAGGGGAAGGTTTGTCCTCATTGTGAAAACGATAAAGTATCAAGAAACGTTAAATTTGATGGAAAACAAAGGTATATCTGTAAGTCTTGTAGAAGAACTTTTAATAATTTTGCACAATAACCAAGTTACAATAGTAAGAAAGATACACGAAAATGGATATTATATGCGAAGTGCATGATAAATGGCTACTCTATCAGAAAATGTGCAGATATAGTTGAAATCAGTGTACCTACAACATTCTTCTGGAGGCATAAAATTATAGATGCAATTAGAACTTTCGTGGGAATGGGTAGCGTCGGAGGGGTTGTAGAAGTTGACGAAACCTTCTTCAGAGAATCATTCAAAGGGAACCATAAAAAAGCACAACCTTTACCATGCCCAGAAAATAACGAAGGAGAGGAGCAAAGGGTAGTCAAAGCAATAAGGGTCAAAAGAAAAAAAGAGGAATCTCCAACGAGCATGTTTGTGTGCTATGTGCTTTGTGCTATGGATAGGGCTGGGAATATTATGACCGAACTTATATGTAAAGGAAGGATGAAGCATACAGATATAGAAAGGTTCTTTGAGAATAGGATTGATGATGATTCTATTTTCTGTACTGACAACATAAGAGTTATATTAAGTTTGCACAAAATACGGGAGTTGAACTAAAACAAATTAAGCGTGGAAGGCATAAAGAAGGGGTTTATCATATACAACACATCAACTCTTATCATAGTAAACTCAAAAGTGGTTGAATAGGTTTAATGGTGTGGCTACTAAGTATCTTTCAAATTATATGTATTGGTTTAAATGGCTTCAATATTTTGATACAGAGAAGAATACTTTAAGAGTAAACATCTTATAGTGCAATCTCACACTTCTCATTGTGATACAAAACTAAGAGATTTTAAAATCAAGAAAACCATGTTTGTATAATAAATTTTCTAACATAAAAACGCATTTGTAAGATAATGTTCACTAATATATTTGGTTGTGAATCTTAATGCTATGCGGCCTATCAGTGAAACTTGAAATTATTAGGGGGAGATTTTTTGAGCACCAATAAAACAAATGGTTTTTGGGTTTGGCTTATATCTGTTGTTATAGCTGGCATAATAAATGGTGTTGTTAATAGCATTGCAGGATTTGAATATGATGTGTTTTCGGATAATTTTAACATTATAAAATTGTCAGTAGATTTACTTATATATGTTATTATTTTTGTACCTACATATTATTTGATAGTATATATTATAAATAAATCTAGAAAATAGACATCATTCATAAAATACGACATAATGGGCCCTTTTTTAATAGGCTCCCATTAATAATCTTTAATATCAACAACATTCTTAAACAGAGCCATTTTCTAAAGATTTGATCAGTACTAACTGGAGTCCAGGCTAAAGGATGCCAAGATAGCAATACTTTTTTTTCGTTAAAGTCAGATAAACTTAAACTTTTATTATTAGTATTTTTAACAGTGAACATCGGGGCAACATTACCTACTTTAATAATACTCATTTTTAAACTCTCTCAAATAGCATATGTATTAGTTAAAATTATAGTTTTTTATGTTTATACTAGTATTATTAGTTTTGAATTAGTAGGTTATGAGGTATAAAAATTAAAATGTATCCTGTGAAATGGAGAAAATATAAAAATTTAGCTTACCAAACGGCAAGCTAAATTATATATAGAAGTATAATGTTCTCTTATGCACCGGAGGCAATAATATTTTTTCCAGTAAATTGACTATTGTATAACTCCGCATAGAAACCCTGGTGAGCTAATAATTCTTGGTGGTTTCCTTTTTCGATGATATTACCATCATTCATAACCAAAATTAAATCAGCATCTTTAATAGTTGAAAGTCTATGTGCAATTACAAAGCTAGTTCTTCCTTTCATAAGGAGATTCATTGCTTTTTGTATATGGACTTCGGTCCTTGTATCTACACTGCTGGTAGCCTCATCTAAGATTAAAATAGCTGGATCTGCAAGTAAAGCCCTTGCAATGGTAAGAAGCTGTTTTTGTCCTTGGGAGATATTTGATGCTTCTTCTGTTAGTATTGTGTCATATCCATCAGGTAAAGTCCTAATAAAGTAATCTGCCCTTGCCGCCTTAGCTACACTTATAATTTCATCATCAGATGCATCTTTTCGTCCGTAGCCAATATTTTCTTTAATAGTACCTTTAAATAGCCATGTATCCTGCAGCACCATTCCGAATACACTTCTCAAATGCTCTCTTGTCATATCCTTTATATTTACTCCATCGATCGTAATTGTTCCACCATCGATTTCGTAGAAACGCATTAATAGATTAACTAAGGTAGTTTTACCTGCCCCGGTTGGTCCTACTATTGCAATTGTTTGACCTGCTGAAACATTAATATTCATAGCTTCAATTAGAGGTTCATCCTGTTTATATGCAAACTTAACATCCTCAAAGACTACATTCCCCAAAGGTTTAGTAATTGATTTACCATTTTCAGAATCAGGTATCTCCTCTGTTTCATCAAGCAACTCAAAAACTCTTTCTGAAGATGCTATAGTAGATTGAATAATATTAGCAATATTTGCTGTTTGGATGATTGGATGCGTAAATTGCCTAGAGTATTGAATAAAAGCTTGAATGTCTCCAATATTTATAGCACCTTTTGTCGCAAGAAGGCCACCAACAACAGAAATTATCACATAACCTATATTATTCACGAAGTTCATAAGAGGCATAATTACGCCTGAGATAAAGTCAGCTTTCCATCCTGCGTTATATAGTTGATTGTTTATTTCATCAAAGTATTTCTTTGATTTCTCTTCTAAGGAAAATGCTTTAACAATTCTGTGTCCAGTATACATTTCTTCAATATGGCCATTAAGTTTACCTAAACTTTTTTGTTGCTCAGAAAAATATTTCTGTGATTTTTTAGCAATGTTTTTTGTTACTATAGCATATAGAGGCAATGTTACTAACAGTATTAGAGTCATAATTGGACTAATTGTAAGCATCATAACAATTATACCTATTAAAGTTATAATTGAAGAAATAAGTTGGGTTATGCTCTGTTGAAGTGTATTACTAATATTGTCAATATCATTTGTTATTCGACTTAATATTTCTCCGTGAGTATGGGTATCGTAAAATTTTAATGGTAGCTTAGAAAGCTTTTTGCTTACATCTGATCTCATATTGTAAACTGTTTTTTGAGCAACTGTTGCCATAATAACCTGCTGTATATAGTTGAAAAGTGCGCTTAATATATAAAGACCGCATAAAGTTAGCAATATGTTTAATATATATCCAAAATCAATTGTTGACTCACTTAGCCCATGAAGCCTTTGAATTGTACCAGAGAATAGCTCTGTTGTAATTTTACCCATAATTTTAGGGCTAACAACACTAAAACCGGTTCCTAATATTGAAGTTATGACTACTACAAATAAGTGATATTTAAATGGTTTAAGATAACCTAATAATCTTTTGAGTGTGCCTTTAAAATCCTTAGGCTTTTCGGTAGGCATTATCATTGGTCCTAGTCCAGAGCCAGGGCCTCTTCGTGGTCTGGTATTTGAGATTTTGTCATTACCTTTCATTAGGCTATCTCCTCCTCTGAAAGCTGAGAAGATACAATTTCTCTATATACATCGCAGCTATTTAAAAGTTGTTTATGATTACCTATGGCCGTAATTTCTCCTTTATCTAGAACGATTATTTGATCAGCATCAATTATAGTACTTACACGCTGTGCCACAATAATTAATGTAGCTTTTTTAGTTTGGTTTATAAGCGCAGCTCTAAGTCTAGCATCTGTCTTAAAGTCTAGGGCTGAAAAGCTATCGTCAAATAAATATATTTCTGGTTTTCTAACCAGGGCTCTAGCTATTGATAATCGTTGTTTTTGTCCCCCGGATAAGTTTGTTCCACTTTGTGAAATTACAGATTCAAAACCTTCCTTCATATTATAAATAAACTCAGTAGCCTGAGCGATTTCACATGCCTCTTGAATTTCATCAAATGTAGCATTTTCTTTTCCATGTTTTATGTTATCTAATACAGTTCCACTAAAAAGTACTGATTTTTGCGGAACAAAACCTATTTTATTTCTTAGTGTTTTTTGTGTTAAATCTTTAATATTTATTCCATCAACTAGAATGATACCACTATTTGTCTCATAGAATCGGGGAATTAGGTTAAGTAATGTTGATTTTCCTGAACCAGTTCCACCAATTATTGCTGTGAATTTACCTGGTTCTGCTCTGAAAGTAATATTTTTTAAAGTAGGCTCTTCTGCACCAGGATAACTAAAGGTTACGTCATTAAACTCCACTAAACCATCCTGCTTATTAGCCTCAATAAAGTTGTTAGTATCCTTAATTTCGGGTATAGTTTCTAAGACCTCATTGATTCTTACTGCTGATGCAGATGCTCTTGGTATCATTACAAACATCATTGATACCATAATTAATGCAAACATTATTTGCATAACATACTGAATAAAGGCCATAAGATCTCCTACTTGCATAGTACCACTATTTATTCTAATAGCTCCAAACCAGATTACTGCTATTGTTGCAAAATTAAGAGTAAGAGACATTACTGGCATTAGAGCAGCCATCAATTTATTTACTTTGAGTGTTGTATTTGTAAGATCATGGTTTGCTTCATCAAAGCGTGTTCTTTCATGATTTTCCTTATTGAACGCCCTAATAACTCTTACACCAGTTAGATTTTCACGAACTACATGATTTAATTTATCAAGCTTAGTTTGCACTAATCTAAAAAGGGGAGTAACTCTTTTTCCAACAACAACAATTCCCAAGGATATTAATGGTATTATAAATACTATAGTTAATGACAGTTTTGCATCCCTTGTAAATGCCATAACAATACCACCAATTGCCATCATCGGTGCCCTAGCCATTAATCGAAGAGACATAATTACTAAATGCTGAACTTGAGTGATATCGTTGGTTGTTCTAGTGATTAGGGAGGATGTTCCTATTTTATCAAATTCATTTAAAGAAAAGTCTTCAGCTCGTCTAAATATTGCACTACGTAAGTCTCTTCCAAATGACAAAGCAGCTTTAGCTGACAAATAACTAGATAGTATTGCACATGAAGTGCCTACTAACGCAATTATTAACATTTGACCACCAAGTTTAATAATATAAGGGGTATCTCCATTAACTATACCTATATCAACAATGTTTGCCATTAATGTAGGAAGGAATAATTCGCTAAGGGCTTGAAGGAAAATTAATAGCAAAGCAGCAATAACTGATAGCCTATATGGCTTTAAAAATTTAACTAATTTAAACATTAAATCATCTCTCCTATATACTGATAAGTTTGCAATAATAGTTAATATATATAGACTTAAGGGTTTTCGCAGGCAGTAATCAAATTACGTTTCATCTGAGTAAATAGTTCTTTAAGCTTTATTTTATCTTCTTCAGTAAAATTTCTAAAAGTTTCAAATTCTATCTCTTTTTTTATCTTATCAACTTCCATACAAACTTCTTTACCTTTGTCTGTAATATATACTCTTGATATTCGTTGGTCTATGCTATCTTGTCTACGTTCGATAAGTCCAGATTTTTCCATTCTTTTTACCATCGCTGTAATGGTTGATGCTTTAATATTTAGCTTATTGGCTAAATCTTTTTGACTCTGACCATCACTTTTGTATAGGGCAAAAAGAAGAAATGGTTGACCAGGATAAAGTCCAATTTTATCTAGAAGCATATGGGTTCTTTGGTAGTGGTAGCGTATAACTTGATAAAACATACTATTAAGAGAATCTGGTTCATTAAAGTGCATAATATCACTCCTAAATTAGTTAGTCGACTAAACATTATTATACTATCATTGACATTTTTTATAGTCAATATTATTTTTATATGTAAAAAGTTCATACTAGGTTCATAATTAAAGTCTAAAATGCAAATATCATCATTATGAAAATTCTTTATTTATTGATAAACTATTTTATAGGGAATTATATAAGTAAAGGTATATTAAATCCTTGTATATTATATGTGAGTTCCCCTCTCAATATATAGCACATTAAAAATGTGCAACTTAAAGAGTCAATGGTCTATCAATATGTATAGGCCATTGACAGTATTACAAATATATTCATAGACAATAATGGGGTGATAGTTATGGTAAACATTTTAGTTGTTGAGGACGATAAAAATCTTCAAAAACTTATGACCGCTGTTTTAAAACAAAGTGGATACAATGTTATTGTTGCAAGGGATGGTGAAGAGGCACTCGATGAAATGAGTACTTCTCATGTTGACTTATTAATTAGTGATATAATGATGCCAACAATGGATGGGTATACTTTAATTGATACGTTGAGAAAGGCAAACTATACTTTACCTATACTAATGGTTACAGCAAAAGAAACTTTTGATGATAAAAGAAAGGGGTTTCTTGTGGGAACAGATGATTATATGGTAAAACCCATTGACATGGATGAGATGCTTTTGCGGGTAGCGGCTTTACTTAGACGTTCTAGAATAATAAATGAAAATAAATTAAAGATTGGTGATGTAGAGCTAGATAATAATACTCTTACAATTAGTAGGAACAATGAAATAATACTTTTGCCGAAAAAAGAATTTTACCTTTTATTTAAGCTACTAAGCTACCCTAAACAAATTTTTACGAGACAACAGCTTATGGATGAAATATGGGGAATGGACACAGAGGCAGATGAAAGAACCGTTGATGTTCACATAAAAAGGCTAAGGGAGAAATTAGCAAGTTTCACTGAATTTGAAATCATTACTGTAAGAGGACTTGGTTATAAGGTGGAAAAAAGGATATGAAAAGAATAACTACAAAACTAATAGCTTTATGTGTTTCAGTGTTGTGCTTATCCTCATTATTAGGAGTTATCGTATCTACCTTTTTTGCAGAAAATATTAAAAATGAAATAAGAACAAATCAGTATTCAATTGCTACATCCGTACAAAAATTAGGTTATAAAACTGATTTAACTGTCGAAGAGATTGTCCAGTTAACATCCGCCCCTATGTATGATGTAAAATTAGTTGAAGATATTCGTTCCTTAAGAATTGATGAAGAGGAGTTAAATAGAATTCAAACCGGGGAGATTGTTCTTTTATCACCAAATAAACGTCATGGTTCAACAACTATGGTAATGGTGAAAAATTCATTTATTTCGGTTAGTCTCCATCCGCATAATACAATTTTTAAAGTAGTTGCTTCGAGGGTATGGTTTGCAATGCTATCCTATACGTTAATTGGCGCATTGTTAATAATAATATCCGTAAGAATAACGATAAAGCGCATTCTAAAACTTAACTCAGCTACGAAAGAAGTAGCAAAGGGAAATTTTGATATACAAATAGAAAATCATAGCAATGATGAAATTGGACAGCTCACAGACAATTTTAATAAAATGACTAGAGAGTTAAGGAGTATTGAGTATTTGCGAAAGGATTTCATAACTAGTGTGTCTCATGAATTTAAAACTCCTCTTGCGTCAATACAAGGATTTGCAAAACTACTTCAAAAAGGTAATTTATCAGAGGATGAGGTAAAGGATTATACTAATATTATTGTTGAAGAAAGCGCAAGGTTATCGAATTTATCCTCTAATATATTAAAGCTTTCAAAACTAGAGAATCAGGTGATTTTAGAGAAACGTTCTAAATTTTCCTTAGATGAACAAATGAGAAAGAGTATCCTGCTCCTGGAACATGAATGGAGTAAAAAGAATATCGAATTTGATATTGAGCTTGATAGTGTAGATTATTCAGGGGATGAGGAGCTACTTCAACAGGTTTGGATCAATATTATAAATAATGCTATTAAATTTTCGAATGAAAATGGAAAGATTAGATTAAGACTTAGGGAGAGAGGTACATTTATACAGGTTATAGTAGAGGACAATGGAATTGGTATGAAAGAGGAAACACTTAACCGTATATTTGAAAAATTTTATCAAGGGGATGAGTCTCACTCTCACGAAGGGAATGGGTTAGGATTACCTTTAGTAAAACGTATTCTTGATTTATGTGGTGGAAGCATTAAAGTAGAAAGTGGTATAAACGAAGGTTCTATATTTATTGTGGAATTACCATTGGATTAATAATGGACTACTACACTGTTTTCTTGATGATGATATGAAGGCTATCTCTTAAAATAAGGTAAATTAATTAAGTTAAATGAGAAAGTATCTCTCATATTGTAAAAAAAATGGAGATTCTACATTAATATATAGTATTACAGAAAACATTTCTACAAATGACAAGTTTGTAGTTGCCTTACTATTATTACCCGGGAAATGACAGAAAAATATCTATAATAGACATTAGTTAACAATTCCTTTAAATTTTGTCGATAAAGGTCCACTATGAAAAATATAATGAACAATTTTGAGGAGCGATATATATGAAATTTTGTTGGTGTACTATCTCTGTAGAAAGTATGGAAGAATCACTGAAGTTTTATGAAGAAATAATAGGGCTTAACATTACAAGTCGTTTTCAGGCTGGGCCTAATAAAGAAATCGCATTTTTAGGTAACGGGGAAACACAAGTAGAGCTTGTTTGGGACAAAAATCAAAAGTTACTAGGTAATATCGATGGTATTTCTCTAGGATTTAAAGTCGATTCTGTAGATAATATGATAGACTTTATAGAAGAAAAAGGACTTGAAGTGGAAAGTGGGCCATTTCAACCTAGTCCCAATATTAAATTCTTTTTTGTTAAAGACCCAAATGGATTCAGTATTCAATTTGTAGAAACTTTATAAAAGTATTAAGGCATCTTCAAAATGAAGATGCCTTAATAAATAAAAAGAATATAAGGATTAGATAACAGAACCTGCAATTTTTTCGATTATTTTCATAGCTAATGGCCAATTACCTTCATTTGTATCTACAATAATTTTATGTTTTATACTTATTATTTCATCAAATCCACCCATGCCACTGACACTTGGATCAGCAGCATATAGAGGAGCTTTTTCTATGTCTCCTATACTATTACCTGAATTTAAAACTAAACCTGACAAGCTTGCATTGATGCTAGTTCCTGCTAAATTAGTGAATCCATTTGTATACTGCATATTCTTATCGTTGAGATCTAGATATGCTGTAATTCCGTGTTTTTTTAACTCTGCGATAGCTTTTTCTGCCTTATTTATATTATTAAAGTAACCTGCTAGGTTAATGGTTTTCACCATCCTTTCGTTTTAGTATATAATAGTATATCCTTAATAATAATTTTTATTAGTAAAAATTACATATTATTGCAAAATATATGTGTACAAATTGCAGTTATTTAGTAAAAGGAGGCTTTTATAAGGGTATATTAAATTTGGTTATGATTTTTTCTCGGATAAAGATTTCACAAAAGGATGTCTTAATAAAAGTGCTAGGAATATTCCGAATCCAAAAATGATGTACCAAGGGGTGAAAGATCCTTTAATGCCATAAATATCTATCATTCTGCCACTTGCAAAGTTCCCTATAGCTGCACCTACGCCAGAAGCAAAATTCGCTACACTAAAATATACTCCAATAAGTTTTGGGTCAGAAATTGAACTAGTAATACTGTCTAAAACGGGCATTACAAACATTTCTCCGATAATGAATACTAAAGAACAGATTAATAGAAAGTAAAAATTATTCGCAAATCCTATTAATGTTATGCCAATTCCTAGAAAAAATACACCGAAAAACATGGAAAAACTAAGGGGTTTCTTTTCTAAGATATTGTGGGAAATAAAAGGCTGAGTTACAATAACAAAAACACTTGAGATAGTCCAAATTATACCCAAAGGGTTTGTATTTACTAAGACTACGTCAGCTCTTAAAGGTAATAATATGCCTAATTGAGTATGTAAAGCCCAAATAAGTGCAGACACTAAACTAAATAATAGAAAACGTTTATCCTTAAAGATTGTTAAATAAGAATGTAAGCTTAAAGTTGGACAAGGTTCATTTCCACAATCTCTAGGCATGAATATCCAAGATCCTATCATTAAAAAGAGATAAATAATACTTGCTATAAAAAAGTTTCGGTTTGTAGCGGTAAAGATAATAAAAATCCCCGCTAATGCGGTTCCACTGTGGGCTGCTACACCTCTTAATGAAAATGCTGTAGTTCTTTGTCCCTCTGTAGCAACATAAGAAATTGCAGCTTTTATTGTAGGGATAAATATACCAGTACCAACACCGTTTATTGCAGAAAAGACAATTAATAGATGAAATGAATTTGTTAAACCGAATCCAATTAGAGCTATGGCTTGACAAAGATTACCTACAATTAGAGTTAGGTGGTTACCTAAACGATGGCTTATTAATCCGGAAATAATACTACCTAATTGTATAAATAAAGAACCAGCACCTATAACAATACCGACTTGACTAGCGGTCAGACTTTTATTTGCTTTTAAAATTATTGGGAATATTGGAACTATTAAATATGCTGCTATATGAATAATAAATATTGAAGAAAGTAGAACCCAGAGATCTCTACTAAATTTAAAGTTTTTAATACCAAACATAGGCATTCTCCTATACAAACATTATCTAATGTTAGTATGTCATAAATAATCGCTATTATTAAAGTAATGAAATGCTATGTTCAAAAAATAAAAAGTGGACGTAAACGCCCACTCAAAATGTATATTAAATTTGTAGTAAGGTCCTTAATAATACTACGTAATTCTCAAAAGTTAAAACTAAGTCCTTATCAAGCTCTTCACTCAATTCCAGAGCCTCTAAAACAGCAGCCCTAAAGTTGACTTCCTCATCTTCTAATATATTTGTATTTTCTACTTTTATTTCTTTATCTTTATCTACGACATTTTCTGTTTTCTCATCTTCATTTAGTAGTACTTCGTCCTTTGAATCTACAATGTCTTCAACCATACCACCCCTTAGTTCTATAAGGTGAGAAATTACAGAGAAGGCCGGAGTGTTTCTGGCATTTTCTAATGCATTCAGTAGACCATTTAAGCCGTTATTATGTTTAATTTTAGTTTCTTTTTTAATTTGCTGTTTTTCCTTGTTTTTTAACTTTGCTTTAATAATCTTATTTGTTTTATCTTTAATTTCCTCTTTTTTATGTAAATCTGAAGATTTCTCTTGATTTCCATCTTGTATTAATGAACTTTCTAGGGTTATTTCTATTAAAGAATTATTTAACGGGGTAAGAACGATAACTTCTTCAGTTGATTGTTCTTGACGAACGATATTTGACTTCCTTTGTCCTTGAGAACCTGGGGGATATCCCTTCTTGTTAGCACCGTTACCGCGCCCATTATTAGCAAAAACTGTTGATGGAATTATAAGCAATAATGTTAAAGTGATAATAAGTGTTTTAGCTACAGTATTCTTCATTTGTTGTCCTCCTAAGATTAGTTTGTTTGCTAAGTTAATTATATAATAGCTATATTAATAGAGGACAGTCCTAAAATCATTTTGATACATATGTCCTAGGTCTACTATGGGTGTAAAAAAACTAGGTTTAACCTAGTTCTTAAAATTATTTAATTAAGTCTATTTCTATTCTAATTACTTTTCCAAGAATTTTAATATCTTTACTGTTTTTTACGACAGATTTTTCATTTTTTATGCCATCTATTAATTGAATATTATTTCCATCAATTCTTTTGATTTTTCTAATACTTTTAGTTTTATCAAATTCTACAAGCTGGAATGCACCATTTACTATTTCTTGATTTAAATAGATAAGACATCTATCTCCTTTATGTATTCTATATTGACTTAAGCTATCGTCAGGTGCTTCTACATAGATCAATTTATCAGGGTTATAGCCTTCCACTTTCTTATCAATTATTGGGAAGCTTTTATTTCCCTTAATATTTGTTAATTCAATATTAAAAATAGGAACTTCTTTAATAATATTAGAGAAGGCTAGTTCCCACTGGGGTAGAGGCTCAACTTCTGTACGTTTTATAGGTGATAATTTATTTTGAACATTGACATTTTTTGTGTGATTATTTTCTTGTTTTATAGGTGCTTCATCAATAATGTTATCATCTAAATTAACACCTAGAATTTTTGATATTTGAGAAATAAGCTTATCGTTAATAATTTTTTTTCCGCTCTCAATATCTATAATATATGATTCAGCTACACCACATTTTTGTCCTAATTGTTTTGGGCTTATTCCTTTTTTTACTCTTTCTTCTTTAATTCTTTTTCCAACACGACTCATGTATTCCACCTCTTTGAAAATGTATTTATTATTATGAGTTACAAATGTATTATAATCTTTTTTTACCTTCGCATCTATATATTCTCATACCCATTGAAGAAAATTTATCCTCATATTCGGTAGTAACTAAATGCTTTATTCCACTATTATGTAGATCGAATGTTATATTATTTAATTGGAAGTCTGAAAATGATAATTCATTTAATGAGAACTCAAATAATTTTTCATTGTCAGTTTTAAAGTGCACTTCACCTTTTTCTCTAAGAATATAATTGTATTTTTCTAAAAAGTTTCTATGGGTAAGTCGCCTTTTATCCCATCTTGATTTAGGCCATGGATCACAGAAGTTAATATATATCCTATCTAATTCTTCTTTGTCAAAAACCTCTTCAATTTTGTTAATGTCAAACCAAAGAAATACAATATTAGATAGGGCTTTTTCATAAGCTTTTTGGACAGCTTTTAATAAAACCTCTTCCTTTATTTCTATACCTATATAATTAATATGAGGATTTTCAGCAGCTAGTGTAGTAATAAACTGACCTCTTCCAGTACCAAACTCCACATGTATGTTTTGAGGTGTGTTAAAATACTCTTTCCACTTACCTTTATTTTCCTCAGGTTTTATACATAAATAATCAGTGAATGAAAGTAGTTTTTCTACTGATCCAGGTTTTTTCCTTCTTCTCATTTATAAAAACTCCTTATAATAGTATTTAATTTTTATTATACCATCTTTTAACTGTATCATATACTAATTACGATAAGAGAAAATGTGTAGTATCCAAGGGGCTTTATGAATATATTTCTACAATCAATATAAGAGGGTGATTTGGTATGGATATGTTAACGATAATAAATAGTGTATTATCTCTATTTGTAATTATGCTAGTGGGGGTTTATTCTAGTAAGAAAAGAATTATTACAAATGATATAAACAAGGGACTAACGGATATTTTATTAAAGATAACCTTACCATTTTTAATTATTTCTTCTTTTATTATTACATACGATGAATCAGTAAAGTCAAATGTAATAAAGGCTTTTATGTATAGCCTTGTAACTTTTATTTTTATAGGTATAGTTTCGTATTTAGTATTAATACCTATAAAAAAGGATAAAAAAATAATATTACAATTTTCAAATGTATTTACTAACACAGGATATATTGGATTCCCTATATTAAATGCAGTATATGGGTCGGAAGGAATTTTATACGGTTCTATATTTCAAATATTTTATACAATATTCATTTGGACATATGGAGTTATATCCTGAGTTTAGAACTTAGAGGCGAATAAAACGGTATAAACGTTAATATATAAACATTTATACCGCTTTATACTTGTCCTATTATTTAAGATTTACTGATAAATCAAGTTTTGTGCAAGCTCTGAACTTCGTTAATGTCATATTACTTTTTAGTGTAGATAATTTTAGTATCTCAGCTAAGACAAGATAAGATTGAGAAATTCGTGTAGGTGTGACAACAACTTTTGGAAACTTGCCTTGAACCAAGACTAGTGGTTCTCTTATCGCTTCCATAATTTCAGCCACTGACACCTGCCTACCTTGTTCACTTGATAAAAGGTATTGCATATATCGTAAAATACATAAACATAGAAAGCACATTGTAAAATGCCCTTTAATATGATTATCACTCCACACGAATACTGGACGAGCTCTTAGGTCTGTCTTTAATATACGAAAGCTTTCTTCTATTTTCCAAAGTCCCCCGTATATTTTCATTACTTCTTCTGTACTTAACTCTAGGTTGTTTGTTATTATTGCATAATAACCATCATAGCGTGATGCTTCATTTATTTTATTTTCATCTAATTTCCAAACCCTCTGTATCTAATTCCATTTCAAGATATTGATTACATCCTCTTCTTAGAGCTGCTTTTAATTGGTATGGCTTATCCAATTTCTTTTTTAATTTTTCAAGCATTCTTTCTCTATCTTGGTTATCTTTTTTAGCGCGTTTAGACGACCATGTCAGATGAATCTTTACTGGTATTTCTTCAATTCTATATTTTTAGGCCTACCCCGTTTGCCAATTTCTGAAATTTCATCTTCTTTTAGAGGAACTTTAACTTCTATATTTTGATTAACAACCTTACTGCGATATATGATTTCACCACTCATTGGATCTGTAGTGTTATTCCAGTTACTTTCATCCCAAACCATTTCTTTGAATCGTTCTTTAGAACGTTTCAAAGTATAACTAATTACAAAGTCTTGTCCACCTTTGATAAGGTATTCTAAGTTACTTCCACTATTAAGTCCTCTATCTGCTACCACGGTAATCTTCTCTAACCCATATAACTTTTTTAGTTTTTCAACAGATTGTACTAAAGTATTTTGGTCCATTGTGTTCCCTGGAAAAAGCTCAAATGTTATTGGAATGCCGTTATTATCCATCAAAAGCCCCATTACTACTTGAACTTCATTATTTTTATGATCTTTTGAAAATCCAAACATTCTAAGTTCGCCCCATTTGGTACTTTCGAAGGAATATGTCGTTACATCATAGTAAGCTTCAGACTCTTTTCGGTTCGTTTTCTTTTGAAAAAAGTCTGCTAAATGGGCTACCACGGCTTCTTTTTGGTCGGCAAGAACGTCTAAAACATCATAAAATATATCGTTTCCCAGAATTGGTACTCCAGCATAACGTTTTTGCTCTGAAGCCGCTAGATTAATGCTTGATGGGTGTGCGCAGCGATGAGCAATTAAATAATAAAGTGCTTGGGCCACAGTCTTTGCATTGCGCTTTCCAGAACTAACTTCAAAGAAGTTATCAAGGGCCATATTACTCCATAGTTGGTTGATTAGTGCATGACCGAAGTTATAGGAAGGAACAACATCAGTAGGAGACAAAATATCCATAACGGGTACTTCAAGAGCTAAAGGTGCAGTAGAAGTTTTCTTTGCCTTAGTAATTTCAAATTTGCTTCGGCTTTTAATTTTGCAATAATATCTGGATCTTCTGCAAGCATACGTTCATAGTTGCCAATAGTTTTTACAACATGAGTTTTCTTGCGATTAGTTCCCGGAATGCGAGTATCTTCTCTAAATTGAATTACACGAGCCTTTCCTGAACCTGTTATTGCAACGTACATAACCTGTTCCCCCTGAATAATTATTTATATTCCTATTATACCATTTTTAAGTATAAATGGAAAGAAAATAATAGGAAATAACAGGACAAAATATATTAAAATTTTACAAATAAAAAGATCTCTGAAAACCGCTTCATTAGCAATCCTCAGAGATTCCTATTAAATTTAATGGGCATAATATCTTCTAAAGTCAGGAGGATATATTGGATTCCCTATATTAAATGCAGTATATGGGTCGGAAGGAATTTTATACGGTTCTATATTTCAAATATTTTATACAATATTCATTTGGACATATGGAGTTATATTATTTAAAAATAAAGTAGAGGAGCAGGTGAGTAACAAGGATATTAAGAAGGCCATATTAGAGGTGGTTTTGAACCCTAATATTATTGCTGTGTATATTGGTATTATAATTATGGCTGTTGATATAAGACTACCTAATATGCTACTACTAAGCGTTAATGCTATTGGTAGCATAACCGGCCCTCTATCTATGATAATAGTAGGAGTTATACTATCAGAAGTTGATATTAAAAACTATATAAAGGATATTACTGTATATTATGGAGTTATCGTAAAATTAATTGTTATGCCCCTAATACTTTACTTTTTATTACTATTAATTAGTAATATTTCGATAATAAATAATACTCTAGTAATTCTCGTAGCAATGCCATCTGCTATTATGACATCTATCTTCGCGGAAAGCTATAAAAAGGAAAAAGATTATGCCACTGTAATTGTGTTTTTAACTACTGTATTTTCAATAGTCACCCTGCCATTGCTTTTGAAATTAATTGTATAGAACTACACTTGAAAATTTTTCATTAAAATGTTAAGTTAATATTGCTAAAAAATATATATAATTGTTTAGGTTAAACTATCTGTATAAATATAAGAATTAGTTTTTTACTAAGAAAGAAAATATTATGATTTATTATTAATCACTAGCTTAGAAATGTTAAGAAAGCTTGTTGGAGGGAAGATATACATATGATAAGAATAAATGAAGTTAAACTATCTATAGATGAAGATATTAGTTTGCTGAAAAATAAAATTGCAAAACAGTTAAGGATAAATCATCAGGATATTATTGAGTATTCAATCTATAAAGAGTCTATTGATGCTAGAAAAAGAAATGAAATCTATTTTGTATATATAGTCGATGTAGTTGTGAAAAATGAAGCACAGGTCTTAAGTAAAAACAAAAATTTGAAAATTAGTCCAGATGTTAGCTATAAGGATGTACAATCAGGAGGAAAAGAATTAAAAGACTCACCGATAATTATTGGATCTGGTCCTGCAGGGATGTTTGGGGCTTTAATATTGGCACAAAGAGGTTATAAACCAATATTATTAGAGCGAGGAGCAGACGTTGATACGAGAACAGCGGATGTAGATAGATTCTGGAAAGAAGGCAAACTCAATGTTGAATCCAATGTTCAATTTGGAGAAGGTGGCGCCGGTACCTTTTCAGATGGAAAGCTAACAACACGAATAAAGGATATTAGATGTAGAAAGGTGTTAGAGGAGTTTGTTTTAGCCGGTTCCCCTGAAGAGATATTATATTCATATAAACCACATATTGGAACAGATATATTAAAAAATGTAGTAAAAAGGATTAGAGAGAATATTATAGAGCTAGGTGGACAAGTAAGATTTAATAGCAAAGTCACGGATATACTAATCGAAAATGGCGCTATTACAGGAGTAGTAGTAAATAATACAGAAAAGATCGAGGCGCAGCAGATTATATTAGCCATAGGACATAGTGCCAGAGATACATACGAGATGCTATATGAAAGAGGAATAAGTATTAGGCAAAAACCCTTCTCGATAGGAGTTAGAATAGAGCATCCTCAAGAATTGATAAATACTTCACAATATAAACAACATTCAGAGCATCCACGATTAGGTGCTGCAGATTATAGACTTACATACCAATGTACAAATGGAAGGGCAGCCTATACATTTTGCATGTGTCCGGGTGGAATCGTTGTAGCAGCAGCTTCAGAACTTGAGACTGTTGTTACTAATGGAATGAGTGAATATGCTAGAGATAAAGCTAATGCTAATAGTGCCTTGCTAATTCAAATTAATACTGAGGACTTTGAAAGTAAACATCCCTTAGCAGGAGTAGAGTTTCAAAGAAAATGGGAGCGAGCTGCATATGAATTAGGCGGTAGGAATTATACAGCACCTGCCCAATTAGTAAAGGATTTCCTTATAGATGAGGATTCAAAAGAGGTAGGGGAAGTTAGACCATCATATTTACCGAAAGTAAAAATGACAAATCTAAAATACTGTTTACCTGACTATGTTATTCAGTCAATGAGAGAAGCCATTGTTGAAATGGATAAAAAACTAAAAGGCTTTTCCGTTGATGATGCGATAATGACAGGAGTAGAAACTAGAAGCTCTGCGCCTATAAGAATTGATAGGGATGGGGATACAATGGAAAGTCTTAGTACGAAAGGAATTTATCCTGTAGGAGAAGGTGGAGGTTACGCTGGTGGGATTATTTCCGCAGCAGTAGATGGAATTAAAGCAGCAGAAAAAATTATAAGTAAGTATAAACCTTTTATTTAGTATTTTAACACTTGGAGGAAAAAAGATGAGAATACAGGAATTAGCTGAAGCCTTGCAACCTGAATTAGAGAAAGGTAATATGAACTACATTATATTCCAAGAGGGACGACAATGGAAATTTGAGCCCTATGGAACCATAGATAAAATAGAAGATGAAGATGAAAAGCGATTTCTAACAATAAGACATAGAATAGATGACAAAGCAATAATTGTAAGTGGACAAGATTTTGATTATTATGATTTAAAATATCTGCAAAATCAAATAAAGAAATTAAGAAAATAAAAATTATATAAAGAATTAAGTATGGGGGTTGGGGATGAATATTTTACTATTTCCATTTAAATTAGTACTAAATATTGTAGAGCTTGTATTTAAATTAACTGGCAGGTTGATAGCGATAATAATTGGGTTACTATTAATGATTATTGGTGGAGTCCTTTGTTTGACAATAGTAGGTGGAATTGTAGGAGTCCCGTTAGCTATATTTGGACTTATATTATTAGTAAAAGGTTTCTTTTAGAAAATGTATAAATATACATAAAAAATCTAAGGGTTTAAACATAATAATCCTTAGATTTTTTTATTTTGTATAAGTATTGGGTGTAAATTAATATCTGGAACTGCATAAACGCATGTACACAATATTGTGAATTATTAAACAATTCAAAAAATTCTCAAATACTATGTTCAGATTATTTACAAATTCTATTGTATTATTAAGCCCGTATATTGTCTGTAATGTATTTGTCTATTTGATCTAATTAATAAAAAGTTTCACTTTAAAAGACATTAATTTATTGACTTCTATGGATTTCCATTGCATTTACATTAAGAAAATGTTACAGTAACTAAAGATATTGCTTCAGTCAGTTGCGCAAGAATGTGTTAAATTATTGTACAAGTTGTTAGGTAAATAGACAAGATATAAATCTGTGTCATAATTTGTCATAAGTTTTATAAAAAAGGTTTGACATCAAACTAATCCAACCTTATAATAGTTTTATATAAAACTATTTTTTTATTTGTATGAAAGTTAATAACAATAAAAATTTATGCATTAATATGAAATAATTATAAAAAGTTCAAAATTTAGTAAGAGTTAATTAGTAGCGGCATAGGATAATAGTTCTGCTTCTAATCAGTATATAAACTATAAAGGGAGGCTTTAAATTGACTAATAATTGGTGGAGAGGCTTTGTTAGCGGAGACTGGCAAGAAACAATTAATGTAAGAGATTTTATACAGAAAAACTATAGCGTTTACACAGGTGATGAAACATTTTTAGCGAAGGCTACAGACAGAACAAATAAAATGAAAAAGAAGTTTGATGAGCTATATGCTTTAGAACAAGAAAAGGGCGGAGTTTTAGATATCGATACTGATACGGTTTCATCTCTATTATCTTATGCTCCTGCGTATTTAGATAAAGATAATGAAATTATTGTAGGTTTCCAAACGAATAGTCCTTTAACTAGAGGAGTAAACCCTTTTGCAGGTATAACTATGGCTAGACAAGCGTGTGATGCCTATGGTTATAAAGTGGGTCAACGTGTGGAAGAAAACGTTAAATATTTAACAACTCATAACGATGGGGTTTTTAAAGTTTATTCAGATGAAATGAAAAAGATTAGAAAAAGTGGAGTAATTACTGGTCTACCAGATGCTTATGGTAGAGGTAGAGTAATTGGAGATTATAGAAGAGTTGCTTTATATGGAGTAAATAAATTAATTGAAGAAAAGATAAAAGATAAAAAAGCTCTAGGTCAAATGGAAATGAATGAGGAAAACATAAGACTTTCTGAAGAGCTTCATGAACAAATAGACTTTTTAAAGCAATTAAAAGAAATGGCTTTAGGATATGGTATTGATATATCTAACCCTGCAATGAATGCAAAGGAAGCTGTTCAGTGGACATACTTTGCATATCTTGGATCAATTAAGCAACAGAATGGTGCAGCTCTTTCAATTGGAAGAATTAGTACATTCCTAGACATATATTTTGAAAGAGATATAAAAGAAGGAATTCTAACAGAGGAAACTGCTCAAGAAATAACTGATGATTTTGTATTAAAACTAAGAATGGCAAGACAATTAAGAACAACTGACTATAACGAATTGTTTGCTGGGGACCCAATGTGGATTACAGAATCAGTTGGTGGAATCAGTGAAGATGGTACTCCATTAGTAACTAAGAGTTCCTTTAGATTTCTTCATACACTATATACTTTAGGACCTGCTCCAGAGCCTAATATTACAATTCTATGGTCTCAAATGCTTCCTGAAGGATTTAAAAGATATTGTAGTAAAGTATCTATTGAAACTGATTCAATTCAATACGAAAATGATGACATAATGCGTCCGATATATGGGGATGACTATGGAATAGCATGTTGTGTTTCTGCAATGAGAATGGGTAAAGACATGCAATTCTTTGGAGCAAGATGTAATCTTCCGAAGGTGTTATTAATGGCTTTAAATGGCGGTATTGACGAAATGACTGGGTTGCAAGTTGGACCAACGATGGATCCAATTAAGAGTGAGTATTTAGACTTTAACGAAGTTATGACAAGATTTGATTATTATAGAGATTGGTTATGTAAGACTTATGTTAATACTATGAATGTAATCCATTATATGCATGACAAATACGCTTATGAAAAGCTTCATATGGCTCTTCATGATACTAATGTTCATAGATTTATGGCCTTTGGTATAGCTGGTTTATCTGTAGTTGGGGATTCTTTAAGTGCAATAAAATATGCAAAGGTAAAACCAGTAAGAAATGAGCAGGGTATTATTGTTGATTTTGAAGTTGAGGGAGAATATCCTGAATTCGGAAACGATAATGACAAGGTTGATGATATTGTTGTAAATGTAGTTAAGGACTTTGATAAGAGTTTAAAGAAAAATAAAACTTATAGAAATGCTGAACACACATTATCAATTCTTACTATAACATCAAATGTAGTTTATGGTAAAAAGACTGGTTCTACACCAGATGGAAGAAAAAGTGGTGAACCATTTGCACCTGGAGCTAATCCAATGCACAATCGCGATCAAATGGGGGCTTTAGCTTCGTTAAACTCTGTAGCTAAAATACCTTTTGAGAACTGTAGAGATGGGGTATCTTGTACGTTTACTGTAACTCCAAAGGCTATTGGTTCAAATCTTGACGAGCAAATTGACAATTTAGTATCTATTATGGATGGATATTTTGGACAAAATGCACATCATTTAAATGTAAATGTTTTAGATAAAAGTAAACTTATAAAAGCTATGGAAGAGCCACAAAATTATCCAAACCTGACTATAAGAGTATCTGGATACGCCGTTAACTTCCACAGATTGACTAAGAAACAGCAGTTAGAGGTAATAAGTAGAACATTCCACGAAAGGCTGTAGAACATTATGTTAGGTAAAATACATTCAATAGAAACAATGGGTGCACTTGATGGACCAGGCTTAAGATTTATTGTATTTTTGCAAGGGTGTCCTTTGAGATGTGTATATTGTCATAATCCAGACACTTGGAATTATAGTTTGGGAAGTGAAATGGACAGTGATGAGATTGTAAAAAAAGCAAAAAGGTTTGCTCCTTACTTTAAAAATAAGGGAGGGGTAACTCTTTCTGGCGGAGACCCTTTAATGCAATCTGAATTTTGCACAGAAATTTTTAAGAAACTAAAAGAAAACAAAATTCATACTGCACTAGACACCTCTGGATGTATTTTTAACGATAATGTAAAGAAATTATTAGACTACACGGATCTAGTTATATTAGATATAAAGCATACTGACCCTTTGAAATTTAAAGAAATAACAGGATACGAAATAGATAATACACTAGCCCTATTAAAATACGCTAATAAAAAAAATACTCCCCTTTGGATTAGACAGGTTATTGTACCTGGAATAAATGACACAAAGGCTGATATAGAGCAGCTAGTGAATATGATAAAACCATTTCAAACTATTGAGAAGGTTGAATTATTACCATATCACACAATGGGTGTGAAGAAGTGGAATGAGTTAGGCATAGAGTATAAGTTAGAAAATACACTGGAGCCTACTCAAGAAAAAATGGATTATTTAAAAGAAGTGATTAGAAATATGGGATTTAAAATGTAGAATAAAATAGAACCTTGATGAATATCAGGGTTCTTTTTTACGTTTAACTATGATTAAATAACAATACTCTTGTCTTAGAGTAAATTATTGTATTAGTAAAATATATTCTTCTCAAAATTTGCCTATTGTGATCTTCAAAGCTTTATCTAAAACATAAAAATTAAATATGGATTAGTAAAATAATATGATTATATAATTCTCTCTTGGGTATTATATTAAATGTAAAAAATATAATATATGATTTAAGGAGGATATATAGTATGAGAAATATAGGGATTGATGAACAAGGTGCAAAGGATTTAGCAGATGGTTTAAATATTTATTTAGCTAATTTACATGTGCTTTATACAAAGCTTCATAATTTTCATTGGAATGTTGAAGGAAAAGCATTTTTCCAAATTCACTCTAAATTAGAAGAACTTTATAATGGCACTGCGGAAGAAATAGATGAAGTTGCTGAAAGAATACTTCAATTAGGACATAGACCTATTGCAACAATGAAAGAATACTTAGAAGTAGCACAATTAAAAGAAGCTCCTAGCAAAAAGTATACTAGTGAAGAAATTTGTAACTCTTTACTAGATGACTATAGCTTTATGGCAAACGAACTTAGAAAAGGTATTAAACAAGCAGAAAAATATGATGATCAAGTTACTGTTGGTCTAGCTGTAGAAAAGCTTACAAAATTAGAAAAGACTATTTGGATGCTAAGTGCATTTTTAGCATAGGAACTAAAATTAAATAATAAATCGTGGTTGTCTGAATAAAGGCAACCACTTTTTATTTTTATTATTACTATATTTATACATTTATGGTACAATGATGATAATTAACTGCTTCAAGTTGGTAGGTATATCCATATATATAGTACAATATATATATATTTTACTTTTTGAAAAATTGATGCAATATTTTTAATATTCTGGATAGTATGAATATGCTCCTGAGTTTATAGGTTGCAAGAACAAAAAATCAGCTAAACACCTTAAAAATACTAGGTCATAGCTGATTTGTTTTTATTTTTTTATGTTGTGAACTATTTCTTTCCTATAAGAACGAATTTGCTCGATTCTTATATTTCTGTAATTTAGAGAAACACCAAATAATTTTTCGATATCTCTATAAATTTCATCTTGTTTATTAAGTGAGTAGATTCCATTGGTAATAAATCTACACGTCGCATTTCTAAGAGACTCTTGTATTCGTTTAATAGAGTATTTGTTTTTGAGTTTATTCTCTAAAATTCTCGAAATTAATAATGCTACGAAACAAATAAGAAAATGTCCTTCTATTCTATCCTCTCTTCGAACATAGACAGGACGACCTTCTAAATCTGACTTTAAAACTTTAAAAGATTCTTCTATCTTCCAAAGACCTCTATACCTTTCAATTATTTCTTCATCAGGCATTTCAAGCTCACTGGTAACAAGAGCATAATACCCATCTAAGGCCACATCTCTTTCGTACTTAGCGACTTCAAACTCTAAGAGCGTTTTTTTATCTTCCACTTCACCTGTAAAAGTATCTATCTCTATTTCTTTTAAATACTTTTTTACACCATAACGATTAGAAGCTTTATATTTCGAAGGATTTTCAAGATACTCTTGAATTTTTTCTTCTAATTTTTCTCTTTTGTGTTTTTCTCTAGCATCATAATCGGCGGCCCAGAAAGATACAACTTTTTCTTTGAGTGTAATTTCCTCACCATTTTCGTTATTAGTTTTTCTTTCCCTGAAGAAAGATTTAATCTTAAAAGTTTTAGTAGAGTTATAAACGTAGCCTTCATCTTTAAGAATTTCTTTTATAAATGTCTTAGAGCAAGACCTCTTACCTTTTGTGAAACTATGTAACCATCATTGTTTTCTACAAGAAAAGCTAGGTTTTTACCACTATTTAGAGCTTTGTCTCTTTGTTAGAATTACTCTCTCAAGAGCATATCTATTTTTCATATTCTTTAAGGCAGGAATAAGCATTGTACTATCATGGGTATTACCAGAAAAAGATCATACCCAACAGGTAGGCCTGCTCTATCAATTGCTAGACTCATTTGTACGATTGGCGTTGTTCTTTTTTGTTTAGAGATACCAACTTTTTTAAGATTATTTTCTAAGTCTGATTCAAAGTAATAGTTAGTTACATCAAAGAAAACAAGTGAAGTATCTCTACCGTGGATCTGTGAAACTTGTTGATGAAGATGTTGTTGTAGGTCTTCTTTAATATCCTTCATTAGAGAGAGAGACTCGTAAATAGAATTTATAGTTACTTTAAAAGATTCGAAATACTCATCTTTATTTTCAAATGTTGATTTTTTACTAGCAGGTTTCAGAATTCTTCCATATAGAAGCAATTGAAAAACTTCATTCAAGTCAAAAACATGCTTTCTTTTACGCATTTGTGATTTAAAAAACTGAGGTAAACTAAGCTCATTATAGAGTCTTTCAAGAAAAAAAGTAGCCATAGTTCTTATCAATTTCCATATCATCGTTACTATCACTAAGGTTCAATGTTAGATTTACTTGGTTTTTAGTTATCAATTTAGCAGAATCTTTTAGCTTTTGTAGAATATCCGGATCATTAGCCTCTAATTCTTCAAGATTGCCATAGCATTTAATAATTCTTTGTTTAGATTTACCATTTTCGTCACGGTAGCCTTCAACAAGATATACTTTTTTATACTTAGCTGTAGGACTCTTAGTCACTCTAATAAACATAAAATCACCCTCTTTTATTATATCACAGTACATCGAAGTACACAACGATTATTTCCAAAATTTCCAATAAAAAAACACCTGAAATTCAAGTGTTTTATTATCTTTTTAGTTTTTGAACCTATAAACTCAGGATATATTTTACTTTTTGAAAAATTGATGCAATATTTTTAATATTCTGGATAGTATGAATATGCTGTGTATATTGAAAAATGCGTATAATTTGATTGACATTTTACTAATTTTATTGGTATATTAGAGTATAGGCTTGATTATATTTCAGAATATTATCAAATCGCCTATTAGTTATTTTATCGCCTATATTTTTTCTCAGTAATAAAATGTTGGTGATTAAAATAGGATTGTTTGTGTGAAAGTGAACAAGCATTAATTATCTAAGGGGGGTTTTAAAAAAATGAAAAAGACTATAGTTTTAGTATTAGCTTTATGCTTAGTTGTAATGGCATTTGCAACTGGCTGTAGCAAACCTGCAACAACTGAAGTTGGAAAAGCAGCTGATAAGGATACACTAGTTGTAGCTACTATGTCAGACGCAAGATCATTAGACCCACATGCGACTAATGACCAGGCTTCATCAAGAGTTATGAAACAGTTATACAACACGTTAATGGAACAAAATGAAGATTTATCTTTAGATTTAGGACTTGCTGAAAGTTACGAAATGGTAAGTGAAACAGAGTACAAATTCGTACTTCGTCAAGGTGTAAAATTCCACAATGGTGAAGAATTAACAGCTAACGATGTTAAATTTACTTTTGAAAGAATGTTAGCGCCAGAAACTAAATCACCAGGTGCATTCTTATTAAATGCAGTGGATAGAATCGAAGTTGAAGATGATTATAACTTCACTATTCATTTAAAATTTGCATTCGGACCATTTATAACTCATTTAGGACATACTGCAACAGCAATCTTAAATGAATCAGCTGTAGTAGCATCAGGTGCTGACTATGGAAGAAATCCTGTTGGAACAGGTCCTTTCAAATTTATTAAATGGAACTCTGGAGATTCTATCGAGTTAGAAAGATTTGAAGACTATTATGAGGGACCAGCTGCTTCTAAGTTTGTAACATTTAGATTTATTACAGAAAATACTCCAAGAGCAATTGCATTAGAAACAGGCGAAGTAGATGTTATCTATGATGCAGGTCCAGATGATTTCCCGAACTTAGAAAACACTGAGGGAATTACTGCTCTTAAAACAGATGGATTAACAACGTTCTTTATGGGCTTTAACACAAACAAAGCGCCATTTAACGATGTAAGAGTTAGAAAAGCTATTACTTTAGCTTTAGATACAGAGTTAGCAACAGAAGTTGCATTCAAAGGATATGCTACTGTAGCTAAAGGTCCTTTAGCACCAAATGTTGCATTTGCTAAAACTGATTTACCAGGATACGCTCAAAATTTAGAAGAAGCTAAAGCATTATTAGCAGAAGCTGGATTTGAAAACGGGTTCAAAACAACTATTTGGACAAATGATAATCCAATAAGAATTAAGTACGCTGAAATCTTCCAAGAGCAATTAGCCCAAGTTGGAATTGAAGTAGCAATAGAAATTATGGAGTTTGCTCCATATCTACAAAGAACTTCTTTAGGTGAGCATGATATGTATCTATTAGGTTGGGTTGCGGTAACTGGAGATGCAGACTACGGTCTTTACTCTCTATTCCACTCTAGTCAATTTGGTGATGCTGGAAATAGATCATTCTATTCTAACCCTAGAGTTGATGAATTATTAGATATCGGTAAAACAAGTGCTGATGAAGCAGATAGAGCTGCAGCATATGATGAAGCACAACAAATAGTAGTAGATGAAGCTCCATTACTATTCCTAGCATTTAGAGATGAACTTAATGCTCATAGAGATTATGTTGAAGGTTTTAGACCTCATATAGCAGGACATCACAAATTATATAAAGTTTACAATAAGTAATACATTGAATTAAAAGACACTAAATAACAATAAATTGGGTCATGCATAATGACCCAATTTTCAATTAATACGGAATTTGGGGGAAATTGTATGCATAGGTATATTCTGAGACGATTACTATTACTAATACCTGTTATGCTGGGAGTTTCATTTGTAGTTTTTACTATTATGTATTTTACACCTGGTGATCCAGCTCAGGTAATGTTAGGAGAAAGAGCACCAAAAGAGGAAGTGGAAGCTTTAAGAGAACAGATGGGACTTAATGACCCATTCCATGAGCAATACTTTAATTTTGTAAAAAATGCCCTTAAAGGGGATTTAGGTAGATCACTTGTAACAAAACAACCAGTTACAAGCGAATTAATGGGGAGGTTTCCTGCGACATTACAATTAGCTGCAGCTGCGGTATTGATAGCTGTTCTTATAGGTATTCCAATTGGAATTATCTCCGCAACCAAGCAATACTCGGTCTTCGATATGGTAAGTATGGTTTTTGCCCTAATCGGAGTTTCAATGCCTAACTTTTGGCAAGGGTTAATGATGATATTACTATTTTCAGTAACATTAGGTATGCTGCCTTCAGGTGGCTATGGTACATTTAGACATTTAATTTTGCCTGCTTTAACCATAGGTACAAGTTCAGCGGCTATAATTACACGAATGACACGTTCAAGTATGCTTGAGGTAGTAAGACAGGACTATATTAGAACAGCTAGAGCTAAGGGCTTAAAAGAAAGTGTTGTTATTAATAGACACGCTCTTAAAAATGCACTTATACCAATTGTAACAGTTATTGGTTTGCAGTTTGGATATCTTTTAGGTGGGGCAGTTTTAACAGAGTCAATATTTTCATGGCCAGGTGTTGGAAGACTTATGGTTGATGCAATAAGACAAAAAGACTACTTTGTAGTTCAAGGTGGAGTATTATTAATTGCACTAGCTTTCAGTCTTGTAAACCTAACTGTTGATATTCTTTACGCGTTTTTAGATCCTAGAATAAAGGCTCAATATAAATAAGGGGGGTATATGATGAAAACTACAATTGAAAAACAAACTACTACAGTCATTCAACCTAATGCCCCTAAAAAACATAAAAAAAGAAGCCAATGGGCAGAGGTTTGGAGAAGTTTAAGAAGAAATAAAATGGCTATGTTTGGATTAGCAGTATTATTAATTATTGTATTTACAGCGATCTTTGCTGACCAACTAGCACCATATAGCTACAGAGATCAAAACTTAAGAAATATTAATCAACCACCAAATAGTCAACATATTTTAGGTACTGACGACTTAGGTCGAGATATGTTAAGTAGAGTTATTCATGGTTCCCGTATATCTTTACAAGTAGGTTTAGTTGCTGTAGGCATATCAATTATCCTTGGGGGCTCTTTAGGAGCTTTAGCTGGTTACTATGGTGGAAAATTAGATAATGCTATTATGAGATTTATGGATATATTTCTAGCCATTCCGCAGATTTTACTTGCTATTGCAATAGTAAGTGCCTTTGGTGGGGGGCTAATAAAGGTAATGATTGCTGTTGGTATAAGCTCCGTTCCAACATATGCTAGGATTGTTAGGGCTTCTGTTATTACTATAAAGGAACAAGAATTTATTGAGGCAGCAAGAGCTATTGGAGCAAATGATTTTAGAATTATAACAAAACATATCATCCCTAACTCAATGGCACCAATAATTGTACAGGGTACCTTAGGGGTTGCAGGGGCAATTCTTTCTGCCGCTGGGCTAAGCTTCATTGGATTAGGAATTACACCACCTACTCCTGAATGGGGAGCTATGTTGTCAAGTGGTAGAAACTTAATTAGAACTGCACCACACGTTGCTACGTTTCCTGGTCTTGCAATTATGATTACAATATTTGCATTGAACCTTTTAGGTGACGGTCTAAGGGATGCATTGGACCCACGACTTAAACAATAATTGGGATTGGAGTGAATAAACCGTGTCAGAGGTAATTTTAGATATAAGGAATCTTAGAGTTGAATATAAAACTCAGGATGGTTCTGTAAAAGCAGTAGAAAACCTTTCTTTTAACCTAAGAAAAGGTGAAACCTTAGGATTAGTAGGGGAGACAGGAGCTGGTAAAACTACAACAGCTCTATCAATTATGCAGTTAGTACCGAATCCTCCTGGAAAAATATTAGAAGGACAAATATTATTTAATGGAGAAGATTTGCTTCTTAAAAGAACTGAAGAAATGAGAAAAATTAGAGGTAATAAAATATCTATGATATTCCAAGACCCTATGACATCTCTTAATCCTGTAATGCCAGTAGGCTTTCAAATTACAGAATCCATTGCACTTCATCAAAAGCTAAATAAAAAGGAAGCTGCTATAAAAGCTGAAGAAATGCTAGATTTAGTTGGTATTCCAAAGGCAAGAGCTGGAGAGTTCCCACATCAATTTAGTGGTGGTATGAGACAAAGGGTTGGTATTGCCATGGCCCTATCATGTAACCCTGAGTTACTAATATCCGATGAGCCTACTACAGCCTTGGACGTTACAATTCAAGCGCAGGTTCTCGAACTTATGAAAAAGTTAAAGGAGCAATTCAAAACTTCAATGCTTCTAATAACACATGACTTAGGTGTAGTGGCTGAGGTGTGTGATAAGGTTGCAATTATGTACGCAGGGAAAGTTGTTGAATTTGCAGATGTTAATGCACTTTTCACTGAGCCAAAGCATCCATATACTAAGGGACTATTTGGTTCTATTCCAAGTTTAGATGAAGAGGTAGATAGGCTAAATCCTATTAGAGGTACAATGCCAGACCCTACTAATCTTCCTACTGGATGTACATTCCATCCTAGATGCCCTCATACTCAAGAGATTTGTAAAACTAGGGAGCCAGATATAGTTGAACTTGAAGATGGTACTAAAATCTCATGTTTAATATATCAAGGGCTTGTAGCTACTGGAAAATAGGGGGGAAGATTATGAAGGAAACTTTATTAAAAGTAAATAATCTAAAAAAATATTTCCCAACTAAGAAAGGGTTATTACATGCGGTTGATGGTGTAAACTTTGAAATTAAGAAAGGTGAAACCCTAGGTATAGTTGGGGAAAGTGGTTGTGGTAAGTCTACTACGGGTAGAGTAGTGTTAAGATTAATTGAAGCAACTGATGGTGAAATATTATTTGAAGGAAAAGACATTAGAAAATATAGCGAAAGACAAATGAGAGATGCTAGAAAAGAAATGCAAATTGTGTTTCAGGATCCATTTGCTTCACTAAATCCAAGACTAAGTCTTTCAGAAATAATTGGTGAGCCTTTTGAAATATTCAATATGTATAAACCAAAGGAAAGAGAAGAAAAAGTTGTAGAGTTAATGGAATTAGTTGGGCTAAGTGAAAGACTAGTGAACACATATCCCCATGAGTTAGATGGGGGAAGAAGACAAAGAGTTGGAGTTGCAAGAGCATTAGCTTTAAATCCAAAGTTTATTGTTTGTGATGAACCAGTTTCTGCTTTAGACGTTTCTATTCAGGCACAAATATTAAATTTAATGCAGGACTTACAAGAAAAGCTTGGCTTAACATATATGTTTATTTCTCATGACTTAAGTGTTGTTAAGCATATAAGTGATAGAATTGCAGTAATGTATTTAGGAAAAGTTGTAGAGATAACTACATCTAAGCAAATATTCCAGAACCCACTACATCCATATACACAAGCACTATTATCTGCTATACCAATTCCTAAAATTGGACAGAAAAGGAATAGAATTATACTTGAAGGAGATGTTCCAAGCCCTATAAACCCACCAAATGGCTGTAGGTTTGCAGGAAGATGTCCATATGTAATGGATAAATGCTTTGGACTTGAACCAGAGTTAATAGATGTAGGCGGAGATCACTCAGTAGCTTGTCATTTAGTTAATAAATAGTATATTCAATAATATAGCCCATGGGACACCATGGGCATTTTGCATAAGCTTTTAAAATGAATTTTTCTAAGTAATAGTCTAATAATATATATAATTATAATATATAAGGGTGGTTTTTATGAGGATTAATAAATATATTAGTGAAACAGGGTTCTGCTCAAGAAGAGAAGCAGATAAGTTAATTGAAGCTAAAAGAGTTAAAATAAACGGGGGTATAGCAGAAGTAGGTAGTATTGTAGAGATTGGGGATACAGTATACATAGATAATAATAAAACTGGTAAAAAGAAAAAAGCTATATATATAGCCCTTAATAAACCAGTAGGAATAACTTCAACTACTGAAAAACATATTGAAGGTAATATAGTAGACTTCGTTAATCACCCAGAGAGAATATTCCCAATTGGTAGGTTAGACAAGGATTCTGAGGGCTTAATATTACTGACTAATAATGGGGATATAGTAAATAAAATTTTAAGGGCAGAAAATAACCATGAGAAAGAATACATAGTAACAGTAAATAAAAAAATAACTGAATCCTTTATTGAGGGTATGGCTAAGGGTGTTAACATTTTAGGTACTAAAACAAAACCCTGCAAAGTCACTGCCATAAGTGATCGCGTTTTCAAAATTATCCTAACACAAGGGCTAAATAGACAGATTAGGAGAATGTGCCAAAAATTTGATTACAGGGTTGTAAAGCTTAAACGAATTAGGATAATGAATATACATTTAGGCGACCTTAGAATAGGTAAATGGAGAAATCTAACAAGTGGTGAATTAAGTGAGCTAATGAAAAATATCGACTATTAACTAATAGTTTACTCTCACTAAAATGAATCTTATACCCTTATTACTCCAGCCCAAATCCCATGGAACCCTATGTCTGTCAGAGTTATGAGAGTTTACCAGGGCATAGCCCTTTGAATCAGCTGAGGTTACAACAGATATATGGGTTACCTTCCCTTGTTTTTCGTAAGCAACATAATCACCTGGTATTAATTTATATGTGCTCTCTAGTACCTCCGCATAGGCTCCACGGGCAATTACAGATCCTCTTCCGCTATTTAACATATAGTCATTAAAACCATGGGCATTTATCCATGACTTACTCCCGGCCCCTCTTTCATAATTCCAAGTTCGATTTTTCTTAAACTGCGCCCCCTCATATAGCATTTGTGATGCAAAATTTGCACAGTCACCACCAAGACTATTATAATTTCTATATTTAGAATTATATTTAAATCCATACTTAGGAAGACTTGCGGCTCCACTATACATATCTACGTACTCCACAGCTTTTACCCTTCTTTCATTAAGGTTGGAAAGATCTTTGGGCGTCCCTGAATGGATAGTTTCTTTAATTTTGTTACTTTTTATATCATCTAATTCCAAGGAATCAGCAAATGGGTCCGTATACCATTCTTTACTAATAATCCAACCTTCTTCCTCATGGGGCATTAAGTCAATAGAATGATAAGTACCAATTCTAAAGGAATTAGTATCACGAGAGTCTTCATATTTATATATATATTCCGTTGAAACAAGCAGATTAAGGGTGTAGCCTTCATTTTTCGCTTGAGCAGATCTTATTATAATATGAGAGTTTATATCATGAAATTGTACACCTTGTTTTTCTGACCATTTATGTAAATACTTCATTTTTTTTATTTCGTGCTCATATGCCCATAAGCTTTTTTGTTCTGTCCTAATATATAATTCGTCTAATCCTTCAGTATCAGCTTTTAATAAGACACTATTTCTAAATTCAAAAATCTCATTTATTTTAGCATCTAAAAACTTTTGTAACCCTTCATCTAACTCAGTAAATGATGACATAGAGGTAGGCCTATGTAGATAGGACATTAATCCTGCGAATATGACAATTATAACTAGTATAATTATTATTGCATAAGTGAATTTTTTTTTAGAAATTATTACAATCATATTTAACTCCCCCAATAAATGCTCTCCTATGATTATTATGAATTTAGGGCTAGTACTATAACTTCTATTTAAAAAGAAAAAAGGCAGGAAGATTGACATTGTATAGAGAATAATAAAGATGTTAAAATTATTGTATATGTAAAATGTTTACATAGGATTAATAAGGAGGCAATGAAATGATTCAAAGAACTTTAGGAAAAACAAATTTTGATATAGGTGTAATAGGTTTCGGTGGCATTCCGATTCAAAGACTTCCAGAGGATAAGGCTGTTTCAATAGTAAAACTGGCACTTGAAAAGGGTGTTAATTTTATTGATAGTGCTAGGGCCTATGGAGATAGTGAGAGACTAATTGGACTAGCTTTAAAGGGCCATAATAAAAAATGCTTTATTGCTACTAAATCTATGTCTAGAACTTATGATGCTATGAAAAAAGACCTAGAAATCAGTCTAAAAAATTTTGACTGTGGTGTTATAGATTTGTATCAATTTCACTTAGTAAAGACTAAGGGGCAATTAGATCAAATAATGGGACCAGACGGGGCTTATAGAGCATTAAAGGAAGCACAAGAGCAAGGCCTTGTAAAGGAAATTGGCATAACAAGTCATGACTTCGACTTAATTAATTATGCCCTTGATACTGATTATTTTTCAACTATTCAATTTCCATATAATATAGTTGAAAGTCAGGGGGAGGCTTTATTTAAAAAGGCAGCAAAAAAGAATATTGGCGTTATAATTATGAAACCAATGGCTGGTGGAGCCCTAGATAATGGAAATTTAGCTATTAGATACATACTTGAAAATCCAAATATCTCAGTAGTAATTCCTGGTATGGATGAAGAAAAGCAAGTAGAGGAAAATCTAAATGCTGGAATTAACTACATTCCATTATCTGAGGATGAGAAAGATGCTATAGATAAAATTAAAAGAGAGTTAGGAACAAAATTCTGCAGACGATGTGGATATTGTCTACCATGTCCTCAAGGAATAGATATACCAGCTGCATTTTTAATGGAGGGGTATTTCACGAGATACGATTTAACAGAATGGGCACAATCAAGATATGACGCCTTACCTCATAAGGCTTCTGAATGTATAGAATGTGGTGCCTGTGAGCCTCGATGTCCATATAATCTGCAAATAAGAGACATGTTAAAGGACGTTGCATTAAAACTAGAGAAAAGATAGGGAATTAAATTTAATGGACTTTATGCACTTCAAAAAAATGCTTAAAGTTCTTTTTATTTGTTTTTTAAGAAGTAAATGTACAAATACTATAGTAACAAGTTTAAATTTTGCTTAAATATGGTATTATATTAAGAGTATACAATAAAGAAAAGAAGGTGAACTATGATAGAAATAGGAAAAATTCAAAAGCTAGAAATATTAAGAATGACTTCAGTCGGAGCGTTTTTAAACTCTAAAGAAGATTCAGATGGCGACGATATACTTTTACCAAACAATCAGATTGATAGCGATTTAGAGGTTGGAGATGAAGTAGAGGTTTTCGTTTATAGGGACTCAGAGGATAGATTAATTGCTACTGTAAATAAGCCTAAGCTAACCTTAGGTCAATTAGCTTATTTAAAAGTTGTGGATGTAACAAAAATAGGTGCTTTTATGGACTGGGGCTTAGAAAAGGATTTACTGCTACCATTTAACGAGCAAACTGTTCGTGTAAGAGTAGGTAAGGAGTATTTAGTTGCGCTTTATTTGGATAAAAGTCAAAGATTATGTGCAACTATGGATATATATAAATATTTACAGGAAGACGCACCATACAAAGAAGATGCTAGGGTTAGAGGTATAGTATATAAAGTAAATGAAGATGTGGGTGTCTTTGTGGCTGTAGATAATACATATTATGGTCTAATTCCAAAAAGTGAAGTATTTAGGGATTATAAAGTTGGAGAAAGAATCGAAGCTAGGGTAGTAAGGGCTAGGGAAGATGGAAAACTAGATTTAAGTATGAGAGAAAAGGCTTATCTACAAATGGATGAAGACTCCAAACTAATTTTAGAAAAGCTTGAAAATAATAATGGAATACTATATTTAAATGATAAAAGTGATGCCAATGCAATTAAATTAGAATTAAATATGAGTAAAAATGCTTTTAAAAGAGCAGTTGGTAGACTACTTAAAGAAGGAAAGATTAAATTTATAGATAATGGTATTGAATTATTAGATTAGCATAGGCTAAGAGAGGATAACATGATGATGAAAAAACTTAGGGCTATAGGAACAAGCTTTTTATTTATGGGTATTTATCTATCCTTTCAACTAATTTATCTTACTGTCGTTAGTTTTATGTTTGGTATAAAGTATGGTGGATTAGAACAAGAGATATTCACAGAAAACTTAGATCGGATGCTGTCCACAAATACTTTATTAGCCATAATATTTTCAGCATTTTTTTCAATATTATTGTATTATCGATTGTGCAATAACAGAAAGAAAAACTTTATTGAATGTTGTACCTTTGAAAGAATAAGCTTGAAAGATATATGCATATCTGCCTTAGGTGGGTTTACTTTTTTATTTATAAATGGATATATTGTAGGCCTAATAAGATATTTAGGTATTTTAACTAATTATATGGATTCCTTTCAGGAATTTTCTAATAGTATATACTCTGCTAATATAGCACTACTTATAATCAGTGTAGGTGTAGTAGGACCAATAATAGAAGAAATAATATTTAGGGGATTGATTTTTAATGAGCTAAAAGCAAATATGCCCACTAGAACCGTAGTAATAGTACAGGCGGTTTTATTCGGCATATTTCATATGAGAGCTATACAAATGATATACGCTACGTTATTAGGACTATTTTTAGGTGTAGTATTTGTAAAAACTAAAACTATTTTGGCCCCAATTATTTTGCATATAACCTACAATATAACGAGCGTAATGGTAAGCAACTATGGAAGTGATACAATTTTTGGACAATACTTTAATTATATAGTTGTACTTAGTTTCATTATAGTAGCTGTAATATTACTATATTTATTTAAAAATAAATCAAATAGCATTAAGGATGAGCTAATACTTTAAGTAAAGATATAATTTAAACCCTAGGGTCATATTATTTTGACCCAGGGGTTTATTTTTTTGTTTTAAAAAAGTTATTAAAGGACAATATAATTCATGTAGTGCAACAATAAGGGAGGCTATATGAATGAAAAAGTTGATTTTTTACTTAAAACCATATATAAAATTAGTAATATTAGCTCCGCTGCTTATGTTATTTGAAGTTTCAGCTGAATTAATACAGCCTCTACTCATGGCATCTATAGTTGACTATGGAATTAAAACTGGAGACATTGTATTCATTATGCGTACTGGAGCAATTATGATTGGAGTTGTAATAATCGGAGCTTTAGGTGGGGTGGGAAGCACTATTTGCGCCAGTTTTGTTTCACAAAATTATGGTGCTGATTTAAGGATGGATTTATTTAAAAATATACAGGCATTTTCATTTACCAATATTGATAGCTTTAAATCATCATCACTGATTACGAGATTGACTAATGATGTAGTGTTATTGCAAAATGTAATTCAGTCATCCCTCAGAATAGTACTTAGGGCACCAATATTTATAATAGGTGGATTGGCTATTGCTTTTAGAATAAATGCAAGGTTAGCATTAATTATGGTCCTCATAGTACCTGTTATTGGATTAGTTTCAGTAATTGTTATGAGAAAGGCTTTTCCAATGTTTAAAAAGGTCCAACGAGGACTAGATAAAGTAAATAGCGTAATTCAAGAAAACTTAGCTGGAGTTAAAGTGGTAAAGGCTTTTATGCGTATGGAATTTGAAAAGAAAAGATTCAATAAATCAAATGAAGAATTGATGGATAGCATGATACAAGCAACAAGATTAGCTGCAATAATTTTACCACTTATGATACTACTTATGAATTTAAGTATAGTGGCAGTGGTATGGTTCGGAGGGGTACAAGTAAATTTAGGAAATATGCAGGTTGGAGAAGTACTGGCATTTATAAATTATATGACACAAATACTATTTTCTTTAATGATGGTGGCTTTTATGCTTATGTTTGCATCTAGGGCAAAGGCTTCTGTTGACAGGGTGATAGAGGTATTAGAAACCGAACCAAGTATCAACGATAATAAATTATATACTAATGAAAAACTTATAATTCATGGCAACATATGCTTCAAAAATGTGTACTTTAAATATGAAAATAAAGAGGTTTTGACTAATATTAATCTAAATATTAAATCTGGAGAAACCCTAGGAATAATTGGATCAACTGGGACTGGAAAGACTACATTAGTTAATCTAATAGCTCGGTTCTATGATGTAACCAGTGGTGAGATTCTGATAGATGGTAATAATGTGAAAAACATTCCATTAAAACAACTGCGGGAAAATATAAGTATGGTATTGCAGGAACCAATTTTGTTTTCAGGAACTATAGTGGAGAATATTCTTTGGGGTAGAGAAAATGCTAGTATGGATGAAGTTATATATTCGACAAAGATGGCTCAAGCCCATGATTTTATTGAAAAGTTCACTGAAGGATATAACACAGTTTTAGGCCAACGAGGAGTGAATTTATCTGGAGGGCAAAAACAAAGGATTTCCATTGCTAGAGCATTACTTAAAAAACCGAAAATTCTAGTTTTAGATGATAGTACCAGCGCAGTTGATATGATTACGGAAGTGAAAATTCTAAATGCACTTAAAGAGCAACTTTCAGATGTAACTAAAATTATAATTGCTCAAAGAATAAGTTCCATAATAGAAGCGGATAAAATCGTTGTTTTAGAACAGGGAAGCATAGTGAGTATTGGTAGTCATAAAGAACTAGTTGAGCATTCAGCAATCTATAAAGAAATATACAACTCACAAATAGGGGAGGCTGTTAATTGAGATGAGGAAGGAAGGTCCAAAGGAGAATAGTATACGTCGAATGGCTTCTAATATAAATGGACTAATTAACCCGGAAACAAAAACGGAAAACTCAAAAGATACTCTAAGACGCCTATGGACATATTTAGGAAGAAAGAATACGAAACTATTTTTAGTGTTTATTTTAGTCGTACTAAGTACATTACTAGGGCTAGCCGGACCCTATTTAATTGGCTTAGCCATAGATAGTATTAAACTAGGCCAGGCATCGATTAACTTCACTAGGTTAAGAAATTTAATATTTCTTATGACTGCTACATACCTACTAAGTACATTTTTAACATGGCTTCAAATGTATATAATGATTGATATCTCACAAAAAACAATAAGGAATATTAGACGGGACATATTTGAAAAGCTACAAAGCTTACCCCTTAGCTTTTTTGAGCTAAAAACCCATGGGGAGCTTATGAGTCGATTAACAAATGATGTTGAAAATATCAATCACTCTCTAACACAAAGCACGATACAATTGTTCACTAGTATAATAACTATATTAGGTGTGGCGGTAATTATTTTTATAATAAATCCAATACTAGCTTTATTAAGTCTTATTACTATACCAATAGGTATAATAATTACGAAAATAATTTCAAATCGTACTCGTAATTATTTTAGTGAACAGCAAACGGAGCTAGGCAATTTAAATGGTCATATAGAAGAAAATATAACTGGTCTAAAAGTAATAAAAGCCTTTGCACAAGAAGAAAAGTCTATTGAAAAGTTTAATGAGATTAATATAAGACTAAGGAAATCAAGTGTAAGGGCACAAATATATTCAGGAATTATACTTCCACTTGTGAATATATCCAATAATTTAAGTTTTGCTATTGTGGCTATAGTTGGAGGTGTAATGGGTGCTAGAGGAGTTATCACAATAGGTACAATTGCAATGTTTCTAAGTTACTCAAGAATATTTACTAGGCCGATAACTGAAATCGCTAATCAATATAATATGGTTCAATCGGCAATTGCTGGGGCAGAAAGAGTATTTGAGATTATTGATGAAACTTCTGAAAAAGATTTAAAGGAAGGTCTAGTAGAGTTAGATAAGGTTAATGGTGAAATTATATTTAAAAATGTAAACTTTGCATATAAGGATGAAGAGATAGTGCTAGAAAATATTAATTTTATAGTAAAGCCAGGTCAAAAAATAGCCTTAGTAGGAGAAACTGGTGCAGGTAAAACAACAATAGTAAATTTGCTTATGAGATTCTATGATTTGCATTCTGGTGAAATATTAATCGATGGTTGTAATATAAATAAAATTACTCGAAAAAATCTACGAAATAATATAAGTATGGTTCTGCAAGATAACTATTTATTTGCAGGAACTATTATGGAGAATATTCGTTATGGAAAATTAGATGCTACGGATGAAGAAGTTAGGAAGGCTGCAAAGCTTGCAAATGCGCATTTGTTTATATTAAAGCTGACAGAAGGATATGATACTTTAGTAACTGAAGGGGGTAATAGTTTAAGTCAAGGTGAGAGACAATTACTTTCTATTGCAAGAGCAATATTAGCTAAGGCTTCTATATTAATATTGGATGAAGCAACAAGTAGTGTTGATACTAGAACAGAGATAAAAATTCAGCAGGCAATGAATACCTTAATGAGAGATAAAACAAGTCTTATTATTGCACATAGACTAAGTACTATAAAAGATGCGGATCAAATTTTAATTATAAATGACGGTAAAATTGCTGAAAAAGGAACTCATCAACAATTACTCCAACAAAAGGGTCTTTATTATAGCCTGTACTATAGCCAAATTAGTAATAGAGTTTCGTAAATATTAAAAATTATAAAATAATAGTGGAAAATATATACTTATATTGATAATATATTCCTATAACGTATTAGAATATATAAATTAACAGTGGACAAAATATATTTGTAACTGTACGTAACTAGTTTTGAATAGGAGGGATTTTGTGCGAGAAGGCGTGATTCCAGCTCTATTAGGTACCGGTGTTACAGCAACAGGTATAGCATTAAAAACTTTAACGATGGCTGACGACAATATGGATATGGGTGACAGAATGGATCGTGACAAGTTAATGCCATTAGTTGCAGCAGGTATTATAGGATTTGGGTTAGCACATGTCGTACTAGGAACCATAGATATAATTCAGGACAATAGATGGTAACAGTTATAAAGATAGGGTGGTAACACCCTTTCTTTAATTAAATAAAACAGAAAGGGGAGCTTGTATTGAAAGAAATAGTATTAGCAGGAGGTTGTTTTTGGGGTGTTGAGGCATATATGGGTAGAATTAAAGGGGTAGTCGAAACTTTAGTTGGATATTCTAACGGAGACTTAGTAGATCCTACATATGAAGATGTAAAAACTTCGACTACAGGACATGCAGAAGTTTGTTATATAAAATATGATGAAAATATAATAAGTTTAGAGGCACTTTTAAATAAATTTTGGAATATTATTGATCCGACTGTATTTAATAGACAAGGGCCAGATATAGGATCTCAATATAGAACTGGAATATTTTACATAAACGAAGAAGATCTAAAAACTATTATAAAGACTAAAGAAGAGCAACAGAAGAAATATGATAAAAAAATTGTTACTGAGATAGAACCATTAAAAAGTTTTTATCCAGCTGAAGAGTACCATCAAAAGTATCTTGAAAAAAACCCAAATGGTTATTGTCATATAGATTTAAGTACAATGTAGTAAAGAAGGTAGTGGCAGGAGAAATCCCCTGCCATTAATTATTTGCTTTGCATCATCTCTTTTACTTGCTTAACATCCTTATCTCCACGACCGGATAAATTGACTATAATTATTTTATCCTTTGGAAGATCTTTAGCTAGCTTAATTGCATAGGCTACAGCATGGGAACTTTCTATAGCTGGAATAATACCTTCTGTTTTTGATAGGGAAAAGAAGGCATCAAGAGCTTCTTGGTCTGTAATAGAAACATATTCTGCTCTGCCAGAAGCATGATAGTGGCTATGTTCAGGGCCTACTCCAGGATAATCCAAACCCGCTGCAATTGAATGAACTGGCAGAGGATCACCATTTTCATCTTGAAGGGTATAGCACTTAAACCCATGAATCACTCCAACAGAGCCTTTAGATATAGAGGCGGCATGCTCTTCTGTATCCAGTCCTTTACCAGCAGGTTCAACACCTACTATTTTTACTTCTTTATCTTCTACAAAAGGATGGAAGAGACCAATGGCATTACTACCACCACCTACACATGCAATAACATAGTCTGGTAATCTATTTTCTGCCTCTAGGATCTGTTTTCTAGCTTCAATTCCGATAATGCTTTGGAACTCTCTAACCATTATCGGATATGGATGAGGGCCAACTGCTGAACCTAGTAAATAGAAGGTTGAATCAGCGTTTTGCACAAAATCTATTAATGCAGCGTCTACTGCATCCTTTAAGGTTTTTGTTCCAGTTGTAACTGGTACAACTTTAGCACCTAGTAGTTCCATTCTAAAAACATTAAGTTCTTGTCTTTTAGTATCAATTTCACCCATATATATCGTACAGTCAATTCCAAATAGGGCACATACAGTTGCTGTGGCTACCCCATGCTGACCAGCTCCAGTTTCAGCAATTATTCTTTTTTTACCCATTCGCTTAGCAAGAAGCACTTGGCCAACTGTGTTATTAATTTTGTGAGCCCCAGTATGGTTTAAGTCTTCACGTTTTAAATATATTTTAGCACCACCTGCATTTTCAGTTAATCTCTCTGCAAAGTATAAAGGATTTTCTCGACCAATATATTGTTTTTGATAATATGCTAACTCCTCTAAAAATTTTGGATCATCAATAAATCTAAAGAAGTTCTCCTCTACTTCCTTTAATATTTTTTTTAGCTCCTCTGGAACAAAACATCCGCCAAACTCTCCGAAGTATCCATTATTATTTTTCATTTTTACTTCCTCCTCTTATATTTAAATTATTGTGTATAAATAATTGTTTATAAAATAAAAAAACGCCCTAAACATGTGTAAATAAATACACATATAAAGGACGGTTATATATAGACCGCGGTGCCACCTTAATTGGTAATGATACCCTCTTTTTTCAAATACGGGATAAATATCCGATATTCTATCTCTATAACGGGAGAACCCGTGTTGCCTACTAATTATTTCAGCTCCAACTCATAAGTCCATTCAGTACGATCGTTAATACTAGGATTCCACCACCCCTAGCTCTCTTTAAATAAACCACATACTTACTTCTCTTAATCATCACTTTAATCGTATTTTTTTATAATTGTATAGGTAAAAGTTGTAACTGTCAAGAGATTAAACTTAAATTTCAGAATAATTTTAATATTTCGTGTATTTTTCAAACTATAGACAAACTAGATAAAATATTAGAAAATATAAACAAGACATCAATTTAGTGTATTAAAGTAAAGAAGCATTAAAGAATGAGGAGGCAAAAAAATGTTTACTAATCCAGTAGTTTTATCAGTTCTTATTATGACTGTATTATGTCTTTTAAAATTAAACGTTATTATTTCATTAATTATTGCAGCTTTAGCTGGTGGAATCTTAGCAGGTATGCCTGTTTCTGAAATAATGAAAACTTTAATAGGTGGAATGGGTGGAAATGCCGAAACGGCATTAAGCTATATTTTAATTGGGGCTTTTGCTGTAGCGGTTACAACAACAGGCGCAACTGAGCTATTAACAAGAAAAGTCGGTACATTAATGAAAAAGAAAAGCTTTATTTTAGTTCTTCTGATTGCAGCTGTAAGCTCACTTTCACAAAATCTTATACCGGTACATATTGCTTTTATACCGATATTAGTACCACCACTATTAGCACTATTCAATAAACTTAATATTGATAGAAGGGCAGTAGCTTCAGCTTTAACATTTGGTTTAAAAGCACCATATGTAGCATTACCTGTAGGATATGGACTTATATTTCACAACATAATTAGAGATCAGATGACAGCTAACGGCATGGAAATAACTACTGATATGGTATATAAAGTTATGTGGATTCCAGGGTTAGCTATGGTATTGGGACTACTTATAGCAGTTTTCTATACTTACAGAAAGCCTAGAGAGTACAATGTGGACTTAGTAGTACAAGAAATAGCAGCTACAACTGATACACCAGTTAATATGATTGGAGTGTATGCTTCATTAGTAGGTGCCATTGCTGCCTTAGCAATACAAATTAAAGTAGGTTCTTTACCCTTAGGGGCATTGGTTGGACTTTTAATTATGCTTTTATCTGGTGCAATTAAGTTCAAAGACTTAGATAAATTTGTTAACAGCGGTATCGGAATGATGGGTTTCATTGCCTTTGTAATGTTAGTTGCTTCAGGTTATGGATCAGTTATACGTGCAACTGGTGGAGTTGATTTATTAGTTCAAGCAGTATCTAGTGTTATGACAACTAAGTTAATTGGTGCAACAGTAATGATTTTATTAGGCTTAGTAATAACAATGGGAATAGGTACTTCCTTTGGAACAATTCCAATAATTGCAGTTATATATGTTCCTCTAGCAACAGCTATCGGATTCAGTATACCAGCAACAATTCTTCTTATAGGAACTGCTGCAGCTCTTGGTGATGCTGGGTCACCAGTATCAGATAGTACTCTAGGGCCTACAGCAGGATTAAATGCAGATGGGCAGCACGATCACATTTGGGACACTTGTGTACCTACATTTATTCACTACAATATCCCATTAGTTATATTTGGTATATTAGGAGCTCTTATTTTATAATCTTAAATAAATAGCTAAATTTCAACCAGTTACGTAAATTAGTAACTGGTTGTTTATATTTTTTATAGTTTTATCTAATTATTCAGAATATAATTCCTTTGATTAAGAAGATTATTCGTGTTAAAATAATATATTATTATTAGTTGTTTATTACTATTTATTAAGTAGAGAGATAGGAGGGAAAAGATGAACACTAGAAAATTATTATATAATTTAATTATAACAGGGTTATTAATGGCCTTAGTAACAGTTGCAACAATGCTGATCAAAGTGCCGATTCCAGTAACTAATGGATATATACATGTAGGGGATAGTATGATTTTCTTAGCTGCAATTATGTTTGGTAAAAGAAAAGGGGCTCTTGCTGGGGGTATAGGCTCAGCTTTTGCAGATTTACTATGGGGGTATCCACAATGGATATTACCAACTTTAGTTGTAAAGGGGCTAATGGGTTATTTAGTTGGAGCAATTGCAGATCAAGATAATGATAACGTAATTAATTTAAGAAATATTCTAGCATTAGTTATAGGTGCTATAACTATGGCAACAGGCTATTTATTTGTGGGTGCTATTATGACTGGAAGCTTTGTTGCAGTTTTAGTTGAGGGGTTCCCGGCTGACTTAGTTCAAGGATTCGGTGGGGCCGCACTATTTATACCAATCGGTATTGCTTTAAAAAAAACAGATTATTTCAAAGGATCTATACTAAATAAAAGCTTATAAAGATAATTAAGATATAGTCTAGACTATATCTTTTTCTTTTAGGGGGACGGCTAAATGGAAAGTAGAAAGATATATTCTTTAAGTATACTAACTTTAATAATACTTACATTAACGAGTTCAATTACAGCAAATGAAATATTGAACGGTAACAGTAGAGTTACGGATAGGACACACAGCATAATAGCCAATGAAATAGTAAAAAATATGACTTTAGAAGAAAAAGTTGGTCAGATGTTTATCGTTGATGCTGCTGGCTATAAACATAAACAGCCAACAGGTGGCATTATACTATTTCAAAATGACATACATAGCATTGAGCAAATAGTTAACTTAACTAGTAATATACAAAAAAATTCTAAGATCCCTTTATTTATTGGTATAGATCAAGAAGGTGGAAATGTAAACCGACTAACAATAGGAACAACTACGGCAGGTAATATGGCCATAGGGGCCACAACATCAGAAAATTTTGCATTTGACACAGGAAAACTAATAGGGGATGAATTAAGTTTACTAGGCATCAATGTAAATTTTGCCCCTGTACTTGATGTTAATAATAATCCAACAAACCCGATAATAGGGATAAGGTCCTTTAGTTCTAATGCTAGTTTAGTTGGGGAATTGGGTGTTGGATATATGAAAGGTTTAAAAAGAAGTGGGGTAATTGCTGTGGGGAAGCATTTTCCTGGACATGGTGACACTAATGTTGACTCTCACTTAGGCTTACCGACTATAGGACATAAGTTAGACAGATTAAATGACATAGAACTAAAACCCTTCCAAAATGCTATAGATAATAGCATAGAAATGATTATGACTGCCCATATTACATTTCCTACAATTGACAGTACAACTATTAAATCTAAAAAAGATGGACAAGCTATTACTATTCCTGCAACCTTATCACATAAGGTTATAACTGAGTTACTACGAGAAGAAATGGGCTATAGGGGTGTTGTAATTTCTGACGCGTTTAATATGAAAGCAATAGCTGATCACTTTTATGAAGAAGAATCGGTAGTTATGGCCATAAATGCTGGTGTAGATATTATATTAATGCCAATAAATAAAGAAAGGGCATATAATAGAGTTCTGAGAGAAGTAAAACTAGGAAATATTTCAGAGGAACGTATAAATGAATCAGTCATAAGGATTATTGAGCTAAAGAGTAAATATGGCATCTTAAAGCAAAATAATATAAGTAGCGACGCTAATAAATTCAAGATAGAAAAGGGAAAGATCATAGTTGGGGGTGTAGACCATAAAAGAATAGAAGAGGTAATCTCAGATAATTCAGTTACTCTCCTAATAAATGAAAATAATGTTTTGCCTTTTAATATTAAGGATGGGGATAATATTCTTTTAATTACGCCTAATCTTAGAAGTAGGGATAATTCATTAAAAGCTATAAATAAGCTAATAGGTAATGGTAAAGTAATTATAGATTCAATAATTTATTCTTCTGGTACAGAACTAAACTTAGCACAAAAGAGCAAGATAAGTAAGGCCGATTATATAATTATGGGCACAAACAATTTAAGAAATAGAGATCGAAGAATAGATTATATTAACCAGCTTATTAGTTATACTAATAAGCAGGACATTCCACTAGTTGTGTTTTCAACTGGGAATCCCTATGATATTATGTACTTACAACATACCAAAGCATATATTGCCACCTACGGAGATTTTGATAGTAATATTAATTCTAGTTTAAAAGTAATATTAGGAAAGATAAGTCCAAAGGGTAAACTTCCAGTTGATATACCGAATAAAGATGCAACTGGATTGCTATTCGAGTTTGGTCATGGATTGGAGTACTAATGTTAATTGACATTAGATATAAAAAAAGATAAAATCAATTTGTTATGAAAATTTAAATTAAAGAAAGAGGATTAGTAGTATGACGTTAGATAGATTTATAGATGAGGTTAAAAGAAGGAGAACATTCGCTATTATATCCCATCCAGATGCTGGTAAAACTACATTAACTGAAAAATTACTTCTTTATGGAGGTGCTATTAGATTAGCAGGTTCAGTTAAGTCTAGAAAAACACAAAAACATGCGGTATCTGATTGGATGGAAATAGAGAAACAAAGAGGTATTTCGGTTACATCGAGTGTTCTACAATTTAATTATAATAATTACTGTATAAATATATTAGATACTCCTGGCCATCAGGATTTCAGTGAAGATACCTATAGGACTTTAGTCGCTGCAGATAGTGCCGTAATGGTTATTGACTGTGCTAAAGGGGTAGAGGCCCAAACTAAAAAGTTATTCCATGTATGTAAAATGAGAAATATACCTATATTTACTTTTGTTAATAAGCTAGATAGAGCTGGTAAGGACCCTTTTGAGTTAATGGAAGAGATTGAACAAGTGCTTGGAATCCGTTCTTATCCAATGAATTGGCCTATAGGAACTGATGGTAATTTTAAAGGGGTATATAATAGAATAGATAACCAAATCGAGCTATTTGAAGGTGGAAACCATGGGCAGTCAGTTGTTTCTTCTGTTTCAGGTGAGGTTTCAGATCCGGTTTTTAAAGATTTACTAGGTGAGCATCTGCATAAACAGCTAATGGATGAGATTGAGCTATTAGATATAGCAGGAGATGACTTCGATTTAAATAAAATTTTAAAAGGTGAGCTTACCCCTGTATTCTTTGGAAGTGCCATGACGAATTTTGGGGTACAACCTTTTCTGGAATCTTTCTTAGAAATAACAACACCGCCTTTAGCTAGACAAAGTAATCTAGGGTTAATCGATCCGGAAACCCAAAACTTTACTGGTTTTGTATTTAAGATACAAGCAAATATGAATCCTGCCCATAGGGATAGAATAGCCTTTATTAGAATATGTTCTGGAAAATTTGAAAAAGGTATGGCAGTTAATCACGTTCGTGCAAAAAAAGTTATAAAGCTATCACAACCACAACAATTTTTAGCTCAGGATAGAGCAGTAGTAGAGGAAGCATACCCTGGTGATATAATTGGTGTACATGACCCTGGTATATTTAATATAGGAGATACTTTATGTCAGGATGCATCTAAAATAAAGTACGAAGGTATTCCTGTTTTTGCACCAGAACATTTCGCAAAAGTATTTGCTAAAGACTCAATGAAAAGAAAGCAATTTTTAAAAGGTGTAGACCAGTTATCTGAAGAGGGAGCTATACAAGTATTTAAAAGACCTCATGTAGGAGTTGAAGAATTAATTATCGGTGTAGTTGGGGTCCTTCAATTTGAAGTATTAGAATACCGTTTAAAAAATGAGTATGGTGTAGATATTCAAATGCAGCAGCTTCCTTACAAATATATTAGATGGGTTGAAACAGAGAAGTTTGATCCGGATACATTTAGTATAACTATGGATACATTAATAGTTGAGGATCAGGATGATAAACCTGTTTTATTATTCCAAAACGAATGGTCTATACAAAAAGTAGAAGAGAGAAACAAAAACGCCGTATTAAAAGATATATCCTCAAGAAATGATGATAATTAGAACAGAACCCTCAGTTAATACGACTGAGGGTTTTTAACATACTTAATTAGTTTAAATCGTCATATTTAATTAATACTTGCATTTCAGGTATCATATAATCATCTGGGTAGTGATGGTGTTTAATTAACATAAGCATCTTTTCATCGGAAACTAAATTTTTTAAAAGCTCATATCCTAAATGTCCATGGTTTAACTTATAGTTAAGAGCTTGTCTTAAAAATATAGGTAGATATGAGTCTTTAATCTTAAGTGCAATTGATATAACAACTAAGGATTTGTTTATTATTGAAAGATTGCTACTAATTTTACCTATGTCATGAAGGAGTGCAGCTTTAATTAATGTAGAATTAGCTGACATTTCCTTATTGCAGCCATATGCAACATTAAGACTATGGCGTTGTTCACTTAATCGAAGCTTGTAAAACAGTTCCTGTTCTTTATTATTTAAGTATTTTTCTATAAAAATTTTATCTTCATTATATATTTTGGCATTAATACCATTTATAAACTGTCGTATTCTATAAATCATGTAAATCACCCTTAATTATTATAGTACATATTCTAAGTAATTAAAAATGCAATAGAGACAAAAGTGGTATAAGGAAATATATTTAATAATATATATAAAGTAAACATATAATTATTTTTTATAGATAAAGGGGGAGTTGTTTTGTTTACATGGATTGCATTAATTCTAATGATTGTTGGTGCAATTAACTGGGGACTAATGGGATTGTTCAAATTCAATATTATAGAAAAAATTTTTGGTAGAGGTAAAATAACTAGAGTAATATATACATTAGTTGGTATATCAGCTATATATACACTGCTACTATTAATAATTAAGTGATTTCTGAAGCGACAAGGGTCGCTTCTTTTTTTTACTTAAATATAAAAATAACATATTTGTAACCTAAGCATATAATGGCATTGAGTAAGATACAATGAAAGGAGGATAACAATGTATTATTATGGAATGCCCTATTATATGAATCCAATGATAAATCAATTAACACCAGAGCCCGTTGTTTGTCCAGGAGGGTTTATATATACAGTTCAACCTGGAGATACGATGTTTAGAATTGCAAATAGGTACGGTATAAGTCTACAAGCATTAGTTGACGCAAACCCACAGATTCCCAATCCTAATGTACTAGTTGTAGGACAAAGAATATGTATTCCTACAGCAGGTGTGACCCCACCAGTGCCGCCGGTAGATTTCTGTCCAGGAGGTACTGTTTACATTGTACAGCCAGGAGATACATTATTTTTAATTGCCAGAAGAGTGGGTGTAACATTACAAAGACTTATTGAAGCTAACCCACAGATTGCAGATCCTAATGTTATCCAAGTAGGACAAAGAATATGTATACCTCCAGTAGTGCCAACTCCACCAGTACCACCACTACCACCTGTAGTATGCCCCAGTGGAACAATATATATTGTTCAACCAGGTGACACAATGTTTATAATTGCAAGACGATTCGGAGTTAGCTTACAAAGATTAATTGATGCAAACCCACAAATAGCAGATCCAAATATAATTCAAGTAGGTCAAAGAATTTGTGTACCTGTACCTGATGCTCCACTTCCACCAGGAATTTGCAGAGTAACTCTAACTGTTGAGCCAGGTATTCAAGCCCTTGGAGGTACAGCATTTATAAATCTAGTTGATCCTACACTATGGATTACAACCTTTGGTCTACCTAAATTATCAGAGTTAGGAAAAGATTATTGTGGCTACTTCGCTTGGGTAGTTGATAGAAATACAGGTATATATTTCTGTGTTGAATTAAAAGATTGTGTACCAGGTATATTAGCTGGTTACGGTAAAACTACAGGTGATTGGAGAAACTATGACGAAATAATTGTTACTGCGGAAAAAACAGCACATCCAAAGGCACCAGAAGGTATAGTAGTTTTAAGAGGTAGTCTAGCAGTTTGTAGATAATATAAAAATCCTGTAGAGGAAACTCTACAGGATTTTTTAATATTTCAACCTCTTTATTAAATTAATTAAGAAATGTAGTATAATATAAGAGTAGGATAAAATTCTCTTCTGCCCAAAATAAAATAAAGGGGGAGTTTAAATGGGAGAAAATAATATTATGGTTTGTGTTACTCAACAAAGGACTTGTGAAAGATTAATTAAAGCCGGACTGGAGTTGAGTAGCGAAAATAGTAAACTATATGTAGTTCATGTTGCACCTAAGGGATTAAATATTCTAGGAAATTCAGAAGAAGGAGAAGCCTTAGACTATTTATTTGATATATCTAAAAATGTTGGTGCTGATATGACCGTAATCAGGTCATCGGAAACAAGCAAGTCAATAATAGATTTTTGCAAGAAAAATGATGTAAATATTATTGTTTTTGGAGAGTCTAGAGAAAATGTTAAAGGAAACAATATTATAGTAGATGTATCAAAGAAGTTATGCAATAAAGTTGAAATAAAGGTTATACCAACAAACTAGAAAAGTGAGCTGGAATTTTTTGGAAGATAAAGAATTATATAAAACTTACTCAAAGTACCTTGTTGATAAATATGGAGATAAGGTGTACAAACTCCCAGTTAATCTACCTCTAACATGTCCAAATAGAGATGGAACTATTGGAATTGGTGGGTGTACTTTTTGTGCAGATGTGGGAGCGGGTTTCGAAAGTCTATGTAATACAATTTCAGTTAGAGATCAACTTATAAAGAATAAAGAATATATTTCTAAAAAGTATAAGGCTAAAAAATTTATAGCCTATTTTCAAAACTATACAAACACTTATTTACCTATAGATGAATTCAAAAAATATGTACTAGAGTCAATAATAGATGATGTAGTAGAAATTGCAATATCAACTAGACCTGATTTTATTGAAGAAGAGTATTTACAGTTCTTAAAGGAAGTAGAAATTAATAAAGGGGTTTCAATTTCTATGGAATTGGGTTTGCAAACCGTCAATTATCATACACTAAAGAAAGTAAATAGGGGTCATGGATTATCTGAATTTATAGATGCGGTATTAAGAATAAAAAAATATGGCTTCAATATATGTGTTCACCTTATTTTAAATTTACCTTGGGATAATATGGACGATGTTCTTGAAAATGCGAGGATATTATCTGTTTTAGATATAGATCAAGTTAAACTCCACGCTTTGTACATCATTAATGGTACTGTTATGGGTGATATGCATCAAAATCATGAATTTACAATGATACCAGTTGAGGAATATATGGAGCGTGTTATTGTATTTTTGGAAAATATACATCCAGAAATAGTGGTACAAAGGCTAATTGGTAGAGCTCCAGAGGAGAATAGTTTATTTGTAAATTGGAATATGAGTTGGTGGAAAATTAGGGATGAAATCCATGAAATAATGCACCAAAGAGGAAGCTATCAAGGCAAAAACTATTTATTTAAAAATAATAAATGAAAGCAGGAAAAATACTGAAAATATAGAATATTTCATATAATGTAGTATTAGTACTAAAAATTAAAGGGGGCAATCTTTATTATGATAAAACTCATTGTTGGAAGAGAAGGCGGTGGGAAAACAAAGGCCTTGATAGAGTTAGCAAATGAAGCATTAAAGAAAACCAAAGGCAATATTGTTTTTCTAGATTATGATAATAATAACATGTATCAAATAGATTATAGAATACGCTTTATGAGTGTTACTGAGTATAAGATTGTGGATGAGGCGGGATTATACGGCTTTATATGTGGAGTAATCGCATCAAATTACGATGTTGAAAACATATACATAGATGGAATATATAAGCTTACCAACAAGGATATATCTGAACTTAAGGATTTTATTAAAGCATTGACTGAAATCGAAATAAAATATAACGTTAACTTTACAATTACTGTTACTGGTGAAGAAAAAGATTTACCTGATTATCTAAAAAAATACGTTATTCAAGCAATATAAACTAAGCCCCTGTTTACACAGGGGCATAGTTGTGGGTAATTTTATTATTTTTACTAAAAATTGATTTAATTAAAGAAATTAATGTTATAATAACTCTTGAGTAATAACATAACCTAGTAAGATATGGGGTGATTATATGCACGCTACTGAATGGAGAAGGTTTTTAATACCTTACGAAAATGCGGTAGAAGAACTTAAAGTAAAATTTAAAAGTATAAGAACTGAGCTACGTTCTATAGGTGAATATTCACCAATTGAATTTGTAACTGGTAGAGTAAAAAGGGTATCTAGCATCATTGAAAAAGCTAAAAAACTTGGCGTAGATATGGAAGATATAAGTACGGGTATAGAAGATATAGCAGGAATAAGGATAATGTGTCAATTTGTTGAAGATATCTATACTGTTGTTGACTATATAAGGGATAGAGATGGCAGAGATTTAGAGATTGTCTATGAGAAGGACTATATAAATAATTATAAAGATAGTGGGTACAGAAGCTATCATATAATAATAAAATATCCAATCCAGACTGCCTTAGGACCGAAAACAATTTTAGCTGAAATTCAAATAAGAACTTTGGCTATGAATTTTTGGGCTACTATTGAACACTCTTTAAAATATAAGTATAAACAAAATATTCCTGAACATATTGAAGAGCGGATTAAAAAAGCAGCGGATGCTGCATTCAAGCTGGATCAGGAAATGTCAGTTATACGACATGAAATAAGATTAGCTCAGAAAATGTTTGAGGTTAGATCTAAAACTATATCAAACATATTGAGAAATATATATTTGCTCCGTTCTTCTGGAAGAATTACAGAGGTAGAGCAATTTCAAGAACGATTAAATAGGGTTTGGGATAACAGTGAAGTAGTTGATTTAAAATTATTAGATCAAGAGATAAGCAATATTATAGAGAATTATAACTTAAAGGATTAGTAATATTTTTTATAAAGGTGATAAAATGGCACTCTATGCGATAGGAGACTTACATTTAAGTTTTAGTAACAATAAGCCAATGGACGTATTTGGTCAGCATTGGCTTAATCATTATAAAAAAATTGAAGAAAATTGGGATATGGTAGTAACTGAGAGGGATTCCGTATTAATACCAGGGGATATATCTTGGGCTATGACACTTAATGAAGCTATATTAGATTTACAGTGGATTGATAAACGGCCGGGACAGAAAATCCTCATTAAGGGAAATCATGACTACTGGTGGGGTTCCATTACTAAATTAAATAAGCTATTCGAAAATATGCACTTTGTTCAAAACAATTTTTTTCCTTATGGTGAATATGCTATTTGTGGAACTAAGGGCTGGAGTGCTCCAAACGATAGGAAGATTACTGAGCAGGATGAAAAAATATATCTTAGAGAGGCAAATAGACTGAGACAATCCATTGAAAGTGCTAGTAGGGCCGGGTATGAAAATTTCATTATTATGCTACATTATCCACCAACTAATGAAAGATTTGAGCCATCTCTATTCACACAAATAATAGAAGAATTCAGTGTAGAGAAAGTGATATATGGGCATCTACATGGAGAGGGGTCCTATTCCTGTGGACTTAAGGGTCTATATAATGGTGTAGAGTATTGTCTTGCTTCTTGTGATTATCTTAACTTTGATTTATTACGTGTAAAGTAGAAGACTTAAGAGGTTATTTATGAAAAAGGGAATTGTTGTAGCTATTATAGGTATTTTACTATTAACCAGCATACCTCAGTATAGAATCATAAAAAGATATGAGAAGACACTAATTAATACATATGAATTACATGTTAGTTAGGCTGAATATTTTGGACAGAATGATGCTTCTAGACATATAGACAAGGCATTGGTTTCAATTAATCTAGAAGATTATTATGACCTAATTAAACATTTGGGTGATCTATCAGCGTCATTTTCTGTTGCTGAGGCAGCATTTAGCTTTATGGGAACTTATTTAGATATGAAAGCACAAAATAGAGTAGAAGTATTCAGTTATTATTTAAGCTGGTTTTATAGAGACCTGAATGATTATTTACATAATACTATTAATAATGTTCAGAAATCAGTAATTAATAAGGAAAAACTTATTGATGAACTTACTCAATTGAAAGAGGCATTTGAATACATGGAGACTAAAATTACGAGGGAATTATTAACTGATGAAAGTATTCATGAAATGAACATAACTTGGCATGAAACAATCCAAAAACTTCTAAGGGACTACCCTGAGCATCCTGGTTGTATGGTTTACAAGGAAAAATACTATAGAAGTTTGGAAAATTAAATTAGATAAATAAAGTGGGGCAACTTAACCCCACTTTGCTAATTATATTCTATTGTCTGATCCCAGTACGTTTACAATTTTGTGTCTTACCATTTCTTCAATTGCTGTTCTTGCAGGTGCTAGATATTTACGAGGGTCAAAGTTTTTAGGGTCTGCAAAAAGCTCTTTTCTTACAGCTGCTGTCATAGCAAGACGAAGATCTGTATCGATGTTTACTTTACAAACTCCAAATTGAGTTGCTTTTCGAATCATTTCTTCAGGTACACCTTGTGCCCCAGGTATATCTCCACCATATTGATTACATAACTCTAAAAATTCAGGTAAAACTGTTGATGCTCCATGAAGTACTAATGGGAAATTGGGTAAAAGCTTTGCAATTTCCTGAAGTCTTTCGAAGTCTAAATTAGGCTCCCCTTTAAATTTATATGCTCCATGACTTGTACCAATAGCAATAGCTAAAGAATCTACACCTGTTTTTTGAACAAATTCAGCTGCCTGCTCAGGGTTTGTATAAATAGCGTCTTTTTCACTAACCTGAACATCATCTTCAACTCCTGCTAGCCTACCCAGCTCAGCCTCTACTACTACCCCTTTACTATGAGCATATTCAACTACTTTTTTAGTAATTGAAATATTTTCTTCAAAGGAGTGGTGGGAAGCGTCAATCATCACTGAAGTGAATCCATCATCAATACACTGTTTACATATGTCAAAACTTTCACCATGATCTAAATGAAGAACTATAGGTAAGTTTGAATCTTCAACAGCGGCTTCAACTAGTTTTCTTAAGTAAATCGGGCTAGCATATTTTCTAGCGCCTGCTGAAACTTGTAGGATTAACGGAGCATTCTCCGTTTTTGCCGCTGATACGATACCTTGGATGATTTCCATATTATTAACGTTAAATGCACCTACGGCATATTTATTCGCATATGCCTTTGTAAATAATTCTTTACTAGTAACTAATGGCATAAAAAACCTCCTAATGTTATATTTATAAAAATATGGTATGATTTTTCATTGAAAATTATATCACTTTTTAATAGTTAATACTATGAATTTTTGGCATTATACAGTAAAATATAATTAATATGTCCAATTATATTTATATAAAAAGTAATGATGGTTTTTGCAAAATACATTAATATTTTAACCGTAAGTATGATAAAATATATTAAGGAATTGAGGTGATTATTGTGCGAGTAAAAGCTCATATACCAAATATGTTTACTTTCTTTAATTTAATACTTGGAGTTTTATCAATTATTAATATTTTACAGGAGGACTATGTTGCAGCTTCTTTATTAATATTACTAGCTGCTTTTATGGACCGTTTTGATGGAAGTTTAGCGAGAAAATTTGATGTTGAAAGTGAGTTTGGGAAAGAGCTAGATTCCCTGTGTGATTTAATATCCTTTGGTGTTGCGCCATCGGTTTTAATATGGAGTTTTCAATTAGGTGAATTAGGTTTCTTTGGACTAGGAGCTATACTTTTATTTGCAGTTTGTGGGGCATACCGTTTAGCACGATACAATATTATGGAATTTGATGGAGTATATATGGGAATACCGATTACTATGTGTGGTGGTATTGTTGCTCTTATGACTCTATATTCTATAAATTATAGTTCAAATGCATACGTTGTTAGTTCAATTGTTATCTTACTATCATATTGTATGATAAGTAAAAGAATAAAATTAAAGAAGCGTTAATAGAATATGACTACATAAAGGCTCCTATATGGGGTCTTTTGCTTACAGTAAAGGGTGTTGAAATTGAGATACATACATGGCGAAAACCTCTTTGAAAAGTTTTCTAATCATAGGGAGGCTTTAATAGAACAATTTAAAAAGGGAGATATTTCTAAGAAGGAGTTTATCGAGCAAAATTATAGTTTTATACAGAGAATGGACATAAAACCATTTAAAAATATTGATAACTTTGATAAGGCAATATTTAACTACCAATACTATAATATGATGGCAAAGTATTGTTTTCTGCAAGCTAAGCAGATGAGAAAAAATGATAAGCATACGGATCTAACCAAAGACTTAATGGATAAGGTTAATTATAATTATAGAAAGAAAGATGATAGTACTTTAAAGGCAATTGAATTGTTGGATTTTTCTAATGTAGAGGCATACTACATCAAAGTTTCTTCTGAAAACCTAAAGAAACAACTTTTTGAGGTGACTTTTAAAGACTATCCAAAAATTATTTTACACTCTAGGAACCAATGGCTTGTAAATAGATTGAGAGAAGAAATGGTATTTAAAGAAGGAGTAAGAAGGTCACTAATTGACAATTATATAAATGAAAAGTATTAAGGATTATACACTTTGGAGGGTATTATGGGAAAAACCTTAAGATTAGATAAGATATTGGCGAACTTAGGATATGGAAGTAGAAAAGATATAAGGAAAATATGTAAACAAGGTTTGGTTATTGTTGACAACAAGGTTGTAAAAGATAGCTCAAAGCATGTTGATCCATATGAAAGTGAAATTAAAATTGGAGACGAAATAATTGAATATAAAGAGTTTGTATATTTAATGATGAATAAACCTGATGGAGTAATCTCTGCAACAGAAGATTCAATACATCAAACAGTTATTGATTTGTTAGATGAAGAGCATAGAATATTTGAGCCATTTCCAGTGGGGAGACTAGATAAAGATACGGAGGGACTACTACTACTAACTAACGATGGGAAACTTGCCCACCAGTTACTTTCGCCTAAAAAACATGTACCAAAAACCTACTATGCTAAAGTAATAGGAAAAGTTACGGATGAGGATATAAAGAAATTCGAAATAGGAGTTAAAATAGAAGAGGAGTATACTACATTACCAGCGGAATTAGTTATATTAAAATCAGATGAAATATCAGAAATAGAACTAACTATTTACGAAGGAAAATTTCATCAAGTAAAAAGAATGTTTGAAGCTGTAGATAAGAAGGTTGAATATTTAAAAAGATTATCTATGGGCCCGTTACAACTAGATGAGGATTTACAGCTTGGTGAATATAGGGAATTAACGGATGAAGAATTAGAAGAGTTATTTCAAATTAAAATTTAAAAATTGTAAATCAGGGGTATTAATTATTTATTAATATATATCTAAAAGCAATCCATTAAAGGAGGGATCTTATGTATAAAATAGTAACTGCAGAAAGATTTTTTTGGGAGGGGATTGATTTAAACAATAAAGTAGTGCTGGAAGGGGGCACTAGCTGGGGAAATACAACTAGGATTATAGTTAATAAAATTCTAGAAAACAATTGGAATACTAAGTTAATATCTGTAGATATTGATGATAGTCATTTTAATGAAATTGAAGATGAGTTGAGACAAAGCTACAATCAGTTACAATTAATGAAAGGTGATTTAAGTAATCTCGACTTTATTGAGGATGAATCCATTGATGTTGTTATATGTAATTATACAATGTCTTCAGTTAATCAGTTCCCTTTAAGAGTACTTAAAGCACTTAAGGAATTGTATAGAGTATTAAAAAAAGACGGACAACTACTTATAACTGAGGAGATGCCCTTATGGTCTATTGACAATACAGAGTTTTGTTATTGGTCTAAAAGATCTAGGATTATAAAAAGTATAAGTGTGTTGAAAGCTATGCCTCATTTTAATGAAATATATCCAAATGATTTAGAGGAATCCTTAAAAATAGTTGGATTTAGGAATATAGAATGTCAGCAATTTAAGGAGAAAATAGATGCTGAACTGGCTACTAAGTTTTTAGATAAAAAGAAACAAACTTTGATAAAAGGTTCAAATGATTTAGATAATGATAATGTAACGAAGGGCTTCGTTCAGTTGACAGAAGAACTTGTAAAGAAATTTGAAGGAACTGAAGAGTTTTCAGCACCAGCATATATTATAAAAGCTAAAAAATAGTTTCTAAATGTTGGCGAATAATAGAAATTTAGGGTATAATATAGTGACTTGAAAAACGGGTCACTATTTTTATTATATATTAAAAAATAACAAATACTATAATGAACAAATTCTAATAGTAGTTATTACATAGGAGTGAGATCAATATGCCTAAGAAGAAGGAAATAGTAGAATTTATAATAGATGAAAATGAATTTGGTGGAAAAGCCTACGGTTACATAGATAATACAAAAATATCTGTCAAGAATGCAATTAAAGGTCAGAAAGTTAAGGCAATAATTTCGAAGGTAAGAAATAATAAGGCTGAAGCTAAGGTTATGGAAGTTTTAGAAAGGTCAGCATTAGAGCAGGAGGAGAACTGTCTTCACTTTGGGGTATGTGGTGGTTGTTTTAAACAGACAGTTTCTTACGAAAATCAACTGGCGATGAAAGAAAATCAAGTAAAAAAATTGTTTCAAGAACTTAACATAGAATACAAAGAATGGATGGGTATTGAAGGGAGTCCACTTCCCTATACTTATAGAAATAAGATGGAATTTTCCTTTGGTGATGAAGAAAAGGGTGGACCTCTAACTTTAGGTATGCACAAAAAAGGAAGGCATTATGATATAGTAACAGTTGACGAGTGCTTAATCATGGACGAGGATTTTAGAAAGATTCTTACTACGATTTTAGATTATTTTAAAGAAAAAAATGTTCCTTATTATAACAGTAGGAGTCATATAGGCTATTTAAGACATTTAGTAGTAAGAAAAGCATATTTTACGAAAGAAATACTAATTAATTTAGTCACAACTACACAGTTAGAGCATGATATGAATGAAATAAGAGACATAATTATTAATACAAACTTCCAAGGGAAATTAGTAGGTTTACTACACACATTTAATGATAATTTAGCTGACACTGTACAAAGTGATAAAACTGAAATTCTTTATGGACAAGATTTTGTAATGGAAGAGCTTTTAGGTCTAAAATTTAAAATATCTGCGTTTTCATTTTTTCAAACAAATAGCCCTGGTGCAGAAAAACTTTACTCTATAGTTAGGGACTTTGTTGGAAATTCTGATAACCAAATGGTATTTGATCTTTATTGTGGAACTGGTACTATCGGTCAAATTGTAGCGCAAAATGCGAAAAAAGTAATTGGAATAGAACTGATCGAAGATGCAGTAGAAGCAGCTAATAATAACGCTAAACTAAACAATTTAAACAATTGTACATTTATATCAGGAGATGTTAAAGAAAAAATAAAAGAATTAAAAGATAAGCCAGATATTATTATATTAGATCCACCAAGAGCAGGAATTCATCCCCAAGCTCTTCAAGATATTATAGCCTTTAATGCACCACAAATAGTTTATGTTTCATGTAATCCTAAAACACTCGTAAGAGATTTGGTAGAATTAGGAAATAAAGGATACGAAATAAAAAAAGTTAAATGTATGGATATGTTTCCGCATACACCCCACGTGGAGTGTGTTGTCTTGATGTCAAAGGCAAAAAAATTATAGGCAAGAACCCCAGTAATAAAGGGCTTTCCAGCGTTTGCTGCTTAATGTTGTAAAAATAGCTGCCGGCAAATTGACTGGAAAGCTCTATTTTTATTTTGCGTATGAACAGGTCGACCTCATTAATTGAGAGAGGGTTTAGTTGACACGACAGATCAGATAACGGGCATTTTTACATAGGTTGATGAGAAGTGTTAGATGTGTTTGTACACGTATCGCAACGATTACAGCTATTATAACCATAAAAAAATATTAATAGATCTCATATTCCGCTGAATAGATTATAAAATCCCATCTTTGACAGTTAATAAAGAAAAAAAGCTTGTAACCTGTTATAAATAGAAGGTTACAAGCTTTATATATTTGTCCAAAAAGTGCGTAATTTTTTTATCTTTTCGTATCTTTAAAAATATTTTTCATATGTGTGTTTTTTATTATTTGATGATCCGTTCTGAAGCCAAAAGCCTCATGAAGTGCATCTCCTGACTTTGGAACATCATTCATAAGAAAAAGTGCTGTAATCGTCTGTCTATAGAAGTTTCAGCACTTTTTATTGTTGTTTTACGTTCACTACATCTTTTTAATTATATTGGGGATTTCATTACTTAGCAGAACATTCTTTTCAATCTTAAATATGTCTTTGTTTATTTTACTATTAAGTAATTTGTCTGACATTATATATAATTTGTCTACTTTGTAATCAATTTCATCTATTATAAATCCTTCTAGTCCATTGATTATTTCATAGGTAGATAATTCAACTTTATTCACTGCTAACTTATACTCTAATATTCTTTGCATTACTAAGGCTAAATAACAAATTAAAAAATGCGACCTAATTCTTCGTTCTTTAAAGTGATATACTGGTCTTGTTTTTAAATTTGTTTTTAATATTCTAAAGGATTCTTCAATTTTATATAGAGATTTATAAGCTACCATTATATCTCTTTGGGTTCATATCCACTTTATTTGTAACAATGTAAAAATATCCGAAATTTTCTTGCTCTTGTTTAATTATTTCCTCATCAATTTCAATGTTTATTTTTTCTTTAGGGTTTTCTACTGCTTTATAATACTTGCTTTTGGATTTAGTTGTTGAGTTGATTGTAAAATCCTTTATATTCTTTTTAGCTCTTTCAATCATTTTCTCTTGTTTAAACATCTCACGTTCTTTGTAGACATCTGAATATTTTTTTATGATTAATTCGTCATAGGTTTCATCATTCTGACTCACCTTTCTTTTACTGGTTATATATCCGCTTTTGTATTTAGCTTCTGCATTAGAAGTTATGTTCCAAGATGAATTAAATTTCTTCTCTTTTAAATCTTTAGGAACTGCACTGCCCTTAGAACCTACAATGTAACTAAGCCCTTTACCTCGAATCATCTCTAAGTTAGCCCTTGAATTTAAGCCCCTATCGGCCACTATTATGATTTCTTTTATGGTGTAATTATTTAATATATCGTCAATGACTTCTTCCATGGTATGTAATTCATGTTTGTTGCCTTTAAAAAGCCTATAAGAAATAGGTATCCCATTGGTGTCTATTAGTAAGCCCATAACAACTTGTGTTTCATTTCTTTTATTATCCTTACTCATACCTCTTTCTCTAAATCCGTCTTCATCAAAAGACTCAAAGTAATAGGTTGTACAGTCATAAAATGCTAATGACATATTTCTATCTGGAATAATCTTTCCTATATGATCATTTAAATGTTTGAAAAGTTTATTTTCATTCATTTCAAAATTTTTATCATAGGTAGCTATATTTTGTTCCAATTCATCAGAAGTGTTTTTAATGTTATATTCTAATATTTTTTTAGCCTCTGAATCAACGGTATCTAAGAGGATTTCCATGTTTTTTATGAGCTGAACTCCATCTGTTAGTGCTTTAGATTTATGTTTATTAAATCCAGAAAAAACATCTAGGGAAGAATAAATGTTATCGCTATTCACAAAACTGAAATCATATAGGAAATCATCTTTTCTAGAAGCCACTTCAAGCTTGCTTGAAGGATTAAATAATCTACCAAGTACCTGATAGAACATTAAGTTACTAAAGGAATAATCTAGTTTAGAATCTTTCACCATTTTAGTAAAAAAGTTAGGTAATTTCAATTGGTTAAAGATTTTTAGGTATGGAAGATAACCTAAGTTTTTATGATTAAGAGAAAGCTTATCTTTTGACAATGATTCAATGAAATCTTCAAAGTTTTCAAATCCTTGAGAAGCTTCATCCAGTCTAATCATTTCTTTTAGATCTGCTTCAGCTTGAGCAAGAGCTTCCTTACCTGATTTAGAATCTAAATCATGAGTACCAAAACCTTTAATCTGAATTTTTTTTGATTTCTTAGTTTTGGGATCTCTAATCCCCTTAGCGATTGATATAAAATATTTACCATTTGGTCTTTTAGATTTACTAATATACATGCTACACCTCCACAAAAACCCTCTAACTATATTATACATCATATTCTACACCACGACAAGTCGTGAGCGTTAATAAATAAAAAAATAATGAGAAATGTTAAAAATTAGACATTTACTCATTATTTGTTATTAATTTATGTTCTGAAGTCAGGTTTTATTATTTGATGATCCGTTCTGAAGCCAAAAGCCTCATGAAGTGCATCTGTAAAATCTGTGCGTGTGTAAGTTGGAATATAGCCATCGCCAAGGATTTCATAAAAATTCATACCCCTTAACTCTCGTATGATTTCAGTACAGGTGAACTTGTTATCTAAGTGTTTTTCAAGATATCTATAAAGCACCATTGCCAAGAAACAAGTTGTAAAGTGTGCTTCTATACGATCATCTCTTGTTAAGTACACTGATCTTGCCTTAAATTCACTTTTCATAATTCTAAAGCATTCTTCAATCTCCCAACGTTTATGATTAACTTTAATAATTTCAGAAGCTTCATCTTCTAAATTTGTGCATACAGCATAAAAACCATCATATGCCTCTTCTTTTGATATAATATCTGAATCCAGTCGATAGAGGTCCTTTTCTGCCACCTCACCATCTGATGTAACGCTTGTTTTTCCTATAAATCTTTTGTAATCGTTCTGATTACACTTGTTGAGTTTTTGATGGATTGTTTTCTATTACCTTAACAAAGACGCTCAATTTGTTTATTTCGAATTTTTCTTTGATAGTCTCTATATTTAATTGAATAAGTTACAATTAGCTTTTGTTCCAAACCATTTTCTTTAATCCATCGCTCTTTATAAAAAGTAATATCTGCAAAATTGTCTTCTTCAATATCAGAGATATCGAAAACCTTACTACTACCACTTAAACTCCATCCTTCGCTAGAAAGTGCCCATTCTTTAAGATGTTTTTTAAGTTTTTTGATTGACTGAGTGGTTATAAAAGCACGTCCACCTTGATCATTAAATTTCCTATTGTCATTTGACGCTAGTCCAGCATCTGTGCATACGACAAACTTTGAGAGTTTGAAATCATTAAGTATCTTCTGTTCTAAAGGCTTTAAAGTGAGCTGTTCATTAGTATTACCTTTAGTAATGCTAAATTCTAGTGGAATACCATCCCCATCCATAAAAAGACCCATTTGTACGATAGGATTAGGTTTGTGTTCCTTTGAATACCCATACTGTTTTAAGCCTTGCTCTTGCTCAATCTCAAAGAAGTAATTCGTACAGTCATAATAAAGAATTCCTGAATTACGCTTAGAAAGTTTATAACTATTTTTATAAAGCTCTGATTGAATATAATCAGTTTCCTTAGAAATAACTTCAAGTGCTCTATAAATATGTTGAATATCAAAATCAGGTTTTTCTAAAAATCTAGTAGATAGGTTATAGGTTGAAAGCTTAGAACCAGGAAAGATAATTCTACCATATAAAAGTCTAGATAGTATGGAGTCAAGATTAAAAGTGAATTTATGGCGATAGGAAATCTCTTTACAGATTTTGTGAATCCCTAGATCATGATAAATCTTTTGAAGAAATAGATAGCCTCCATTAAAAGACAGTTGCTTATCTTTACCAATAAGTTTGTAGGCGAGTATTGAACCATGATTGTACTATTTTCTTCTTTTTCTTTTTTATTAAGTTCATCGATATATTTCTTAGCCCATTCAATAGGGTCTTCCCCGTTTAACTTGTTAAGAAGCTCATCATATGTACCTAGTTTTTCAGCTTAAGAAGCTGCATGGCGAGTTATATCAAGGGATGTCATTTATATTATCCGTATAAAAAATTATACATTCTTGTATATTCAGAGGTTTTGTATTTCTTCTAGGATAATCATTTCTCTCGGAGGATGATTCAGATTATCTTAGATCTAAGATAATCTGAAGGAAGCTGGAGGCAAAGCACAGAACTGAGGTACACACGAATCACATTCGAGGCTCAATCAAATGGATGAGGTTGCAAACATTACAAAATCGATATTTAAAACCATAATACAGAGAGAGCTTTAGCAAATCATCCGAAGGGTACTTCTCGCTTTTACTAACAAACTTTTTGACGGCTACCTTCATATTGTCATATACTACGGTTTGATAGACTCCACCAATTCGATTTAAGAATTTAACATGAGCATCTAAGATAGAGCATCTCTAATGTAGTTACAGACAGTAGGATAGCTTATTACCATAACCTTCTTCTATTAGGCATTCATAAATATCAATTTTCTTCTTTTGCTGGTTACTTCTACCTGTTGCCTTTTTGATCTCATTTTCATTAAGGAAGAACTGAATTCTTTCAATTATTGAATCAGAAAAGCTTTCTTCTAATACTATTACTACTATCGTATTAGGTTGTTCTATTAAACCAGCTGCTTGATATCAAATTCTTTTGTTGAAATATAGCTTGTTATTCCAACAACAATCATTATAATTCCAACTATTACCATCCAATTATTAACTCCTATGGTTTCAGCTATTGGACCTGCAATAAACATTCCAATTGGAGCTGCAAAACTCATAACGCTTGTAATAAGTGATAGGACTTTTCCTAAATTTTCTGGAGGTACAGATCTCTGAATATATGCTGTAAATGGAATGTTGAACCCTGAACCTGTAGAACCCATTAAAAAAACTAAGATGCAAAATACCCAAAATAAGTTTGCAGGTATTAGACCAGCAATTATGGATGTAAGGCCGAGTAAGCCTGTAAAAAGAGATATCATTAGAAATTGTTTTTTTAATCCTCCGAAGACACTAATTAACATTGCAGCAACCAGCATACCTAATGAAAATAACGTTTGAACCAAACCATTATGCCATGCGCTTCCGAAAAAATAATTACGAACCATCAAAGGAAGCAGAATTCCTAATGGGACAAAAACAATGGTAGATATAAGCATTGGAATTGAAAGCCTCAATAATGCTTTGTTTGATTTGATTGCAAGTATTCCTTGTTTCATATCTTGAAAGACATAAATTTTACCTGTTCGATTTGAGTTTAACTGTGGGGTTTTTATAATTGTGAGTGTAACAATTGCTAAGAAAGCACCGAGAACATCTAGCAGCATTATCCACTGAAGATTTGTGATGCTCATTAATAGTGCACCAAGCATTGGTCCTAGCATTGTACATGCAGTATTTATCATCTGCCCAAAGCCTCCTGCTTTAGTCAACTCATCCTGAGGCACGATTTGTGGAATAATTGCTTGTAATGCAGGCTTATGGAATGTTTCCCCCAAAGCTCTTACAAATAGAACTAAATACACTAGCGTTAATGAACGTATACCTAAAAAAAATAAAATACCTAAAAGTAAACTAGATGCGGCTACAATACCATCAGCAAGGATAATTATTTTTTTTCGGTTAAACCTATCAATCCAAACTCCAGCGAATAGGCCTATAATTGCTTGTGGTAATAACCCCGCTACACTTGCAATAGTAAGTGCAAGCGCAGATCCAGTTTCAATAGTAATCCACCAAATAATCGAAAACTGAACGGCACAAGAACTTAATAGTGAAAATGATTGACCAAAATATAATGCAAAGAATGACTTCTTCCAGGTATTTAACTGATTCATATAATTACCTCCGAAGACATTCCATTATGACATTGGCGCAATCACTTGCACCATTTTCGGATGCAATCTTACTTCCAAGGTTTACTGAATTCTTTACAATATCATCACTCAGTGCATACTGAATTGCATTGGCAAGAATATTAGATGTAACTGATTTTTTAGGAAGTGGTTTTGCAGCAACACCAAGATCGTATGCACGATGGGCCCAAGCAAATTGATCATTTGAAAAGGGTATTATCACGCTAGGAACTCCTGCTTTGAAGCCAGCTGCAGTAGTACCTGCCCCACCATGATGACATACAGCTGATACTTTATCAAATAACCATGAATGAGGGATGCTATCTATAGCTAATATGTTATCAGTTATGTTTGGAGGAGTACCCATTCCGCAGATAATTCCTCGCTTACCAGTTTTGTTGATTGCATCTACTGCAAGCTCAGCTAAATCTTTATGTTTTCCTAATGATGTCATGCTACCAAAACCAATATAAACAGGTTTCTCACCTTTGTCCAGGAACTTAGCTAGCTTAGTATCAGGTATATACTCACTCGGTTCCTCGACAAACCAATAGCCATATTGATGTATATTTTTATTCCAGTCGTTAGGTCGCTCAAACACAAAGTTACTGCATGATACTATAGCTGGATGCATTAAATCACTGTGTTTTTCAAAAGGACAACCAAAACTTTCTGGTAGTTTTCCGAATTTTTCTTTCCAGAAGCCTTTTACAGAATCTTTAGATGCCATCCATAACATTCCTTGAAGCATAGAGTAACTAATTGATTTAGTTATAGGATTTGAAGGTGATTTTCCATACATAACAACTGACAAGTACTCACTTGTTTTGTGCATAGGAAATGGCGATGCTAAGACAGATGGGATTGCAAATTTTTGTGCTGCAAAATATCCAATTGAACACCCGGGGTGATAGATAATCAACTCACTTCCCTCACAAGCTGAGTAGTAGTCGTTTACCATATGGACTCCATATTCCTTCATTTTGTTAAAAGTCAAAAGCATCTTTAGGGGATTATCTGATGATCCTGCTGCCTCAAGAAGCTTCGGATCCACATTAAGGGTTTCAATATCAGCCTCAATTGGGTAAATATCTATTCCATAATTTTGAATAAAGCCCTTAAAGCTCTTACTTGCTGTGATGCGTACATCCTTTCCCATTTTCTTAAGCTCCTGTGCAAGTGCTATATAGGGCTGGAAATCTCCTCGTGAACCTGAGCATAGAATAGTAATCATATATTAACCTCCTTGAACAATCCAACATCATGTTGTATGATATAATTATAAAATCTTAGATAAAAATCATCAACCAACAATATTGTGTTATTTGTCGGATTTGAAAAGGGGTAATTTAATCATGAATAAAAGAACGGAAATTACTGCGCAGACAAAACAAAATCTTATGGATGCCTTTTGGGATTTATATTGTGAAAAAAGAATTGAAAAAATTACTGTTAAAGAAATCGCAAATAAAGCGGGATATAATAGGGGAACTTTCTATGAGTACTTCACAGATGTTTATAATGTACTGGATGAAATTGAAAACTCACTAATCCCTTCTCTTGATGAGTTGCCCCCGTTTTCAACACCAACAGGAACAATTGGGATGCCATTAGATGTATTTTTTAATGTATGGGAACAAAATGCTAAGTACTATTCGGTATTGCTTGGAGATAAAGGTGATCCGGCTTTTGCGAGAAAGTTAAAGAATTCCATTAAACCGACAATTATGAAAGTGCTTGAAGATAAGCCTGACATTGATTTAAGAGAAATAGATTATATTCTGGAATATACACTTACTGCTATGATTGGCATTATGAGTTATTGGTTTATAAAAGAAATGACTCTTTCAAGGGATAGACTGTTTATTCTTATTCACAGGTTGATGGAAGATGGAGTAACGAGTCACTTGCCACTATAGCATATGAAACCGAAGAGCGTGATTTCATAAGATCAAATTATTAGTGTTCAGAAGCTTAGCTAAAGAGGTAGATCATAGTTATTAAATCTTCGAAATTTACCTATAAGGGGCATTGGATTGTTTGTAATATTTTTCTTAGAGGTTTGATTAGAAATCAGAAATTACTTATATGAATTTCAGAAATAATGTTCCTAGACATGTTCCGGCATACGACCATTTCTCAAAAAACAGTGAAAAAGCTATTGAAATGTTACCACATACATCGGTGTCAAATTACCCTCTGACATCAATGCTATCAACACGTTGAGTGTGTTATGTTAATAAAGCAGAAATAGAGTATTCATATGTTCCCTCATACTAAGGTGGGGGGATTTTTTATATATATGGGGCCTAACTTTTTGTGCAGAACGAAGGATATTTGTGTTAATGTTTTGTTTTTGCGTAATTAATTATCCTGATTGACAGGATAATAGTATTACACTACAATAAAAACATATAAACAAAATGTTTTTATAATTATACAAAATATAAACTTGAGGTGAGATGCTATGCCGAAATTTACAGAAATAGAAAAAGAAAGAATCAAGTTAGAAATGATGCAGGCTGCACATAAGAGTTTTATAGCAAAGGGGTTAAAAAATACATCTATTGAAGATATAACTTCTTCTGTGTCGATAGCAAAGAGTAGTTTTTATGTTTTCTTTGAATCAAAAGAGGTACTTTATCTCGAACTATTAGCCCTTGAAGGGCAAGAGATTGAAAAAAAGGTTTGGCCTAAGGTTGAGCAAGCCAAGGATGTACGTGATGCAATTAAGACATATCTATATGCAATGGCTTTGGAGTTGGAATCGAACATATTAACACAAAGGTTAATAACTGACATAGAAGAATACAAAATGGTAGCTCGAAAGGTAAATCCTCAATATGTAGCAACAAAGACTCTAAGAAGTATTGTTCCCCTTAAGGAATTTATCATGAAGAATAAGGAGTCAAAGAAATTAATCGATGAGGATGTAGAGGTTATTGCTGGTGTTATTCGATCAGCTTTAGCAATGATTATTCATAAAAAGGATGTTGAGGAGGATACTTATCCTAAAGTACAAGAAATTCTATTTAATGCTATAGCTAATGAACTTACGAAATAATCCTCTAATCAAAATTGGATTTGAAGATACATTATATTGCAAATTTTAGGAGGGGTCTCAATGAGAGGTAATTTTTTTATATAAGATTAAGAGGGTAAGGTTGAGCTCTCAATGTCTCAAGAGAAGTTGAAATTGAGGTGATACGTCAATGAAATCTGAAAAGACAATAATGAATAAAAATTGGTAGGATGGTATCAGATACAGGATCAACTATTCAGATGATTATTATGCACCTATATATTTTTGATATTGGCGGCACAGCTGCAACAATAGGAATTTTTTTATTTCTGTCATTTTTACCTACACTTATTATTTACCCCTTTGCAGGAGTGTTTGGCGATAGGTTGAATAGAAAAACTATTATGGTAGTAACAGATTTAATTAGTGCAGGAGTAATCTTAATGTTGGTCATACTGGCTTATTGGGATATGTCAAGTATAGGAATTCTTCTAGTGGCGCAAGTAATAATAATTCTGATGAATGGACTATTTGAACCGGCAACACGAGGGATGCTACCACAACTTGTGTATAAGGAAGAAGTGACACGTAGCAATGCCCATGGTATCCACTATGAGAGCTGCATCAATTGTGGTAGGACCAGTGATTGGCGCAGCCTTATATGCGAAGTTTGGTATGGTTATAGTATTTCTGGTTAATGAAGCTTCTTTCTTGTTGTCAGCAATCAGTGAAATGATGAGAGTACAAGTACATGACAGTAAAGTCAAAATCAGGCATCGTAGGCGTCTTTAAGGACATATTAGAAGGTATAGAATTTATTCGGTCAAATAGAATAATAGGTTTACTTTTCTTATTTTATTTAGCAAATTATATGATACTCCAACCAATTTTTAGTGTTATTTTACCTTTACTATTTAAAACTAGTTTGAATTTTTCCCATATATGGTACGGTTATATACAAGTGATTGTTATTTTGGGAGGATTAATAGGAAGTATTTTCGTTGGAATATTATTTGAAAAGGATGGAGAGTTAAGAAAACCATTGGTGTGGGGAACTGGTTTGTAACGGTTGCAATGATTTTTTGTGTAGTTTTGATATTGCCTGGCAGTATATTTTTGTTGGGAAAAGATATTGTTTTATTATTTGTTTCGATTGCAGGAGCACTATGTTTGTTAAGTACAGCGAGTGCATTTATCATTATTCCAATTCAGGCACACATTCAAAAGGAGACACCAACACAATATATGTCTAGGGTATTTTCTATGATGGGTTTGCTGTCACGAGGGGGTATCCCCTTAGGAGCTTTGATTTATGGATTTGTCCTTGAGCGAATTTCATTGCACAGTACGATGTTTTCCATTACCTTAATAATGATAGCAACGTTCATAGGGATTGTTGTATTCCTATTAAGGGAAACTAGAGATTTAAAAGAGTCCAATGAGAGTATGTAAGGCGAAAAAGAATAATTTTAAATTGAATTAATAATGCTAAGGAGTGATTTGGATGAGTAGAACAAAAGAAGAAGTTGTTGAAATAGCAAAAAAGCATGGCTTAAAGATAAAAGAGGATATTTTGAAATTCAATGAGTCAGGACTTGACTTCCAGGTGGTATTTGCCATTGATTTAGAAGGAAACGAATGGGTACTACGTTTTCCAAGGCGTGAGGATGTTATGTCAAAGACAATAATGGAGAAAAAGGCATTAGATTTGGTGAATCGATATATTACAACATTTGAAGCACCGAATTGGTCTATCTATACAGGAGAGCTGATAGCATATAAGAGGTTAAATGGTTATCCGGCAGGAACAATAGACCATGAAATACAGAACTATATTTGGAAAATTGATATTAATAATGTTCCACATTCCTTTCATCAGACATTAGGGAGGGTATTAGCAAAGTTGCATAGTATTCCAAGGGAAGAGGCAAAAGAAGCTGGACTAGTGGTTTACACACCAGAAGAAGTAAGACAGTTAATGAAAAAAAGAATGGAAACAGTAAAGGCAAAATTTGGAGTCGGTGAAGCGTTGTGGAATAGATGGCAAATGTGGTTAAATAACGATAAATTGTGGCCAAAAGAAACAGGTTTTATTCATGGAGATATTCATGCAGGACATACTTTAATTGATAATAATGCTAATGTAACTGGCTTAATTGATTGGACAGAAGCAAAGGTGGCAGATGTATCAAATGATTTTGTATTCCAGTATAAGGCTTTTGGTGAAGAAGGACTTGAATCTCTTATCATTGCTTATAAAGAGGCTGGAGGATACCATTGGCCAAAGATGAAAGATCATATCATTGAATTAGTTGCCGCCTACCCAGTTGATATTGCGGAATTTGCTATCACATCTAGTTTGGAAGAATATGAACAGTTGGCGAAACAAACTTTAGAGGTTGAGACTGCTTTTGGTAAGTTTGTATAATTAGATTGGAATAAAGAGGAAATCTAAGTTTAAACTTAAAGGAGATAGAAGTTAAAAGCTATGCCGTTATAAGAATAATACAAACATGGGTGCACAGGTGCTTACTATGTCAATTAACTGAAGGAAAAAGGGGAACCAAATATATTAGGTTCCCTGGAACACCGAAAAAAAGACATAAAGTAGTTAAAGGACTTTAATGCAGAGATTTTTCTTGAAATTTTTCCTAAAAAGGTTTTCAAATTCCATAGCACCTGATACCTCAAGGGCGACTGGGAGTGAGGAGTGTATTAACAGGGTAACGGTATCTTTAGTAATATTACAGCGAAGTTTTTCTATGCTACTGGATTCCCCTCTATCTAGCTTTTCTGCAATTTTTAAAAAAATACTTAATTTTTTTATAATTTTGTAGTCATTATGATTGATGAGCATGTTAAAATTTTTCCAATTTCCCTTAAAACTATTTTCACGATGCATTGCTACTAAAAAGGCACAAATAACTCTCTCTTTGTTGCTCAAGCCATTTAATGGAACAGATAACGTTAAATAAAATCCATGTTTATGATGATTGTAATAATCTAAGTGAATTCCTATGTCATGAATTAGGGCAGAAACCGCTAATAGTTTTCTTTCCTGATCACTTAAGCCATGTAGCTTATGAGTCTCATCGAATAGAGTTAAAGCCAAATTTTTTACTTGATGGCAATGCTCTAAGTTCATATCATAATTTTTAATGATATTTGTAATACTATGAAAGAGAACATCCTCCAAAATTTCTCTCTGGTGCGTTTTTTGTAGATAATTCTCATAAAATACACCTTCTCTCAAGCCATTACCACTTATAGTAAGTGTTTGAGAGTTCGTATATTCCATCAATGCCGTGATAGGAACTATTCCAGCGGTAATAATATCAATACGGTTCTTTGATATACCTCCAACATCCTTTAGATTAGCCTTAGGTCCATGATTTACCTTTTCATAAACAGATAGGACCTCATTGTACGTCATTTGATAATTGTGTAGAATTTCTAAGGGGAACCTAATGTCGTGCATATTGATTTTTGCTAAAGTTCTTGCAGTACCTCCTAAACCAATAACTGGCAGTTTTCTAGTTTCTTTGAGCCAATCAATTTGTTTGAATTGATTTCTAATAAAATTTTCTAATGATTTTATAGCCTGCTCTTCGATAACTTCTTTATGTAAGAAAATCTCTGTTAGGGTCATAGAACCATAAGGAATACTTACAGAACGCTTAAGTCTTCTGTTTTTAATCCATCCTATCTCAGTGCTACCACCTCCGACGTCAATGGTCAAGCCTTCAGTTAAATCTAAAGTATTAATGATACCTAGATAACCGTAATAGGCCTCCTTTTCTCCAGAAATAATCTGAAATTGAAGTCCTGTCTCATCTTTAACCAAATCTAGAAAAGCCTGTTGATTTTTTGCATTTCTAATGGCAGCAGTGGCAATGGGATAAACTTCTTCTACACGATGAATTTTGATTAACCTCTTAAATAGTTTAAGAGCATTTAATGTCCTTTCCATAGGTTGAGGCTTGAGAATCATATCGCTTCCCATACCTTCGCTTAATCGAACCATATCCTTCACTTGATCCATCAATTTATAGGAATCATCATCATAAATTCTCATAATAATCATTCTTAGAGAGTTAGAGCCTAAATCTATAATAGCAATTTTTTTATCCATTGGTCTCCCTCCTGTTAATTAACTGGTTTTTGGCTCAATTATAATATTCTCAACCGCGTTAATGCTGTCATTAGAGGTAACAGGCTCAAAAACAGGGTTGGAGTTTTGGTTCTTATGTTTTTTGACTTCTTTCATAGCAAGTTTATAGAAAAAGATTTGAGAATCCAGAGTCTTTTTACCCCTCTTGTCAATTTTTAAATATTTCCCTTCCGAATTCAACCGGTTAGCTTTTACAGTATCTAATAGAGAAATTTCAAGCAATTCTATGATTCGCTCTTTAGCAATAATATCTTCAATAGGAAAAAGCGTCTCTATTCTTCTGTCTAAATTTCTTGGCATCCAATCACTGCTAGAAAGATATATATCTTCAGAACCATCGTTATGAAAGTAGTAGATTCGGCTATGTTCTAAAAACCTACCTACTATACTAATAACACGAATGTTTTCGCTAATATGAGGAATGCCTGGTTTTAGACAACAGATACCTCTTATAATTAAATCAACCTTAACTCCAGCTATAGATGCACGGTACAAAGCCTTAATAATGTCTATATCTACTAGGGAGTTCATTTTTGCAATAATTTTTGCTTTTTTTCCTTGTTGGGCATGTTGGATCTCAGCTTTAATTAACTCCATAAATTTTCCCCTTAGGTTAAGAGGTGCTACTTCTAGTTTATACAAGTCAGGGGGGTCTGAGTAACCAGATAACATATTAAAGATTGCAGAGACATCTGCGCCAAAAGTCTCCTTACAGGTAAAAAGACCAATATCCGTATAAAACTTTGCTGTAATATCATTATAGTTCCCAGTACCTAAGTGAACATATCTTTTTATTCTATTTTCCTCTATCCGGACAACAAGAGTAATTTTACAGTGGGTTTTAAGTCCTACTAAACCATAAATTACATGACAACCTGCTTTTTCAAGTTTTTTTGCCCATTGAATATTATTTTCTTCATCAAAACGAGCCTTAACCTCTAATAAGACCGTAACCTGTTTTCCTCTTTCTGCAGCTTCTATCAAGGCCTGTACAATAGGGGAATCCCCACTTACCCTGTATAGGGTTTGCTTGATGGCTAGTACTTGTGGATCAATCGAAGCTTTTTTTACGAAGTCAATAACAGGGTCAAAGCTTTCGTAGGGGTGATGGAGAAGGATGTCCTTTTTTGCAATAGCATCTAATATGTCATCACTATCGATCAGATCCTTAGGTATTTGAGGGGTATGATGGGGATATTTCAAGAAATCATAACCCTCTAGGTTATATATTTTCAAGAGAAAAGTTAAATCTAGAGGCCCATCAATATAATAAATTTCCCCTTCGTGAATCTCCAAAGCAGTTTTTAGTATATGGATTAGTCTTGTATCTATAGATTTATGAATTTCTAACCGAATAGCTGATCCTCGTCTTCTATTTCTCAAAGATCGCTCTATTTCAACAAGTAAATCTTCTGCGTCTTCCTCTTCGATCGTTAAATCTGTGTCCCTAGTGATGCGATAAGGAAAAGAACAAACAACTGGATGCCCCAGGAATAATTCTTCAATAAATAGGGTAATTATTTCTTCTAAAAGGATAAAACGCTTAGAGTGACCTTTGCTGCAAGGTAACTCTTTGAAACGAGGAAGTAGAGAGGGAACTTGGACCGTTGCAAAAACAAATTCACCCTCTGCAGACTTATCTTCAATTAGAACAGCAATATTTAGGCTTTTGTTCAAAATTAATGGGAAAGGTCTACTGGAATCCACTGCCATGGGAGTCAAAACAGGGTAAACAACATTCTTAAAATAGTCTTCTAAAAAAAGTATTTCGTCTTTATGTAAATCATCCTTCGATAAAAGAAATATGCTTTGCTTTTTTAAACTAGGTACAATAGAATTATTGAAAAGCTGATACTGTTGAGAAATCATTTTATGTGTCTCTAAAGAAATAGCATTAAGCTGTTTTTTAGGTGAGAGACCAGAGGGATCAAGTTTATTATAACCAGCAAGAACCTGATTCTTTAAGGAGGCTACTCGAATCATAAAGAACTCATCAAGATTTGAACTAACAATGGATAAAAATTTTAAACGTTCAAGTAATGGATTTTTACTATTTTTGGCCTCTTGTAAAACTCTATAGTTAAATTCCAACCAACTAAGTTCTCTGTTAATATAGTATTCCCTTTTATTTAAATTTACTTCTACCATCCTTATGCCTCTCTTTCTATACTTAGAATAGGTGTAATGCCAAAGACCTCCTCAAAAAAGAAGGATTTATTATGGAAGGTCCACTCTTCCAGTAGAGTATCGGCTTTAGCAATAGCTTTAATAATCATTTTTTTTTCTTGAAACTTTACTCTAATATCCTTAATTTTTTGTTGGTGACTTCTGTCAAGGGCATCAGCAATTCTGATGATTGATACTAGCTTGGCAACAACAACTCTATCCTGGAAGCTCAACTGATTAAAATTTTTATGGGCCATAGTAGGGGTCAAGTCACTATGATATTTTGCGATGTTAGCTATAATCTCCAACTGTTGTTGGGAAATCCCCATAATATTAGAAGCTATAATAATGTCGTAGGAGTGTTTATAGTGCTTATTCATATTAATAAATTTTCCTATGTCATGTAGTACTGCTGCCAATGATAGTAATAATCTTTCTTGGTCACCTAAACCATGGAATTTTTTTAAAGCATCAAATAGAATCAAAGATTTCTTCTCTACTTCATGTGCATGATTTTGATCACAACGATATTTTTCTGCTATTGTTTTAACAAGTGAATAAGTATCTTGGAGAAATTCTTGCTTTCTATTAGTATTGAATTTCTCATCTATAATATTAGAAACAATGCCATCCTCTAAGGATACCAAAGGGGTGTAGATCTTGGCAGAGGAGGTCGTGTCCAAAAATATTTTTGTAAGCATCATAGTAGGAAGGAGTATATAGGCCCCTTCTTGGGAAATGTTGTGACGATATATTGCTTTATGGTGGGGGTTTTTAAGAAGTTCCTGATATATAGTTAAAAACCGAGTTTTATCAATCAAATAATCAGTGCAATTACAAATGCTGCATATATCCTTGATGATGTCACCAACTAAAACAAAGTGCTTAATTGGCCCATGAAAATCAAAAGTTTTCCATAGTATATCAGTATTACTTCTGATATAATCCTCTAAAACTTTAGGGAAGTTCAGGGTCTTATCTTCTAGACTCACTAAAAGCTCCTTCAGCCTAAGGGAACCTAGCTTTAAATCTTGGCTAAAGGTTAAATTTCCATTACTATAGATAGAAAGTTCGATACTACCTGAACCAATATCTAAAAACATAGATCCTTCACTTCTACGTTGTTGATAATTAGGGAGCTTTTCTCTAACAGCCTTATATGTAAGAAATCTTTTAAGAGAACTATTTATAAGTTCAACATTTAATCCTGTTTTTGATTTAATCTGATCTAAAATATAATCTCTATTTTCTGCTTCTCTGATGCCGGTGGTAGCAAAAGCCTGATAAGTTTGTACCTTGTAAGTATTCATCAATCTTTTGAAACCTTTAAGAATCTGACAAACTTCATCAACAACTTCATAGCTTACTTTACCTTTTGAAAATGTATCTCTTCCCAATGAGGTTTTCTTACTAACCTTTTCTAGTGTTATAATTTCTTGTTTTTCTGTTACCTCAACGATCTTTATTTTTAAGGCATGGGAGCCTACGCTTATACCAGCAATTGTTAAGGGCTTTTTACTTTTATTCATGACGATTCCCCCAGGTAATTTTAGTAAATATTTTATATTATATTTCAGGGGAATGATGTCTTAAAGCTCAAAAATGTTAAATTTTTGTTAAATTTTAGATTGAATTAACATTAATCTTAACAAAGAATGGTACTATTTAATTGTTGTTTTTAAACCAGTAATTAGATAAATGATGGTCTGGGGTAAAAGAGCTAAATGAGGGGAACTAATCAATGTAAAGTACCAGATGTAAATTATAATTCGAAAATGTACAATTATTATATTTTTTATGCTTTTAAAAAATGTACAAATATTTTTACTTATATTTATTGGCATTAGGAGATATGCTTTCTGCCATAGGAATGGTAAAAAAACCTGAAACAGCACCGACATCGAGTAAAGTATGATTTTTTGGATAGGCATTTGGCTAATAAGTACCTCCGGTGGTATGAGTTTCTCTCTTTGATTGTTATCTAAAAAAGCAATTTTATTTAAAAGCTTTTGATCTAGTTGATTGTGATTATACATGTGATTCATAATATAACTTCCATAAAATATAATACAGAATGTAATTATCTATATTTGCAAAATGAGTAGTTCTAACTGCTTATATTTCTAACTCTTTTTCAAATAATATCATAAATACGTTTTTTTTTAAGGTGGTTAACCATCTTATCTTCGGCGTCCCTCATAATCTTCTCTATATTACAAGCATGATTCTCATTCATTTCACAAGTGAAAAGCCGCCACTACCTTCTATAGCTTGAATGACGTCGTAAAAGCTAATTTCAGTTTTAGTCTTCCTAAGAACCCCCATTTACTCCAGGCGTAGACTGTATAAGGTCAGCCTTGACTAATTGAGTTAGCTTTTGTAATTCCTTCGCAAACATAATACAGACTGCATTCATCCATGATATATTGGTGGATTTTGTTATGGCAATAAAAGTTTTAGTTAGATAATTTTATGTTCATATTAAATATTGACACTGTTAAGATACAAAAGTATAATAACCTTAACGATGTTAACATACTGGAGGTTATAGGAAATGACAAGTAAACCATATCACCATGGAGATCTACGAAATTCACTAATAGAAGCTGGTATTGAGCTAATTAACCAAGAGGGTGCAAAACAATTTTCATTACGAAAAGTATCTAGACTATGTGGTGTAAGTCAAGCAGCCCCGTATAGTCACTTTCAAAGTAAAGAGGATCTATTGGAAGCAATGCAGGCCCATGTTGTGAAACAGTTTATGGAGATACTGGAGAATGCAATAAAATCTTGCGCTAATCCAAATGACCCAAGTACTCTTGTTCAAATTGGTAAGAGTTATGTTATGTTTTTTATTAATAACCCCCAATATTTCTATTTTCTATTTTCTCAGCCGTGTATGGAGGTGAATCTTTCCTTAGATGGTGATGGAAGCTCGAACTTTCCACCTTTTGAGTTTTTAAAAACCGTTGCTTTGCCTATTTTCAGAGGGATGGGAATGACAAAGCTTAAAATGGAAGATGCAATCATCTCCTTATGGGCGACCGTGCATGGCCTTGCTTCCATTGCAACAATGAAAAATGTGCATTATGACAAGGCTTGGGAAGAAAAAATCGAAGATATTATTTGGAATAAATAAATTTACTAGCCATTGGCTATACAAATAAGGAGTAACAGGGGATGTTTATTAAGGGTAGGGATAAAGCGAAGCCAGTACTGCTTTTCCTGCATGGAGGTCCAGGTCTACCTACGTATTGGCTTACTAGTAAATATCCTACAGGTCTTGAGGATTATTTTACGGTCTGCTATTGGGAAACACGAGGTACTGGACTTTCCTATAATTCGGAGGTTCCCCCTAAGACTGTTACATGGGAGCAGTTGATATCCGACACAATAGAGGTATCAAACTACCTTCGCAAGCGCTTTGGACAGGAAAAGATTTACCTAATGGGACATTCGGGAGGATCTTTTCTTGGGATTCAGGTTGCTGCACGGGCACCAGAGCTGTACAACGCCTATATCGGCGTGGCTCAGATGTCACGACAGTTCGAATCTGAAAAACTAGCATACAAATATATGATAGAACAGTATACGAAGGTCAGGAATATAAGAATGGTCCAAAAGCTTGAGAAGTTTCCTATACCTGAAATGAATGCTGTGCCAAAGGCATATCGTAATCTACGTGACGAAGCGATGCATAGGCTTGGCATAGGTACGATGCACAATATGAAGTCGGTAATCACGGGTGTCTTTTTCACAAGCTTTCAGAGTAGGGAGTATACCCTTAGTGAAAAGATAAATTTATGGCGTGGTAAAAACTCTAGCCAATATCAGAAGATGTGGGATGAGATGATGGAAACGGATTTGACTAAGATAGTACAGAAGTTGAACATTCCCGTCTATTTCTTTGAAGGTATACACGATTATACATGCAATTATACTTTAACTAAAGAGTATTTTGAGAAACTACAGGCACAGATGAAAGGATTCTATACCTTTACAAATTCAGCCCATAGCCCAATTTTTGAAGAATCTGAAAAAGTCAAAGAAATATTGGAAAAGGATGTGTTGGCAGGAGCAACTAATTTGGCTGATAAAATATAAGGCAAAATCAATTATATGAGTATGTCTGATAAAATGGAAGATTAGCATATTAAAGAAAAATGAAATTCAAAGGAGATCTAAATAACTATTTTATATAATGTTATTATAGCTTCAGGGTAGGAAAACAAAAGGGTTTTTATACTTAGTATATTTTAAAATAAATTGTAGTAAATTTTAAAAAAGGATTTTTTAAAAAAAGGGTGAAGGATAGATGAAAGAGAAGAAATTTGATTTTATGTGGAAGTATGTGTTGAACACATACATATTGTTTTGGATAATGATTTTAGGAATCGGTGGTTTTGCGTCTATGGTGTTCCATGCCCCAACTTTTGTAATGAAATGGGTAGCGGTATTGTGTAGCTGGTCACCAACTATTGTACTTCTAGTTATGCTAAAAAATTTAAAGTCCGGTATGAGTATTAAGAAATTCTATAAGAAAGCATTTAATGAAAAACTGAAAATTGATCTGATTTTGATTATACCAATCATAATAATTGGGATTTTCTTGCTGTCAGTATGGATTTTGTCTACAATAGAACAAACACCTATTATAGCGCAGCTTATATTTGTTCCATCTACTATATTAAGTACCATTCTGTTTACGATTTTACAGGGACCATCAGGGGAAGAGTCTGGATGGCGTGGTTATTTACGTCCAGAAATGGAAGCAAGATATGGTTTCGTTAGAGGAAATATTATTCTAGGTGTGGTTTGGGCATTTTGGCATACGCCCCTTTGGTTTGTCGATTCTGATTTTGTTGGATTGAATTCATTAATTTATATCGTATCAAATATAGTCGTTATGATGGCTTTAACAATTATTATGGCCGTATTTATGAAAAAATGTGATAATTTATTTATAGCCTTCTGGATTCACTTCTGTTTTAACTTCTCATTAAGCTTCTTTGCAGGAGACGCTTATTTTTTCGCGATTATTTCTATTCTATATCTTGTAGTTGGAGTGGCTTTTATTGGAATATATTTAAGCAGTAACAAAAAAGTTACATCTTGTGGTTAAATAAACGTAATGTTTTTAGTAGTATAATGATAGCAAAAATAAATGTTCTTGCGGACACACAATATAGGGAGGACTATAAACTTAGTAGAGAATTGAGAATGGTGAAGAATAGTATTGCAAAATTAGGGGTACATAATAAATTGAGATGGGAAGTGTATATCCTGAATATTATAAGGAGTACGCTTTCACAGGTTTCTTTTTCAAAACCATTAGCATGTTAGTATCGAGGCCGAATTAAATGTAGATATGACGTACGCATAGCAAGTATTAATTTTAAAGTTCAGTAAGTGAGTCGTTTTCAAATTTCAGCCTTGTTTTAAGGATACTTCCACTTCTATAATAAAACAACTATATCCTACCTCAAACAAATTATATAATAAAGTGTGTTGTTATTTTCCCTCAGACTACAAGTTGAGGGAATTTTAATTTAAGGGAGTCTAACTTAGATACTTGCGAAAAAAGTATGGAGATAAGATTGTAGGGTATAGAGATATTATATAAATGATATATTTGAGTATTTTGAGGTCCTGTAGCGAATATAGAATGTAAGTGAAGTTAGAATAGATTGAAAACATAGGATTTTAATATTTAGAAAAAGAATAGAAATAAATTCAAAAACAGTGTAACCTTCTTTAAGGTAAGCCGTTTATATAGTGAAAGGGGGTTTTCGATGAAGTCTGATGCCATGGACAGAGCCTATAGAAAATATTATAAAGAGCTTTACCTTTACGCCCTAAGTCTCTGCCGGCAGGAAGATATGGCGAAGGATTTAGTCAGTGAAACCTTCTATAAAGCCTTTATCACTTCGAATGTACCAGAGGGATCATTTAAGTATTGGCTTTTTAGGATTTTAAAGAATCACTTTATTGACCTAAAACGCAAGGATCACGAATGCTTAACATTAGATTATTACAAGTATGCTCTATCGCACATCTCTGAAAAGGGGCCGGCAAAGAGTGTTCTTCAAAAGGAAAGGGATCAACGCATCTACCAGCTTCTAATTAGACTAGAGCCAGAAAACTACAGGGAGGTTCTCTATCTGTATTATTATGGAGAAATGAGTATCAGAGATATTTCTATTACTATTGATCGGTCGGAAAGCCATACAAAAACCACTCTATATAGAGCTCGAAAAAAATTGGGAAAAGAATTAAAGGAGGATTCCTATGAATTTTAAAGACTTATTGAAGCGGTATAAAGAAGGAACTGCAACAGACGAAGAGGTAAAGATTATTGAGGAAGAACTGGAAAAATATGAATCTTTAGAAGGATATTTTGCTGAGAGTATATCTGATCAGTTTTTCAAAACAGATAAATTTGATGGAGAGACCCTTCCGATCAATGGAGATGAGATAAGAAATATTCAAAAGGTTGTTAATCATAGGTTAGTTAAAGTTGTAATCACATCTGTATTTATTGTGATAGTACTTTACATTGGATTTTTTTACGGAGTTTCCAGTGTAGTAGATAAAATGTACTATGATCCTACAGCGATTACTCAGTCAGAAGAACAGCAATTTAAATCATCTGATTTTTCTTATGACATGCAAGCTTATATTAGCTTGAATATGCCAGGGCATTCTATTTACTCTTTTACCTTCCAGAAACCGAAAGGGTTTGGGACTTATGAACTAAGCTATTCTTTGTGGGATCTCTTTACAAAAAATGATCAACGACATTTTATTGACCTTTCAAGGGGAAGAATTACTCACGCTATTGATGGAATCTTCAGCACACAAAACCGATTCAGTAAATGGCAAGGTTTTGAAAAGATACTGTATCCTTTTCCTGAATATGCATCAAAAGATGCTATAATACTAAGAGATGAAGATGCTCAACGAAAAAATGAAGTAACTCTTCGTTATTTAAACGAGCTTAATCCCCTTTCCTTTATATCTATGAGTATTGTTTTTGATGAAGATCTTACTATGGAAGAGTTTTATCACATGAGGAGAGAGTATTCGGCACTTGACTTTAAATGGGTAGGGGTTCGTACCACGGATCCAGGTACCCAATGGAGTGAAACGCAACCAATGCATTTAGTAGGATTTAACCCGAATTTCAATGATGAACCATCCTCGAATCGCCGACCTGATTCGGAAAAATACCCACTTTTTAATCTAGTTGATATGTGGGATGAACGCACTTTATCAGAAAAGGATTTTCCTGAGGCCTATGGAACCCATTTTCGATCACGTTTGAAATACTTAAGAAATCGTAAAGAATTTGTAGAAATCTTTGACTATAATTTTTATAAGATAGACTTTTATGATGATGCCATTAAGTACATTGATGAACACGGAGTTAAGACCTACGGAGTGCTTGTATATGGAACGGCAGAAGAATTTTTAGAACACATCGATGAAATACCTTATGATACTATTCATATCAATAGTGTTTTATCTACGAGACCAAATATTTACTATCGATAAACAATAATGATTTTTTAATAAATAAAAAGCATCCCCTTCTAGATAAAGTCGGAAGGGGATACTTATTGATAATTTTTTTTATCATCGAGAAGGTATAACCGCCCCCTCGGATGCAGCTTTAACGTTTTTTCTATATTGATATAAATATCCCTTAACACTTTGATAGGATACTTTTCTACCTTCTTTTCTTCGTTGTTCAAAATCAACATTTGGTGCATCAATACTGTCTCGCATTACATCAACAGTGATCATATCTCCGTTCTTTAAATAGGCAATAGGTCCATCGTCAATTGCCTCTGGACAAATATGACCAACAAAACATCCGTTGTTAGAACCAGAAAATCTTCCATCGGTTATAACACAAACCTTGCTGCCTAGATTCATCCCCACTAATAACTTCATAGCCTTATACATTTCTGGCATACCAGGTCCCCCTTTAGGACCTTCGTTTCTAATAACAATTACATCCCCGGGCTGTACTTGATTACCCCGAATACCATTCAATGCTTCTTGCTCGCTTTCGTAAATCCTTGCAGGACCTTGAAAATAAAGGGCTTCTATAGGAATGGCAGAGGGCTTTGTTACTGCACCATCTGGAGCAAGATTACCTTTTAAGATTGCAATACCACCACGGGTGTGAACGGGTTTATCTAGACTTCTAATTACATCATTATTATAGTTTTTAAACATCTGAAGATTTTCCTCTATTGTTTTTGAGGTGCAGGTCATGCAGTCTAAAGACAGCTGACTTCTAAGCTCCTTCATAATTGCTGGAACTCCACCTGCTTCATAAAAATCCAGCAAAGTATATTGACCTGCCGGAATCATAGGGACTAAATGAGGTATGGATTTACTAATTTCTCCAAACTCAAAGATATCTAATGATATTTCAGCCTCGTGGGCTAAAGCTAATAAATGCAATACAGCATTTGTAGAACCCCCTATGGCAGAGTTTACTTTAATAGCGTTTATAATTGCATCTTTCGTTATAATATCCTTTGCTAATATTTCTTTATGTACTAGGTTCATTATTGTCCTGCCACTATCAAAGGCAATGCTTAGCCTTCTACTATAAACAGCAGGCACTGCAGCACTACCTGGAAGGGCAAGTCCTATAGCCTCAGCTAGACAACACATAGTATTGGCTGTTCCAAGCATTGCACAGGAACCAATTGTAGGTACCGCATGATCTTCTATCCAATTGAATTTTTCTTGGTCTATAGCACCTGACTTTAGTGCTCCCTCGGATTGTTGGATAATAGAATGGTCGATATATTCTCCTCCATAGGGATTTCCTTCCTTCATTCTACCCGGTAGAGTTGGACCTCCATTTACAAATACGGTAGGCACATTTACTCGCATTGCCCCCATAAGCATTCCTGGGACGATTTTGTCACAGGAACCTAGAAGAACTAAGCCGTCTAGCCTATGGGCTTCAATCATAGCTTCAATATCATTAGCAATCATTTCTCTAGTGGGTAGCACATATCTCATTCCCCTATGCCCCATAGCGATCCCATCACAAGCTCCAATGGTGCCGAATTCTACTGGGGTTCCACCTGAAGCATATATTCCTTCTTTTACTTTTTGTGTCAGCTGTTTTAAGTTCATATGCCCTGGACAAATTGAATTGAAAGAATTTACTATACCAATAATAGGTTTTTCAAGCTCTGCATTACTAAAACCACTTGATTTATAAAGAGCCCTTACATTTGCCCATTCTGGACCACGTAAAATATCACGACTTCTATTAAACATCGTTTCACCCTTCCCTAAAAGTTTTTTATGTTTACTTCATAATGCTTCCGTGTTTGGAACATCCTTGAATAGGCTAACTTATCGCTACCTTTAAAAAAACCTGTAGCTAGCAGTCCTGTGTGAATACATGTTAGATGATGGACAAAAAAGAATATCATTATTTTTACGTTTTTCTATTAATTTCACATCTCCACGCTCAGTCATAACTTGCTCTTTAATCAATGGATATGCTGATTTCTTTATAAATACATTTACTTCTCTATCTAATGAGTAATCTAAATCATGTTTTAACCTATTAAATAAAATCAAATAAGTTCTCCAGTCTTCAAATTCAACTAAAAGTCTATATCATTTTTGTAATTTTCTTCTTTCTTAGCGGAACAAATAGATTCATCTTTAATATATTATACAGTTTTTTACATATTCTAACAACACATACTGCTATAACGAAGCTTGTTAGTATTTTATCTAAGAAGCTTTTACAAAGGAACAATTGTTTAGCTTAGTTATCCTAATGATATATCCACTAATGGTGGACATAAAAGAAAAAATTTTAAAATAACAACTTTAAAGGCTTTAATTTACCAATGTATATTATAGGCCTTTATTTAGAGGGTATGAGTTGTCATTGAAAGGTTAAGAGATAAAACTGGATTATTTGGCTTTATTAAATATTTGTATAAATATACTTTTGAGCAACAACAACGTATCCAAATCACTCAATCTATTCACTATTAGTTTTAGTAAATGTGAAAAACACTGGTTAAGTTGTATTACAACTTGATTAAAGGATTTAAACTTAATGGAGTTGTATTACAAATATGGATAAGTATACAAAACTAAGAATAATATTTAAATTCCTGTAAAAACCAATTCATTCTTGGGTTATGCAGTTTTGTTTTGGGAGAGTATTGTTAAATTACTCAATAAATATTGACACTATTTACCATAATGTAATATAATTAAGTTAAAAGTTGTATGACGAGTCAAGCGTGGGGAAGTGATAGGATGGACCAGAAGAAAATAAATATTAGTGAAATCGTTTATAAGGCTATTGAAGAAAAAATCTTTAATAAAGAGTGGACACCAGGCATGAAGATAGCTTCTGAAAATCAATTATCTCAAGAATTGGGTGTCAGTAGAATGTCGGTAAGAGAAGCCATTGAGAAAATGGTGGCCTTAAATATACTTACAAAAAAGCATGGTGGAGGAACCTTTGTTAATGAGCTATCCCCCTCAATCTATCTTAATGGCCTAATACCAATGATTATACTTGATCATGACGACTTGTTGGATGTATTAGAGTTTAGAGAAGTAATAGAGGTAGACAGTGCTAGACTTTGTGCAGAGCGTTGTGATGAAGAAACTATTGAAGCGTTGGAAAGATGTTATCAAGTGATGTGTGATAATAACAATAAATCACCTGAATTTGCAAATGCTGACTATCAATTTCATATGGAAATAGCTAAAGGGTCTAAAAACTCTTTAGTTGCCAAAGTAAACACCATATTAACGGATATTTGGAAATTACAGCAGGAGGAAATAAATCGTTGTCTAGGACCTTCCGGAGGGGTTCAAGAGCATAAGAAAATATTGGATGCAATAAAATCAAGGGATCCACAATTAGCTGCTCTCTTTATGCAAAGGCATATTCGAAGAACCTATAATGAAATTCTTAAGATTAAGGAAAAAGAAAAAGAAATTATAGTTAAAGAGGTGACGGCATGATAAGAGCAACAGTAAAATTTCCTAGCTATACGATTCAGGAAGATGCTCTATTGACTGTTGGAGGTGTTATAAAATCCTATGGTCAGAGGGTACTGATAGTGGGTGGAAAAATTGCTTTAGAAAAAGCACAAGAAAAACTAAGAAAATCCTTGGATGAAAATAAATTAGAGATAGTTGATTTTATGTGGTATGGAGGAGAGTGTACATATTCTAACATAGATAAGATTGTCGAAAAGGCGAAGAATGAAAGTGTAGATATAATAGTAGGAGTGGGGGGAGGAAAGGCCCTGGATACGTCAAAAGCCGCTGCAGAGGGGGCTGGTATTCCATCTGTTACAATACCAACTACTGCTGCTACATGTGCAGCTACTACGCCGTTATCTATTATATATACAGAAAAAGGTGACTTTGAAGCCTTACTTCATTTAAGTTCACCACCTGTTCACATTTTTATGGATAGTATTATAATAGCAGATGCTCCTACAAAATACTTATGGGCGGGTATAGGTGATACCATTGCAAAGTATTATGAAGTAAGACTAACTACTAGAGGAAAAAAGCTGTCTCATAGTCCAGCTATGGCTAAAGAGCTAAGTGTCATGTGTCTTGAACCCTTATTGGAATATGGAAGGAAGGCCTTAGAGGATAGTGATAATAAAATAGCCTCCTACGAACTAGAACAGGTTATCTTAAATAACATAATTAGTACTGGTATTGTTTCTATGCTTGTGGGGGATGAAAATAACGGTGCTATTGCTCATGGTACCTTCTATGGATTTACGTTATTAGAAGAAATAGAGAAGCACCATCTTCATGGTGAGGTTGTAGCCTATGGGGTACTACTTCTATTAGCTATCGATAAACAGGAAGAAGAATTAGAACGATTAATTGCTTTCTATAAGGAAATAAAGCTACCGATTAGTTTGAAGGATTTGGGTGTTAAGAATGATAGGGCTTATTTGGATGGTGTATTGGAGAAGGCAATAAATGCTCCGGATATGAAAAAGGTACCTTATATTGTAACTAAAGACATGTTATTTGAAGCAATGCAGAAGCTAGAGGCATTAAAAGGTTAGCACAAACTATTGTTAGTGTTTCTTTGTATTATATTTTACTATGATACAAAGACATTATAAAAAACCATGCAAAGGGGATGCATTCATGAGAAACATGAAAAAAATTGTTGCTTTAATGTTGGCATTTTCACTAGTATTAGTAGGTTGTACTAGTAAATCAACTGGAGGAAACACAGGGCCAGGAACAAGCGCTGAGCAAGAGAAGTTTGTTATTCGTGCGGGAATCGGTCTTAACGATCAACATCCACAGTTCAAAGGTTTAGAAGTGTTTAAAGAATATGTTGAAAGAGAAAGTGAAGGTAGAATCGAAGTTCAACTATTCCATAGCAGTCAATTAGGTGATGATATACAAATGATGGAAGCACTTCAGTTAGGAAGTCAAGAGATGACATGTCCTTCAACTGCACCAATTACATCTATTGACAAAAGATTTATGGCTTTTGACCTTCCGTTCTTATTCCCAAGTCCTCAAATAGCAGATGCTATTTTGGATGGTCCAATCGGACAAGAGTTACTTGATGGATTACAAGAGAGTGGTTTAGTGGGATTAGCTTATTGGGAAAATGGATACCGTCATTTAACAAACAATAAAGTAGCTGTATCTTCGCCTGCAGATATGACGGGGTTAAAAATTAGAACAATGGAAAACCAGGTTCACTTAGATTTCTTTAGAGCTTTAGGTGCTCAACCTACTCCAATGCCTTTTGGTGAGTTATTTACAGCTATGCAACAAGGAGTAGTAGATGGTCAAGAAAACCCTGTTCCAACAATTTATCTACAAAACTTTAATGAAGTACAAAAATATACAACCTTAACTGGTCATGTGTACAGTCCATTTGTATTAATGATGAGTAAGATATTCTATGATGGATTGCCAACAGATTTACAAGAAGTAGTTAGAGAAGGGGCGATTGTAGCTAGAGATGAGCAGAGAGCTATTAATCGTGCATATACGGAAGAGCTGGCAGACGGATTAAGAGAAAAAGGTATGACTGTAATTGAGTTAACACCTGAACAACAACTGGCTTTCCAAACAGCTACGAGCTCTACGGTTGAAAAGTTCAGAAATGAAATTGGAGCAGAAACTGTAAATAAAATTTTAGCAGAAATCGAGCGTTTATCTAATTAAAATAATAAATAACAAAGAATAGATTAACAACTGTATATGGGAGAACACAATTGAAAAGGAGTTTAAATTATATTAAACTCCTTTTTGATTAGAAGGAGGCAAGCGATGATTGAAAAGTTAAGCTATATACCTAAGGTTTTAGGGATAGTGAATAAATGGATTAGCTATATAGTTAAGGGGGCTATCTCTTTAAATTTGCTAACGATGGTTGGTATTGTATTTTATGCTGTTATAAGCCGTAACTTCCTTAATGCCTCTATTGCCTGGGCAGAAGAATTATCTAGAATCTTATTTATATGGCTAGTATTTAGTGGTGCGGTTTTAGGACTATATTATAGAGATCACTTAGGGTTGACGCTGTTGGTCGAACGTTTTAAACCTAAACAACAGTTAGTTTTTGAAATTATTTCATGGATATTAATTATAGTTGTAACAAGAGCGATGATTTATGGTGGAGATAGAATTGTAACGACAATTAAAAATGCGAGAACACCTGCATTAGGTCTGCCTACAACTTTGAAGTATTGGCCGGTACTATTGGCTGGATATGCTATGGTTTTAATTAGTATCGAAAGTTTATTTCATAGTATTATTAAGCTGGTAAAACAATTTGTCGATAATAATGGGAGGGGGGAATAGGCAATGGATATGCTAATAATATTTATAGTTTCACTATTTGGATTTTTGTTAATTGGTGTACCCGTAGCGTTTTGTTTAGGTTTGGCTGCCCTTGTAATGATGGGTATGCAGAACTTTGGCTATGACGTATTAGTGCAGAAAATGGTTGGTGGTATTGACAGCTTCCCCCTTTTAGCTGTACCTTTTTTTATGCTTGCAGGGGAAATTATGAACACAGGTGGTATAGCTAAAAGAATCATTAATCTTTCAAACGCACTTGTTGGACATATTACTGGAGGATTAGGTTTAGTAAATATTGTTGCTAGTATGTTCTTTGGGGGAATTTCTGGGTCCTCGGTTGCTGATACTGCAGCTATAGGGGGATTGTTAATTCCTGCCATGAAAGAAGATGGGTATGATGCAGATTTTTCTGCTGCTGTAACAGCGTCATCCTCTACTATGGGTATTGTTATACCCCCGAGTATTCCTATGATTTTATTTGGACTAATTAGTGGTGTTTCTGTAGTTAAAATGTTCTTAGGAGGAATTATTCCAGGTATTCTTATTGGATTTTCTCTACTGTTTCTGACCTATTTTATTTCTAAAAAGAGAAATTACCCGAAAGGAGATAAGTTTTCTTTAATTAGGGTATTTAAAGCCCTTAAGGAATCAATATGGGCAGTGCTTTTACCTGTTATTATTATAGGAGGTATTATCTCTGGATACTTTACACCTACGGAAGCAGCCGTTGTATCAGTTGTATATGCTTTAATTGTTTCGCTATTAATATATAAGGAAATGACAATAAAAGATTTACCAAAAGTATTGATTGATACTGGAAAAACCACAGGTATTGTAATGTTAGTTGCGGGAACTGCTATGGTAGTTGCATGGCTACTTACTGTTGTGAGAATACCACAAACTATCGCAACAACAATTCTATCCATTTCGGAAAATCCATTTGTGGTCCTGTTGATTATAAATTTCTTCTTATTGTTGGTTGGAAGCGTTATGGATTTAACACCAGCTCTATTAATTCTAGGCCCAGTATTATTACCCGTAGCTAGAGAAGTAGGCATTGACCCTGTTTTCTTTGGTGTAATGATGGTAATAAACTTAGGTATAGGACTGGTAACACCTCCTGTAGGTACAATATTATATATTTCCTGTGGAATTGCAAAAATTTCATTGGAACGAATTGTAAAGGCTATGATGCCTTTTCTAGTAACACAAGTTGCGATACTACTAATAATTATAATATTTCCACAGTTGGTTCTTTGGATACCGAATAATGCACTGAGATAGTATGTGTATAGTTAGTTGTCAGATTGAAATTTCGGGAGGTACATAGATGCTTAAAAGTCAAGAAATAAGAAAAAAAGCCCCAGAAATGGACTCCTTACGGATAGGGATGGGATGGTCGGTGGAGGAATTGTCTAAACCTCAAATAATTATTGAGAGTACCTTTGGTCACAGTCATCCTGGGAGTGCCCACTTGGATGTTTTGGTAGAGGAGGCTTACCAAGGAGTAGTTTCAAATGGAGGAAAACCATCTAAATTCTTTGCCACAGATATTTGCGATGGTCAAGCTCAGGGTCATGATGGTATGAACTACTCTTTAGCGTCAAGAGAGTACATCGCTAATATGATAGAAATCCATATGGGTGCTACACCTTATGATGCAGGTGTATTTATTGCTAGCTGTGACAAGGGAATGCCAGCGCATCTACAGGCAATTGCTAGAATGGATATCCCGTCGGTAGTTTTAACTGGAGGTACTATGAAGGCTGGTCCTAATATGCTGACATTAGAACAGATAGGCACATATAATGCTAAATATCAAAGGAAGGAAATTACTGAACAGGAGTTTACTGATTTTAAGCATAATGCTTGTCCTTCTTGTGGTGCTTGCTCTTTTATGGGTACAGCTGCTACAATGCAGATTATGGCAGAAGCATTAGGTTTAGCCTTGCCAGGTACAGCCTTTATGCCAGCTACAGCAGAGGAGCTAAAGGGACTTGCAAGAAAAGTTGGAGAACATGCTGTTAAGCTTGTGGAAATGGATATAAGACCATCGCAAATACTAACAAAAAAAGCTTTCGAAAATGCAATTATGGTACATGCAGCTATTGCAGGTTCGTCAAACTCTTTGTTGCATATTCCAACAATTGCCCATGAGTTAGGAATTGAAATAGCTCCACAGATGTTTGATGAAATTCATAGGAAAATTCCATTTATCCTAAATATACGTCCAAGTGGATTTTATCCGGGTGAGTATTTTTGGTATGCTGGAGGGGTTCCGGGGGTTATGGAAGAAATTAGAGAGTATTTACACCTAGATGTTATTACTGTAACAGGAAAAACTTTAGGTGAAAACTTAGATGAGTTGAAAATGAACGGCTATTATGATGTATGCTATCGACATTTAGTTGAGAAAGGCGTGCGCAAAGAAGATATTTTAAAAACAACTAAAAACCCAATTCAAGCTCAAGGTGCAATAGCTATTTTAAAGGGTAATCTAGCTCCTGAAGGGGCTGTTGTAAAACATTCAGCTATAGCAAAAGAAATGCTACAAGCTACTTTAGTTGCAAGAACCTTTGATAGTGAAGAAGAAGCTATGGAGGCCGTATTGACTAAAGAAATTAGTCCGGGAGATGCCGTTATTATACGATATGAAGGGCCTAAGGGTTCTGGTATGCCTGAGATGTTTTATACAACAGAAGCCATTGCTTCTGATCCTGAGTTGGTTTCAACTACAGCATTAATTACTGATGGAAGATTCTCTGGAGCTACTAGAGGCCCGGCTATAGGGCATATTTCTCCGGAAGCCAGTGAAGGGGGACCTATTGCATTAGTGGAGGAAGGTGACTTGATTTCACTAGATATTCCGAATAGAAGCATTGACATTATTGGTGTAAAAGGTGAAGAAAGGTCTAAAGAGGAAATAGAAAAAATTCTTATAGAAAGAAAAGCCAAGTGGATAAAACCAAAGCCTAAATATACAAAAGGTGCCCTTGGGATTTATACTAGGTTGGCTGTATCTCCTATGAAGGGTGGCTATATGGAGTTTAAAGAAGGAATGTAAACACTAGATACTTTATGGTATATTGTATTGCTATGAAGCTAGTACACTCGTGACCTCGTAGTATTGAATTATGAAAGCTTTAATCGTTATACATATACTTGAAAAATACTGGAATATCTAATATTTATTCTTGAATATATCAATGTATGTACTTAGTATAAATGTCAATAGTACGTAATTGCTTTAGGAGAAGGTTTTTACTGACGATAAGTTGTCTGTAGAAAATGTCTTCTAAGGCTTTTTTTATTATCGAAATTTTGGTTGTTTTATAATTTAATCTATTTCTTGAGAGAAGGGAGCTAATAAGGTTATTTTTGAATACTGATATACAATTTAAAAATTTGAAGTGGGTTAAAAGGATTGAAAACATTAGACTGAGAAGGTTTAAGACATACCATGCTTTTCCATACTAATTACTCCTAATTATATATATAATGGTGTTATGCGTTATGTAAACTTACTGCAACTTTTAAGTATAAGGGGAGCTTTTGGGTGGTGTTATGGTGACTGATGGAAAGATTATCGAAAGCGATCGGCTAGAACGAAAAGGGATATATATAAAAGTGTGGATTAAGTTTCTTATTGCCCACTTTGGTGCACTTCTGTGGGTAGGAGTTTCTATCGTTTTGTCATTAAGATGGGTAGGGGAGCTAGGTACTATTGTTTCAGTGCCATTTGCCATTATAATTATCACGGGGATAGCTTACATTCCTGGATATATTAATGCTTTTACTGTTATGAGTCTTCTGAGCGATAAGCAACCTAAGTTTGTGACCGTAAGTCCTGAAGAAGACATTACAATAATCATTGCCTGCAGAAATGAAGAGAATGCTATAGGGGAAACATTAGGATATATAGCAAAGCAGGATTATGAAGGGGAAATAAAAGTAATAGTAGTGGATAACGCTTCTACTGATGGAACTTATGAAGAGTCCAAGAGGGCTGGAGAAAACCTAAAACTAAACATTACTGTAATTAATGAGAACATACCAGGAAAATACAATGCTCTAAATAGGGCTTTAAAATATGTGGATACTGAATTTGTAGCTACTCTTGATGCAGATACTTTGCTACATAAGTCATCTGTTAGATATATTGTATCTAGAATGATATCGGCCCCATCAGATGTTTGTGCTGTGGCAGGATCTGTTCTTGTAAGAAATAGTAGGACCAGTTTTATTGCTAAACTTCAAGAATGGGATTACTTCTTAGGTATAGCAAGCATTAAAAGAATGCAAGGATTATATCAAGGGACGTTAGTTGCTCAAGGAGCATTTTCTTTATACAAAACAGAAGTATTGAAGTATGTAGGGGGTTGGCCTGATGCTATTGGAGAAGATATAGTTCTAACATGGAAATTTTTTGAAAATAAATGGAGAGTTTTCTATGAGCCTCTAGCTGTGGCTTTTACTGATGTGCCAATTTCACTTAAACATTTAGCAAGGCAGAGAAGTAGGTGGGCGAGAGGAATGATAGAGGCTCTTAAGGCTGTGAAGCCTTGGAAGCAACCCTTGGGATATATTAAATATCTTACTAGTATAAATCTAATTATGCCATATCTTGATATTATCTACACATTCGTATTGATACCAGGTTTGATTATTGCACTGTATGGGAAATACCACATTGTAGGACCTGTGACGATATTTGTATTACCACTTTCGATGATTCAGAACTTTGTATTATATAGATATCAGCAATATGTTTTTAAAAATTTAGGCTTAAGCATTAGAAAAAATAGATTTGGCTTTATTGTATACGTTTTGTTCTATCAAATGCTCATGAGTCCAATCTCGATACTTGGATATATGCAGGAAGTTTTCTTTCTAAAGCGTGTATGGAAATAAGAGGTGCCTATTAATCTTCTGCATAAAAATTGAGGAATTGGTAAGATGAATAATAATTAAGTGTAATTTGTAAATCGTAATCTAAGTTTAAGGAGGAGAAATCCTTAATACTTAGTATATGTGAGTTATATCTATAGGTGGTGGGTTATTTTATAATTACATAAAAAGGACGGGTAGATTGCTTTTTTAACCAAAATACCTGCCCTTTTTTTATGAACCAAATAACATTTTAGAGCCATTAACATCTAAAAAATCTAATTTCTCTTAAATCTATACCGATAAAACTCCAGCCCCTTCTTGTGTGTTGCCAACTTGCAACAGAGGTAGGGCCAACGAATATTGGATAGAATACAAAGCTTCTTCCGTTAATTAATTCTACAAAGGTAAATTTAAATAAACAGAATCTAATTGCTCCAGGATCTACTGGGTAGGGCTGTTGGAAATCTCCTGATGGTGGTGGAGGACTTACGGGTGGCTGTAGTAAACTTGTGGAGGACCAAAGGGAGATCTTCCGTATGGGGGCTGATTATAATATACGTGATCATACATTTGCAATGTTTCCTCCTTACCTATCTGAAATTTATAAGCTACTTAGTTAACTTCTAAGATATAAAGGTATTACCTTCTATATCTCGCTTCATTATATGCACATAAATTAAAGGTGCTCAAATTCTTGAAGTAAATTTCAGTAGAAACACGTGCGTAGTTTTGAGTGAGTTTAAAGCGCGTTCGTCATGAGGGATTATAATATTAAGAACATTATAAAAATAAGAAAGAGAATAGTGGATAGTGATTATTAAGACTTACAAAAAGGAAGCTACCTATTTATCAACTAGACTATTAACTACTACAAGACGATTGTAATAATTTTTTTGTCTTAAGAGGTCTAAATATTGACCAGGAGAACAACTAGAGAACTCGCTAAAATCCTTGTACATGTGGGATTGGCCATAGTAACCTGCTTCTTGGGCTATTAGAATGAGGCTGGATTGATTAGGATTAGCAATATATTTATTCAGTTTGTTCAATACATACTGAAATCGTATGATTTTACTTAATAGTTTTGGAGACATTCCGAAATACTCAGTAAATTTGAGATTTGTATGTCTTTCTGAATATCCAATTTCATAGGCTAAATCCTTTATTTTTATTTGTCCTTTAGACTCAATAACTCTTTTTATCATATGATTTTTTAGAAGCAGAGGGCTTGATGTGGATTTAGTTTTTTCTATTTGTTTTGTGTAAAATTCCATGAAGTAGGATACCTGGGTCATAAAATCCATACTAGTTACAATTTTTTCATAATATCTCTAGTCTCAAGAATATCTTTTAATGAAATAGTGTTACCAATAATTTCTTTAATATGGATATCCTTATTTATTAAGTACTCACCAGGATAAAATCTAACACCAAAATAAAAACTTGAAGGATTAGATAACACTTTTTTAGGTTGTAAAACTGTAGCGCAGATTTCAGCATTGGGTGACGTGTCATTACAAGTAAAGAGAAGGTCGAAGCATGCGTCTGGAACTGCTATCATATCCTCTGATTCCAATACATCCCTTTTGAAAGTATAAAAATGTGAAATGCCATAATTATTCATGATAACTTTGTAATATTTCTTAGCTGATAATACGAAATATGGTTATACTTAAATAACTTAAAACTTTCAATATAAAACGTTAAATTTAACATTAAATTTTCAGAAAAATCAAATAACATTTAAAAAACACGAACATTATCTGTTTTTTATAATACGAATCGTACGCCTTGCGACTTATAATAAATACATAGTTATAAAGTTTAAATCCTATATCGAATAAATACGCTCTCAAAACATACCATGTAATCCTTGTCAGGACTCTTGTCCTAAAAATTGTATTCTGATAGGTGATGATATAACTGCACTATCGGTTTTTGATGAATCTACACTTTGTATTGGGTGTGGAATGTGTGTAGCTTCTTGCTCGGGGCAGGCAATATTTTTAATTGATAACGATAGAGAAGATGGATATAGTTACGTAACTATACCATATGAGTTTCTACCCCTTCCGGAGGTAACCTCCAAAGGTCAGGCCTTAGACAGAAGTGGTACAGTGGTTTGTGAGGCAAAAGTTATAGAAATTAAGTCAATAAAGGCCTATGATTTGCCTCACCTAGTAACCTTTCGTGTACCAGAAGAGATGGGTACAAGTACTCGATTCTTTAGACAACTGAAGGAGGTACACTAAAAATGAGAAAGATTAATGACAGATCTAGGAATTTAGGAGTTTTTATGGAAATGGCGGACGACGAAATAATTATATGTAGATGTGAAGAGGTTACAAAGGGTGAAATACGGAGAGCGATACATGCTGGCATGTTTACACTTCAGGAAGTAAGAAAGTTTTTGCGTACAGGTATGGGTCTGTGTCAGGGGCAGACCTGTGGGAAGTTAGTAAAAGCTATTATTGCGCGAGAACTTAATATATCACCTAATGAACTAGAATCATCAACTGGCCGTGCTCCGATGCGTCCTATTGAAATGCAGGTACTGGCCAATGAAAGAAAGGAGGGCTGATCGTATGGAAAATCATGCAGATGTTGTCATTGTTGGGAGTGGAGTAATCGGAAATGATGCAGCCTACTATTTAGCAAAAGAGGGAAAGTATGTAATAGTATTAGAAATAAGTGACCACATTGGTGATGGTGGTTCAACTAGAAATGGGGGTGGGGTTAGGCAGTCAGGTAGACATCCTGCTGAATTGCCACTTGCTATGTATAGCGTACAAAACCTATGACCGAAACTTTCAGAGGAACTTGGTATAGATGTTGAGTATTATCAAGAAGGAAACTTGAGATTAGGTAAAACACAGGAGCACCTCAAAATTTTAAAAGAGCTTACGGAACGATCAAAAACATTGGGTTTGGATGTAAGAATGATAGATGGGGATGAGGCAAGAAATATTAATCCGTATCTTTCAGATGAAGCTATTGGAGCTAGTTGGTGTCACACTGATGGGCATGCTAATCCTTTGTTAGTAACACTTGCTTACTACATGAAAGGTAGAGAGTTGGGCGTACGATTCATAACTGGTGAGGAAGTTATAGAAGTTAGAAAGATTAAGGGTAGGGCACGAAAAGTAGTGACTGAGAACAATATCTATGAAGGGGATAAAATTATTATTGCGGCCGGTCTAAATACTCGTCAAATAGTTAGAACTATAGGGATAGATGTGCCAATGAATCCTGTTCTATTAGAAGTATTTGTTACAGAACCTCTACCTGAAATGTTTTATCATAAGCTTGGAACAGCAGAGGCTGATTTTTATGGGCATCAAAGTACTCATGGGTCCTTTGTTTTTGGGGGGACATCGAGATTGGATGCTTTTGCTTTAGAACCTGAAAATAATCGGACTATGAGTATTACTGCACCATATATTTGTCGTGGAATAATTAAATACTTTCCTAATTTAAAAGAACTAAAGATTATAAGGACATGGTCAGGCTACATTGATGATTGTGTTGATCATATACCAGTCATTAGTAATGTTGAAGAAGTTCCTGGTTTGATCATTGCCTGTGCTTTTTCAGGCCACGGATTTGGTATTTCACCAGCAGTAGGAATACTACTTTCTGAATTGGCTTTGGATAAAGAGACAACTTTAGATATTAGTCCTTTTCGATATAATCGTTTTAAGGCAAAAATACAATGATGAAAGGTAGTGCAGCAATGAAAATGGAAAGAAAAAATTACTATTCAGGAAGTGCATTAGAAGAAAAGGTTGGATTTTCAAGAATGGTATCCATTGGACCCTTCATCCATATCGGAGGAACAACTTCTGTACAACCAGATGGAAGCGTATTTGGGATAGATAGTCCATACGAACAGACAAAATATATATTACAAAAACTCATTCATTTATTAGAGGGGGCTGGGGCTACTATTGAAGATGTTATAAAAGTAAAATGCTACACAACTGAGATGTCCTATGCTCAGGAAATAGCAAAAGCGTATACTGAATCATTTTTTGAAGTTAAACCTTTACTCACAATTGTTGGAATTACTATGTTGAATAGGGAGACTCAACTAGTAGAAATAGAATTGGAAACCGTAAAAGTAAATAGCTAGCAATATGAAAATTGCTTCTGTAGCACTTCCTGGTAAATACACGTAGCTGTTTTAGGAAACATGTTGTTTTGAATTTTTCTCCTTAGTGCTGTAATCCTTGAGTTAGATAACGAAATAAGAAGGACAGGTAAATTGAGAGTCAATAAATATACCTGTCCTTTTGCTTATTAGTTTAAACTATATCTAACTTAGCTTAGAATATCCTATAAAAAACTTTGAATAATTCGTTAACCTCTATGCTTTAAGAGAATATAATGAATTGCATAAGGGTTATTATTGTTTAGAAGGTATATTCTACATTTATTACTGTTATAAGAATAGCAAAATTATAAATGTTGTGGGGGAAAGTATATGGAAAGATTGGATCCTGAAAAGCTTTCTGTGGAATTCAGACCGGGGGTAACAACAACTGAACCAATATTAGGACGAAAATATACATTGACACACTCTGATATAACAGCTGAGTTATTTCTGACTATAGGCTTAGAATTTGCACATGATAAAATCACTACAATGAGGGATGAGGTTTTGGCAGAATGGAGAAGTTCTAATTCGGGTTTATTTCTTTATGTATACGTTTATGTAGGTAATTTTGGATCGACAATGAACGCCATAAGAAATACTATCTTTAGGCGTGAACTACCATTGGCACTTGAAGCTATTGTTTATGGGGACAATAAATTTTTCACAGTACATCCACAATTATATTACGCTCCTATATGGATATATTTTGATTCTACAGATTATAGCTATAATCGGTTTGAGTACTGGGGTACTCCTATGGATTATAAGTAAGTACTAGTGAGAAATAAGTAGACTTAGAATTAGTGGCTGCTGAAAATAATCTCATATAACTAGCAGATGCGTTTCTTGGTCATAAAGTACAACTAGTCATTTGGAACAAAATGAATTACAAAAACTTGAGTATCTTAACACGTATATTAATCTTAAGTTAAACATTAAGGTTGAAAAATAGACGATATAAAAACAAAACAAAGAAAATTACGTTCCTTGAGGAAAAATGATTGCTAGTTGGAACGTGATTTTTTATTTTATAAATTACTTATTACAAAATGAAAACTATCTTGGCTTCCATAATGTCCACTAATAGAGACCTTGATGTACAAGTAGTTTTGGCATAAAAATGTAATACAAATGTAATTTAATTGTTGCAAGAGTGGTATATAATTATATTGGAAATATAGTATAAATTTAGTAAATGACTTAGGAGGAGATGCTCTATGAGAAGATTTAAAAAAGCCCTAGCTACGATAGGAATAGTTTCTATAATAGTGACCAGTTCTATTTCCAGTGTTTTTGCAATTGAAAGTGTTGTTTATGAAAAACAAAGTAGACAGATGATTTCTAGCGGTGTAACCCATAAACATGTTTTAAGATTTGGCAAGGATGGATGGCTCAATGCCAATGTTGTATATATTGACTTAGATAATCCTTCTATGAATCTAGATATATTACAAAGTGCTAATGGAATAACAACAAAAGAAACCCTATCTACTATGGTAAACAGAAATCAAAATGTAGTAGCAGCTATCAATGCTGATTTTTTTTATTTAACGACCCCAGACTCTCCGATGGGGGCTATGATTAAAGATGGAGAAATGATCAGTAGTCCTATTTTTGTAGAAAACTTTGCAACCCTATCGATTAATAAAAATAATGAGGCTTATGCAGATTATTTGAAGTGTGAAATTTATGTGTCAACTGATAAGGGAAATAGTATACCAGTAACTACGATTAATAAATATACCCATGAATACCAAGGGATTATGTTGATAGATAGTAATTGGGGTGCTAGTACTCCAGGTTATAATCCAAAGCATTATGATATGGTAGAGATAGTTGTTATTGGGGATACTGTTACAGAGGTAAGGCGACAACAACCTTCAACATTAATTCCACAAAATGGTTATGTTTTGCTTTCATCACAAGATAATGCAAGGGTCTTATTTGATAATATAAAAGTAGGAGATAATTTAAAAGTAAATACAAATATTTCTCCATTTGTGCTAGAAGATATAAAGCTAGCTATAGGTGGGGGTACTGTATTGGTAAAAAACGGACAGCCTTTCACTTTTACGCAAAGCATAACTGGAAACCATCCTAGAACAGCAGTAGGTATAACAAAGGATAGAAAAAAATTAATTATGGTAACAGTGGATGGAAGACATAGTTCTTTTGTTGGAGTAGATGGTAAGCGATTAGCTGATTTAATGATAGAGTTAGGTAGTCATGAAGCTATACTAATGGATGGTGGAGGTTCTACCACTATGATGGCTAGAGGCTTAGGGAACTCCCATGCAGAATTAGTAAATATTCCTTCCGACGGAGGGGAAAGAAGAATTGTAAATGGATTAGCAGTTGTTTCTCAAAGTATTCAAACTGAGTTAAATGGTATTACTACAGCAATTAGTGAAGACAAAGGATTTGTCGGAACCTCAAGAGAGATTTTGGTTAAAGCCTTTGATACAAATTATAATCCCCTAGCAGTGAATCAAAAAGAATTAAGGTTTTTGATAAAGAAGGGTGAAGGCTTCTTTCAGGGTAACCGTTTTATACCTACAAGGGCTGGGGAAACGATAATAGAGGTAGATTACTTAGGAAAAAAATCAGAAGTTAAATTGAAAGTGCTTGAAGAAGTAAGATTATTGCAGATATCTCCAGGAAGTATTGCATTGAGCCCCGGTGGAAATGCTACACCAAAGGTAATTGGTGTTGATAAGAATGGATATAGTGCTACTATTTCTACAGGGGACTTAAGCTGGAAAGATGAAAAAGGGCTAGGTACCTTTATAAATGGGGTGTATACGGCAGGGGAAAAAAGTGGTACGACTACATTGATCGCTACATTTAAGAATCAGACTGCTACTGTACCTGTTGTAATAGCATCTAATAAAATTTCATTAGGTGGATTAGACAAATATAACTATAAATTTACTTCTTTCCCAGCAACTGTGACTGGAAGTGTTTCAAAGGACACTAACACAAAGGTTGGACAGCATTCCTTGAAATTAGAGTATGACTTTACTCAAACAGATGGAACAAGGGCCGCATATATTGAATTTGAAGGGGGAAATGTGATTTTACCTTCTAACCCTACGAAAATAGGTCTATGGGTATTCTCTTATGAAAATACTCCTGGATGGATTAGGGGAAATGTTAAGGACGCAAGTGGAACAAGATATACTATTGATTTTAAAAGAGGTATCGATTGGATTGGTTGGCAATACTTAGAGGCAAACCTACCGCAAAACATTTTATCAACGGTTGAGTTAGAGAGAATTTACGTAGTTGAGACGGACAGTAATAATAAGGTTGGGGGTAAACTTTTATTTGATGGTCTTGATGTTACTTATGGAACTCAATCAACTGCAGTTATTGAGCAAAGGGGACTAGAGGATTATTTGAATGTTCCATACGAAGCTAAAGGAACACAGTTTTTTGTACATAGCGGAGTTATCTATAGCGAAGCTATGAGTCAAATAAATGCTGAAACTACGGAAAAATTGAAGACTGCGATTAATAATAATTACGATGTAGCCATATTTACGGACAATCTAAAAAGTGACATTGTTAGTGGATTAAATAAACCAACAGTTATTGCTTCTCGAGGATACGAAATGAGAGAATATGAAGATAATCTAATTATTTACTTAGACAGCAGATCTGGAGGTCTTCGAAATACTGATTTTAGCCAGTGGCCATGGTTGATGAATCTATTAAAAACTAATAACAAGAAAAATGTTTTTGTTATATTACCAGGACCTATTAGTGGGTTTACAGATCAACTGGAGGCAAAGCTATTGCGACAAACTTTAACAGATGCTGCTGAGAAAGATAAGAACGTTTTTGTTCTTCAGAATGGGGGACAAAGTGTTCAACCTGAGTTACTAGATGGTGTAAGATATATTTCCACTGGTATGTATAACAATACTACTGGAAGGTCTTCCAAGTATGTACTTTTCAATATATTAAATAATCAAGTTACTTACCAAATAAAAGATATAACTGAGTAAGAAGAGTTTAAAAGTAATAAGGGATGAAAAATAGGGTAAATAAAGAACTTACACAATATACTATAGTTATGTGTAAGTTTTTTTGTTTTCAAATTATAAAAATAATGATAGAAGAATAAAAATTTAAACTTATGTGGTGGAATAAGAAATAATTGGTAACAGTAACAGACTTTCTGTATATGTGTCACGAAATCACTTAACTAGTGGGGATGAATATGGAAGATATAAGGAAGAGAATAAGTAATAAAAAAGCAATTAGATGAATGTAAGAACCAACTAGCTGCTTCCAGTAAATGCATAGGTTAATTTTAGAGTTTATTTAGGTACATCTTATGACTAATAACAACTAATACATCGTTTTTCTTGATTATATCGTCACTAGAAAGCGATAATTTAATTTCATCACCACTTTTTATTGCAACAACATTTGCATTATATGTAAGTCTAAAATTTAATTCAGCGAGACTCTTTTCTTCCCATTCAGGTAATGCAATAACCTCTACAATACTATAATCAGGTGATAATTCAATATAATCTAATAAATTTGTAGCGATTAAATTATGTGCTATTCTAATACCCATATCTCTTTCAGGAAAAATGACCCGATCAGCACCAACAGACTCTAAGATTTTTGCATGAATATTGTTTAATGCTTTTACCACAATACGTTTAGCTCCTAGATCTTTTAGGTTTACAATTGTCATAATAGAAGCCTCTACATTATTTCCAATACCTATAACAATAGCATCGAAATTTTCTATTCCCAGCGATGCTAAATTGTCCGGGTTTGTAGAATTACCCTGAACTGAATACGAAACTTTATCACTTAATTCCTGTACCAGTTTTACATCGATATCCATAATAGCTACATATTTGTCCATTTTCACTAGTGCATCGGCAACGCTTCTACCAAAACGACCACAACCTATTATGAGAAAATCTTTCATATTGACAACCTTTCTAACTCTTTGGATTCTAAACTAGTGTTCTTAATTAGGATAGAAAAATATATAAATTACTAGGTAAGAGTTTATTATAAATATATGCTATACAATAAACAATGTAATATAATAAACTCTCTATTGCAATAAAGCCATATAAATATTAATACGATATTAACATCTATAAATAAATATTAATACAATCTTTATAACTATAGCAGTAAACTACTATCAAAAGGAGGAGAGTAATTTGACTTTTATAGTAGTTTTAATTGTAATAGTTATTTTACTTATCGGATACTATTTAATGGATCAAGTAGATAAGTTCTTAGAAAGCTACGCTGATTATGAAAATTGTTTTTATGTAGGTGCAGATAGCAAAGAGATAAAAGAAAAAGTGGTTTTAATATATGGAAACAATGAGCTAACTAAATTAGTAGAAGCTTATTGTTATTCTCAAAAATATATATATGAATCCATAACTGATATCAATTGCATAAGCACTGTGTCAAATTATAGATGTTTGTTTGCGCTATCTTATAATGATGTAGATAATTTAATGATTAGCTCTGTTGCATTTAAAGTTTATTCTATCCCTAATATAATTGCATTATGTAACAATCAGAGTTACTTAAAGATATATAATGAATTTAGATTTGATGAGGTACTACTTTATAATGATAATATAACCATGCTTTTTAATACAATAAAGGGATGGCTAGAAGATGCGGCCAAAGACAAAAGTCAAGATTTGATTTAACTTATGAAAAACTATCATACAAGCAGGGACTTAATTTTGCAAATGACTAATTTAGAGTAATAAAACTATTGACCAGATAGCTGTTAGAGTTAAAAAAAGAATATAATTAATAAAATTAATATGACCACAGCGTAATATGATGAAAAGGCAATCTCTTTGACCTGTTAAAGCATATGTCTAAAAAAGAAAAACATTTAATTAATGCAGGAAATAAAGCAGATATATTGAGCCTATTAAAGAAATTCTAGCTAAAGTAATGTGATACAATAGATTAGTGGAGGTGAGCATTATTAACAAGAAAAAACAAATTCACACAAATTACATCCTCAAGCTTCTATTAATTACAGCCATATCCACAATCTTATCTCTAACTTTAGGTAGTTTTGGTATAGGTAAAGAAAGTATAATTATGGTGTTTTTAGTTGGTGTTTTGATTGTAACTGTCACCACAAAGGGTTATTTTTATGGTATATTCGCAGCAATCGTCAGTGTGCTTATGTTCAACTACTACTTTACAGCGCCAACTTATACTCTTATCACTTATTACAGCAATGATGTTATACTAATGGTATCATTTCTAGGGGTATCACTGATATCCGGAACAATGACAAAAAGATTTCAACAACAATTACAAATTTCCCAACAAAATGAGCACACTGCAAGACTGCTATATAGAATTACAGAGAGCTTCTTAAATATTACTGGACAAAGACAAATTATTATCAAGGGCATTGATTGTATTTATGATAACACTGGCTACAATAGTAGAGTATTATTAGTAGAGTCTGATAAAATGAATATTTATGAGAGCAGAGAATTTGTAATAGGTAATATGGAAATGATGGAAATACCAATTAGAGGGTTAACGAAGAAGCTGGGTGTCATGCAGATCATCTACTCTAAAGAAACTTTTACCTTTGAGCGTGAACTTCTAATTAAGACTGTTGTGACACAAATGGGTTTGTCACTCGATAGAGAGTTTATATATAATGAACGTGAAAATATTCGTATTGCCATGGAACGTGAGAAGATGCACAGTAACATACTAAGGGCTATATCCCATGATCTAAGAACACCATTAACAGGTATCGTTGGTGCTAGTGGGGTAATACTTGAGAATTTAAATCAGTTAGAGAAATCTAGTATAGAGAACCTTGTTTCTGATATTAATGAAGAGGCAATTTGGCTAAATAGCTTGTAGAAAACATTCTAAATATGACCCGAATTAATGAAGGTAAGCTTATAATAGAAAAGAATTATGAGGTGGTTGATGATATTATTTATGAGGCAATTAGGCATATCAATAACATATCGAAGACAAGAAGCATATCTGTATCAATGCCTGATGAAATAGTGACTCTTTTAATAGATGGAAAGCTAATTGTACAAGTACTCATTAATCTATTAGATAATGCTATAAAACATACACAGGAGGATTGTAGGATATTTATTCGAGTATATACAGAGGGTGATATGGCAATTTTCGAAGTGGCAGATGATGGAAATGGAGTAGATGAGAGTATTCAAACATCACTATTTGATAGCTTTGTCACTCTTTCTAGTAAGATTATAGATGATAAAAGGGGAATTGGTCTTGGCCTATCAATATGCAAAGCCATTGTGGAAGCTCATGACGGTACCATATATGTGGGAGAGGCTGCTGAAGGTGGGGCCTTATTTACATTTAAAATACCACTGGTAGGAGAGGATAATAATGGAGGATAATTTAAAAATATTAATCATTGAAGACGACAAATATATACGAAATTTCATATCTCTTTCCTTAAAAACAAGTGGATATGTTTTTGAAACTGCAAAGACAGGTTTAGATGGGATTTCACTATTCTATAGCAATCACCCAGATATCATATTACTTGATTTAGGATTACCAGATATAGATGGTATCGACATCATTAAATCAATTCGTATGATTTCAGATGTGCCGATTTTGGTAGTGTCTGCTAGAGGTCAGGAGACTGAAAAGATAGCTGCACTAGATGAGGGGGCAGATGATTATATTACAAAACCATTTCATATGGGAGAATTAATGGCACGTATTCGTGTTATTCAAAGAAAACTAAAAAAGGCAATACAGTTCGAAAATATTGAAAAATTTCATATGGATTACCTTGTAATTGACTATGAAAAGAGGATGGTTTTAGTTGATCAAAATGAAGTGCATTTAACACCTATTGAATATAAAATATTATTACTTTTAGTAGCAAATAAAGGTAAAGTCCTTACTCATAACTATATTTTGAAGGAAGTGTGGGGTTACGGCGAAACCGGTGATCCAAAGTCTATTCGTGTTTTTGTGGCAAATCTCAGACGAAAGATTGAGAAGGATCGTGCTGTTCCACGGTTTATTTTGACAGAGGTTGGGGTAGGCTATAGATTTGCAAATGAATAAAAGCAGTTAAGGGAGATTTAAGTATGAAAAATAGTTTTAGAGTACCATGGCATCTTTGGTTCGTTGCACTATTTTTTATATATTTATCTACGCTAATGGGTTCTACGATTACTTTATGATGCTTAGTCATAATGAAGCATACTATAATTCTCAAGGCTATGGATTAGATGTATTTGAATACTTTACAGATTATCCTATCCTGCCTTTAGTATTCTGGACAATTAATGTTGGTAGTGGTTTAATTGCACCAGTGCTACTTCTATTCCGGTCCCGCTGGGCGGTTCTGGTTGCTTTATTTCATCTATATCTATATTGTGCCTAGAACTTATTACATTTACATTTATGAATCGTTGGAATGTCCTAGGGCCATGGATATCCATTTTTGATGTAGCTATACTTCTTATGACATTTGGACTTTATTTCTATAGTAAAGCAATGGTCAAACGTGGAGTATTAAGATGATTGTATAACAATACATACATGACTCGCTTTTACTAGAGAGTATTGTTATGCTTATAAATAATACATATACTTATTAACAGAACATCATAAATCTCCCTTTTGGCTTATAAATAAGGGAGATTTTTATTATGTAGTTAAAAATGTTGAAAATATTGTCACTATCTATAAGAGGTACAACCTCATATAATTACAATATAATATTAATGATTTGTTCGATTAAACAATAAATATCATTAGAAGTGAGGAAAAAATGTGAAAAAGTTTTGGAACTGGGATATTGCTATTGACGGTAAAAACTTTAGAGTACAGCTAGAGTATAATATAGGATTAATTAGGAAGATGAAAATTTATATAAATGACCATTTATCAAAGCTAGTAAGGATTAACAGAGGAGAAGAAGGTGTTGATTATTTCTTTTGTATAAATAATTCTGAATGTTGTATCTATAGCAGGATGGTAGGGGATAAACTGCATTATAGCTTAGCTTTAGGGAGTACGGACTTAATAACAGGAGAAACCATAGAATATGTAAAACCCCTGCCTAAAGCTCAAAAGGTTAAGATAAAAATGACTAAAACAGAAATAGCAATAAGAGCTTTTATATTTATAATAACACTTTTTCCTATTATTATATTAATTAATTTTGTCTTAGAGTGGCTATTAATCAAGTTAAACTGTCAGCTAAACTATGACCTAAACAGTGCTATTGGTAGTTCAATTACAATGGGATTTTTTATTTTGATTTCTGATTTTTTAGTGAATTTGTTGAAGAAAAAAGGTTGGTTAAAAGAAACTGAAAAACCATGTTTGGCTGAAAAAGACTAAGAAAATAAAGGTTCTTTACTGTTCTTATTAAGGCTAAAAATAATTATATTAGACTTACTAATAGAGTATCTAGTCTATTCAGATACTCCAGTATAGCTATATCTTTGATTATATAATCTTTCCGTAACTAGATTAGTTAGGAAAGATTTTTTTGTTCTCCTAATTAATAATAACAAAAAAGCTTGTTATTAAGCTAAATATAATACTATCTCACGATGTTTCATAGTATTAATTATATTAAGTTCATTTTTACAATATGTATGTTTATTTAGAATTAAGAAAGGGTAACTAATTAAATATCTAAACGAAAGAAGGTCAGAAGGCACCTTACAAGCAAAGCCTTAAATATAATACTAATTAAGGGAGGATACTTTATGAAAATTTTAGTTTGTACTGATGGATCCAAGGAAAGTTTAAGGGCGATAGAAAAAGCATGCAAAATAGCTGCTGGTTGTGAGGTGCATGAAGTCTCAGTAATAAATGTATATGAAGGTAAGGTAGATATACCTACGGGGACATTCGGTTATACACATCATACTACTGACGCCGATATTGAAATGTTTAAGAAGGCACGGGAAGTGGCTAAGGAAAAAAGCAAAAAGAGCTTGTTAGAGGCTGAAGAAATCTTTAAAGAAAAGAATATAAAAGTTAATGCAATTCTTAAAGAAGGACCCGCTGCTGAGGTAATTTCGGAAATCGCTGAACAGGAAGGCTTCGATCTTATTGTAATAGGTAGAAGAGGAATCAATGGATTAAAAAAATTATTCTTAGGAAGCGTTAGTAATGCTGTTCTACAACAGGCCAATACCAGTGTACTTATTGTAAAATAGATTATAGTAATCAAGAGGGATCACAATAAATGGTTCCTCTTTTAATTAGTATTTAAATTAAGTGAATCTGTTCTAAATATTAAGAATTAACTAAATATTTCAAAAATAACTATTGACAAATATGTTAAGAAGTAATAAAATTTTTTCTAATAAACTAAAACTTTATATTAAAGGCTTTGATGAGGAGGAGTACATTTATTCGGAAGTATAGAGAGGAAATGGTGGTGGAAATTTTCCCTGATGGATATTTGGAAGCTAGCCTTTGAGCTGTGGACCGAAATTGTAAAAGAGTAGACTTCAACGGAGTCCCACCGTTATAGGGGAAGTGGTATCGGAGAGATCCTGTACTATATTAAGTTGTGTACTTTTGTACAAAATTAGGTGGTAACGCGGAGAGTAGCCTTCGTCCTTTTAATAGGATGAAGGTTTTTTTAGTTTTTTGTAAAAAAGGTAGAGGAGGAGAAAGTAATGAAATGTAATGGAGCTGAAATAGTAATAAAATTATTAGAGGAGCAAGATATACAAAAGTTAGCAGGTATTCCTGGGGGGTGCAACCTTCCTCTATATAATGCCCTATCAAAAAGCAGAAAGATTCAGCATATTCTTGCTAGACATGAACAGGGTGCGGGATTTATTGCTCAGGGTATGGCTAGAACAACAGGTAAAGCTGCTGTCTGTTTTGCTACCTCTGGGCCAGGAGTAACAAATTTACTTACTGCCATTGCTGATGCTAAATTAGATTCTATACCTATTGTTGCAATAACTGGCCAAATACCATCTTTTCTCCTAGGAACCGATGCATTTCAAGAGGTTGATACATTTGGATTAGCAATACCTATTACGAAACACAACTTTTATGTATCTTCAGCCAAAGATTTATTTCATATTATTCCAGAAGCCTTTAGGGTTGCAGAGGAAGGGCGTCCAGGACCTGTTATTGTTGATATCCCAAAGGATGTTCAATTAGAGGAATTAGAGATTGATAATTGGCCTGCACATGTTACTAAAAGTGATAGCAATTTATTAAAGAATAACTCGATTGATATAAATGATATAAAAAAAATTGCACAAATGATAAATGAGTCTAAAAAACCATTGTTATATATAGGGGGTGGAATTTTACATTCGAATTCATCTAACTACTTACGGGAATTTGCTAAAAAAAGCAATATACCAGTAGCCTCTACCCTAATGGGTCTAGGGTGTTTTCCTTCTGACGATAAACTCAGTCTAGGGATGTTAGGAATGCATGGTGCCCCATATACAAATCTTATTTTAAGAGAAACTGATTTATTGATAGCCTTCGGTGTTCGATTTGATGATAGGGCAACAGGAAATATTAGTGAATTTTGCCCAAAAGCATCTATTATACACGTAGATATTGATCCTGCAGAACTTGATAAAAACAAGTTAACGAAATTCTCTGTAGCTGCAGATATTCAGATAGTACTTAAGGAACTAATTCCATTAATTAAAGAGGATGGCCGTGAAGAATGGAGTAAAGAAGTAGCAACTATTAAAAAATCAAACCCATTACCAGTTACTGATTATTATAATTTCTATCAACCAATTAACCTTATAAGGCAAATAGGAAGTTTACTTACTCCAGACACCATAATAACTACGGATGTGGGGCAACACCAAATGTGGGTAGCTCAAGCCTATCCTTTTCAGCACCCTAGAACACTGTTAACCTCTGGGGGTTTAGGAACTATGGGTTTTGGTCTACCAGTTGCCATTGGAGCTGCATTAGCTAACCCTAGCAAAAAAGTTGTTTGTATTAGTGGGGATGGATCAATTCTGATGAATATTCAAGAATTAGCAACCTTAGCTGATCACAATTTGAATATTACAGTTATTGTTATAAACAACGGGGGATTAGGGATGGTGAGACAACTTCAAGAACTATTCTTTGATGAAAACTATATTGCAACAAAATTTGAGTGTAAGCCTGATTTTACTTCTATTGCAAAATCCTTTGGTTTAAAGGGTTACGATTTGAAAGATGATAAAAACCCATCGAATACTTTGAAAAGAATTTTATCAGAATCAGGGCCTTGTGTTATAAATATTCCTGTTGATTCTAAAGAAATGGTAATGCCTATTGTACCACCAGGAGCAGGAAATCATGAAATGATTGGAAGTGAGTAAAATGACTAAAACAGAACATGTTATTATGGAGCTAACAGTAAACAATCATCCGGGTGTAATGTATAACATTACAGGGCTTTTTGCTAGGAGGGCTTTTAACCTTGAAGGTATTCTATGTGGTAGAGCCGAGAATACAAACACTAGTAAAATGTATTTGTTAATTAAAAATGATAATCGGATAGATCAAACAATTAAACAGTTAGAAAAGTTATATGATGTTCTATCAGTGTCAATATGTAGTGATTGCGATGTTAGGGTTTTTGATAATATAAGTAAGCTAATAAAGTTAAAGTAATTACTATTTAGTCTGCTGCTCATACCCCTGTGAGAGGTTATAAAGAATTAAAATTAGTTAATGTTAACTTTGCGGATCTTCTTATGTTTACAAGATGCAGAATTTTTTTATTAACTATATCTTAGAACATTTTAAATTAATTTAAAGTAGGGTAAAATAGTCATATATATTACAAACAAATCAGGGGAGAGGATATTTTGAGTAAAGTATATTTTATCAGAAATTCAGGGACGGATTATGCAGAACTAGGAAGGGATGCTTCGAAACTATTAGAAAGAGTAGTATCTGAAACTGGTCATAGATTTGATAAAGAGGTGCCTTTAAAAGTACATTTTGGTGAAAAAGGAAACACAACATTCATTCCAGCAAAGTGCTATGACGATACTATAAATTATCTTAAGCAAAATGGAGTAAACCCTTCATATATTGAAACCAATGTATTGTATAGAGGATCTAGAACTACATCAGATAGTCATATAGAAACAGCAAAAAATCATGGATTCACCCAGATTCCTACTATTATTGCAGATGGGGAAGTGGGGACAGATTATGATGAGATAGAAATAAATAAAGATTATATAGATAAGTGCAAAATTGGTAAGGGCTTTGGTAAGTTCAAACAGTTTATTGTTATGAGTCATTTTAAAGGACATATAGAAGCGGGGTTTGGTGGAGCACTAAAACAACTAAGTATGGGATTTGCCTCAAGAGGTGGAAAATTGGCACAGCATTCAGGAATATCACCCAACGTAAAAGCTTCTAAATGTATTGGTTGTGATCTTTGTGTTACTAAGTGTGACTTTGATGCAATATATAGAACTGATACAGCTGTGATTGATTCTAATAAGTGCATTGGTTGTGCTGGATGTATTGCAGTTTGTCCTGAAGGGGCAATTAGAAACACCTGGGGGGCGTCTAATTTTCTAGAAAAGCTTTCAGAATATGCATATGGTGCATCTAAGGATAAAGATATTATTTACATAACCTTTGTTCATAACATTACAAAGGACTGTGATTGTATGGGAGTTTCGATGAAACCAATTACAGATAATATTGGTATTTTGGCTGGAAAAGATCCAGTTGCTCTTGATACTGCGTGCTTAGATTTAATTCAGAGAAATAGTGGAGAAAAACTCTTTGAAACAGGAAGACCTTCACTTATACATGCTGAAAAAATTGGACTGGGTACTATGGAATATGAATTAATAGAATTGAACTAAAATTTGAAAATAAATAGAAGATCAAATATTTTTTATATAATTTAGGGGTGGTAGATGCCACTCCTTTAATTATATTTTATAATTTATTTCTGTTGTTCAAATAGAATTCACAAACTATTATTATAATAAGATGATATTACGGTGAATTATAGAGGTGAAATATATGCTAAAAATACTTGTAACTGATGATGAGGAAAAAATTAGGGCCCTCATAAAGAAGTATGCAGCTTTTGAGGGACATACTGTATTTGAAGCTGCAACTGGAATGGAAGCAGTAGAACGGTGTAAAAATGATCAGTTTGATATAATAATTATGGATGTTATGATGCCAGAACTAGATGGGTTCTCTGCACTTAGAGAAATTAGGAAAAACCAGGATACTCCTGTATTAATGTTATCTGCCCGTGGTGAGGAATATGATAAGATTCATGGATTTGAGCTTGGGGTTGATGATTATGTAGTAAAACCCTTTTCTCCAAAAGAGCTTATGTTACGCCTAGAGGCAATTATAAAGCGAACTAAGAAGACGGAGCGTATATCACATGATATTTATATGAAAGATGGATTAATTGCAGATTTCACTGCTCGAAAAATTATAATTGATGGTGAGAATATAGACATGTCCCCAAAGGAATTTGACCTAATATTTTATTTGATAAAGAATAAGAATATTGCTCTAACTCGAGAAAAGCTAATCTTAGAAGTCTGGGGATATGATTTCTGCGGTGATGGAAGAACTTTAGATACTCATATAAAGCTTCTTCGTAAGTCCCTAGGTAAGTACGCAAAGCTAATTACTACATTGCGAGGAGTAGGATATAGATTTGAAGGCTAAAAAATAATTAAAAATGCTTCTATTCGAGGTGAAAGATGAAGAGTATAAGTTTAAAGTGGAAAATATTCTCGTTTCTTATAGGTTTTTGTGCACTTTTATTACTGATTTTGTGGCTATTTCAAGTAATGTTCTTAAATGATTTTTATGAAAGTATTAAAATAAGCGAAATAAAAAATAGTGCTTCAACAATCGTTAAAAATATAAATAGTGAAAATCTAGGAGAGCTTGTTGATCAAATTGCAAGAAATAATGCTGTATGTATTGAGATAATTCTAGAAAATGGAAGAGAGGTTTATACTTCAGATAGAATTGGGGATTGTGTAATCTATAGAATGTCTATACGGGAAAAGATGAAGCTATTAATTAACACACAAAAAAATGGTGGGGAACTTCTACAATATTATAATCGAAATAATTTTCGCGAAAATAATATTTTAGGCGATCGAATGATTGGTAGGGAACCTCGTTCTTTTAGAGGAGTGCAGCAATCGATTATATATTCAAAAATTATGACGGACATAGATGGTAAAACAGTAGTTTTGCTTATAAATTCAGTTATTTCCCCCGTTGATGCAACAGTTAAAACTCTCCGAACACAACTTTACTATATAACTGGTTTTATGCTCCTTTTCTCTGTGTTCCTAGCACTTATTATTTCAAAAAAAGTAGCAACACCAATAGAAAAAATAAATGAAAGTGCTAAAGTATTGGCTATGGGTAATTATAATATCTTTTTCTCTGGAAATGGTTATAAAGAAATTAATGAACTTTCTGATACGCTAAACAATGCGGCCAAGGAATTGTCGAAGGTGGATCATCTGCGAAAAGAGCTTATAGCTAATATCTCTCATGATCTGAGAACTCCACTAACTCTTATTAGTGGATATGCAGAAGTGATGTGTGATTTACCTAATGAAATGACTAAGGAAAATGCACAAATTATTGTGGATGAAACCAAAAGGCTCACTTCCTTAGTAAATGATGTTCTAGATATCTCCAAGATAGAATCGGGTAATTATGAGATAGAAAAATCCCAGTTTAATATGACACAAAGCATAAATAAAACTATTAATAGGCTGAATGAACTAATAAAAAAAGATGGATATATAATTGAATATATTTACGATAAAGAAGTTATCATTAGAGCAGATGAGATTAAAATTTCTCAAGCAATTTACAATTTACTAATAAATGCAATAAATTATACAGGTAAGGACAAAACAATTATTGTTAAGCAAACTGTAATGAATGAAGATGTGAAAATTGAGGTTATTGATTCTGGAGAAGGTATTGAGGCAGAGCATCTTCCGTATATTTGGGACAGATATTATAAAGCAAATCAAACCCACAGAAGAGCTATTACTGGCACTGGGCTTGGACTGTCTATAGTTAAATCTGTTATAGAATTACATGAAGGGGAGTATGGGGTAACATCTACCCACGGTCAAGGCAGTATATTTTGGTTTGTTCTAAAACTTTAAAATGATAATCAATAAGGGATGTCAAAAACATCTCTTTTTTGATTATTTTAAAAAATGGGAATGAGATAACTATTTGAAATGTGTTTTTGACTATTCACTTCACAAATAAAACATTATGTCATCAGAAATCATGTGTACCCTGAGTTTATAGGTTCAAAAACTAAAAAGATAATAAAACACTTGAATTTCAGGTGTTTTTTTATTGGAAATTTTGGAAATAATTGTTGTGTACTTCGATGTACTGTGATATAATAAAAGAGGGTGATTTTATGTTTATTAGAGTGACTAAGAGTCCTACAGCTAAGTATAAAAAAGTATATCTTGTTGAAGGCTACCGTGACGAAAATGGTAAATCTAAACAAAGAATTATTAAATGCTATGGCAATCTTGAAGAATTAGAGGCTAATGATCCGGATATTCTACAAAAGCTAAAAGATTCTGCTAAATTGATAACTAAAAACCAAGTAAATCTAACATTGAACCTTAGTGATAGTAACGATGATATGGAAATTGATAAGAACTATGGCTACTTTTTTTCTTGAAAGACTCTATAATGAGCTTAGTTTACCTCAGTTTTTTAAATCACAAATGCGTAAAAGAAAGCATGTTTTTGACTTGAATGAAGTTTTTCAATTGCTTCTATATGGAAGAATTCTGAAACCTGCTAGTAAAAAATCAACATTTGAAAATAAAGATGAGTATTTCGAATCTTTTAAAGTAACTATAAATTCTATTTACGAGTCTCTCTCTCTAATGAAGGATATTAAAGAAGACCTACAACAACATCTTCATGAACAAGTTTCACAGATCCACGGTAGAGATACTTCACTTGTTTTCTTTGATGTAACTAACTATTACTTTGAATCAGACTTAGAAAATAATCTTAAAAAAGTTGGTATCTCTAAACAAAAAAGAACAACGCCAATCGTACAAATGAGTCTAGCAATTGATAGAGCAGGCCTACCTGTTGGGTATGATCTTTTTTCTGGTAATACCCATGATAGTACAATGCTTATTCCTGCCTTAAAGAATATGAAAAATAGATATGCTCTTGAGAGAGTAATTCTAACAGCAGACAAAGCTCTAAATAGTGGTAAAAACCTAGCTTTTCTTGTAGAAAACAATGATGGTTACATAGTTTCACAAAAGGTAAGAGGTGCCTCTAAGACATTTATAAAAGAAATTCTTAAAGATGAAGGCTACGTTTATAACTCTACTAAAACTTTTAAGATTAAATCTTTCTTCAGGGAAAGAAAAACTAATAACGAAAATGGTGAGGAAATTACACTCAAAGAAAAAGTTGTATCTTTCTGGGGCTGGGCCGATTATGATGCTAGAGAAAAACACAAAAGAGAAAAATTAGAAGAAAAAAATTCAAGAGTATCTTGAAAATCCTTCGAAATATAAAGCTTCTAATCGTTATGGTGTAAAAAAGTATTTAAAAGAAATAGAGATAGATACTTTTACAGGTGAAGTGGAAGATAAAAAAACGCTCTTAGAGTTTGAAGCTGCTAAGTACGAAAGAGATGTGGCCTTAGATGGGTATTATGCTCTTGTTACCAGTGAGCTTGAAATGCCTGATGAAGAAATAATTGAAAGGTATAGAGGTCTTTGGAAGATAGAAGAATCTTTTAAAGTTTTAAAGTCAGATTTAGAAGGTCGTCCTGTCTATGTTCGAAGAGAGGATAGAATAGAAGGACATTTTCTTATTTGTTTCGTAGCATTATTAATTTCGAGAATTTTAGAGAATAAACTCAAAAACAAATACTCTATTAAACGAATACAAGAGTCTCTTAGAAATGCGACGTGTAGATTTATTACCAATGGAATCTACTCACTTAATAAACAAGATGAAATTTATAGAGATATCGAAAAATTATTTGGTGTTTCTCTAAATTACAGAAATATAAGAATCGAGCAAATTCGTTCTTATAGGAAAGAAATAGTTCACAACATAAAAAAATAAAAACAAATCAGCTATGACCTAGTATTTTTAAGGTGTTTAGCTGATTTTTTGTTCTTGCAACCTATAAACTCAGGGGATGTCAAAAACATCTCTTTTTTGATTATTTTAAAAAATGGGAATGAGATAACTATTTGAAATGTGTTTTTGACTATTCACTTCACAAATAAAACATTATGTCATCAGAAATCATGTGTACAATAAGATCATTACATGGAAAGAGGTGAGAATGATTATATTAAGACATTTTTAAGATATGAAAATAAATATTTGTTAAATGAAAATCAATATAAATCAGTACTCTAACGGGATATATCTTGGAAAAGGAAATATAGTTATATAAATGGACAAATAGAAAGGTCAACAACTTCCGCGTGAAGGCTTTAATGAAATAAAACAACCTAGAATACAATAAGACATATTTAAACAAATATATATCTAAAATTTCTTTTAATTTTCATTAGTTCTTCAGACAACCTTCACACAAGCTGGATAAACTATAGTCAAGAGAGGAGTGATAAATATTTAGGCAAGAGAAAGACTTGTTTGCAAAATAAATAAAATAAGGAGGTTGATAAAAATGAATTTAAACAAAGGTTTTGTAGGATTTATGGTGGCACTTTTAATGACAACTGTAGGAGTAACTGCGGTGTTTGCAGGTTCTAGTAACAGTTCTTCAGAAAGTAGTGTCTCAAATGTCAGAAGTAGAATAGAAAAGAGGAAGCCAGCTGAGTTGACAGATGAACAGAGAGAAGCGATGGAATTACGAAGAAGCAAAATGGTTGTAGCACAAGAAAAATGGGCAACACTTACTGATGAGCAAAAGGAAGAAATATATTTGTTGAAGGATGAAATTACTAAAATAGAAGGTCGAATTATAGACAAGTATTCAGAATGGAAAGTTATAGATGGAGAAATGGCATCACAGATTAAAGAACGTTTAGAAGAAAGCAGAGTAAAGGTGCGTGAAGCTAATAGAATGCCAATGTTAGGTCGTAGAGGTGGACTAGGTAGAGGATTCAAATGTAATGAAGCTCCGCAAGAATAGTAGCCGATGCAACTAAATCTATAATTATTAATGCTCATAATAGGAATGATTAACAATGAAAGAAATAACCACTCGGAGTATGAAAAATTAAATAACCAATTGTATACCGGTTTGGACGATTAAACGTTGTCCTTACCGGTTTCTTTTACTTTTTTATAATATAAGTTATAATATGTGCAATTGTTCATATGAAATTATTGACAATGAGAAACTAATAGAATAGAATATACACAAACATATGAATAGTTATTCATATGTTTGTGTGATAAATATATGTATTAATACGGAACTAAATAAAATATAAGGGGTAGAAGAGAGATGTTATCAATAGTTAGTAAAGAACTGATTTTAGAAGGCCTAGATTGTGCAAATTGTTCTTCTAAAATAGAACATGAAGCAAATCAAATAGAAGGCGTTAGTGCTTATGTGAACTTTATGACGAAGACACTTACTCTAGAAATAGAGAATGAGCAAAATATTGATAATATTTTAGTAAAGATAACTGATATTGTCAATAAACATGAACCCCATGTTATTGTGAGGGAAAAAATGATTAACAAAGGCATAAAGAAATCCTTTTTATTAGTTGGTTTAGGATGCGCTAATTGTGCTATTAAAATGGAATCACAAATTAGAAATCTATCGGGTGTTAGGAATGCAAATGTAGATTTTGTTTCTAGTAAACTTATCATTGAAGCTAGTAGTAGATATGATTTAAAAAGAATAGTTGATGAGGCTACAGTAATAGTGAATAAAATTGAACCTGGTGTAAGAGTAGTGGATGAAGAGAAAAAAAATAGAGAGAAAAATACAATAGTCTATGTACTAAAGGGGCTTGGATGTGCTAACTGTATTTTAAAGATCGAAGCAGAAGTAATGAAATTAGAAGGGGTAGAAATAGCCTCTGGTGATTTTGTTTCAAGAAAGCTTACTATAGAGACTAATAACGTTGCTAATTTTAGAAAGTTAAATGAAGAAATAAAAAGTATTGTAGAAAGAATCGAGCCGGGTGTAAAGGTGGTATGTGAAAGTGACACTTTAGTGGAGAATACAAATTATAGTGAAATAATATCAGACCACTCAAGCAAAAATGAATTAATTAGGCTTGGCATTGGTGGTGCACTATTTGCTTTTGGATTAGCCTTAAACCTATCAGAGGTTGCAAGATTAACTGTATTTTTAATTAGCTATTTTATAGTAGGTGGAGAAATTTTATTTAGAGCAGTAAAAAATATTACAAAAGGGCAAGTGTTTGATGAAAATTTTCTAATGAGTATCGCTACAATAGGCGCATTTCTTATTGGAGAGTATCCAGAGGGTGTAGCTGTAATGCTATTTTATAAAGTTGGTGAATATTTTCAGGATTTAGCTGTTAATAGATCAAGAAAATCAATTAGCAATTTAATGGATATTCGACCTGATTTTGCGAATCTTAAGGCAGTTGACGGTATAAGAAAGGTGTCTCCAGAGGAAGTAAGTATAGGAGATATTATTATTGTAAAACCGGGTGAGAAGATTCCGTTAGATGGTATAGTTATAGAAGGAACTTCTATGCTAGATACCTCAGCCTTAACTGGTGAATCTGTGCCAAGAGAGGTTATGAAGGATGATGATGTTTTAAGTGGTTTCATTAATAAAAATGGTGTTTTAACAATAGAGGTTACAAAAGAATTTCAAGAATCAACAGTCTCAAAAATTTTGGATTTAGTTCAAAATGCGAGTAATAGAAAGGCCCCAACGGAAAATTTTATAACAAAGTTTGCCAGATACTATACTCCTGTTGTTGTTGTGGTTGCTGCAGTGCTAGGGATTTTACCACCCTTAATTCATGAAGGTGCAAAATTCTCAGATTGGGTATATAGGTCTTTAGTGTTCTTAGTGATATCATGCCCATGTGCTTTGGTAGTATCTATCCCACTAGGATTCTTTGGGGGTATCGGCGGAGCTTCTAAAAGCGGGATACTTATTAAAGGAAGCAACTATCTTGAAGCGTTAAACAATGTTGATACAGTTATATTTGATAAAACTGGTACATTAACAAAAGGTGTATTCAATGTTGTAGAGATAAAGCCACAGATTAAGTATACAAATGAAGGAATACTTGAATACGCTGCTTACGCTGAGAGTTATTCAAACCACCCAATTGCAACATCCATTTTAAAGGCATACGGGAAAGTTGTAGACAAAAACAAAATTGAAAGTTATGAGGAAGTGCCAGGACATGGTACTAAGGTTAGAATTGATGGAACGGATATACTAGTAGGTAATGCTAAATTAATGGACAGAGAAAATATTGCGTATGATAAAGTTGAATCTGTAGGTACAATAGTGTATGTTTCTACAAACAGGGAATATTGTGGTTATATTGTGATTGCAGATGAAGTTAAAGAAGACTCTGAGTCCGCAATAAGTTCACTTAAATCCATAGGAGTAAAAAAGACAGTTATGCTTACTGGTGATTCAAAAACTGTTGGTGAAAAAGTAGGTAAACAGTTGGGATTAGATGATGTATATTCAGAACTATTACCTATTGATAAAGTAGAAAAATTAGAATTACTCGAGTTACAAAAATCACCGAGAGGAAAGCTTGTTTTTGTAGGTGATGGGATAAACGATGCACCTGTGTTGGCTAGAGCAGATATAGGAATAGCTATGGGGGGGTTAGGTTCGGATGCAGCAATAGAGGCGGCAGATATAGTAATAATGACGGATGAGCCTTCGAAAATTGTTACTGCTATAAAAATAGCTAAAAGAACTAGGAAAATTGTTTGGCAAAATATTATACTTGCTATGGGTATTAAATTTATCTTCCTCGCACTTGGGGCTTTAGGTGTAGCTTCACTATGGGAAGCAGTTTTTGCTGATGTTGGCGTAGCAGTTATAGCTGTATTAAATGCAATGAGAGTAATGAATATAGAAAAGATTTAGATTTCACTGTAGTATAAAGCTTGGGATACTATAAATATAAATTTAATAGATTGTTATATACTCCTCTTGAGGTAAGATTGTGTTACCTTAGGGGAGTTTTATATTTGAACCGTAAAAGAATTTTTGAACTTTTCTCCCTATGCCATAAATTAAGATATAGTTTATAATACGGCATTACTAATCTATAATGTGGGTATAAAATTATTATTATTTTGTCTAGAAGTAGTATATTTATTAGCTACGGTAGAAGTGTGTTATTAGTCTTGTAATAGTAAATATAGGTGTATCTTAAGAGAAAATGAGAAAATCCTCTTTCTCCCTTTTACAAGGGGATAGGGGTTTTTTACATTGAAGCAAAATGGTATACAATTTGCTGAAATATAGCTTAAAGGCGTCATCTAGAGAAATTTTTTGCTGATGATATTAAGCACCGTTAGAATAATTAGAACGTCTAGGATTGCTATAATCCGTAATGTCATTATGATGGTTAAATTCACAAGCTTCTTGTTACATTAGCGCTTCATTTAGGAGAGATTAAAAGCATAAAACAAGTAAAATATAATGAAAGATTTAATCATCCTATCAAAATGAATAGATTAATATGTGAAGTTCTAAATAGAAGGCATGCTAATATGGCTGTAAGTAGAATTGAACTTGAGAAAAAAATATTCTATAAGATCAGATAAATACTGTAGATAGTGCGAAGATTGAGCCCACCTTATAAAAGAAGTTGATTGAGAAATATAAGTGTTTGTTGGGGCGTATTATATAACTTTATATTGTTAAAAAAATAATTATATTGTTAAAAAAATATTTAATATTCAGTATGATTGAAATTGTTATTGCACTATGCTAGAATTTTAATTGTAAACTGGTAAGTCCAGTAAAAGATGCTTTTTTGTAGAAAGTAGAAATATGTTTTGTAAATTCAAAGTATTTATTAATTTTTACATAATGGTTTTTTATAATATTTTTCGTATACATATACAATTGGCTGGACTATTTAAATTCGGAACGATAATTTCGCATAAGGTTTTAAATAAACGTATTAAAATTAAGATTTTTTTCGACAATTTTCTGCGTGTTTTTCATTGAAATTACTATCATAAGACACAATGAAAATAAGGTGTTGAAGTTTATATCTAATAGTAATTAGAATAGTAAGTAGACTAAATGTGAATAATATGAACACTGTCTAATTAAGTATTTTGCCATATAATCTAAAAAAAGTTTGACATCAAACTAACTGCATTTTATAATAGTTTTATATAAAACTATTTTATAGTTGAGAACTTATCAAGAGTTTCAAGTAAATTCTGAGTAAATTTTATGTTAAGTTATGAGATTATAACTTAAATGTATTTTTTAAAATATTTAGGACTTTGTGTCCAAATACTTTTAATAAAAATTATACAATTTTAAATGTAAAAGCGTAAAGGAGAGAGGAAAAGGTATGCAGATTCTGATATGTGTAAAACAGGTTCCAGATGATTCTATTGAAATTCGTCTGGATAATAAAACGAAAATGCCTAATTTAAATGGGGTAAGTATGGTAGCAAATGCATTCGATACCTATGCATTAGAAATGGCTGTTCGTTTTATGGAAGCTAATGGTGGAAATGTTAGTGTATTAAATGTTGGAGCAGAAGATTCTACAAACACATTAAAAAATTGTCTTGCTGTAGGAGCTAAAGAAGCATATTTTGTGCAAGATGATTCATTCGTGAACTTAGATGCTTTAGGAGCAGCAGATGCTTTAGCAAATGCTATTAGAAAAATCGAAAATGACAAAGGTCAAAAATTTGATTTAATTCTTTGTGGATTAGAATCAACAGATGAAATTACAGGTCAAGTAGGAGCAATGCTAGCTGAAAAGTTAGAAACAGGTTTTGTTAGTAGAGCGATAGCATTTAATGTAAAAGATGGTGATCTACAAGTTAATCAGGAAACTGAAGAAGGATATAACGTTGTTTCTGTAATATCTCCAGCTGTAGTAACAGTAAGCAAACCAGAGTACGATCCACGTTATCCTACTATTAAAACTAAGATGGCAAGCCGTAAGGCAGTAATTCCAACTTTTTCAGCAGCAGAAATTGGAGAGGTAAAACAAGCAATCGTTCGTTTAGTTGAATATGTTGAACCTCCTAAGAGAGAGGCTGGCATCAAAATTCAAGAGAAAGATGCTGTATTAGCAGTAAGTGCTGCTATAGAGCAGATGAAAAAAGATAAGGCAATCTAATTAAGGAGGATAACGAGAGTATGAAGGCATTATTATATATTGAAACAAGTGGAGATAAAGTTTTAGGCGGAAGCGTTGAGTTAATAAGTGCAGTGAAAGCAATAGATGCAGAAGGAACAGCTCTTGTAATAGGTAATAAAGTTGCTGCAGGTACAGTAGCTTCTTTCGGAATTCCAGTTATTTATACAGATTCTGTTGCTACAGACAATGATACTTTAACAGAAGTATTATTTGAAATAGTTAAAGGCGAGAATCCAGATATGCTTTTATTTGCTAATACAGCATTATCTAAAGATGTTGCACCAAGAATTGCAGCACGTATGAATTTTGGATGTGTAAGTGACGTAATTGGAATGAGCAAAAACGACGGTAAAGTAATGTATACAAGACCAGCTTATGGTGGAACAATTTTTGAACGTATTGAAGTAGAGGGTGCATCTGTAGTTACAGTTAGAGGTGGAAGCTTCTCTAAACCTGAGGCTGCTGCAAATGCAGAAATTACTGAGAAAAATGTTCAAATTCCAGCTAATGCTATTAAAGCAAAAATCGTTGATGTTGTAAAAGAGATTTCAGAATCAGTTAACTTAGAAGAAGCCCAAGTTATTGTAGCTGGTGGACGTGGAATGGGTAGTGCAGAGAATTTTGAACTTGTTAAAGAGTTAGCACGTGTACTTGGGGGTGTTGTTGGAGCAACAAGACCACCGATTGAAGACGGATGGATTTCTCGTGCACACCAAGTTGGACAATCAGGAAAAGTAGTAGCACCAAAACTTTATATTGCATGTGGTATTTCCGGAGCAACACAACATACATCAGGAATCTCTGGTTCAGATTATATTGTGGCAATTAATAAAGATGAAGATGCGCCAATTTTTGAAATTGCTAACTTAGCTATCGTTGGAGATGTAACTGAGATTCTTAAAGGTATGATTGAAGAAATGAAGAAAGTTAAAGCTGAGTAAAGTTTTTCTGATCCTTAGTAAATAAAAAATTTAGGAGGAATGATTATTATGGCAAACTATAATCAATTGACAGAAGAATTAATTTCAAAATTAAAAGAGGCAGCTCCAGGACATATCTTAACAGGTGCTGACATCAAAGAAGATTATTCTCATGATGAAATGCCTATTTACGGAACAAGAGCTCCAGAAGCGGTTCTTATGGCACATTCTACAGAAGAAATCGCTGCAGTAGTAAAAATATGTAACGAAAACTTAATACCAGTAACTCCAAGAGGATCCGGTTCAGGTCTTGTAGGTGGATGTGTTCCACTTTTAGGCGGTGTTCTAATTGATATTACAAAGATGAATAAAATTCTTTCATATGATTTAGAAAATTTCGTAGTTCGTGTTCAAGCTGGTGTTTTATTAAATGACTTAGCAGAAGATGCTTTAAAACAAGGTTTATTATACGCTCCAGATCCAGGGGAAAAATTTGCATGTCTAGCAGGAAACGTTGCTACAAATGCGGGTGGTATGAGAGCTGTAAAATATGGTACAACACGTGATTATGTAGCTGAAATGACAGTTGTTCTTCCATCAGGAGAAATTACTAACTTTGGAGCGAAAGTATCAAAAACAAGCTCAGGATATGATCTTTTAGATTTAATGATTGGTTCTGAAGGAACACTTGGAGTTATTACAGAACTTACTTTAAAACTTATCCCAGCACCAAAGCAAGTAGCTAGTTTAATTGCTCCTTTTGAAAACTTACATGATTGTATTTCTACAGTTCCTAAATTTAAAATGGCGCATATTAATGCACAGGCTTTAGAATTTATGGAGAGAGAAATTGTTCTTGCAAGTGAAAGATTCATTGGTAGAAGTGTATTCCCACAAGTAGTAGATGGAATAACTGCAAATGCTTATTTACTTGTTACTTTAGATGCAGGTAGTGAAGATGAATTAAATAATTTAATCGAGCAAGCAAGTGAAGTTTTATTAGAATCAGGAGCAATCGATGTTCTTGTAGCTGATACACCTGCGAAAATGAAAGATGCTTGGGCTGCTCGTTCTAGCTTCTTAGAGGCAATCTTAGCAGAAACAAAATTATTAGATGAGTGTGACGTTGTAGTTCCTGTTAATCAAATTGCTCCTTATCTTGAGTTTTGTGCAAAAGCTGCTGAAGAGTGTGGAGTTGAAATTAAGAGCTTTGGTCATGCTGGTGATGGAAATCTTCACATCTATCAAACAAGTAATGATTTAGAAGAAGATGAATTTAAACATAGAGTAGAGAAGTTCTTTGACATCATTTATCCAGAAGCAATTAGAGTTGGTGGAAATGTTTCAGGAGAGCATGGTGTTGGTAGTGGAAAAGTAAGCTACTTGGCAGATAGTATTGGAGAATTAAACATGAACTTAATGAGAGGTATTAAAAAAGTGTTTGACCCGAATTTAATAATGAATCCAGGTAAAGTATGTTATTCAGTAAATGAATAATACTAAGAACACAATTTAAATACAATATAGAAAAAAATTAAGAAAAAGAGAGGTATGAAACTGATATGGATTTTAGATTAAGTGAAAATCATCAACAATTACAAGAAATGTATCGTGAGTTCGCTCAAAACGAAGTAAAGCCAATTGCAAAAGAAATCGACGAAACTATGCGTTTTCCAGAAGAAAATGTAGCGAAAATGGCTGAAATGGGATTATTTGGAATTCCTTTCCCAGAAGAGTATGGTGGAGCTGGAATGGACCAATTAAGTTACGCACAATGTATCGAAGAATTATCTAAATGTTGTGCTTCACACGGTATTATTGTTTCAGTGCATACAAGTCTTTGTGCTCAACCAATCTTCAACTATGGTACAGAAGAGCAAAAACAAAAATACTTAAAAGGACTTGCTTCAGGTGAAATGTTAGGTGCTTTCGCATTAACAGAGCCTTCTGCAGGAACTGATGCAGCTATGGGAAAAACTACAGCTGTACTGGATGGAGATCATTATGTATTAAATGGAAGCAAAATCTTTATTACTAATGCAGGCCATGCAGACGTATATATTATTATTGCTTTAACTGATAAGTCAAAAGGAACTAAAGGTATGTCTGCTTTCTTAGTAGAAAAAGATACTCCTGGTTTCACTATCGGAACACATGAATTAAAAATGGGAATCCGTGCTTCAGCTACTTCTGAGTTAGTATTCGATAACTGTAGAATACCTAAAGAAAATCTTTTAGGTCAAGAAGGTAAAGGATTTGCTATCGCAATGTCAACACTTGATGGAGGTCGTATAGGGGTTGCAGCACAAGCGGTTGGTATCGCTCAAGGAGCAATCGACGAAACAGTAAAATATACTACTGAGCGTGTTCAATTTGGTCGTCCTATATCAGCATTCCAAAATACTCAATTTGAATTAGCTAAAATGCGTGCAAACACAGAAGCTGCAAGATTATTAGTATACCAAGCTGCACGTGCTATGGATAATGGTGAGAGATTCTCTCATCTAGCTGCTATGGCTAAATTAGTTGCTTCTGGAAATGCTAGTGATGTAACTAGACGTTGTTTACAATTATTCGGTGGATATGGATTTACAAGTGATTATCCAATCGAAAGAATGATGCGTGATGCAAAAATCACAGAAATCTATGAAGGTACTTCTGAAGTTCAAATGATGGTAATCTCTGGATGGATGGGTGTTAAGTAGTATTTGATTAAAATAACAAAGGTGTTCAGGAAAATATTCTGAACATCTTTTTTTTGTCTTGAGAATATAAATAATTTATGGTACTATTTAGTTAAACGTTTTAATTAAATTATAATAAACAATTCGAGGTTGGTTTAATGAAAATTACGATTAAAGATATAGCACGAATTGCAGAAGTTTCTACAGCTACAGTATCCATGATATTAAATAATAAAGGAAATAATATTAGCAGTGCTACTAGGGAAAAGGTTATGAGAGTAGCAAAGGAAAATAACTATATACCGAATACTATGGCAAGAAGTCTTGTTACACGTAAGACTAAAACTATTGGATTGGTAATACCGGATATAGCTAACCCTTTCTTTCCTGAATTAGCAAGAGGTGCTGAAGATAAAGCAAATGAAGCAGGATATAGCATAATATATTGCAATACTGATGATGATCTAGAGAAAGAAGAAAAATATATAAATATGTTATCAGAAAAGATGGTTGATGGTATAGTATTCACAAATTCTGCTAAACGTACAGGCGGTCTTTCTCCAGTAGATAGGGGATGCATACCAGTTATATTAATAGATAGGGATTTAGAAAGTAAAAATATAAAAGGCAGAGTATTAATTGATAACTTAGAAGCTGCCTATAAAGCAGTTAGTCACCTTATTCGGAGAGGACGAAAAAATATAGTGTTTATAACTGGAGCACTTACTTCCACTACAGCCAAAGATAGACATGAGGGCTATAAGAAGGCTTTGAAAGATAATGCAATTAAATATAATGAAAAATATGTTAAAGCAGGTGAGTTTAGAAGTGATTGGGGTATAATAGCTACAAATCAGATATTAGACGAAGGCTTACCTTTTGATGCAGTTTTTTGTGGAAATGACTTAATCGCAATTAGTGTACTAAAAGTCCTAAAAAGTAGAGGATATTCCATTCCTAAGGATATTTCCGTAGTAGGGTTCGATGATATTTATATGGCAAGTGTTATAGAGCCAGGCCTAACAACAATTAAACAACCAAATTATGAAATGGGGTATATAGCAGTTGAGATGCTAATAGATACTTTAGAGAAGCCAGAGCTGTTGATTGAACAAAGATCTGTAATTTTAGAAACTGAACTTATAGTTAGAAGTTCAACATAAATAGAAGTTTTTTTACACTTTGTTTAAACGTTTAACTAACTAGGAATACACAATTCGTATAAGGGGGGATTAAATGATTGTTGTAGTTGGAAGTTTAAATATGGATTTAGTAACATATACAAATAGGATGCCTGTAATCGGAGAAACCATTATAGGTAAGAGTTTTAAACAGATACCTGGGGGTAAAGGAGCTAATCAAGCTGATGCTATAGCTAAACTTGGATCCACTGTAAGAATGATTGGCTGTGTTGGAGAAGATGTTATGGGTGAGACACTTCTGGAATCCTTATACAAAGATGGTGTTGATATCTCAATGGTAAAGCGAGTTAAAGGAGTCGCTACAGGGATTGCTTCAATTACCGTAGATTCTTCGGCAAACAATAGTATTATAGTTGTACCTGGTGCTAATAATATGCTTTCAATTGAAGATATTAAAGAATACGAGCAGGCAATTCAAGATTCTGATATTGTAGTTGCACAGCTAGAGGTTCCAATTGAAACAGTAAAGTATGTAATTAAGAGCGCAAAGCTCAAGGGGAAAATAACAATACTAAACCCTGCCCCAGCTGCTGAACTAGATGACGATCTTCTCTCATATGTTGATATTTTAATTCCAAATAAAACAGAACTTGAGTTACTGAGTGGTTTGCAAGTGAGTGATGATAATGACCTATACCACGCTACACAGGTGCTTTTAAATAAAGGGGTAAGAGATTTAATAGTAACCTTAGGAAGTAAGGGTTGTGTACATATAAATAACTCTGGAACAAGAGTATACCCAGCATATAAAGTCCAAGCAATAGACACTACAGCTGCAGGAGATAGCTTCATAGGGGCCATAGCCGTAGGACTTAGTGAGGGAATGTCATATGAACAGGTAATACCTTTTGCTACAGCAGTAGGTGCACTTACTGTAACAAAGGAGGGGGCACAGAGCTCTATGCCCCTTAGAAGTGAGGTAGAGGCTTTTACTCGAAAGAATGTATTTTGATTAAAAATAATTTATAAGGTGGTCACTGCTATGAAAAAAGGAGTTTTACTTAACTCAGAAATATCCTATACAATTGCAAAATTAGGGCATAGGGATAGTATTGTTATCGGAGATAGCGGGTTGCCTATTCCAAGTAGCTGTTTAAGAATTGATTTAGCAGTAAGTAAAGGAATACCTAGTTTTGTAGATGTACTAGATGCAATATTCACAGAGCAAAGGATAGAAGAGGTTGTAATAGCAAGAGAGACAAGGGAAGTAAACCCCTCTATATATCAAAGTATCCTTGATAGAATCGCAAAAATTGAGAAGGCGGATAATTATAAGATTAAAATAACTGAGGTTAACAACCACGATGAATTTAAACAACTAAGTAAAGACTCTAAGGCAGTTATTCGCACTGGGGAATGTACACCCTTTGCAAATATTCTATTAATATCTGGTGTTGTATTTTAAGGAGTGATGCTGTGAGTGAACAAATAGTTAAGATGAGAGGTATTTCAAAGGATTTCTCTGGTGTAAAAGCTTTAAAAGAGGTAGATTTTAATATATATCAAGGTAAAATAATGGCTCTACTAGGTGAGAATGGTGCTGGAAAATCAACATTAATGAAGATTCTAACAGGAGTATACGAGAAAACATCTGGAGAAGTCTATTTCAATGGGGAAAAAGTACATATAAAGAATACTAAAGAAGCCCAACGTATGGGAATCACTATTATTCACCAGGAATTAAACCTACTACCAAACCTATCAATAGGAGAAAATATTTTTCTAGGAAGAGAACCTGTTAACAGTCTAGGATTAATAGAGTGGAACCGATTATTTGGCGATGCAAAGACGATTATGGACAGGTTAGGAATAGTTGAAAAACCAGAAACCCTAGTAGGTGAACTCAGCATAGGCAAGCAACAGATGGTTGAAATAGCAAAAGCCCTTTCACTAAATGCCCAAGTGATAGTGATGGATGAGCCAACTGGGGCATTAACAGATAAGGAAACAGAGAGTTTGTTTAAAGTGATTAAGGAACTAAGGGCTGAAGGAAGGAGCATTGTATATATATCACATAGATTAAAAGAAATATTTGAAATTTGTGATGACGTTACAATAATGCGAGATGGTCAATTTATTGCAGAGTATCCTGTTAAAGAAATGAATGAAGATATGATGATTGAGTTAATGGTAGGCAGGAAATTAAATGAACAGTATCCATATATAACTAGTGAAGTTGGGGATATACAATTACAAGTAAAGAATTTAAATAACCCATATATCCATAATATAAGCTTTAACCTTAGAGGCGGTGAAATTGTTGGTCTAGCAGGTTTGATGGGTTCTGGAAGAACTGAACTAGCAAGAACAATTTATGGAGTGTTAGATATTGAAAGTGGAGAGGTAGAAGTTCAGGGAAAGAAAGTTCAAATAAAGAATCCAGGTCAGGCTATCAAACATGGAGTAGCATATGTCTCAGAGGATCGTAAAAAAAATGGTGTTGTACTTGGACTAAATATTAAAGAAAATATTAGCTTATCTATCTTACAAAAGTTGTCTGGTATTTTCGGTTCTATACTAAGAAACAAAGAAGAAGAGGTAGCCATAAAGTCAATAGAAGCAATGTCAATTAAAGCATCAGGTATTAATCAACTTGTAAAAAACTTAAGTGGAGGCAATCAGCAGAAAGTATCTTTATCTAAAAGCTTGATGACTAGTCCTAAAGTTTTAATATTAGATGAGCCTACTCGAGGAGTAGATGTAGGAGCTAAAAGAGAAATATATGATATTATAAATAAGTTTAAACAATCAGGAATAGGTATTTTGATGATATCTTCAGAGATACCTGAAATTTTAGGCATGAGTGATAGAGTGTTAGTAATGCATGAGGGAAGAATTACAGGCTGTTTAGAGCGTGAGAAGGCAAATCAGGAGAGTATAATGCGTCTCGCAGTTGGTAATACGGAGGTGATACTGTGATGGAAAGTCTTAAAGAATTCTTAAAGAAGAACAAGTCCTTAATTGTATTATTGGTGTTTTGCTTTATAATTGCTTTCATTAATCCAAGATTCTTGACAGTTAGTAACATATTAAATATTTTAAGGCAAACATCGATTAATTCCGTCATTGCTACAGGCATGACCTTTGTAATACTAACGGGGGGGATTGATCTATCTGTTGGATCAACATTAGCATTATCAGGAGCAATAGCTGCATCTTTAATTTCTCAAGGAACTTACGTATATTTGGCAGTTATAATTGCATTAGCTATTGGAGTTGGTATAGGTGCCCTAAATGGTCTACTTATTAGTAAAGGAAAGCTACAACCATTTATTGCAACTTTAGGTGTGATGACTCTAATTAGGGGGTTGACACTTGTATTTACTGACGGACGACCTATTAGCACTGGAAACACGATTAATTCAACCGCTTTCTCTAATATAGGTTCGGGGTACTTTCTGAAAATTCCATTGCCAATATATATTATGATTATAGTGTTCCTTATTGCTTATATAGTTTTAAGATACAACAGAGTCGGCCGATATGTCTATGCTTTAGGATGCAATGAGGAAGCAACAATTTATTCTGGTATCAATACAGATAGAATAAAAATTTTGGTGTATACCATATCAGGCTTCTTAGCAGCCCTAGGCGGGATAATTATAACAGCAAGGTTATCATCAGCACAGCCACAGGCGGGTACAGGTTATGAGCTAGATGCGATTGCAGCTGTTGTATTAGGAGGTACTAGCCTAGCAGGAGGAATTGGTGGCATAACTGGTACTATAATTGGAGCATTAATCATAGGTGTACTAAATAACTCATTAAATCTAATGAATGTATCATCTTATTATCAGTTGCTTTTGAAGGGTCTTGTAATACTTGTGGCGGTCTTATTAGATCGTAAACAGAAGTAAAAGGGATGGATTTATTGTGTCCTATTTTGGACACATAAATTATAATTTAATTATGGAGGGGATATTTATGAAGAAGTTATTAGTTATCACGCTAGTAGTAATCATGATAGGGAGTTTACTAGTGGGCTGTACAAAAACAAGCACTACACAAACACCGCAAAAAGAAGAGGTTAAAAAAATCGGTTTAGTTATTTCAACCTTAAACAATCCATTTTTTGTTACCTTAAAGGATGGAGCAGAGGCAAAAGCTCAAGAACTAGGGTATGAGCTTGTAGTATTAGATTCTCAAAATGACCCAGCAAAAGAAATGTCAAATGTAGAAGATTTAATAACTAAAAACGTAGCTGTTATACTTATTAATCCGACTGACTCTGATGCAGTTGGAAACGCTGTAAAAGCTGCAAACGCAAAGAGTATACCAGTAATAACATTAGACCGTGGTGCTAATTCAGGGGAAGTTGTTGCACATATAGCATCTGATAACGTTGCTGGAGGAAAAATGGCAGGAGAATACATCATCGCACAACTTGGTGGCAATGGTAAGGTAGTAGAATTAGAGGGTATAGCTGGTACTTCAGCTGCTAGAGATAGAGGGCAAGGTTTTAATGAAGCAATTAATGGTTCTAGCATAGAAGTTGTTGCTAAGCAAACTGCTGACTTTGATAGAACAAAAGGACTATCTGTAATGGAGAATATTCTTCAAGCACAACCAGAAATAGATGCAATTTTTGCTCATAATGATGAAATGGCTTTAGGTGCATTACAAGCAATTAAAGCATCAGGTAGATCAATTATGGTAGTAGGCTTTGATGCAACTGATGATGCTGTAAAAGCTGTAGAAGATGGTGAAATGTCTGCAACTGTAGCGCAACAACCTGAGAAAATAGGTTCTTTAGGTGTTGAAAATGCAGTTAAGGTAATTTCAGGAGAAGCTATTGAAAGCTCAATTCCTGTTGATCTTCAATTAGTAATAAAGTAATTAGTTATTATAAACAAAAATGCTATGTTATTGCAACATAGCATTTTTTCTCTTTTCTTTGTATGAATGTTTATAAAATACAGTATAAACATTTATAAATAATTTTTAGCATTTTTCAGCATTTATTTTAGTTTGATGAATAGTACCATGGGGATGTTCTGGTGGTGCGTATATAAAATATAGTTTTAATGGTCTATGCCCTGTATTTACAAAATTATGCCATTTTGCAGCAGAAACGAAAATAGCATAGTTATCATAAACTTTAGCTTAAAAATCTAACTTGTCTTTTGAATCACCCATCATAACAAAATCCTCACCCTCTTCAATACGCATGAATTGATCATGGTCATAATGAACTTCTAAACCAATGTCATCACTAACATTAATACTCACTAAGGTTAGTTGTAAATACTTCCCTGTACATAAGGCTAAACGAAAAGCATTATTTATCTTAGTGGCTTCTTCAATATTAATTACAAAGGGATCAGGTCCATATTCTTTTAATATAGGCATAGGTCTGTAAAATCCAGGATAGTATGAAGGTAAGTTATAACAATATGGTACAGATATGGTCTATAGCTATTATAAAAAGTACTCATTCCTTTAATTCCTGAGTTTATAGGTTGCAAGAACAAAAAATCAGCTAAACACCTTAAAAATACTAGGTCATAGCTGATTTGTTTTTATTTTTTTATGTTGTGAACTATTTCTTTCCTATAAGAACGAATTTGCTCGATTCTTATATTTCTGTAATTTAGAGAAACACCAAATAATTTTTCGATATCTCTATAAATTTCATCTTGTTTATTAAGTGAGTAGATTCCATTGGTAATAAATCTACACGTCGCATTTCTAAGAGACTCTTGTATTCGTTTAATAGAGTATTTGTTTTTGAGTTTATTCTCTAAAATTCTCGAAATTAATAATGCTACGAAACAAATAAGAAAATGTCCTTCTATTCTATCCTCTCTTCGAACATAGACAGGACGACCTTCTAAATCTGACTTTAAAACTTTAAAAGATTCTTCTATCTTCCAAAGACCTCTATACCTTTCAATTATTTCTTCATCAGGCATTTCAAGCTCACTGGTAACAAGAGCATAATACCCATCTAAGGCCACATCTCTTTCGTACTTAGACTTCAAACTCTAAGAGCGTTTTTTTATCTTCCACTTCACCTGTAAAAGTATCTATCTCTATTTCTTTTAAATACTTTTTTACACCATAACGATTAGAAGCTTTATATTTCGAAGGATTTTCAAGATACTCTTGAATTTTTTTCTTCTAATTTTTCTCTTTTGTGTTTTTCTCTAGCATCATAATCGGCGGCCCAGAAAGATACAACTTTTTCTTTGAGTGTAATTTCCTCACCATTTTCGTTATTAGTTTTTCTTTCCCTGAAGAAAGATTTAATCTTAAAAGTTTTAGTAGAGTTATAAACGTAGCCTTCATCTTTAAGAATTTCTTTTATAAATGTCTTAGAGATAAGATCTTACCTTTTGTGAAACTATGTAACCATCATTGTTTTCTACAAGAAAAGCTAGGTTTTTACCACTATTTAGAGCTTTGTCTCTTTGTTAGAATTACTCTCTCAAGAGCATATCTATTTTTCATATTCTTTAAGGCAGGAATAAGCATTGTACTATCATGGGTATTACCAGAAAAAGATCATACCCAACAGGTAGGCCTGCTCTATCAATTGCTAGACTCATTTGTACGATTGGCGTTGTTCTTTTTTGTTTAGAGATACCAACTTTTTAAGATTATTTTCTAAGTCTGATTCAAAGTAATAGTTAGTTACATCAAAGAAAACAAGTGAAGTATCTCTACCGTGGATCTGTGAAACTTGTTCATGAAGATGTTGTTGTAGGTCTTCTTTAATATCCTTCATTAGAGAGAGAGACTCGTAAATAGAATTTATAGTTACTTTAAAAGATTCGAAATACTCATCTTTATTTTCAAATGTTGATTTTTTACTAGCAGGTTTCAGAATTCTTCCATATAGAAGCAATTGAAAAACTTCATTCAAGTCAAAAACATGCTTTCTTTTACGCATTTGTGATTTAAAAAACTGAGGTAAACTAAGCTCATTATAGAGTCTTTCAAGAAAAAAGTAGCCATAGTTCTTATCAATTTCCATATCATCGTTACTATCACTAAGGTTCAATGTTAGATTTACTTGGTTTTTAGTTATCAATTTAGCAGAATCTTTTAGCTTTTGTAGAATATCCGGATCATTAGCCTCTAATTCTTCAAGATTGCCATAGCATTTAATAATTCTTTGTTTAGATTTACCATTTTCGTCACGGTAGCCTTCAACAAGATATACTTTTTTATACTTAGCTGTAGGACTCTTAGTCACTCTAATAAACATAAAATCACCCTCTTTTATTATGTCACAGTACATCGAAGTACACAACGATTATTTCCAAAATTTCCAATAAAAAAACACCTGAAATTCAAGTGTTTTATTATCTTTTTAGTTTTTGAACCTATAAACTCAGGTTATAACAATATGGTACAGATATGGTCTATAGCTATTATAAAAAGTACTCATTCCTTTAATTCTTTATTTGTAATATTATATGAATTCTATTAATAGTAAGGTACACTCTAAGCTGAATTCAGCGTAATTAATAAGTAATCACGAAGCATTCAGTAGAATCATATAATATTTTAGATTGTTTATAATAAATAGTTAGGAGTGAGTTCAAATGAGAGACGGAGATTTTAAAGATTTCTTAAAAAATAAAGGATTAGGTATAGGCATGTATTATACTAGTGGTAAAGCACTTGGTCTAAATGCAATACATGATCTAATTAAGTGGGGAAAAAGTATTGAAAGGGTATTTGGTGTAGATTTAGATTCAATTACAAAAGATAGTAATGCAACAAAAAATCTACTTAGGGCAATTCAAAATAGCGACGAATTGGTGAATAAACAGAAATCAAATCTAATGGGTACATTAAAAGCATATTATGAATTTGTAAATGGTAATGAGTCTGAATAAATAAAAATTTAGAATTTATATTACCTCACTTTATTAAATAAGAGTGAGGTAACTATTTTTTTTGGAAACAAAAATAGGGTAGTATGAGCTACTACTATAAAAAAAATTAAACTAATGTATTAAAGTTAGGTCATAGATTTATAACTTATTGAATATATTCTAATGGATAAAAATTACATTATAAAGAAAGGACTGTGGTAATATAATGGATTATCAAGACTATATAGAGGTACTGTATAGAGAGAGGAAGCTACGTTTGGATCGAGACGTAAATGAGCATTGGGTTGTAATTGGAGAAAAGATAATTGATGAACTTAACAAAAATATGAAATTCGGTGTAGGATATAGTTCCTGTTGGAGATACTCATTCCTCACTATAGATTTGCTGTAATAAAAAATTTTGTAGCTAATTTTCAAGTAAAAAGATTGAACAAAAATTGAATGTTTTATATTATATCCCACTGAATATAATTATAAAAGGAATATATTTAGGGGGATTTTTTATGATTTTGCTTATATCCAAAAATAAACTAGTATTATTTTTATGTATGTTTATTATAATAATCTCAATAAATTTATTAAAATTTACAGCAATTAGGGATGTTATGAAAATGAACAATGAAACATTATGGGGTAAAATTATTGTAATAGATCCTGGACACGGTGGAATAGATGGAGGAACTTGCCATGGTAATGATATCCTAGAAAAAAATATAAATCTATCTATAAGTCTAAAGCTTAAAAAAGAATTACAAAAAAGAGGGGCTACAGTTGTAATGACAAGAGAAACTGATGATTCTCTTGATGACCATATAAATAATGGAAATCGCCATGCTGAGGATTTAAGAGAAAGAGTTAGAATCATTAATAATAGCAATGCTGATCTATTTATTAGTATTCATGTGAACTATACTAAAAATATTAAAAGACAGGGGCCTATTGTATTCTACTATTTATATAGTGAAAAAAGTAAAGTGTTAGCAGAGAATGTTCAGACACATTTAAACGGTCTTTCAGCTTATAAAGAAATTGGCTTGAATCGCAGACCTGTTGAGGGTAGCTATTATATTTTAAAAAATACTTTGCCTCCAGGAGTAATAATTGAGACTGGTTTTATTTCAAATGAAGTAGATAGGGAGCTATTGTTAGAGGAAAAGCATCAGAAAGAGATTACTATATTAATTAAAAATAGTATTGTAGAGTATTTTGACAAGTGATACTTATGTGTGCTATAGGCACACATAAGAGAAGGGTGATTTAAAATGGGAAAGCTTATTCTACAAATATATAAGAATAAAGTCTTCATTAGTATGGTTGTGCTATCAATACTAGTAATTACTTATTATGTTCAAATTGAACAAAGACTAATGAAGGAAGTTAATCAAATCAACTATAGTGATTTAAACATAGTAAGAAACGGAGATGAAAATCAAAAAATTATTGCCTTAACATTTGACGATGGGCCACACCCTAGATTTACACCACAAATATTAGATTTGTTGAAAGAATATGATGCAAAAGGAACATTTTTTGTTCTAGGGAAACATGTAAAAGTATATCCGGAGGTAGTGGAGCGAATTAAAATTGAGGGTCATGAAGTTGGGAATCATACTTATACACATATTGACGTAACAAAATCTTCTTATTGGAAAATAAAAAAGGAATTTGAGGATACTCAGAACATTATATATAGTGTTACAGGTTCAAAGCCGAATATATTTCGCCCACCCTTTGGTTTTATAAACAATGCAGCTTTACATATTGTACAAGAGGGTGGAAGTAGAATAATTCTATGGTCTCCTAACCAAGACCCCAATGATTGGAGAAGTCCAGGGATAGATTCCATAGTTAAACATGTGCTATCTAACATTGAAAATGGAAATATAATTTTGTTACACGACTATATTCCGGAGAAGAATAGCCATACTGTCGAAGCTCTAAAAAGAATATTACCAGAACTCACTAAAGAGGGATATAGATTTGTGACAATTAATGAACTCATAGAAATTTCAAATTTAGAACTTATAAAAGTAATACAGTCGAATTAAATAAATAAATATGAATCAAGAAAGGCCGTAAAGAGGATACTCCTTAACGACCTTTTGCTTTTTTAAAAATGAACTTGTCTTCTAGGAAGCCTTACTTTGAATTTCTTTCTTTTCCTTATCAAATTTAGCTTTTTCCCATACATAATAATTGTTAAGTAGACCTAAAGACCTTTTCATTACTTTATCTTTAACTTTAGAACTATCTTTAAGTATATGTGACATTTGAACTAATTGAATTTCTAAATACTTAGGATTTTGAAATTTGCTTGTAAAGTTAGGATTTTTTGATTTATTTACAGATGCAGTAAGTGATTCTTTGAACATTAGTAATATAAAGCTATTTCTCTTTTGTTTTGGCACTTTTCTTGTCTCTTCATAAACTTGATTAAAAAATTTCTCCAGATTACGCTTTTTATAGTAATAATAAATAGCGCCTATTCCAACAGTTGCAACTAATATAGATCCAACAGTAAATATGTTTGAAATATCCATGAATAAGTTCACCCCTTCTTAAAATATACAACTTTATTTTAACATAAATTTGTCCCTAAATATACTATATAAAATAGGTAAATGAAAAATTATTAGTCAATAATCTTATTGTATTTTCAGTACTTGTGAGTTAGTTCAATTAATTCTGAGGGAAAGATGTATAAATTTACAAAAGAATAAGCACGTATTCCAGTAAGGAATATGTGTAGTATTTAGTTGAGAGTATTATTTAGCTCATAATTTTTATTACTATTTACTTTTAAACCTTTATTTAATAAAAGATCCTTATTTAGTTTCTTGTAATTACAACTATTAAAATCAATTTGACACTGTATTTTATTCATACAAGCATTACAAGCGACTTTTTGAATAGTTTGTTTTTCTTTATCTGATAAATTAATTAGCTCAATATAATGCTTTTTCTTATTAACAGTTTCATTTATATAGGAGTTTACAGTTTTTAAATAATCTTTCTTAACCAAAAATAGGGCTTTTCTTCTATCACTTAATTTAATAAGTTCAATAGAGACTATATTATTTTTTATTGTACCACGAATTACCTTAGTATTAATTTCTATTGATAAGTCTTCATAAGGAATATCTAAATAATTAACTTTACAGGTTATTTGTCCTTTGATTTTAATTGGAAATAAGTCAGCTAAATTATAGCTTTCTTCTAAATTTAATTTAAAGTACTTATCAAAAACTTTTGTACGTAAAGATAGTAAATATGTTATTAAAAGTGGTGTTATTAATAATGTAATAATAATACTAATTATATGAGTTGACATAATATCACTCCTTCCTATCTAATTTTAGCATAAGTATATAGTGAGCTAAACTGGATATTTATAGAATATTATTATTTATAGTCGTATCAATAAAACAAAAAGTAATTAAATCTAAATGATCAGTGAATTATTATTTTTATAATAAGTTGTATCGTATAAAATATCTTTTAGTATTTTTAAACCTTTTTCTAACTCATTAGAGTCTAAACATGATGAAAGTGATACTCGTAAAAACTGTTTTTCTTCCAAATTAGCAACCAAAAAGCGGTTGGAGTGATAAATTCTAATTCCATGCTTCAGTGCAAGTTTCTCAAATTCATTGGCATCATATTTTTGGTCTAAAGGAAGCCATCGGTAAAAACTGAGAGGGTTTTCATTCTCGTTGTTTATTTTAAAATACTTTTTATAAATTTCGTTTCTTTCTTTAGCTATTATCAACTTGTCTGACACTATTTTTTCCGCAAGACCAGTGTTAATTAATTCCGCGACTACTTCCACATTCAAAGCCGGCGTCTTTATTGTAGTAGTGTGAATTCCACGTATAATATTTGCTGAAAATTTATCGGCAAAATACAGAAAAGCGACTCGAATACCTGAGCACAGGGATTTTGATACACTACAAATGTAAATAGATTGCTCAGGCACAAAATAAGAAATAGGAAGGTAATGTCTTGGAGCTATAAAAGAAAAAATATCATCTTCTATCAAAATCAGTTTATTCTTCTTTATAATTCGTGCAATTTCTTCTTTTCGTTGCATGTTCATTAATATTGCTGATGGGTTATTACAAGAAGGGGTTAGATATATACCTTGTATACTATTTAATTTACATTGTACATCTAAATCTTCAGGATTCATTCCAAATGCATCACCTTTTATAGGGATTAGTTTAATATTTAACATATTAGCCAGCTCGATAAAATTTGGATAAGTATACATATCAACAGCAATTTTGTCACCAGCCCCGAATAAAGATATTAAGGTTAGCGTAACTGAATTTTGGGAGCCTGAAGTTATTGCAACATTATCAGCCTTTACACTTAAATTGAAGTTTTTTAACCATTTCATTGCAGTCATTTTATGATAAGGGGATCCTATGGGATAGCTGTAGTTTAATAAATTTTCTAGACAGCCTTTATCCGAAAGTTTTTTAATAGCTTCTGCTGTAACTAGATTAAAATCATCAAAAGGTTTAATTAGACCCATATCAATATAATTTTGATTTTCTATTGTACTATCTACAATTGAGATCTCTAATCCAAAATTCGGGGAAACAAAAGTACCCTTTCCAGTTTGAGCATATATTAATCCTTTTAATTCACATATTTTAAATGCCCTAGTTATAGTACTTAAATTTATATCTAAATAATCTGCAAGCTCTCGTTGAGGAGGAAGTTTTGTATTTGGGGCAAGATAACCATTAACAATATCATATTCTAATAGATTAGCAATTGACATGTATAATGGTGATTTTAGTTGAGTTTTGCTTGGTCTCCAGGTCATTGGATAGTTTTCAAAAGAGTTTACTGGCATAAATAACCTCCTAAATTGTATTGCATACAATTTTAGCATTGAAACCATACAAATTCAATGATAAAATTTGCTTTAATATATATATTGTATGAGAGTGTATTTTTTGAAAGTGGAGTTATTACAAGAATTTACTTTAAAGGACGGGTGGACTGTGAAAGACGAAAAAGACTATAGAATATTTCTAAAAGGTTTTATTGATACAATGCCCTTAGGGATAAGTACATTAATATATGGTGTTGTATACGGAGTGATGGCAAGTAAAGCAGGACTTAGCATATTTGAAACTATAGGAATGTCCGCTTTTATATTTGTTGGAGCATCCCAAATGACAGCTGTTCAGATGATTGCCATTGGAAGTAGTCCAATTTCAATAATAATAACTGTACTTATTATAAATTTAAGACATTTATTACTTGCTGCTTCAATATCACCTTACTTAAAAGATGTATCAAAAAAGATGAAGATGATCAATGCTTTTTTAATGACAGATGAAAGTTATGCTGTAACATATAGTCACTTTCAGACAAATAAGCCCTCAAGCATATATTTTTTAGGTAGTGGTATAAATATATATATATTATGGGGCTCAGCGGGCGTAATAGGTTTCTTTTTTGGAAATATCATTTCACCTCAGTTAAATTATATTTTTGATTTTGCTTTTGTAGCGGCATTTATAGGGATGATAGTACCTATGATTAAAGATTTTCCGACTGTCGCTACTGTAGTTACATCAGCAGTTGTTTCAATAACTGGGAGTCAATTAATTACAGGAAAATGGTATATAATTATAGCTGCCTTACTAGCAAGTACAGCAGGATACATTGTATCAGAACTTAAATCAAAGGTAGAGGCAAATAGGGTAATTAAAGGAGGTATTGATTGTGAGCATTAAAATGCTAATTATAATATTAGGGGCTGGATTTGTAACGTACTGTACAAGGTTTCCACTAATTTTAGCTACAAGTAAAGGTGAAATTAATCCTGGGTTAAAAAAGTTTATGAGCTTCATTGCACCTGCAGTTCTAACATCTTTAATTATTCCAGCCATTTTTATAAGAGAAGGAAATATCGACATATCTTTAACCAACAATTATATAATTGCTTCTGTAATAACTGTAATAACAGCATATTTTTCAAAAAATATGCTGTTGTCTGTAATAGTTGGTATTTGTACTGTAGCTATTCTTATGTTTATTAGTTAGTATAATTATTATGAAAAGTTAATCTTAATTAATATAAATAGGACTCAAGACTATTATTAGTAGACTTGAGTTCTATTATAATTTATTGCATTTTGAAAATTTGTTGGTTTTAAGTATTCAATTCTTTTACTTAATAACATAACTAACATTGAATTAAGTGTATTTAATGTCTTTGCATAGTAGGGATTGAATGGGATAAAAATTGCTAATAAGCCAAATCCAATGTTATATGATTTGGAAAATTTAAAATGACTATTTATTGCCATTTCAGATTTATTTGAAAGAATTATAAAATCCCGTAGTTTAAGTAGGTCATCATCAAATAGAACACAATCAGAGTATAACTTAACTTTATCAGAGCATTCATGCATTATACCTACACTTACATCAGCATTCTTCATGGCTTCTAAGTCATTTACTCCATCACCTACCATCATAACAGTATCATAACCTTTTATCTTTTGAATCACGTTACCTTTATCATATCGGCTACAATTACTATAAATATTTTTAATATCTAGTTCTTTAGCGATTTCCGTAGCTCTATTAAAGTTATCGCCTGTTAAAAGCGAGAGGTTGCCGATTCCTAGGCTTTTTAACGAACTAATTAATGCTTTAGCTTCTGCTCTAACAGTATCTTTAGGAAGCTTAAGCTCACTACTTAAAGTTTTACATCCTATTTGTGTGAGCGTTCCAGTTTTATCAAAGGCCATATGCTCAATATTTGCTACCTTCTCAATTACATTTGGATTCCGTAAAAATATTCTATTTTTACCTAGTAAATGTAAATAGCTATTCATACCTGCATTGACTGCTAGTTCTGAAGCAGTTGGACAGAGTAAAAGCATAATAGATAGTGCACTTAAAAAATCACCTGTTGTTAAATATTTAAACATGGCTAATACAATAGAGATCGGGCCTATAGTTTCTTGATATCTAACCACCCTTTCTTGCAGATGTAGGGGCTCAAATGATTTATTTAAGTTGTCAATATTAATAGGAAGCTCCATAACTTCTAATCGAATACTACCACTAATTATTTTTTCACCTTCAAAGACCTTATGATTGTACTCTTTATTTCTAACAATAATTTGTCCAGTACCAAAGACTTCGTCAATAGCTGCGGCGCCTTCTAAAATAACGCCATCCGCTGGAATGAATTCTCCCTCATTTAAATAAATAATGTCTCCAATTCTTAAGGAGCTAGTAGGAATAAATAGTTCCAATCCCTCTTTAGTTGTTGTTCTAACCATATATGAATTATCTAGTATAGTTTGGTTTATTAATTTGAGATATTCTACTTCAGTTGAGTATCTCAAATAATCGTTCATATATTTAAGACATAGTAATAAGCAGCCAGTACCATCTTCTCTTAGGAAGATTAGTGCCATAGCAGTAACCTTTAATAAAATGTCTGAAAACACAGGAGTTTTAGAAGAAATACCTTTAAAAAGCCTTCTTAGTAGGGGATAACCTTCAATTGTAGTAATAGCAGAGGCAGCTATTAATAATCGTACATTTCTACTAATAGAAAACCTACCAAATATGGAAGTCTTCAATTTAAATAGTAAATAAAGAACACCATAAAAGAAGAGTCTATTTTTTGACTTCTTTAAATTATTTATTGCAGTCAAATAAGACTCCTCGTATTGTAGGAGATTTGTCTTTTTATTTTTTAATTTAACAATATCCCTTATTCGATACTCAAGATTTTGTTTGCTTAATTTATTAGAGTCATAAATTATAAGAACTGATGAGGTATGATGATTAACCTTAGTATATTTTACCCCCACCAGCTTCTCTAGTGAAACATGGATATAATTAGCTATTTCTTTATTCAAAATTTCAGGAAGCCTATATCTAACTCTTCCTGGTAGGGTACTAATTTCTTGCAAAATAAACACCTCTATTAGATATTTAAATTTTTACTATAATTATCAACTTTATGTTGTAATTCCTTTGCTTTATTACGTAGATGAATTATTTTTTGATGAATTTCATCATATTCACATTTCTCAACTTCTTCATTATTGTTTTTTCTGTGCTCCTGGTGTACCACAAAAAATACTGCCACTAAGCCAAGTAAAAGGATAGTTCTTTTTTTCATTTTATTTTGTTGCCTCACTTTCAATAGGAAAACAAAACAATTAAAATCTTTTAAACATAAAATGTTTAATCAGGTTTTTAGCTAATTTATCATTTCCGGTTGATTCCGCTTCTTTGAAGAAATAATCACTTATTTGCTTTCCATGGTAGAATAATAATTCAATTAATTCCTCTTCTAACTCTGGTCTTTCATTTAAGGATTTTATGCTTAGATCTATTGTCTCCTTAATAATGTCTTCAGCTTTACTTAAATTTGCCTTAATATTTGCTATAGAGTTATTTGTTTCATAAGTCATTAAAAAGTACTCCTTTATAATTATCAGTATAATTTTGTAATAAATATATTTGAATAAGAAGATTTAGTCCATATATCATCAGGGCTGTAATAGGGTGCAATTGAATAAATGGAATCATCAATAAAGCAATTGAATTAATTGTGAGTGCTATAGTATGGGAACGATTTATCAACTCTTCACCAATCTGACTTAATCTAAAAAGTTTAGGAATTTGATTCAAATCCTCTTCTAGTATCGAAATATTAGTGCTGGAATTTTGGGAATTTTCTTTATTTAATATATTTATACTTATGTTTTGATTAAGCTTCTTAAAATTCCCAAGGGTATTTATATATCCTATGGCAGTAATATTTTCTTTAGATTTACCTATAGTATGGATTACGTTGTTACTTTCCTCATAAATATTATTTATTGTTAAATAATCAGATAGGATCTCTACTTCATGGTTCTTCTGCTTAGTTAAAATACCAAATTTCAAAACTCCATATTTTCTAAAATCCTTAATAAAGTCTTTACCATTAAAATTAACTCGATATTTTATTTTTATGAAACTATAATCTTCCTGAGAAGTTGTATTACTGAAATCTAAAGAGCTATTTATTTCATCAAGTAAAACTTTATCTTCAATTAAAACTTTATTTGTTCTAGCTAATAATTTGATCGTCTTAAGATTATCTACATAAATATTCAATCCTTTAGCTAAAGCGGAGACATAGGAATAGCCTATTGATGTTATTGCAAAGAAAATTCCAGGGTAACTTAAAATACTAAGAGATAGTAAACTTACTGGAACAGTATTTATTGCTAAACCAATAATGCCCGCAGTCAATCCTAATCTAAGTAAAGATTTAGATAGATTATATTCATTTGAATACATTTGCTCTGAGTATTTCCTCTTTATTAGATTTAAAGGATTAAAAGCCGGTAAGATCTCTTTTAATAGCTTATTTGTTTCAAAATTTCTAATGTTATTAGTGAATTCTTCCTTTGAAGATTTCATTAGATGTTTAATAACTTCATCTTCAGTTAAGAACTCTTCCTCATAATAAATTAAAGTGTTGCCCGTATGCTTATTATAGATAACGTTTTTTATACCTTTAACTTTTTGAAATATAATTAGTATAGAGTTTTCAAATATATTTTGATTACATAATTTATTTGTATTAAGTCTAATTCTGCCTGGTATCGAAGAAATAACTTCTATTTTATCTATAGCACAATTTATCATAACTATTCACTATACTCGGGATCATGTCGTCTTCTTCTATTATTTTCATATTGAGCCTCTGCAACTATATCTTCAATACCTTCTTTTGCCATAGAAACATGTTTAATTGCTGCATCAGTTACCATTAAAACAGAACCTACTGTTTTAATGGCAGTTCTTCTTAGAATATTTCCTCTATTTTTCATAGATTTTCTTTCACGTTCTGACATCATATTTAATTTACTTGTAATTTCCTGTAAGCTTTTATTCATTTCTGTAAATTCTCTTTGTGAAGACATCATACTATCTTTTAATTTATTTAATTGATCGTCCTTTTCTTTCAAGCTTTTAAATTCTTTCATCAGACTAGAATATTGATTTTTAAGCTCTTGTAATTCTTTTTCTATTTTTTGTTGTTCTAAAGTAGAGTTATTTTTAGTTTCATCCATAATAAAGTCTCCTTTTCTATTTCTTATTTAGTATTTTTAACTAATTTAAAGTATATTATTCAATTGTAAATAGGAACTTAATGCTCTAATTACTATAATATTTCACGTAAAAAAACAAGGATCATAAGCCTTGTTTTAGAGTTTCAATATTATATTTTTTTCGAAATTTAACATATTTATTCCTATAAGATAAAAAAAATTTAAAAATTATGCAATAAAATAGTTGTTAGATTTTGGTATATTATGTTGAATATATAAAATGTTCTCAATAGTTTTTTCTACTATATGATTTCTTAAATCAGTCTTTAAATTTATTAATAGACCTTGTAGCTGATGAAATAGCTTTTCTTGATGAACATCGACTTGATTTTTATAGCTATTATTTCCCAATATTTTATCAGAAATGTTTATTTTTTTCATTAGCAGATGAGCTGGTTTATATGGACATATATTTTTAAAAGCCTTATTAAAAATAGTTTTTAAAGTTCTTTCACAAGCCTTCGTTATGTTTTGAGTAACCTTATATATTTCTAAGGTATCATTTAGACATTGGCAAATTTGTTGACCAGAATAGTCATAAGTAAACATATTATCATCTGTAATATAGCAGCCTAAGTATTTTGCAATTTCTGTATTCACTTTAATAACTATATTATTAATATTGTGTTCTATTTCATCCTTAGAAATTATCATGCTTTCAAAGGTATTTAAATTAAAATTTCTGCTATCCTTAGATATCATTACTGAGTACCCGTAGGCAGCCTTAGAACAACCAGAAAAGAACATTTCTAGATGCTCATCGATAATAGCAATACATTTTTTTTCTATATAGTTATCTTCATTTAAAATGTGTCCATATTTGTTAACCATATAAGTGCCCCCTAATCTTGATAACAATTATCATTATTATACCATAATTAATCTAATTGTAAAATTAAAATTTCGTTAAATTATTGTAAAGATTATCACATGAAAATGGAATATAATTTGAATTTTAAGCAAATAACTAATGCAGTATTTATTTTAAAATAGTAGGGATGGGTGAAATTTAAATGCTTCAAGCTTTAAAGGATGTTGTGCAAAAGGGAGAAGAAACATTAACTTATAAGAGAACTAGAATATCAGTTGAAAAAATATATAAGGATGAAATTTTTTCCATTAAACTATCTAATTCATGAGTTATGCAGTTCGTGTAAATAAATGTAAATAAGACTGATGTATCGTATATTATAATATACTAAAAAATATTTTTGTTTTATATGTCTTGAAATAGCAAAAAAGACTTGACTTTTTAAACCCGCCCCAATAATCAAAGTGAATGGTATTAATAGCCATTACTCTTGATGAATGGGTGATAAATATGACTCTTGGGAAACCGAAATATAGAAATTTACAACAAGGAAATGGGGGCGGAACGCCAGTTTTAAAAGCAATTTGGGATAAATTTGATTTTTCACTTCTGCTTACGCAATCGGGTATTGTAAAACGTAATGGTGTACCCACTTGGCTTATTGCTTTTGCTTATGTGGTAGGACTTATTGCTAATAAAAATTCTGTCTCACGTATTTCTGATTATGCTACTAAGGATAGCTTATTACAACCGATGTTTCGGAATCTTAAAATGGCTCAATATACCTTTAGCCGCTTTTTTACAACTGATTATAATTGGGGTTTATTTAGTTTTAAAAGAGTACAAAGACTACAACAAGAAGAAGAAACTGCATTTACTGAAAGAGATGTTATTGTACTTGATGATACAAAGGTGGCTCATGCCCATGGAAAGAAAATCCCTTTCCTTTGTTGGTTATATGATAGCTCCATTAAAATAAATATCTGGTGTATGAATATAGTTGCTACAACTGTTGTATTAAAGAACGGACTTAAATATCCATTGTTTTGGCGTATTTGGCGTAAGGTAGAAAATAGCGATGAAAAACAGACAAAAATAGATCTTTCAAAAGAAATGCTAATGGATATTCGCCGGATTTACACAGGGGTACTATGGGTTGCCATGGACCCGGTTTTTATGCAAAGACTTTTTAATTGGCTCACAGATCATCAATATGATTGGGTTACTAAGGCAAAACGTAATACAGCACTTTATCGAAAAGAAATTGAGAATATTACAGGCCGAGAACGCTTTATCCCTGTAAAGCCTTCAATGCTTATTAAAGAAGTTTTTTTCAAACTTCTTATTAGTAGTGCCAAAGATAAAGTAAGTGCTATATCCATACCTAATATTTATATCAAGTTACCCTACCGTTTAGTTGGAAAGCAGGGTAAAGTAGTAACTAAGTATCGTTATACGCCTATTGCAAAAGCAGTTGTAGCTACAAGACTCAAAGAAGATACTGAAATGATGAAGGATGAATTTGAGAAAAACAAAGAGGTTGCGGCTACATATCGTGGGGCTTACCTTTTGATTAGTAATAGGGTCGATAATCCTGAAGAAGCTTTAGATGCATATATTAAGCGTTGGAGCATTGAGGTTTTTTTTAGAACTGCAAAACAAGAACTGGGGTTGAATTCTTGCCACTCAACGTCGGAAAGTCATCATTACGCCCATATTGAGCTCATTTTTACAGCAGAAACTTTACTTGTCTATGCAAGATGGGAACTCAATAATAAAGGCGCTGAAGAAGGCTTCACCCACGGCGAAATGGTCCGAAACTTTTTCAACGCCACATACCGTATCGTTATAAAAGCACAGCAATGCTTTCAAACTATACAAGTACATTTTGACACAGAAGTTAGGCAATTTGCAAGACTTATTGATAAATTTTGGCCGAAGAATTTATTGTTAGGTTGGTTTACTGTGCAAAATTCCCAGTATATGGAGTCAACTGCATAACTCATGTCTAATTATATTTCATCTTTACATGGTGTTGAGATGGCTAAGGGAAATCCTGCAACTGGAAGAATTCTGGTTATATTTGATGAAAAACATATACTCGAAGAAACTATAGAGGATGAGATTGATAATTTTATTAATGGTGAAAACAGAAAACAAAAAGAACCTTTGCTAAAAAGGCTTACAAATGTTTCTGGTAATAAGGACATTAATAGAAATGTTAGCTCAATTAATTCCTCATATCCATTTCACGCTATGAATGCAGCCCATATAGAGAAGATATTAAAAACAGATTTTAAGAAGGGTTTATCATCTAAATTCATCGAAGAAAAGTATAGAAAGTATGGTTTAAATGAAATAACAAAAGAAAAGAAAAATGGCTTTTTCTCTTATTTACGTGAGGGATTAAAAGATATCTGTGTGAAGGTTTTACTAGCCTCTAGTGTAGTCTCACTTTTTTTAGGTCAATTTCTTGAAGCTGTAGCCCTAGGTAGTATTGTACTTTTTCAGGTTGGTCTTGGGGCAGTTCAAAAATCAAAGTCTGAAATATCTTTAGATGCACTACAAAATATGTTAGTGCAGAAGTCTACAGTAATTAGAAATGGAATAAAACAAGAAATTGATGCGAAATATCTAGTGCCTGGAGATATAATACAACTAAAATCAGGGGATAAAGTACCAGCAGATGCAAGAATATTATCATGTCAGGATCTAAAGATAAACGAATCCTCCTTGACAGGAGAATCTGTAGGAGTTTATAAAAATAATAAGAGTTGTAAATTAGATACTGATGTCGGTAGTAGACATAACATGTTGTATATGGGGACTACAGTTTTATCAGGTGTAGTAAGAGCTGTGGTTGTTAGTACTGGAAGAAGTACTGAAATAGGAAAAATTGCAAATATGTTAGATACAATTACCGAAGAATCAACTCAGTTAGAAAATATGGCTGAAAGCTTTATTACTAAGCTAATAAAAGCATATTTAATATTTTTTGGTATATTTAGTAGCATTGCCTTATTATCCGGTAGAGGTTTTGCGCAGGTTTTAATGATGGGCGTAACATTTTTCCTAGGGGCCATTCCTGAAGGACTCCCTGTTACCGTGACTACATGTATGGTATTAAGTGTACGGCGTATGGCTAAGAAAAATGCAATAGTTAGACGAATGAGTGCTGTTGAAAATCTAGGTAAAGCTAATGTTATTTGCTGTGATAAAACCGGTACCCTAACATTAAATGAAATGACTGTTAGAGAGATTTATACTAATGGATGTGTATATAAAGTAACGGGTAGTGGGTACAGTCCAATTGGAAATATAGAACCTATTGAGGAAGTAGACAAAGATTGGGTTGGACTAGATGAACTACTTAAAACTGGAGTGCTGTGTAACAATGCTACTTTAGTAAAGAAGAAAGATAAATGGGAAATAGAGGGGGATCCAACTGAAGGGGCACTGTTAACAGTTGCTGGTAAAAGGAATATTTCAACGGAGTTATTAAAGAATAATTTTGATTGTGTTAAGGAAGTACCCTTTGAGAGTAAAAGAATGTATATGCTATCCGTAGTACACAATAAAGAAGATGATGATTACAGGGTATATTGCAAAGGCTCAATCGATAAGGTTTTAGAAAAGTGTAGTTTTATTTATGAAAATGGCTTAGAGAGATTACTTACTAAAGTCGATAAGGAAAAAATCGTAAATCATTGTAATGAGATGGCAAGTAAAGGACTTAGAACTTTATCTTTTTCGTGTAAAAAATTACAGCATCAAGAAGATGATACAACTAAAGATTTCGTTTTCCTAGGTTTCGTCGGTATGGAAGACCCCCCAAGAGAAGGTGTAAAAGAGTCTATAAAAAAATGTTCTAAAGCTGGAATAAAGGTAATTATGATTACTGGTGACCATATAGAAACAGCTAGAGCCATTGGAAAAAATTTAAATATATTGACAAACGGATTAGTAATTACGGGTAATGACTTAGAGCGAATGAGTGATGGGGAACTTGAAAGAACTATTAATGATGTTCAGGTTTTTGCAAGAACAAATCCAGAGCAAAAATACAGAATTGTTAAGGCATTAAAAAGATTAGGACATACAGTTGCTATGACAGGTGATGGTGTAAATGACGCTCCAGCAATAAAGGAAGCACATATAGGTATTGCAATGGGAATGAATGGTAGTGATGTTGCTAGGGATGCGGCATGTATCACCTTAGTAGACGATGATTTTTCGACAATTGTAGCTGCTATTGAAGAGGGTAGAAGCGTTATACAAAATATTAGGAGTACATTAAAGTACTTGTTCGCTGGGGCCATAGGGGAAATGCTTACTATTTTCTTTGCTTTTGTTTTAGGTTTACCTGCACCATTTTTGGCAGTACAAATGATTTGGATTAACTTAATTTCTGAGACATTACTTGGTTCTTCACTGGCTGTGGAGTCTCCATCTGATAATATTTTGCTTAATACTAGTATAATAAATAAAGATTCTTTATTTGATAAGCAACTTAGAAATAAAATATTTAGAAGAGGTTTAAGTATTGGATTAAGTACATTTGCAATATTTAAAGGCTCCATATTATTTGGGGCTAGTTTGGCAAAAGCAAAGACCCTTGCATTTAGTAACTTTATATTGTGTCAATTAATCAACGTATATGACAGTAGATTTAGTAAAGATAGAAAACCTAGTAAATATATGAATATAATGGCTGGAATATCTCTACTTTCCCTAATTGGGATACTATACATTCCACTATTAAATTCAATATTTGGAACAGTACCATTAGATATTATTAGTCTGTCTGGTTTAGTCGGTACTGTACTATTGAGTAGAATATAGGCTCACTGTTAGTTGTACTTAGTATTAAAGTACAACTACAGTGAGTTTTTTCATATATATAATTAATGAAACTTATAATACTAACAAGATTAGTTAGCTTTTGACAAATTAATGTCTTAGATCTATAATTTAAGTGAAGAAAAATATATTTGTTTAAAAAAGGAGAATGATGATTTTATGTTAATTAATAGATTATTAGCTGAGATTGTATTTGTTTGGGAGGTAAATACAATTTAAGCTATGTATTGACTCCCATAGGTTAGGTTTATATATAATCTTAGGAGGGTAAAAATGAGCAAAATAGATATGAAAGAATTAGGTCTCAGTGAGGGATTTTTAAACGAAGCTACTTTATATACCGATCTTTATATAGGACGAATAATTTCTCAGTACAGAAATCTATATAGGGTTGTAACTGAAAATGGCGAAATGACAGCTGAAATCTCAGGGAAATTTAGATTCGATGTGAAAGCTATAACAGATTATCCTGCTGTTGGTGATTTTGTTATGCTTGACAGAAATACTGATACCAATGGGAATGCTATAATACAAAAAGTATTATCTAGAAAAAGTGCTTTTATTAGAAGGGCAGCGGGTACATCCCATGATGAACAGATTGTAGCGTCAAATATAGATACGGTTTTTATTTGTATGTCACTAAATAATGATTTTAATCTTCGTAGAGTTGAACGGTATTTAGGAATTTCTTGGGATAGTGGAGCTAATCCAGTGATAGTATTAACAAAATCAGATTTGTGTAAGGATATTGCTAATAAAACTTCCGAACTCAGTAAAATTGCTTATGGGGTTGATATTGTAATAACTTCTAGTATGGATAAAGAAGGTTATTTAGCAATTAAAGATTATCTAGGATATGGAAAAACTGTTGCATTTATAGGTTCATCTGGTGTAGGAAAATCCACTTTAATTAACAAGCTACTAGGCGTAGATACCCTTGAAACTAGAGAAATAGGAGATGATGATAAAGGAAGACATACAACAACTAGGAGAGAAATTTTTCTTACGCCATTTGGGGGTGTTGTAATAGATACTCCTGGAATGCGAGAACTCGGTATTGATAGAATTGATTTATCTAAAGCGTTTATGGATATAGATGAATTGACAATGAAATGTAGGTTTAGTGATTGTACTCATATTAATGAGCCGGGATGTGAGGTGCAAAAAGCTATCCTTAGCGGTTTATTAAGTGAGGAAAGACTCTTAAGCTACTTAAAATTAGAAAAAGAAGCGAAATATACTGGTTTAAATAGTAAGGAAATAGAAAAAGAAAAAATATCAACAATGTTTAAAGAGGTTGGGGGCATGAAAAATGCACGAAAACTGATAAAGGAAAAGAATAAAAGAAGATAATTGTAAAATAGTACCTCATGGTTGTTTGGAGGTACTATTTTATATTAGTTGTACTACACATTATAGAGAATAATTGTTAATTAAAGCTCATTTATATATATGAAAATTATATTAGCTTTATATAGTCTTTTAAATATTTTATATTCCTCATGTAGTTCCCGCCTAGTAATAAAGATACTAGTGAAAAACTCCCATAGAAATACCCAACCGCCAATAAAAATACCCTCATGAAGTATGTTGCTAAAGATTGTCATCGTACCCCTAAAAAAGAAATATCCGATACTAAGCATAAATACAGAGAAAAGGAGATAGAATATTGTTTTTTCATAGAGGATACTTTTACGTTTATCGAGTCTATCTAAAGCATAGGCGTAGTAATTTTTATAGGCAGAAATTAATGTTGCCTCTTTCTGCTCATCTTTTTTTGATTCAGGCAAATATAGTACTATCTTTATGTCATGGTTAAAGGGTATATCCTGTGAAGAATTAACAACAAAATCATTAAACTCATCTTCAATATCCCTTTTTTTAAAAGGAGAGGCGTCCCAATCGTCGTAAACGTCATCATAGCTATCTAAAGAAACTTCTATTAAATATGTATTTGACAATTCATCGTATTTGTATAGATGCTGAAAATACCTTTTTTTTCTCATATTATCACCCTTATGTAAAGATATAGAATGCCAACTTATTAAATCCTCTTAATATTATGATTATAATATAGAAAAGGTAAACAAAATATATAAATCTATTTAAAAATATATTAACATTTGAATAACTATATGTAAATTTATGTATTGAAAAAATTATTATTTTGAGTCTCTTTAGAGTTTTATTTGGAGTATTACAGCCTTTGTGTATAATATATTTGACATTATGGAGCATATATTATATCATTAGTATATAGTAATAAAGAGTGGGTGGTAAATTGAGTAAAAATTTAAGATTGAAGGCTGCAAGGGCATTAAAAGATATGTCTCAAAAAGGTTTAGCTGACGCAGTAGGGGTAACAAGACAAACTATAAATGCAATAGAAAACGGTGATTATAATCCAACTATAAAATTATGTATATCAATATGTAGAGTATTAGGTAAAACATTAAATGATATTTTTTGGGAGGATGAAGTTAATGAATAAAAATGGATTAGATGAAATGCAAATTATGATTAAGAATAAAATAGGGAGTCAAACGTTTTTGCTTTTAATGTATCTGCTGCTATTAGATGCAGGGTTATTTGGATTTGGTTTTAAATGGATTAACTACCCTGCCAATATTATGCTTATAATTTCGTTTTGTTCAGGTATTTATGTAGTTAGATTAATAAGTGCAAATGCCTACATAGGTCCATCTAATAAGAAAGAAAGACCGGTTCTGAAAGTATTGCTAAATATGGTGATTGGGACCTTTTCTTCAATAATAATTATAATTTTTCTAAAAAATATAAATACTATTGATAGTCAGCATATAGATGAAGGGACAGCACCTATTTTGTTTATAACTGCAGCAATAGGTATATTAATCTCTAGCATAACAGCGATAATAAAAAGAAAACAAAATAAAGAAAATGAAGAGTAAAATTTAATGGAGAAGGTTTTTTATTGACAAGTGTAAATTTTTATATTAAAATAAAACAAGTTCTAAGAGGGAGTAGCTATGGCTTAGGCCAAAATAAAATCAACATACTGGAGAAATCCTGGTTTTATTTACTTTAATTTTGAATTAAAGGAGCGAGACTTTTAGATTAATAGACCATTGCATATGGTGTATTAATCTATTTGTCTCGTTTTTATTTTGTAAAAATATACAAATAAAACTTTGGATTGAATACTGCTAACTGTTTAATAATAAATAATAATATAGTTGAGGTGGGATAACTTGCAAGAATTACTAAAGGCATTTATATTTATTTTTATTGCAGAAATGGGAGACAAAACTCAAATACTAGCAATGGCATTTGCTACTAAGTTTCCTGTAAAGAAGGTTTTATTTGGTATATTTCTAGGATCATTTTTTAATCATGGATTAGCAGTTATTTTAGGTAATTATATTTCAGATTTTATTCCGATTAATACTATTCAAATTGTTGCTGGATTAGCCTTTATCGGCTTCTCTTTTTGGACATTAAAGTTAGATGAAGAAGATGATGATGATGAGGAAAATGTAGAGAAGAAAAATATGCTTGGACCGGTGTTAACTGTTGCCTTGGCATTTTTTGTTGGTGAGTTGGGAGACAAAACACAGCTTACAGCTATAACATTAGCAACTACTAATGTTAATCCTCTAGCTATCTTAACTGGAACAGTGTTAGGAATGACTGTTACTGGAGGAATTGGAATTATTATTGGTAAAAAGCTTGGAGATAAAATACCCGAAGTTGCTATAAAATTAGTTGCAGCGTCTGTTTTTATGTTTTTTGGATTTGCAACTCTATATCAGGCTGTGCCAGTTGAGTATTTAAGATTACAGAATTTAGGTATATTTTTCTCAGTAATATTTATTTTGATATACATTATGCTTAAACCATTCATTACTAGTATAAAACTTGGAGAAGAGTCTGCTTTTAAGAAAAAATCCAGAGAATTATTTAATTACTATAACGAAATTGGACAAAATATAGATAAAATATGTTTAGGAAAAGATACTTGTGGAGATTGTCATGGTAACAGTTGTTTAGTAGGTTTTACAAAAACTCTAATTAAAAATGGACTTGAAAAACATGAGTTATTAAAAAATGAATTTCTTCCAATAGAAGATACTTATAAAAAGCACTACAACAAAGAGCAAGTTCTAGATAGTTTATCTTTAACCATATCATTATTAAAAGATGAACCTAATAGTAATGAGTTTAAAAATATCCATGAAATTAGAAAAAAGTTAGAGACTATTTTGTTTAAGAGAAGTATTGAGCGTATGGATAATTGGGAGGAATACAAAAAATCATTATTAGAAATAGATAAAAAAAGTGCCTTGAAAATTTTCGAAATCTGTAGTACATTAGAAGACTTTTAAAAATATAATATTACATTTACAAAGAAAGCTATTTAAAAGTAGCTTTTTTTGTTTGAAGTGTGCTTTTATAAGTAGAATAGTTGAGGGCAATATCTATTCAATTTTGCAGGAGAAAAGAGTAATTTATTGAATATATAATATAGTAGAAAATATCGACAAATGAAGTTGTAGATAGATTCTGAATATTAAAGGACTAGTCTAATATGAATGGCTTACGAATAAGATATAATGATAATTTGATTGATTAATAATAGGGTTAAGGGAGGAATTACATGGATAGGTAACTGCGTAGTTAAAGTTTTAAAAGTATACAAGCTTGACTATGTAACATAGCTAGACAGTAATACATAAATGTTTATAAAATCTTTTATAAAGGACCTTTGAATTAAGCTATATTGGGTAATAAATAAATAGCTATTTATATTTAGACTAATTAAACCTCTACTGTGTACATTTGTGCTATAAATAACTCATAAGTATGAAATTTATATCACGTTGGACATTGCAAAAGTTAATTTATTAACATATACTGGAAATAAGAGGTTAGGATATCTCTTAATTAAATTTGAAAGTGTATGTTAAGACGTAAACAACTAAACTAAAATTAGGGGGAATTATTGTGGAAAATAAAAAGAATACGTGTTTTGCGGAAGATTTATCTTTACACAATAGGGATTTAGATGTAGATTCAAACGAAGAAAAGAAAAAGAAAGAGCTAGATAAAGATGAAGTTATTTTTCATAGTGAGAGAATTAATGAAATAGTTGGAGATTTAGGAGATATGATATAAAAACTAAATATAGTAGAGGGATTTAGTGATAGTAAACATTCTATTTTACTTCTTAGCAATTAATTTTTATTACAATTAATAAATATGCAAAGGAAAGAATGGGGGAATGTATAATGATCATAGGTGTTCCTAAAGAAATTATGAAGGATGAAAAGCGTGTAGCTGTAACTCCTGATACTGTGAAGAAATTTGTAAATGATGGGGCAACAATTTTAGTTCAAAGAGGTTGCGGATTAGGTGCTAACTTTATGGATGATGAATATCGTCAGGCTGGCGCTACTATTATTGATGATGTTGCTGAAATTTATAAACAATCAGATGTTATTTTGAAGGTAAAAGAACCTATATTTAATGTAGAAAAAAATATGCATGAGATAGATATGATGAATAGAGGACAATATTTAATTTCCTTTCTTCATCCCGCCAATAGCTATAACCATGAAATGGTTAGGAAGATGGCAACGAATGGTATTATAGGGCTAACCTTAGATGGGATTCCTCGTATTTCTAGAGCCCAGAGGATGGATGCACTGACATCTATGAGTACATGTGCTGGCTACAAAGGAATGATAATGGCAGCTGATACTTTATCAAAATTTGTTCCTCAGCTTTTTACTGCCGTAGGTATGCTGAAACCTGCAAATGTAATGGTTATAGGTTCAGGAGTTGCAGGGTTACAGGCAATTGCAACAGCTAAAAGACTTGGAGCTGTGGTTTATGCTGCTGATATTCGTCCTGAAGCCTGTGAGCAGGCTAAAAGCTTAGGCGCTAAGGTAATTGACTGTGGAGTACCTGCTGAAATTGCTGTAGGAAAAGGTGGATATGCAAATAGACTTCCTGAAAAATGGATTATTAAAGAAAGAGAGAGTCTAAGAGATACAATTGTAAAAATGGATATCGTTTTTTTAAGTGCTCTTATACCAGGAAAGGTAGCTCCAATAATTGTCACAGAAGATATGGTTAAAGAAATGAGTCCAGGTTCAGTAATAGTAGACGTATCTATTGATCAGGGTGGAAATTGTGAGATTACTTCACCTGGTGAAGTGGTAACTAAACATTCCGTAAGTATTCAAGGAATAAAAAATATTCCAGGTCAGCTTCCTACTACTTCAACTTGGATGTTTGCTAATAACGTTTACCATATAATTAACTATTTAACTAAAGATGGATCAATAGTTTTAGATATGAATGATGAAATAGTGGCGTCAACGATTGTTACTGATGGAGAAAAAATACTGCATCAGGGAACTAAAGAAGCCATGGGAATTGCATAAGTAAAAAAATAAAATAATTAATTACGGAGGAGAACCATGTCGTCTTTGGTATTAGTTATTATTTTTGTAATATCTTCAACTGTAGGTTATAAACTAATTAAGAATGTTCCTAGCTTACTTCATACGCCACTTATGTCAGGAATGAATGCACTTAGTGGTATAACAATAATAGGCGCCTTAACTACTGTATCTGTTATACGTTACAAATACAATCCTTATTTAGGTGGCATTATAGGTGGCTTAGCTATAATTTTAGCTATGATAAATGTTGTAGGTGGGTTTACAGTAACCCATAGAATGTTACGCATGTTTGATAAGAAGGGGGTATGATAATGGAGCCCTTAGTATATTATATTATCTGCGCCTTCTTATCAATAACTGTTCTAATAGGTATAGCACTTATGAGTAAAGTTAAAACCGCTATAATTGGTAATATACTTAGCTCTGTAGCTACGTTGATAGCAATAATAGTTACCCTATTGTATTTTGGGATTCTGTCGGATAAGTGGACAATTTATACAATTTTTGTTTGTCTATTTGTAGGGAGTATTATTGGATTAATATTAGCTCAGAAAGTTAAAATGATTCAAATGCCTCAATTAGTTGCTACTCTAAATGGAGTTGGAGGTGCCGCATCTGCACTTGTAGGAGGTGCTGCAATTTTTTCAGCTAATGCAACTTTTGAGTTAGCTACTGCTACACTAGCTCTTTTTGTAGGTACACTAACTTTTACGGGTAGTTTAATTGCTGCGGGCAAGTTGGCAAATATTATAGATGGTAGGCCGGTAGTTTGGAAGGGGCATACGGCTTTAATGTCTACATCTATTAGTCTATTATTATTTATATTAATTGCATTTTTATTTTTTAACCCGCCTATGTTGCTTACAACTATAGTTGCTATCTTTATGAGCGCCTTTTTAGGTATTGGGATAGCTATAAGAGTTGGTGGGGCAGATATGCCAATAACTATTTCACTTTTAAATTCCTTTAGTGGAGTAGCAGCAGCAATTGCAGGCTTGGCCATTAATGATATTTTGCTTGTATCTATAGGTGGAATAGTTGGATCTAGTGGGTTGCTTTTAACTCAAATTATGTGTAAATCAATGAATAGTAGTCTATCTAAAATATTACAGGGAAAAACTAGTGTTTCTAAAGTAGTACACAACGAGGAAAAGAAAGCAGAGGATGTTGGGCATGTAAATGAGAAGTCTAAAGAAGTCCCAGTAGAAGAAATCCTTAGGTCAGCTAAAAAAGCCATTATAGTGCCTGGCTATGGAATGGCAATAGCTCAAGCCCAGCATTTAGTAAAACAATTGGCAGACATTTTGGAGTGTAATGGATGTGAGGTTAAATATGCGATACATCCAGTGGCAGGAAGAATGCCTGGACATATGAATGTATTGTTAGCAGAAGCGGATGTATCATATGAACAGCTATATGAAATGGAAGATATAAATGAAGAGTTCAAGGACTGCGATGTTTGTATAGTTGTAGGAGCAAATGACGTACTGAATCCAGCGGCAAGAGAGGCAGAGGGAACCCCTATATATGGAATGCCTATATTAAATGTAGATGAAGCAAAACATATAATATTTTGTAATAGTAGCTTATCCCCAGGTTATGCAGGGGTAGAGAATCCTCTGTATAAAAGAACTGAGGGTACAAGTATATTATTAGGTGATGCCAGTGAAACATTAGCAAATATCATTAAAGATATTAAAACGAATAAGCAGGAAAAAGAAGAAGTAAAGACAACGGATTCTTCTGTTGTGGAATTACTTGGTGGTGCGAAAAGGGCTATAATAGTGCCTGGCTATGGAATGGCAATAGCTCAAGCCCAGCATTTAGTAAAACAATTGGCAGACATTTTGGAGTGTAATGGATGTGAGGTTAAATATGCGATACATCCAGTGGCAGGAAGAATGCCTGGACATATGAATGTATTGTTAGCAGAAGCGGATGTATCGTATGAACAGCTATATGAAATGGAAGATATAAATGAAGAGTTCAAGGACTGCGATGTTTGTATAGTTGTAGGAGCAAATGACGTACTGAATCCAGCGGCAAGAGAGGCAGAGGGAACCCCTATATATGGAATGCCTATATTAAATGTAGATGAAGCAAAACATATAATATTTTGTAATAGTAGCTTATCCCCAGGTTATGCAGGGGTAGAGAATCCTCTGTATAAAAGAACTGAGGGTACAAGTATATTATTAGGTGATGCCAGTGAAACATTAGCAAATATCATTAAAGATATTAAAACGAATAAGCAGGAAAAAGAAGAAGTAAAGACAACGGATTCTTCTGTTGTGGAATTACTTGGTGGTGCGAAAAGGGCTATAATAGTGCCTGGCTATGGAATGGCAATAGCTCAAGCCCAGCATTTAGTAAAACAATTGGCAGACATTTTAGAGGGTAACGGATGTGAGGTTAAATATGCGATACATCCAGTGGCAGGAAGAATGCCTGGACATATGAATGTATTGTTAGCAGAAGCGGATGTATCATATGAACAGCTATATGAAATGGAAGATATAAATGAAGAGTTCAAGGACTGCGATGTTTGTATAGTTGTAGGAGCAAATGACGTACTGAATCCAGCGGCAAGAGAGGCAGAGGGAACCCCTATATATGGGATGCCTATATTAAATGTAGATGAAGCAAAACATATAATATTTTGTAATAGTAGCTTATCCCCAGGTTATGCAGGGGTAGAGAATCCTCTGTATAAAAGAACTGAGGGTATAAGTATATTATTAGGTGATGCCAGTGAAACATTAGAAAAGCTACTAGAGGAAATTAAAGTTACGTAAATTTTTAATCCAAACGTAAGTTTATTAAAATCTCTACTGAACTTAGTTCGGTAGAGGTTTTTAATTTTTATTAAATATAATTATGTAATAATTATTGTATTAAGAATGGAGGGGTAGTGTGAAAATTGTAGTGTTAGATGGTTATACATTAAATCCAGGGGACTTGACTTGGGAAGACTTAGAAAAATTAGGGGAGTTGAAGGTCTATAATCGGACTTCTTATAACTCTGAAGATAAAGAAACAATTGTTGAAAGAGTAGGTGATGCTGAAATTATTTTTACTAATAAGACGCCTTTAACTAGAGAAATGCTAGAAGAAATGCCTAATCTAAAGTACATAGGAGTTTTAGCAACGGGCTATAATGTTGTAGATGTGGAAGCTGCAAAGGAAAAAGGTATAGCCGTAACAAATATTCCAACTTATGGTACTATGGCAGTAGCACAAATGACATTTGCTTTACTGCTGGAAATGTGTCATTACGTATGGGCCCATAGTGAAGATGTTAAAAATGGGATTTGGACAAACAATGTAGATTGGTGTTTTTGGAAATATCCACTAATAGAATTAGCGGGTAAGCATATTGGTATTATTGGTTTTGGAAGAATCGGACAGGCGGTTGGTCGAATAGCACAGGCCTTTGGTATGAATGTGCTAGCCTATGATGAAAACCCAATTCTCCACTTAGAAAGCGATAAACTAAAATATGTAAAATTAGAAGAACTTTTATCTGAGTCAGACGTAATTAGCCTTCATTGTCCATTATTCGAAAATACAAAAGGGATAATAAATAAGGAAACAATTAATAAAATGAAAGAAAGTGCTATTATAATAAACACATCTAGAGGCCCATTAATTAATGAAGAAGATTTAGCAGAAGCATTGAATACGGGTAGAATCTCTGGGGCAGCCGTTGATGTTGTATCTTCAGAACCGATTAAGGAAGACAATCCACTTTTAACTGCTAAAAATATTATAATAACACCTCATATAGCATGGGCTCCTAAGGAATCAAGAATACGATTGTTGGATATTGCAGTTACTAATCTAGAAAAATTTTTATCCGGTGAACCAGTTAATGTTGTTAACTCTTAAAGGTAAGGAGGGGGCTGTTCATGACGAATTTGAAAAAGTATATGAAGGTAGGAATCGTACATTTCATGACTTTTCCAGAAATTATTAGAGGCGAAGGGCCTATTATTGAGACTGTAAAGAAAATAGATAAGTATGAGTATTTCGATGCCATAGAGATTAGCTGGATTAAAGATAAAGATGGCAGAGAAAAAGTAGCTAAATGAGCCGAACGGCACTTGTCCACTGTAGAGTTACAAGCCCCCACTTCTAAGAGTAAGCGAAAGTGGTGGGTAGTTGACGTACATATAGGTAATACTGTTATTTGTAATAAAGAAGTACCGGGATATGGGGATGAACATATAAGATTTGGGTTTCCCAACAGTGAAAATGATGTAGATGAATTAGTAACTTTTTTAAATGAGCTAAAAAATATAGATTATTTGAATACTAAAGACCCAAAAGTAGTGAGTTTGAAGTTAAACCGTGGAAAGATGAGGATTCAGAAATGGTAATGGCAAATGCTAAAAGAACACTAAATGAAGCGTGGTTAAAATTAGATTTATAAGAATAATTAAGCCACTAAAATTAGTGGTTTAATTTATTGGATATACTACATAGTAGATATTATTATAGAAAGCAAAGCCTTGTAAAAGCATATCTATATAAAGTATACTTATATAAATTGCAAGTTTTTGTTTCTTAGTTGAAATACGAAGGGATGAACAATCATGGGAAAATTAGTACTTGATGAGGCTAAAAGATGTCTTCAATGTAAAAGGCCTACTTGTCGGGATGGTTGCCCGATAAATACAGATATACCAGAGATGATTAGGCTATTACTTGATGGGAATATCCAAGAAGCTGGTGAGAATTTATTTAAGAATAATCCTTTATCTGTTATTTGTTCTCTAGTTTGTCATCATGAAAACCAATGTGAAGGCCATTGCGTTTTGGCCAGAAAATCAAATCCTATTCAAATAGGGGCCATAGAAAATTACATCTCAGATTACAGATTAGATACATTGAATTTGAAGCCTTCGGAGAAATTAGAGGGAAATATAGGGATAATTGGCTCTGGACCAGCAGGTATTACTATTGCATTTATGCTAGCCCTTAAAGGTTATAATATAACTATATTTGAAGCACATGATAAGATAGGTGGAGTTTTAAGATATGGAATACCAGAATTTAGATTACCTCCAAGTATATTAGAAAGGCTAAAATCCCAATTGCTTAAGCTAGGGGTTAAGATTAGACCAAATACACTTATTGGACCAGTATTAACAATAGAGGATTTATTTAGAGATGGGTATGACGCTTTATTTATTGGAACTGGTGTTTGGAAACCCAATAAAATAAACATAAAAGGTGAAAGTCTTGGTCATGTTCATTACGCTATAGACTATCTTAAGAATCCAGAAGCATTTGATTTAGGTGAAAAAGTTTGTATAATTGGTGCAGGGAATGTAGCGATGGATGTGGCCCGTACGGTTCTAAGAAAAGGGATTAGAGAAGCGTATATAATGTATAGAAAAGGTTTTGAAAATATATCTGCTAGTGAACATGAAGTTCAATGTGCTAAAATGGACGGTGTCAAATTTGAATTATACAAAGAACCAATTGAGTTAACTAATGAGGGTGTTATATATAGAGATAATGAAGCTATATTAAAAGGTGAATTATCTGATGAAGAGCCTAAGCAAGAACTATTTAAATGTGATTCTATAATTATTGCAGTTAGTCAAGGACCTAGAACTAATATTGTCTCAACGACCCAGGGAATTGAGATAAATAAAAATGGACTAATCGTTACAGATGAGTTTGGTAGAACTACCCGTGAAGGCGTATTTGCTTCTGGAGACGTAGTAACTGGAGCTAGAACTGTAGTTGAGGCTGCTAAATTATCGAAGCAAGTAAGTGAAGTAATCCATGAATATGTACAAAATAAGTATAAAAAAATAAATAAAAGTGATGAGTAGCTGTGAAAGTAGCATTTAGAGGGGTTTATTGAACCTCTCTTTTTTATTTAGTTTAAAAACTTGCTATAATTTAGCATTAATGTTTTCAAATGATTATATGTCTTAGTAGAATAGAGAGATGTATATATTTGGGAAATATGTTTTTAAATTAGTAAATCTACAATTCGAGGGGCAGAATATATGATTAAAGAGCAATTAATATTTACAGTTAAAGAAAATTGCATTGGGTGCAATAAATGTATTGATGGATATCCGGTTATAGGTGAAAATGTAGCGAATTTTCAAATGGGTTGAATATAATTAATATTGAGCCCGAAAAATGCATAGACTTGGACTTTGTATAAATGTTTGTGATCATGATGCTAGACAATATTATAACAGCGACTAGTCAATCTATAGCTGAGTCTGTTGTACATCTTAGAGACTAGCAATTTTTATTCTTTTCCCAAAGATTAAGTAGATTAATTTGAATTAGTACCTGCTAAGATAAAAAAATTAGTTATAGTTATTATTAAGATAGATTGTAACAATTATTCAATATTACTCATACTTTGGTATTAAGGTGTCACTTAATATTTATAGTAGGAGGTTATATTATGGAAGGTGGGGGGCTATTATTTGCATTTAGCTTAACATTATTAGCGGGATTGTCTACCGGGCTTGGTAGCGCTATAGCACTATTTACAAAAAAAACAAACAAAAAATTTCTTTCTTTATCTTTAGGTTTATCTGCTGGGGTAATGATATATGTATCTATGATTGAGATCTTTTTTAAGGCCCAGGAATCACTAACTTCTGAGTTGGGTACTGTACTGGGTTCTTGGGTTACTATCATATCATTTTTCGGTGGAATGCTCTTCATTGCCTTAATAGACAAATTTATACCCGGTTTTGAAGGGACACCAGAAGAAAAAAACTCAGAGAGTATTACTGTTGCTGAAGAAGTTGCTGAAGATAAAAGCAGATTAATGAGAATGGGTGTTTTCACCGCATTAGCTGTAGCAATTCATAACTTTCCGGAGGGTTTCGCCACGTTGATTTCAGCCCTTCAAGATCCAACTCTGGGGATTAGTATAGCTATAGCAATAGCTATTCATAATATTCCGGAGGGGATTGCCGTATCTATACCGATATATTATGCAACAGGTGATAAGCTCAAAGCCTTTAAGTACTCTTTTCTTTCAGGTATAGCAGAGCCTATAGGGGCGTTAGTGGGATATTTAATATTAGCTCCATTTATGAGTGAAACAATTTTTGGAATTATATTTGCAGCGGTAGGTGGAATAATGGTATTTATTTCACTAGATCAACTATTACCAGCAGCCAGAGATTATGGAGATCATCATCTGTCTGTATACGGTACTGTGATAGGCATGATTATTATGGCTATTAGTTTGGTGTTACTCGCTTAAAGTTGAATTTTAAATATTAAGTGCCATGAGTTAGTTAACTCTGGCATTTTTATTTGTTTATTATAATGATAGAATTGTTAATTTTGTTGCTTGAGGAAATTGCATAATTAAAATTATTACTTCAAAAAAACAAAAAGTATTAATCTAAAATCACAAAGTGCTAATTTGAATGTGAGATATTATTAGGTTTAAAATTTTGTTTAATGATCAATTTCCCTCTCTTTATAAATTTATTAAGCAACATTTTTTAGTTTTTTACTAGAATTTAATGCTATAGTCCCTGCAATTAAAGATATACAGTTTAATAGCACATGTATTTTTGCTTTCTTAATTCCTTTAGATCTAATATTGTCAACATTAAGACTCTCATTAAGTCTACTATTTAAGCGTTCTACGGAAGTCCTCTTATTATATTGAATCTTCCATTCAGTAGATGAGCGTAGCGGGTACCCATACTTCCTTGGGTTAGCTTTATAGTTTACCTTCAAAGTGTAGCCATAGTTAGATGAAGAGCACCAGTTCATGCCGTGGGGCAATTACATCTTCCTACTGCATGTGGACACCTAAATTTAAGAAAGTTTTTATCTTTGCCCCAGTAAACTAATTTGTATCTACCTGAACAAATGGGATCAAAATCCTCATCTAATCCTTCTGGTGGAGCATAACTTCCCCTATGATTATATGCAGTATAGGGAGTAGCATTAAAATCATTAGTTATAGCTTCGTAGATATATTCAAAATCATATCCCGAATCCATAGCATAATAGTTTGGAGCAAAAACATCCCTATAGTTATTAAGGAATTTTTGTATTAGTTTTATAGTGACTGTACCATCATAGACACTAGCAGGAGTTATAAGAATATCTAGTGGCAATTCACTTTTAGAATCACATACTATGTGCAGTTTCCAGCCACACCATTTGATTTTCTTACCATTAGTATCTCTTTTCATCCTCCAGTTAGGGTTAGTACCGTCATCAATAATATGTTTTTTAGGTTTTGGTGCTTAATAGAATCTAGTTTGTTGAATCAATAGAAATATGCTCTCCATTGATAATGCTTAGACCTTTTGCTTTTAAAACTAATTGATGGAATAAGGATTCTAACTCAGAATTTTGAGTTATTTTATCCAAAAATCTACTAAATGTAGATTCGGATGGTACCACCCCAAGAACATCAAATCCACAGCAGTATCTTAATACTGGGTTTCTCTTTAAGCTTAAAACTAAGTATTTAATAGTTTGTATTTTTCTACCTGCATAGCTATTAAAGCATATATAAAGCTAAAAGGATCGTTACCTTTTGGACCTTTAGTACCAAAACATTTTCTCATAGAACTAGCTATCTTTGAAACATTAATTTGGGATAATATCATTTCTAATTTTGTTTCTTGCTGATATTCCATGATTTGCTCAAAGGAAATTAGACACATTTGTCGAATATACATTAAGTGAGTTTTACTCCTTTTCGGATGATTTTGGTTGCACTTAATTAATTCGACATGTTGGGGTGAAACCCCTTTTTGCTTTAGCTACAATTTAGAAAATTCAATTATTGTGAAATATGAAATTTACTCGCTTAATAGTGCCAGGTTTAAAATAAAAGGCTATAATGGTATATAGTAATTGATTTTATCTGAAAATATTGTATTATAAGTTATTTAGCGATTTTTGAAAGGTAGTGACCATATGAATTATAGGGTGAATCCTAGAAATAATGATAAACTTTCGATACTTGGTTTTGGATGTATGCGTTTTGCAAAAGATGAAAAAGAAGTGGAAAAACAGATAATATATGCAATAGAAAATGGAGTTAATTATTTTGATACTGCATATATATATCCAAATAGCGAAGTTATATTAGGTAGGGTTCTTGCTAAAGGGTACAGAGAGCGAGTAAAAGTAGCTACTAAAATGCCACCCTATTTTATAAAAACTTATGAAGATTTAGATAAAGTCTTTAATGAAGAATTACGGAGACTTCAAACAGACTATATTGATTACTATTTCATACATATGTTAACAGATATAAATATTTGGAGTAGGTTAGTCGAGATAGGCATATTAAAATGGATAGATGAAAAAAAGAAAAAAGGCCAAATAATTAATATTGGGTTTTCATATCACGGGGGAAGAGAAGAGTTTATCAAGTTAATAGACATATATGATTGGGAATTTTGTATGATACAGTACAATTACCTAGATGAGAATAACCAGGCTGGTAAAAATGGTTTGGAATATGCAACTTCAAAGGGACTTCCGGTAATGATTATGGAGCCTTTAAGAGGTGGAAGGTTAGTTACAAGTCTACCAAAGGAGGTATACCAAGTCTTTGAAAATGCACATGCAAAAAGATCACCTGCGGAATGGGCACTACGATGGATATGGAATCATCCTGAGGTAACAACTGTTTTATCCGGTATGAACTCACAAGAAATGATAGAAGAAAATATTAAAGCAGCTTCAGAAGTTCGAGCAAATTCATTTACAGAACAGGATTTTGAACTATTTAAAAAAGTTCGGCAAATTTTGAATGAAAAAATTCAAATCCCATGCACGGGCTGTAATTATTGCTTGCCATGTCCAAAGGGGGTTGACATACCTACTTGCTTTTCCTGCTATAACGATAGAATTATTGAGGGAAAAATAATGGCAGTTGGGAAATATATAATGAATACTAGTTTAAAAACTAAAGCTAATAACGCATCTCTTTGTTCCAAGTGTGGAATATGTGAGAAACATTGTCCACAAAAAATATCTATAAGAGAAGAATTGTCTAAAGTAACAAAATCAATGGAAGGCTTTTATTATAAACCAGCAAGATTTTTCATAAAAAGGTTTATGAAACTTTAGTAAAAAAAAATAAATTAACTTAAAAACTCCCAAAGGGGAGTTTTTGTATTTAGCTTTTATTTTTACTTTTAATATATTACTGTCACTTTATTACCTAGTATAGCTACAAACTGATCAACTAGTGTAAAGTGTAGATGATTCCATTTCATAATTGTTTGCACATATCCAAGGGCATCAGCTGCGTATTGGCCAGAGATTCTTTGGTATGCAAGAAGTTCATATACTCTATCGGAATCGTAGTCCACAGGATATAAACCGCTAAGTGGGCTAACAAAACCTTCGATTGGAGCTTTTAGCTTACCACTTGGATCATAAATTTCTTCTAAGTAGCTTTTATCCCTATTTGAAATATCTATTATAAATTCCGTGCCTAAAGTGGTGTTAGTAACTCTAATTTTGTAATAGTTCTCGTAGGTTACTTTATACTTATATAAATCGTTAAATATATTATAATCAAATAACAAATTAGGTTTATTGTGTAAATAGGAATAGATATAATAATACATTATTCCACCACTACCACCAGAAGCTATGCTAATAAAAATGTCATCCACTTTATTTCCAGTAAAATCACCTAGGAAAAGTGTAGGATTGTATCCGGAGTCAGATTTAAGGGGTACATAATTTACTATTCCCGTTTGACCATCTTGAATTACAAGGGTTATCTTTTGAATAAATAAACTATCCATAGTTTTTACTCCAGTTAAATATACCTTATCTGGTACTCGATCACCATTTACATCCCCGATAGCTGATGATAGTATAATTGGAGCTAAATAATTTAAATTGTTATGAATATGTTGAAACATTACAATCCCTCCATTAAATAATATTGATACATTATATGCATTTAAGAAGGGATGTGTAATGGTTGTGGAAATACTGAGACAACAAAATATTAATTATTTTGCTGTTTTTAGACTAAAATAATACGTAGAATAAATATTTTAAAGAATGCTGAAGAATTTTAATAAATGATTTATTCTAAAATTAAAATGTTGCAGATTTGTATAATTGAGGGTGTTTTGAATTGACTTGAATTTTTGAATTCAAATTTGACAAAATCCAATCAAGAACAGTCAAGCTCGTTCGATTTATTTACTCTTGCAAAAATAATAAAATGGTTTTGGGAAGTTAATTAGAATTCAAGCAATAGTATAAAGAATGAGGGGGATTCAAAATGAAAAAAGTCAAAGTTTTAACAGCTCAAGAGGCTGTAGATTTGGTAAAAGATGGTGACACCCTTGTCACAAGTGGATTTGTAGGTAACTGTAACCCTGAATTATTAAGCAAAACAATTGAGAAAAAATTCTTAGAAACTGGACATCCTAGGGATTTAACTCTTTTCTACATCTCATCTCAAGGAGATAGAAGTGGTACAAGAGGTGGAGATCACTATGCTCATGAGGGTATGCTTAAAAGAGCTGTTTTAGCTCACTATGGTACAGCTCCTAGCTTAGGTAAAATGGCCGTTGAGAATAAGATGGAAGCCTTCAACATACCTCAAGGTGGCACAGTATTTATGATTAGAGATATGGCTGGAAAAAGACCTGGAACTATTACTCACGTAGGACTAGATACATTTGTTGACCCAAGAAATACTGGTGGAAAAGTAAACCAAAAAGCTATTGACTCTGGATGGAATCCAATCCAGTTAATTGAAGTAGATGGAGAAGAAAAACTTTTCTATAGAACTTTCCCTGTAAATATTTGCTTTATTAGAGGAACTTATGCGGACGAGTTTGGTAATGTCTCATTAGATAAAGAGGCTGCTACTACTGAAGTACTTTCAATAGCTCAAGCAGTATATAACAATAAAGGAACTGTAATTGTTCAAGTAGAAGGAATAGTAAAGGCTGGAACAATAAACCCAAAACTAGTTAAAATACCTGGAGCTTATGTAACTGCAGTTGTAGTTGCTAGTCCAGAGGACCACGAGCAAGCATTAGGACATCCATATAACCCAGGAATATCTGGAGAGCAAAGAATGGTTGTAGGCGAGACAGCTCCAATGCCATTAAGCGCCAAAAAAATTCTAGCAAGAAGAGCAGCTATGGAATTAAGAGAAGGCACAGTTGTAAACTTAGGAGTAGGTGCGCCTGAAGGTATTGCAGCAGTTGCTGGTGAAGAGGGTATTTCAGATTACATGACTTTAACAGTTGAGTCTGGTACTATCGGTGGAATACCACAAGGTGGATCTAGATTTGGATCAGCATTAAACCCAGATGCAATTATAGATCAAGGATATCAATTCGACTTCTATGATGGTGGTGGATTAGATCAAGCTTATTTAGGATTAGCTCAATGTGACCAATTTGGTAACATTAACGTAAGTAGATTTGGACCTAGATTAGCAGGTTGTGGTGGATTCATAAGTATTACTCAAAATGCTGGAAAAGTATTCTTCTTAGGAACATTTACTGCTGGCGGACTAAAAACTAGTATCGCAGATGGGAAATTAGTAATAAACCAAGAAGGTAGAGAAATTAAGTTTATTGAACAGGTTGAACAAGTTACATTCAGTGGAAAACGTGCTAATAAAAACAAACAACCTGTACTATATATAACTGAAAGATGTGTATTTGAATTAACTGAAAAAGGACTATGTTTAATTGAAGTAGCTCCTGGAATCGATATTCAAACACAAATTTTAGATTTAATGAAATTTAAACCAGAAATTTCTGAAAATCTAAAAGAAATGGATCCAAGATTATTCAGAGAAGAAAAAATGGGTCTAGCAAAATAAGGAAAATAAGTATATAATATAACTATAATTGGAAGGGATTAACAATACTGTTAATCCCAACCGACTATATATGTAAATTTTAAATAAACAAGATGTGAGGGGGAAATTAAAATGAAACCTATGAGAATGCATCACGTTGGGATTATACTACCTACATTAGAAGCTGCTTATAAATGGTTAGAGACTTTCGATTTAGAAGTAGATTATAAAGGATTCGTTGAGGCTTATCAAGCGGATTTAATATTTACAAAGTATACTGAGAATGAAAGTCCAGTAGAGTTAATTATTCCTAGAGAAGGTAGCGTACTTAAAAACTTCAATAATGGAAAAGGTGGTATTGCTCATATCGCTTTTGAGTGTGAAGATGTTGAAGCTATACGTCAAGATTTCGAAAGTAGAGGCATTGAAATGCTTGAAGGTAGTGCTGTTCCGGGAACAAGTGATATTATAGTAAACTTCGTAAGACCTAAATATACTCAAGGAATACTAGTTGAATACGTACAAACTGTTGCTCCAATTCAAAGAGATTAAGGTTTGTTTTTATCATTAAGAAATGGATAAAAGGGTTAACAGAAATAATGTTAACCCTATCCGATTGGCTTAGTGTGATAAAAAATTCACAAGAATGTCTGTTAATAAAAGCAATACTTGTAAATACATACAAACTGTTGGATAAATCCTAAGGTAGTTTGAAGCATCAAGTAATTATTGAACAAAACCCATATAGTTGGGGCTCTTGGAACCGCATTATTTGCTTATTATAAATACGTCAGTTCCGAAATCAAGAAGCAAGTAGGGTGATATCACCTTAAAAAATAAGAGGGGGGCTTAATAAATGACTGAAAATATGAATGCAAAACAGATGTTAGCGTATTATCAGGAAAAGTTAGATGAAGAAGCAAGACAAGCCAAGAAAGAAGGGAAACTTGTTTGTTGGTCAGCGTCAGTAGCTCCACCAGAGTTTTGTGTAACTATGGATATCGCTATGGTATACCCAGAGACACATGCAGCTGGTATTGGTGCAAGAAAAGGTGCACTAGACATGTTAGACGTAGCAGATAGAAAAGGATACAACCTAGACATCTGTTCATATGCAAGAGTAAACCTTGGATTCATGGAATTATTAAAGCAAGAAGCTTTATTAGGAGAAACTCCAGACGTACTAGCAAAATCTCCAGCAGCTAGAGTACCACTTCCAGATCTAGTAATTACTTGTAACAACATTTGTAACACATTATTAAAATGGTATGAAAACATTGCAGTAGAGTTAAACATCCCATGTATCGTGATAGACGTACCATTTAACCATACAATGCCAATTCCTCAATATGCAAAAGACTATATAGCAGATCAATTTAGAGAAGCAATTGCTATGTTAGAAGATATAACTGGGAAACCATTTGATTATGATAAATTTAGAGAAGTTCAAGAGCAAACTCAAAGATCAGTAGCTCAATGGAACAGACTTGCATCAATGTTAACTCATAAGCCATCTCCATTAAACGGTTTTGACTTATTGGCTTCATGGCATTAATCGTTTGTGCAAGAAGTAGAAGCTATGCAGAAGAGACTTTCAAAAATTTGCCGATGAGTTAGAAGAAAACTTAGCAAACGGAGTATATGCATTTAAAGGCGATGAAAAGACTCGTGTAACTTGGGAAGGTATTGCAGTATGGCCACATTTAGGACATACTTTCAAAACATTAAAAAACCAAGGTTCAATCATGACAGGTTCAGCTTATCCAGGACTATGGAACCTATCTTATGAAGTAGGCGACATGAGTTCTATGGCTGAAGCATATACAAGAATCTATATTAATACTTGTATAGATAATAAAGTTAAAGTTCTTAGCGATATTATCGATAAAGGACAATGTGATGGAATAGTATACCACTTAAATAGAAGTTGTAAGTTAATGAGTTTCTTAAACGTAGAAACAGGAGAAAGATTACAACAACAAAATGGACTACCATACGTAAGCTTTGATGGAGACCAAACAGATCCTCGTAACTTCGCTCCGGCACAGTTCGATACACGTGTTCAAGCATTAGCAGAAATGATGGATGAGGAGGGTAAATAATATGAGTAGAGTAGAGGCTATTTTAAATGAATTAATGAGTATTGCTAGTAACCCTAAAAAAGCAATGGAAGATTTTAAAGCAGAAACTGGAAAAGGCGCAGTAGGTGTAATGCCTGTATACGCTCCAGAGGAATTAATTCATGCAGCTGGATTCCTACCTATCGGTATCTGGGGTGGAAAAAGAAGCGTATCTAAAGCTAGAGCATATTTACCAGCATTTGCCTGTTCAATCATGCAAATCGTAATGGAAATGCAAATAGAAGGTGTATACGATGATTTACAAGCAGTATTATTCTCAGTTCCATGTGATACATTAAAGTGTCTAAGCCAAAAATGGAAAGGAACTTCAGAAACCATCGTATTTACACATCCACAAAATAGAGGATTAGAATCTGCTAACAAATTCTTAGTTACAGAATACCAAATAGTAAAAGAGAAGTTAGAGAAAATATTAGGAACAGAAATTACTAACGAAGCATTAACAAACAGTATAGAAGTGTACAACGAAAACCGTCGTGCAATGAGAGAATTCTCAGACCTAGTATCTAGCTATCCTCAAACATTAGACCCAGTAAAACGTCATGCAGTAGTAAAAGCAAGATGGTTTATGGAAAAATCTAAGCACACTGCATTAGTTAAAGAATTAATGGCAGAATTAAAACAACAACCAACAGAAGAAATCACAGGTAAAAAAGTTGTTTTAACAGGTATCTTAGCAGAGCCAAATGGAATCTTAGAAATCTTCAAAGAGAACGGATTCACTGTAGTAGCAGACGATTTAGCACAAGAGTCAAGACAATTTAGACATGACGTTCCAGAAGGTGACGACCCAATGCTAAGATTAGCAAAATGGTGGCAAGATCTTGAAGGATGTTCATTAGCAACAGATGTTCACAAAACAAGAGGACCAATGTTAATGGATATGGTTAAAAAATATGATGCAGATGCAGTAGTAGTATGTATGATGAAATTCTGTGATCCAGAAGAGTTCGATTACCCAATCTACTATATGCAGTTTGAAGAAGCAGGAGTTAAGAGCTTATATCTAGAAATAGATATGGAAGCAACTTCATTTGAGCAAATTAAAACAAGAGTACAAAGTTTTGCTGAAATGGGTTTAGTAACTAACTAATATAAAAAATATGAATAAATATATGGCTTAAGATAATACTATCTTGAGCCATATATTTTATAAAATTCAAAAATAATCACTTTCAGTTAAAATTTTCACCAAATTCAATTATTTTTATCTTTCATATTTATAAAATATAGTATAAAATCAATTATGAGAGTATTAAATGACAATGCTATTAGTATGTCATTAAGTAATAAGCGTAAAAATTTAAAACCTTCTTTATTTTCTGTAAAATTTGTACATTATTGTACAATGGAAATATAAGTGTTATAATATCATTAATATGTGATTTAAAAGTAAGAAGATCGATGAATTTCTGTAGTTATTGGACAGACCGCCTGTCCACTACAGGGGTGGGTCTATATAGTATGCTAGGAAGGAGATCAAAGTTTATGCTTACGATGGGAATCGATATTGGTTCTGCATCTTCTAAAGTAGTTATATTAGAAGATGGTGTAAAAATTATTGCTGCAGAAGTTATACAAATTGGAACTGGATCATCAGGACCAAAGAGAGTAATTAGTCAAGCACTTGAAAGTGCAGGATTAACTATTGAAGATATGGACAGAATTGTAGCGACTGGCTATGGAAGATTTGCAATTGAAGAAGCTCATAAACAAATAAGTGAGATTAGTTGTCACGCTAAGGGAATAGCGTTTTTAGTGCCAACTGCTAGAACAATCATCGACATAGGTGGACAAGATGCAAAGGCCATTAGACTTGATAGTAATGGTGGCGTTAAGCAGTTCTTTATGAATGATAAGTGTGCAGCTGGAACTGGACGTTTCTTAGATGTAATGGCTAGGGTACTAGAAGTAGAGCTTGAAGAAATGCAAGATTATGATGCTAGAGCTACAGAAGTAGCTACTGTAAGTAGTACTTGTACTGTATTTGCAGAATCTGAGGTAATATCACAATTATCTAAGAATGTAGCAAAAGAAAATATAATAGCTGGGGTTCATCAATCCGTAGCAGCAAAGGCCTGTGGTCTAGCATATAGAACAGGACTAGAAGAAGATATAGTTATGTGTGGTGGAGTTGCAAAAAATGCAGGGGTAGTTAGAGCTATCAGTAGAGAGCTTAAAAAACCTGTAACTATAGCGCCAAACCCACAAATAACAGGGGCTCTTGGAGCTGCACTATTTGCTTATGAACAATTGATTAAAGAAAGTCAATAGTCAATTAATATAAAAAAAGGGGGATTATGAAATGACTGAAAATATGAATGCAAAACAAATGTTAGCGTATTATCAGGAAAAGTTAGACGAAGAAGCAAGACAAGCCAAGAAAGAAGGTAAACTTGTTTGTTGGTCAGCGTCAGTAGCTCCACCAGAGTTTTGTGTAACTATGGATATCGCTATGGTATACCCAGAGACACATGCAGCTGGTATTGGTGCAAGAAAAGGTGCACTAGACATGTTAGACGTAGCAGATAGAAAAGGATACAACCTAGACATCTGTTCATATGCAAGAGTAAACCTTGGATTCATGGAATTATTAAAGCAAGAAGCTTTATTAGGAGAAACTCCAGACGTACTAGCAAAATCTCCAGCAGCTAGAGTACCACTTCCAGATCTAGTAATTACTTGTAACAACATTTGTAACACATTATTAAAATGGTATGAAAACATTGCAGTAGAGTTAAACATCCCATGTATCGTGATAGACGTACCATTTAACCATACAATGCCAATTCCTCAATATGCAAAAGACTATATAGCAGATCAATTTAGAGAAGCAATTGCTATGTTAGAAGATATAACTGGGAAACCATTTGATTATGATAAATTTAGAGAAGTTCAAGAGCAAACTCAAAGATCAGTAGCTCAATGGAACAGACTTGCATCAATGTTAACTCATAAGCCATCTCCATTAAACGGTTTTGACTTATTCAGCTTCATGGCATTAATCGTTTGTGCAAGAAGTAGAAGCTATGCAGAAGAGACTTTCAAAAAATTTGCTGATGAGTTAGAAGAAAACTTAGCAAACGGAGTATATGCATTTAAAGGCGATGAAAAGACTCGTGTAACTTGGGAAGGTATTGCAGTATGGCCACATTTAGGACATACTTTCAAAACATTAAAAAACCAAGGTTCAATCATGACAGGTTCAGCTTATCCAGGACTATGGAACCTATCTTATGAAGTAGGCGACATGAGTTCTATGGCTGAAGCATATACAAGAATCTACATTAATACTTGTATAGATAATAAAGTTAAAGTTCTTAGCGATATTATCGATAAAGGACAATGTGATGGAATAGTATACCACTTAAATAGAAGTTGTAAGTTAATGAGTTTCTTAAACGTAGAAACAGGAGAAAGATTACAACAACAAAATGGACTACCATACGTAAGCTTTGATGGAGACCAAACAGATCCTCGTAACTTCGCTCCGGCACAGTTCGATACACGTGTTCAAGCATTAGCAGAAATGATGGATGAGGAGGGTAAATAATATGAGTAGAGTAGAGGCTATTTTAAATGAATTAATGAGTATTGCTAGTAACCCTAAAAAAGCAATGGAAGATTTTAAAGCAGAAACTGGAAAAGGCGCAGTAGGTGTAATGCCTGTATACGCTCCAGAGGAATTAATTTATGCAGCTGGATTCCTACCTATCGGTATCTGGGGTGGAAAAAGAAGCGTATCTAAAGCTAGAGCATATTTACCAGCATTTGCCTGTTCAATCATGCAAATCGTAATGGAAATGCAAATAGAAGGTGTATACGATGATTTACAAGCAGTATTATTCTCAGTTCCATGTGATACATTAAAGTGTCTAAGCCAAAAATGGAAAGGAACTTCAGAAACCATCGTATTTACACATCCACAAAATAGAGGATTAGAATCTGCTAACAAATTCTTAGTTACAGAATACCAAATAGTAAAAGAGAAGTTAGAGAAAATATTAGGAACAGAAATTACTAACGAAGCATTAACAAACAGTATAGAAGTGTACAACGAAAACCGTCGTGCAATGAGAGAATTCTCAGACTTAGTAAATAGCTACCCTAAAACATTAGACCCAGTAACACGTCATGCAGTAATTAAATCAAGATGGTTTATGGAAAAATCTAAGCACACTGCATTAGTTAAAGAATTAATGGCAGAATTAAAACAACAACCAACAGAAGAAATCACAGGTAAAAAAGTTGTTTTAACAGGTATCGTAGCTGAGCCATACGGAATCTTAGAAATCTTCAAAGAGAACGGCTTCACTGTAGTAGCAGACGATTTAGCACAAGAGTCAAGACAATTTAGACATGACGTTCCAGAAGGTGACGACCCAATGCTAAGATTAGCAAAATGGTGGCAAGATCTTGAAGGATGTTCATTAGCAACAGATGTTCACAAAACAAGAGGACCAATGTTAATGGATATGGTTAAAAAATATGATGCAGATGCAGTAGTAGTATGTATGATGAAATTCTGTGATCCAGAAGAGTTCGATTACCCAATCTACTATATGCAGTTTGAAGAAGCAGGAGTTAAGAGCTTATATCTAGAAGTAGATATGGAAGCAACTTCATTTGAGCAAATTAAAACAAGAGTACAAAGTTTTGCTGAGATGGAATAGTTATTAAGACCTAAGGAATTGACTAGATATAATTAAAAATTTAAACCGCATTAAAGTTAAAACTTTGGTGCGGTTTAAGTACTATAATTTGGTTTATAGTTTTTATATTTATTTTTATAGTTTTTATAAGTGCTATTAGACTTTGTAAAAGGTCTATACTGGGGGGATTAAATGAAAAGTACAAAAAGCTATGGACTAATAATAAAAGAGTTACTAGAAGTAACTGATACAAAATTTACAGTTTTAGCCAAAGCAGTAGGTTATGATATATCATACATCAGTAAATGGTGTAACAATATTAAAATTCCTTCCACTAAAAACATTGAAACTGTTAATGCAAAGCTATCTTTGTTTTTCTCTGATGAAATCATAAAACAAGGTAAAACTGGTGAAATATATAAGCTATTTGAAATATCAGACCCCTTAGATGAATCGAATAAAGATCTTTTGTATGAACAGATATATAGCATACTAGAAAATGGATATAAAAACTCTAAATCAGATTTATGTCAAAAAAGTGAGAAAAATTTAGAAGACAATAAGGTAGTCGTTGGTAACAAGAATGTTATTTTTTGTTTAACTGAATTAATAAAAAATACAATTCAAAATTCGACACAATGTATTGATTTCATTTCGACATTGGATATATGTAAAATTGCGCATCAGTTAGATCTTGATATTATTGAGGAATTTAAATCTAACGATATTCGTATTAATGCTAAGGTTGGCTTTGATATGAATGAGTTTGAAAGTAAGACGGATTACTATATACCAAGAGTATATTTTTTACTAAATGAATTTTTAAATATTGATTTCGACCTATATGATAATAAAGAAATTGATAAATTAAATATTATAGCAATAAGAGACAAGTTTGCTGTTTTATGTTCTTTAGATATAGATGGGATGATTGAAGTAGCAACTATTGTAACAGATATAGATACAGTTAATGGTATTTATGATCATACTAATGCCAAATTTAAAACGGAAAATATATTAGTAAAATCCGCAGAATTTTTAGGAATGGATAAGGGTGGGTACAGAACAGAGTTCTACTCAAATGATGAATTTCAATTTCTTTCAACAAGAGGGTTTGAATTCTTACTACCTTCAGATATAATAACCGAAATAATTAATGAAGCCCATAGGCAAGGTTTTAATGAGGATATGGATTTATTAATAAGAAAGATTCAAATTACTTGGGAAGAGGTTTTTGAAAAAAGTAAGATTAATTTTATTATATTAAAATCAGCTCTTATGAAATATATTGAGGATGGGGAAATTTTCTATGCTGAGGTAAGCTATAACCTTTCCCCTGAACAAAGAAAAATACATGCTCAAAATGTAATAGAATGTATGAGAAACAATAATGATATTAAGTTTACTATTTTGGATGATGAACTATTGAATTATAAGGCTAACCTATTTAAACTATCTGTCTATGTAAACAATAAAAAGATTTTCCTTAAGAAAAACTTCAAATCAATGTCACATTCCTCAAATCCACTTTATTATACAATTATTAATGATAAGCTGGTTCGATATATAAACGATTATCTAATATCCTTGAGAGATAAAGATTATTGTTCGGAGTTTGATGTCAATGCAACTGAAAAAATTGTTGAAAAATATGGAACCATGTATTTAAGATTATTAGATGCACAAAATAGAAAAAAAGTCAGTAATATATAATAAGTATAATTAGCCCCTTACATTAATAATATTTGTGAGGGGTTTTAAGTTTTTGAACTATAAATAAAAAACATATTGAATACCATAGGGGGGTATGGTATATTATAGGTGAGGGAGTTGATAATATGAAAAATACTACTAAAACGCTACAAGTAAATGGGATGACTTGTACAGCTTGCGCTAATGCTGTAGAAAGAAACCTTAATAAACTTGATGGAGTAGAATACGCAAACGTTAATTTTGCAACTGAAAAACTTACGATCTCATTTGATGAAGATATAGTTACTAAAGAAGATATATTTAAACGAGTAGAAAAATTAGGATATAGCTTACAAGAGGAAGATTCACTAAGGGAAATAACTATACCTATATCTGGTATGACTTGTTCAGCTTGTGCAATTGCCGTCGAAAAAGCATTAAATAAGTTGAATGGTATTGAAAGCTCTTCGGTGAATTTTGCAACAGAAAAAGTATTTATAAATTACGATAGTAGCATTGTACGAATATCTAAAATAAAGCAGGTAATTGAAAAGGCCGGTTACAAGCCCTTAGAAATAGAAACGGAAATTAGTATTGATAAGGAAAAGGAGAGAAGAGAAAAGGAGATAAAATCTCTTTGGACAAAATTCATTATTTCATTGATATTCACAAGCCCTCTATTTTATATATCAATGGGTCATATGCTCGGAGCACCACTTCCTAGTTTTTTTGACCCTCATATTAATGATATTAACTTTGCATTAGCTCAACTAATTTTAACTATACCAGTTATGTTAGTAGGATACCGTTTCTATACAGTTGGTTTTACAAACCTATTCAAAGGTTCCCCTAATATGGACTCTTTAATTGCCATAGGAACTAGTGCAGCTTTCATATACGGGGTTTATGCATTAATTGAAATTATTGGTGGCAATCACTCCATGGTTATGGAGCTATATTTTGAAACAGCTGCAGTGATTATTACACTAATTTTACTTGGCAAATACCTGGAAACAGTATCAAAGGGAAAAACATCAGAGGCAATAAAACAGCTTATGGGACTTCAACCTAAAACAGCAATAGTTATTCAAGATGGCAAGGAAATTATATTACCAATAGAAGAAGTAGAAGTTGGTGATATACTTGTGGCTAAACCTGGAGAAAGAATTCCTGTTGATGGTGTTGTAATTGAAGGCTATACTTCAGTTGATGAATCAATGCTGACCGGTGAAAGTATCCCCGTAGAGAAGAAACCAGGTGATAAAATAATTGGGGGCAGCATAAATAAAAATGGTTCAGTAAATTTTGAAGCAACTAAAGTGGGAAAAGACACTGCTCTATCTCAAATAATTAAACTTGTAGAGGATGCTCAAGGATCAAAGGCACCAATAGCTAAAATGGTAGATATTATTTCAGGTTACTTTGTACCCATTGTTATTGGAATCGCGGTGATTTCAACATTATTATGGCTATTAACAGGGCATTCCATAACTTTTGCTCTAACAATATTTATTTCTGTATTAGTAATCGCATGTCCTTGTGCATTAGGCTTAGCTACACCTACAGCTATAATGGTAGGTACAGGTAAAGGTGCGGAAAACGGAGTATTGATTAAAGGTGGAGAATCACTTGAGACTGCCCATAAAATTGAAACGATAGTGTTTGATAAAACTGGAACTATAACAGAGGGAAAACCCAAGGTTACAGATATAATTGTTAAAGATGAAATAACTGAAGAAGAAATTCTCATACTTTCAGCTTCGGCAGAAAAAGGCTCTGAGCATCCATTGGGTGAAGCAATTGTTAAAGCTGCCCAGGAAAGAAATTTAGAACATAAAAAAGTAGATAGTTTTAAAGCAATACCGGGACATGGAATTGAGGTAAGTATTGATAATAAGTTGGTGCTCCTGGGAAATAAAAAATTAATGAATGAAAGAAATATTGAAATAGATTTACAACAAGAGTCTGATAGGTTGGCAAGTGAAGGAAAAACACCGATGTATATATCAATAAACGGTAGGTTAGTTGGAATAATTGCAGTAGCCGATGTAGTAAAAGAAAGTAGCATAAGGGCAATTAAGAAGCTACATGAAATTGGCATTGAAGTAGCAATGATAACTGGAGATAATAGAAGGACTGCTGAAGCAATTGCAAGACAAGTTGGCATAGATATTGTTTTAGCTGAAGTACTTCCTGAGGATAAGGCAATGGAAGTTAAGAAGTTACAAGAATCAGGTAAAAAGGTTGCGATGGTAGGTGACGGAATAAATGATGCACCTGCTCTTGCTCAAGCTGATGTGGGTATGGCAATTGGGTCTGGAACAGACGTGGCAATGGAGTCAGCAGATATTGTTTTAATGAGAAGTGATTTAATGGACGTAGTTACAGCTATACAATTAAGTAAGAAAACCATAAATAATATAAAGCAAAACCTGTTTTGGGCATTTGCATATAATACAGCAGGGATACCTTTGGCAGCAGGGTTACTCCATGTACTCGGTGGGCCCTTGTTAAATCCAATGTTTGCAGCTGGGGCTATGGCATTAAGCTCAGTATCTGTTGTAAGTAATGCCTTAAGATTACGTAGGTTTAAGCCTTATCACTAGGTAATTATATTCGTCAAATAATGAAAAACCAAAAAGTTAGTTGTAGAAAAATTGTATGAAGTTGTAGAAATTTAATAATACTAGAGTTAATGGATAAAATATACCTTGAAATATGATAGTCCTATTGGTGTTAAAACAATAGGACTATTTTATGTACATAATTAATTAATGAGATTTGATATCATATTGAATTAAATCTATTCATATGGTATAATATCAAATATTAGTACCAAGTAATAAAACTAGTTAACAAATTAACAAAACTTATAAATATATGTGCTAATTATTAAATTAGGGAGGCATTATTAATGGATGTAAAGGATATAAAAGACTTGATTTTAACAATAGATAAAACAAGTGTTGAAAGCGTAGAAATCGAAAAAGGTGATTTTGTAATTAGAGTAAGCAAAAAATCAAAAATTGAAAGTAATACTACACAGAAGATAAATGAAGCCATTACCTTAGATAAGGTTAAAGAAGTTAATAGAGAGTTAGAAGTAGGCAACGAAGATAATGCAAAATACATACAAGAAATTGAAGACCTTCATATCATAAAATCACCTATGGTAGGTACATTTTATGGAGCTCCAAGTCCTGACTCAGCACCTTTTGTAAAGGTAGGAGACAAGGTAGAAAAGGGTCAGACTTTATGTATTGTTGAAGCAATGAAGATGATGAATGAAATAAAAAGTGATATAGCTGGTGAGATCGTTGAAATATTAGCGGAGGCTGAGGATATAGTTGAATATGGGCAACCCCTAATGAGAATCAGGAGGTAGTAAAGAATGTTCAAAAAAGTACTCATTGCAAATAGAGGGGAAATAGCCCTTAGAATTATTAGAGCGTGTAAGGATATGGGTATCCATACGGTTGCTGTATATTCAGAAATAGACGAAGATTCAGTTCATGTTCATTTCGCTGATGAATCTATTTGTATAGGACCAGGGCCTTCTAAAAAAAGTTACTTAAATATAGATAGTATAATTACTGCTGCGTTAGTTACGAAGTGTGAAGCAATACATCCTGGCTATGGTTTCCTATCAGAGAATTCGAAATTTGTAGAAGCGTGTATAGCAAATGATATAAAATTTATTGGACCATCAGCTCATCATATGGAGAAAATGGGGAATAAATCTGAAGCTAGGAGAACGATGATAGAAGCAGGAGTACCAGTTGTGCCAGGTTCCCCTGGCTCTACAAATAATGCTGAAGAAGCCTTTGAAGTAGCTAAGGAGATTGGATTCCCAGTTATAATCAAAGCTGCCAGTGGTGGTGGCGGTAGAGGTATGAGAATCGTCTATTTAGAAAATGAGTTTATTGAAAAATTCAATATGGCTAAGTCAGAGTCCGCTGTCGCATTTAATGACGACTCTATGTATGTAGAGAAGTTTGTAGAGGAGCCTAGACATATAGAATTTCAAATATTAGCAGATGAATATGGCAATGTAATTCATTTAGGTGAAAGAGACTGTTCAATTCAAAGAAAAAATCAAAAGGTTTTAGAAGAAGCTCCATGTACAATAATGAGTCAAGAACTTCGAAATAAAATGGGTGAAATGGCAGTTCGTGCAGCAAAAGCAGTTAATTATGTTAATGCTGGAACGATTGAGTTTTTATTAGATAAACATAATAATTTCTATTTCATTGAAATGAATACAAGAATACAAGTAGAGCATCCAGTTACTGAAATGACTACAGGAATAGATTTAATAAAAGAGCAAATAAAAGTAGCATATGGGGAAAGATTGAGTGTAACCAGCGAGGAATTAACAATTAATGGACACTCAATTGAATGTAGGATAAATGCAGAAGACCCATCAGAAAACTTTAGGCCGTCTCCTGGTTTAATTGAAGTGTATTTTCCACCAGGTGGTTATGGTGTAAGGATAGATAGTCATATATATAGTGGTTATGTTATTCCGCCTACATATGATTCAATGATAGGTAAGCTAATAGTTTGGGGAAAAGATAGGACTGAGGCTATTGACAGGATGAAGAGAGCTCTTAGCGAGCTTGTAATAACAGGGGTAGACACAAATATTGAGTTTCAAAGAGAAATATTAAGCAATGAAAAATTTGTTGAAAATAAAATAGATACTTCTTTTATAGAAAAAGAAATTCTAAAAGGTTAAGTAAGGGAGTGTGTATATGCTAAAGGATCTCTTTAGTAAAAAACAATATGTAACAATAAATTTACCCGAAAAGCAGAGAACAATTTTACCGAGTGAAAGCTATAAACAAACAATTGCTAAAACACCTCAAGAAGAAAAGGCTAAAAGGCTTGGGGCTAGGGATAGAATCAATGAGATAATCGATCAAAACACTTTTAATGAGTATGATTTAGATTTGAAAACGGCTAATCCATTAGACTTTCCAGAGTATGCTGAAAAAGTTGCTACTGCCACTGAGTATTCTAACGAGTCAGAGGCTGTAATAACAGGAGAAGGTAAAATAAACGGTTATAATTGTGTTATATGTGTTATGGATCCAAACTTTATGATGGGAAGTATGGGTTCAGTTGTTGGTGAAAAAATTACAAGAGCAGTAGAAAAAGCAATCGAAAAAAGGTTCCCTGTTATTATTTTTTCAGCATCCGGTGGGGCTAGAATGCAAGAGGGTATAATATCTTTAATGCAAATGGCTAAAACCTCTGCTGCTATAGCAAGACTATCAGAAGAAGGGTTACTATATGTTTCTGTTTTAACTGACCCTACAACTGGAGGAGTTATTGCTAGTTTTGCTATGTTAGGAGACATAATCATTGCGGAACCAGGTGCCCTTATTGGATTTGCTGGACCAAGGGTAATCGAACAAACAATTAGACAAAAACTTCCGGAAGGCTTCCAAAGGGCTGAATTTTTAAAGGAAAAGGGATTTGTAGACAAAATTGTTCCTAGAAATGAAATGAAAAAAATATTATCTAAAATATTAAAAATCCACAGTCCGGGTGGTGAAATAAATGAATAGCAATTTAGAATTTGAGAAACCAATTAGAGAACTAGAAAATAAAATAAATGAGCTTAAAGGGTTTGCAAAGGATAATAGCTTAGATTTAACTCATGAAATAGATATATTATCTAATAAGCTAGAAAATATGAAACGAGAAGTTTATGAAAATCTAAGCCCTTGGCAAAAAGTTAAGCTAGCTCGTCTACAAGAAAGACCAACTTCCCTTGATTATATTAAAAAGCTTATAACTGATTTTACTCAATTACATGGTGATAGATATTTTGGTAATGATAGAGCCATAATAGCTGGTATTGGTATGTTTGAGGGTATTCCTGTAACTGTTATTGGGCAACAAAAAGGGAAAGATTTAGATGAAAACATTAGAAGAAACTTTGGAATGCCTCATCCAGAAGGTTATAGAAAAGCCCTAAGACTTATGGAACAGGCTGCAAAGTTCAATAGACCGATAATTACTTTCGTTGATACTCCAGGGGCGTATCCTGGTTTAGGCGCAGAGGAAAGAGGTCAAGGAGAGGCTATTGCCGTAAATCTTATGACGATGAGTAGATTAAAAACTCCTATTATTTCTGTTGTTATAGGTGAAGGTGGAAGTGGTGGTGCTTTAGCTTTAGGCGTGGCAGATAGAGTGTGTATGCTTGAAAATTCAATATACTCTGTAATATCACCAGAAGGCCTTTCAAGTATTCTATGGAAAGATTCAAATCTTGCACCAGTTGCAGCGGATATAATGAAACTTACAGCACAAGACCTAATGTCTTTAAAAGTTATAGATACTATAATTAAGGAGCCTTTAGGTGGAGCCCATAAGGATTTAGATATAACTGCAAATAATATGAAGCAATACATTCTAGGTGAATTAAAAGAACTTAGAAAATTAACTCATAATGAGTTATTAGATAGAAGATACAAAAAACTTAGAAGTATAGGTGTATACGAACAAGTATAAAATTATGTCTAGAAGCCTTGGAAAATACAAAATAATGTATTTACAGGGCTTTTTTTTATTTTAAAGATAAATAATTGTCTCTAAGAGTTGATAAATTTTTGAAATGGGAATACAATATCATTAAACGATATATCGCGAAGCGATATATCGGGAGCTGTACTAATATAATAGTTAAATATACTAATAAATAGAAGTGAGGTTTTAATCATGTTTGGGAATAAATCCGTGAAAAAGTATTTGCCATTAACAGAAGCTTGGTACTACATATTACTTTCCTTAGTCGAAACTCGTCATGGTTATGGAATTATGCAGTATGTGGAACGTATTAGTAATGGACGGGTGAAAATTGGACCAGGGACATTATATGGAGCATTATCTAAAATGGAAAAGGAAGAGCTAATAGTTATGGTATTAGATGATGATAAGAGAAAAAGCTATGAATTAAGCAAACAAGGGAAAAAAATACTTTATTATGAGATTGAAAGATTAAAAGAGCTTTTATTAAATGGTGAACTAATTTTTACAAGTATACAGGAGGATTTCAATGATTAATAAAAATTATAAATCAATTTGGAAAGTTTTCTTTGTGTGTGGCAGGATGATTTAGAGGAGAAGTGGCTTAGAAACATGTCACTATCAGGATGGCATCTGGTTGGAATAAGTTCACTAATTAAATATCATTTTGTAAAGGGAGATCCTGAGAATTATAATTATAAACTTGATTTTGTATATGTGTCTGACACAGAAGATTATATCGACATATTTGAAAACGCAGGATGGGAGTATATAGATAAAATGTTTATTTGGCGTTATTTTAGAAAACATGCTAAAGCTTCTGAAACTGAAGAGATATATACGGATAATCAATCAAAAATAGATAGAAATAAATCTATTATAAAGATGTTATATGGAGCCTTACTAATAAATATAGTGCCTTCATCTGTGTTTATATTTAATTACTTATTTAAGCATGATGGAATACAAAATGTAACAATATTAAATGTTCTAGCAAGCATTGTACTCGGGTATGCTATATATAAAATCAAAAACAAAATGAAATACTAAAACAAAATGAAATACTAAAACAATAATAACTATGCTCCTTATTTAAACAGATGTTAGATTACTGTTAATAAAGAGCATTTTTTAATTATTAAAGTTAATAAATCCTTTAGATAAGCAATGATTAGAGTAAGTGTCTAATAGTGTCATTTTAAATTGCCTACATTACATAATATGACAACTTTCTGAGAAAGATATATAGTAAATAAAAAAATTCAAGAGGTGGATTTATGTACAAGAAAAGTATACTCATCTTAATATTTATAATTACATTAACTACATACGGATGTGCAAATAGACGGGAAATGCCACGAGAGCAGTCTCCAGGACAACGGGTTGAACAACAAAGGGAAGATCGTTTGGCTAAATCAGATCAAGAAGCAGTTGAGGAAAATATTAATGGGTATAATCTTCAAGACGATTTAAAGATAACAAGAGAAGAAGGATCTGAAATATCTTATATCAATCAAGAACAGAAGGATGAGCTTATTAATGGCCTAGGACCAAAGGAGAATAACACAATATTAGAGGAGTTTAGGTCATCTCTACCTGTGGGAATAAATAATGCAATAGATTACTTTAAATATAATATTTCTTTTGACTACTTTCTAATTACTGCGGAGGAAGGTTCCACAATTAGAGAAACACCTACTGATGAATCAGCTGCAGTAACAGCAAAGGAGAGTTTAGAAAAAGTTTCCCTACTACACAGGGTAGAAGGAGAAGAATTAGAAGGTTCAAATATATGGTATAGAGTAGCCTTTGAAAATCAAGGGAGTGTTAATGAGGGATATATACACTCTTCAATGGGAACCCCTAGAAATTTTAGATTTGATAGTATGAAGCAAGCAATAGATGAATTAAATGAACAACTAGGTCAAGGTCCATTGCATTTTATTAGTAACTATAAAAATGAAAACGGTACTCCACCTCAACGAGGTGATGCAGCAATAGATGAATTTGGTTACAGAGTTTATCACAGTGCCCCCGCATATGATGAAGCTAACACTGAAAGTAACTATAGGTATATACCTGATGGAATGCTAGTTAGAATTCTTGATGAAACAGGTGATTTTTACCATATAGATGCGCCTACTTTTGGAAGGGGTTATTATGTTCCAAAACAGTATATAGATCCTAATGTGACTTTAAGAGAACTGACTCATGTGGTAGTAATCGATAGAAGTCAGCAAAATCAAGGAGCCTTTGAAGTTGAGGATAATGGTTTAAATCTAGTGTCATACACATTTTCAACAACAGGTATACCAGGGGAATTTTCCTATGAGACAACGCTAGGAAGCTATAAAGCAATTCAAAAAAGAGATCGATTTGAGTATTTAAAAAGTGGAACTCAGGAAATTGCAGGATATGCACCCTTTGCAATCAGATTTACTGGTGGGGCATATATTCATGGTGTACCAGTTGCTTACGAAGAAGTAGAAGGAGAGATGGTAGACCCAGGCTTTATTGAGTATCTGCATACGATAGGTACATTTCCCAGATCTAATATGTGTGTCAGAAATTTTACTAGCCATGCAGAGTTTTTATACAATTGGATGAATGTGAGAAATGGAGCAGTAATAGTGATAGAATAAGTTAAGATTAGTATATAAAAGATTATGAGGAAGAAGTAGTTCTCTCTACTTCTTTTTTCATTGACAAATAATACATTATTCATTATATTTTAATGGTTGAGTTTTTTAAGAAGGATAGGTAGGTGATAAAATATGTTTTCGTTTTTCACTACTGGAGTATGTGCAAAACAAATAATTTTTTCAATTGAAGACGGAATAATTGATAAGGTATCCTTTAATGGCGGATGCTCTGGAAATCTTATAGGAGTTAGTCGTTTAGTAGAGGGAATGAAAGTGGAAGAAGCAATTAATAAGCTACAGGGTATCAAATGTGGTAGTCGTAATACTTCTTGTCCAGATCAATTAGCTACTGCTTTACAAATAAGCTTAAAAAAGCAAGCGGGATAGGTTTGGAAACTCCTTTCAATAATCATTAAAGAAAGGAGTTTATACTTTTAAAGAATCAATGAATTCCAGAGTGAATTGATTTACTGCATTAGGATTATCTAGATTAGTACAATGATGCGCATTTAGAATAATCCTTAATTCCGTATTAGAGATTTTTGTATATAATAGGGGCTGCTGAAAATTAGTTATTATATCATGGTCACCTATTAATAAAAGGGTTGGACATTTTACTTTATGTAGCTCATCCTTACTTTCCATGCGAGTAACCGCAGACCAAATTCTATGCCAATTTTCTTTAGGCATTTTAGAAAAAGTATTATATACATATGCAAAGGTAGAAGGATTTTGTTTCGATAACATTTTAGCTAGTATAAAAGCATTTGTTTTCATAGGTAGAAATTTGCTAGATAAACTATTAATCTGTATAAATAACTTTTGGTTTAAACTAATGGAGTTACTACATGGAGTACCTATTAGAATAAGCCCTTTAACTCTATAGGGTATTTCAATAGCAGTCCTTAGTGATATATGTCCACCCATTGATAGACCACATAATATGGCTTTTTTTATACTAAGGTGATTCATAAGGGCTATTAAATCTAATATGAAATCATCAGGGTTTATTGGACCCTTAGGCAATGAAGATTGGCCATGACCACGAACATCCCAGGATACAACCTTGTAATCCTTCTTAAAGAAGTTTACCTGCTTAACCCATTGTTTATGGTCCCAGGATGCCCCATGAGTAAATATTATTGGATGACCTTCTCCAGTAACCTCATAAAATAGCATTGTATCATTTCTATAAAATATTGGCATAATATCCCCCGAAAGTTGTTTATTTGCTGTTAAGAATCTATAAATATATTATTAATAGATCAATAGGGTAATATTTAAGTGAATACTGGAAAATATAACAAATAGCGGTGTAATACAATTTTAATGAGTAAAAAGATATATAAAATATATAAAAATAATTATAAAGATTTTGGGAGGGAAGTATATGATAAAAGCCTACTTAGTTGGAATAGGAACACCTTATGAAAATGAGGATATAACCGTTCGTTATCGTGTATTAAAAGATGAAAGTATAATACTTGAAAAAGACCTTTTAATGGATTATAGTAAGCCTTTAATTGTGAGCCATACTGCATTATTAACTCTAATGAGGGATTTGGAGAAATTAGATGAGAATGATATATTAATCATCATAAATGATGCTGCTCTATTTGAGCAGATTAGAGGTACGTCAACAACTAAAAATAGAGATGTATTAAAGATGGCGAGAATAGTCAAAGAGACACTAAATAGAACGAAAAAGACAATAAAGTTTAAGGATGTAAGTGGTAACCAAGCGGATTTTATAGAATGGAATGAGAAATTAAAATTTTAACTAAAGGGTTAGGGGTATAATAATGAAAAAAATGAGTAGTGAAGAACTCGAAAAATGTCTTAAATATGCAGATATAACTAATATAACAGCAACTGATTATGGGACTTTTATAAGGGCAATGGTTTATACCATTCAAAAAAACCTACCTATTGAGATTGTTGATAATTCAAATAATATTATTAAAGCTCAAATAAAATCGTTTTCTTTGACATATATTGAGGGTGATGAGGGTAGAAATGATATATTAGATGTTGAATACTATAAATCAGATGAAGAGATTTTACATACACTTGAATTTGATAAGATTGGTACAGGTAATGTGGTCAAGGATAGAAAAAGTGGCACTAGGACTTTTTATAGATATTATATAAATATGGATAATAAACAAAGCTTTAGATTTACATTTAATAGAAGGATTTCAAAGGCGTAAACGCTTAAATAAGAGTCTTTGATGGTCAGATGGTCATAGGGGACTAAAATGAAGGAAACTATGCTAAAAAGGTATTTATAAAAGGTTTAAGGACTAGGATATTTCAATTTCATGATAGATAAAACAAATAAAACACCCCGCAGGGTGTTTTATCTATATAAAGAATTGTTAATTAATTAATTAACGAAGAATTGATCCAGCAACAATCATACGCATTGCTTGGTTAGTTCCTTCGTAGATTTGACAGATCTTAGCATCACGCATGAATCTCTCTGCAGAGTACTCACGAGTGTATCCGTATCCACCGTGGATTTGAACTGCATTTGTAGTTACCCACATAGCTACGTCAGAAGCGAAACATTTTGCAATAGCAGCTTCTTCTGAGTAAGGTTTACCACTTTCTTTAGTCCAAGCAGCTTTCATAACTAAATGTCTAGCAGCTTCAATTCTCATTTTCATATCAGCTAAAGTAAAGTTTACCCATTGTTGAGCAGAGATTGGTTTACCAAATTGTTTACGCTCTTTTGAATATTGAAGTGCTAGGTTGTACGCACCTTCTGCGATACCTAATGATTGAGCAGCAACCCCAATACGTCCACCGTCAAGAGTAGTCATTGCAATTTTAAATCCATCTCCTTCTTTACCAAGAAGATTTTCTTTTGGTACACGGCAGTTTTCAAAGCTTAATTCTCTTTGAACAGATGCACGGATACCCATTTTAACTTCTGGTTTACCAAAAGTAAATCCTGGAGTACCTTTTTCTACGATGAAAGCACTCATTCCTTTTGGTCCTTTAGATTTATCAGTTAAACCAAATACTACATAGATTTCTGAATCACCAGCATTTGTGATAAAGATTTTAGTACCATTAAGTACATAGTGATCTCCATCAAGAACAGCTGTAGTTTGAGCTCCACTTACGTCAGTTCCTGCATTTGGCTCAGTTAAACCAAAAGAACCCATAGATTGTCCAGTAGTTAATCTTGGTAAGTATTTTGCTTTTTGCTCTGCATTACCATACTTAAATATTGGCCATGTAGCAAGAGAAGTATGTACTGATACACCAATTGCAGTTGAAGGATCAACTTTAGCTAGTTCTGCTACTGATAATGCATAAGCAACATCTCCAGCTCCAGCTCCACCGTACTCTTTAGGATATGGAACTCCCATAAGTCCAACTTGACCTAGTTTTGCCATTATGTCTAAATCAAAAATTTCATGCTCGTCTCTTTCTGCGATACTTGGTGCAAGTTCTTTCTCAGCGAATTCTGCAACCATTTTAACAGTCATTTCTTGGGTTTTAGATAAATTAAAATCCATAGATATAGCCTCCTTAGATTTAGTTTATTTATATATATGAGGGATGTTTGCTTTTGTATCCAGTTCAAAAATCCCTTAATATATTTTAGTAATATCTCTTTAAAAGAGAATATTTTTTTACACATACTTATAAGATAAAACTCAGAAATATGGTTTTATATAAAACCATTTTAAACCATTAGTAGTTTTTTTGTCAATTTATTTTTTAAAAAAATTAAACCATTTCAATTGGTTTATTTAATCATTTTTCCCGTAAATATACAGAAGTGTATATTTACAATAGCTTTACAACTATATGGTTTTTCTAAATTTTTCTCCCCTATATAATCATAACATAAGTATAGATTTTTAAAAAGTATTTATTAACAGAACTAAGCTTAAAGAATATTATAGTATAAATATAATTATTGAGGGTGGTTCTAGGTTTTTTTTTAGTACTATGATTAATAGCAAACAATTAGATACTCAAAATCTGCTTATTTTTTTACTATATATATTAATTCCAATAGTAATTTTATATATCCATATTTCTATTAAAAAAAATCTGCCAAATTTATACCTTATTGTTTATCAGTGGTTTTCCTATATAACAGTTTTATTAAAAAATAAGCTCAGTAGGTTTAAAATAAAAAATAAACAAAAAGATGATTTAATTGTTGAAATAATGGAAAGTACGGGTTATTCATATGAAATTGACCAAGACATTTTTTATTCAAATCTATATGCCTGGCAAAGGAATATGGGATATTGTAGACTATACGACAAAGCAGCAGCACCATTAAGTATGACTATTGATTGTGAACCCATTTATTTTAAATATGCAATAAAAAGTGGCTTATAGAGTTTTGGAAAGGTCAGTATGGTATGACTACAGGTGGAGAAGTTGGAGTTTATAATACAAAGGGTCCTGGTTTGAATATTCCTGGTATATTTGATGGTACATTTTATTACTGTGTTGATGACGATGACCTACGATCGATGTCAATTACATTAAAAAAATTAGGAAAGACATTATTTAAAAGAACAAGGCCTCATTGGTGGTTAACAGGATTTAAGCTAGGAGAGTTTTCTGAGCCTTCGGAGCTCACTATGAATATTTTTATTACATTAAAGAATGAAATAATGCGCAATGCATTTATAGGTGGTTTAATTGAGGCTGGGTATTCTAAGGATGAGCTTATTATCAGTGGCAATTCTGTTGGGGTATTATTCGATAAACCTCGTAATCGACAGCCTATTACAAGAACTGAGCTCACAGATGGTATTACTCAACGAAAAAATAAATTACGATGTGATAAATTTAATCTTTTAACTAAGGATTATGATAATTCATGGGATAAAATAAATGCTATTCAAGAAAGTGCACCTGAAATGTTAATGGATGTTCTAAATATTGGTAAAACTAAGAAGTATTTAAGATGTTCAATACAATTCAAAAATATCTAAAATAATAATGGGAAATTTGGAGGTTGATAAGAATAAATTAGAAAGATTATCTAGGGTTTTTCATTCATCCGAAGAAATTCTATTTGATGATTCATCACGTTTTATTTTAATGAGTGATTGTCATAGAGGTACTGGGGATTGGGCTGATACCTTTGCTAAAAATCAAAATATTTTCTTTGTTGCACTTAACCATTATTACAAAGAAAACTATATTTATATAGAGCTAGGGGATGGGGATGAGCTGTGGCAAAATAGTAAAATGTGCGATATTATGAGGGAACATTTCGATTCATTTTGGCTAATGAAAGACTTCATTTACTATACGGTAATCATGATATTGCAAAAAGAGATAAATCGTTTTTAGAAAAAAATTACTACCATTATTTTAGTGAACGTGAAGGCAGAAATATATCTATGTTCGAAAATATAAAGGTTCATGAGGGCTTGGTTCTCAGGCATAGGAATAGTAATTACAGAATTTTTCTAGTGCATGGCCATCAAGTTGACTTTATAAACTATGAATTATGGAGATTAACTAGATTTATTGTTAAATATCTATGGCGCCCTTTAGAGGCCTTTGGAATAAATGATCCTACTAGAACAGCGAAGAACTATAAAAAGAAAGAGGCTGTTGCAATAAAGCTTAATGTCTGGGTTGCAAAAGAAAAACATATGCTTATTGGTGGACATAATCATAGGCCAAGATTTCCAGAAGTTGGAGAGCCACCATGTTTTAACGATGGCAGTTGTGTACATCCAAGGGGAATAACAGGAATACAAATAGCACAAGGAAAAATATCCTTAGTAAAATGGAGTACTAAAGCTAAAGACAATGGTATTTTATATATAGATAAGGATATATTAGCAGGACCAAGATACTTAAAAGACTATTTGGAAATCAACTAAAGGCATATATAAGGGAATTGGATTTAGCTTCAATTCCTTTAACTTTTTGCGGATATATAACGGACAGGCTGTGCCATAAAAGAATATGAACAGGTAATCGTGATTACTGGGATGTATAGAATCCAAATCTAACAGAAAACCATTTAAGAGAACCACTATGATGGAGATAAGGTAGTTTATGAAACAAAGAGCAGTAATGCTATAGTAGCTGATACACAATGACCCAATGGGTAACCTAGGAACTATGACTAGTTCAGGAGAAACCTATTACTACCTATCAACGGCCATCATCGTATTCAAGCAAGCTATGAATACGATGATGCAAACATTGGTAGGTTTATAACTAGAGATAGTTTCCATGGGTTTGAAGATTAAACTCTTAATTGAATCAATGCAACTACAATATTTTAAATAGAAATAAGATTAGGAAAAATAAGAAGTATAGGTTGAATAAGACCTATATTTTTATATTTGTCGGACATAATTTAAGAATTTTTAAATAGGAAGCTAGAGATTATTAAAATTGTATGTGTCTTGAAGTGATATTTAGCTTTTTTTCTATTTATTTCTAAGTTTTTTTAGGGAACATAATATGTCTATTATCGTCTTAATTAGTAAGTAAAACAAAAGGAGGTAAAAAAATAGTGCCTAAATTAGAAGAAAATCGATTACTTAATATAAAAAATTGGAATAGGAGGGTTTTAAATGATTAAATCAAGATTTGTCAAAACAATTATTATAAGTAGTTGCATTACTGTTTTTTCAAGTGGTATAGCCTTTGGTTTTACAGGGGGAGGGAGTCAGCCCTCATCAATTTCGCCAACACAACCTACTATGACTATTGATAGAGATGGTGGGACTGTTGATTCTGGGTTAGATAGGCCAATTTCAAGTGTGGCTAGGGATTATAGGGAACCGAACAGTGAGCTAGAGAAAAAACATAGGGAAATAGATGACAAGCTATTTTCGAAATATGAAGCAGAGATAAATAAAAAAGGGTTCAAAGTAGTGTATACTGGCCCAATGGACAACTACATCGAAGTGGCTATTGCTCCTTACAGCAAAGAAAATGTAGAGTATCTTTATACTATGCTTGGAAAAGATGGAATAAAGGTTGTTGAAGGTGTGGAGGCTAGCATAATGCCTTTAATAGCTCCAGACAATAGAGCTAATTTAGGTAATAGGGAACCAGTTATTATTGATGAAGCAATGATTAAAAGACAGAGTGAAATTGATAAATATTTATTCGAAGATTATAAGTTGGAAATAGAAAATAAAGGCTTTACAATTACCCATACAGTAGCAACCACTGATTATGTTGAAGTAGGTATAACACCATTTAATGATGAAAACGCAAATTACTTATATGGTAAATTAGGTAATGATGAAATTAAAGTAGTTGAAGGTCAGCTAGCTGAATTATTAACTTTTGCTGATGGAAATGATAATGTTGAAGTTGATATTGCAGCGACTACAGGTCTAGCTGCAGATACTTCTCAGAAATCCCTATTAAAATTTGGTTTAGCAGCTATGTTATTATTAGGAAGCCTTATTTTAGTACCTAAAACAAAATTGTTAAAGAAATAAGTTTTTAAATTAAGTGATAGTGATAGAAAAAGGCAGTTATGTTTATTGATAACTGCCTTAAAGTTATTTATTTATTAAGATTGAGTCTAATAATTTAGGAATTACTTGTTTTTTTCTAGAAACAATTCCTTTAGCAAAGGCCCCTTGTTCATTTGGTATATCGAAGGCTGAAGGAATAATACTATTATGCCTGCTTTGGTAGAGTAAATAAGAGCCTTCATTTAAAATATCCGTAATTAATAGAAGGGTTATGTCATTTTTCATTTTTTTATGGATATCCTTAATGTAATCTAAGTAGTCTTCTTTATTGTTGAAAATACTATCGATATCTAAGGTAAACACTTGACTAATCCCTGTCTTAAATGTATCTAATTGAAACTCTTTAAAGTCCTTCTGAAACACCTCATCAATACTTTGACCTTCTAAGGATGTTCCGAATTTAAACATATCCATACCGTATTCGTTGATATCAAGCTTTAAAATTTCATTTAAAGAATCTACAGCTTTTTTATCAATGTTAGTAGTCGTAGGGGATTTTAAAAGTAGAGTATCAGATAAAATTCCTGATATTAGAATTCCAGCAATGTTACAGGGGATTTCTATTCCATACTCTTGATACATTAAATATACTATGGTACAAGTACTACCTACAGGTGTATTTCTAAAATTAATGGGCATAGAAGTGGATATGTCCCCAATCTTGTGATGATCAACAATAGCTACGATTTCAGCTTCCTGTAAACCATCGGCACTTTGTCCATATTCATTATGATCCACAAGTATTACCTGTTTTTTAGAAGGATTCATAATATGTTTTCTATTTATAAACCCTAAGAAATTGTTACGACTGTCAACAATAGGATAGTTTCTAAAGTGGCTGTGACTTAACTCCTCTTTTACATCCTCTAAATATTCGAATTCGTTGAATCTTATTAAATTATTTGTACGCATAATACTACTGCTATAATTACACATATGTATGTTCTTAGAAATTGTATATGTATCCATAGGCACTGAAATTATTGTTACATTATTTTCTTTAGCTAGTCCTAAATATTTACCTGGGAGTTTATTACCACCTGTCACTATAATAAGTTGGACTTTACAGGAAATAGCGTACTCAATAATGTCATATCTATCACCAGTAATAATAATATCTTCTTCGCTCAAAAGGCCCTGGATAGTTTTAAAATAAAATGCTAGCACCATTAGTTTTCCGTTTATATGCTCTCTGCTCATAGTTAACACTTGTCCATTTAAATCTCTCAATAGATTATCTAAAGAAGTTTCTAAATGATACAAATTACCATCTATTACTCCTTTTGCAATATCTTTCATACTAATTATACCTAAGAGTTGATTGTTATTATCTACTATACCTACAGTTTCTAAATTCTCAGATTTCATTGTATTATATGTATGTAAAATAGATTTATCCGGAGATAAACCTTTTGCGAAGTCATACTGCAAGTCTTTAACTTGTATTTTTACATCTGGAACAAACTTAGGGGCAGGAATTTGAAATTTATCTAATACAAATTGCGTTTCTCTAGGTATATTACCAAGAACACAGGGGATAGTATCAAGTTTACGTTGATTTAGTAAATGTGAAAGTGCTATAGCTGATGCTACAGAATCAGTGTCTGGGTTTTTGTGTCCAAAAACTAAAATAGACATAATAATCCTCCCTCATATAGTAATGTCTCTTAATGGATATCGTTACTAATTATACCATAAGGTTATACTATTAAAAACATAATATACTAACTAATTAGATTGACCTGATAAATTACCATAAAAAAAAGATTTTTTACTGGGATGGCAGGTATCAAATCGATTTTACTGATATTTTGGTATTGATTTGTGGATTTTTCCCTGACTATGAACTTTTTAGCCCATAATCAGCCGAGCGGCTTTTCTGAGGTTGTGAGAGAAGATTAAATACCCACACCAAATAGAGGTTCCTTTCAAACCTCTTATGTAGCTACGCCGCATTCCAAAAGACCGTTTTAGACAACTGATTCGTCCTGCAACACCTGCTCTAAACTTCTGAAGCTTTTTGAACTTTTTTGTATTTTCAACTTCAGATCTTTTTTTGGACTTCTTACCGGGTTTAGGAATACTGTTGTGTTTTACTCCTAATTCTTCAAGGGAATCTTCATTGGGTTTTGAGTAATAACCACGATCTGCTGCTACTTCTCTTGGTGCCTTTTCAAAGAGCTGCTTATGTTGCTTGATTGCATTAACCAATAACGTTTTATCTGAAGGATTTCCTTTATGGACACTATAGCCAGTTACAATTCCTTGAGAAATTTCTTGTATTTTAAGTACGTGACCAAATTCAACACGTTTGCCCAATTTCCCTTTAGAGATAGGTCTTGCATCTGTATCTACTATACTGACGATTCTATCTTACGGTTTACCGCCACTATTTACGAGTTCTGTTTGTCTGATGATGTTTTCAACAGTTTGAATAGTTTCTAGCAAACTAAGTTAAGAGTTTCATCTTTTCTGTTTTCGGGAATTAATTTTTTAGTCATTGATTTGGCTTGTTTGATGACTTCTTTTGCAAGTTCAGCCATACTACCAGAGATATTTCTAACTTCCTTAAGGGTTTCTTCTGTTCTACGACGAACAATTTTATTAATGTTAAGAAGTCTTTGCTTCATTTCTTTCGTTTTTTTTAGCGTACTTTCTAACATTTTGACCACATTTCTCTTTAATAGTTGTCATTGTTGTTTCGAGTTTTTGGACACCTTTAAATAGTAGTTCTGCATCTGTAGGATAAGCAATATTGGATTCAATCACTGTAGTGTCTACACGAAGCTTTCTACCTTTGATAATCTTCTGTTTTCTAAGCTCTCGAATGAAGTTGTCATTTAATTTTAATTGTTGAATAATCTCTAAACCATATTTTTTTGTAATTTTCATCATTGCGGTATCAGTTGGGGCATCTTGATCTAGCGGTATATGACAGAATTGTTTATACATGGGTGTTTTGGAAACAACAATAGAAAGATCTTCAAAGCTAATACATAGGTAAAACTTTAGAACCATCATGCGTATAAAAACCCTAACAGGAACAGTAGTCTACTTCTCATGGTGTTAAATCTATAAATAATTGGCTCTTCAAAAACAGGATTATTTAAAAGCTTATCAATTTCAGCAAGCTCAGGTGTTAACTCAAAAAGAGACTTAGGGAGAAATTCAGCAATCAATGTTAGTTGTTCCCAATTGGGATAGTCTAGAATTAGCACAGTATAGCACACTTCCTTTCAAATCGGCATATTACTATACTAATTCGACGTAAGTTTCTTAAATCCTTTTTGTTTAATAAAAAAATAGTAAAAATGTCATTTTATAAGGTTAAACTAATTAATAATGATATACATATCGACATACTGAATAGGATAGAAGGCAATAATAATTTGACAGATAGATGTGTTTAAAGTATACTAAAATCAATGGAAAAACGTAGTTTTCCTATTTTTTTTAGAGAGTTTAAGAAAATGTTATTAAAATAAATCATTAGCAAAGTAAAATAATTGTGTAAGCCTTTAAAATAAAGCGCACAATAAGTATATAATTTTGCTAGATATAATTAAAATAAAAAGTACCGTTGTTAAGCTATGGTACTTTTAATAATGAGTAAATAATAAAAGTATATATAAATTTATAGCGAAAGGTGATATATATGTGTGGTTTTATCGGATTTGCAAATACTACTTTACGTTTTAATAAAGAAACAGTAATAAATGATATGATGGATATGATTGTTCATAGGGGACCGGACAGTGCTGGAGTATATTCAGATGACAAGGTTACTTTAGGGTTCAGAAGACTTAAAATAATTGACCTATCAGAAGATGCTAGTCAGCCTATGTATAATGAGGACAAGACTTGTGTATTAATTTTTAATGGAGAAATATATAATTTCCAAGAATTAAGAAAAGAACTTGAAGAAAAGGGTCATATATTCAAAAGTCATACTGATAGTGAAGTCCTTATTCATGGTTATGAAGAGTATGGTGTTGAACTACTAAAAAAATTAAGGGGCATGTTTGCCTTCGCTATTTGGGATACCAAAAATGAAAGTTTATTTATAGCTAGGGACTTCTTTGGTATTAAGCCTTTATATTACACTCAAAACACTGAAGATAATTCTTTCATTTTCGGTTCAGAAATAAAATCATTTTTAAAACATCCAGGATTTAAAAAAGAACTTAATAAAGATGCTTTAAAACCATATCTTACATTTCAATACTCAGTTTTGGAAGAGACCTTTTTCAAAGGGGTATATAAACTAAAGCCAGGCCATTATATGATATATAAGGATGGCCAAATTGAAACAAAACAGTATTGGGACCCTAAATTTGATGAAAAGGAAAATAGTCTTGAGTACTATGTGGAAAAAATAAAAGAGACTATGAAAGAGTCCGTTGCATACCATCAAATAAGTGATGTTAAGGTAGGTTCCTTTTTATCTGGAGGTGTAGATTCTAGTTATATTACTTCTTTGCTTATGCCGAATAAAACCTTTTCTGTTGGTTTTGAAGTATATGAAGCAATTTTTGATGAAACTGATATGGCAAAGGATTTATCCGATATCTTAAATATACAAAATGAAAGAAAAATAATAAGTGCAGATGAATGCTTTGAGATGCTTCCAACAATACAATACCATATGGATGAACCTCAATCTAATCCGTCATCAGTACCTTTATATTTTTTAGCTGGACTAGCTAGAGAACATGTTACAGTTGTTCTTTCTGGAGAGGGAGCAGATGAGATTTTCGGTGGATACCCTTGGTATCAACAATCCCCTTCAATGGAAAAATATGAAAAAGTGCCATTTGCATTCAGACGTTCAATTTCTAATGTTGCTAAGATGTTACCACGTAATAAAATAACTAATTTTTTAATAAAAGGTGGACAAAGGGTCGAAGAGAAGTTTATTGGAGAGGCTAAGGTCTTTGAAGAAGAAGATGCGTATAAAGTTTTAAAAGAAGAATATAGAAAAGGTCCTTCTGTTGGAAGTGTAACGAAGAAGGTTTATGATAAAGTTAAAAATAAAGATGATGTTACTAAGATGCAATACCTTGATTTGAATCTTTGGTTGCCGGGAGATATTCTTTTAAAGGCAGACAAAATGAGTATGGCTCACTCTTTAGAACTTAGAGTACCTTTTTTAGATAAGGAGGTAATGGCATTAGCTTCGAAGCTTCCTAGCGAAATAAGAGTAAATAATATAGATACTAAATATGCTCTAAGAGTAGCTGCTAATGAAACATTACCTGATGAATGGGCTAAGAGGCCAAAGTTAGGTTTCCCAGTACCAATCAGATATTGGATGAGAGAGAAAAAATATTATGATTTAATTAAAGAAATGTTCCAATCAGATATGGCTAAAGAGTTTTTCAATACAGATGAACTTATTAGATATTTAGATGAACATTACACTAAAAAAAGTAATTATGCTAGATATATATGGACTGTTTACGTTTTCTTAGTTTGGTACCAAAAGTTTTTTATAGAAATGTAGTGGAGTTGAGTTACAAATGAAAAAGTATGATTTTCTTCCAATAATATTAGGTAGTGATGTTAATGCTTATGGAATGGCTAGGTCTTTTCATGAACAATATGGAATAAAAAGCTATGCAATTGCACGGCAAAGACTTTTTACCACTGATAATTCAAAGATAATTACAGTAGATGTATGTGATAATTTTAATCATGCTGACATTTTTATTGATAAGTTAATAAGTGTTGCAGAGGAATTAAAGAGTAAAGCTGAAAAACTTATTTTGGTTGCAAGTAGTGATGCATATGCGGAGTTAATAATAAGAAACAAATCAGTACTAAATAAGTATTATGTTATTCCATTTATCGATGAAGATTTGATGAATGATCTAATTTTCAAGGAAAATTTTTATAAAACTTGTGAAAAATATAATCTTGATTATCCTAATACCTTTATTTGTACGATTGATAATAAAGATAGCATAGCTCTTCCTTTTGAGTATCCTGTAGTTATTAAGCCATCGGACAGTCTATTATACTTTGAATGTTCTTTTGAGGGTAAGAAAAAAGCGTATGTTGTGCAAACTAAAGAGGAATTCACAGATATAATTAATAGGATTTATTCATCCGCATATAACAAGAATTTAATAATACAGGAATATATACCTGGTGATGACACACAGATGAGGGTTTTAAACTGCTATTCAGGTATTGATGGAAAGGTAAAAATGATGTGTTTAGGTAGACCACTTTTAGAGGATTATACCCCATCATTGATAGGTAATTATACGGCAATTATTAATGACTATAATGTGGACATTTTTGATAAATATAGAAGATTTTTAGAGGATATAGGATATGTAGGCTTTGCAAATTTTGATATGAAATATGATATAAGAGATGGAAAATTTAAAGTTTTTGAGATAAACCTAAGACAAGGTAGAAGTAGCTATTTTGTTACAGGAAGTGGATATAATTTAGCAAAATACCTGGTTGAGGACTGTATATATAATCGAAGCAATGAACTAGTATTAGCTAAGGGCGAGCACTTATGGCTTGGAGTACCAAAGGGTATTGTACTAAAATATACGGAAGATGACAAGCTAAGGAATAGTGCTAGAAAACTAATAAATGAAGGTAAATATAGTTATACCTTACAATATAAAAAAGATTTGAATTTTAAAAGGCTTATAAAAAACTTTAGATATTATTTTGATTACTATGGAAGATATAATAAGTACTTTAAAAAAATAGATTAGGCTGTATTTAAAAGTATTGGGAGGATAAGCATGCCAATTCTAGATAAAACAAATAAAGCAGATATAGAGCGATATAATAACTTTGTAAGAAATTCCAAATTTTCTAATGTCACACAAGACATTTCTTGGTCATCAGTAAAAAAGGATTGGGAAAATGAGCAGATTTATATTGAAAAAGATGGTGAAATAGTTGGGGCTATGTCACTACTTATTAGAAAAGGCTTAGGGGGTTTTTCAATGCTCTATGCTCCTAAAGGCCCTGTTTGTGATATAAATGATTTAGAGACAGTCCAAAATTTAATATCAGAGGTAGACATAATTGCAAAAAAATATAATGCGTTTATGCTACGTTTTGATCCAGAAGCTATTTATGATAAGGACTTAGAGAATAAATACTTTAAGCTTGGTTACAAGGTTAGAAACATTGGATTCGATCAGAATTCATTAATACAACCTAGATATAATATGATTTTATACATGGACAAATATACAGAAGATGAACTATTAGAAAGTTTTAATAGTAAGACTAGATATAATATTCGCCTAGCAAGTCGTAAAGGTGTAAAAGTAAATTACTATGATAGTGAAGAAGCATTAAAAATATTCTATGAATTATATGAGATTACAGCTGGTAGAAATAAAATTGGAATGAGACCATATAGTTATTTTGAAAATATGCTTAATGCGTTTGGTGAAAGATTAAGAATTTATATTACGGAACATGAGGGCGATTATTTATCTGCTGCAATTTCAATAAATTATGCCGATAAGGTTTGGTATATTTATGGGGCAAGCTCAAATGTAAAGCGAAACCTAATGCCAAACTATATTATGCAATGGGAAATGATTAAATGGGCTAAGGAAGTAGGCGCAAATAAATATGACTTTGGTGGTGTTTTTGAATTAAATAATGAGGATGGTTTATTTAGATTCAAAGAAGGATTCTGTAATAAGGATGGGGTTACAGAATTTATTGGTGAAATAGATAAAGTATATAAGCCTTCGATATATTATGCATTTACTACTTTGGTTCCAAAAGTTCAAGAGTTTAGGAAAAAAATAAATAAGCGTGGTTAATAGATGATAAGGGGGAAAAAATGAAAAGATCATTTAGATTTGTAAGATTCATTATTTTTGTACTTGTACTTTCAATAATTGTTTTCACTGGTGGTGCAAAATTAAAGAACTACATTTTTAAAAAATATTTTACTATTCCTCAGGGTACAGTAACGGTAGTTAGTTTAGATGCTAAAACTGGGTTGCCTATAAAAAACTCTGAATTTACAGTAATAGATTATGAGGCAGATAATATCATAGAAGTATTAGTTACTGATGAGAATGGTGTGGCAGTTTCTCTACTTCTTAATTATAAAAAAGAATACTTGGTGGAGCAGACAAAGGTACCTTTTCCATATAAGCTTAATAACGAAGCCGAAGTCAGATTCGAACTGAACGAAGAAAATTATGAGATTGTTACTAAAAGCAGCTTATATGAGCATATAAAAAATATTGAAAGAACTGAGGATGGAAACATTAAAGTCAAAGAAGTATATATTAATGTGCCTACATTAATGCAAAATCCTGAGTTGCCAAATGGCTGTGAGATCACCTCTCTTACTGCTATATTAAACTACTATGGAAATAATGTAACAAAGCTAGAAATGTCTGATAGGTATTTAAGAAAAGAAGGCTTTATAAGAAAAAATGGTAAACTATATGGGGCTAACCCATATGTTGCATTTTCTGGGGATCCTAGGGATCCACATGGATGGTTTGTTTATGCACCACCAATTGTTGAAGCTGGGGATATGTATTTAAAAGAAGTACAATCAAATCTTAGAGCAAAAGACATTAGTGGTAGTAGTATTGAAGAGATATATGATTATCTTAATAATGGAAACCCTATCGTGATTTGGACTTCTATAGATCAACAACCTATAAGATTTAACTACTCATGGTATTTACATGACAGTGACAGCGATGAATTATTTAAAGCAGCTACTAATCTACATGCTGTAGTTTTAAATGGTTTTGTTGGAGATAAGCTCCATGTAATGGATCCTTTAAAGGGTCAAGTGCTTTATGATAGTAATACTTTATTTGAGGGATATTTTAGTTTGGACAGACAGGCAATGATAGTATACTAATATAAAAATACTCTTAAATGAATATGCTCCCCTTATGAAGACAGCTAAATCCACTGTTTATTATGAGGGGAGTTTTACCATGCCCATAGTAAATTCCATACAAAAAGGTTTTTGAAACTTTTATTGGTATATATTCACAATATATATTAATATATTTATTAATAGTGTTCTATTTGGAGGATGTTCAATGGATATAATAACATATTCACTTTTAGAAAATAAGTGTAATTCTAACGACTTTTATAAGGTTTTAGACCTATTCTCTAAGGAAGTTATGAATAAAGTTGAACATACTCTAAATGATGTAATGGAGAACTATAGAGTATATTTGATTAATGAACTAAATAGTCCAATCTCAACTAACGAAGAAATAATATTAGATATTCTATTTTTATCGTGCCTATCTTACTCGTATAACGGAAAAATAAAAAATGTTAATAGATCTGTATATATAACTCTTTCAGGGTTATCTAGCATAAGGGGAAAGTACAGATTTGTAAAACCCATTGCAGATTTATTAAAGGGTATTCTTTCACAGGCATTTCTTTCACACATTCGTAAGGAAAGAACATATAAAATTAGGAATTTAGAGGATGTCAATAGATTAATTAGTTGGTTAGAAGCAACAGGAGAGTTTAAGGAAGAGACCAGGAGAATTAAAAGATTCACAAAATATATAAGTATGCTTTCAGAAAAAGAAATGGAAAGTTTATTTAATAAAACTACTATAATCGGAAATTGGTTTGAACATAAAAGTAATAGGGTACTTGGGCTATATACTAAGAATGTTAACATATACTTATATAATTCTGAGAAAGTGAAGAAATTCAAAGAAGATAAAATATTTTGCACAAAAGATAGAAATTTGTACCATTTAAATATGGTTTGTTCACAAATTATGAATAGTTTATTCAGAAGAGATTTCCTTGAAACAGAAAATAAGGTTCTATTATTGCCAGTATGTATGACAAATCCAAAAAATAAAAAATGTATGTCTAAAGAATTTGGAAACAATTTCAAATGTTATAGATGTTCGAATACATGCCAGATCAATATGTTAACAGGTTTAGGTGAAGAGTGGGGCTTTAAAGTAATTGTAATTCCTCATGAATCATCAATTTCATCTATGAATATAAAAAGTGATTTAATAAGTGTTAAAACTGGGGTTGTAGGAGTAGCGTGTGTACTTAACCTTGTTTCAGGTGGTGGACTACTTAGTCAAATGAATATAGCATCTCAATGCGTAATACTAGATTATTGTGGTTGTAAAAATCACTGGCACAATAAAGGTATAGCTACAAGAATAAATGTTAAAAGATTAGAAAACATAATGGCTAAGGATACAGTAAAAAATTGACATGGAAAAATAATTTTGATAGAATTTAATAAAGAGCAGGTGATTTTGTATGCAGTACAAAAAAGATGAGATTAGATTAAAAATATTATTAGAGGCAGAAAAGGAATTTTTAGAAAAAGGTTTTGATGGGGCCTCACTTAGGAAAATTGTTAAAAAAGCTGGTACGTCTATTGGCAACTTCTATAATTACTTTGAAAATAAGGAAGAATTATTTGAAGAACTTGTTAAGGAAGAATACACGAACTTAATTTATTTTCTAAAAAATCATAATGGGGTTGAGGCACCGAATTTCAATGATATTCTTAAAGAAGACCAATGGAAAACCATTTTAGCTTCTACTCTTTATGAGATGATACCTAGATTGTCTAATTCCTTTGTTTTACTTTTTGAAAGCAGTAAGGGTACTAAATTTGAAAATATAAGACAGGAAATTGTAAAAATACTTAAAGAGCATTTTATTGAACATATGTTAGATAAAGGACTAAAGTATTTAAATATTGCATTTGCTGACTTGGTTGCGGAACAGTGTTTAAATGGTATTATTTATATTATTAAAAAGCATAAAGATGTAGATGTAAGAAAAAAACTTATAGTGGAACACCTAATGTTTTATATTATTGGAGTTATGTCGTTATGTTAGTATATTTTTTTATACTAAAAAAGAACAGGCGATCTTTTTAGGGGGTTTAAGATGGATATTATTAAAGTTACAAATCTACAATTCAGCTATGAAAGTTCAAACAAAAACGCAATAGATGGCATTAATTTTACTATAGAGAAGGGAAGTATTTTTGGATTTTTAGGGCCTAGTGGAGCTGGAAAAACAACAACACAAAGAATACTTATTGGATTATTGAGGGGTTATAAAGGCAGTATTGAAATTATGGGTAAGGAAAGAACAAAGTGGGGCAAAGATTTTTACGAGAAGATTGGTGTAGCTTTTGATTTTCCAAATTTATATTTAAAGCTCACAGCAAAGGAGAACTTAGAGTTAATAGCCTCTTATTATATAGGAAATAAAAAGGATATTAACAATTTATTAGATAAGGTTGGGCTACTCCCAGATAGAGATAAGAAGGTAGAGAATTTCTCAAAAGGTATGAAAATGAGACTAAACTTTGTTAGATCAATAATGCATAATCCAGAGATAATTTTTCTTGACGAGCCCACATCAGGATTAGACCCGGTAAATGCTAAAATTATTAAAGACCTAATTATTGATTTAAAAAAGGAAGGCAAAACTATTTTTCTTACTACACACAATATGATCGTAGCTGAGCAATTATGTGATAGAGTGGCTTTTATTGTGGATGGAAGGATACCAATAATCAATTCTCCTAATGAGCTAAAAATAAAATATGGGGATCAAACTGTTAAAGTTGAATTTTATAATAATAATGTTGAGCAATCAGAGGTATTTAAATTAGAAAATATTAATAAAAATGAAAGATTCTTTGATGTACTTAAAAACAAAAAAATTAAAACAATTCATAGTCAGGAAACAACCTTAGAAGATATTTTCATTAGGCTTACGGGGAGGGAGCTTATATGAGAATACTTAAAGCTTTGAAAGCTGATATTATGTTTCAGTTTAAACAAGGATTTTACTTTGTTTATATAGCTCTAACAATTGCTTATATGATAGTTATAGGACAACTGCCAACAGCAATGGGAAGAATAGCAGTCCCTTTAGTTGTGTTTAGTGATCCGTCTGTTGTAGGATTCTTTTTTATAGGCGGAATAATTATGCTCGAAAAAGTTCAAGGAATTTTACAATATATTGTAGTAACTCCACTACGCACAAAGGAATACTTACTATCTAAAGTAATATCATTAGCAGTATTATCGGAATTTGCCGGATTTGCAATTGTATTTGCAACTTATGAAGGTAGATTTAATATTTTATTACTTTTTATAGCAATATTATTAACCTCTTCAATTTTCACATTATACGGATTTATAGTAGCTGCTGGCTGTAATACGATAAATCAATACTTTGTAAAAATGGTGCCATATATGCTAGTCATAATTATCCCTTGTTTGCTATTAATAAAGTACCCATATTCAATTTGGTTAGATTTATTTCCCAGTGTTACTGGCCTTAAATTAATATTTGGATGTTTCCATGGTATTGGTATTTTAACCGTTGGAATTTACACGATTTATTTAATAGTAGTTAACCTAATACTATTTAAATTGGTTGAAAACTTTTTCGAACGAAGATTAGCTTATAAGGGGGAGATTTGAATATGAGTAGAACTTCCTTTAAGGCAGATATGAAAATTATTCTTCGTGAGCCTATATTACTTTTATTTATACTTTTGCCTTTGCTTATAGCTTTAATTTTTAAAGCCCTAATAAACTTCGGTGAAGTATATGTGTATACTTTTACCGGAATTGTTTTAGAAAATTATTATGGGTACATATTAACCGGTGTGTTTTTAATAACTCCTAGTATGCTAGGTACTGTAACTGGATTTCTAATGATAGATGAAAGAGATGTGAAAATTAATGAATTAATAGGCATTACTCCAATAGGTTATTCAGGTTATGTAATGAACAGACTGATTATACCGTTTTTCGGTAGTATTATATACACATTATATTCCTATTACCTATTAAATATATATAAAATCAGTTTTGTAATACTAGGCTATATAGCTGTATTATTAGGACTACAGGGAATACTAGTAGGCCTAATATTGTACAAAATAGCTGATGACAAGGTTAAGGGTTTAACCTATTCAAAGGGAATGAGCATATTCACGGTATTAGCTATGGCGGATCTTATAAATAATGATTTTATAATATATATCGCTTCAATAACACCTTTTTATTGGATTACTAGATTAATAATAGATGGAAATAAAGCTTATTCAGTAACAATGGCAGCGATAGTTCACTTAATATATTTTTTAATTATAGTATGGTTAGGAAAAATTTATAGAGAGTAATAGTTAAGAGTCCATATTAAATTCAATAAATTTTATTGGACTCTTTTTTTATTGACAGGACGGATTTAAATATCTTAATATATAGATATACAATACATAGATATACAATGCATTGTGATAGGAGGGTAAATATGAAAATAAATAAAGAGCTTATAAAGGGAAGTACTACAATGTTTATTCTTAAGTTGTTAAGTAGAGGCGATATGTATGGTTATCAAATGATAAGAGAATTAGAGGAGCAATCAGATAATACATTTACCTTGAAGGAAGGGACTTTATATCCTATTTTGAACTTGCTTGAAAGTGATGGCATGATAGAATCCTATTGGGAAGATACGGAGTCGGCTCGAAAAAGGAAGTATTATAAAATAACTAATAACGGTAAAAAGCTATTAGCTGAAAAAGAGAAGGAATGGGAAATATATAGCAATGCTGTAAATAAGGTTATTGGGGGTGCAGGTCTTGCATAAGGTTATTGAAAATTATTTGGAAGAGGTTTGCGCACAGGTAAAATACAAGAAAGCACACTCTCAAATAACAAATGAACTAAGTAGTCATATTTATGAGCTAGTGGATAATTACGTGGATAGGGGTATGACTGAAGAAGAGACCACAATAAAAGCGGTTTTGCAGATGGGTAATGCAACGGATATAGGTAAGGAATTACATAAAACACATAGGCCAAAAATAGAGTGGTCTATATTGGTTCTCGTAGGTGTCACTATAATAATCTGATTGATTTCTTTATTTTCTCTAGCAAAAGATCCCGCATTTTGGAGTCTTAATTAAACAGATTTTCTCAAATCATACTCTATATATGGCACTTTAGGGCTTATAGGTTTTGCTATTTTTTATTTAACAGATTATACAAAGCTAGAAAAGTTTTCTTTGAGGATATATGTTATCTCTTTAATTATATTAATATTATCATCCCGTTCTCATAATACAATAAACGGATTATCGACCTTTATGATAGGGTCCTTTAGATTTGCACCAGTTTCCTATGCGATTGTTACTTTTACAGTGTCTTTTTCAGGCCTTGTTATTAAACGGGGTAAAGGTGATTTGAAAGGAATGTTAAAACTATTTGGGATAGCTGTAGGTGCTACTATCGTATGTATGATTCAGCCATCCTTTGCTAAGGCAATGCTTTTAGCATCAGTTTTCTTAGTGGTTATTACAAAAGCAATTATGTCTAAAAATTTTATAGGAAGTAGAAAGGTATTTTTATCAGTACTTTATGGTGGTGGAATGCTTTCTACAATACTATTGTATTTGGTAGCTACTGATTATCAGCTTGCAAGAATAAATTTTTTAAAATATAAAGAGTACCCATTAGGTAGTGGATACGCTTATTATATGGCGGATAAGCTAAAGGCAGGGGCAAGACTATTTGGCAAGGGTGATGGACTATATGTTAACGGTAGTGGCATAAATAATGTTGTAATAGGGCTACCTGAGGCAAATACAGACTTTGTTTTGACATATATAGTATCAGCCTTTGGTTGGATTATGGGGTTATCAGTAATTATAATACTAGGTTTGATTATTGTAAGAATGTTTAAAGCAACAAAATCCATACATACACCCTATGGTAGCTATTTATCAGTATCTATCCTTACGGTATTTACTGTACAGAGTGCAATAAACATACTAATGAATTTTGGTCTTTTTCCGTATGTGGGTTTAGGCCTACCATTAGTATCCTATGGGGGTTCAAATGTTGTGACTAATATGGTGCTATTAGGATTGTTTTTGGGAATATATAGAATAAAGGACCTTGTAAAAAAGGATGATATTTCCATTCAGAAATATATAGAAAAGGAAGAATTAAAAAATGTATAGAATAGATATACTTCCATTTGGAGTAATAGGTTTAATTATATATGTAATAATAGATTTAATTAAGATTAGAAGAAAAAGTTTTATTAAAAGAGTCCTCTTCTATAGTTTTATACTTTATTTAATAAATGTTTTTAGGGTAACTACCGGTGGAATTTCGATTCCACCTTCTAAATATAGTGCAGTAGATTTTCAACTTATACCCTTTTCGTTTATTATAGATTGGACCAGGGAATATTGAATAAGAGGTTTTAGCTGGTTTTTTTGGAACTCTGTTAAATTATCTGCCCTAAATGTTTTATTATTATTACCTCTAGGAATTTATTTGCCAGTTATTTTTAATGTTAAAGATGGGAAGAAAGTTTTAATTATTACATTTTTGGCGTCATTAAATATTGAGATTTATCAGGCAGTCTTTTCTTTTTTCGGTTTAGTTTTTATAGTTCGGACTACTAATGTAGATGACCTTATTTTAAATACATTGGTGGGTTAATAGGATTTTTTATTTATAAAATAGTAATAAGTAAATGGATACATAGGTATATATAAAAGGACAGAAATCTAGTGATTTCTGTCCTGAAATATTTATTATAATTTCAAAATACTGAATAGGGTTATTGCTGATACTACAACTCTCTTTGTTGCTCTTCTTGGTAATTTAATTAAAGTATATGCTTTTTTAGTAAAATCAGACTGATTTGATGACTTAAAACCATTTGCACACCATGCGGTGAAATGCTCACAATTATTTTTAAATGGATGGTATCCACCAAAAGTAGTGTCTATTTTACTATAGGCTCTTTTAACTATATGCTTCCTAGAATACTTATAATTAATGGTAGTATCTACTTCTTTTTTACCATCCTTAATAAATTCATCCATAGTCACTTTTTTAATCATACCGTATTTTGTTAGAAATATACTATCACAAATAAAATGAATTACATTTCCATCTTCAACTTCTATACCATAGTGTTTATAAGTACAGGCACGACAAATTAGTTCATCTATTTTTGTTGAGTGAGCTGATTTACGTGTAGTAAAAGGCTTTAGTCCTAGACGTTTTCTATAGACAAAAATTACATCACCTTTCATGTTACTCCCCTGTTCTTCTGTGCATTGTTGACTTTTTACTTTGCTGACTTTTTACTTTATTATTAGAACCATTTGAATTAGAGAAAGAACGATTATTTTGTTGGTTTTGTTTTTGACTTTCAAGCTTTTTCTTCATAAGTTCTGCTAGGCTCACTTTTTTAACCTCTGTTGAATTTAAATCATCATTGTGTTGTGACATTTGCTCATTAACTCCTTTTATTTATTAAATAATTATTTTTTGATATAATTATTATAATATACGGAGTGATGTAGAACAACCATAACATTAAAAAGGGGAGCTGAAATTGAAATTACCTGTTGTATTATTTAATGGAGTTGTAGCGACTACGAATGGTATTTATGAAATAGAGGATGTTGATGTTGAAACAGCCATAGAGTTAATTAAGGAAAAAGGTTTTGTTTCTGCTATAGGACATGAAGCTACAGCGCTAATAATGTCAGAAATATTGGGTATAAATATACCGATGAATAGAATACAATTTAAGCAGGAAGTTGGGCAGGATGCAATCGTATTAAAGCTTAATGTTAGACCTGAGGAAGGTAAAATATTAACTATTGATGAAATGAAATTAATAGGTTTTGGTTTGAAAATAATGAAAAGATTAAAATAACAAAAAATAGTAGCAAAAACTATAACGATAATTTATTATAGTATAGTTGCATAAACTAAAATGAAGGAAGTGCATTTAAATAATGAAGCAAAGGGATTTAGAAAAGTATTCATCGGCAATAACATTATCTGATATGGAGATTTTTATATTTCCAGAGCTATTATATAGCCTATTACTAGCTAATATAATGTCTCCTGTAGTATGGGAATGGAAAAAAGATCCTTGGTTTGACAAAATTGAAAAAATGTCTCCGTATAGAAAAATTTTAAGACTTAAGCAATTTATAATGGATAAGTATGATTTCAACTTAGATCTTGAAACATGGGGGCTTACAACAAAGGAAACAGAAATACATAGGTTTAATCCATTTATGGATGAAGAAATATTAAGTAAAAGTAATGCATTGTTTGGCTATGAGGGAGATAAATATTATTTTAAGGTTGACATAAGAAAACACTTTAGACTAGATAAATATGATTCAAATGTTATACCATATTGGAAAACAGAAACAATAGAAGCGATGGAAGCCTTCAAGTATAAAGAAGGGTACCATAAAGGGGCTGGAGAATGTGTATCTTTATCTACCCTATATGCAGCAGCTCTATTTATTATTTGTAAAATACCCTTAGAGGATATTTACTTACTAGCTACACCTCTTCATTCTCAAAACTTTGTTGATATAAATGAAGGATTGATGACAAATAATAGAAGGTTAGTTACTAAAAATATGTGGTTTAATGGAACAGAGCTGACATTAAAGGCACAAAGGGCTTTAAGAAATGAGCAGGTAACAATAATTTCTCACAACACTGGATATATACATGTAATCTATCCAGATGCAACTTTAGATAAAAAAGCTTATGAGAAATTTGAAAAAAAATTAAAGAAATTCCTTATAACAGATGTAGACTCAGATATTATATACAACTTTTTAAGACAAGAAAGTCAATTTCAGAAATGTTTTCAAGTTAAAGAATTATTTAATGGTAAATATAGATATATTGGTGCTGAGAAGGCATATGCTTATGAACATACAAGCTCTCATAGGATAAACGACAGTACTAGAGATAAGCTTTTTTCTGAAATAGATGAGTATGAGTTTTTCTTAGAACCTTTGGAAGATAGAATATGTCTTAATAAGTTTAATGAGTACTTTAAATCTCATAAGATTGATTTTAGGGATAAGGGTAGCTGTGAAGAATTTTCTAGGGAATTTGATTGTATGCATATTAGAAAAGAGGAAATTTTAAAATCACTGTTTGAATTCTGTTACTTAAATCCTAAACTTCCGGGAAAAGATAAAAACTTTATTGATTCACAAGCTATTAAAATAGCTAATGATATGGAAAGAGAAGATATTATCTCCTACCTAGAGTCTATTAGAGAGAATAATATAACGGCAGATTTGGCCTTTTATGCCTTTAGAGACTTTTCAAAAACGGATCTAGAGCCTTTTATAAAGGCATCTATTGAAAGAAACCCTGTAATTATAGATGCATTAAAAAGCTATGATTTAGATGTAATTATCGAAAAATTACACAATATGACGAATGAATCTATATATGATGGTACAAGAGTATCCCAACCAGATGAAGTTTGGAATTTTCAACGAGGAGATGGAATTGAAAAGGCTATCTCCTTGGCAAATATATTAAAAAATAGAGATAATAATATGTCAATTAACATTGAAATTAATGAAAAAGATGTTTTTGTGTATTTTAATGATCGTAGTTTAAAGTTTACATCAAATAAAGGTATGGTTGGAAAAATCCAAATATAGCACAAAAGGGTATCTATGAATAAGTAATAGATGCCCTTTTAATATAGAGAAGTAATAAATTAGCTAATAATATGTTTTTAACTCTGATTATTCAAAATATTACATAAATTTATTAAAAATACTTTAAATTTTTACAAAATAAGTTACAAAAATAGAATATAATTAAAATATAAGGTTGTTCATCAATTTATAGCTATTCCTAATCTAACAGTTAATCAGATACTAGCCTTATAATTAGAGACAAGTCTCTAGTACATATAAGTTATGTCATAATATTGTAAGTAAGTGTAGTAGGAGGGGGATGAATTATGGTTTTGACTTTTCTTGATTGTTTTTTTCTCAAATCAAATCAAAGGATTAAAGATGGAATTAAGCTATTTATGAAAACAAAAAGCAACACACTCCCGATTGTTAGTGAAGAAGGACAATATTTAGGTCTTATAGTATTAAAGGATTTAGTAAAACACCTACTTAAGGAAGAAAATATTTTGATGAAGGATTTAATAATTTGGCATGAGCCTATTCTTGCAGAAGCAAATCCATTAAATGTTGAATTTGATGAAATGGATACAATCGATATTGTGCCAGTGATAAAAACAGAGAATATGGAATTTGAAGGCTTTTATATTAAAGAGGAGATTGTAACCCTAAAATATGAAAAGCATAGGGAGCTAGTCCATGAACTTAATCAAGTTATAAACTCCTCGTATAATGGAATTTTGGCAATTAATTCGGAAGGCAACATTATAGTATATAACACTGCAGCTGAACGAATTATGGGGAAACCAAAGGATAAGGTATTTGGTAAGCACATTTCATATGTAGATCCTGATAAAGCACTGCTAGATACATTGAAGACTCAGGAGGTTTCCGTAAATGTTAAGCGGGTAATTAATGGTTATGATATACTTTCAAATCGAAGTCCTCTAATATACGAAGGAAGATGTATTGGTGCAGTAGGGGTATTCGTAGATAGGTCGGATATCGAGAAAGTTAGCTATGAATTAGAATCCTATAAGAAACTATCAAAGGAATTAAATGATATACTAGAAGCTTCATATGATGGACTATACATTTGTGATAAGGAAGGACGAGTAATAAGAGTAAACTCATCCTGGGAAAAAATATGTGGTCTATCTAGAGAATATACAATTGGAAAAACTGCACAGGAGCTAATTAAAGACGGATGGTATGATAATTCAGCCGCACTTTTAACTTTGAAAAATAAAGAAGTATCAACAACTATGTTAGAAATAACCTCAGGTCCTAAAAAGGGCCAAATAATAATGGCAACTGGAACACCTATTTTCGATAAGAATGGAGAATTAGATTTAGTAGTAGTTAATGTAAGAGATATTACATATTTAGAGCATTTAAAAACCCAATTGGTTGAAACTATGGAGTTGAGTAAAAGATATGCGACTGAATTAGAGGAAATTCGTTTGCAGGCCAAGAAGATGGAAGATATAGTTGTTCGTAGTCCTGAAATGCAGCGGATAATGGAGCTAGCAATTAGAGTTTCAAAGGTAGACTCAACTGTAATAATAACAGGAGAGTCAGGGGTTGGGAAGGATGTTATAGCAAAGAAAATTCACTATTTAAGTAAGCGAAAAGATAAATCATATATTAAAATAAATTGTGGTGCTATACCAGAACATCTTCTTGAATCAGAGCTATTCGGATATGAAGGCGGAGCCTTTACAGGTGCTAAAAAAGAGGGTAAACTAGGGATGTTTGAGTTAGCTTCTGGTGGAACATTGTTTTTAGATGAAGTCGGAGATTTGCCCCTATGCCTTCAAGTTAAGCTATTAAGGGCAATTCAAGAAAAAGAAATAGTTAGAGTAGGCGGAGTTAAAACTATCAAAGTAGATGTAAGATTGATCTCAGCTACTAATAAAAATCTGGAGCTAATGATTAGAGAAGGAACCTTTAGAGAAGATTTATTTTACAGGCTCAATGTAGTAAATATTCAAATACCGCCCCTAAGAGAACGGAAAGAGGATATGGAGTATTTACTAGGTTTTATGCTAAATAAGCATAATCAAAATTATGGGCTTAATAAAAAACTGGCTGCCCCTGTAGTGGAAAGATTACTTAGCTATAACTGGCCAGGAAATATAAGAGAGATGGAGAATATGATTGAAAGATTAGTTGTATTGACAGATGAAGAACAGATTCAAATAAGGCATTTGCCGGTCTTTTTACAAGAGGAATTGTCAGCTAGTAAGTTGGTAACTTTAAATAGCATTATTCCTCTTAAGGATGCTATAGAAGAGGTAGAGCAACAACTAATAAGAAAGGCCTTAGATAAATATGTAACTACTAGGAAAGTGGCTAAAATGTTAGGCGTTAACCAGTCAACAGTAGTAAGAAAAATAAAGCAATATAGTATAGAGAAGCACGATGCATCATAGCATCATGCAGATGTGAATACGCATCTGTTGAAAATTAAATAGTGCATATACAACAACTTATGATTGCAACTTATCACTGATGCATGAGCAAATCATATAATTTAATAAATTAAAAATGATATAATAGAAAATCCATTTGGTCTAGGGCTAAATGGATTTTTTATTTTTTTGCAACTGTTGAACATATTGAAATTGCAAGAATTCAAAATTATTTTTCATTAATAACATTTATATAAATAATGTTGGCATGCTTGTTGCTTTGTTAATGTAGTAACAAATTAAATAGGAAGGAGCGATAAAATGAATAGATGGCAAGAAATGTATATAAGCAAATTAGCTTCTCCAAAAGAGATAGTTAAAGCTATAAAATCCGGTGATGTTTGTGCAAGTACTTGTGCTTTAGGAGAACCAATCGGGCTGGTTGAAGCTTTAGCTACGAGAGTAAAAGAAGAGCAGTTAACAGGAATAAAGCACCATATGCTATTAACTTTAAGAAATAATGCGTATTTATCTCCTTCAGTGTCGGATAGGTTACAACACGTTGCATGGTTTACAAGTGGATTTGCAAGAAAGGCTGTTCAAGAAGGAAGAGCAGATTTTATGCCATGTTATTACAAGGATGCACCAAGATTGTGGAGAGAATTTGTTGAGGCTGATGTTTTCTACGCTACAGTATCGCCGATGGATCAGCATGGTTGGTTTAGCTTTGGAGTCTCTGTAAGTAATGCGAGAGCTCAGCTATCTAGAGCGAAGAAGGTATTTCTAGAAGTAAACAAATATATGCCAAGAACTCATGGAACTGGTTTTGTTCATATCTCAGAAGTTGATGCTATATGTGAAAACGATTTACCTCTAGTTGAACTTGGGGATGCACCAATAACTGAAAAAGATGCTATTGTTGGAAATATAATAGCTGATTTAATTCCAAATGAAGCGACTATTCAATTAGGAATTGGTGGGATTCCAAATGCGGTAGCACAAGCATTAAAAAATAAAAGAGATTTAGGTATACACAGTGAAATGTTCACAGAAGGAATGGTGGACTTAATTGAGGCTGGAGTAGTTACAAATAGAAAGAAAAATATTAACAATAATAAAACAATTGCTGGATTTGCTGCAGGCAGTAGAAGAATGTATGACTTTCTAGATGATAATCCGGGTGTTGAATTCCATTCTATAGATTATGTTAATGATTTAAATGTAATTGCTTCCCATGAGAAGTTTGTGTCTATTAATGCAACTTTAGAGGTAGACCTACTGGGTCAGGTAGCTTCAGAGTCTATAGGACCCCGCCAATTTAGTGGAACCGGTGGTCAGGCAGATTTTGTTAGAGGGGCTAGCTATTCAAAGGGTGGAATGTCATTTATAACCACCTATGCAACAGCTAAAAAGGATACAATATCAAAAATTAAGCCTACACTTACTGAGGGGTCTCACGTTACATGTACAAAAAATGATGTGGACTATATAGTAACAGAGTTTGGGGCTGCAAGACTTAGAGGAAAGACTGCATCCGAAAGAGCAAAGACGTTAATAGCAATAGCACACCCAGCCTTTAGAGAAGAGTTAACACAAGCTGCACGAAAAATGCATCTTATTCCATAAATAAATAAGTAACTTTAATAACACAGCCAATGAATTAAAAAATACACAAAAATGATGAGAGGGAGTGGGAGTAGACTTTAGAAATAATAAGTACATTATTTTAGTTTAATAAAAATTATCAACCAAAAAAGGGAGGAATTTATAATGGCATTAAAAACAGGTGAACAATATAAGGAAAGCTTAAGAAAAATGAGACCAAACGTGTACAAGTGGGATAGATTGATTGAAGATATAACAACAGATCCAGTAACAAGAGGGCACGTTGCTTCAGTAGCACATTCTTATGATATGAGCTTTGATGAGAAAGATGCATATATTTATACAGCAAAATCTCACTTAACAGGGGAAATAGCACACAGATGGAATACATTACCACAAACTGCTGAAGATCAAATGCACAATGCAAGAATGAAAAGACATCAATATAGACATTCTGGAACATGTAAAGGAGCAACCTGTGCTGGTTGGACTGGAATGACAGTGCTTTGGGCTGTTACACAGGAAATGGATAAAGAATATGGTACTAACTATCATGAGCGCCTTAAAAACTATTTTAAATACGTAGAAGATAATGCACTAGCCCTAGCAGGGGCTATTACAGATGCAAAAGGTGATAGATCTCTTAAACCATCTCAACAAAAAAATAAAGATTCACATGTACACATTAAAGAAGTAAGAGAAGATGGAATCGTTATAAGAGGATACAAAACTCAAATTTGTGGTATAGTTGGAGCTAATGAGATTATAGTTGTTCCTGGTGGTGGTTACGGGGAATCAGAAAAGGATTTCTGTCTAGCAGTAGCAGTACCAAGAGATGTTGAAGGACTTACATGCGTAATTACACGAAAACCAAGTGATACTCGTGAAGAAGAAGAGGGCTGGGATGCTCCAAAAGTCGGAACAATTACACAAGCATACTTAATATTTGATGATGTATTTGTACCAAATGAGCGTGTATTTATGGCTGGTGAGTATAAATACAGTGGTAAAATAATTGGATACTTCGCAGCAATTTATAGAGCAGCAATTGGCGCATGTGTTGCTGGTCAAGGGGATGTTATGATAGGGGCAGCAATAAATATGGCTAGAGCAAATGGTTTATCTCAAAAGGTATTTCAAGATAAATTAACTCAAATGGCCATTAATAATGAAATTAACTATGGAACTGGTTTAGGCGCTATGTTAGCAGGAAAACAGCATGAGTCTGGACTTTATATACCTGATGCTTTATTAGCTCATGTTAATAAAACTCAAGTAGCTAAACTTCCTTATGAAACAAAAGTTATTACTCAAGATATTAGTGGTGGTATTGCTGAAACCGGATGTATTCCATCATATAAAGATTTCCAATCTGAGTTATATGGAGAGCATCTATATAAAGCATTAGAAGCTGCAACCGATGGAGAATCAAGAACTAGAGCTGCTCGTTTAGCAGAATGGTTAACTGTAGGCGCAGGTATTCCTGGATGTATGCATGGTGGTGGTTCACCAGATGGCGCTAAGATGGTAGTTAAGGCTTTAACTAAGTGGGAAGATTATGCTGCTGATGCAAAAAGAATTGCAGGAATTACCGGGGAAATCGTAGAACCTAAAAAGAAATAAAAATTAATAATAGCAAATCGCCTGACTATATGTAAGTGTATTAAAAGTTTTGATTTAAAGTTTAATATAATTTGTTATCTCTCCCTTCTGGGAGAGGTAACAAATAAAAATACTTCTAGTGCAATCTTAAGGTTTAAAATAAAATTCTAGGAGGGTAAATTATGGCGATTGTAAGAGAAAACGGAAAAGAGCAACCTTATGTACCATTTGGACCATTTAAGCTAAGAATCCCGTTCGTACATTTTAGGTGGGAGTGGCCAGAGGCAATTCAAGGAGCGTTACTGGTAGCAGTGCCTATGGGAGCAATACCAGTTTTGCAAGAAACATTAGGAGTATCATTTGAAGTAGCCCTTACTATGATGATACTAAACGGAATTTTATATATTTTACATCCAACTTTCGGTGATCCATTATTCCCAGGATGGATTACACCAGCAATACCATTAGTATTAGGATATGCAGCCGGTTTTGAGCCAGGGGTAGACAGAATACATTCCATCATTGCTTTGCAGCTCTCGATGGCCGTCGTATTCACTCTAATGGGAGTTACCGGATGGGCTAAAAAGATTGTAAGTAAAGTACCAGTCTCCTTAAGAGGGGGTATTATTCTAGGGGCTGGGATAGCAGCAGTTCATAGTGTTGTTAATCCAAACGGTAGAATGAAGGGTATGGAAATTACAATTATGGCAGGGGCTGTAATTTGTTATCTAGTATTATTCTCTTGGAGATTCTATGTTGCAAAGGACAAAAATACCTTCTTAAATCAATTATCTAAGTTTGGTATGCTACCAGGATTTATAGTGGCGCTAATTCTTGGTCCACTATTTAAAGAACTACCAATGCCTCAAATTCAAATGGGTTTTTCAAGCTTAAGATTTGGTGAGTTAATAAGTGGATATACTGTATTTGGTGCTCCGGGATTCCCACCACTTGAGTATTTTGTTAAGGCTATTCCATTAGTATTTGCTGCATATATTATTGCCTTCGGAGACTTCGTTCTTGCAGAGGTAGTTACTAAAGATGCGGATGAAGTTAGAAAAGACGAAATTATTGACTTTAACGCAAATAGATCTAATATGATTTCAGGCTTTAGAAACTTAATTATGGGATTATTTGCTCCATACGCCCCATTAAATGGACCACTATGGGCAGGTGGAACAATAGCAGCTGTAGAAAGATACAAACACGGTAGAAAGTCAATGGATAGTATTTTTGGTGGAATGGGTTCGTATATTATCGCAATGGCAATTGCTGCATTCTTTACTCCAGTAATATCACTACTTCGTCCAGCTCTTCCAGCGGGATTATCTTTAACATTAATAGTTCAAGGTTTTGCTTGCGCATATATAGCCATGGAAATGCTTAAGACTAAAGAAGAACGTGGGGTTGCAGGTATTATGGCAATATTCCTAGCCTTTAGGGGAGCATCATGGGGATTAGCTGTAGGTGTTATTCTTCACTTAGTAATAGGTGTAAGAGATATGGTAGCCCCAAAGGTAGAAAAAGAGGCGAAATCAGCATAGATAAGTATTTAAATTAGGTCTAATTAACAATGAGTCCCCCTCATTATTAATTGAATAAGTAAAAAATCAATAAAAAGATTGGGTAATAATTTACTCAGTCTTTTTATTTTATAATGCAAACTCGCAATACAGTGTAAAAATGCACTAGTCCAAATTGTATTCTGTTGCAAAAACACATTGTTTCTTTATTTTAAATTGATTTAAAAATGTACAACTATTGAAATTACTAGATTATATTTTTAAAACTTACAATAACAACTTGGCACAATATATGCAATATATAAATGCAGATGTTATGGATGAGTGATTAAATGACTCTGAAAACTGCAAGTAAGTATGAAAACTTACGTAAGTTAAATCAAGAAGTATACCTTCTTGTTGGAAGGGTAGTAATCTACTGACTCGACTCAAGCTCAAAAAGTGTGATATCAAAATCAATCTAACTTAGGGATGAAGTAACAAATAGTAATAGACCTGTTTGATATTAAAGAATAGTAGGGTGTAGTGCGTTCAAGTTTATTTTATCAATGAGAGGGGAGAGCATAATGAAAGACTGGCAGATGGTATATAAAAGCAAGGTTGTTACTCCAGAAAAGGCTGTGAAAAACATAAAGTCTGGTGATAGAGTAGTTGTTGCTCATGCTGCTGCAGAGCCACAAATTATTACGGAGGCTATGGTAAAAAACTATGAGAGTTATACTGGGGTAGAGGTAGTTCATATGGTTCCTCTAGGAAAAGGAGAATATATGAGTCCAGGAATGGAAAAACATTTTAGACATAATGGACTTTTCTTAGGAGGGAAAACAAGAGGTGCCATAGCTGAAGGTAGAGGTGACTATACTCCAAGCTTTTTCTTTGAAATACCAAGACTTTTTAAAAAGGATATTTTGCCAGTAGATGTAGCATTAATTCAAGTCTCTAAACCAGATATTCAGGGCTATTGTAGTTTCGGGGTTTCTGTAGATTATACAAAGAGCGCTACTGAGAAAGCAAAATTAGTTATTGCTCAAGTGAATGATCAGATGCCTAGAACACATGGAGAAAGCTTTATTCATATTAGTGAGATTGACTATATTGTAGAATCTTCCCAACCAATTTTAGAGCTGCCAACCCCTAAAATTGGCGAAGTCGAAAGAAAAATAGGAGAATATTGTGCTAGTTTAATCGAGGACGGCTCAACTCTTCAGTTAGGCATAGGTGGAATACCTGATGCAGTACTGTCATTTCTTAAGGAAAAAAGTGACCTAGGAATTCATTCCGAAATGTTTTCGGATGGGGTACTAGAATTAGTTATGAATGGTAACGTCACAAACAAGTTGAAAACCCTACACAAGGATAGATTTATTGCCACTTTCCTTATGGGAAGCAAAAAATTATATGATTTCGTAAACGATAATCCTAGTGTATTAATGTATCCTGTAGATTATGTTAATCACCCTGCTGTTATAGCACAAAATTATAAGATGGTTTCAGTAAACTCAGCAATACAAGTGGATTTAATGGGTCAGGTTGCAGCAGAAACTATCGGATATAAGCAGTTTAGTGGTACTGGTGGCCAGGTAGATTTTGTTAGGGGTACTTCCTTAGCCCAAGATGGAAAATCAATTATTGCATTACCATCGGTGGCCTCGGGAGGGAAAATCTCTAGAATTACACCTATTCTTGACGAAGGAGCAGCTGTTACAACATCCAGAAATGACGTTCACTATATTGTTACCGAATACGGTATTGCAAATTTAAAGGGAAAAACCTTAAGAGAGAGGGCTAAAGAACTAATAAAAATAGCACATCCTAGCTTTAGAGAAATACTGACAGAAAAGGCTATTTTAAAGTATAAGAGCTTATAACATGAAAATTAACTTCTGATAAAAGTTTATGAAATCTACAAAAGATTTTCTATGAGATAGTAGATAGATTAATTTAATGAGGAGGTTAATTTATGAAAAGAAGTTATGGTGGAGAACAACCATATTTTGCAGCAGGTATATTCAAAATAAGGCTTCCATTTATACACTATAGATGGGAATGGTCCGAATGCTTACAGGGCTTATTAATGTGTGCTACATGTCTAGGGGCAATACCTATTTTAACAGGAACCCTTGGTATATCTTTTGAATTAGCATGGTCAATGGTTATTATTAACGGAATTTTATATAGTCTTCATTCTCTTTTAGGTGATCCAGTAGTTCCGGGATGGATAACACCTTCTATACCTTTAACAATTGCATTTTTAAATGAGTATGCTCTTGGTATAGAAAGGATACAGGCGCTAATAGCATTACAAATTCTAGTAGGACTAATGTTTATTATTATGGGCATAACTGGGGTTGCTGGTAAATTGATAAGAATAGTACCTAGTTCTTTGAAAGCTGGGATTTTACTAGGGGCTGCCATAGCAGCAGTAACAGGTGAATTTAAATTGGGTGGAAGATTTGGATCATACCCTATGGCAATTTTAATTGGTGCTTTAATTGCTTACTATATTCTTTTCTCAGATGGATTTAAAAATTTGAGGAAGAGTTCTCAAGCTGCAAACTTACTTGGAAAGTATGGAATGCTACCTGCAATAATTGTTGCGATTATTGTTGGCCCATTATTTAGTGAGTTGCCTATGCCACAAATAGAGATAGGGTCTGTTATAAAAATTCCACAGGTAGGAGAATTATTTAAAAATGTAAGTCCTTTTGGAATTGGTTTTCCAGCAGTAAACTTGTTTATTCAAGCTATTCCGATGGCCTTTATTGCATATATTATAGCATTTGGCGATTTTGCAACTGGGGAAGCTCTTATAAAAGAGGCTGATGAAGCAAGGCCAGATGAAGTAATAGATTTTAACTCAAATAGATCTAATCTAGTAAGTGGTTTTAGAAATATTATTCTAGCACTAATAGCTCCTTATGTTACTTTAGCAGGTCCCCTTTGGGCTGCAGTAACAGCTGCGGTTTCACAAAGATACCAAGAGGGCAGAGAAGCCATGGATTCAATCTTTAGCGGAGTTGGTACCTTTAGATTAACTACACTTGTTGCAGTTGCGTTGGTTCCAATAGTTTCATTAGTACAGCCAGTACTACCAGTTGCCCTATCATTAACATTATTAGTTCAAGGCTATGTTTGCGCAAGATTAGCTATGAATATTTGTGAAAATGATGCAGATAGAGGGATTGCAGGTGTAATGGGTGCTGTACTAGCCACTAGGGGAGCAGCCTGGGGATTTGTTGTTGGTATCGTATTATTCTTTGTGTTATCAGATATTAGTAAACTAAAAAAGCAAAAAAAGACTGAGACAGTTGAATAAATATGTTAGATAGGATAATTAAATAATTTTATGCCTACTGCTTAATAGATTTTATATAGTCTATTAAGCAGTTTTTTAATTCTATAGGAAATTATAAAATTAAAAATCTGTGGATAACATATGGTATGATTGAGATATGAATAGAAAAAAGATAACAGTTAAAGAGATATTGGTAGATAGATATGAGGACTTTAAAAACACATACTGGTCTAGAGTTCCTAAGGTTATGAGAGAACATATAGATGATCTAGTAAATAAGGCTATAAATTGTAGCGATGTTAAAAATGGATATGCCGAATATATATGTGAGGATTGTTTTAGTGTAACGAAAGTACCATTTACATGTAAAAGCAAGTTTTGCAATAAATGCGGAAGAGTATATACACTAAAATGGGAAAAAAGCAAACAACAGAACATGTTAAGGGTAGGGCATAGACATAGTGTATTTACAATGCCTAAGGAACTGAGAAACTTCTTTTATGCAAGGAGAGAATTATTAAAAGAATTGCAGGATGCAGTATACAACGTAATTTCATATTGGTATAAAAATAATAGGAAATGTGATTATGAAGTAGGTATAATAGCTGTAGTGCACACCTTTGGAAGAGATTTGAAATGGAACCCACATATACATGCATTAGTAACAGAGGGAGCAATAGATAGAAATAATAATTGGTGGAAGAGTGTTGAATATATACCATATCCATTTTTGAAGAAAGCATGGCAGAAGGTGCTACTAGAAATAATTAAGAAATATTTTAATAGTTATGAAACCAGGCAGCTAATAAGTGAGATGTATAAAAGATATCCAAATGGGTTTTATGTTAATGCAAAGAGAAAACTGAATGATACAAGACAAGCAGTAAAGTACATAGGAAGATATCTTGCTAGAGCAGCTATAGCAGAATATAGAATAGAGGAATATGATGGAGAAAAGGTTACGTTTTGGTATGAAGATCATAACGATGGAAAAAAAGTAAAGATAACTATGGATGTGTTAGAATTTATAGGAAAAATAACACAACATATAGTACCTAAAGGATTCAAGACAGTAAGAAGATATGGACTGTATTCAAGGAGAAGAAATAAGATATCCAAGGATATAGTGCATCTATATAATTTTATGAAGGAAAAGTCTATAGAAAAATTGCTTAGGGATAAGAGAAAAAGTTTTGAAAAGAAAAAGACCTGGAAAGAGAGGATTATAGAGAATTTCGGAAGAAATCCACTTTTATGTGTAAAATGTACCACTGAAAAAATTTTATGGAGAATATGGCATAAAGACTATGGGGTGATATATGATATAAGAGAATCTAGGGATATGGAGGAAATATTATATGAGCCCATTAGTAGAGCGCCATTACAAAGAAAAGTTGTACAAATATCATTGTTTGAAGTGTAAGTATTTGGAGTGGGCTCCCGCAGATATTGTGGATGAGTTTGCAGATTTGGATACCTACTGTGACGAAGAGTACGACGAAGAACAAAATAAAAATAGAAAAGGTATGCCGATTATGGTATGCCCTAATTGTAATGAGGATTTTTATTATTTTGGTGAACAAAAAGAAGAAAAACACTCATACCTAGAAGAAGATGATGAGTGTATTCCTTTTTAAACACAGTCCCCGTCAGGGGATTTTTTTATACAAATAATAAGTAGATTTAAAATAGTGATAGAAAAAGGTTTTCTAAATATTAATATCGAATAAAAAGTAGTACAAGCTAATATATTTATATAAGACCTTATTAACTTCTAGAAAATAAATATATTCACAGTTCTAAGGTGGGATGAATATGAAAATGAATTATAAACTACTTGAGTATGTTTTAAACAATTCTATAAATGGTGTTGTAATCGTAGAAAATGATTTTAGTATAAAGTATATGAATAAAAGAGCTAAAGAGATTCTTGAGCTAGTGGATTCATATGAAAATCATCACTTATATGAATTTTTTTTGTTAGAGGAATTAGACAAACTTGAGAGGCAAGGTATTGATGAGTTTGATAAGCTTCATTATAAAAATAAAACATTAAGTGTGAGTACACTATTAATAGATAATTTAATGGGATATAGTGGAAAAGCATATATTCTGCAAGATATTTCAAAATATAAAAATATAGTTGATCAAATCGATAAATATAAGGAGCTTAATAAAACCCTGGAATGTATAATTCATTCTTCCTATGATGGTATATACGTAACTGATGGTCAAGCCAATACTCTTATGATAAATAGTGCCTACGAGAGAATTACCGGAATTAAAGCTGAAGAAGTATTAGGAAGGAATATGAACGACTTAGTAAAAGAGGGTCTTTTCAGTCAGTCTAGTTCATTATTAGCAATTCAGGAAAGAAGGCAGGTAACAATAAGGCAGCTTATAAAGCAGTCTAAAGAGGTTTTAGTAACTAGTACACCTGTATTTTTTAAGAATACAATTACACATGTTGTAACAAATGTTAGGGATATTTCTGAATTAGTGGATTTAAAGATAGAGCTTATGGATACAAAAGCCTTAAATGAAAGATATTTAACTGAATTAGAATATATAAAAAGCAAACTTATAGATACGCCAGAAATAGTAGTCAGGGATAGAAATATGTACAAGGTTATAGAAATGTCTTTAAGGGTAGCAAGGGTCGATACAACAGTGCTATTAAATGGAGAAACAGGTGTAGGAAAGGGAGAACTATCAAAATTTATACATAAAAATAGCCCTAGATCAAAAGGGTGTTTTGTAGAGGTAAATTGTGGTGCTATACCCCAAAATCTTATTGAGTCAGAGTTATTTGGTTATGAGAAAGGTGCATTTACTGGAGCAAGCAGTAAAGGTAAGATAGGGCTTTTTGAACTAGCTAATAATGGTACAATTTTTCTCGATGAAATATCTGAGTTGTCACTAGATTTGCAAGTTAAATTATTAAAGATTATCGAAGATAAGAGGGTTATTAGATTAGGCGGAAATAAATCTATGCCGATAGATGTCCGTATAATTGCTGCGACTAATAAAAATATTAAAGAAATGGTTGAAAAAGGAAAATTTAGAGATGATTTATATTATCGTCTAAATGTAGTTCCAATATATATATATGCCTTAAAAGAGAGAAAGGACGATATAATACCTTTAAGCATTAAGTTTTTAAATGATTTTAATAGGAAATATAATATGGATAAAAAGCTAGCCCCTAGTGTATTAAATAAATTTTTAGACTATAATTGGCCAGGAAATGTGAGGGAACTTAGAAATTTAATTGAAAGAATTGTCGTCATTTCTAGTGAGAAGCAAATAAATGAAGATATAATACCTGAGTATATTATAAAAAAAGATATAAAAACCCAGGAAGATGGCGGCGAATATTCAAGCTATAAGGAAGGTTATGAGGGTATGTCCTTAAAGATGGCTACTCAAAACTTTGAAGCAAAGTTAATAAGCCATTCAATAAAAAAATATGGTTCAATTAAAGAGGCTGCAAAGCATCTGGATATAGATGCCTCAACTATAAATAGGAAATTAAATAAAAATAGAAAAAAATGATAAAATAGGACTGAGATGTCCTATTTTTATATATTTAATATGTTTTTTCCTACTTGTTTACAGGTTACTTTAAGTCTAATATAATTAAGTGCTAAATTGTAAAGTAAAGGACTGATATATTATGACAAATTCTAGTATCAATAAATATTCTAAAGGGTTTTTCGTATCATTAACAATAGCTATTACTGCAACTTTTGTAGCTAGAATTACACCTAGTATTATAGGAAGTAGTATAATTTCTTTAGTATTAGGAATGGCACTAAACTATTTTATAAACTCAAACACTGGTATAGATGAGGGTGCTAAATTTGTATCAAAAAGGGTATTACAATTTGCAATTATACTAATGGGTACAAGATTAAATATAAATCAAGTTTTCACGGTCGGAAGATTCGCCTTATTTGTTATGATTTTTACAGTTTCTGCAGCATATTTATCAGCATATTCATTTGGTAATATTCTTAATATAAACCAAAAGCTAAGAGCCCTTGTTGGCACAGGAACTGCAATATGTGGAGGGTCAGCAATACTTGCTTTGTCTCCTATAATTGACGCAGATGAAAATGATATAGCCTATGCTATTTCCTCTGTATTTTTATTCGATGTACTAATGATTGTTACTTTTCCTTTAATCGGTATACTACTTAATATGTCAGACTTATCCTATGGTTTGTGGGCAGGTACAGGCATTAATGATACTTCTTCAGTGGTAGCTGCTGGCTATGCATTTAGTAATGCAGCAGGAGATTATGCCACAATAGTTAAATTAACTAGAACAACAGCCATTATTCCTATAACATTGATTTATTCTGCTATAGTAATGTATAAAGGTGATAAGGAAAACAAGGAGTCTCACAAAATTAGTAATGTTTTTCCTTGGTTTATTCTATTATTCTTACTAAGTTCAATAATAAACTCCTTAGGCTTAATACCATCTGAAATAAGTACTACCTTAAGCTTTTTGAGCAAGTTTCTAATGACTATGGCACTAGCTGCTGTTGGATTAAAAACTAACTTAAAAAAGATGATTAAGTCTGGAATAAAACCAATTGGTTTAGGGTTTATTGCCTCTTCTGTTGTTGTTTTAGTTTCAATGTTAGCCCAATATCTAGCTACAGCATATATATTTATTCACTAAAATAAAACAGATTAATTGTTAGGAATAGATCATACGGGATTGAATAGTTCAATACCTATGTTTCCTGAAGTCACAGAGGCCTTAGTTGAAACTTGTAGTTTTTTATGAGAAAAATTCCTCAGATATAACCTGACTTTGGAACATCATTCATAAGAAAAAGTGCTGTAATCGTCTGTCTATAGAAGTTTCAGCACTTTTTATTGTTGTTTTACGTTCACTACATCTTTTTAATTATATTGGGGATTTCATTACTTAGCAGAACATTCTTTTCAATCTTAAATATGTCTTTGTTTATTTTACTATTAAGTAATTTGTCTGACATTATATATAATTTGTCTACTTTGTAATCAATTTCATCTATTATAAATCCTTCTAGTCCATTGATTATTTCATAGGTAGATAATTCAACTTTATTCACTGCTAACTTATACTCTAATATTCTTTGCATTACTAAGGCTAAATAACAAATTAAAAAATGCGACCTAATTCTTCGTTCTTTAAAGTGATATACTGGTCTTGTTTTTAAATTTGTTTTTAATATTCTAAAGGATTCTTCAATTTTATATAGAGATTTATAAGCTACCATTATATCTCTTTGGGTTCATATCCACTTTATTTGTAACAATGTAAAAATATCCGAAATTTTCTTGCTCTTGTTTAATTATTTCCTCATCAATTTCAATGTTTATTTTTTCTTTAGGGTTTTCTACTGCTTTATAATACTTGCTTTTGGATTTAGTTGTTGAATTGATTGTAAAATCCTTTATATTCTTTTTAGCTCTTTCAATCATTTTCTCTTGTTTAAACATCTCACGTTCTTTGTAGACATCTGAATATTTTTTTATGATTAATTCGTCATAGGTTTCATCATTCTGACTCACCTTTCTTTTACTGGTTATATATCCGCTTTTGTATTTAGCTTCTGCATTAGAAGTTATGTTCCAAGATGAATTAAATTTCTTCTCTTTTAAATCTTTAGGAACTGCACTGCCCTTAGAACCTACAATGTAACTAAGCCCTTTACCTCGAATCATCTCTAAGTTAGCCCTTGAATTTAAGCCCCTATCAGCCACTATTATGATTTCTTTTATGGTGTAATTATTTAATATATCGTCAATGACTTCTTCCATGGTATGTAATTCATGTTTGTTGCCTTTAAAAAGCCTATAAGAAATAGGTATCCCATTGGTGTCTATTAGTAAGCCCATAACAACTTGTGTTTCATTTCTTTTATTATCCTTACTCATACCTCTTTCTCTAAATCCGTCTTCATCAAAAGACTCAAAGTAATAGGTTGTACAGTCATAAAATGCTAATGACATATTTCTATCTGGAATAATCTTTCCTATATGATCATTTAAATGTTTGAAAAGTTTATTTTCATTCATTTCAAAATTTTTATCATAGGTAGCTATATTTTGTTCCAATTCATCAGAAGTGTTTTTAATGTTATATTCTAATATTTTTTTAGCCTCTGAATCAACGGTATCTAAGAGGATTTCCATGTTTTTTATGAGCTGAACTCCATCTGTTAGTGCTTTAGATTTATGTTTATTAAATCCAGAAAAAACATCTAGGGAAGAATAAATGTTATCGCTATTCACAAAACTGAAATCATATAGGAAATCATCTTTTCTAGAAGCCACTTCAAGCTTGCTTGAAGGATTAAATAATCTACCAAGTACCTGATAGAACATTAAGTTACTAAAGGAATAATCTAGTTTAGAATCTTTCACCATTTTAGTAAAAAGTTAGGTAATTTCAATTGGTTAAAGATTTTTAGGTATGGAAGATAACCTAAGTTTTTATGATTAAGAGAAAGCTTATCTTTTGACAATGATTCAATGAAATCTTCAAAGTTTTCAAATCCTTGAGAAGCTTCATCCAGTCTAATCATTTCTTTTAGATCTGCTTCAGCTTGAGCAAGAGCTTCCTTACCTGATTTAGAATCTAAATCATGAGTACCAAAACCTTTAATCTGAATTTTTTTTGATTTCTTAGTTTTGGGATCTCTAATCCCCTTAGCGATTGATATAAAATATTTACCATTTGGTCTTTTAGATTTACTAATATACATGCTACACCTCCACAAAAACCCTCTAACTATATTATACATCATATTCTACACCACGACAAGTCGTGAGTGTTAATAAATAAAAAAATAATGAGAAATGTTAAAAATTAGACATTTACTCATTATTTGTTATTAATTTATGTTCTGAAGTCAGGATATAATAATTATCAAAAACTAAATATAGTAGAACCTCGAAAGATAAAAGGCTGGGCTTAAAATAATTATTAGGACTATCAAAATCAAGTGATAATAAGTTTATAGATAACTTATATGTCACAGGAAATATAGATTATGTAATGACAAGGAAATCAGATATTTATCATTAGTATAAGCCTAACAGATTACTATTTGAAAACCTATGAACTTGATGTCTCAGATTGGATTAGATGTAAAAAAATCAAGCTTTAATAATCCTATATTTTATAGGATTAAGTGAGTTCTAACGGAGCACTGCACTTGTAAAGGACTATAGGTAGGTATAATTAATGATATAATACACAACCTACATTAGGAGGTGAAGTAGAATGTCTAACAATAACCAAAACAACGGGAATAGAAGCAATAAAAATAATCAACAAAGAAGTGTATCTGACAGCTTGAAAAATACAGCAGGGGCTGCATTTCAGACAGTCCATAGTGCTTTAGAAACAACAGAAAATATTGCGATGAATGTTGTTGATGGAACAACTAATGTTGTGAATAGTATAACAGACAACTCTAACAACAATTCTAACAGTAAAAGAAATAATAGGAAATAAAAAAAAGTAATATTTATCTAGACTCTGGATTTTTAGAATGCTTGAAGTGGTCAGATTAATCTATTACTGAAAACGAGCCTTAGAAGCGATAAAATTGATAACGCTGTCAAGGATATTTTTTAAAAAGAGACTTAAGGATACCCTCATATTATAAAGTGATGTGAGGGTATTTTCTATACTGTAATCGTATATAACCTGTCTTTAGGTAATTAGAATACTGATTTGGAAAAAATTTGTCTTAGGCAACATTAGTAACGATAGTTGTTATAATAACTAATATATTTGGATTTTGAGGATCTGGTCTTTCGTAAATTTATCTTCCATTTATTCTCGTTATTCTTAAGATTTTGAAATTAAAATCATTTTGTTAAACTCTTTTGTTAATTTTTAGTATAATGAATAAAATTGTTTAGGAAGCTTTTTGGGGATTTAGATATTAATAATCATAAAATAAGTTTATTCATTAGGGTATGTTATTGATCGGGAGTATATATGTGGTGTAGTTATAGATGTGGTTTGTTGAAATAAAATCTAAGCAATACCTATGGTCAATCTAGATATAAGATAAAGTACGTGCTATGATATATTTATTAAAATCAGGATTTCACATTTGAGTTTCTTAAATATGGTATCAAAGCCAATATAAAAAAGAATTTGCCTAATACTAAAATCTGTGAAAAGGAGATGGAAATAATTAATATCAATGAGGACATTAAGGTTTTTTGTGTAACAGCAACATCTTTCCCAGACGGTATTTTAGATGCGCATGAGAGGATTCATAAAACAATAACCTTTTCAGCAGATAGAAGGTACTTTGGAATTTCACGTCCTGAAAGGAATGTTATTGTATACAAAGCATCTGCCGAAGAATTAGAAAATGAGTCAGAAGAATATGATTTTGAATCATTTATAATTAAAAAAGGATAATACATAAGTATTATTATATCGAACTATATGGAGGACCCACAAGCTATTGGGATAGCATTTAAAAAACTAACCCCATATCCTGGCATAGACACTAATGTCCACTGTGTTGAATGGTATATTGGAGACACAGATGTAACGTGGATGAAGGCTAGAAGATTAAATTAACACATGGGAGGTTGTTTTTTTCTTTTAACTGTCAAAGACGGGATTTTAGTAAAAAATAGCAAAGGTTAATCTGAGTAAAAAGGACAATTCATGATAAGCTAGCATTTAGATAAAGAATAAAGAGCAGAAACGCCATAGTAAACTTAAAATAAGGGCAAAAATATATCAAATGCTAAAATGTTATCAAGAGCAAAACTCCATAGTTTTAACGTATCCATTGTGAATTGTCTGGGCAATCACAAAGGAAACCGTTGTTCATTTTAAAACTTTCTCTCCTGTGATTAAATATTTCAAATATATTTTCTGTATGAGAACATTTTTTATATTCTATTAATATTTTCTTAGTTAAGTAGGGACGGGCCTTCTAATATTAGAATATGAGAGGAAGGTTAGATAGTTTAAAGTCTAAGTAGTTCAATTACAATCCATAATATTCTATTCTGTAGAGGTTTAAGGTAAAGATACAATAGTTATATATAGAAAGTAGTAGCAAATTAACAGCTACTACTTTCTATTCTTCTTTTATCCATCTTTTAAGTTTTTTAATTACCATATTATAGTTTATTTGTAAAATTTCTGGAAGCATACCTCCTAGTATTTTTTCTGCTTCTTTAAAACCTTTATATTATAGCATCCTTCAGTGTTTCATACTTTTCCTTATCTCCACCGGATATAGCTTTAGCAAACTCTACAATACGGTCACTGACAGCCTCAGGACTTAAAGGTCCTCCATCACTGATCATTTTTAGAGCTTCAACACGAGTCTCTTCATCTATTTCTACAGTTGCATCCATATTCTCAATATCTTGAAATGTTAGACCCTGTCTTTCAAGAAGCTGCTTTACCAATTCCTTCAGATGATGATAGGTTCTTTCGCTTTCTTGTTTTAACTTTTCGACAGTTTTTTCGTCTACTTTTGTGTTAGGCTTACCATAGGTTGCTTTTTCAATGTTGTTTTGAGATGGAGTGTATTTATCCTGTATTATATTAGGATTTTGAGTATCTTTTTGGACTATACTACTCTTTGACATCTCTGTTTGGCTTAAAGGAAAATTATGGTTAGGATTATTAGTTATTCTCATAAAAACCTCCTTAAATTTACTTGTTTTTTGAATTATTGGAATTATAATAAAAAACTTTAGTATTAAATAATGATGTAATCTAGAGGAGTCGGAGGTATGGTTTGCAACGGATTATGTATTTTTCTCAATATAAAACTGCAGTTACAGTGATTCTCTGAACATTAACATAAAAAGATTGTTATTTCCAAAGTGTTTATTTTTATTATAATAGGGTGGCTTTATAGCATTAGGTTAAAAACTCTAATAAATCAATAGTAAAATCAAAAAATAAATATATTTGTAAGGTGTTATTTTACGTTATATAATAAAAATAAAATATAAGTGAGGACGTATTATGGCGAAACAGCATATTTATACAATGAGTTTTTCAAAAGTTTATCCCCATTATGTTACAAAGGGGGAGAAAAAAGGACGGACTAAAACAGAAGTTGATGAAATAATTTGTTGGTTAACAGGATATAGTCAGGAAGAGTTAGGAGTGCAACTTGAAAAGCAGACAGACTTTGAGACCTTCTTTGCAGAAGCTCCCCAAATGAATCCTTTGCGGACTTTAATTAAAGGTGTGGTTTGTGGCGTACGAGTTGAAGACGTGGAAGAACCAATAATGAAGGAAATTCGTTATTTGGATAAGCTAATTGATGAGTTAGCAAAGGGGAAATCTATGGATAAGATTTTGAGAAAATAATAATGAAAATTAAAAATTTTTAATCTAAAATATTGCCCTTATCTATTTGATAGGGGCAATATTTTAATAGTAGAGTATAATTTTATGAAATTATTGGTTTTACTCACTACCTAACTATAGGTTTATTTGCTAGTCTTAATTTAACCATAGTATCCAGCTCATCTTGAGTTATATCTCTAAAGGTTCTAAAAGTATAGCCTTGTTCTTTTAATCGTTCTATGACTTCAGGTAAAATTTCAAGTAGTTTTGTATTTTTTTCTAAGTCATGCATAAGTATAACTGCAAAATCATTTTTCTTAACATCCTTAAAAATATTATCCAACATCTTAGCCCCATTAGTATAATCAGGTGTCGTATCACCTGCGCTTACGTTCCAATCAATATAATAGTATCCTTTCTCTTTTATATCCTCAGTAAGTAGAGGCATGAACTGTCTACCACCATATTTAAATGAGCTATGATTAGAAGACCCTCCTGGGAATCTAAAATATGGCGGTGCATCAAACCCTAATATGTTTTTATACACCGATTCAACCATATAAAAATCTTCATAAAAGGTATCAAAAGTACTATATATTGCAAAATTGTGTGTATGGGAATGGGGTATTACCATATGTCCTTCGTTATAAGTATTTTGTAGGATTTCAGGATGTTTTTCCATCATTATTCCTAAAGTAAAAAATGTCGCCTTTACATCATGCTCCCTAAGAATATCTAATACTTTAGGAGTTAAACGAGTAGGGCCATCATCAAAGGTTAAAAAAACCTTTTTTCTAGAGTCAACAACAGGAACAGGCTGAACCTCTATCTCTTCATTTTCATTTATTTCTTCCTCTTCAGTAATAATATTCTCTTCATCGATTATATCTATAGGTTCAGGATTTTCTATTTCATTATCAGTTTCGGGTACATTAGTAGTGGGCACTGATTTAAAAAGCTCTCCGTAGGTTTCAGGCATTAAAGTAAAAAATAATCCGAATAATATAATAATAGCAAATGCTAGTCGTTTAGTAACCATATAAATCTCTCCATTTCTTATTTTCTGATGTTAATACATTATAGATAGCGACACTTAAAATGATATGAAGATTTTATTAAAAATTTAAAATTTAAAATAAATAGAACGTTAATTTTTTATACTAAAGTAGAAATAATATTATCTATATTAATTATACAACTAAAAAGTATGGAGTAATACACATTATTGTATAATACCTAAAAATGTGACAAATTTATTATTTTTCCAAATATTTTTAATTTTTATTTAAAAATATTAGAGGGTTGATTGTTGGTAAATACTGTTATATATTAAATTCAATAAGTGCGTATAAAGTATTGAATGGAGGATTACTGTGATAGAATTAAAAAATGTGTCAAAGACCTATAATGGAGCAAAAAAGGTAGTTGAAAACATAAGTCTTGCGATACCTGATGGAGAAATAATAGGATTTTTAGGCCCAAATGGAGCAGGTAAAACAACTACAATTAAAATGATTACAGGTATTTTAGAGTGTGATGAAGGTACTATAAGTATTAATGGATATGATATAAACAAAAATAGTATAGAGGCAAAAAAACAATTTGGTTTTGTACCTGATAATCCTAATTTATTTTTGAGACTTAAAGGAATCGAGTATTTAAATTTTATGGCTGATATTTATGGTGTTTCGACAGAACAGAGGCTGAATAGGATAGAGGAAATGTCGAGGCGTTTTGATATGGCAAATGCCCTTGGTGATCAAATACAAAGTTACTCTCATGGTATGAGACAAAAAATAATGGTGATGGGTGCTTTAGTACATGAGCCACCCGTATGGATACTTGATGAACCTTTAACTGGATTAGATCCAAAGTCTGCCTATGTGTTAAAGGAAATGATGAAAGAACATACTGCAAATAATAAAACTGTATTTTTTTCAACTCATGTACTAGATGTGGCTGAAAAGGTTTGTGATAGGGTAGCAATAATAAATAAAGGAAAAATATTGTTTACAGGAAAATTAGATGAGATGAGAAATCATTTTAAAAGTGACGAATCATTAGAAAAGATATTTTTGGAGATGACAGAAAATGAATAATTTTATTGCTTTATCTAGGGTTTTTATTAAGAATATTATTAATTCAGCTTACAAAAACAACAAACTAAATATTAAGACAATAGCAATAGTGGGTCTAATAATATTAAGTTTTTTACCAATAGTAATAAATCTTATAAGGTTTTTAAATTATACATATGATGTATTAGTAGTAATAGGGCAGGAAGGTGTATTAATAAGCCTAGGAATAGTTATTACTGGTCTACTAGTTTTTTTTCTCGGACTATTTTATATTATTAGTACTTTCTACTTTTCAAATGATATTGAAACTTTGCTACCTTTACCACTAAAGCCATATGAAATAATTAGTGCAAAGTTTTTAATAGTTCTACTATATGAGTATATAACAGCACTAGTTATTTTAGTGCCATCTTTAGGTATATATGGAATCAATAGTGGTGCAGGTATTACTTACTATATTTTATCAATAATAACTCTACTTTTATTTCCGATAGTACCTTTAACTTTGGGGTCAATAATAGTAATGGTTGTTATGAGATTTTCAAATGTTGCAAAAAATAAAGATCTATTCAAGTTAGTAGGTGGAATAACTGCATTAGTTATAGCATTTGGAGTAAATATTTTGATTCAAAGATTTATGAATAATGTATTTGCAGATCCAGAAGCATTACAAAATTTAATAATAGAAGGTAATAACTCTTTAATACAACTTTATAGTAGCGTATTTCCAGGTCTTAAATTTTTAGTTGAAGGCTTACTGAATAGTTCAACATATAACGGTATTTTTAATTTTATTATTTTTATTGCAATAACTATCGTTCTATATACTATATTTCTGTTTATTGCCGAGAAAATATATTTTAAGGGAGTAGCGGGAATATCGGAGGTTGGTTCCAAAAAGAAAGAATTAAGCAAGAAACAGTTGGAGAAAGGTGCAGTTAGAAGTTCGGTAATATTATCATACACTTCTAAGGAATTGAGAATATTATTTAGAACGCCTATATACTTTTTAAATTGCATACTAATAAGTTTTATTTTTCCATTTATTCTACTTTTACCTGTATTAACTCAACAGGATGGATTAAATTCTCTATTGAATTTAATAAACGAAAGACCCCAAAGTTATGTAGTAGTTTTAGGTTTCGCACTTGCTATAGTTATAACATCAACTAATGCTATTACATCCACATCTATATCTAGAGAAGGACTCAATTATTATTTTAGTAAATATATACCTGTTAAATACGAGATTCAAATTGTATCGAAAGTTATGTCTGGAGTAATTATGGGTTTGATAGGGACAACTATGTTGTGTATAATAGCAGTAATAGTATTAAATATAAATATATATTTAGTATTAATCACATTAATAATTTCTATGTTAGGAACAACATTTGCGGCAATGATAGGCATTTTAATAGACTTATATAACCCTAAACTTATCTGGGATAGTGAACAAAGGGCAGTAAAACAAAATCTAAATGTTTTATTTCATACGTTAATTGGAAGTATTTTTGCTGGAGTTACTTTTTTCTTTGTATTCAAATCTAATTTAGGACTGTTAGTAACTATTACTAGTTTATTATTTGTTTATGGAATCTTAAACTTTGCCTTATATAAAATTTTAATGACTTTAGGGGTAAAGCTATATAGTAAAATAACTGTTTAAATGATTGGAAATGGAGGAGATTATTTTGCCAAAACTTAGAACGAGTGAATTCTTATTAATAATCGTTCCATTATTAGTATCAGTGGTACTTTATCCTTTTTTACCTAGCACAGTTCCAAGACATTTTGGTATAAATGGAGAAGTAAGCTATATTTCAAAAGATTTTATCTTTATATTTTCATTTGTCCCTTTTTTAGCATATAAATTACATAAATATAAGGAACGATTAAAAAAATAAATAACAATAAATATTCGAACAAGCAAAGCTTAAGATATATATAGGTCCTAAGCTTTGCTTTTGTTTCTCAGTCATTCTATATCATTAACTTTAAATTATTTAATACGTCATTAAACCTTTGAGCTTTTTTACTCTTTTCAAATTCTTTAAATGGACAACCTTTAGATAATAGTCTTTCTATAATTGCATCTAATGGAAAATGGGTAGGAGATAGGGACTGATTAACCTCTTCCCAAAATAAAGGTGTTGCAACAAGTGCTTCATCATTGCCCCTTACGGAATAGGGGGCAATGATTGTTTTGCCAAAGGCATGTTGTAGATAATCTACATAAAGGCGGTTTCCGCGGTTCTTCTTTAATCGTTCTATAGTAAATAAATTCGGCTCTTTTTTTACTAAATAATTTGCTAAAAATTCAGTAAAAAGTCGTGTCTCATCATAGGTAAATTCATTTTCAGGTAAAGGAATATATATTTGTAGACCTTTATTTCCTGAGGTTTTAATAAATGATTTTAACTTCAAGTTATCTAATACCTCTTTTAGCATTAAAGCTGCCTCCACAGCTAGATTAAATTCATTTCTAGATGGTGGATCTAAGTCTAAAACTATTTCAGAAGGTTTCTCAGAGTCAATTAAATTAAATGGAGTATGAAAGTCTATAGCAATTTGATTTCCAAGCCAAATTAAGGTAGGTAATTCGGAACATACTATATAGTTAATATTTTCAGTTTTAAATGTTTGTATAAAATCCGGTGCATAGTCAGGACAGTTTTTTTGATAAAATAATTCACCACCAACACCATGGGGGTATCTAATTACTGTCAATATTCTATTTTTTAAAAAAGGTAGCATATATGGTGATATTTCAATTAAGTATTGAAGATATTTTAGCTTTGTAATGTCTTTTGAAGGCCACAGAGGTTTATCAGGGCTTGTTATTTGAAGCTCGTGTCCTTCAATTAAAATTTTATGTCTATCTAAGGTTTTAGGCATAGAATTTCCTCCGCATTTAAATAATAAACTCAATAAAAATTGGAGACCTTAAAATACCATTTAATAAAAAGCCTCTACCTTTTAGTCTACACTTAATAAGTGGTTCTAAGTAATAAAATTGAGAATCCTCACTATCTTTAATCTTATTTGCTATTTGGAAGAATGCTTCACGGTGGGCTGGACTTATGCCGTAAAGAACTAGTCCTAAAGGCCTTCCATCTTCATGGCTACACAAAAGGGCATTATCTTTTTTCCTGTAACCAGTAATAACTGCATTAACATTAAGCCAATTAATTATTTTTAACCAGGAGGATGACCGCTTTCCTATATAAGAGGAAGATAGCTTTTTAGCAACCATACCCTCAAGATTATTCTCTTTTACTTGAGTAAAAAAGCTAATTCCATCCTCTTTAATATATGGAACCTTATTAATTATTTCATTATCTGTAATTACTTCATCTAGTATAGCTTTACGTTCATATAAGGGTTTATTTCTTAAATCCTTGCCATTGAAATACAAAATATCAAAGACTTTGTAGCATACAGGACTAATAATAATGTGTTGTTTTATCTTATCTTCTTTTTTCATTCGAAATCTTTTCATTATACCTTCAAAATCTTCGTTACCTTCTTTAGTTAATCCAATGAGTTCGCCATCAATAACTACTTTCTTGTTTATACCTTCAAGTATCTCAGGGAATTGTATATTTAATTGTGTACCATTTCTTGAATACAGTTTCGGACTAACAATATTCGAAAATTCAAGTCTAATGCCGTCATACTTGGGTTCAAAAATAAAATTTGAATCAGAAAAAGGGTCTGGGAAGGTGTCTAGTAGCATAAGAGGATAAAACATTAAAATTTACGCCTTCTTTCTCTCTTCTGTCTTTTTACGAGTAGTCTTTTTAGCCTTAGTCTTTTTAATACTCTCTTCTAAAGCCTTCATAATATCAACAACATTATTATCCAGTTGTTTTGCTTCTACACCTTTTTCGTTTTCAAGTTTTTCTTTAATAAGCTCCATTAAAGCAGTGCGGTAATCATCTGTAAACTTTTCTGGTTCAAAAGGTTCAGTTAATTGGTCTATTAATAAAGTAGCTGTATCCATTTCTTTTTTAGATAGCTCAATATTTTCAGGGATATTAGGAACATCAGAAATTGCTCTTACTTCATCTGGGAAATGAAGGGTCTCCATAATTAGTGCATTATTAAAGGGTCTCACAACAGCAAGCTTTTCCTTAGAACGAATCATAATTTTTGCAACTCCTATTTTACCGGAGTTGGCTAAGGAATCTCTAAGAAGAGAATATGCCTTGCCACCACCATCTCCTGGACTTAAATAATATGAACGATCAAAATATATTGGATCTATTTCTTCTAACTTAACAAAATTAATAATATCTACTGCCTTAGCCTCTTGGTCCTTTTTTAGTTTTTCTAATTCATATTTATCAAGCTCTATAAATTTATTTGTGGTATATTCATAGGCCATAATAATATCTTCCGGTTGAACTTCCTCATTACAATGCTCACAAGTCTTCTTATATTTTATAGGATTGTTACATTTTTTATGAAGCTGCCTTAGTTTTATATCTTTATCTTCCGTTGCAGCGTGTAACTTAACTGGAATATTTACTAGTCCAAAACTAATACTACCTTTCCAAACCGTATGCATATATATACACCTCTCATCTTTATAGTTTTTATTTACTCATTCTTGTTAGGGGTAGGATAACACAGCCTATACTTCCTTGAGCTTTAATAATTTCTGTAAAATCAATAAATATTGAGTTATAACCCTTTTCACTTAATATTTTTGCAAATCTTTCATTGCTAGTAAGTATATTTTTATTACCTAGACAAACTATATTAGGTGCTAAAGAGTCTAGCTCATTATCGGGAACTTCAATAACTTTTGAAAATTTATTTAATACAGCTTCTGGATTATATAGACCTTTGGATTTTATGCATGTTTCTTCATCAAGTATATTAAATACGCAGTCTAAATGAATTTTAGACTTATCAAAAGTAAGAGGCACAATTTCATAATTAAGATTACTATTTTTCATAAAAGCTTCTAATTCTTCTACTGCTCTCCCTGTTGAACGATCACCTATACCAATAATTACATGGTTTTTATGAACTAACACATCTCCACCTTCAATTTCGTTTTCCATGATGTATGTATTAAGATTATTTCTTTTAGAAAAATCCAATATATTCATGGTTTCTGTTTTCCTTATGTTTTCTGTCATTTTAGAAATAAATAAAACATCTTCCACAACAAAACCTATATCTCTAGTAAAAACCTGTGATGGTTCTCCTGTTAGGTTTAAGAATTCAATGGTAACGCCATGGGATTTCAGGGTATTTACTAAGTTTTCGTATTGCTGTAAAGCAAGCTTTAGATCAATACTTTTAACGGAATTAATATATTGATCAGTTATTTGTAAATTATTTGGATAGGCCATAATACAATACTCTATTGGATCATATTCATTAACTATAAAAGGCTTTATTTTTACCACCTCATTTATTTAATTTAATAATATATATAGTTTCCAAAATGGTAATAAAAATTAAAAACTAAAATTAAAATGAACAATATTGAAAAGAATATATATAAGATACTTTTTCAAACAAGATTTTATTAAAATAATATGGTAAAATATATAATTAATTAAGTGAAAGGGGCTTTTTAAATTGGCCATAATTGAAGTTACTATAATACCTATTGGAACTGAATCTACTAGCATTAGTGAATATGTAGCCGATTGTCATAGGGTATTGAAGGATAGTGATAAAATAAAATATCTATTAACTCCAATGGGAACTGTCATAGAAGGTGAACTAAGTGATGTATTAGATATAATAAAACAAATGCATGAAGTACCATTTTCAAATGGTGCTATGAGAGTAGCAACTACAATAAAAATAGATGATAGAAGAGATAAAGTAGGAACTATGGAACAAAAACTAAATTCTGTAGAAATAAAGTTAGATATTTAGAAGGGAATAAGTATGAAGCTAAATTACAACATGGTTTTTGCAAAGTTTATAAAAAGGGTTAATCGGTTTATAGCTTTCGTAGATATAAATGGAGAAGTTACCCAGGTACATGTTATGAATACTGGTAGGTTGGGTGAGTTGCTTGTAGAAGGTGCTGAAGTTATGCTTTCAGTTGAGCCTTCAGAAATAAGAAAGACTGCCTATGACCTCCGTATGGTTAAGAAAGAAGGGATATGGGTTTCCGTTGACTCTCAACTGCCTAATAAAATAGTTGAAGAGGGGATTATCTTGGGGCTTATTGATGAACTAGAGGGCTACAAAGAAATAGCTAGAGAGTCCTTTTACGGAAAAAGTAGATTTGACTTTAAACTAACTGGTGATGATATATGCTTTGTTGAAGTGAAAGGTGTAACTTTAGAGAGAGACGGCTGGGGTTACTTCCCTGATGCTCCTACAGATAGAGGCAGAAAGCATATTGATGAAATGATATTGGCCGTTGAAGAAGGTTATAGAGGGGTAATAATCTTTTTAATACAGCACCCTGGAATTAATGGTTTTTCTCCTAATCAAGAGATGGATATTGCCTTTGCAAATAAATTAATTAAAGCGAGGGAATTAGGGGTAGAGATAATTGCATATGGATGTAATGTAAGTTTAAATGAGGTCAAAATAAATAAAAGATTACCCGTACATTTTTAAGAAAATATATAGATTTGTTAAGGGGTGGAAAAATGTCATACACAATAATTGATATACTAGATAAAATTATAATAATTGAGGAACTCATTCATAAAATATATGTTGAACTTGGAAAATCTGAAAATATTGGCGTTAATCTACGTACTGTAGCTAACATATTTGCACTTGAAGAAAAAAGACATGCTGAAACATATACAAGTATTAAGGAAAGAATACGCCATGATAATGATATTGAAATAGATTTTGACCTTTATGATAAGGCTTCAAAGGTTATAAATGATTATAAATGTAAAATACATAAACCAAATATAAATAACTTAAATGAGATACTTGAATTTATGTTGCAAATAGAAAAAGAAAATGTCGCTTTAATAATAAGAATTAGAGATATTCTAATAACGAGTCTTGATAAGGAAAATACATTAATTTATAAAGTGTTAGATGAATTATTGGTTGAAGAGTTAAAGCACGTAGAAAATCTAGAACAATTTTTAAAGAGGTGATAAAATGGTTTTTAAAAATTCAGGTAAAGAAAACACGGATGAAACATTGGGATTAGCTATTGAGGCTTCAAAAAATAGGTTAATTAAGCATATAGTAGTTGCTTCCTGCTCAGGTGAAACAGCTTTAAAACTAAAACTTAAATGCAATGACATAAATATAGTATGTGTTACCCATGCCAATGGATTCGAAAAGCCAGGTCAAAATGAAATGACAGATGATGCAAGAACAGAATTACAACAAAGTGGAATTATAGTATTAACTACTACACACGTTCTTAGTGGTGCAGAGAGAGGTTTAAGCAATAGATTTGGAGGAATTTATCCAATTGAAATTATGGCTCATACTTTAAGGATGCTTGGACAGGGCGTTAAAGTAGGAGTAGAAATTGCAGTGATGGCGTTAGATGCAGGTTTAATACCATATAATGAGCCCATAATAGCAATAGGTGGAGCCGCAGAAGGAGCTGACACCGCAATTATAATTACACCCGCACACGCTAGCAGAATATTAGAAACAGAAATTCATGAAATTATTTGTAAGCCCTATAAAATCTAAAGAACGGTGATAAAATGAGAGTATTTTTCGCGTTAGAATTTGATTCTGTACTAAAGAGTAAAATGAAAAGAGTTCAACAAATAATTGTAGAAAATAGCCTAAAAGGTAATTTTACAGCAGAGGAAAACTTTCATTTAACTTTAGAATTTATTGGTGAGATTAAAGAAAATGAGGTTGAAAAACTTAAAGCTGCCTTAATAAAAGCAATAGAAAACCATTCGAAATTTAATATAAATATAAAGGGCATAGGAAATTTTCGAAGAGGTAATAAAAAAATTTTATGGTTTGGAGTAAATAACAATGAACATTTAAATAGGCTTTTTCAATCATTAGGTCAGGAGTTATATGATTTAGGTTATGAAAGGGAAGAGAGAGCATATACTCCGCATATTACTATAGGTAGAGAAGTAATATTAAAGGAAGACTCTGTTAATATAGAACAAGTAATAAACTTTAATGAATTGGTTTCAATTAACAAAGTTTCATTAATGGGGAGTACAAGGAAAAATGGTAAATTGGTATATATTCCTATTTTCTCTATTCCACTTAAGGACGATTAATAGGTTGTTATAAATTTATAGAGAATATAAAAATAAGGGGGGCGTATTTATGGAATATAAAATAATAGGTTCAACAATGCCTTTAATTCAAATAACACTTAATAGAGGAGAGGTTATTAAGTGTCAGGCAGGTGCAATGAAATGGATGGATGACACAGTTGATATGGATACTAATATGGATGGAGGGCTAGGTGGATTTATTAAAAGAAAGGTTATGGGAGAAAGTGGCTTTATAAATTTCTTTAAAGCAACTAAAGATGGTGATCGGATAGCCTTTGGTCATACATTTCCTGGGAATATAATAGCAATAGATGTAAGCAAAAGATCAATAATTTGTCAAAAAAGGACTTTTTTATGTTCTACAGTTGGGGTAGAATTAAATATTGTATTTCAAAAAAGATTAGGAACTGGTTTCTTTGGTGGTGAGGGCTTTGTTATGCAAGAACTAAAGGGAACGGGAATAGCCTTTGTTGAAATTGATGGGGAATCAATTGAAATAGATTTAGAAAGAGGCCAAACAATTAAAGTAGATACGGGTTCAGTAGCAATGTTTGAATCTACAGTAGACATGAATATTGAGATGGTAAAGGGTATGAAAAATGTACTCTTTGGTGGTGAAGGACTATTTTTAACCAAACTAAAGGGTCCTGGAAAGGTTTGGATTCAAACAATGCCAATACAAAGTATGGCCGGAGAGCTATTTCCATATCTACCAATATCTACGAGATAATATGTAGCTAGGAGGGAACAAATGATTACAACTATTTTATTTGACTTAGATGGTACACTGTTACCAGTAGATATGAATATCTTTATTAAAGAATATCTTAAAGGGCTAAATACAAAGTTTAAAGACTATTTTGAGCCAAATGAGCTTTCAAAACTAGTGCTTGAATGTACAAAAAAGATGATATTAAGTACGGACAAAGATAAAACGAATTCAGAAGTTTTTTTCGAAAATTTTTATACTAAAACTACAAATGCACAGGAAGTATTAACCCCAATATTTGAAGATTTTTACAAAAATGACTTTCTTAAACTAAAGGGATTAACAAATGAGAACAAATCTATACAGGAATCAGTTAGAGTGTTAAGGGATAAAGGTTATGAACTAGTAGTTGCAACAAACCCTGTTTTTCCAAGAAAGGCAATAACTAATAGAATAGAATGGGCTGGTTTTAATGAAGAAGACTTTTCTTTTATAACAAGCTTTGAAAATATGCATTTCTGTAAGCCAAATAGAGAGTACTATAAAGAGATTTTAGATTACATAGGAAAAAATCCAAAGGAATGTATAATGGTGGGCAATGATGTAGAGGAAGATATGGTCGCTAAAGAAATAGGTGTTCAAACATTCCTTATAGAGGATAATATAATAAAGAGAGGAAACAATCTTTCTAATGTAGATCATAAAGGGAGCTACCAAGATTTTTATAATTTTGTAATGAATTTACCGAAGCGAGGTTAATAATATGAAAGCTATAGTAGTTTATTATTCTTTTGAAGGAAATACTAAATTAATTGCACAGACCATTTCTAATACAATAGATGCAGATATAGAGGAATTAAAGCCTAAGAAGGAAATAGAGTCAAAAGGATTTATGAAATATTTATGGGGTGGAAGTCAGGTCATGATGAAAAAAAGTCCTGAGTTATTTCCATTAAACAAAAATGCTGAAGATTATGATATTATTTTTATAGGTACACCAATTTGGGCCTGGACATATGCACCACCAATTAGAACTTTTTTAGAGAATAGTAATATTAGTAATAAGAAAATAGCTTTATTTAGTTGTCACGAAGGCCAAAATGGTAAAACCTTTAGTCATTTTAAAGATAAGTTAAAAAACAATATATTTTTAGGTGAAATTGATTTCTTTGCACCTTTAAAATCTAATAAGGAAATATCAGTTACTCAGGCAAAGGATTGGGCAAAGGAAATGTTAACAAAAGCAAAGTGAGGTTTAGTTTATGAAAGATAATAGTAATATACATGTAGTAGTTGGTATGTCAGGTGGAGTTGATTCTTCAGTAGCAGCCTATGTCTTAAAAGAACAGGGTTATAGAGTAACAGGTATATTCATGAAAAATTGGGATGAAAGCGATGAGTTTGGATACTGTACTGCTGCAGAAGACTTTGAAGATGTAAGGCGTGTATGTGAACAAATTCGTATACCCTACTATACAGTAAATTTTGAAAAAGAATATTGGGATAGGGTCTTTGTATATTTCTTAGACGAGTATAAGAAGGGGAGAACTCCTAACCCGGATGTAATGTGTAATAAGGAAATAAAGTTTAAGGAGTTTCTAGAGCATGCCCTAAAGCTAGGTGCTGATTATTTAGCCACTGGTCACTATGCTAGAATAGACAAAGTTGGTGAAGAATATCGTCTGTTAAGAGGAGTTGATTCCAATAAGGATCAAACATATTTCCTAAATACTTTAGGCCAATATGAGTTATCAAAGGCTATGTTTCCAATTGGAGATTTACCTAAGAAAAGGGTTAGAGAAATTGCAGAAGAGCAAGGTTTTGTAACAGCTAAAAAGAAGGATAGTACTGGTATTTGCTTTATAGGAGAAAGAGATTTTAAAGACTTTTTAAGTCATTATCTTCCTGCAACTCCCGGTGAAATAAAAACTCCGGATGGCCAATTTAAAGGAAAACATGATGGATTGATGTTTTATACCTTAGGTCAAAGAAAAGGTTTAGGTATTGGAGGATCAGGTTCAGGAGAGCCATGGTTTGTTGCAGATAAAGATTTAGTAACCAATACATTAATTGTCGTTCAAGGTGAAGAAAACCCTGCTCTATTCTCATATGCCCTTTATGCTACTGATATTCATTGGGTAAGTGAAAGAGAGCCTGGTCAAAAATTTGATTGTACTGCCAAATTTAGATACCGTCAGCCAGATCAACATGTAACTGTTGAGATGACAGGTAAGGATACATGTAAAATTATATTCCATAAACCACAAAAAGCTGTAACCCCAGGTCAAGCTGTGGTACTGTATGATGGAGAAGTTTGTTTAGGTGGCGGAATAATTGACAAGACTGTAAAAGAGAAAATATAAATCTAACTAAAATCCCACCTGTTTTTGGTGGGTTTTTAGTTAAAAGAAAAGGGGATTAGCAAATGAATTATATTTGTAATGATTGTAAATCAAAGTACCCTATAAATGATTCTAAAATATTATGTAATTGTGGTGGAATGTTAAACTTAGAAAAAGATATACTGGATTTTACTGATGAAGATATTAATAAAAGAGAATTCAGTTTATTTAGATACTTAAAGGTGCTACCTTTTAACAGAAATGAACATAGCTGGAGAAAGGTTAGTATGGGTGAGGGATTAACTCCAATCATTCCATTTGATGATAAGTATAAAAATATATTATTGAAAATGGATTATTTAATGCCCACCTTATCCTTTAAAGATAGAGGAGCAGTAGTACTTATTGCTAAAGCTAAGGAATTGGGTATAACTAAGGTCATACAGGATAGCAGTGGTAATGCAGGAAATTCCGTTGCTGCCTATGCTTCTAGAGTAGGTATTAGTTGTGATATATATGTTCCGGAGGGTACTTCAGAAAAGAAAGTAAAACAAATTGAGGCCCATGGAGCAAAAGTTCATATTATTTCTGGTACTAGAGAAGATACTGCAAAGGAAGCACTTAAAGCTGTGAATAAAGGTGATGGTTTTTATGCTAGTCATGTATATAACCCGATCTTTTATGAAGGAACTAAAACCTATGTTTATGAAGTATATGAACAACTAAATGGATGTTTACCTCATAGCTTTGTAATACCTGTAGGGAATGGCACATTACTTTTAGGAGTGTACATAGGATTATTAGAACTTTTAGAGTATGGTCTTATATCAAAATTACCTAAAATTATAGGTGTACAGGCAGAAAACTGTGCTCCAATATTTAGGGCTTTTGTTGACGGAAAAGAAGTTGTTGACCCTGTTGAAAATTATGGGACAAAAGCAGAAGGGATTGCAATTGCAGACCCCAAGAGGGGAAAACAAATATTAGAAGCTATAAGTAAAACAAATGGAACTATTATAACAGCTAAGGAAGAAAAAATTCTGGAAGCACAAAAGCTATTAGCAAAAAAAGGCCTATATGTTGAAGTGACAACTGCTGCAACTCTAGCAGCTTATCTGGAATATATTAAGGAGAATAACGAAATTTCTAATCAGAACGTAATAATACCATTATGTGGAGCCGGATTAAAATCTAGCTAGTTAGGGGTGAATTTGTGGGTAGATGGATAATAATATTTTTTCTATTGATTATTAGTATATATTTTTTACTACATTATTACATAGGTAAAAAAGGTTTGAGTATTCTGAATTTTAACAAATGTTCAAAAAATATATATTGGTTTTTTATCTATTTCTTAGGGTTTTCCTTTTTTTTAGGTAGGATAGGAAATGAGTATATACCATGGAATATAAGCACTTTACTTACCGTTATAGGAGCCTATTGGATAGGATTAATTGTATATTTGTGGATTTTATTTATTGCAAAAGATATTGTAAATTTATTCGTACGTACTATATTTGGAAGACACAATATAATAGAAGAAAACAAAAAGCTTATTAATCTTACAATAATTATATTGTCTGTAATACTTGTTGCTTACGGAGCTATTAATGCTAAGCGGCCACGGATTGTTGAATATTCCATTGATATTAACAAAAAAGTAGAAAATATTGATCAAATGAAAGTAGTTCTGATCTCCGATTTACATATTGGGCAAATTGTAGGTAACAGATTTTTAAGAAATATAGTTAATATAGTAAACTCTTTGGAGCCTGATTTAATTCTAATACCAGGTGACATTATTGATGATAATCTACATGAAAATATACAGGTAAAGATAGGAGATATATTAAAGGATTTGAACTCAACCTATGGTGTCTATGCTTCATTGGGCAATCATGAGTTTATTGGGGGTCAAGCAGATGAAATAGAAGAGTATTTAAATAGTGTAAATATTAATGTTTTAAGGGATGAGGCTTTAAAAGTAGCTGATAGTTTTTATATTATTGGAAGAGAGGATAAGGCTAGTGAGAGGTTTACAAATATACACCGAAGAGAATTGTCGGATATTATGCTAGAAATAGACCGATTGAATCCTATATTTATGCTAGATCACCAACCAATAGATATAGTTATGGCTAGAGATGAAGGTGTTGATTTACAGGTTTCAGGTCATACACATAGAGGTCAAATTTTACCCGGAAGATTTTTTACAAAGAGAATTTTTGATGTGGATTGGGGTTTATATAAGGAAAGCAGCTATCATCTAATAGTTACATCAGGAGCTGGTACATGGGGACCACCTATTAGAATTGGTACTAATTCTGAAGTAGTATTAATAAATATAAATTTTAACTAGTAAAAAACCACCTAGGGATTTAGGTGGTTCACTCATTTTATTCAGTTCGGATAGCCTCGAGGGCACTAAGCTTCATAGCGCGTCTGGCAGGATAGAATCCAGAAACCAAGCCAACTATAGTAGTAAATACTAATGTTGCAAGTATTAACCATAGTGGAATTATAGATATTTTTGTATTTCCACCACCAGGCCCAAAGAAATTTATAAATCTAAAGCCAACAGAGTTTAATATGTAGGACGCTATTTTACTGAGTATTACTCCCAGAAGTCCACCGATAAAACCAATCATGCCTGCTTCAAATAAAAATAGTCTTCTTATATCTTTTAATGATGCTCCTATTACTTTCATAATACCTATTTCTCTAGTGCGTTCATATATCGACATAACCATTGTATTAGTAATACCTAAAGCTGCAACTAATAGTGATATGGCACCTATCCCACCCAGTACAGCCTGTAGAACAGAAGAAGTTTTTTGTAGTGAGTCTAAATAATCCGATAAACTATAGGCATTAAAGCCCATGTCTTTAATCTGCTGCTGTATTTTCTGTACTTCTTTTATATTTCCTACTTTTACCATAACCCTATTATATCCACTATGGGACTGAGACCTATTATTGTTTCTATTATTCTGAGACTTATTATGTTCGTCTACCTTTTTCTTTAGTTGGGTAATAGGCATAAAGGCTGAGTAATCCTTCTCCCAATCCCCTTCCTGTAATATTCCTACTCCATTGATTTTGTAATGTTTAGGTTTTCCTTGATTTTCACTATATCCCATATCGAAGGTTAGTTCTAGCTTATCTTTCATAACATTAACATTAGATTGTGGGGGTGGGCCATAACGCATTCTTGCTTTAGGGTTATAAAACTGTTGACTAACATGTGCCCCGAATACAACATTTAATGTATCCCCAAACTCTAGAAGTCTACCGTCATTTAATTTAAATTCAAATTGTTCCATAACATCAGGATTAATTCCTTTTATAGAAACATATGCTTCAAATTTACCTGAGATTATTTTGACGTGTGACTCCAAAATCGGTGTAACTGCTTCAACACCTGCTATTTCGGAAAATTTCCTTACGGCAGAATCATCCAAAACTAATTTTTTCTGTTGTGGGCCTGAGGGCTTTCCACCATCGTGGTACATATCATAGGGTGGATTTACATTAATTATGTTTAGGCTTCCCATTCGGCTTAATTCCTGTTTAAAACCTTCATTCATTCCAAAACCTAAAGAAACCATAGTTATAATAGATGCTGTGCCGATAATTACTCCAAGTATTGTCAAAAATGTACGTAATTTTCTTCTCCAAAGGTTTTTAATGCCCATTCTAAAAAGCTCTACACTATTCATCTAGGAACATACCCTTCTCTTTGTTTTTTCTCTTTCTAATTAGAAATATTGCTACTGCCATAGCAAGAAGTAATGAAACTCCTGAACTAGCCCAAATTAAAGTTTTTTTACTATTACTTTCAGGTGGAAACTTTTCTTGAAAATCCGGTGGCATTTCTTCAAAATGCATTTCTAATACATTCACAGAGAAATCTTTTCTTATCTCAATTTTTTCGCCAGCTGGATCATCATAGGTGAATACAATGCTTCCCTCAAGTTGTCCAGGAGATGTAGGAGTTACATATGCTTCGTAGTAATCGTTATTACCAGATTCAAAATTACCTACAAAGTAATTACCATTTTCAACACTGAAGTTTCCTTCTGTTTTAACCATTAAATTATATAGGGTAACCTTACCCATATTATAAAACTCTAGAGAAACCGGAAAGGGCTGTCCAACATATGCTTCAAAAGGTGGAATTGATAATTCACTAGTCTCAAGTCTAGTTGGTTGTATAACTGGGATTCCTATTAATTCCGATGCCTTATATTCATTTCCCTCCAAGTCCTCATATTCAAAGTTAGCTAAGATAGTATAAGTTTTTTGTTTTGCATCAGGTACAGTGTAAAGTTGAATATTTCTATCAACAACAGATTTTGGCTCTATATAATCTATAAAGAAAGTATTACTACTGTTCACAGGAGTAAATACATTTCCACTTGTTTCAGTTTTTTCGTCAACTGTAAGATATATTTTTATATTTTGAACTGCCTTTTCACTATGGGTATTAAAGAAGGATAAATTTAAATTATAATTTTGTCCTGCCTTTACCATAGTTGGACTAGAGACATATTGATCAATAATAAGCTTTGGGATAGATTTGCTACCGCTTATTTTAGAATTATTAACTGGTATAAAGACTTTATGAGTTTCTTCGTGTTTAGTATTGCTATCGTCTCTATATTCTAAGTGGATGTCAATATCATGAAGTCCAGATTCAATTTTATCTGAAGCATGTAGAACATATGAAATATAGTTTTGATTACCACCTAAAATTCGAGTAATATGCTTTACATTTGAAGAATTTAAAATAGTTAAACCATTAGTTTTTAATCCATTTAGGGTTATCTTTACATCCTTTGCCCCTAAACTTCCAATATTCTGTAATGTAAATCCTAAGGTTACAGTTTCTCCGGCTTGTGTAGTTGAAGGAGATAAATTAATCTCTTGAATCGAGAATTTTGGAAATGTATTTCTATTAACAATTTTGATAAATAGTGTCTCTGAAGAATCAAAAGGGTTCCCATGAGAATTTGTAAACTTATAGCTTAGCTTAAGTTGGTATGTTTTTTCTTCTGCAGTAGGATTAACAAAAAAATCTAATTTGTACTCTCTTGAGCCATTCGCACTAATCGATGATATTGAATTAGATGTTGATTCAGTAAATTCAATAGGGACAACTTGTCCATCAAAGGATGGAGTTATTACAATATTTTGAGCAGAGTGATTACTACTATTTTTAATAGTAATTGGTAAAGATACATTTTTACCAGCTTCTATTGTAAAGTTACTAGGAGTTGAGGCGGCTAGTCTAGGAACATTTTTAGTTGTATCTACCTCAGGCTCCTTCTTAGGCTCTGGGAGTTTTGCTGTTCTAATTCCAATATAATCAGTAACCGTGAGTACTTCATCATTTTTAGTATAGGTTATTTTAACAGTAAGCCTTTGATTTGAGCCACCAGTATAAATAATACGAATAGGACTGTCAGATATTGAAGTATCTATGCCATTAGTTAGTTCATCAGCAACAAAAATATTAGAACCTCTATTATCAGGATAAAAAGACCCATTATCTAAAACCGTGACATAGATGTTTTTTAGTGTTTCCCCAGATCTATTCAGAAGTTTAAGAGTTAAATCAAAGGGGTCTCCTTCATATACTGAGGATGAAAGGCCATTGTGCTCTGATATATATATATCTGTTAGACTTCCAGTTTCAGTAGAGTATGTATATAGAGATGAATTAATATTAAATAATAAAGTAAAAACAATTAGTATAGTCAATATCCTTTTCAATTATATTATCCCCCTTTGATTCTGCTCTTCTATTCTTTCAATTTCTCCATCCTTAATATAGACAACCTTGTCTGCATAGTGACTTATTTCTATATCATGAGTAACTATTATTAAAGTCTGGTTACTTTGACGAGCAAAGTTGGTAATTAGTTCCATAATATCTAATGTAGTTTTTGTATCTAAGTTTCCTGTAGGCTCATCAGCAAAAACTATCGATGGTTTAGAAATAAATGCTCTCGCAATACTAACCCGTTGCTGCTGGCCGCCACTCATCTCTGAGGGTTTGTGGTTTAATCGATCACCGAGGCCAACGGATTGGAGCATTTTCGCTGCTGCTTTAATACGATTCTTTTTAGAGACGCCTCTAAATATTAATGGAAGACTTACGTTTTCTATTGCTGTAAGCATAGGTAACAGGTTATAGGATTGAAATACGAAGCCTATATTTTCTTGTCTGAATTTAGCTAACTGTTTTTCATTCATCTTTTCAATAGATTTGTTCTTAATAATTATCTCACCTTTAGTAGGTTTTTCTAATCCGGCCATCAGGTTTAATAGGGTACTTTTGCCTGAGCCAGAGGTGCCTAGAAGGCAAATAAATTCCCCCTGTTTAATTGATAGGTCAACATTTTTAAGGGCATATATTTTCTCATCGCCCATTCTATATATTTTTTTTACATTGTTTAATTGTATAATATTTTCCAAAAATTAACCCCCTTAACTGAAAATACCAAGTAGCATATTAATTATACTCCTAAGTTATTTAAAGTTAAAGTGGTGCACCTATAATTTTATGATTAATTTTTGACAAAGTTTCACCATTGTGTATTAAGAAGAATAGTATAATATCACAAGTTCTTGTATTACAAAAAAGGAGGAAAAAAAATGAATTATGAGTGCAGACCAATTCATCCACCGATCATGCATTATCAAATTTACCCAATTCCATTTATGCCAGTCGATCCATTATTAGCCCATGCATATGTACCATACCAAACCTATATGATGGCATATCCATTGCCAGAGGCTTTAGATAAAGGGACGTTATTCCCAGAATTATATTTTCCTTATGTTCCTGAGGATAAGAAATGGGGGGGATGTTAATGAAACACGATAGAGTTGCCCTTTTACAAAGATTACAGGAAGTTGAGTTTGCTGCCTTAGAATTAAATCTATATTTGGATACTCATCCATTAGATCAAAATGCTTTAATGCAGTATAATCAACTTGCAAGTCAATTGCAAATGTTGAAACAGCAATATGAAATGGCTTATGGGCCACTTTTGAACTTCGGGTTTTCACCAAGTCAATTCCCTTTTAAGTGGCTTGAAGGGCCATGGCCTTGGGAACGTCAATACTAATAGATAGGAGGAGGCAAGTTTATGTGGATTTATGAAAAGAAACTTCAGCATCCAGTTAGAATAGAAAAATGTGACCTTAGAATGGCAAAATATTTGTATACTCAATATGGAGGTCCGGATGGTGAACTATCTGCTGCTATAAGATATTTAAATCAAAGATACACTATTCCGACAAATGAAGCAAAAGCATTACTTACGGATATCGGAACTGAGGAACTAGCACATGTTGAAATGATTGCAACTATGATTTATCAGCTGACTGAAGATGCTACTGTAGAACAATTAGAAGCAGCTGGGTTAGGTGGAAACTATGCAATTAGAAATAGAGCACTTTTCCCAGCGGATGCTAATGGTGTGCCTTGGACAGCAACATATTTTCAAGCCCATGCAGACCCAATTGCAGATTTACATGAAGATATGGCTGCGGAACAAAAAGCTAGAACGGTATATGAAAATCTACTTAATATGACAGATGACCCAGGTATGAAGGATACTTTAAGGTTCTTACGCGAAAGAGAAGTAGTTCACTTCCAAAGATTTGGTGAAGCTTTGAGAATCGTTCAAGAATACCAACAAGCTAAAAAATACTTTTAGCTTATAATATATAAAAGAGGGTGTAAAAAATTATAGGAACTACACCCTTTTTAGCTTTGTGAATTTTTAATTAAAGTTTAATCTTATCTTGGAGCAGGCTTTGGTCTATGCCCCACCCCAAACCAAACTAACTACTTTGGCCCTATGGTTAAAAACGGCAGGAAGTGCTAAAAGTAAACCAAGAACAATTATGTTGTTTTTAAAACCTAGATGCAAACAAATTTTACATTAACCAATCTCTACTAATATTTTAACTTACTAAAACCAATAACTATCTTTGAGAAAAAAGTATTGGGATACCGAGTAGCTTAAAAGCTTTCCTAGGGGCTCAAATAAATTAATAGATATAAAAAGAACGGGTTTTTAGAATAATTTTAGCGCACATATAGAAGAAAAAGTTTATTTTCTAAGAAATTTACTATTTCTTGGGTTATATTTAAAGTTACTGATATATCAAACTTTTCCTCATACACTTCATTTATTTCATCTATAATTTATTGATTTTATCCTTCACCTTTTTTACCCACTAAAGTAACAAGCTGATAGAATAAATTTTAAATTACTTTTGACAGATTACCATTTCTAAAACTACTTATTTTATTGTGATCTGGAGACTTTTCTCCTTCTATTAACCACATGAAATTACTGTCTCTTTTGCAAGCCTTCTCAATTTTTCTTGAAGAGTAATATTATTCGTATACGCATAGGCCAAAATTTTTAATAGTAATCTCGGGGAGTTGGCGGTCTTCCTTTTGTTGAATAGAGATCATACAGCTTTGAGAAATCTAGCAAATCTAAAACATCATTAAGTTCTCGTACCAGATCATCCTCTAGTATCATATATACGTGTTTTTGGCAAAATTACTTGAGACCCTCTCATAGCCATAGTATACTCTCCTTAATATAAATGCCTTTGTAGTAATTGCATTATTCTAAAAAGGTTGGCTATTTTGAGTTTGCCTATTCTTTTTTGCATAAAAGGGTCGTCTCAGCTTTAGATTAATTTTTCTATTTAGAGACGCACCTTCTTTATTCTAAAAATAGAGAAAATAATTTTATTTATGAGCATACCTCTTTTGTTTAATTATCACTAATGCAATGGCAAATAAGGCTATAGCAAAAGCTAACTGGACTAGTATACCATGGATTATCGGTTGTAGGGTAGCTTGGGTAATGCTAGTAAGATCTGCTATAGTATCATTGACCTTTATATACCAGAATATCGGGTTAAAGGTTCCTAGAGTTCGTAGTGTATCACTCAAAAGGGCTTGAGGTACAAAGGAACCACCTAAAAATGATAATCCCAGGGATAGACAGTTTCCTATAGGATCAATTGAATTTTTAGTTGCAAAGGTAGCAACTAAAAAGCTTATACTTAAACAAAGTACCGTCAAAACAAATGAATTAACTATAAATAATAATGCACCAGTCTGGTTAAAAGTATTCTTATTAATGACAAAAGCTAAAACAACAAATATCAGCCAAATAATAAGGGCCATTGACAAATTACTGAGAATAAGCTGGATATTATAGCTTTTAATACTAATAGGTGCACAATAGTTACGCATTTTAATGTCTTTATTATTAAATATCAGCATTATTCTACCTACCATGGATATAAGCATAGCTATTAATATATAGGATAAAAAGTTAAAGTATCCTTTTAGGTTAGACAAACTAGTATCATGTGCATTGAATCTATTTATAAAAGATACATTTACTTCTGTTGAAATATCAGTAATAACTTTCTCATGCACCTCTTCTAGAGACATTTCGGGGTGTGCCAGAATATATAGTCTTGCAGTATTTAAATAGTTATCTATAAGTCTAATTGCGTATTGTGAGCTTACTGAATCTGGAACATACATCGTTTTAACCTTTGGTTGATCTGCTGAAATAAAATCATTTTGGAACCCTTTAGGAATTGTTACAATAAACTCTGTTTGTCGGAAGAATAGTGCATCTTTAATGCTTTCCTCATCTCTTTTAATTTCTACTGGTCTTGAAATGCTTTTAATGTAACTTTCTAGCCCATTTGACAGTTGTGTATTATCGTCATTTATAACAGAAATCTTAACTTTAGAAAGTTCAAATACATCTTCCATCTGGGTTAATCCCCTGTCTGAGAATAAGATTGAGAGGCCAACGAAAATAATGGTATATATTAAAAATACAGTTAGAAATTTTCGGGGTATTATTTTACAAAAAAGTTTAGATGCTTGCATACTTTTGCCTCCTTAAAATCAGAATTGTAGAGGTGCAGAAGATTACACCTAAGCTGGCTAATAGGCCAAGATTGAGAAAATATCTATCAAAAGTATCGTAATAATATAGGGCGTAAAGACCATCGGTAATTAGGTTTGCAGGATTAATATAGGCAATGATAGGAGCTTTTTCTTGGATGAAATATTTCACCTGGATAACCATTAAACCAGATAAAAAACACATAACCATAACGATATTAGAAACTAACATATCTTTAATTTCTGATTTAAACTTTGTTAGTAAGCCGAACAAAGAACCAAACATGGTCCCAGTAAAACATCCTACTAAACATAGAACCCCTATATGTATGATTCTATCGCCAAAGTCTACATTAAGAAATTTTGATATATAGGTGATTGCAATTATTACTGACATAAATTGAAAACATATAGTGGCAGAGATCACCGACAAAAATGCCTTTAGTTTATGTGTAGGTGCAACATTTAACCTTGCTGCAAGTGGAGATTGATTAGCTTGAATTATTGATATAGCATAGCTTCCTGCAACTGCAGAGAAAAGGCAGGTCATTGCAAGAAGAGCAAAATAGTAAACAACAATTATGTTCATTGCGCTACTTAAAGGGACTTCCTCTATAAAGCTTTCATTAAAACTAATATCTTCTAAGAAACCCATTTGAATGAGTTGAGGATTACCATCTATAATATTATAGATCGTTGCAGAAATTTGAACAAAATTATCGAGAAAGACTTTTGAAATGGACTGGTTAAGACCAGAACGGAATATCACAAGCTCAAGCCCATCTGTATTCTTTATATAACCTGTAATTGCTCTATTTGATAAAAGATCTTTTGCCTCTGCTTCAGTTGTGTGTGATATATTGAAAAGATTACTTTCATTCATCGCTTTCTCAAGTCCTAAGGGCATTGTATGATCTGTAACTATTGCGATTTTAACCGGGTTAAAGACTTCATTAGACATAACGTTTGCAAAGGCTAAATTAAAAAATGTTGCTAAAATAAGAGGAAAGCAAAGCATCCAGAATAAGGACATCTTATCTTTTATTAGTGATTTAAAGCTATATTTAAAAATATGAAATGACATAGTATACCTCCTAATCTCTTAATTCTTTTCCTGTTATTTCAAGGAAAACATCATTAAGAGTTGGTAGTTCAGAATATATTTTACCGTAGCTTATATCATTTTCCGCAATGAAGCTTATTATATTAACAAGATTACTTGCCCCATTTCTTTGTTTAATGGTTAAGGTATTTTCTTTTAAATCTATATCAATAACATTAGGTATTTCACGCATTCTTTTTAAATGATCTTCATTGATATTAAATGTTTCAACGACGATTTTTTCACCAAGTGAGATCATACCTTTAACTTCTTCCTTAGTCCCTGAGGCAATTACTTTACCTTTATCCAAAATTGCAAGCCTAGAGCAAAGCTGTTCGATTTCTTCCATGTAATGGGATGTATATATAATGGTTGCTCCCTCTTCATTTAGTCTCTTAATACCTTCTAAAATATTATTTCTGCTTTGAGGATCAACAGCCACTGTTGGTTCATCTAAAATTATTAGTTTTGGATTATGGGCAATCCCGCAGGCAATGTTAAGTCTTCTTAAAAGGCCACCACTTAATCCTTTTGGATAAAACTTCACAAAGTCTTTTAAAGCTACAAATTCAATTGCCTGTTCCACCAGTTCTTTACGTTTTTTCTTATCGGTTACATAAAGACCGCAAAAGTAATCAATGTTTTCGTAAACATTAAGTTCTTCGAAAACTGCTACGTTTTGCATAACAATTCCTATATCGCGTTTTATGTCATATGCAGCTGGCTTCATCTCTTTGCCAAAGATTTTGATATTACCCTTATCAAATTTTAGTAAAGATAGTAGACAATTTATAGCTGTTGTTTTACCTGAACCATTAGGTCCTAATAGTCCAAAAATTTCACCTTCCTTGATCTCAATGTTTAAATGGTCAAGAGCTATTAGATCTCCATATCTTTTTACTAGATTTTCAATTTTCACTATCATAAATATCATCCCTTTCCTTTTTTTTATAATCCTATTGTAATAAAAATATCTAGAATACTGCAGTGTAATTTGTCATTAGATTCATATGACAATTGTAATATTTACTTATTATTGATAAGCTTTGCTGTGCTATAATTAAAGTAAAATTAATCCAGGGAGGTGAATCATGGGTAATATATTAAATAAGTTGATTATTTTTGTGGGAACCTGTGTACTTCTTTTTTTTGAATTTACTCCCCATGAAGGTATTATCGCCATAGCACTAGCTATTGCTATAAGTGGACTATTAGAATATTTCAGTAATGAGAGATTAGCTAAATGGTTATTTATTGGTTTACTAATATTATCAGGATTTTACGTTCAATTTGTATTTTTCATACCCTTAATAAGTTATGACCTACTAATATCAAAAAACCAAATGCTAACACTATTGGCACTTTTTCCATATGTATTGCATCTTAATAAATTTAATTCAGGTGCAATTATGGGGGGATTAATTGTTATTTCTGCAATTGTCTATTTCTTAAAAGTAAGAGAAATTAAAGAAAGGAAACTAAGAGAGGATTATATAAATCAAAGGGATTATCTAACAGAACTTTCAATTTCACTAGAAGAAAAGATAAATGAGTTAGTTAGTAAGCAAGATGTAGAGGTTAATCTTGCTACATTAAATGAGAGAAATAGGATTGCGCGAGAAATACACGATAATGTGGGGCATCTTCTTTCGAGCTCAATTTTACAAATTGGAGCCGTTATAGCTATAAGTAAAGATGAGAATACTGTAAAAAATCTTGAAGTGGTTAGGGATACATTGAATGAAGGTATGAACTCCATAAGAGAAAGTGTACACAACTTACATGACCATTCTATTGACCTTTATGGTGAGATAAATAAACTAATTAAAACTTTTACTTTTTGTAAAATAAAATTAAATTATGAAATAATTGGAGATATGCCTGCCAAGGCTAAATACGCCATTATAGCAATTATTAAAGAGGCACTATCAAATGTTATGAAACACTCCAACGGTGATCAGGTTTCTATAAGTTTATATGAACACCCGAAGCTTTTTCAACTCATTATATATGACAATGGGAATAAAAAAATGGACCCTGATAATTTCAAAGGAATGGGTCTTGAAAGTATAAAGCAACGGGTTGCATCACTAAATGGGATAGTGAATTTCGAACAATCAAAAGGGTTTAAAATATTTATTTCTTTTATGAAATAAAGACTTATGAGGTGCATGCAACTAAACTTATATATATATTAATGGGAGGTACCATGAAAATAATAATTGTGGACGATGATATTCTTGTTTCTTCATCTTTAAAAACTATCATAGAGTCTAATGATGGATTTGAAGTGTTGGCAGTAGCAAATAGTGGAGAAGACGCTATAAAACTATATAAAGAGCATCATCCTGAAATACTTTTAATGGATATAAGAATGGGCAAAATTAATGGGCTAGAAGCAGCTGCAGAAATATTAAATACATTTCCTGATGCAAAAGTTCTTTTCTTAACCACTTTCGCAGATGATGAATATATTATTAAAGCATTGAAGATTGGGGCTAAGGGTTACATATTAAAACAACATTATAACAGTATCGTACCAGCACTTAATGCAGTTTATTGTGGACAGAGTGTATTTGGCGAGGAAATTATCACCAAGCTTCCATCAGTTATGACTAATAAAGAAAATAATAAAGATTACCAATCATTTGGGATTTCAGAAAAGGAATTTGAAATTATTTCATTGGTTTCAAAAGGTCTATCAAATAAAGAAATAGCAAAAGAATTGTATTTAAGTGAGGGAACCATAAGAAATTACATAAGCGTAATTCTAGAAAAACTAGAATTACGAGATCGAACCCAACTAGCTATTTTTTTCTTCAACCACCTACTTTAGATATTATATATGAGAAAAAATATATAATTGAAATAAGCTAGATTATTGTCAATCTCTGAATAGATTACTGAATAGAAGTAGATGGAGAAAGAAAGTGTATGTTTGAAGAAAAAAATTGAAATAAGAAAATGAAATTACTAACCACAATTTCTTTCCACGTGTCCCATGAGCTCAAAACTCCTTTAAATATTATACTAGGTTCTGTTCAGATAATGGAAAGGAAGATTTCACTAATTATCCAGCTTGGACAGAATACTTCAGAAAATATTTAAATAAGCTCAAACAAAACAGTTTCCGCCTGTTAAGATTGATAAATAATCTGATAGATATTAATAAAGCAGATGTAGAAAAATTAAAAAACTGTTTTGTTAATGATATATTGTAAAGGTTGTAGAAGACATTTCCTTATCTGTAGTGGAGTATGCAGCGTTTAAGGATATTGAGCTTATATTTATACAGAAGTATAAGAGAAAATAACAGCCTTTGATCATGACTTGATAGAAAGAATCTTATTAAACCTTTTATCTAGTGCTATAAAGGTTACTGGATCTGGAGGAAAGATTGAAGCAACTGTTTATGATCAAAACGATAGAATTGCTATTTCAGTAAAAGACAACGAAATAGGAGTGCCAGAAGAAAAATTGGAGAGTATATTTCACCGTTTTGTTCAGGTAGATAGTACTTTAAGCAGGAGAGCTGGAGGCTTAGGAATTGGGTCTTTCATTAGTAAAGTACTTAGTAGAGCTGCATGAAGGAAATATACCTGACAGAAGTGAGGTAAATAATGGAAGAGAGTTTATAATAGAGCTTCCCGTATGATTTATAGAAGTAGAATGCCCACATGGAAATGATAAAAATTTTTCAGATATAGAAAAAATTAAGATAGAGTTTTCTGATATTTATATAAGTTCAAATACTAATCTGGCTTAAAGTTCAAACTTGTATAAGAAAAATTGAATAAAGACTTCCTTATAGTCCTTGTTGATTAGAGATTTATTAAACTACAATGTATGTTGCAGGAAATATAAGAATAACTGATAATATAGATGTCATTTTCAATAGATAAGATGACAGAAAAAGTGAGCACCAATCTATCTGCAATCTTTTATTGACCAATCACCTAGGAAGTACTTGTTAATGAAAATTATATATAATGAATTGAATTTCTTAGAATTATGAATTAATTCAAGATAATAAAAAATAGTACAAAAACCACCACAAGTTCAAGCAGTTATGTAAGTAACACAAAATCTGTGCATTGACAAAAGGCAATGTTGAAAAGCCCTTCAGAGTAGCTTGAACCAGTTTGATTGCTGTAGGTTGATGGATTTTTGGTAACATTAGGTGCCGTAAATGGATACATTTTATTAAGTATTCAAAATAGACATAAAAGTGTACTAGTTGGGAGAGGAGTTGAAAAAATGGGAAAAAAGGATAAAAAATTATGCAAGCTTGTTATAGAGGATTATATAAAGGATGAGTTCGATAAATATAAAGAAATAGTAAAAGAGGCCAAGTATGTTTGTCGAAAATGTGGTCGGGTAGCTCGCAAAGATAAAAGACTTTGCAAACCTGAGGAAATGTAACTAATATATTAATGTAACTAATATATAACCAGGAAAGATAGTGGAAAACTGCAAAAGTCTTCTTTTAAATCTATTGGGGAGTTAGGAGTGGATTCAATGTATGGAGGTTGCCATATATTCAACATTACGGTACCCGATTACTGATTTAATGAAGATATGTCGGGAAAACAAAAAACACGATACCTATAGCATTTAATAGATTAAACTGATTATCTAGGTGTAAAAGATACTTTAAAATCTTAGTGAGGCTTTAAGAATTGTTCAAGAATATAAACAAGCTGAAAAATATTTTAAAATTTAATATTGAAGATATTAGGGGTAATCGGGAAAATACCGAATTGACCACTAAATAGCAATAAACATAAAAATTGTTAGAAATTGAGGCTTGCTTTGAGCCCTTTCTAGCAGTTTTCTCGATATTTTATTCCTGTCTCAATTACGCCTGTATTTTGAGCGCAACAAAAACATGTCTTATTCAGAGGCGGGTGTCTTAATCCAAATTATGCGGCTTCTTCAATTTTTCCTTCAAATCTTTTGATTTTACCCGTTATAAATTTATGATGCTTATCTATGTTTTTACCAAAAGCGAATAGTATAAACTCTTTTAGCACCTTATCCTGTGAACGATGGTTAAACTGGCTAATTTAATTATATAATTTACATCTAAAGCCGTCGTTTGCTTTCATATCACCAAAGAAACCTTCTGTTTGAATGGAACGGATTTGCCTGTTTAGAATGCCCTTGCAATGCCTTCACCTTTAGCAATCACCATAAGTTTGGCTTGTATTTTAATCATTTCTAGGGTAGACATGTTGTCGATTTCAATGACTACATTATTTGATAACTTTTTCTTATTGTTCACTTTTCTTGACCGGTTCTTTTGGATGACTTCTCCCACTTTTTCCATGCCTTCTATAATGAACATGTTCATAGTGGAAAGCGTGTACTTTACATCCATAAGCATTTCATATAATCAGGTTATTGTAATCATTATAGCCATTCTCAATAGCATCTAGTAGCCCTACAAGGTGGTAATTTAGACTACCACGCCAAACAAAAGTGTAACGATTAGCATTTGCTTCGATTTTGGTGCCATCTATAAAAAGAGCTTCAAGAGAGACAAACACTTCCTTTTGGAGACGTCTCATGAACTGATGATGTAAATCCTTAAAAATCTCCTTCGATAGTTTGTTATTGATGAAATCATAGAAAGCATCGCGCTGTGGCCTTTCGCCTTGAGCAAGCCAAATGTAGGCAATGTCTCTAGCACATAACTCTACAATTCTATCTACTGCTCGTACACTTCTAAGAGCAGAATAGACTAATACAGAAAATAACATGATGGGGTTATAACCTTTTCGTCCCAACCTGTTGTACTGATTTAACAAACTAGAGAAAACTAGCTCTTTCATAACACGTTTCACTACGTGTACAGGATCATCTAATGGAACACCAATTTGGTATAAATTATAATTAATTCGGAGTTACCCAAATTCAAAAAATTTGTTATAATAATTATACATGTTTTTTTGTTTTGCACGAATGTTGCAATAGCAAATCGAAATTAAGATGGGGGTCAGATACCATCTTTTTTTCGTGCAAAAATCCTCCTACAATGTATATTCGACATTTGCAGGAGGATTTCCTTTTTGAATTATAATTTTTTTTGTTTTTTTATCTATCTATTTCCCGACAGCCCCATTATAGGTTAACTAAAAAAAGGATTATTTATTTTGCTGTTGACTTTGTAGTTGACCTTGCTGTTCTTGTCCTTGACTTTGCCCTTGTTGTTGAGAATTTTGCCCAATGCCCATCATTTGAGGTAACTTATTAACGAGTTGGCTTACTGCTCCACTAGTTGGAGAGTTTATAGATATGACTGATACATTACCTTGTTCTATAACCAATACAGCATCAGTTGTTATTTTTGCACCTAATCCTATAGCGTCCATTCCGGTATTTGCAGAGCCTTGGGATGTAGATGTCATTCCTTGAGTGAGCTTGCCTGAAGAGTTTCCACCTCCATATCCTATAGAAACTGAAATAACAGGAATTATAGTCTTATCTTCAACTGATAGCGGTTTGCCAAGGGTACCATCCTCGTTAGTAAAGCTTTCAATATTTGAAAATAGAGTTCTAACATTTTGTTCCATTGTATTATTTATATCCATGTTAATTCCTCCTTGAATTTATTCTACAATGTTTTTATACGAGAGCCAATAAAAAACGGCCAAGGTTTAATTTTGCGGTGGCATTGATATTTATAAAATCATTGGTAACTAAAAAGTCTGGTTTTTGGTATAGAGATTCCAATTTTAATAAACTTGGAATCATGTTGAGTGCAGCAAAAGTTAAGCCTGTAAAATAAGGGTCTTTAAACCCATACTGAGCATTTATACGAACATCAGTAGGATTAATTTTCTTTAGTACATTTTTATTTCTACTTTCGGAATTATGACTTGACATCTGTTTCTTAAAAATTTTTTTGCTAAATATAAATATACTTAGAGTTAAACTGTTGTTTTCCAAGGATACCACTGATTTTAAAATAGGGTAAAGCCATAACAATGTTACATTTACATCTGAAGAAGTTGAGTCGAAGTGAAAAATAATATTTGAAGCTACAATAAACAAAAGAACCATAAGAATTAAAACTGTCACTATTAATAAATATAGAAAAACCACGGATATTACCTCCATGCTTTGTAAAATGTGATTCTTAAATAGTTTAACCCAACTGCTTTCTTTTATATTATAAGATACTGCTATAATTAAAATGACATGGAAAAAAATGAAGATGATAACAATCGTAGAAGTAGAAGATATCAAAAATTTTTATAAGATGCGTGTGTAAAAAATTAAAATTAAGCATTTTTGAGTTTTCTGTATTGTAAATTAAAGGTATATCAAAATATATGGATATATAATTTTGTAAAAAATAATACTATACTTAAGACAATTTATTTGAAAGGACTAATGCTATGTTTACGAGACTTTTTATAGTTGCAATAACACCCACTATAGCAATTGGTACAGCTATATATTTAACTGATAGGTATGATAGAGAACCACCTGCATTACTATTTAAAGTATTCGCCTTAGGTGCATTGTCAGTAATTCCAGTTGCAATAGTAGAAAGATTTTTAATAGGTATTAATATACTACCGGGCATTTTAGGAGTAGCATATATGGCTTTTATTGTAGCAGGTTTTACTGAAGAATACTTTAAAAGAGCTGTAGTATTATTCGGAGCATATAATAGCGAGCATTTTAATGAAAAACTAGATGGTATAGTTTACTGTGTATTTTCAGCCTTAGGTTTTGCTACGATAGAAAATATTATGTATGTAGTATTTAGATTCTCGGGAAATTATTATGTGGGGATTATGAGAGGAATCTTATCTGTACCAGCCCATGTATTATTTGGAGTAACAATGGGGTACTATTTGTCATTAGCAAAATTTACCAAAGATGAGAGCTTAAAGAAAAGATATTTTAGACGTTCACTTTTAGTTCCAATGATATTTCATGGAATATTTAATTTCATACTAATGGCTAGGGTACCTTTATTAATGTTATTTTTCATACCATTTGTTATTTATCTATGGAGAGTTAATCTTATTAGATTAAATAAATACACTAGATATAGTAAAGAAGATAATGAAATTATAGAAGAAAAAGATAAGGACGAATAATCGTCCTTATTTTATAGTAATTATTTATCTTTGATTAGCAATAATTTTGACTATTAGTTCAATACTTGCATTTTCAGGGATTTGAAATGTTCCTGAACGTAGTCTAGAGGTTAATTTTAGTCTTTCAGCCTCTACAATAAAATGACTTACCTCTTCAATTAAACCATGTTCTTTTAAAAGTCTTCCAATAGCTTGACCTGTTGATCCATCCGGAATTGTAATTTTAATATTGTCCACAACTATAATCCCATTATCAGCTGGCGGAGTTGGTGTTGTTGGAGTTGTAGGCTCTGGTACAGTGACTTCTTCTTTCTTTTCTTCTATTTCTTCCTTTTCTTCCTCAACTATTTCTTTTTCATTGTCAACTTTTTCATTTTCCTTAGTTGAATTTGATTGATTGTAATTATTGGTATTAGCTGCTATGACAGTATTACTAGTTGGAAGCCATGAACCTAAATGCCAATTAACTACAAAAAACATTGAAATAGCAATAACTACAGCCAAAATAATATCCGTATAGTCGTGAATGAAATCTTTTAGTTTTTCCATTATATATTCCCTTTCTTGTGTGTAATTATCTATTAATAGAATAACATAAATAAAATTATAAATCCAACAGATAAACAAAGAAATATAAGGAAGGGCTGATAATTAATAAAAAGAAATTACATATAATTGATTTTTGAAGTTATAATATCAGTAAAAATATAATATACAATTAGTAAATGGTGTTTAAATCGAAAAATATGAAATATTAGGGGAGGTAGAATTAAGTGGCTACAAAAGTAAAAAAGATTGGTACAGTCGAAAGTTTAGAGAAAATAATACGTGGGTCAAAAAAGAAACCTGTATTCATTTTTAAACATGAAGAGACCATACCAGAGAGTCAGGAGGCATATACTGAGTATTTAAGCTTTATAGAAGACAATGAAGAGGATATATTATTTACCTTTGTAAATGTTCGTGAAGATTCGGAAGTTTCAGATGCCATTGAAGAAATGTTAGATATTAGTGATTCAGTACCTCAGTTAATTTTATTAATTGATGGAGAAGTTGCATGGGACGATAAAGGTTCTAATATAGTTTTTGATAACATTCTAGAGGTTGTAAATGAATTTGTTATGGTCTAATTTAAAAGAAAGTTTTGTTTAGGTAGCAGCATGTAGTCCTGTCATAAAAACCGTATATTGATTTAGATCAGTTATAGTGCTAAAATATATATTAGGTTTTCTGACAGGGGGATAAAGATGAAGAAAGAAATTATTGAGTGGATTAAGGTTATTGCCATATCTTGTATTATAGCATTTATTATTACAATATTTGTTAAGCCAACAATTGTAAAACAATATTCAATGAGTCCTACTTTAAATAATAATGATTTTTTACTAATTAATAGATTGCTATATACTAGAGGAACACCTGAAAGAGGAGATATAATAGTTTTTAGATCTAATATAAAGACTGATTCTGGAAGAGATAAATTACTTATAAAAAGAGTTATAGCACTACCTGGAGAAAAAATTACTATACATGATGGTTTAGTGTATATAAATGATAATCTACTAGAAGAAGAGTATTTACAAGATGTTTTTACTTCAGGACAAATTGATTTAGTTGTACCAAAAAATAAATTATTTGCTATGGGAGATAATCGCGGAAATAGTTTAGATAGTAGAGACTCCGCTTTAGGCTTAGTGGATAATGAACAAATAATAGGTAAAGCATTTTTAAGACTATATCCATTTAATAAACTTGGCTATTTATATTGAAGAAGAATCCTATCATAAAGATAGGTTTTTTTTGTGCAAAAATTAGTAAATAAAATAGTAATAAAAATTTATTATTAGCAAATTATATAAAGGAGAAAAAATATTTTGTGAAGGAGGATTTACTAATGAAAGTAAAAGATATTATGACGAAGCATGTGTTCGCTGTAGATTCACGAAGCTCCTTAAATGAAGTTGCAAAGCAAATGAGAGATTTAAATGTTGGGTCAATTCCGGTTTGTGATAATAGAAATAATCCAGTGGGTATAGTTACAGATAGAGATATTGTTGTAAGAGGTATTGTTGAAAATTTAGACTCTTCCTCAAGTGTTGACAAGGTAATGTCTAAAGAGCTTATTTGGATAAGTCCTGATGCCCATGCCCACGAAGCTGCAAGACTAATGGCTGAAAATCAAGTAAGAAGACTGCCTGTAGTAGAAAATGGACAAATTGTGGGTATGATTGCAATTGGTGACTTAGCTGTAAGAAATATATATGTAGATGATGCAGGAAAGGCTTTAAGTGACATATCGACTCCAAGTAGACCTATGAAATAATGATATTAAAAGTTCCTGTTAAAAGCAGGAACTTTTATATTAATATAGAAAATTATAAGGTGGTATATTATTCTTAAAAATTAATATTATACTTAATGAGATCAAATATTATAGGGGGACCTTTTCTTATGACTAAGGGTATAATTACAATTACTATAAATAATTCTAAATCATTACAATATGAAAAAGGAGTAGCTTTAGAGGAAATAGCTAAAAATCTGCAGGAAGAGTTTAATGATTTGATTGTTGCAGCTTTAGTAGATGGAGAATTAAAAGAACTTAATTACATATTAGATTCAGATTGCGATGTGAAATTCATAGACTTATCTACTACTATAGGTTCTCGTATATATCAAAGAAGTTTAACCTTCATTTTCGTAAGGGCAAGTATGGAGTTATTATCCGGTTGCAAAGTTACAGTAGAACATTCAATTAGTAAAGGCCTTTATTGCGAAATACATTACAAGAGGGCTATAGATAAAGATGATGTTGAAAGAATAGAAGGAAGAATGCGAGAAATAATTTCAGAAGATGCACCATTTATAAAAAGTAGAATTCCAGTGAATGAAGCTAGGGATATTTTTAGAGAATACTGCCATGTTGGTAAGGTAAATTTATTGAAGTACAGGGAAAAGCCATATATAAATATTTATCAATGTGGATGGCTTAAAAATTACTTTTACGGATACATGGTGCCTTCAACAGGATATATTAAAGACTTTAAAGTACAATATTATTCTCCTGGTATAGTATTACAATTTCCTAGAATTGAAGATGGAGGAACAATACCTGAATTTGAGGAACATCCTAAACTGTTTAAAGTGTTTAGGGAGTCAGAAAAATGGGGTGAAATACTTGAAATAGATTATGTTGCTTCTTTAAATGACATAATTGTTTCCAGAAAAGAAACGGAATTTATAAGAATTGCAGAGGCACTTCACGAGAAAAAAATAGCTGAAATAGCTGATACAATAACTAAAGATATACATGAAAAGCGAGTAATACTAATAGCAGGCCCTACATCATCAGGTAAAACAACCTTTGCTAATAGATTAATGATTCAATTAAAGGTAAATGGGATTAAACCTGTAGCCATTTCTTTAGATGATTATTTTGTAAATAGAGAAGATACTCCATTAGATGAGTTTGGAGAATATGATTTCGAATCCTTGTATGCAATAGATATAAAATTATTTAATGAACATCTTCAGAAACTATTAAAAGGTGAAGAGGTAGAAATACCGACTTTCAATTTCCATAAGGGAGCTAGAGAATTTGCAGGACACAGGGTAAAAATCTCTGAAGACCAGCCTATAATCCTTGAGGGTATTCATGCTTTAAACGATGAATTAACAAGATCTATATCAAAAGCTAATAAATTTAAAATATATATAAGTGCATTGACACAGTTAAATATTGATGAGCATAATCGAATTCCAACAACTGATACTAGACTCATCAGACGTATAGTAAGAGATAGTAAATTTAGATCTAATGATGCACTAAGAACACTGTCCCTATGGCCGTCCGTAAGAAGGGGAGAAGAAAAAAATATTTTTCCTTTTCAAGAAGAGGCTGATGCAATGTTTAACTCTGCGCTGTTTTATGAATTAAGTGTATTAAAGAAATACGCTGAGCCATTATTAAGACAGGTTGAAACAGAAAGTCCATACTATGTGGAGGCAAAAAGGCTATTAAAGTTTTTAAATTATTTTGTAGCATTAGAAAATGAAGAGGAAATACCGAGAAATTCAATTATGAGAGAGTTTATTGGAAAATAGTTCAAAAATATAGGCGTGGTTATTAACCACGCTTAATTATTTTTTTAATAAAAATTTAGTAATATAAATATACTATAATATAAAACGGACAAAGTTAAGGGTGGTATTGTGGAAAATCTATATATGGGTTTATCAATTATATTAATAGTATTAGGACTTGTTGGAATTTTTGTGCTAGCTTTACCAAGTGTTATATTGGTATTAGCAGGAATTTTTATATATTCGTATATAACAAATTTCACCGTAATTTCTATACAACTTATAATTATATTTAGTATTTTAACTATTATAACTATGTTCTTTGATTATTTAACAACTATAGTAATCGCAAAAAAATATAATATTTCCAATAAAAATATTGCTGGAATGCTTTTATCAGGACTAATTGGTTTTTTAGTTTTGAATGTTGTTGGTTTAGTTATTGGTCAGGCTATAGGGATTGTGGTTTTTGAATTATTATCTGGGGAGGACTGGATAAAGTCTATAAAAAAGGGTGGTTTATCCTTCCTAGGTTTTGTCTTAACTGTTATTATTAAGGTGTTCGTTGTATGTTTGATGGTAGGAATTTTTGCTTACAAAGTTATTTTTTAAAAAAGTGCAATTATCTCTTGCTAATGAATAGGATATTATTAGACTTCTATCGTTAGGGGGGATATTATATGGAAAAGTATAATTCACTTTCACATGAACATTTACGAAGGTACAGTAAACTAAATAAATTTTCATTTAAATCTACAGATGAGCTTCCTCAGTTAAATAGTATTTTAGGCCAGAAGTCAGGTGAAGAGGCTATGCAATTTGGCCTTAAAATCGATCACTCTAGTTACAATATTTATTTAAGCGGTGAAAAGGGGACTGGTAAGACTAATTACACAAAACAAATTATTAAAGAGATTAGTAAGGAAAAAGCAGTACCTGATGATTGGTGCTATGTTTATTGCTTTGATACTCCTCGAAATGCTATAGCACTAAATTTGCCAGCTGGCAAAGGTAGACTTTTTCAAAAAGATATGGATAATCTTCTCGAGGATCTTATAGTTAACGTCCCGGAAGCTTTTAATAGTGACGACTATGAAAGACAAAAAAATGAAGTAGTTAAACAATATCAGGAACAAAAAAATACTTTACTACAGTACTTAACAGAGTTTTCGAAAGAAAGACGATATTCCTTAAAAAGTACTAGTTCTGGGTTTGTTTTTACACCAATAAAAGAAAAAGAAGGGGAAGAGGGTTATATACAGGAGGATCTTGAAAAAGATCTTGAAGAAATTCATGAAGAAGCATTAAATGTTATGTTAAAAATAAAAAACTTAGAAATACAAGCTAAAAACCAGCTTTTAAAACAAGAAAATGATTGCGCGCTTTTTGTTGTAAAGCCATTAATAGATGAATTAATCTTAAAATATAAAGAGCATAAAAAGGTTATTGAGTATCTTAAAAATGCTGAAAAAGATATAGTAGAAAATATATATTACTTTATACCAGATGAAGGTGAAGAAGGGGCTACAGATTCCAAAAAGCTTTTAAGTGATCCTTTCTTAAAAAGGTATAGAGTAAATCTATTTATAGATAATAGTAAAACAAATGGAGCACCAGTTGTATTTGAGTATAATCCAAGTCTAATTAGATTAACCGGGGCTATGGAGTATGAAAATGTCAATGGTGTTACGAAAACTGACTTTTTAATGGTAAAACCAGGATCAATTCAGTTGGCCAATGGCGGATATTTAATAGTAGAAGCAAAGCAGTTATTAACAAACCCCTATGCATGGGAGTCCTTAAAGAGAATTCTGCAGACAAAAGAAATAGCCGTAGAAAGCTTAGGAAGTCAATTAGGCATATCAGAGGCAGCAGCCTTAAAATTAGAGGCAATACCAATAAAGTTAAAGATAATTATGATAGGTAGTGAGATGATTTATCACTTGTTATATAACTATGATGAAGATTTTCAAAAGTATTTCAAAATTTTAGTTAGTTTTGATTATGAAATGGACAGAGATGATGAAAGTGAGCTAAAAATTGCTCGGTTTATTAAAAGTTATACTAATGAAGAAAATATGCTTCCTTTTGATGCCCCTGCTGTCGGTAGGATAGTTGAACATAGTTCCCGGTTAACTGGTAATCAAAATAAATTATCTCTAAAATTTAATAAAATTATTGAAGTTATTATTGAGTCTAACGAATGGGCTAAAATCCATAATAGAAATATTGTAACAGCCATAGATGTGGATAAAGCCATTGCTAAGAAATTAGATAGAGTTAATAAATATCAAAATAAAGTTCAAGAAATGTTTGATAATGAAAAGGTATTGATTGACATAAAGGGCAATAAAATTGGAGTAGTAAATGGGCTTTCAGTTTTAAGTATAGGTGAATTTAGTTTTGGAAAGCCAAGTGTAATTACAGTGACAACGAGTATGGGTAAGGAAGGTATTATTAATATAGAAAGAGAAGTTAATTTAAGTGGAGATATTTATGATAAGGGAGTAATGATTCTTTCGGGGTTTATTCAAGAGAAATTTGCTCAACGTAAAAATATTAGTTTTACTGCCAGCATTTGTTTTGAACAATCTTATGGTGGAGTCGACGGTGACAGTGCTTCTAGTGCAGAGCTTTATGCATTACTTTCAAGTCTAGGTAAAATACCATTGAAACAATATATTGCAGTGACTGGTTCAGTAAATCAAAAAGGGTATATCCAGCCTGTTGGGGGTATAACCGAAAAAGTAGAAGGATTCTATGATTTATGTAAAAAAAGAGGATTTACGGGTAAACAAGGCGTAATTATACCGTATCAAAACATAGATAATCTTATGTTAAAGGATGAAGTTGTAGAGGCGGTAAAAGAAGGTCAATTCCATGTATATACAGTAAAGCATGTTAATGAAGGAATCGAACTAATGACAGGATTGGATCATAAGAAAGTGTATGAGCTAGTAGAAAACAACCTAAATTTATATTTAAATAAATAAAAATTTCAAAACTAGAGAGGAAGGTTCTAATGAGTATTCATGAATTAAGCTACTTAAAAGAAAAAATTGAGGATTTAAAAAAAGATGGTGTCTATCGAACACTACCAATATTAGAAGGACCAAATGAAGCAGAAATCATTTTAAATGGAAAAAAAGTTATAAATCTATCTTCTAATAATTATTTAGGTTTTGCTAATCATCCAAGATTAAAGGAGGCCTCTATAAAGGCAATAGAGAAGTATGGTGTGGGTGTTGGTGCTGTTAGAACTATAATTGGAAATATGGATATTCATGAGGAAATGGAAAGGGTACTAGCAGAATTTAAGAAAGAAGAAGCAGTTATGGTTTTTCAATCAGGTTTTAACTGTAATGCGGGAACAATACAAAGTGTAACTGATGAAGAGGATTTAATAATATCAGATGAACTAAATCATGCTAGTATAATTGACGGTGCAAGATTGAGTAGAGCTAAAAAAACAGTTTTTAAGCATGCAGACGTAAATCATTTAGAAACAGTTTTAAAAGAGAATAGAGATAAGTATAGAAATATATTAATAATAACAGATGGGGTATTTAGTATGGATGGAGACCTAGCTCCACTTCCAGATATCGTTGAAGTAGCTGAAATATATAATGCTATGACATATGTTGATGATGCCCATGGCTCAGGAGTACTTGGTACAAATGGAAGAGGTACTATTGATCATTATGATTTGCATGGGAGAGTAGATTTTACTATTGGAACATTATCAAAGGCTATTGGGGCCATAGGTGGATATGTTGCAGGAAGTAATACTATGAGAGATTGGCTGAGTCATAGGGGTAGACCATTACTATTTAGTACTTACTTACCGCCGGCTGTTGCTGGAGCAGTAATAGAAGCTGTTAAGATTTTAATGTCTACATCAGAGTATACAGATAGACTGTGGAATAATGCGAACTACTTTAAAGCAAAAATGAAAGAATTAGGATATAATATTGGAAATAGTCAAACCCCAATTACACCTGTAATTATTGGTGGAGAAGATAAAACAATGAAATTTAGTAGAAGATTATTAGAGGAAGGACTTTTTGTTTCAGGTATAGTATTCCCAACAGTACCTCTAGGTACTGGAAGGGTAAGATGTATGGTTACAGCAAATCATACTAAGGAACAATTAGACCGTGCCCTAGAAATATTTGAAAAAGTAGGAAAAGAGATGAGTGTAATATAATATATGAAGAAATAATTCGGCATGAAACATCTTGCCGAATTTATTTTAAGTTTACGAAAGATATACTATTGATAATGTTATTTTATAAGCAAAACTTTTGAGAAGCCAATTGGCTTCTTAAGGGTAATAGGCCTATTATAAGGAACGCAGATACATATTATAGTGCAATTTATTTGCTCAAAATTGGGGGGATTTTCGTTGAGTAAAAAGGTAATATTTATATTAATTAGTATTGTGACAGTATTGGTAGTGATACTGTTATGGCTTATACCCTATATAGGGGGAAGTGGAGAGTTTATAATGCATTTAAGTGATAAGTATCATCAGTTAGATTTTAAAGGTTGATTTTCGCAAAAGAAGAGGAACTACTTGAATAAAATAAAAGCATAAGACACATCAAAGGTGGGTTAGTAACAAAAAGTAAATATTCTAAAGAGCAGAAGTTACTTTAAAAGGTATCTTCTTTTCTTATAAAAAGACAATTATAACTATCAAAATTTTAGATTCAAAATAAATTGTACTGTACATATGTAAGGATTTAGCTACTATTTAGAAAATGGATCATAATTTACAGAAATTCGACATCTAATGCAAATAATTACATAATTCGACACATGCTATAAAATTATTATGCTAGAATAAATGTATTCACTGAAAAGTGAGGGAAGTTGTACATCGAATAATGGGTGTTATTTAAATGTAAATGTATTATGGCTAGCGCTCTAGATTACATAGTTGTACACGAAATGAGATAAAACTGCTACCGGCTAATATGAATGGTAGGAAATCTCATTAATATATCCATATAAAGTTGTGTGATTTAGGATAGTAGCACACTATTTCAGAAGTAGTACTTCATTTAAGTTCTTTATTCAAGTCGAAAGATAACTTACTAATGTTAGAATGGATATTTTTTTAGAAAATAGCTATGATTTAACAAATAAAACAATTTACTTTGTTTATTCAAAATCATAAAACAGATAAAAAGATTAGAGGGGGAGAACTTATGAACAAAAAAGATAGTCAATGGTTCAATGAAAAAATAGGAAAAATTCAATCTTCTTTCTCGGATTATATAAATGATGGTAAAGCAATTAGACCGCACAATGCAACTTTAAAAATAATAGCAATATATATATTTATAGGTTTAGTATGGATAATGTTATCAGACCGCTTATTATCTTCTATTGTAAAAGATATTGACATGTTAATCACTATGCAAACATACAAAGGTTGGCTTTATGTATTTATTACTGGGATAGTTTTTTATTTAATTATATATAGAAGAATTTATTTATATAAAATATCGACAGATACAGTTTTTAAAGGTTATGAAGAATTGAGTTCAACCTATGAAGAATTATTAGCTATGGATGAAGAACTAAGTCAACAGTTTAATGAACTAGAGAACACAATAAAATTGTTAGAAAAGAGTGAACAGCGTTATAATTTAGCAGTAGAAGGAGCAAATGATGGTATTTGGGAATGGGATATTGAAAGTGGCGTATATTTCTCTTCATTAAAATGGATAAGTATATTTGGATATACTGATGAAGAAGTTCCTAGAACTTACGATTCATGGTTAAAGCTAGTTCACAAGGAAGATAGGGAGAGTGTAGAAAAGGACATAAATGATTATATAGTATCAAGATTAGGAATTTTAGAAAATACATTTAGACTGAGATGTAAAGGTGGAGAATACCGTTGGGTATTATGTAAAGGAAAAGGCATTTGGGACGAAAAAGGAAATCCCGTAAAACTTGCAGGTTCACATACAGATATTACTGATTATGTTGAACTACAAGATAGTTTTTATAAAAAGGAAGAACTATATAGAAATATAGTGAATGGAGCGGCTGTATTTATTTTAGGTGTTGATAAGGATGAAAAAGTCATTGAATTTAGTCCCTACGCAGAAAAATTAACTGGTTACAATAAAGAAGAAGTTATGGGTGCAAATTGGTCTGATTTATTCATACCCTACGAAAGTAAAAAATATACCAAATCAGTCATCACAAGAATATTAAATGGTGAAAAACTTATAAATCAAGAAAATAAAATTATTACAAAGGATGGTAGAATAAGAGATATTTTATGGAATAACAGTACTATCCACGATAGGCATGGTAATGTAATAGGGGCAATTGGAGTTGGAGCTGATATAACTGATTATAAAAGCATGGAAAAGGAGCTTTATAATTTAGCCTATTATGATCAGTTAACTGGATTACCAAATCGACAAAATTTTGAGATTATGTTAAATGAACGAATTGATATAGCAAAGGATACGGGGGAAAAGTTTGCATTACTATACCTAGACTTAGATGATTTCAAGAGAATAAATGATATATATGGACATTCATATGGAGATGTTTTATTAAAAAAAGTTGCAAGTGCACTCAAGACAATTGTTGAAAACGAAAACTTAGCTCGATTAAGTGGCGATGAATTTGCAATAATAATAACAAATGTCATGGATACTGATGATTTGTTTGGCAATATTTCTAATATAATGGAGTTAGTAAATAAAGCCTGGAATGTTGAAGGAAATGAATTCTATATTACAAGTAGCGTAGGAATAACTATTTATCCAGACCATGGTACAGATTTACAAACTTTACTTAAAAACGCTGATACTGCAATGTATGAAGCAAAGGAAAATTCAAAAAATTGTTATGCTATGTATACTTCAAAAATGCATGATAAGACGCTTAAAGCTTTATCGATGGAGAAAGATTTAAGAAATGCCTTATTAAAGGATGAGTTTATAGTTTATTACCAACCAATTATAGATTTTATTACTGGAGAAATAGTTGGGTTAGAAGCGTTGATAAGGTGGATGCATCCAGAAATGGGGCTGATTTCACCAGTGGAATTTATACCTTTTGCAGAAAAAACTGGGTTAGTTGTTGAAATAGGAGAAGAAGTAATAGTAAAAGTATATAAGCAACTAAGGAAATGGTACGAATTAGGCATATATAATATGAAAGTTTCAATTAATTTATCTGCAATACAAATAAAACAACATAACTTCATAAATAGAATAATTGATTTGACAGAGGAAATGGGCATAAATGGTGAAAACATCATCTTTGAAATTACTGAAAATATTGGGATTTACGACTTAAAACATACTATAAATGTTTTAAAGATGTTAAAGAGTATGAATATAAAAATTGCATTAGATGATTTTGGGACAGGTTATTCTTCATTAAGTTATCTTCAGAAATTACCTATTGATATTATTAAAATTGATAGAGAATTTATTAAAAATATTACAAAGGACTCAAATGAACAATTTATTGCTAAATTAATTATTAGCATTGCACACAGTATGAGTTGTGTTGTTACTGCTGAAGGTATAGAAACATTAGAGCAATATAATAAACTAAAAAGCTATGGATGTGATTTTGCTCAAGGATATTTACTTAGTAAGCCGCTTCCTGTAGAAGAAATTGAATCAATGTTAATATTAAAAAAAATATTTGACTATTAACTTTAAAAATAATACTTTGTATTAAGTGAAAAAAGAATCTCCTTACTAAATTTGAAAAAATATAAATTTAGCAAGGAGATTTTATATAGACAGATTTACGTGCGTTGAGTGTACAAAAAAGCCGAGAGAGCCTGGCATCATCTTGGCATCTTCTAATGGCTATGTCGTTATACCCAGTTAATATTCACTGAGGCGGCCATTATCAATCCATGAGAGCCATACATCTTGCCTTGCTTAGTATTCTTTATAAATTTTTCCAGCCTTTTCGTAAATAGCTCAGATTGATTCTTCATCTGTTGAATTGTATCTATTCTTATTCGTCTATAGAGCTCAGGGAATTTCATAAAATTTTCATAAGTTTCCTTGTCATCCTACATCTAATAGCATTTACATCATTTTATATCTGCAAGGTTATTTTTTCCTGACAACACATCCTTTTCCAAAATTTGTTTAACTTTTTCAGGCTCTTCAAATATCGGACTGTGGGCTGAATTTATAAAGGTATAGAATCCTTTCACTGGTGCCTGCAGTTTCTCAAAGTACTCCTTTGTTAAAGTATAGTTGCATGTATAATCGTGTACACCTTCAAAGAAATAGACGGGAATGTTCAACTTCTGTACTATCTTAGTCAAATCCGTTTCCATCATCTCATCCCACATCTTCTGATATTGGCTCGAGTTTTTACCACGCCATAAATTTATCTTTTCACTAAGGGTATACTCCCTACTCTGAAAGCTTGTGAAAAAGACACCCGTGATTACCGACTTCATATTGTGCATCGTACCTATGCCAAGCCTATGCATCGCTACGTCACGTAGATTACGATATGCCTTTGGCACAGCATTCATTTCAGGTATAGGAAACTTCTCAAGCTTTTGGACCATTCTTATATCCCTGGCCTTCGTATACTGTTCTATCATATATTTGTATGCTAGTTTTTCAGATTCGAACTGTCGTGACATCTGAGCCACGCCGATATAGGCGTTGTACAGCTCTGGTGCCCGTGCAGCAACCTGAATCCCAAGAAAAGATCCTCCCGAATGTCCCATTAGGTAAATCTTTTCCTGTCCAAAGCGCTTGCGAAGGTAGTTTGATACCTCTATTGTGTCGGATATCAACTGCTCCCATGTAACAGTCTTAGGGGGAACCTCCGAATTATAGGAAAGTCCAGTACCTCGTGTTTCCCAATAGCAGACCGTAAAATAATCCTCAAGACCTGTAGGATATTTACTAGTAAGCCAATACGTAGGTAGACCTGGACCTCCATGCAGGAAAAGCAGTACTGGCTTCGCTTTATCCCTACCCTTAATAAACATCCCCTGTTCTACTCCATTGATATTCACATGGATTTTTTCTGAAATGCTGCCTACCAACGGCCTTCCATTTTCATCTATGAAAGGGATTGGTTTTCCGGGACTCCACGCTAATAATACACCTGCAAAAATAAAAGTACTCACAAGTAAAATAGAAAGGACAATAAACATTACTCTTCCAATCCCCCTCCGAAATGACTTAATTGAAAATCGATTCATTGATTTATCTTTCATCTTTACTCCTTATTTGTATAGCCAATGGCTAGTAAATTTATTTATTCCAAATAATATCTTCGATTTTATCTTCCCAAGCCTTGTCATAATGCACATTTTTCATTGTTGCAATGGAAGCAAGGCCATGCACCGTCGCCCATAAGGAGATGATTGCATCTTCCATTTTATGCTTAGACATTCCCATCCCTCTGAAAATAGGCAAAGCAACGGTTTTAAAAAGCTCAAAAGGTGGAAAGTTCGAGCTTCCATCACCATCTAAGGAAAGATTCACCTCCATACACGGCTGGGAAAATAGAAATATTGGGGGTTATTAATAAAAAACATAACATAACTCTTACCAATTTGAACAAGAGTACTTGGGTCATTTGGATTAGCGCAAGATTTTATTGCATTCTCCAGTATCTCCATAAACTGTTTCACAACATGGGCCTGCATTGCTTCCAATAGATCCTCTTTACTTTGAAAGTGACTATAGGGTGCTGCTTGACTTACCCCGCACAATCTAGATACTTTTCGTAATGAAAATTGTTTTGCACCCTCTTGGTTAATGAGTTCAATACCCGCTTCTATTAGTGAGTTTCTTAGATCTCCATGGTGATATGATTTAGTTGACATTTCCTATAACCTCCAATATGTTAACATCATTAAGATTATACCTCAAAATCTTAACAATGTAAAGATGGGTTACAATAAAGTTATATGTACTTTTTCAGAATAATATGAAATTGAAAGAGAAAGTATATTATTTATTTGCAACACCCATGCCTAAGAATAAATTCTTCTTCTCTATCACGACCACACACTCCGCATGTTATGTATAATAAACATATGTAAACCTATTAGCTTAATAGCGTGAATGTATTGTTACAACATTTGTTTAATATAGTATATGATGGAAGTTAAATTGGTAAAAATAGTTTGAGCTACTTAATGTTGACTTCACTGTGTGATAGTTTATTATGGGTGCAAATTGGACATTTTAAAAAGTGACGCTAGTATATTGGAGGGGTAAATTTGCGTGGTAAAAGTTTTTTAGTTTTATCTTTTTATATTGTTATGTGTTTGATCATAACAGTTAATATAAATGGATGTTCAAATAATGATTCCGAGGAAGAAAGGCTAACGGCTATTGAAGTTTCTGAAGCACAAAGAGGAAACATAACCCAGTGGGTAACACTCACTTCTCAGTTAAAACCAGTGGAAAATGTAATGATATTTGCTAAAACACCAGGTCTAAATGTGACTAATGTAAATTTTAAAGTTGGTGATTCAGTTAAAGAAGGGGATTTGTTATTTGAATTAGATAAAAGCATCCTTAGACAGCAGGTGGAGCATGCTAAGCTAAATTATGACATGGCAAAGGATAATTATAATAAACAAAGAGAGCTATTAGAAAATCAACAGAAGGCTATGGAAGATATAGCAGTTTTATCAACCAATAGAGGATTAAACAAGTTTGTACAAGGCAATTCTACCTTAAATGTTAGTGGTGTAATTGGAAATGTTGAAGCTTCACTTTTGGCTGCAAAGGCACAGGTAGATCAATCAAAAATGGCATATGCCAATACATTAAGACAATTAACTGAGCTAGACTATTATTCTCCAATTGATGGAGTGATTTCACAGCTTAATGTTTTTGAAAATCAAATAGCTCTAAATCAACAACCTGCTTTAGTAATTACAAATACTAAAATTTTAAAGTCGAATATTCATGTTTCAGAAAAACTATTAGACGAAATAAGGATAAATGAAGAGGTATATGTTGATATAGATAATGATATAAGAAAGGGTATTGTTTCCTTAGTAAATACTGTTGCAGACCCCAGATCAAATCTATATTTAGTAGAGGTTATTATTGATAACGAAGACAACGCTTTAAAAATAGGATATTTTAATAAAGTTAGATTTCAGCGGGCAAAGAAAGAAAATGTAGTTGTTATTTCAAAGGATGCAATACTTTTTGAAGGTAAGGATACTTATGTTTTTATTGAAGCTGAGGAACGGGTGTTTAAAAGAAGAATAGAACTTGGAATCGAACAAGATGATAATGTGGAAATAGTGAGTGGAGTGGAAACAGGAGAAAAAGTGGTAATAAAAGGACAACAATATTTAAAGGATAAAATGAAGGTTCAGGTAGTCAGAGGTGGTAATCATGAAAATATCTAATTGGGCAGTAAAAAAACCCGTATCTGTTTTTATGCTTATAGCTATAGTTTTATTGTTAGGTGCTGTATCCATATTTAGATTACCAATGGATTTATTACCCCAAATGAATATACCAGTGGCTATGGTTACAGTTAGATATCCTGGAGCGGGGCCATTTGAAATAGAAAATATGATAACAAGACCTTTAGAAGAGGTATTAGCTACAGTACATAATGTAAAAAAACTTTCATCCTCATCCGCAGAAGGTGTATCCACAGTTACTATAGAATTTAATCAGGGTACTGATATGGATTTTGCTACATTACAAATGAGAGAAAGAATTGATTTAATTAAGGATTTTCTTCCAGAGGATGCCCTTACTCCAATGGTTCTTAAAGTAGATCCAAATCAGCTACCAATTATGATATTGGCCTTAGGTGGAAGTAATGATTTAAGTAGGCTTCAAATTATTGCAGAAAAACATATAAAGCCTAGATTAGAAAGGTTAGACGGAGTAGCTTCTGTCTCAATAACTGGTGGTACAGAAGATATTATAGAGATAGTGTTTAATCCGGATGTTTTATCTTCATATAATATTACAGCTATGCAATTGATGAATTTACTAAGAACGGAAAATGTTAATTTACCCGGTGGTGAAGTTGCGATGGGGAATAGAAATGTACTCATTAGAACTGTCGGAGAGTTTGGAAATTTAGAGGAGATAAGAAATTTGCCAATACCACTTCCTACAGGGGGGAGTGTACCACTTGAAGAAATAGTAGAAATTAATCTAACTCAGAGCGATGCAATACAAATTGTTAAAATTAATGGAGAAAAAGCAATTAGAATGGCTATTCAAAAACAAGCAAATTCTAATACAGTTACGGTAACAAATATTATACATAGGGAGATAGATGAACTTACGAAGAGTTTAGATGACATATCAATTGATCCAGTTATAGATCAGTCAATCTTTATAAGAAGATCAGTATATAACGTTGGAGCAACGGCTTTAATTGGTGGTATACTTGCGATTTTAATTTTATACTTATTTATGAAAAATATTAGAGTAACATTAGTAATTGCACTATCAATACCAATTTCTATAATAGCTACTTTTACACTAATGTATTTTTCAGGTATTACTTTAAACCTACTATCATTAGGAGGTTTTGCTTTAGGTGTAGGTATGCTAGTTGACAATGCAATTGTAGTTTTAGAAAATATATTTAGATATAGGGAGGAAGGGTATGAGCCAAAAGAGGCTTCAATAAATGGTGCTAGTGAAGTATCAATGGCTGTAACCGCATCAACCTTGACAACGGTGGCTGTTTTCTTACCTATTGCCTTTGTGGAGGGAGTTACGGCGGAGATATTTAGAGAATTAGCATTAACAGTTACGTTTTCTCTTCTTGCATCTCTGGTTGTTTCCTTAACACTAGTACCAATGCTTTGTTCTCAAATGTTAAGTAAAAAACATAACAGCTTTGTTTGCTCAGGTGTTCACGGTTTATTTAATAAGCTATTTGATAGTCTGAGTGATAAATACGCTAGGATGCTTAGTTGGAGTATGTATCATAGAAAGACAGTAATTTTGTTAATAGCTATATTGTTTATTATTACAATCAGTCTATCTTTATTTACTGGTTCAGAATACTTCCCAGACTTTGATGACGGAATGTTTATGATTAATATTCGATTACCCCATGGTGCAAATATTAGTGAAACTACAAATATTGCTGAAAATATTGAAAACATACTTTATGATTATAAAGATGTTAAGACAGTTTTTACTAATATAGGTGGTGGGGATGTTTTCTTTGATTCTCATAGCGGAAGATCTCATATGGCAGTAATAAATGCTAGATTAGTACCGGCTAGTGAGCGGAAAATGACAACGGCTGAAATAATAGATAGTATTAGAAGAGATTTGAATAGAATTGCCGGGGCAGATATTTCTATTTCTGGTATATCTTCATTTATGGGAATGGGTATGGGTGGTACTTCAATTGAAATAGAAATAAAAGGCGATGATTTAGAGATGCTAAAAATAATTTCTGAGGATTTCATAGATATAGTTGATAATGTTAGAGGAACTAGAGAAGTTACTTCTAATTATATGGAAGGCCGGCCTCAAATGGAAATTAAGTTAAATCGTGATATTGCATCTCAGTACGGTCTTCAGGCAGCTCAGGTTGCTACAACAGTTAGAAATATTTTAAATGGCACATCCGTAACAAAATTTAGATTAATGGGAAAAGAACTAGATGTTATAATGAGAGGTGAAAAGCATTTTAAGCATGATCTTTCAAATTTTATGCTTATGCCTATAACTACAGTTTTAGGTGTTAATGTTCCTTTGGAACAGATAGCTCAAATTAATAATGCCATTGGCCCAAGTGTAATTAGAAGATCAGATCAAGTAAGGACTGTAACTGTAAGCGCCACTTTATTTAACCGAGATTTAAATAGTGTAGTAGGTGATATAGAGAATAGACTTGAAGACTATAATCTACCAGCGGGATATAGCTATCAATTTAGAGGTCAGAGAGAACAGTATGAAGAGGCAATGAATAGTCTAATTTTAGCAGTAATATTAGCTATATTATTAGTCTATATGATCTTAGCTGCTCAATTTCAATCCTTCCTATATCCGTTTATAATAATACTATCAGTTCCCTTAGCCTTTTCTGGTGGAGTATTAGGACTATTTATTAGCAGAAGGCCTATTAGTGTTCCAGCAGTAATAGGTGCAATAGTCTTGGCAGGAATAGTAGTAAATAATGGTATAGTATTAATAGACTATATTAATACCTTAAGATATAACGGAAAGGACAGAGTAGAAGCAATTTTACAGGCAGGTCCAACTAGATTAAGACCAATTATGATGACTACATTAACGACTGTATTAGGCCTGTTTCCGTTAGCCCTAGGTATAGGTGAGGGGGCAGAAGTACAGGCACCATTAGCCACAGTTGTTATTGGGGGTCTAATATTATCAACCGTCTTAACCTTAATTGCAATGCCAGTAATTTATCTACTATTGGATGATTTAAAAGTTAAGGTTTTAAGGAAAAATAATGACATTATTAAATAAAGAGGGGAAATGCAAAATGTTAGTTGGGGTATGTTCTATGAAATTAGTAATGTATGATACGGATTCATTAAAAGCTAAAAGACATATTATTAAAAGTGTTATAGAAAGAATAAAATCAAGATTTAATGTGTCAATTGCAGAAATAGGAGAGCTTGACAAATGGCAGTTGTCCGAGATCGGTTTTTGTTGCATAAGTAATAGTAGAAGACATGCAGATGAGGTTATTCAATCTGTTATTAATTTTATTGAGCGAGACGGTAGATTTGACATTACAAGCTGTGAAATAGATATATACTGAAAGGAAAATATGTATGGGGGAAAAAATGCTTTCGAAAGCTAAAATAAAGAATGTTTTAAGGATTTTAGAGGAAATGTACGCAGGGGCTGAAAGTGAATTAAACTATTCTAATGCCTTCGAGTTATTAATAGCTACAATACTAGCAGCCCAATGTACTGATAAAAGAGTAAATGAAGTGACAAAGGAGATATATAAAGAATATAAAAGTCCTGAGGATTTTTTAACCCTAAGTCAAGTGGAGCTTGAAAAAATGGTAAAAAGCTGTGGTTTCTATAAAAATAAAAGTCAAAATATTTTAGCTACCTGTAGAATATTAGTCGAAAAATATAATGGAGAGGTACCAAGCACATTAGAGGAGCTAACTACATTACCTGGTGTTGGAAGAAAAACTGCTAATGTAGTAATAAGTAATGTATTTGGCCAAGATGCTATACCTGTCGATACTCATGTGTTTAGGGTATCTAATCGGTTAGGGCTTGCTAGTAGTGATAATGTTTTGACTACTGAAGAACAGCTTATGAAAAATATACCAAAAAGAAAATGGTCTGAGGCCCATCATTGGCTAATATATCATGGGAGAAGAATTTGTAAGGCTAGAAAACCACAATGTGAGGAGTGTCCTTTATCAATAGATTGTTTGCACTTCAAAAACTCAAAATAAAAAGAAGGAAATAGGATGTTTCTGAAGAAATGTATAAATGTATATGTAATTTGTTGTTTTTGAAAGGATGTTATTTTTCTTATGGAAAATTTAAATAATGGGTCTATGGTTTTTGCATTAGATATTGGCACTAGAAGTATAGTAGGGTTACTAGGGACTATTGAAGATAATAGAATAATCGTACATTACTCCGCAATGGAATTCCATCGAGACAGAGTAATGTATGATGGTCAAATACACGATATTGATGGGGTTTCTAAAATTGTTAAAACCGTAAAAGACAATTTAGAGAATCAGTCAGGTTTTAGGCTTGATGAGGTTGCTGTAGCAGCAGCTGGAAGATCGTTAAAAACATGTCACGTTACAATCGAGAAAAATATAGATTTAAATAGAGAGATTGACAGACATCTAATAAATACATTAGAAATAGAGGGCCTACAAAAAGCACAGAATTCAATTAAAGATACGGAAGTTAATGATAAGGATTATTTATGCGTAGGTTACACAATAAAGAATTATTTTCTAAATGATGCATTGATTACTAATCCATTAGGTCATAGGGGTGAAATCCTTAGGGCAGATATTATTGCTACTTTTTTACCACAAATAGTTGTGGATGGATTACATTCAGTAATGTCTAAAGTAGGGCTAGAAATATCCTTTATTACCCTAGAGCCAATAGCGGCTATTGAGGTTGCAGTACCACAGAATGTAAGATTACTAAATATCGCTTTAGTAGATATAGGAGCAGGGACATCGGATATAGCTATAACAAAAGACGGAACAATAATTGGATATGCTATGACATCAACTGCTGGAGACGAAATAACTGAAGCAATAGCTAAGGGATATTTAATGGATTTTGACTCTGCTGAAGTACTAAAGTGTAATTTAAATAAAGAAAAAATACAAAATTTAACTGACATTTTAGGTTTTACTAGAGAAGTAGAATCTAATGAGATATTAGATACTGTAGAAGAATCCATTGAACTTGTAGGTAAAGAAATAGCAGATAGTATTTTAAAGCAAAATGGTAAGCCTCCTAGTGCTGTGTTTTTAATAGGTGGTGGAAGCCAAATTCCTAGGTTACCAGAGATAATATCTGGGCATTTAGGTATTCTTAAAGAGCGGGTTGCAGTAAGAGGCATAGAGACAATTCAAAACCTAATACATGATAGCTCTACATTAATAGGGCCAGAAGGGATTACCCCTGTAGGAATATTAGTTAAAGCTATTAAAAATAGAATGACAGATTTTATTACAATAAAAGTAAATAAAAACCAAATTAAACTATTTCAATCTAAAAAATTAAAAGTAAGCGATGCTTTAATAATCGCTGGATTTAATCCAAGGGATTTAATTCCAAAAAAAGGACAAGCAATTACTGTTTATATAAACGGACAAAAAGAAATTTTTTATGGTGAGTATGGTGAGCCTGCAAAAATATATGTAAATGAACAGGTGAGTAGCCTTGACACAGTAATAAAAGATAGAGACAATATTAATATTATTCCTGCTCAGCCAGGAAAACCGCCTTCACAAAGATTAGAAAATGTTATTAAAAAAGAAGATGGTTTTATTTTAAATGGTCAATATATAGATTTTGTATATAATATAACTTTAAATGGGAAGGGGATAAATGAAAAACAAGTTTTATCAGATGGTGATAAAATTGAATATAATAAAATAAGAAACGTAGAAGAACTGTGTGATTCAAGAGAAATTGATCTAAATGTATATAATATCTATATAAATGGTAAGATAGTAGATAAAAATACGGAAATAAACAAAAATGATCGTGTAGTTGTTATTAATAAAGATCAAAAATTAGAACTAACTAAAGATAGCAACGATTATAGTGAGCATATAATCATTAATTGTAATGGAGATCATGTTAAAATTCCTTGTGTGAAAGATGAAATTTATTTTGTTGATATTTTTAACTTTATAGATTTTGACAGATCAAAGGTTCAAGGAAAACTAATATTAAGACATAATGGAAGATATGCTAATTATACAGATAAGTTAGAAGACGGAGATTATATAGAAGTTTATTGGGAAAAGGCACAGTAGTATTAATTATTTCTTTAATTTTTAGTGGTGAAATGGCATTATATAATCTATTACTACATTAAAGGAGAGTATAATTATGAATACGTCTAAAAGGAATTACTTATCGATAGTTTCATTAGTACTAATTGTACTTTTAGTGTCAACTGTTATGTTGGTAAATTCTAGAAAAGATAGTTCAGTAATTAGTAGTGACAACAGTAAACAAACGATAGATTTAGTGTTTAAACCAGTTGAAATAGAACCATTAAAAGAGGTAGAAATAACTGATGAATTCAAGTATGTAGATACAATAGAATTAAAATGCTTTAATGGAAGTCTACATGTATACGCAAAAAATGATGAAACAGAAAGTGGAGAAGTGTATGGGTTTATAGAACACAATAACAAGTTTTATGAGGTTAATGTTATATCAGCCTATGGAGTTGAGGATCAAAATATTAATTTAGTTGATGTAACTAAGGATGGCAGAAATGAACTACAGTTAATAGGAAGTTTAGGTTCAACCTATGCGGAACTTAAAATAATTTCTTACGATGCAAATGATGAACAATGGATTAATCTACTTACAATGGGAACCCCTTATATAGTTGATTTAGATGGAGATGGAGTAAATGAGTATATTGGTGTTTCCACTGGAAGTATGCCAGGCTTTGTTGATATATATAGATGGAATGGAGAATTCTTTGTAAAAGCTAGCGTTACTGAATCGACAAATAATATTTATGCAAATTTATATAATAACCAGGTAACTTCTGAACATAAAAGTATACAGGATGGAAGCTGGATAATAGAAACGGGTAATAATGATAAATCTGAATTCTATAGATATGAACTAGGTAAGCTAGTAAAAACAATCCAAAATTAGCTATGTTTTAAATTAAGTGTTGACCGATTTTGGGCAAATATACAAAAGAAGAATTAGTAGAAGCTTTGCGCCCTATATCTTCGATAATTAGTAAATGTGAAAAAGGGCAGCTGAAATTTGCTGAGGGTACATCTCATCATAGTCGCTTTAAGAATATTATTAAGGCTATGCATATTTCAAAATCCCTAATAACAAATGAAATTAGCAGTATGGGTTAATATAAATTATTCTCCGAGATAAACACTAATAAAATCAACACAATATCTGAAAGGTATTTACTTAAATAAAAAGTAAATACCTTTGTATTTTTTGTTTTATAATTTTAATCCAAAATCTAAATTGAGGTCATAAAATTTTAAAAGTAATAATAAACATTAATAAGTTTTATAATTATTGGAAAAATATATTAATCCATTAAAATAGTAGGGGGTACACCATGGAATTAATCAGAATGAACAAAAAGAAAATAATAACAACTATTAGTATCCTTTGCTTAATAGCTGCTATTTTCATTATATTTACCTCAGCATTATTATCAAAGGACACGATATATTCAAATATATACATTAATGATGTGGATGTTAGTGGGTTAACAGTTAAAGATGCGGAAGAAAAATTAACTAGCATTTATAAAAACAAGTTAGAAACTATGAAATTAAATTTAGTTCATGAAAACTACAAATTGCTTATAAAAGCTGAAAATATAGATTATACATATAAATATAAAGAATCTATCAAAGAAGCACATAAAATTGGACGAAATATTAGTGTTATTGAAAGCATAAAAGAGATTTTTTCCTTAAGAACAGAGCCTATAGTAGTGCCACTAAAATCGACATATAATGAAATGAGGCTAAATGAATTAATTGAAAGAATCAGTTCTGAAATAAATCGAGAGCCAGTTAACGCTAGTATACAAAAAAATAGCAATGGTTTTGCAATAGTCGAAGAGATATCAGGAGTTATTGTAAATAAAGGGAAAACAAAGGAAAATATTTTAATTGGCTTTGAGGGTTTAGATGGTTTAGATGTAGAGATAAGTATAGATAATGTTATGCCAAATATAACTAAGGAGCAGCTTAGAGCTATAGATCATTTAGTAAGTGAATATAAAACATCTTTTAATCCACAAATTGTTGGTAGAGTAAGAAATATTGAAGTGGCTGCAAATAGAGTAAATGGAACATTATTAATGCCTATGGAAGTTTTTTCATTTAATAATATTACTGGATCAAGAAGTAAAGCAGGCGGATACCATGAAGCCCCAATAATTTCAAATGGAAAATTTGTACCGGGAGTAGGTGGAGGTGTTTGCCAAGTTTCTACTACTTTATATAATGCTGTAATCAGAAGTGATTTAGCTATAGTTGAAAGAAGAAATCATTCTCTACCTGTTGTCTATGTTCCTCTTGGTCATGATGCAACAGTCACGGATAATTATATAGATTTCAAATTTCAAAACAATAAAACCTATCCTATATACATAGAAAGTAAAGTACAGGGGGACTCCCTGTTTGTGGGGATATATGGACAGAAGAAAGGTAGTACCAATACATCAATAGATCTTCATTCACAAATAACAGAGGTAATAAGTCCAAGGATTGAAGTTAAAAAGGACCCTAATATGAATATAGGGGAAAAGAAAGTTATTCAAGAGGCTAAAAATGGATATAGAGTAGATACATATAAGGTTTACTATGAGTCAGGAGTACAGGTTAGGCGAGAGCATATTTCCAGAGATTATTATAATCCAATACATGGGGAAATAATAGAAGGGGCAAGACCAGTAGATGTTAAAAATAACGAACAGGATATAGAACAAGTAAATATAAATGAGTCAGAGGTCATAGATTATTAGATCTATGGCCTATTTACATATAGTTAATTTTATGCATTTTTGGTATAATGTTATTAAATAATAAAAGAGGAGGAGAGCCATGGAGCATTTTTTATATGACAAGGATGTCCAATGTCCATTGTGTAGGAATAAATTTAAAACGAAAAAAGTTAGGACAAGGTTTTTGAAAGTCGTTAAAAGAGATGATGACTTTTGTGTTACATATAAGGATATTAATCCAATATACTATCATATTTTTACTTGTCCAGAGTGTGGCTATAGCTCCTCAGAGAGTGAATTTAATAATTTAAGTAAAATAGGGAAAGAAATATTGGAAAAAAGTATTAGAGGCAAGTGGAGTAAAAGGGACTTTGGTGGAATTAGAGGACATAGGGAGGCTGAAGAAGTGTACAAGCTAGCTATACTCAATGGACAGCTAATGAAAAAACCAAAGGGATATATAGGGGGGTTGTGTTTAAAGCTAGCTTGGATTTATAGAGAGCAAAATGATAAAAGAGAATTTGCATTTTTAAAATATGCCTTAGACCTTTTGGAAGATGCTTATCAAAATGAACGATTCCCGATTGCGAGCTTAGATGAAGTTAATCTAGCCTATCTAATAGGAGAACTGAGTAGAAGGTTGGGAGACCCAAAAAAATCTGTTGTTTGGTATTCTAAGGCTTTAGATAACCCTGATATTAGAAGACATAGACTTCTACAGATTAGGGCTAGGGAGCAATGGAGCTTAGCAAGGGAACAATATAAATCACATAAGGAAATGAAACAAAATGCCTAACATTTACTATAGTAATTTAAACATTTCGAATATGAACTTATGGTTAGCCTCTTGTAGTGAAGGGGTTATTTCTATAGGGTTAAATGAAAAAAAGGAAGATTTTATTAAAGATTCTAATAAGCATTTTAGGGAGTATACGCTTAAGGAAGATTCTTTAGCAAATAAAGAGGTGGCTATACAGCTTGAGGAATATTTTATGGGCAGAAGAAAAGAATTTTCATTCCCAGTTATACTCAAAGGCACTGATTTTCAGAAAAAAGTATGGGCTGAATTAATGAAGGTCCCATTTGGACAAATTGCTACATATAAAGATATAGCTCTTAGGATAGAAAATGAAAAGGCAACTAGAGCTGTAGGTATGGCAAATAATAAAAATAGACTGCCGATTGTAGTTCCATGTCATAGAATTATTGGTTCAAACGGTGCCCTTGTAGGGTATGCTGGAGGTATCGAGATAAAAAAACAATTATTGGCCATTGAGGGCATAAGGTGCTTAAATGATAAAATAAAAATTTAAATTAATTATTTAAATTGTATGCCTCCTTAAATAAACGCATAAATATTTATAAGACGTTTATTTGAATAGGGGGTTTTAGTTTGAAAACAATTGAAAGGAATCCAATAATTTTTATCCCCGGTATAATGGGATCTATGGGTGATGAAATAATACCTGGTACGGGCAGATGGGGATTTGGAGTTGCCCAATTAATTTATAGTCCTTTTATTAAGGGGTTGCAGAAAATTGGGTATGAACTAGGTAAGGATTTGTTTATATGCTACTACGACTGGAGAAAATCTAATGTAGATTCAGCTAGAAAATATTTGATACCTCTTATAGATCAAATTAAGCAGAGGAATATTAGTAAAAAAATAGATATTATTTGTCATAGTATGGGTGGAATAGTGGCGAGAACGTACATACAAAACTATTACTATAGAAAAGACATTGATAAATTAATAATGATTGGTACACCTAATAAAGGAGCTATTTCAGCATATTATTTTTGGAGCAATGGAGATTTTATTGGAAGTAAAGATAAAAAAAGAGGAGTTCAACAAATATTATCTAAAGGTTATCTTTGGTTATTACAAAAGATGATGAATTTTTCATTGGGAGTAGATAATTTAAAGAAAATACATAGAATGTTTCCTTCTGTAAAGGAATTAATACCCTCATATGATTATGGTCCTTGTATGTGCTTTTTTAAGGAAAATGAGCTTATTACGGTTCCAACAATGTATTCGAAATATAAAAACAACTTACTAGATAGGTTAAACTACTGGAGTTACCTATTGAAATATGGGACGAACAATACATATTGTATTGTCGGAGATGGATTTGAAACAGAACAATATCTATTATTAAAGCAAGAAAGCTTTGTAAACTCAAAAAAAGAAGAAATTACAGATATTGTTTATACAAATGAAGGGGATGGTACTGTTACTAGCTATAGTGCACAGCTTGATGGTATAAGTTATTATTCATTGAACAAAAATCATCACCAAATTGTTGAAGCTTCCTTAAGTCCAATAATGGGTATATATAATATTAAGGATAATATAACTAGAGATAGTTTTATAGAAGTGGATGAGTATAATCATATACATTTTCTATTAGAAGGTAATGCAAATATTCAAATAAAAAACAAAAAAAGTAATGAGGTCCTATTAAGAATTGTTAGTGATACTGTGTATACGAAATACGAACATATATATGAGAGATTTGAGCCTAAATATAGATGGCTTATTTTAAAGGGAATACCAAAAGGTGAATATATCATTGAAATAAAAGAATTAGATTTAGAAGAAGTAAATGTCCTAGTAATTACAGATAGCCTAGAAAAAGAATATGGCACTTTAATAAGCAAAAATAAAACACTTGAAATACAAGTGTTCTAGGAAATACATTCAGGACAAATGCCGTAAAAGCACAATTGTTGTTTTGTTATAATATAATGTGTGCTTTGTTCTATGAGGCTAGTTAATTTAGGAAATAGATCTTCATTTAAATCTACGACAGTCAGGCAGCTAGTGCATACCAGATGTGGGTGACTTACTGGATTGGAGTCGTATCTAAAGCTATTTTCGCCAATATTAATTACTTGAATTAATCCTATTTCGGAGAATAACTCTAATGACTTATACACAGTAGCTAAACTAATAGATGGATAGTCTTCAATTAACATTCTATATATAGATTCTGCATTTAAATGATCCTGACTCTTTTTTATAATGTTATAAATGGCCAATCGTTGAGGAGTGATTTTACATTTTTTCGATTTTAAGGTAGTGACTACACAACTCATAATATAAACACCCTTAACAAATATTTAACAACGTTGAATAAAATTTTAACAAACTAGTTACGTCCATTATATAAGCTTTCCATAAAAATGTAAATACTATTATTAAAACAATAATGGAAAAAGTTTGAATTTAGAAAGGAAGTACATATGAAAAAAGAAAGAGTTTCTCTAATTAGATGCAATGAATATGATTATAAAATGGTTAAGAAAGCAATTTTAAATTCATTCGAAAACCTAGGTGGAATAAATAAATATATTTCATCAGGTGATAGAGTTTTACTTAAATTAAATCTTTTAATGAAAAAGAAGCCTGAAGATGCAACTACTACTCATCCGGTGTTTACAAAAGCCTTAGCTGAGGTATTAATAGAATATGGTGCAGAAGTTATTATTGGGGATAGTCCCGGTGGCCCTTTTAATGAAAATATTTTAAGAGGGGTATATAAAGCATGCGGTATAGAAGAAATTGCAATGGAAGTAGGTGCTACCCTAAATTATAACACTAATACAGTTGAAATTAAAAACGAGAATGGACTAATATTAAAGAAAATTACTGCCATAGAGCTTATTAATAAGGTTGACAAAGTTATTTCAGTCTCTAAATTGAAAACCCATGGCATGATGTTGTTTACTGGGGCAGTTAAAAACATGTTTGGAATTGTTGCAGGACTAGAAAAGGCAGAATACCATGTAAGAATGCCTAACAATGTTGATTTTTCCAATGCATTAGTGGATATATGCATAGCTGCTAATCCTATATTATCCTTCATGGATGGAATAGTAGGCATGGAAGGAGCAGGACCTAGTGCCGGGAATCCTAGAGCGGTTGGAGTTGTGATAGCATCTTCAAGTCCGTATCACCTAGATGTTGTTGCTAGTTCTATTATAGGAATAAATGCATCAAAAGTTCCAACTATTCAAAGGTGTGTTGAAAGAAATCTTTGTGGAGGAACATTTGAAGATATAGAGTTGCTAGGAGATGATTATAACAGCTTTGTAATTAATAATTATATTGTCCCTGAAATAAGGAGCTTAGATCTATTAGAGGGTAAGCTACCAAAATTCATTAGAGATATAATAAATGAATTACTTCAACCTAAACCTGTATTTATACATAATAGATGTATAGGCTGTAGGGATTGTGCTGAAAGCTGCCCACCTGCAATAATATCTATGAAGAATAACAGGCCAGAGGCAAAACTAGACGAATGTATTAGATGTTTTTGCTGTCAGGAACTATGTCCTGTTAAGGCGGTTGAAATACATCGTCCAATTCTAATGAAACTTTTGGCTAGACTATAGGGCCTTTTGCACTTTAAAACAAAAGAAGGATTCATTCCATTGTTTAGTTTCAGTATCTAGGGCTTTTTCAATAAAAGTTACTTCATCATTATAGTCTACAGTTATTACTGTCATTGATCTAGTACCATACTGTGGGCTATCAATAAAAATAGGAGATAGTAAACGCTCAAGTTCGATACCAACCTTTGTGTCCGGTAAGTCTTCATCTTTAGCTATAGAATTATTTTTTAAAATGTTAAACAGCTTATGATGACTAAATTTATTTGCCACTGCGTCTTTAAGCATAGTAGTACCTAGTATAACTTTAGGCCAAGGGGTATTTAGTGAATGATTACTTAAACCGTGTATTCCAGGTTCTATTTTGGTTATTTCATTATTTTGTCGTGAATAATAAAATAATTCGGATTGATCACCTACTAAAAGATTAAAACCATTATATGATATATTTGAGCTTTGTATTTGCTCTAGGTAATCTCTGGGGGGGATATTACTTTCAAGATAAGTACTAACCAGATGCCCCCTAGAGTTGCCATTTTTATTCATACTAGAAGGGTCCCTATAATTAGTGAGTGTTGCGAACCTCCCTTCCTTTGTTATACCTAACCATGTACCACCTTTTTCAAGATCTCTACCTGCTAGAATATTTGGGTTGTCCTCCCAAAATTCAGCTTGCATAGTAGGGCGTTTATAAAATTCATCTCTGTTTGATGTAATAATAAGTTTATATTTTGGATGTATCTTGTATGAAAAAAGAACTATACACATTTTTTTCAATCACCTTTCAATTGTATTGGAATCTTAGTTAAATATAATTATATCAAAATGTTTACTTTTTTTCATAATTTTAATATTATAATAATGTTGTAAATTAATTTAAAAAATAAAATTAAAGGGTGTATTTAATGAATAGTATTATTACTGAACTAGCTAAGCTAAAAATTTATGAATGGATAATTTTATTTTTTACTGGCTTAAGTTGTATAGTATTATACAATTATATAAATATTAGTAAGCAGGAGAAGGCTAAGAAACTAATATATGAAAAAATTGAGGGAAGCAGAGGGCATGTATCAGATTATGAGATTGAAAAATTAATCAATAAGAAAATGCTTGAGCATATTAAGCCTGATAAACTATTTTGGGAAATAGATAATATATTTAAAATAAATTTTAATGACAAAATATCTTTTAGTTCAAAAACCCATGGCTTTACTCAAGGTTATTTCTTAGGCTTAAAAAATGGTAACAATGACTCATATTTTCTTTTAATAAGAGTTTCCCATAGTCATTTAAAAAATAAAAAAGGGGATATATGGTCTATACCTATAGAATTAATTGACGTAAAGACAATAAATGTTTGGAATCAATTGTAGAGCCTTATTATGGCTCTTTTAAAATTCAATTATTATTTTGCAATCCTGTCACAATTGTATATTTCTATGAATAAACTTTAGTGAAAGGAGAGCGCGGTATGTCTGTTAAATCATTTATTACCAATTTATTGAAAAATGCTGTACCTCAATCAGATTACATTCAAGTAAAACTTGAAGACCTATATATTGAAATGAAAAGAATTACAGATCCTGGTATACCTCATGAAGTAACAGTTGTAGTTCCTAGGGCAGAAATAAGAGAAAGATATAATGAGCAAGGTGAGTTAATTGAGAAAGAAATTATATTAAATAGTATAACTGTTGTTCATGCCCCAAGACATCCTTTAGCAGGCCCTCCTTCTTCATCTATAGAACCCCCTGAAATTCCTGCGAGAGGAAATAAAAATTTTAAGCCTAAATAAATTAATATAGAGTATAATAAAATTTAGACAATAAGTTAAAAAAATTTAAGGAGTGATTAACTCCTTTTTTTACGGTTTATTATATGCCTATTCCACTTCTTTATTTCAACGGTAAAATACTGTATAATAATAGAAATATATGGGTATTAATTTTAAATATAATATTTTTTGGACTTATATTAAAGTATGGAAGGTGCATTTTATATGAAGAAGATTATGGTTATTTATAACCCTTCTTCTGGTAAGCAGGCTTTTGATGAAAAGGTAAAAAATATAACTAGTATATTATTAGATAATGGGTATATTTTAGGAAAGTTCATTACACAAAAGAAGAATGATGCTAGAGATAGGGTTATTCAATGCTGCCACGAAGATTGGGATGCAATTATCGCCTGCGGCGGTGATGGTACATTAAATGAAGTAGCAAATGGAATTATGCTTGGAGGACGAAAAATCCCAGTCGCAATTCTAGGGACAGGAACTGTTAATGATTTTGCAAAATCCTTAAACATACCCAAAACACCTAGAGATTTCTGTAATATGATTATGAATGAGTTAACTATGGATATAGATTTGGGAAGGGCAAATGATAAGTATTTTGTAAATGTATCTGCTTTTGGACTATTAAGTAGTGTGGCCCATGAAACAAAAAAAGAATATAAGGCTATCTTAGGTAGGCTAGCATACTTTATTGAAGGCATTAAAATTTTACCTAAGGAATTAATGAATCCAATTCATACGGAAGTTATTAGTGAAGAGTTAAATTTAAATGAAAATATACAATTGTTTATTTTATCAAATGGAAATTCAATAGGGGGTTTTAAAAACTTTATGCCTGAAGCTAGATTTGACGATGGTTATTTAGACTGTCTTATTATTAGAGATACAACTCTTGAATCCATGATAACTATTTTAAAAGCCTTTTCAACGGCTCAGCATACTAGCTGTCAAAATATCGAATATTTTAAAACTAAAAAAATAAGAATTTCTTCAAATTCTTCTGCGGTTGTAGATATAGACGGTGAATATGGTGGGGCATTACCTGTTGAGTATGAGGTTGTGGAGAAGGGATTAAAAATATTTGTTTCTAAGTATCCATACTAGGGAATAAGCAAATCAGGAGGTTTAACCGAAATATGAAATTAAATATCGTGCTCTTTGAGCCAGAGATTCCACAAAATACAGGAAATATTGCTAGAACATGTGTTATAACAAATACAGCTCTACATATTATAGGTCCTATGGGCTTTTCATTGGATGAAAAACAGGTAAAAAGAGCAGGACTTGATTATTGGGACTTATTAGATTTTACATATTATGATAGTTACGAGGAATTTTTAACCAAAAATCCTAAAGCAAATATATACTATGCAGAAACAAGAGTAGAAAATAAATATACAGATGTAAGTTATAGTGATAATGATTTCATTATGTTCGGTAAGGAAACAACCGGGATACCGAAAACAATTTTAGGTGAAAATAAAGAGACTTGTATAAGAATACCTATGTTAAAAATAGAGAAGGCCCGTTCTTTGAATTTATCAAATTCTGTAGCAATAGTGGTATATGAAGTTTTAAGACAATGGGATTTTCCTGGAATGAATTAGTGACAATTGAATATTTTAATATAATAGATTTATGTTTTTAAAAGGGGGAAAAAACAATGTCAAATATTCAAATTATAACGGATAGTATGACAGATGTGCCTAGGGACATAATAGAGAAATATAATATTAAAGTAGCTCCATTAACAATTAATTTTGGAGGGGAAGAGTTCAGGGATAGTATAGATATATCACCTAAAGAATTTTACGAGAAAATAAGTAATTTACCGGAGCTTCCAAAGACATCTCAAGTACCACCAAGTACGTTTGCTGAAGTATTTAAAGAAGTTTTAGGACAAGGCAAAGAAATTATTTGTATTAATGGATCATCAAGGGCTAGTGGGACACATCAATCAGCAATTATAGCAAAGAATGAGTTAGAATCTGATAAAATATCTTTAGTTGATTCCCTTGGGCTTTGTTTTGGAGCTGGAATGTTAGTATATGAGGCAGCAAGGCTCGTAGAGCAAGGAATTGATAGACAAACTATAAGCAAAAGGCTTGAGGAGCTAAAGAAAAGCATTGATCATATCTTTACAGTTGATACAATGGAAAACCTTAAAAAGGGCGGAAGAATTAATCCAATGAAAGCTTCTATCGCTACTATGTTAAATATAAAGCCAATTTTAACTGTAGTTGATGGCTTAGTTGAACCATTAGATAAGGTAAGGGGAAGTAAAAAGGTTATTAGCAAAATGATAGAAATAGCAAAGGAAAGAGGAGCGGATTTTAAAGAAAATACTATTTGCATAGCTCATGCAGATAATCCAGAAAGACTTAAGGAACTAAAGCAAAGTGTAATGGATGAATTAAAACCTAGAGAAATAATTGTGGCAGAAATCGGTTGTACCATAGGAACACATTGTGGAAAAGGAACTTTAGCTCTTTTTTATAAAAACAAATTCTAAAAATTGTGTTAATAGGGTCAATTTCCTTAAGATATTGTCCTGAATTTTGAAAATTCACTTATATATAACTAGCTTATACTATGGAGGAGGATTAATTATGGATAACATGTATGATGTAATAATCATTGGTGGGGGGCCAGCAGGATTGAGCGCAGCTCTTTATTCTGCAAGAGCTAAAATGACAACTTTAGTAATAGAAAAGGAAAAAGAAGGTGGACAAATTACTAATACTCAGGAAGTAGCCAACTATCCTGGTTCTATAGAAAATGCTACTGGAAATTCATTATCAAATAGGATGGTTGAACAATGCAAGGAGTTTGGAGTTAAAATTCAAAGAGACAATGTAGTAGAAGCTAAACTAGATGGAGATATTAAAGAAATTGTTGGTGAACAACAAACATATAAAGCTAAAAGTGTGATTATTGCAACTGGAGCATCTCCTAGATTATTAAATTGTCCTGGGGAGAAAGATTTTACTGGTAGAGGGGTTTCCTATTGTGCTACTTGTGATGCAGACTTTTTTACTGATTTAGAAATCCTTGTTATTGGTGGTGGAGACTCTGCTGTTGAAGAGGCAATTCATCTTACTAAATTTGGAAGAAAAGTAACCATTGTACATAGAAGAGATGAATTAAGAGCAGCTAAATCTATCCAGGATAAGGCTTTCAATAACCCTAAAATTAACTTCATCTGGGATTCAGCTGTGGAAGAAATTAAAGGAGAAGGTTTTGTTCAATCAATTAAGCTTAAAAACCTTAAAACAGGAGAAGTAACTGAGTATAAGGCGGATGAGAACGATGGTACTTTCGGAATATTTGTTTTCGTTGGGTATTTACCAGAAACCCAATTGTTTAAGGGTGTTGTAAATATGGATGAATCGAATTATATTATAACTGATGAAAATATGAAAACTAACATAGAAGGTGTTTTTGCCGCAGGGGATTGTAGAGTTAAAAGTTTAAGACAAGTAGTTACGGCTGTTGGAGATGGTGCTATAGCGGCAACTCAAGCAGAGAAATACATTGAAAATAAATTTAATTAATTCTATCTAATTTATAATAAAATATAATAGAGGACTTTTTAACAAAAAAAATTATAAGCTTACAATTTATTGAATATTATAACAATTTTGAAAACGGCGTTTATAGGTACTATTTCTAAAATATGGCTTGAAAATTTACCTAGATTTATGTACAATAAAAATGATTTATGGGGATAAAACAAAAAGGGAGGCATTACAATGTCTAAAAAAAGTTTAGCGTTAATTATTGCATTATTAATGGTAACAAGCCTATTAGCAGCATGTGGTGGTGGACAGACTAAGGATCAAGGACAAAAACCACCAGAGGAACAACCAATAAGAGTGGCTATGGTAACAGATGTAGGTGGCGTAGAGGATCAATCATTTAATCAAGCTGCATGGGAAGGTTTACAAAAAGCTAATACTGATCTTGGTATTGAAGTTGGATTTAGAGAGTCAAATCAAGAGGCAGATTATGAGCCAAATATTGACGATTTAGTAGACGCAGGCTATGAGTTTATTTGGGGAGTAGGCTTCAAAATGGCGACAGCTATCAAAGAGGCTTCAGAAAACTATCCTGAAAACATTTTTGGTGTAATTGATTTTGCTTATGGTGACGATACCCCAGAAAATGTTGTTGGAGTTGTATTTAAAGAGCAAGAGGCTAGCTACTTAGTAGGGTTAATTGCAGGTAAAATGACTCAAACTAATAAAGTTGGTTTTATTGCAGGTATGGATATCGACGTAATACATAGATTCCAGTATGGATTTTATGCTGGTTTAAAGGATGCAAATCCAGATGTTGAAATTTTATATCAAAATGCTAATGCTTTTGATGATCAAGCAGCAGGTAAGTCTATCGCTCTACAAATGTATCAACAAGGAGCAGACATTATTTTCCACGCTGCTGGTGATACAGGAACAGGTATGATAGAAGCTGCAAGAGAGCAAAACAAATGGGCTATTGGTGTTGATAGAGATCAAAACTACCTAGCTCCAGATAATGTTATTACTTCAGCAATGAAGGGTGTAGATTTAGCTGTATATGAAATAGCACAAGAACTTAAAAACGGAACATTCAAAGGTGGAAGAACTTTAGTATATGGATTAGCTGAAGGTGGAGTAGATATCGCACCAACTTCAAACAAACATGTACCACAGGAAATTTTAGATTTCGTTGAAGAACAAAAACAAAAAATTATTAGTGGAGAAATAGTTATACCTGCTAATAAAGAAGAATATGATGCAAGATAGAAATCTATCAAATATCCCAGTGTAAAAGCTGGGATTTTTTTTGAACATTTCCATATCCTATTAAGAGATAATTAGATCATTTATTTTTCCTAATAAAGGTTGTAAATTCAGTTGTTAAATATTTACCAGTTTAGTATAATTTAGTTATATGTACAAGTCTAAGCATTAGGGGGTTTTAAATTGGATAATTATAAAAACAATATTGATTTTTCTAATAAGGTTATAGAAATGAAAAACATAACAAAGATGTTTGGAAATTTTACTGCTAATGATACCATAAGTCTAACATTGCACCAGGGAGAAATACACGCACTTCTTGGAGAAAATGGTGCTGGAAAATCAACCTTAATGAATGTGCTCTACGGATTATACCAGCCTACTCATGGGGAAATATACATAAAAGGTGAACATATAAAAGAAAATAGCCCAGCTCTAGCTATTGCCAAAGGAGTTGGAATGGTTCATCAACACTTTATGCTAATACCAACATTTACAGTAACGGAAAATATTATATTAGGTATGGAGCCAACTTTTGGACTAAATCAAGTTGACATAAAGAAGGCTATTAAAGAGGTAGAGGAAATTTCTGAAAAGTATGGTTTAACAGTTGACCCATTAGCTAAAATACAGGATATAAGTGTTGGGATGCAGCAGAGGGTTGAAATTTTAAAAGCCTTATATAGAGGTGCAGAGATTTTAATTTTAGATGAACCTACAGCTGTATTAACTCCACAAGAAATTAAAGAGTTAATTCAAATTATGAAAAATCTGACTTCCCAAGGAAAATCAATAATTCTAATTACACATAAGCTAAAAGAAATTAAAGAGTCAGCGGATTTTTGTACTGTCATTAGAAGGGGTAAACAGATCGACACTGTAGATGTTCAAAAGGTAACTACAGACGATTTGGCGTCAATGATGGTAGGTCGAGAAGTTAACTTTGTAGTTGAAAAGGGAGATACAACTGTAGGAGACATAGTGTTAAAGGTTAAAGATTTAGTAGCAGCTGATAATAGAGGTCTAAGGGCATTAAATGAACTTAGTTTAGAGGTCCGAGCCGGAGAAATACTTGGGATTGCAGGGGTAGATGGTAATGGTCAATCTGAATTAGTTGAGGTACTAACAGGTTTACGTCCTGTATTAAGTGGGGATATAGAGTTAAATAGTAAAAGTATTAGAAACAAAACCCCAAAGGAAATTATGAGCTTGGGTATTTCTAATATACCTGAAGATAGACAAAGGCGAGGATTAGTATTAGATTTTACAATTGCAGAGAATTTAATATTACAGAATTTTGAAAAAGAGCCATTTTCAAAAAAATATATACTTAATAAGGATTCAATAAAGAGTTTTGCTAAGAAGTTAATAAACAAATTTGATGTTAGGCCCACGAATGAAGAATTACAGGTGAAGGCTCTGTCCGGGGGAAATCAACAAAAGGTTATCATTGCTAGGGAAGTGACAAATGACCCAGATTTATTGATAGCTGCACAGCCAACAAGAGGATTGGACGTAGGGGCAATAGAATTTGTACACAAGTCATTAGTTGAACAAAGGGATAAGGGAAAAGCTGTTTTATTAGTTTCATTAGAATTAGACGAAGTTATTAGTGTTTCGGACCGTATAGCCATAATATATGAAGGTAGGATTGTAGGTATAGTTGATGCTAAAAATGCTGACGAGAATAAATTAGGATTAATGATGGCAGGGGGAAAACTAGATGACAAAATTTAATGATTTTAAAGCTAGGATGATAGATTATATACTAAATGAAAACCTTAAGCTAACCCTTTTTTCAATAATTTTAGGTTTACTCTCAGGGGCAGTTATTCTAGCAATAGCAGGATTCAATCCTATTGAGGCTTATAGGCTTATGATTGTAGGAATGCTAGGTTCTCCTAGGGGAATTGCTTGGACGATAGTACAATCAACACCTCTTATTTTGACCGGACTATCTGTAGCGTTTGCTTTTCGAACTGGGCTTTTTAATATAGGTGTTGAGGGACAGTTTATTATAGGTGCACTAGCAACTACATTAGCTGGATATTTTTTAAGACTACCAGCAATAATTCATATACCAGTTGCACTTTTAATTGGTATGATTGCAGCAGGATTGTGGGCATCCTTCGCAGGATACTTAAAGGCTAAATTCGGAGTACACGAAGTAATTGCAACAATAATGCTAAATTGGATCGCTCTGTATTTAAACAATTATGCTTTAGAGTTCAATGCATTTAGACGACCATCTAGTGAATCTTCACATCGAATTCAAGAAACAGCTTCAATTGCAATTACATGGCTTAGAGATATAGTTGGGCCAGCTGTTAAGGTTAATTGGGGTATAGTTATTGCCTTAGTAATTGCAATAATTGTACACTACATCTTATTTAATACAACACTAGGTTTTCAGCTTAGAGCTGTAGGATATAACAGAGATGCCTCAGAATATGGGGGAATTAATGTAAACAGAAATATTATTGTTTCTATGGGGATTGCGGGAATGTTAAGTGGAGCTGCTGGAGCAGTCCATGTAATGGGTGTATCAAGGCAGGTAAGTGTTTTAGCCGCTATGGAAGGCTTTGGATTTAATGGAATAGCAGTTTCATTGATTGGAAATAATTCTCCTATAGGGGTTGTGTTTTCTGCTATATTATTTGGCGGAATAAACTATGGTGGAAGAAATATGCAAAATATAGGAGTACCGACAGAAATAATAAATATTGTAATTGGCTCAATAATATTTTACATAGCTAGCTATAAATTGCTACAAATAATTTTAAGAAAGGCTAGTAGAAAAAGTGGCAAAGGGGGTAATTTACATGTTAAATAATATTGCTCTTATCATTAGTATTACTTTAATGTATTCTACTCCACTTATATATGCGGCTTTAGGTGGTGTCATTTCTGAAAAATCTGGAGTTGTAAACATTGGGTTAGAAGGCATGATGACAATTGGTGCTTTTGCTGGGGCAGCAACTGGTGCTTTAACTGGCAACCCCTGGTTGGCCTTTCTTGTAGCAGGATTATCTGGTGGTATATTCGGACTATTACATGCTATTGCCTCAGTAACTTTCCATGCAAATCAAGTGGTTTCTGGAATAGCAATAAACTTTTTAGCACCGGGTTTAGCCCTTTTTATAAGTAGAAGAATATTTAATGGAGCAACAATGACTCCTTTAATACCATTAGAAAATAAAATGCCATTACCATTTAGTAATATATTTAGATCATTACATAATCAAGGTAGATTTGGGAATGTTTTTGCTAGGAATTCTATAGTTGATTTAATATTTAATCAATATGTAACAGTATACATAGCCTTTATACTTGTAGCAATTCTTTGGTTTTTGCTGTATAAAACAAAATTTGGTTTAAGGATAAGAGCAGTAGGAGAGCATCCAAAGGCTGCTGATACTTTAGGTGTTAATGTGTACGGTTTAAGATATTTTTGTGTTATCGCTTCTGGTGTTTTAGCAGGACTAGGCGGGGCATCCTTAAGCTTAGCCATTGTATCGACTTTTAGAGCTACTTTAGTATCGGGACAAGGTTTTATAGCATTAGCGGCAGTAATTTTTGGTAAGTGGAAGCCCCAGGGTGCATTAGCTGCATGTTTACTTTTCGGACTTGCAACTGGCTTAAGAATATATCTAGGTGGTTCCGCTGTTGGGTTAGATGTTTCTCAAAATTTATTATCCATGCTTCCATATGTAATTACATTAGTTGTTCTAGTTGGTTTTGTTGGTAAGGCCGTTGCACCTGCATCTGTTGGATTACCATATGAAAAAAGTGATAAGTAATTATTAAAGAAGTAATTTCATGCAATTTATATGCCAGATTTACTTCTAGAGTGTTTATTAATTATGCATAAAGTGATATAATAACAAATATAGGTAAATGTCTTTAGAAGGGTGATATAAATGAAGGTTAGGTACGACTTACATCTAGAGCAATCCCAAAAACTTGTAATGACACCTCAATTAAAGCAGGCTATACAGATTCTTCAATTTACTTCTATGGAGCTGGAAAATTTTATTGAGCAAGAATTGGAAGTAAATCCAGTACTGGAAGTAGAGTCTCGAGAAGATAATAAGTATTCTGATGCGGACAATGAGGACAAGTATAAAAATGTAGATTGGAAGGAATATGTACGAAACGAGGAAAATAACTATTCTAATACTGGGCAAAACCATAATGAAGATAATGATTTTAGCTTTGAATGTATAACGTCTAATGAAACGACCTTGCAAGAGCATTTACTATTTCAATACCATCTTACTTTACTAGATTATAAATATAAGGAAATTGGGGAGTATATTATCAATAGTTTAGATGAAAATGGGTATCTATCTTTATCTATTGAGGAGATTTCTAAAGACCTAAATAAAGATATTAGTATTGTAGAAAATATTCTAAAGATCATACAAACCTTTGACCCTCCAGGAATTGCAGCAAGAAGTTTAAAAGAATGCTTACTTTTACAATTAATTGCATTAGATATTAAAGATGACAATATATATGTTATTGTTGAAAACTATTTACAAGAGGTTGGGGCAAAAAAATATCCCTATATTGCTAAGCAGTTAGGGTTAAAGGTTCAAGAGGTTCAAGAGATATGTGATTTTATAAAAACTCTAGAGCCGAAACCTGGTAGAAAATTCTCTTCAATAAATAATAATTATGTAGTCCCAGATGTAGTAGTAAAAAAAATAGGCGACGAATATATTGTACAAGTAAATGATAGTAAAGTTCCTCGTTTAATAATTAGAGAGGATTATAAAGGACTTATTTTAAATGATAGTGAGAATGAAGAGGCTGCTAAGTTTTTAAGTGATAAGCTTAACTCTGCAATGTGGTTAATTAGAAGTATTGAACAAAGGAGACAAACCATATACAAGGTTGTAAATACAATAGTTAAAAAGCAGAGGGCGTTTTTTGAAAAAGGAAAAAAACATTTAAGACCTATGACTCTTAAGGAAGTTGCAGATGAAGTAAATGTACATGAATCTACAGTTAGTAGAGCTACTACTGGAAAATATGTTGAAACACCTATTGGTGTGTTCGAGCTTAAATATTTTTTCTCCAGTGGAGTAGAAGGATTTTCATCTGGTGAGGAATTTGCAGCAGAAAGTATTAAAAACTATATTAGAGAAATAATCGACTCTGAGGATTCGCTAAAGCCTATGAGTGATGACAAAATTGCAAGTCAGCTTGCTATAAAAGGAATAAATATTTCTAGAAGAACTGTAGCAAAATATAGAGATGATTTAAATATCCCCCCTTCATCAAAAAGAAGGAGATATTAATAATATATTAGAGGTATGAGGAGGTTGTTCATTTGAGTATTAAAGTGGCAATTAATGGGTTTGGTAGAATTGGTAGAAATGCTTTTAAAATCGCCTTAGAAGAAAAAAGAGAGTGGGAAATCGTAGCTATAAATGATTTAACAGACGCAGAAACATTAGCACATCTATTAAAATATGACAGCTTATACGGTAAGTTTAACGGTACCGTAGAAGCTAAAGGTGACACATTAATAGTGAATGGCAAAGAAATAAAAGTAGTGGCTGAAAGAGACCCAGAGAAATTACCTTGGGGAACAATGGGTGTAGATATAGTTATTGAAGCGACAGGAATCTTTAGAACTAAAGACCAAGCTATGAAGCATGTTAACGCTGGTGCAAAAAAGGTAATAATAACTGCTCCTGCTAAAAAAGAGGATATAACTATTGTAATCGGAGTTAATGATGATAAATATAATCCAGCAGAGCACAATATTATTTCAAACGCATCCTGTACTACAAATTGTCTAGCGCCATTTGCAAAGGTGCTAAACGATAAGTATGGATTAAAAAGAGGATTAATGACTACAATTCATGCATATACAAATGACCAAAGAATTTTAGATTTACCTCATGAAGATTTAAGAAGAGCGAGAGCAGCTGGTCAATCAATTATACCAACTACTACTGGAGCAGCTGAAGCTGTAGCTTTAGTATTACCTGAACTTAAGGGTAAATTAAGTGGTATGGCTATGAGGGTTCCAACTCCAACTGTATCTGTAGTTGATTTAGTTTGTGAATTAAATAAAGATGTAACAAAAGAAGAAATTAATACGGCCTTTAGTGAAGCAGCTAACGGTTCTCTAAAAGGAATATTAAAATATTCTGAGGAGCCTTTAGTATCCGTTGACTATAAGCAAGACCCTCACTCATCGATAGTAGATGGTTTATCGACTACTGTAATGGATAATAACATGGTGAAAATTGTAGCTTGGTATGACAACGAATGGGGTTATTCAACAAGGGTAGTAGATTTAGTAGACCTTATAGCTAGTAAAGGGTTATAGTAATTAGGTCCGATTTTATAGTTTAACTATGGGATCGGGCTTTTTGATATGTATATAAGATAAGGAGGGAACATTTAAATGATTAATTTAAAGAAGAAGACAATTGAGGATATAAATATACATAATAAGAAAGTTTTAGTTAGATGTGATTTTAATGTACCCATGGATAAAAAAACTAATAACATTACGGACGATAGAAGAATTCGAGCTGCGATACCAACTATCGAATATTTATTAAATAATGGAGCTGCTATAATACTAATGTCTCATTTAGGTAGACCAAATGGAGAAGCTAACCCTAAATATTCTTTGGAACCAATAGCCGAAAGATTGTCTCAATTACTTGATAAAACAGTTGTTTTTTCTAATGACGATGAGGTTGTAGGATCAAAAACTAAAGAATTGGCAAAGGATTTACAACCAGGACAAATTATGCTTCTTCAAAATGTTAGATATAGAAGTGAAGAAGAAAAGAATGATGAGGCTTTTTCAAAGAGTTTGGCTGAGTTAGGAGAAATTTATGTAAATGATGCTTTTGGTACTGCTCATAGGGCACATAGTTCAACAACTGGAGTTGCAGATTATCTTCCTTCTGCTATGGGATATTTAATTGCTAAGGAAGCTAAAGTAATAGATGATTTGTTAAACAACCCTAAAAAGCCTTTTGTTTCTATTTTAGGGGGGGCCAAGGTTTCGGATAAAATCGGTGTAATTGAAAATCTCCTAAATGTTGTTGACACCATTTTAATTGGTGGAGGCATGTCGTACACCTTCATAAAAGCCCTAGGCTTCGAAATTGGTAATTCCTTATTGGAGCAAGACAAGGTTGAACTTGCTAAAGATTTAATGAAAAAAGCCAAGGAAAAGGGTGTAGAATTTATTTTACCTGTAGATGTTGTTGCTGCCTACGAGTTTGATGCTAATTCTGAGCATAAAACAGTAACAATTGAAGAAATACCTTCTAACATGATCGGGCTAGATATAGGTGAAAAGACTAATAAATTATTTGCAGAGAAAATTTTGTCTGCATCAACTGTAGTATGGAATGGCCCAATGGGAGTTTTCGAAATGCCTGCCTTTGCAAAGGGAACTAAACAGGTCGCGGAAGCTATGGCAGAAAGTAATGCTACTACAGTAATTGGTGGCGGAGACAGTGCTGCAGCTGTTGAGGAATTAGGTTATGCAGATAAAATGAGCTATATTTTAACAGGTGGTGGAGCATCCTTAGAACTTTTAGAAGGTAAAACCTTACCGGGAATAAATGCAATAGAAGATAAGTAGATACTAGGAGGAAATGTATATAATGCGCAGACCTTTAATTGCTGGAAATTGGAAAATGAACGGGAATAAAGAATTAGCATCAAAGCTTATTTTAGAACTAAAGGAAGAAAGCTTAAAAACTGATGTTGAAATAGTTGTTTGCTGTCCTTTTACTCTTCTGTCTCTTGGCGAAGATTTATGTAAAGAGTCTAACTTAAAGCTAGGTGCACAAAATCTACACTGGGAAGAAAAAGGAGCATTTACAGGGGAAATAAGTGCTCAAATGTTATTGGAGCATAATGTATCATATGTTATTATTGGTCACTCAGAACGAAGAGAATACTTTAATGAAACTAATGAAATAGTCAATAAGAAGGTATTAAATGCGATTGAGTCTGGACTAAAGCCTATACTCTGTGTTGGTGAGACATTAGAGGAAAAGAATGCAGGTAAAACAAATAGCAAAGTAAGTGAACAGGTATTAAAGGCTTTAAGAGGTGTTGACAACTTAAATAACATTACTATTGCATATGAGCCAATCTGGGCTATAGGTACTGGTAAAACTCCAACTCCACAGGAAGCAAATGAGGTTATATCATATATTAGAAATACAATCTCTAAAGAGCTTGGAGAAGAGGTATCGGAAGAAATTAGAATATTATATGGTGGAAGTGTTAATGGTTCAAATGCCTCTGAGTTCCTTAATGAGGAGGATATAGATGGAGCTTTGGTTGGTGGAGCTAGCTTAAAGGTTGATGAGTTTATCGAGATTGTAAACTTTTAAAATTAGAGAGGAAGGTTGTTGTATGAAAAAACCAGTTGCCTTGATTATTTTAGATGGATTTGGACTAAGTGATGAAAATATAGGTAATGCCGTTAAAAAAGCACATTTGCCAAACTACAATAAACTAATTAATAGATATCCCCATACAAAAATTCAAGCAAGTGGTTTAGCTGTTGGATTGCCAGAGGGGCAGATGGGTAATTCTGAAGTTGGTCATCTTAATATAGGTGCTGGCAGAATTGTATATCAAGAACTAACACGCATATCTAGAGAAGTCAAAATTGGAAAATTCTTTAAAAATGAAACACTGTTACGTATTATGAAGTATGTTAATAACAATAACAAAAAACTCCATCTGATGGGATTACTATCAGATGGAGGGGTACATAGTCATATTGAGCATTTATTTGCCCTAATCGATATGGCTAAAGAGAATAACCTAAAGGATTTAGTAATTCACTGTTTTTTAGATGGAAGAGATACACCACCTAAAAGTGCTACTGAATACATAACTCAGCTTCAAGAAAAGGTTGATAATATAGGCATAGGAAGAATTTCTACAGTAAGTGGTAGGTATTATTCTATGGATAGAGATAGAAGATGGGAAAGAACTGTATTAGCATATGATGCCCTTGTGCAAGGGAAAGGTAGAAAAGCTAAAACTGCCCTGGAGGCTGTTACTAATGCATATGTATTAGGAGAAAACGATGAATTTGTTACACCTACAGTTATTACTAATGATACTAATTTTACTAATGATTGTATAAGCGAAGGAGATGGTGTAATATTCTTCAATTTTAGACCAGACAGAGCTAGACAAATAACTAAAGCCTTAGTAGAGAAAGAGTTTGATGGTTTCCAAAGGGAAACTGGATACATTCCTTTAAATTTTGTAACTATGACACTATATGATAAAACAATAGAGGATGTTGAAATAGCTTATAAGCCTCAAAATATTAATAATACTTTAGGTGAATATTTAAGTAATTCAGGATATAGTCAATTAAGAATAGCAGAGACAGAAAAATATGCTCATGTTACATATTTCTTTAATGGTGGAATCGAGAAGTCCTATGACAATGAGGATAGAAAGCTTATTAAATCACCAGAGGTAGCAACATATGATTTAAAGCCTGAAATGAGTGCTATTGAAGTTACTAAAGAGGTAATTAATGCACTAGACGAAGATAAATACGATTTTATCGTTTTAAACTATGCAAATCCAGACATGGTAGGACATACAGGAGATATAAGTGCTGTTATTAAAGCTTTAGAGGTAGTTGATAGATGCCTTGGTCAAGTAATTGATAAAATAGAGCAGAAGCATGGTAAAGCAATTGTAACTTCAGACCATGGAAATGCTGAAGAGATGATTAATTTAGAAAATGGTACGCCTATTACTGCCCACACAACTAATTTAGTGCCATGTATAGTAATTAATGGAAATGTTAATGATCTTAGAATGGATGGAAAATTATGTGATATCGCTCCTACCTTACTAGAATTATTAGGATTAGAACAACCAAGGGAAATGACAGGTAAAAGCTTACTAAAAATTTAATTAAACTAGATAAAAAATTATTTATTGAGAGGAGAATTGAGTATGACAGTAATTAGTGATGTATATGCAAGAGAGGTATTAGACTCTAGGGGTAACCCAACAATTGAGGTTGAGGTATACTTAGAAAGTGGCGTAATGGCAAGTGCTATTGTTCCATCAGGTGCTTCTACAGGAGCATTCGAGGCAGTAGAATTGAGAGATGGAGATAGTTCAAGATATTTAGGTAAGGGCGTATTAAATGCTGTTAAAAATGTAAATGAAGAAATAGCACCAGAAATAATTGGAATGAGTGCTATTGATCAGGTAGCTATTGATAGTGTTTTAAGAGAATTAGACGGCACATTAAATAAAAGTAATTTGGGAGCAAATGCAATTTTAGGAGTTTCTATGGCTGTTGCAAAAGCAGCTGCAGAAGATCTAGAAATCCCATTATTTCAGTATTTAGGTGGAGTTAATGCTAAACAACTACCAGTTCCGATGATGAACATACTTAACGGTGGAGCCCATGCAGATAACAATGTTGATATTCAAGAGTTTATGATCATGCCAGTTGGTGCAAAAAGCTATAAAGAAGGTTTAAGAATGTGTGTTGAAGTTTATCACAATCTTAAATCAGTGTTAAAAAGCAAAGGTCTTATGACTGGAGTAGGTGATGAAGGTGGGTTTGCGCCTAATTTATCTTCTAACGAAGAAGCACTTCAAGTGATTATAGAAGCTATACAAAAATCTGGATATAGGCCAAATGACGATATCAAGCTTGCATTAGACGTAGCGGCAACTGAATTATATGATGAACAAGATAAAGTATATAAGTTAGCCGGTGAAGGAGTAGTAAAAACAGCTGGAGAAATGGTTGAGTATTATGCAGAGTTGATAAGTAAGTATCCAATTATTTCAATTGAAGATGGATTAAGCGAAGAAGATTGGGACGGATGGAAATTAATGACTGAAAAACTTGGAAGTAGGATACAAATAGTTGGTGATGACCTTTTCGTTACTAATACAGAAAGATTAACAAAAGGAATTAAAACGAAAACTGCAAATTCTATCTTAATAAAATTAAATCAAATAGGAACTATAACTGAAACATTAGATGCTATTGAAATGGCAAAGAGAGCTGGATATACAGCAGTTATATCTCACAGATCTGGAGAAACAGAGGATTCAATGATAGCAGATATTGCAGTTGCAGTAAATGCAGGACAAATAAAAACTGGGGCACCAGCAAGAACTGATCGTGTTGCAAAATATAACCAGTTACTTAGAATTGAAGATTATCTAGATCTGACAGCACAGTATTTAGGGGAAGATGTGTTCTATAACCTTAAATAGACAAAATTATTTTGGTTGACCTTTGAATAGTCACTATGTTAAAATATGAATGTTAATTGCGTGCTGGGAGGTGGAAATGAATGCGAACAGTATTAATGGTTGTACAATTAATTGTGTCAATTATTTTAATAGTTACTATTTTATTACAATCAGGCAAAAGTGCTGGTTTATCTGGATCAATTGCAGGTGGATCTGAGCAAATGTATGGAGGTAAAGCAAGGGGTTACGAAGCAATGCTAAGTAAATTAACAGCTGTTTCAGCTGCAGTATTTATAATAGTTGCTTTAGCGCTTGTTACAATACAATAATAATTTAACTGAATAGTATAAGGAGGAACAAAAGATAATGAGTAACTGGATGATTTTAGCACCAATCACTGGTGTTATCGCACTAATATTTGCATATATTTTAACGAACAGAATCAATAGTGTTGACCCAGGAAATGAGAGAATGCGAGAGATTGCATCTTACATAGAAGAGGGTTCAATGGCTTTCTTAACTAGAGAATATAAAACCCTCGTAATCTTTGCAATTGTACTGTTTTTTGTTTTAGGTATAGGTTTAAAAAGTTGGCTTACGGCAATTTGTTTCTTGGTAGGGGCACTTTTCTCAGGTTTAGCGGGATTCTTTGGAATGAGAGTTGCTACTAAGGCAAATGTTAGAACAGCAAATGGAGCTAAAGAAGGTGGAATGAACAAAGCTTTAAGTGTTGCCTTTTCTGGTGGAGCTGTTATGGGTATGTCAGTTGTAGGATTAGGATTACTAGGTGTTGGTGGACTATTTATAATATTAAATAATTTAACTGGTGATTCAGCTCAAGCGGCTGAAATTATAACAGGATTTGCTTTAGGTGCATCTTCAATAGCTTTATTTGGACGTGTTGGTGGTGGAATCTATACTAAAGCTGCGGACGTTGGTGCTGACTTAGTTGGTAAAGTTGAAGCAGGGATTCCTGAAGATGATCCAAGAAACCCAGCGGTTATAGCAGATAACGTTGGAGATAACGTAGGTGACGTTGCTGGTATGGGTGCTGACTTATTTGAGTCATATGTTGGATCTATTATCGCTGCAATTGCTTTAGGTTTAATTGCTAATAATGGACAATATGGATTAAATGGAGCTTTATTCCCATTATTATTATCTGCAACTGGAATTATTGCATCTATTATTGGAACGTTCTTCGTTAAAGGAGATGAAAACTCAGATCCTTCTAGAGCACTTCATATGGGAACATATGTAAGTGGTGCAATTACAGTTGGTATTGCGTTTTTCTTAAGTACAAGGTTATTAGGAGATATTAGAGGATTTTTAGCTATAGTAACAGGACTTATTGTAGGTTTATTAATAGCTAATATCACTGAGAGATATACATCAGGTGAGTATGCAAGTGTTAAAAAGATTGCTCAACAATCTGAGACAGGTCCCGCTACAACTATTATTAGTGGATTAGCAGTAGGAATGATGTCAACTGCTTGGCCAATTTTAATTATAGCAGTAGGTATTTTAATTGCTTTTGGTGTTGCTGGATTATACGGAATCGCCTTAGCAGCAGTTGGTATGTTAGCAACAGCTGGTATGACTATAGCAGTAGATGCTTACGGTCCTATAGCAGATAATGCTGGTGGTATTGCTGAAATGTGTGAATTACCAAAGGATGTAAGAAAAATTACAGATAAACTAGATGCAGTAGGAAACACTACAGCTGCAATTGGTAAAGGTTTTGCAATTGGTTCAGCTGCCTTAACTGCCTTAGCTTTATTTGCTACTTACACTGCGGCTGTTGGATTAAATATGATTGACTTAACAAGCCCAGCGGTTATTGCGGGTATGTTAATTGGTGGAATGCTTCCGTTCCTATTCTCTGCTATGACGATGGAAGCAGTAGGTAAAGCTGCATTCCAAATGATTGAAGAAGTTAGAAGACAATTTAGAGAAATTCCAGGAATTATGGAAGGTACAGGAAAACCTGAGTATGCTAAATGTGTAGATATCAGTACTGCAGCAGCTTTAAGAGAAATGATTATCCCTGGTGTATTAGCAGTTGTTGCGCCAATTGCTACTGGAGTTCTTTTAGGAGCAGATGCAGTTGGTGGTTTATTAGCAGGTTCATTAGTAGCAGGAGTTCTTTTAGCTATTATGATGGCGAATGCAGGTGGAGCATGGGATAATGCTAAAAAATATATCGAAGAAGGAAACCATGGTGGAAAAGGTAGTGAACCTCATAAAGCTGCGGTTGTAGGAGATACAGTAGGGGATCCATTCAAAGATACTTCTGGACCTTCAATTAACATCTTAATTAAGTTAATGACAATTGTATCAGTAGTATTTGCTCCTTTATTTGCTCAATTTGGTGGATTATTATTAAGATTCTTTGAATAGAATATACATTAAAAACCCTTAATAAAAAAAATTAAGGGTTTTTTTGACTCGAAAATATAAATAATAAATGGGGGATGAAAAATGAATAGCTTAGTTCAGATATTATATGGCTATTCTAGAATACTTTTTATTTTTATCATATATTTAATAGCTGTAAACATTTTTTCATTTGCACTAATGTTTATTGATAAGTACAAGGCTAAAAGGGATCAGTGGAGAATTAAAGAATCAACATTTATCGTTCTTTCGTTTGTCGGAGGATCTATTGGGGTATTAATAGGTATGGTTGCATTTAGACATAAGACAAATAAGCAAAAGTTTTATATTGGAGTACCGATATTTTATTTGATAAACATTATAGTGTTCTACATAATTATAAACAGATTTGTTTAAAAGAACCTATTTCCCAGGAAAAGTGTTGTAATATGTCAAAAAGACTAAAAATATAACTTTGGTGCATAATATATTTTATCAGAGTAAACACACCGCAGTATTAGGAGGTATAGAATGTCTATAAAAGAGAAAATAGTGGAATTTATGAGAGAGTCCGCTTATAGTCCAATGCTTGAAGAAGAACTAATAAATGCTTTAGAAATTGAAGGTAAAGAAAAAAAGGTATTTGGTAAACTTTTAAGCGAGATGGAACAAGAAGGTTTAATAATTAAAACTAGAAAGAAAAGATATGGTGTTCCTGAGAGAATGGGACTAATCGTAGGTAGGCTTGAAAGCCATTCGAGAGGTTACGGATTTGTTGTTTCTGAGTTAGAAGAAGTAAGGGATGTATTTATACCGTCAAACTTTATGAATGGTGGTATGCATAGAGACAAGGTTATTGCTAGAATTAACAATATGGGTAGTGATTCAAAAAAATGTGAAGGCGAAATAATAAGGATTCTTGAAAGAGCCAATTCAGAAATTGTTGGTACTTATGAGGATAGTAGAAATTTTGGATTTGTTGTTCCAGATGATAATAAACTATCGATGGATGTATTTATACCGAAAGGTGAGCGAAATGGAGCTAAAACTGGAAGCAAGGTAGTATGTGAAATTACAAAATGGCCTGAGGCCAGAAGAAACCCGGAAGGAAGAATAATCGAGGTATTAGGCGATAAGGACGATGTTGGAACTGATATTTTAGCAATAATGAGACAGTATAAGTTAGATCCAGATTTTCCTGAGGAAGTAATGGATGAAGTTAATTCTATTCCAGAGGAAATACCTGAGGATGAAATTAAAAGAAGAGTTGATTTAAGACATATAAAAATGGTCACAATCGACGGGGCAGATGCAAAGGATTTAGACGATGCAGTTTCTGTTGAAAAACTAGGCAACGGAAATTATAAGTTGGGTGTTCATATTGCTGATGTAGCACATTATGTAAGAGAAAATACAGAATTAGATAAGGAAGCAGTAAAAAGGGCTACTAGTGTTTATCTAGTGGATAGAGTTATTCCAATGTTACCTAAAAAATTATCAAATGGGGTTTGTAGTTTGAATCCACATATAGATAGATTAACTCTAACATGTTTTATGGAAATTGATAGTAAAGGTAAAGTTGTAAATCATGAAATAATGGAAAGTGTAATCAAAATAAATGAAAGAATGATTTATGAGGATGTTTCTAATATATTAGAAAAAGATGATCCAGTTTTGAAGGAAAGATATAAAGATCTATTAGAAGATTTTAAAACTATGGAAGAGTTATATAAAATCTTAAATAAACGAAGAGACGATAGGGGAGCTATAGATTTTGATTTCCCTGAGTCGAAAGTTATCCTAGACGACAAGGGTAAACCTATTGAAATTAAAAGATACGAGAGAAGAACTGCTAATAGAATAATCGAAGAATTCATGTTAGTGTGTAATGAAACAGTGTCTGAGCATTATCACTGGCTAAATGCTCCATTTGTTTATCGTGTTCATGAGGAACCAAGTTTAGAGAGAATTGAGGAATTCAATAAGTTTATTCATAATTTTGGATATCATTTAAAGGGTTTAACAGAAGAGATTCATCCAAAGACACTTCAAGATTTATTAAAAAAAATTGAGGGTAAAAAAGAAGAAGCAGTTATAAATACTTTAATGTTAAGATCTTTAAGAAAGGCTAGATATGCCCCAAATAATTTAGGACACTTTGGATTAGCAGCGAAGTATTATTCGCACTTTACATCACCTATTAGAAGGTATCCAGACTTAATGATTCATAGAATAATTAAGGAGCATCTGCAAGGTAAGCTAACTGGTAAACGAAGTGAAAAACTTAAGGCAACAGTGGCGTATATTTCTGATCAATCTTCAGCTAGAGAAAGAATTGCTGATGATGCTGAAAGAGATACAGTAGATTTAAAGAAAGCAGAATATATGCAAGAACGTATTGGAGAAGTATTCGAAGGAATTGTATCAGGTATAACATCCTTTGGTATGTTTGTAGAGTTAGGAAATACAATTGAAGGTATGGTAAGATTAAGCTCATTAGTTGATGATTATTATATTTATAATAGCGAACACCACTCTCTTACTGGGGAAAGAACAAAGAAAACCTATAGAATAGGTGATGAAGTAACGATCCAGGTTGCTAGAGTAGATCTAATGCAGAAAGAGATTGATTTCAATTTAATAGACACTACTAATAACAACTAAATAAATAAAACAATAGATAATAAAATATAATCGGTATAGCTCTGTTAGCTATACCGATTATATCATTATATGATATAAGGGTGTTTACAGTAAATAAAGGATAGTATCATTAATAAGCTGAGTAGCTGAGTCTATCTTTATTCTATTACCAATACTTATAATTAAGTTGTCATTTACAATTTGGTCCTTATAAATATTTATATTGTTATTTAGGAAATCCAAAGAATTTATATTAATGGCATAGAAGTGTTTCGTTTCATTTATATTAAATTTATTTAAGTAGTAGGACAGTTCAAAGAAGCCTTCCTTAGGTACCCATTTGAATCTAAAGGCCGTATGATGATGAACTTGATCAACTATGTGATTTAGAACTTTACTTCTACCTCGTAGAACCAAAGTTCTATCTTTTAGAGCAATGTCTATAACAAAATAATTTAAATCTATAGGCTCATCATTAAAGTTTTTATCTATAATTATTGTAGCAAACTCATTTTTATGAACAGGTATATGCTTATATATATTTAGTATCTTACCTAAGTGATATATGTCCTCATAGTTATGAAGCATAATCTTGTTTAATAGTTCTTCATCATTACACTTAGTATATTCATTATACAAAAGCACACTATCTTTTCCACTAATGGTATCCTTTCTATCAATTCTTAGAAATTTCTCAATACTTTTCAATTTATAATCCTTAAGATTTAGCATATCAGAATATATCTTTAAATGCTTAAAAATATCTATATGGTCTATTAATTGAAGTGAATGACCAATTGTATGTTTATCAAATCTAGCTTGTAGAAAAGGAATATCAAAGTTTTTGCCATTAAAAGTTATCAATAGGTCAAAATCATTGATCTCTTGGTTAAAACGTTGTAAAATATTTAGTTCTTCATCCTGTTTCTCTGCAAATAATTGCTTTATTACAGGTTTTTTATTGTCAAAAAAGAGATAACCAATAAGTATAACTTTATCTTTATTTCTATTAAGACCCGTAGTCTCTATATCAAAAATACAAACATTTCTATTTTCAATTAATTCATGTATTATTTGAGGAAACTCATAAATTTCTTCCAGTAAGTAGCTAAATTCCTTCATACCTTCCTCCTGATTTTAATATACAAATATACTATCAGATTTACATGCAATATGTAAACATTTATCGAAATTGGTGTTTGTACACCTGAAAATTGTGGTAATAACATAATATATCGAGAGGGGGTGTAAATATGTTAAAAAAAGCAACGATTCTTTTAGTTATAATTCTGTTTTTCAGTTTATGTTTAAGTTATGCCCAGTATTTAGACATAGACAACCATTGGAGTGCTGATAGTGTTTATTGGGCTACTAATGATGTAAAAATATTTAAGGGGTATCCAGACGGAACTTTTAGACCAGAAGAGCATATAACAAGAGCACAATATATAGCATTATTAAATAGGATTTTAGAAAGTAAAAATGGCTATACGAATAATAACGCTGACACAATTCTAAGTTACATAGACATTGATAATACTCACTGGGCATATAAAGAAATAGAGCATTTTTCAAGTGCTATTGATTCCTTAGGATTTGCAAATATTTCCTTAGAGGACATCTTTATTGGTAATAGACTATATCCTAATAGAAAGATATCTAGATTTGAAGCTGCTATTTTAACAAGAGCCATTACAACACCTCCTATTTACATTCAGAGCAATAAATTCGATGATATTCCGGTTAACATTAGGTTTTTTAATGAATTAAGTGAGTTAGTAAACAATGGAATAATACTAGGCTTCAATAATAAATTTAGACCATATGATTATGTGACTAGAGCTGAATCAGCAACAATTATAAAACGTATTTATAATGATCTAGATTATGTAAGTAATAATATATTAACAGTACTACCAATAGAAGAAAAGATTAATAAAAACTACCCTTTATTTTCAATAAATTTAAATGGTGGGCAGCTTAGTATAGAGGATAGATTATTTATTGATGCAATAACTTCCTTAGAGTATAAAGAGTTTATAGGTTTTATACCTTTTGAAGAGCAACATTTGTATGATTTAACTCCAATAAAAACCTTATGGGAATTAAAACAGAAAAAATATAAAAATTTATTAGGTGTTAATTACTACATTTTAAAATATGACAATTCTATAAATGATGTTAATAAAGCTGATATTTTAGAAGAGACATTATCATATTATGTTAGTGTGGATGAGAGTTTTGTAGATGGTATATATAATTTACTATTATACGCTTACGAAAATATAGAATATGTTAATATAGATTTATTAAAGAATGCAATAGAAAAGTTTTATACAGCTTCACATACACAAGAAAAAATTTATAGTGGAGTACTATTGTCCATAATCCACTATAAGCTAAATAATATTAAGGAAGCTAAGGAAATACATACCAATTTATTAAATACTGATAATTTAGATATTAGACTTGAAACTCACTTAGCTTTAAATAAAACGTATCTTGAATACAAAGCCTCTGGTAAAAGTAGAGCTTTAGAGTACTTAGAAGATATAATTTCAGAATTACGTGAAAATAGGCAGTTTAGTATGTATAGTGATGAGCTAGACTCTAATTATACATCATTTAAAAAACAGCTATTAATGGAACCGTAGGTTGCTACGGTTCATTTCAATTATATATAACAACTATCTATATTGATAATTCTCTATTAACTCTCTAACTGTATGTAGATCCTTTGTTTTACCTAAGGCCAACATTAGTTTAATTCTAGCTTTTTGTCCTGGTAAATCCCCGCCGAAAATAACACCCATTTTACGAAGATCATTACCCCCACCCTCATATCCATAATTGTGCATCACTCTTCCTGTAGGACATCTAGATATTAAAACAACAGCTATGCCTTTATCTATAGCATTTTTAATACCGGATAGCATTTTAGGGGGTACATTTCCCCTTCCTAGACCTTCAATAACAAGACCGCTTACTCCAGAGTTAACACAATGGTTTATTAGATTTGAATCCATTCCTGCTACACATTTAATTAGTTCAACGTTAGTGTCTATTTTCTCAGTTATTATATGCTGCCTATTAACAACTTTTCGATGGAAAATCACATCATCACCGTCTACTATACCTAAGGCACCAAACTCTAAGGATTTGAATGTATCTAGACTAAGTGTATTTGTTTTAGTGACCTCACTGGCAGCATTAACATCGTTATTCATAACAACTAGAGTACCTTTATTATGACTTTGAGGGGATATAGCAGTACATACTGCTGCAGCTAAATTACTAGGCCCGTCATATCCTAGCTCAGAACTATTTCTCATGGCACCTACCATAACTATAGGTTTAGTAGAATCAATAGATAAATCAAGTAGGTATGCTGTTTCTTCTAAAGTATCTGTACCATGGGTTATAATAACCCCACAAATATCAGCTCTATCCAGATTTTGAATTACTAGTTCTCTTAGTTTCATCATCATATCTGGGTCCATATGTGGTCCAGGAATATTTGAAAAATCTATAGTTTCAATTTCAGCATATCTATCTATATTTGTAACTAATGCTAGAATTTGTTCATTCGATAAAGATGGGATTGCAGCACCAATTCTCGGATCAACAGACATAGATATGGTGCCACCCGTAAATATTATAGCAACCTTAGGTTTATTCATATAAAAACCTCCTATTTAAGATATATTATAACACTAAATAATTTAATTATAAGGGAAAAAATAGCAGAATAAAAGATAAAAAAAATACCGGGCAAGGCCCGGCCACATTGGATAATGTGGTTTGTTTAAAAGGGGTATTGGGAATAGAGATTATATTTCTAGGTTATCAGGGGGATAACCATAAAAATATTATAACAAAATTCGACAAAATACGCAACAATTTGACAAATTTTTTTATTATTTATTTAAGTTATTTAAAATTTTGTAAATAGGTTAATTATGTTATATAATTATTCCCAGGAAATATATTAGGGGGGAAGTCATATGGACGAAAAAGTAAGAGAATTAATTTCTAAACTTGAGGAAAGAGGAATAAAGACAAAATATTTTAGAACAAAAGAAGAAGTTAAAAAAGAGATAACAACAGAAATTAATCCAGATATGGTTGTTGGTATAGGGGGCTCTATGACTATTAAAGAACTTGAAATATATAGGGATTTACAGTCAAAACAAGCTAAAGTTTATTGGCATTGGATGGTTAGGCCAGAGGAAAGAGATGAAGTTAGAAGAAAGGCCTCATTTACTTCAGACATATTTTTAACAAGTACAAATGCTATAACTGAGCAAGGTGAATTAGTAAATATAGATGGAGTGGGAAATAGAATAAGTGCAATGTATTATGGGCCTAAGAAGGTGATTATTGTTTGCGGTAAAAATAAAATTTGCAAGAATCAATCATCAGCAATTTCTAGAATTAAAAATATTTCCTGTCCACAAAATGCTAAAAGACTTGGACTAGAAACACCATGTGCCATAGAAGGAATATGTAAAGACTGTGATTCTGAAGAGAGAATGTGTAATGTGACTACAATAATTAATAGAAAGCCAAAGAACATTGACCTTAATATTTATTTTGTAGACCAGGAATTAGGTTTTTAAAATTTTTTTAAGGAAATAATAATAATATAGAGGCAGTATTTGAAAATTTGGAGGAAGAATAATGGAAGTTTATTTAGACAATGCGGCTACCACAAGACCTAAGGATGAGGTTATAGAGGCTATTTCTTGGGCTCTTAAAAATTTATATGCAAACCCATCTTCTCTACATAGAAAGGGCTTGGAGGTTGAAAAGGAAATAAAAGAATGTAGAAAAGTAGTAGCTAGAGCACTAGGCTGTAGTGATAAGGAAGTGGTTTTTACCTCTGGTGGAACTGAGTCAAATAGCTTAGCAATTAATGGTTTGATTATGGCTAATAGAAGATCAGGAAATCATATTATTACAACCAAAACAGAGCATAAATCTGTTCTAAATACTTTTGAACATCTAAGTAGTAATGGCTTTGAAGTAACCTATTTAGACGTTGATAGAGAGGGCTTTATATCTTTAGAGAGGTTAAAAGAGTCTATGAGACCGGATACGCTTTTAGTAAGTATAATGCATGCAAATAACGAAACCGGGACTATACAACCAATTATGGAAATTGGAGAAATTATAAAAAAGATAAATAGAAATACTTTATTCCATGTAGATGGAATTCAAGGTTTTGGAAAAATAAAGTTTAACGTAAAACAGGCTAATGTGGATACATATGCACTAAGTGGCCATAAAATTCATGGGCCAAAAGGTATAGGTGCCCTATATATTAAATCTGGAGTTAAAATTCAACCAAATTTATTAGGTGGCAGCCAAGAAAATAATTTAAGAGCAGGGACAGAAAATGTGCCAGGTATTGTTGGTCTGGCTAAAGCAGCTAGTTTAATTAGTGAAGAAAATATTGAATATATGAGGGGCTTAAAAGCATATTTAGTTAAGAGCTTACATGAGTGTATTGATGATATACATTTTAATAATGGGATAAATGATAATTTTACTCCCCATATTATAAATGTCTCATTTAAAGGCATTAGAAGCGAAATAATGCTTCATAGCTTGGAGCAGGATGGGGTATATGTATCATCAGGTTCTGCCTGCACCTCTAGGAAAAAGGATTTTAGTCATGTCTTAAAGGCTATGGGGTTAAAAGAAGATATAATTGATAGTGCTATAAGAATAAGTATAAGTTATACTAATACAAGAGAAGAGATTGACTATGCAGTTGATAAAATTAATAAGCATTTAAATGATTTAAGAAAAATAATTAAGAGGTGACATAATTGGGTAAAGTAGTTATTGTAAGGTATGGAGAAATTAGTTTAAAAGGATTAAATCGCAGATTTTTTGAGGATAAGCTTTTAAAGCATGTTCGAATTGCAGTTAGTGACTTAGGTAAACCTAGAGTATACAAAGAGCATAGTAGAATATATGTAGAAGCACAAAATGGTAATGAGGTTGAAATTGTTGAACGAATTAGAAAGATCTTTGGAATTGTATCTATAAGTATAGCTAATAGGTTTGAAGTTAATATGGACACAATAAAGGAATATGTAAAAAATGAAATTGAAGTGGCAATAGAAAAAAGAAATACTAAGACCTTTAAAATTGAAACAAAAAGAGCGGATAAAAATTTCCCTATGGATTCCCTTGAGATAAACAGAGAGTTAGGGGCATACATTTTAGACGAGTTTGAAGATATACAGGTTGATGTACATAATCCAGATATTTTAGTTACTGTAGAAATAAGAAATAGCGCATTTGTATATAGTGAAAAAATATATGGATTCGGTGGACTACCATTAGGAACAAATGGAAAAGCAATGCTGTTACTTTCTGGTGGTATAGACAGTCCTGTGGCTGGCTGGCTAGTTGGAAAAAGAGGGGTACAAATTGAAGCCATTCATTTTCATAGCTATCCTTTTACAAGCGATAGAGCAAAGGAAAAAGTTGTTGAGCTAGCTAAAATACTTTCAAGGTATTTTGGTAAATTTAGATTACACTCTATAAATCTTCTACCTATACAAAAAGAAATAAATGAAAAATGTCCTGAGGAGGAAATGACAATATTAGCTAGAAGGTTTATGATGAAAATCGCTGAAAGAGTTGCTATAAATAGAGGCTGTGAAGCACTAGTAACTGGGGAAAATATTGGACAGGTAGCAAGTCAGACTATACAAAGCTTAAATGTAACTAATAGCGCTGTACAAATTCCAGTATTTAGGCCTTTGATTACCATGGATAAAATGGAGATAGTAGACCTTGCTAAAAAACTAGATACATATGAAACTTCAATTTTACCTTTTGAGGACTGTTGTACAGTATTTTTACCAAAGAGACCTGTAACAAAACCTAGACTAGATAAGATTTTAGCTTCTGAACAATTGCTTGATGAAGAAAGGTTAATAAATGAAGCTATGGACAACATTGTGGTTGAGGATATTTACTTAGATGAAATATAGCTGAAAGGGGATTAACTAATGAGCTATTCAACTCGATTTAATAATGAGGGTAGAGCAATAATGGTTGATGTTAGTAATAAGCTGAATACGAAAAGAGAGGCTATTGCTAAAGGTAGTGTATATATGAATAACGAAACTTTACAAAAAATTAAGGACGGAGACGTAAAAAAAGGAGATGTATTATCTGTTTCTCAAGTTGCAGGAATAATGGCAGCAAAGAGAACAGGCCAATTAGTTCCGATGTGTCATAATGTTAATATAAATGCCGCTAACATTGAATTTTATTTAGATGATAAAAACAATAAGATTGATATAACAGCGATAATAAGTACAACTGGGAAAACCGGTGCAGGAATGGAAGCTTTAACAGCGGTTTCTGTTACAGCTTTAACAATATATGATATGTGTAAATCCTTAGATAAAACAATGAAGATTTCTGATATAAGAATGATTAAAAAGACCGGAGGAAAATCTGGAGATTACTTATATGAAGGCTAGTTTAATGAGGGGGAAATTGAGTGGCTGAAATATTTTTAGCATTACTTGTAGCTGTGTATATATTTTATATAGTAGCTTTCCAAATACCAAATCAAATAAAGAGTATAGAAGAAAAAATCGATATATTAAAGTTAAACATTCATGAAGTACAAATTAGAATAAATGAAATCAGTAGAAAACTAGATGATAAATAACCTAAAATAAATAGATATGAAATAAAAATAAGTACAAAATAATGTACTTATTTTTATTTTTGACATTAAAACAGAAAAATGGACAAAAGTAGTGTTTTTTCACTGAAGGACTTATTTATTTACTATAGAAATAATAGAGTATCAGAAAAGACAGTCAAATTCTTTTAATAAAGTAAAAGAGCAAACTGAAAATCTGAAATACTCAAGTAGATAATATATCTAATAAACAATATGGATAGGAGGTAAATTCTGTGAACTTAGATTATGAAATAGTTGGTAATACACTAATAGTAAAACTTAAAGGGGAGTTAGATCATCATGTTGCAGAACGAATAAGAGCGGATTTGGATGATAGCATAATTAAAAATAGATGCAAAAATCTAATTTTTAATTTAAGCGATATGAGGTTTATGGATAGTTCCGGTATAGGTGTAATCATTGGGAGATATAAAAAAATCTCTCAATTTGGTGGAAAGGTTGCAGTAGTGCAAGTGTCAGATAAAGTAGACAAAATATTTAACTTAGCTGGTCTTTACCGAATTATAAATAAGTACAAAACTCAAAATGATGCATTGAATAGTTTATAAAGGAGTGTTAGAGTGATGGCATATAAAAATCATATGAAATTACAGTTTGACAGTAAGTCTCAAAATGAAGCATTTGCCAGAGTTGTTGCCGCAGCTTTTGCAGCTCAATTAGATCCAACAATTGAAGAAATAGCTGATATTAAAACTGCGGTATCTGAGGCAGTTACAAATGCTATTATTCATGGGTATGAGGATCATATGGGAAGTGTTTTATTAGAATGTAGTATAAATGATGATATTTTAGAAATAATTATAGAAGATAATGGGAAAGGTATAGAGGATATCCAACAAGCTAGAGAACCTTTGTTTACTTCTAAACCTGAGTTAGAACGTTCTGGCATGGGATTTACTGTTATGGAGACTTTTATGGATGAAGTAGAAGTTATCTCTGAAATAGGAAAAGGTACTAGGGTAAGGATGATAAAGAAATTTAATAGCCTTAAAGAAGAGTAAGGGGTAGATATAATGAATATTCCAGCCTTATCAGGGGAGAGTAACGAAATTTTAGAACATAAAGATACGATGGACCTTATAATAAGGGCACAAAAGGGAGATGTCAGAGCTCAGGAAATATTGGTTAGTAATAATTTAGGTCTAGTTCGAAGTATAATAAATAGGTTTGGAAATAGGGGATATGAAAAGGAGGATTTATTCCAATTAGGCTGCATTGGACTAATTAAAGCAATTAAAAAATTTGATATAAGCTATGATGTTAGATTCTCTACTTATGCGGTTCCTATGATAATTGGAGAAATTAAAAGGTTTTTAAGGGATGACGGTATAATAAAAGTGTCAAGGTCTTTAAAGCAAGTAGCTAATAAAGTGAGAATTTCGAAAGAAAAACTATTTCAAGAGTTAGGTCGAGAACCAACCTTAAATGAAATTGCTAATGATCTAGAACTAACAAAAGAGGAAATTGTTATGGCTTTAGAATCAAATGTACAACCAGAATACTTGTATGATGTTATTCACCATGATGATGGATCACCAATACATTTGATTGATAAAGTAAGTGAAAGTAAGGTAGAGGAAGATACGGAATTAATTGATAGGCTTGTTCTTCAGGATATACTAGCAAAGCTAGATCAAAGGGAAAGGCAAATAATAATAATGAGATATTTTAAAGATAAGACACAGACTCAAATAGCTGAAATACTAGGTATTTCACAAGTACAAGTATCGAGAATTGAAAAGAAAGTATTAAATGTAATGAAAGATTTAATGAGGAAGACTTAAGTGGATTTTAAATCCAATTAAGTCTTTTTTACTAAAGGCATTTAAAAATACGTAACGAATTAAATTTATTTTTAAGTAAATAATAGACTTAAAGGAGGCTGACAAAATGGAATATTTAGTAAGTAACATACGAAAAATATTAGTTATATGCTTCGTAATGATTATTGGAATTGGTACATGGTACTATTATACAAACAAGTCACCAAGTAAAGAGCCAGAAAGAGCTGACTTAGTCTATATAGATATTCAGAGGTGAAGAGATGCAGGATTATAAAGAAGTATATGTACAATCTAAGGGTAAAGCTATTATAGCACCAAAAAATAGAATACAACTTAAAGAAATAGTTGATATATATGCTAAGAACAATTTAAAGGAAGAGATAGAGAACATAGTATATATAATAGAAGACTTAAATATGAATAATACCTATATTATAAGTCTAATTACTATAGTAAATTTAATAAAAAGTAAATTTCAAGATACTACAATAATAGTAATTGGCGATTCAGAAGTTGTTCTAAATTTTAAAGATAAGCATTTACAGAATCATACGAAATATGTTGGGTTAAGAGTTGCGTTGATTTCATTTATACTCTTTATCGGAGCTATAACAGCTATTATTAATTTTCACTCTGATGTGAATATGAGCGAAGCACATAAAACTATATATAAAGTAGTTACAGGGGTGGAAAGTGATACACCATATTTGTTGCAGATACCTTACTCTATTGGAATAGGCGTTGGTATGTCAGTATTTTTCAATCATGTGTTTAAGAAAAGAATTAATAATGAACCTAGTCCATTAGAAGTTGAAATGTATTTATACCAACAGAATATGGATGAGTATATTAAAGATAATAGTAAAAATAATAAGTAATGAAGGGATTAGTATGCAATATATTTTAGTACCTATAATTGGTTTAGCAAATGGAATAATTGTTGGAAGTGGAATAGTTGCTTTAATAACTTTATTAGATATAGTACCCAGATTAGCTCAATTAACAAAGACCTATAGATATATTAGAGAATATGAGTATATTTTAATAATTGGGAGTACTATAGCTGCCTTTTTATCCTTAACTAGACTTTCTCTACATTTAGGGTTTGTTTTAGTTGTAATTATCGGTTTCTTTAATGGTTTCTTTATTGGAATGTTAGCTTCTGCCCTTGCAGAGGTTATGAATGTAATACCAGTTATAGTTAGAAGATTTAAAATAGATGGCTATGTTATATATATTTTATATTCATTAGTATTAGGAAAAGTAATTGGATCATTAATTCACTGGATATTTTTACCAAAAATTAGGTAGGTGATAACTATGAGTGAAAATGAAAGTAGCTACTATGAGTGTCAAGAGATTAGTCCTTTATTATTTGAAACAATAAATGAAAAGAATAAAATACATGAATATGAAAAAAAGACCTTAGACATTAATATAGATAGACTGAGCTATAATAAATTGTTAAATAGCATAAGATAAGAAATTTTAACGTAAATTAGGATAAGAAAAAACATTATACATGAGTGTATATAATAATCCTATAAAAAACAGACAGTCACGCATAAAGGAGATTATTATGGACGAAAAAAGAGAAATAATACTAGTAACTGATGGGGATGTATGTGCTAAAAAAGCAATTGAAAAGGCAGTGCAACAAATTGGTGGTAGATGTATTTCTAAATCAGGTGGAAATCCAACGCCTATTAATTCATCTCAAATGATTAAACTAATAAAAAGCGCAAAGTATGACCCTGTAGTAGTTATGGTAGACGACGAGGGAAATCAAAACTATGGAATTGGTGAAAAGATAATATACGATTTGTATAGTCATCCAGACATTGATATTATAGGGGTACTAGTAGTCGCATCAAATACACCGTATGTAAAGGGTGTACATGTTGATTTCTCAGTTGATGCATCTGGTAATATAGTTAGAAATGCAGTAGATAAAGAAGGGGACCCAATTAAAGGGAAAATACTTTTTGGTGATACGGTTGATATAGTAGATGAATGCAAGTTTCCACTAGTTGTAGGAATCGGCGATATTGGGAAAATGAAGGGTAAAGATGATATTTGTAAAGGTGCACCTATAGTAACAAAAGCTCTAAAAGAAATTATAAATAGACATAAGGAAAAAGACTCTAAACTTTTGCATTAATAAAGAAAAGGTAGCGATTTCGCTACCTTTAGTTAGTTATTCAGTGAATCAATTATATAACCATCATCTTCATTATTTCCTCGGCCATTACCATTTCCATTTCCATTTCCGTTACCATGGCCATTGCCTATGCCATTACCATTTTCTTGGTTGTTATTATTATCAGAATCGTACACACCATTATTACCGTTCCAGATGGAATCAAAAGGATCATAGTAAGATTTTGGTAGTTCATATTTAGCGTCGTCTGGAGCATAGCCTTCAAACTCTGCAGGGTTAAAAGGTACTGGCCTTTTAATAAATACTCTTTGCTCAATCTCCCAAGGTGGAGTAAACTCAGTAGCCAGTTTTCCAGAAGGAACATGAATATCTGCTAATACATGAACATCACAATATTCTGTAGGTTCAGCTCCTTTTACGAAGGCTTCTGTAATTATTGTACTACCGCCTGGTGCCCTAGAGCATAGCTCTGTTGGTAATTTACCGGATCTACTACATACGTCTACATGAATAATTCCATCAGGAACAGGGAAATTCTTTTGTGGTAGGCCCTGATGAACTCTTGCCATAACCTGTTGCCATAGTCTAGCTGCATTACTGCTGTTTCCAGTAAGGGTTGCATTATTATCACTACCTATCCAAAGTGCTGCTGAATAATGTGGCGTATATCCAGCAAACCAAACATCAAATTTATCATTAGTTGTACCAGTTTTACCAGCGACCTGGAAGCCTGGTATTTTTCCAGGTCCACCAGTTCCATTTGTTACAACACTTTGTAACATACTAGTTAATAAATACGATGTTTGTGGTGTTATCACTCTATTTCTATTTGGTTTGTTCTCATAAATAATATTACCGTATTTATCAGTAATTTGAGTAAAAGTAACTGGTTTAATATAAACCCCTTCGTTTGCAATTGTTCCATAGGCAGCAGTAAGCTCCAGTGGAGAAATACCTCTTGTCATACCTCCTAAAGCCAAAGAAAGATTCTCATCATTATATTTTTGGCCGCCTATAATAACAGGGTTAGTAGCAGAAACTAGGGATGTTACACCAAATTTCTCAATATATTCATGCATAGTTAATATAGAAGCTCTGTTGTTATGACTTAGCATACTACCAAGTCTTACAGCAACAACGTTACTTGACCAATTTAGAGAGGTTCTTAAAGGTACAAGTCCTCTATATCTTCTATCAAAGTTATGTGGTCGATAACCATTAACATCAACTCTAACGTCGTCCACAACCGAAGCAGCTGTAAAGCCTCTTTCTATTGCAGGGGCATAAATTGCAATTGGTTTAATTGAAGAACCAGGTTGTCTCGCATCTGTTGCTCTGTTAAAAATCTTTTTTCCAGTAACTTCTCTACCACCTATAAGTCCTTTAATTTCTCCGTTATTATAATCGATAATTACCATTGCTGATTGTGGTTGGATAACATCCTTAAGGTCTCTAATTATTCCATCTTCACCTTTAACTAAGTTTCGATTTGAAGCGACAGCTTGAGCTGTAATAGTAGGAAAATTCTCTGGTTTAGAATATTCTTCTTCTAAAATCATTTGTATTCTTTTATCAACTGTACTAGAGATCCTTAATCCCCCTGAAAATAGCATATTAGTTGCATCTTCATTAGAGTAACCAAGGGTTTTTAAAACTTCTATAACATCACTTTTAACTAAATCGCCAAAATATGATGATACCTCTGATGAAATCATTCTATTAGGTTTTAATGAGGCTTTAATATCTTGAGCCAAGGCTTCTTGATACTCTGCTTCATTAATGTTATTTAACTTTCTCATCTGTTTAAGAACAAGTTTTTGACGATTAAGTGCACTTTCTCTAAAAACAATTGTATATGTTGGATCACTGTCATCTAAAATATAATGATCTTCTTTAACTTTATCTTTAGTCAAGGTTAAGAATGGAGGATAGCTGGCCGGATTACGGGTAATACCAGCAAGCATTGCTGACTCCGCTAATGTTAGTTCCTCAACATCTTTTGAAAAATAGATTTGCGCAGCAGCTTGAACACCGTAGGCACCGCTACCTAGATTTATGGTATTTAAATAGGCTTCAAGTATTTGAGGTTTTGACAACTGACGGTCTAATAAAACTCCATAATACATATCCTTAATTTTTCTTTCATAGGTTTGATCAAATTCTAAAAATAGGTTTTTAGCTAACTGCTGATTAATTGTACTTGCCCCTTGCTTAGAGCCAGTACGTAAATTTGTCCATAATGCACCAAAAATACGCTTAAAATCAAGGCCATTATGAGACCAAAAACGTTCGTCCTCAATAGCTACAAAGGCCTCTCTTAAATGCTCAGGCATACGTGAGTAATTAACAATATCTCTATAGCCTTCTCGTTGAATTCTTTCTAGAACTTGACCGCTAGAATCAAGTACTAAGGAACTCTCATCCAATAATTCATAGATGTTAGCGGCGTCTATAGGGTCCGCAGTCTTAATTATTTTAATAACTAATGCTCCCGCTATAGTAGAAGTAATGACTCCTAGAATTACTGTAAAGAGAATAATTGTTCTTAATATTTTAAACTTATTTTTTTTTCTTTTTTTATTTGTAGTGTCGTTTGATTTCTCTGGTTGATTTTTCTGAGTCATCGTTTATTCCTCCATCTAAATGAAAATGTAAATATATAGTGATAGTTTTAATATAATCTAACTTAACATATAGATTATATCATAAAAAGTATATATAGTTAAACAGCATGTAATATATCGACAGATTTACCACTTTTATGTCGATTTGTATACAATGTAATATTTAATCATTATATACTAAACCTTATTAATAATATAGAGATAGTGTTAAATACGTAAGATTCATATTTATATCTATTTAATATTAGTTAAATTATCACAGATTATAATAAACTTCATATAATAATTAGAAGGGGGTGCTTTCCTTGTACAATAATTATAAAAGAAGAAAGTATCTAAAGTATAAAATTCCTGAGTTTATAGGTTGCAAGAACAAAAAATCAGCTAAACACCTTAAAAATACTAGGTCATAGCTGATTTGTTTTTATTTTTTTATGTTGTGAACTATTTCTTTCCTATAAGAACGAATTTGCTCGATTCTTATATTTCTGTAATTTAGAGAAACACCAAATAATTTTTCGATATCTCTATAAATTTCATCTTGTTTATTAAGTGAGTAGATTCCATTGGTAATAAATCTACACGTTGCATTTCTAAGAGACTCTTGTATTCGTTTAATAGAGTATTTGTTTTTGAGTTTATTCTCTAAAATTCTCGAAATTAATAATGCTACGAAACAAATAATAAAAATGTCCTTCTATTCTATCCTCTCTTCGAACATAGACAGGACGACCTTCTAAATCTGACTTTAAAACTTTAAAAGATTCTTCTATCTTCCAAAGACCTCTATACCTTTCAATTATTTCTTCATCAGGCATTTCAAGCTCACTGGTAACAAGAGCATAATACCCATCTAAGGCCACATCTCTTTCGTACTTAGCAGCTTCAAACTCTAAGAGCGTTTTTTTATCTTCCACTTCACCTGTAAAAGTATCTATCTCTATTTCTTTTAAATACTTTTTTACACCATAACGATTAGAAGCTTTATATTTCGAAGGATTTTCAAGATACTCTTGAATTTTTTCTTCTAATTTTTCTCTTTTGTGTTTTTCTCTAGCATCATAATCAGCAGCCCAGAAAGATACAACTTTTTCTTTGAGTGTAATTTCCTCACCATTTTCGTTATTAGTTTTTCTTTCCCTGAAGAAAGATTTAATCTTAAAAGTTTTAGTAGAGTTATAAACGTAGCCTTCATCTTTAAGAATTTCTTTTATAAATGTCTTAGCAAGACCTCTTACCTTTTGTGAAACTATGTAACCATCATTGTTTTCTACAAGAAAAGCTAGGTTTTTACCACTATTTAGAGCTTTGTCTGCTGTTAGAATTACTCTCTCAAGAGCATATCTATTTTTCATATTCTTTAAGGCAGGAATAAGCATTGTACTATCATGGGTATTACCAGAAAAAAGATCATACCCAACAGGTAGGCCTGCTCTATCAATTGCTAGACTCATTTGTACGATTGGCGTTGTTCTTTTTTGTTTAGAGATACCAACTTTTTAAGATTATTTTCTAAGTCTGATTCAAAGTAATAGTTAGTTACATCAAAGAAAACAAGTGAAGTATCTCTACCGTGGATCTGTGAAACTTGTTGATGAAGATGTTGTTGTAGGTCTTCTTTAATATCCTTCATTAGAGAGAGAGACTCGTAAATAGAATTTATAGTTACTTTAAAAGATTCGAAATACTCATCTTTATTTTCAAATGTTGATTTTTTACTAGCAGGTTTCAGAATTCTTCCATATAGAAGCAATTGAAAAACTTCATTCAAGTCAAAAACATGCTTTCTTTTACGCATTTGTGATTTAAAAAACTGAGGTAAACTAAGCTCATTATAGAGTCTTTCAAGAAAAAAGTAGCCATAGTTCTTATCAATTTCCATATCATCGTTACTATCACTAAGGTTCAATGTTAGATTTACTTGGTTTTTAGTTATCAATTTAGCAGAATCTTTTAGCTTTTGTAGAATATCCGGATCATTAGCCTCTAATTCTTCAAGATTGCCATAGCATTTAATAATTCTTTGTTTAGATTTACCATTTTCGTCACGGTAGCCTTCAACAAGATATACTTTTTTATACTTAGCTGTAGGACTCTTAGTCACTCTAATAAACATAAAATCACCCTCTTTTATTATATCACAGTACATCGAAGTACACAACAATTATTTCCAAAATTTCCAATAAAAAAACACCTGAAATTCAAGTGTTTTTTTATCTTTTTAGTTTTTGAACCTATAAACTCAGGTTATATCTATTTAATATTAGTTAAATTATCACAGATTATAATAAACTTCATATAATAATTAGAAGGGGGTGCTTTCCTTGTACAATAATTATAAAAGAAGAAAGTATCTAAAGTATAAAATTGTTTCAATAGTGATGCTGTTAACCATAACTTTTTTTGGTTTATTTATATATATAGATAAAAACATAGCCCCCACAGTACAAGCATTGGGAGAACTAAAGGCACAAGAAATTATAACGATCATAGTTAGTAATGAAGTGACGAAGGTATTAGAATCTGGTTATAAATACGACGATATGATTATAATAAAAGAGGATAAAGAAGGAAATATTACTCTAATGCAGGCGAATACGATACTTTTAAATAGAATCCAGTCGGATATAGCAGTAGGTATACAGGAAAGTCTGAATCAATTAAAGTCATCAGATAATTATATACCCTTAGGGGGAGCCTTAGGCAGTCAACTACTAGCACAATATGGGCCTAAACTAAAGCTTGGAATAATGCCAGTTGGGGTAGTTGATGTAAACTTTGCATCAGAGTTTGATCAGTCTGGTATTAACCAAACAAGACATAGAATACTTCTAACAGTAAAAACTGAAGTTCAAGTAATTGTTCCATTCAGCTCAGGCAAAGTTAGTGTACCGTCATATGTACCTTTAGTAGAGTCTGTTATAGTTGGAAAAATACCACAAAGCTATTTTAACATCCCACAGGACAATTTATTACTAACTCCTTTATATAGTAATTGATAAAAAGCATATAATATGTTATAAAAAAAACATAAACATTAAGAGGTGAAAATTATGGAAACAAATGAAATAATGGAAAAAGAAGTACAAAGGGCTGTTTTAGTGGGATTTAATAATACAAGTAAAATAGAAAACATAGAAATAGAGTCATCAATGGACGAACTAGAGGAATTAGCTAAAACAGCTGGTGCTGAAGTATTGGCAAGAATTATTCAAAATAAAGCTTCTATTGACGCTAAATATTATATTGGAAAAGGTAAGGTTGAAGAGATAAAACAGTTTTCCTTAGATAACGACGCCAATGTGGTTATATTTAATGATGAATTATCAGGCTCCCAAATACGTAATTTAGAAGAAGCTATAGGTATAGATGTTATAGATAGAACAGCACTAATACTAGATATTTTTGCTCAACGAGCGCAATCTAAGGAAGGGAAGCTTCAGGTTGAACTTGCTCAGCTAAAGTATAGATTGCCTAGGTTAACGGGTCTAGGTAACCAATTATCTAGATTAGGTAGCGGTATTGGTACTAGAGGGCCTGGTGAAAAGAAGCTTGAAACAGACAGAAGACATATATTAAGAAGAATTGATGACATTAAAGAGCAACTAGATGATGTGAAAAAAAATAGGGAAACTCAAAGATCTCAAAGGATAAAATCTGAGTTGCCTATTGTCGCTTTAGTAGGGTATACTAACGCAGGAAAATCAACTCTAATGAATTCCTTGCTTAATATGAGCGTTAGTAATGATGAAAAAAAATATGTTTACGCAGAGGACAAGCTATTTGCAACACTTGATGTATCCTTAAGAAAAATTTCCTTAGAGGATAAGTTTGAATTTTTACTAACAGATACCGTAGGCTTTGTTAGTAAACTACCTCATGGATTAGTTAATGCTTTTAAAGCTACTTTAGAGGAAGTTAAGTATGCGGATTTATTACTACATATTATAGATGCATCAAACAGTGATTATAAGCTGCAAAAAGAAACTACGAAGACTGTTTTAAAAGAATTAGGAATAAATGATAAAAAAATTGTTGACGTTTACAATAAAATTGATAAAATGGAGGATATTATAAGCTTAAATTTAGATGAAAAGTCATTATGTGTATCAGCTAAAAATGGCACAAATTTAGACAAGTTATTAGAATTAGTTCGAACTGAGTTAGGTGTCGAAACCATAAAAACTAATTTAACAATTCCATATGATAAAGGGAATGTATTGTCACAACTACATAAGGATGCAATAGTTATATCTACTGAGTATGCTGAACAAGGTATTGTTTGTGAAGTACAGATAGATAAGGACATCCATTATAAGTATAAGGAATTCGAAAAAAAATAGACAAACATTTGGAAGGAGAAGGATAAATGCCAATAAAAATTCCTGATAATTTACCAGCAACGGAAGTTCTAAATAACGAGAATATCTTTGTAATGACTGAAAATCGAGCATTTCATCAGGATATAAGACCACTTAAAATTGTAATTATGAATCTTATGCCGACAAAGGTTGTAACAGAGACGCAACTACTAAGACTACTAGGAAATACTCCATTACAGGTAGATATAGTATTTATCCACCCAAGAAATCATGAATCTAAAAATACACCTAAGGAACATCTTTTAGAGTTTTATCATACCTTTGATGAAATAAAAAATCAAAAATTTGATGGAATGATTATTACTGGTGCACCTATTGAGCAATTAGATTTTGAGCAAGTAACATACTGGGATGAGCTCAAAGAGATTATGGAATGGAGCAAGAAAAATGTATTCTCTAGACTATATATTTGCTGGGGAGCTCAGGCAGGTTTATACTACAATTACGGTATTCCAAAATATACTCTACCAGAAAAAATGTTTGGAGTATTTCCTCATAGTATTAAGAAGAAAAATGTTAAATTATTAAGAGGATTCGATGATATGTTCTATGTTCCTCACTCTAGACATACGACAGTGAAAAGAGAGGATGTTGAAAACCATCCTGACTTAGAAATTCTGTGTGAATCAAAGGAAGCTGGAGTGTATATGGTAATATCAAAAGACCAACGTAATATTTTTGTGACTGGTCATCCTGAGTATGATCCCTTAACACTTAAAGCCGAATACGATAGGGATTTAGATAAGGGCTTGGATATTTCTATGCCGAAAAACTATTTTGAACAAGATGATCCAACAAAAGTGCCTCTTGTTAGATGGAGAGGCCACGCTAATATATTCTATTCTAACTGGTTAAACTACTACGTTTATCAGGAAACTCCATATAACTTAAATGACTTATAGAATTTATGTATATAATTTCTAAATCTGTATATAATAGTCTTGACATAAAAAACTGAAATAGTATGTCAAGACTATTTTAGTTAATATTCCGGAAAATTATTGTAAATTTAGTTAAATTAGTGTATTATTATGTTAAGACAATGGAAGGAGGTTTTTCCAATGATATTAAGAAATTGTGCTGGTGGAGTTGTTTTTTACGCAAATCAGGTGTTTCTTTTGAAAAATGAGAAAAATGAATGGGTTTTACCTAAAGGAAAAATTCGTAATGAAGAGCTTTCCAGTGATACTGCGTTAAATCGCACTAAATTAGAGTGTGGAATTAATGCTGAAATAATATCAACTGCTGGTGGCACTTGTTACGAATTTTTTTCACTTTCAAGAAGACAGCCGGTGTGCAATTCAATAACGTGGTATATAATGAAATCAACCTCAAAGGAATTTCAGGTTAACAAAGAGATGGGCTTTAAAGATGGAGGATTTTTCTCTATTGATGATGCTTTAGAATTAATTACCTATAGTCAGGATAAATCCTTAGTGAAATTGTCGTATAAGAAGTATAAGCAGTACATGAAAGAAAAAGTTGCAGTGTAATACTATAATAAAATATGGAAGAAGCAGCCAAGCTGCTTCTTTCTTCTGTTATAATATAAAATAAAAGTGCTGTAAAAGAAGGTGTACTTATGATATATGAATATAAAACATTACATAACTATGGAGAAAATGAAATTATTATTGAAAAATCTAAATTTATCTCTTACTCTATGCCAATAAATACAGAGGAAGAGGCTATACAATTTGTTGAGAAAATAAAAGCTAAACATAAGGATGCAACACATAATGTGCCTGCATACGTTGTGGGGTTAAATAACGAGATACAGAGATATAGTGATGATGGAGAACCTTCAGGCACTGCTGGAATACCAGTGCTAGAAGTAATAAAGAAAGAGGATTTACGAAATGTAGCCATTGTAGTAACCAGATATTTTGGTGGTGTAAAGCTAGGTACTGGTGGATTAGTTAGGGCTTATACTACTGGCGCTAAAATAGGGATTGAGGCTGGAAAAATAATTGTTAAAAAGTATTATCAAACTATAAAAATAAAAATTGACTATAATCTTTTGGGTAAAATACAAAATGACATTATACAAAGTGGGTATTTAATTAAGGAAATACTTTATACAGAAACTGTAGATATATTTATTTATATACCATATAAAGAAAAAGATATATTTAAAGCTAAAGCAATAGAATGGACTAATGCTAGATGTAATATAATTGATTGTGAAGAAGAATATTTATCTGAACTTGATGGCAAAATAATTCCTTAAAGAGATAAAAATAAATGATAAGAGGTGATTATGTATGGATTTAAAGAAAACTATGCTAGATAAAAAGGTTTGGGCTGTAATTGGTGCCACACCTGATACTTCAAAGTTCGGATATAAGATTTATAAAAGACTTAAAAATCATGGGTATACTGTATATGGAGTAAATCCAAATTATACTGAGGTAGAAGGGGAAAAAATCTATAGGAGTATAGCTGAATTACCTGAAAAACCAGAGTGTATAGATATGGTTGTAAGTCCTAGAATATCTGAAAAATTCTTAGATGAAATTAAGGAAAATGGAATTGAGTACGTTTGGTTTCAGCCAGGAACTTTTGATACTGCAGTAATAGAAAAAGCAGAATCACTTAATCTAAAAATAGTTTATAAAAACTATGCTTGTGTATTAGTAGAATTAGGATAAGGAAACCCTTATCCTATTTTTTTTTGCTTAGTTTTTTTCTTCCGAATATTTCGTAAAAACCAATAAGTAAAATAAAAATTCCAAACATTTTTTGTAGAGTTTCCGAAGGGATATTTGCTGCAATTTTTGAGCCTAAATAGGCTCCAAATAGGCCGAAAACAATTATTGGGACGCTTAGCTTTAATAATACATTTTTGTTCTTTATATGTATGAATAAAGCAATTAACGATAAGGGGATAAAGGATAAAAGATTAATACTTTGAATAGTCTGCTGCTTAAGTGCAGTAAAAAAAATTAGACCAGGAATTAAAATTATTCCCCCACCTATTCCCATACCCCCGATAATGCCTGCAAAGAGGCCAAGAAAAAAAAGTACCATTTATACCAACATCCTTATAGCTGCTAAGATTATAAAAACACCAAATATTTTTCTTAAGGCAGTATCAGAAAAGCGAGTTAAGGCTTTAGATCCTATATAGCTTCCTATAATGCCTCCAATAGCTACTTGAAAAGTAGTACCTATATCAACAAAACCCTTAATATAATATACATAACTGCTAATAATAGCAAAAGGGAGTATTATTGAAATAGCAGTAGCTTGAGCCTTGTGCTGTTCTACATTAAAGAAACAGGTAAGGGCAGGAACAACAATCATACCACCACCTGCACCAAAAATACCATTTATTAGGCCAGCACTGAAACCTATGATTAATATTTTAATCCAATAATGTATATTTTTCATAATTACTATCTCCAGTGGATATTAATAGGACTTTAATTAATTTAACCATTTATGTGTTTCTTATTCACAAGTGTACTTGTTGACGGATTGTCTATTTGGAGTTATAATACACACATCAAAATATTCAGAAAATTTTAGAAGGAGGTTTTAAAATGGGAAGTGAAATTAAGCTTAAAATTGAAAAAGTAGTAGAATGGTTAAGGGAGCAAGTGAAAAACTCAAATACTGAGGGGCTAGTAGTAGGTATTTCAGGTGGAATTGATTCCGCGGTTGTTGCTAACCTAATAAAAAAGGCTTTTCCTAATAATTCATTAGGAGTAATATTGCCAATTAAAAGCGCTGCAAAAGATATAGAGGATGCAAAAGCTTTAATTAATGCATGTGGAATTCAGCATATACAAATAGATTTAAGCGATGAACACACTAGAATTTTTGATAAAGCAATGAAAGAATTAAAGAATACTGAATTATATAAAGAAAAAAATGTAAAATTAACAGACGCTAACTTAAGAGCTAGACTAAGAATGAGTTCACTATATACAGTAGCAAATAATTTAAATTATATGGTTGTAGGTACAGATAACGCAGCAGAGGTATTAACAGGCTACTTTACTAAGTATGGTGATGGCGGGGTTGATTTGCTTCCAATTTCTTCATTGAAAAAGAGTGAAGTATATGAATGGGCTAGAGAATTAGGTGTACCACAACAAATTTTAGATAGAGCGCCATCAGCGGGACTTTGGGAGGGTCAAACTGATGAAACTGAAATGGGCACTACGTATAAATATATAGATGATTATTTATCAGGAATTGAAATACCAGATAAAGATAAAGAAATAATTGAGAGAATGCATAGACAATCAGAACATAAGAGACAAATGCCGCCGTCTCCAAATTTATAGAATTGATTAGGGCTATTAAATATGCTAAAATCTATATGCTAATAAATTAAATTTCGTTGAATAGAATATACATAATTGTTGAGGAGATGTGAGCATGGGAAGAATAGGTAACATTATTGATAGAAAGGCTAAGCAAGATTCTAAAAGAGCTAAAATTTATACTAAGCTTGCAAGATTAATTACAGTAGCAGCTAAAGAAGGCGGAATTGATCCTGAGTATAACGCAAATTTAAAAAATGCCATTGATAAAGCAAAAGCACAAAATATGCCAAACGATAATATTGCTAGAGCGGTTAAAAAGGCTGCTGGTGATTTATCAGGAAACAGTTTTGAAAATATAACTTATGAAGGTTATGGTCCAAATGGTGTAGCTGTAATTGTAGAGGTTTTAACTGATAATAGAAATAGAACAGCTGGAGATGTTAGACACGCATTTGATAAAAATGGTGGAAACTTAGGAACATCAGGCTGTGTTTCTTTTATGTTTGATAAAAAGGGTCAAATAATTGTTGAAAAGAAAGATAGTATAGATGAAGAAACATTAATGATGCAAGCATTAGATGCAGGGGCTGAGGACTTTGTTTCTGAGGAAGATGCATATGAAATAATTACATCACAAGAAGATTTTATTGCAGTAAAAGATGCTTTAGCTAACGGAGGCTATGAATTTGTAAACGCAGATATTTTATTTATACCTCAAACTCAAGCTGAACTACATGGGGAAGATATAAAGAAGATGAATAAGCTAATTGATATGCTTGAGGATAATGATGATATTCAAGCTGTGCACCACAACTGGAATCAAGTTGAATAGTGTTTCAGGCTATTAGACTGTTACATAAAAATCTTAATAAACTATAATTAGAACACCTTTTATTTGAATGTTTATCGAAAAATATTCAATAAATAGGTGTTTTTTGTAATCATATTTGGTTTTTATATTGCTCACTATACTTTTCACCTCAATTTAGGCGAAGATTGTCTGTTAGTATGAATAATTTGAATGTTGATAGCTATAGAAAATGTGTAGAGATTGTATATAAAGCAACTAGTTAGTCGAGAGGGTAACTTTAGTATTTCCATAAAAATATTTAATTGTTAAAAAGTAAAAATGAAATAGGAGTGCAACTAAGGATTATAAGACTATATTCAAAGAATTAATAAACGCATGTATTTATAACAAATAAATTGTGAGAAAATTTAACAAAATTATGATAAAATTTAGGACATCAACTAAAGAGAAAAGAGGTAGACTATGTTTAAATTTATCCAGAAAAGTAGTGAAAAAAATATAATAATTATGAAAAAGAATCAGAGGATTAAAGAGTTATTGGATCAAATGACACAAATTATAGTATAAATTAATCAAATAGTAAGTTCTACAAATGAGTCTACAGGAGAGATGGAATTGACTGCTAGAAGTCAGTCTTTGGCTATAGCAGAATTAGTCACATCAATAAAGGAGTTTTCAAAAGGCACTGAAGAAATTACAAGCAGCATTATGAAACTTTCAAATATAATAGCTAGCATTTCACAAAAAAGTGAAGATGTTGGTAGTAAAACAAATCATATGGTAAACATATCACAGCAAGGAAAAAAATCTATGAAAAAAACGGATGATAATGTTGGTACTGTAATGGAATCAATATCTCAATTATCAGACACAATGATAGAAGTAGGTAATTCTACTTCAGAGATTAGAAGTATAATACAGGTAATAGAAAGTATTGCAAATAAAACAAATTTACTTGCTTTAAACGCGTCTATTGAAGCGGCAAGAGCAGGGGAACATGGAAAAGGTTTTGCAGTAGTGGCACAAGAAATAAGAAACTTAGCTGAAGATGTTACAAATTCAACTCAAAATATCGAAAGGTTAATATTTAATGTAGAAACTATAACACAAAAAGCAATAGATGATACGAAATCCAATAAACAAAGCATGGGTAATGTTGAAGTTTCAGTTAAAGAAACAGATAAAGTATTCGAAGAGTTGATAGCATCAATAAATCAGGCTCAAGAGCAAATCAATTTAATTGTAAATGAAATAAAATCTGCTAACGAATTTACACATGATATTGCTAGTATTACAGAAGAATAATTAGCAGGAACACAAGAAATATTGGCGTCTTCTGAAAGTATTGATGAAATGTCATTAAAAACCTTGGATAATAGTAAGGCAGTTTCAAATAATGCTGTTCGCTTGTTTAGACAATCTAACGAAGCAGCAAAACATATAGTAAGTCAAATGAGAAACATAGCTAGTTCCAGCGGAGAATAGGGCTATATTTCCTATAAACATAATACTGAAGGCGTTTTTGAATATGTAACTGAATCTGTAAAAGATGTACTAGGTTATACTGTTGAAGAATTCATGGCAAATTTCGAAAACTTCCTTACTGATAATCCTATAAATAAGCAAGGAATAGAACATACTGAATTTTCAATAAAGGGAATCCAACAACCGAAATATAAACTAGAGCTACTTAAGAAAGATAATTCAAAATGCATGGCTGAAATAACAGAGTTCCCTATTTTTAATAAAAATGCAGAAGTGATAGCTATAGAAGGAACTAGTACAAGTAAATAATAATGCAGTTTAATTAAAAGGGTCAATAAAACGGATTTTTATCTTAAGCAAAACTCATATTTATTTAGATAGTTATTATCTAATTTAGAAAGTGTTCTACTTATGTTTTTGATAGAGTTTAAAATTCTAGGCCCAATAAAAAACTTCCCGCTTATGGTGGTTTTATTTGCAATAGGGTACCTAGGACATAAGAGCAAAGTCACGTTTTATTATCATTTCAAGAATAAACTAGAAATATATATGTATTTGATAAAAAAAGAAAGAATATCATTTAGATGCAGTACCTAAAATATATAACATATATAAAATTCGGTTAAGTTAAGAATACGAATTGACCACCTTCTTATATGAATGTTTATGGATGATAAATATTCATTTAAGAGGGTGTTTTTTATTTAATAAAGTTTTAGTCTATACAGGAGATAGTATATAAAACTAGAAGTGTAAAAACGTTTTTTAACTTAACCAATAAACTTATTTTTGTAATGAATGATAAACGAAAGTTTAATTATATTCGATATTACATCTATTAATTTATGTCTATATACTTGATCAATTAAAAAAAAGCATTTTAAAAAAATTTATTTATTATAATTTTTTAGATTATTTTTGAATTGCTATGGGTATCCAACAAATAATTATAAAAAATAAAGGGAGGAGTTAATATTATGGAGTTTCAAGGAAAGGTAGTTTTAATTACAGGTGCGTCTGGTGGTATTGGCAAAGCTACTACAAAGCTTTTTGCTCAGGAAGGTGCTAAACTGGTTTTGACAGGGACAAGTAAAGAAAAGTTGGAAACGGTCGCAAAAGAATTAAATTTAGAACCAGATAATTATATGATAATTTCAACTAATGTAGCAAAGGAAGTAGAGATAGCAAAGCTTGTAGAAGAAACTGTAAATAGATTTGGTACTATAGATGTTTTCTTTAATAATGCAGGTATTGAGGGGAAATTTCAAATGATTAGTGATACCACTGCTGACAACTTAGATGAAGTATTAGATGTTAACTTAAAAGGTGTATATTATGGACTAAAGTATGTTATGCCTATCATGATGAAGCAAAAAAGTGGTAGTATTATAAATACCGCTTCTGTAGCTGGCTTTATTGGCTCACCAGGTATGGCTCCTTACGTAGCTTCTAAACATGCAGTTTTGGGAATTACGAAGACTGCAGCACTAGAGTGTGCAGAAAGAGGTGTACGTGTTAATGCAATATGTCCAGCACCAGTTAATACAAGAATGATGCGTTCTATTGAAGCCACAATAAATCCTGATAATCCAGAAGATGCTAAAAAACTATTTGCGCAAATGGTTCCAATGAATAGATACGCTGAGCCTGAAGAAATTGCACAGGTGGTGCTATTTCTAGCCTCTGACAAATCTTCATACATAACAGGAGCTTCTTACCGTATAGATGGTGGAATGTCAGGGAAATAGTTTTTTAATCGTTCTAGCTAAAGCTTAATTTTTAGGTGGGGTACTAATCTGAATAACTAAGGAAAAAAGCGGATAACTTTTATTTGATTGAAAGTAATTTATAAAAAGTGTGATAAATTTTAAGTGACAATATATTGCTTACACGAAATTAAACATGATTGAAAAATTATTATGAATAAGCATTTCTATAAAAAAGTAGCTCATAAGCTACTTTTTTATCGGAAGTGATAGCTACCTGATTTTTAACTAAATTTTCTAAAAATTTTGTAGTTCTAAATAAGTGAGTATAATGAATAATATATTTAAGTCCGGATATATAGTAAATTAAGGAATTTAGACTTAGATAAGTGCTTAAACTAGGTTATAGTTTAGTCTGCGATCAAAAATTTATTAAGATAATACCTAAAACCTTGATGAATGGGCAGGAATAATGAATAAAATACTTGAATAGATTAAGATGTAAATAATGAGATTTATAGTAGCGAGTAAATTTATTGGGGGAAAAGTATGTATAGAATAAAATTTGTTTTAACTATTATTGTGGTACTTGTGGTTATATTTATAGCTGCTTCAACCATAGCAAGTGTTATATTTAAACGCAATGTAGGACAGGAAGTTCAAATACTTTTTAGTAAGGTAGAAAACAAAGGTGAAATTGTTACTGAGGATGATATAGAAGGCTTGCCCGGAAATGTTCAAAGGTGGCTTAAATATAGCGGGGTTATTGGAAGGGAAAAAATAGTGTCAGTTCGTTTGAAACAAAGGGCATCTATGAGATTGGGAGAAGATAATTCATGGATGCCAGTCGAAGCAGAACAATATTTTACCTCAGAAGAGCCTGGATTCATTTGGAGGGCAAATATTAAAGTCGCTCCACTAATTAACATTGCAGGAAGAGACAAATATCATGCTGGTGAAGGTAACATGCTTATTAAACCCCTTTCATTACTCACCGTTGCTGATGCAAAGGGAAAAGAAATCGATCAAGCAACTTTGTTAAGGTATCTCGCCGAGACCATGTGGTTTCCATCTGCAGTTTTAGAGGAATATATAACATGGGAAGAAATAGATGAAGATCATTCTAAGGCAACTATGACTTATGGAGATATAACTGCATCAGGAATATTCACATTTAATGAAGAGGGCGAGGCTATTAAATTCGAAGCTGAACGATATGGGGAATTTAATGGAGTGTTTAGTCTAGAGACATGGTCGATTCCAGTGAGTAATTATAAAGAGTTTGAAGGAATAAGGATTCCGACAAAAGGGGAAGTTACTTGGAAATTAGCTGATGGAGACTTTAATTGGTTCAATTTTGAGGTTGTTGAAATCGAATATAATAGAGCTATACCGTATTAGTGAATAAATTCATTAGGCCATAATAAGTCACCTGATTTGTATGGTCTTTTTAATTCATCATATACTTTACGCTATTTAAACCTTTAAATTTTATATCTATATAGGAAAGGAATTCTTATATTTATGTAGAATTAATTAATGGTAAAGACTTAGTATTAATTGTGTTTGAAGGAGAGTATTATACTAGTTCTAAAGAGTAAAGTGCGCAATATATTTAAAAAAGTGAATAAAGGTTATCCATAAATACAAAATATTGAAACTTTGAGGGGGATTTATATGAATTTATCCAATAGAAACAAAGAGGAGATTTTAGATTCGTTTATGGAGCTTGAAAAATGCAAGGTATGTAAGGATAGGTGGAATTACAGATATAAAGGAAAAATATTAGTTTTGCAGCTCAGTAGGACTACTGGTAATGGATACATTAATGGAATATATTTGGAAGGAACAGAAAAGCATAAGGGCTGGATTAAGATTAAGGATATGGAAGAAAATGAGTTTAAGCTTGTATTAAAAAATGCAATAGACTCCTTTAATAATCTTCTACATTAGCAAATGAAATTTAGTGATTTAAATGATAGACACCCTCCTGGTCTAGTACTAGAAGGGTGTTTCTTTGTTCTTAAGTATAGTTCGATTTTTATAGTTTATATAAAAGGTTCAGTATGTTAGTATATAATTAATATTTAATATGGCGTTGAAATAGAGAGGATAATTTTAGTGAAAGTATATAATAAATTAGTTAGGGATAAGATACCTGATATAATTAAAGAGAGTGGTAAACATTTTAATATTAGTATATTAAATGATGATGATTATATTAAATCTATCAATTTGAAGCTGCAAGAGGAATTGGATGAATACTACAATAGTGATAGTGTTGAGGAGCTTGCGGATCTAGTAGAAGTTGTTTATGCTATACTAGAACATAAAGGTATCAGTATTGAGGAATTTGAAAAAATTCGAAATGGTAAGAAGCATGAAAGAGGCGGTTTCAGTAAGAAAATATTACTTATTAATGTAGATGATAGGGATGAATGAAACTAATGAATAAAATTACTAGGGTTAATAGAAAAAATATATTGTTTTCAGGTATTATTATTCTGTTCTCAACTTTTTTATTAGTTATAGCTTCGGTTTTGATTATTAATAGCTATGTTAAGCTATCCACAGAAAGTAAGATATATACATTAGAAGAAGCTATAGCTTTAGATGTAGATTGTATACTAGTACTTGGGGCTGGGGTTTGGGAAGGCGGTAGGCCAAGCTATATGCTGGAGGATAGGCTCCTAATGGGGATAGAACTATATAAAAGTGGGGCTTCGGAAAGACTACTAATGAGTGGAGATAATGGTAGAATAGATTATGATGAGGTTAATGTGATGAAGCAATTTGCTATTAATCATGGTATAGACTCAGAACATATTTTTATGGATCATGCAGGTTTTTCTACTTATGAAAGTATGTATCGTGCTAGAGATATATTTGAAGCGAAACGAATAATAATTGTTACTCAGGAATATCATTTATATCGTGCTATATACATTGCAGAAAAATTGGGGTTAGAGGCCTATGGTGTTGCATCTAATAGAAGGTCCTATATGGGACAGGAAGTTAGAGATTTTAGAGAAATTTTAGCAAGAACTAAGGATTTCTTAAAAGTAGTTATCAAACCTAAACCAACTTATTTAGGTGAATCTATTCCAGTCTCAGGTAATGGAAATTTGACAAACGACAAATAAAAAAATACTAATTTAAGAATTATTTTTTAAAATAGATAGAATTGATAAATATTGGGATATATAATATATAAGATTTATATTTCATAAAAACTAAAAAGAGAGAGGTTGGGGGATTATGGATTTATTTGCTAGAGACATCATGACAAAAAAGGTTATAACTGTTACAAAGGATAACAGTGTTTATGAGGCTATTGAAAAGCTATTAACCTATAAAATAAATTGTTTGCCAGTTGTAGATGAGGAAGGGCATCTAATTGGAATGGTAACAGAAACTGATTTAGTTTATGTGGATAGAAAGTTAAATCCATCCAATCATTATGCATATTCAGAACTTAATGTACCCGTAAATAAAAGAATATTGGAGAGAGACATAAGTCATATGAAGGATATTAAAATTGGGGATGTAATGTCTAAAACGCTTACAACTCTTCGAGAGGATTCAACACTAGAAAGTGCCATTGATATAATGATAAATAAAAAAATCAAAACAATTCCAGTACTTAATAATTCAAAGGTATGTGGAATTATTACTAGGAGAGATATTTTAAAATTCTATATAAAAAACGGATTAGAGCTAGCAAATACAAAATGCTAAAACATAAGTTTTCATCTGTTTTGGTAATATATAAACTAGAGTTTCCTTAAGGAGGTTATATTTTGAAAGTTGTTGTAGAGAGTTTCACTATGGACCATACAAAGGTTACTGCACCATTTGTAAGAAAGTGTGGCCATATAACTACACCTAAAGGTGATGTAATAACGAAATTTGATTTGAGGTTCACACAGCCGAATGCTGAAAGCATGCCAACTGGCGTTATACACGCTATTGAACATCTATTAGCTGGGTATTTAAGAGAAGAGTTAGAGGATGTTGTTGATATTTCTCCAATGGGTTGTAGAACTGGATTTTATTTAATAAAGCTAGGAGAGTCAACGGAAGAAGAAATTGCTAAAGCTTTAATAAATTCCTTACAAAAAGTAATTGATTGTAGCGATGTTCCTGCCGCCAATCCAATACAATGTGGTAATTATAGAGATATGTCATTGTTTGGGGCAAAAGAATATGCAAAGGATATAGTTGAAAAATTAATTAAAGTATACAAATAATAATTAACGCATATCATGTAGTGAAAACTACATGATATTTTTTTGACAAAAATTATATAATTATGCAGGAATTAAAAATTAAATATAGAATTATATAGTGTGAAGTAACAAGTCCAAAACAAGGCGGTGCATATATGAAAAAAAACAAGAGTTATTTTGTAGCATTATTCATAGCTTTGACTTTATTTAGTAGCACTACAATTGTATATGGCAAAAATGGTACAAACATTGCTAAAGAAGGACTAGTTAGGCAAGAACCAAACTTCGAAAGTGAAATAAAGAAGGTTATTACATTAGGTGAACAACTATTTATTACTGAAGTAAAAGATAATTGGTATAAAATAGATTTTATAGATGATTTACAAAATTCAACTGGATGGATCTATAGAGATTCAGTTGTTAGTGATTATAACAAAGAAATTGTAAAGATTGGGAAAATCACGACAAATGTCTTAAATGTAAGAAGTGGCCCTTCAACAGATACTAATACAATTTCTAGTCTTAGTATAGGTGAAGAAGTAACTATTATTGGAATAAATGATATTTGGTATCAAGTGTTTTTAAAGAATGGCGTAAAGGGTTGGATTCATGGGGATTTTGTAGAAATCAGTGAGACTAACAGCTATCCATCAGGTAAAGTGGTTTCTAAGGCAGAGGTTAAAACTAGTCTAGATGCACAAAGTAAAACTCTTGTAAGTGCTGAAGAAGGTACTAAGGTATATATAAAGGACTATAATGGGGGCTGGTTTAATATACTTTTTAATGATGTAGAAGGATGGGTTGATGCCAGTTCTGTTGAAATAGAAGGAATTACAATAAATTCTGTTAATCGTTCAGGTAAACGTAGTCTAGATTTGAGTAATATAGGTACTGTAGCATCTAAATACATTGGTACACCCTATAGATATGGTAGTACAGGGCCTAATTCCTTTGATTGCTCAGGTTTTGTAACATATATTTTTAACCAATACTACAGTGATTATCTTAAAGAAAAGCAAGTAAGACTCCCGAGAAGCTCTAGGGACATGGCTACTATAGGTATGTTTGTTTCTAAATCAGATTTAGGGACAGGTGACTTAGTTTTCTTTAATAATGGTAGTTCTAGAACAATAAGTCATGTGGGCATATATATTGGTGATGGAAAGTTTATTCATTCTGCCACTAGTGGTAGGCGAGGAATAGTAATTTCATCTTTAAATGAAGCAGTGTATACGAGAACATATGCAAAGGCAGTAAGAATATAGAGAAGCTTGAGAAAATCGGGCTTCTTTTTTGTTTTCATTTAGTGGAATAATTTGACCTTATTCTATTATATATATAATAGGATAGGCATGTTTAATGATTAATAATTCTATTAAATGGGGTGTTAAAATGAGAAGAAGAAAGTTTAGACAGAGAACACAGCATAGTGGTTTAAGGAAGGGAATAATTTTCGGAATTATTTTTTGTATATTGCTTCCAGTAGGAGCCATATATATTGGCCTTAAGATTACTGAGAATTGGATAGTTCCCGTATTTGACTCAAGTGAATTATTAGGTGATAATACGCAGGAAATTTTATTGCCTGGGCAAGAAGAAAAGCAGGAAGAGAAAGAGGTAGAAAGCAACCTAACTGAGGTTGGAGAAATCAAGCCGTTGGCTGTTTACGCTATACAGATAGCAAGTATTGCTGACCGAAGCAATATTGACAAGTTGATTGGTGAGCTAAATAATAAGGGCCTACCACATTTGATTTATAGTGTTGATAACAAATTTAAAATATTTACACATGGGTCTACAAAGCGAGCTGACGTAGAGGGTAAAATAGATGAAGTTAAGGGACATTATCCTGATGCATTTATTAGTGAAATGTTTCTTCCGAAAAAGGTTGTTAAATATGATGAAAAAGATAGTATAGTTGCAGAGATTATAGGGGATATCAATAATATTATAGAATTAATAGATAAACAATCTGAAGAATGGTATAATTATGGTGGATCGAGCACATACGTAGAGCTTCTTAATAAGCACGAGGAATTACTAGATAATTTAAATATTAAAATTACTGACGATAAATTTTCGGGAAGATATTTTAATAAAAGTGCTTTTGAAAAAGCAGTAATATATCAGAAGAATAATATTAATTCATCTAAAGAGCTTTTAGAAAGTAAGGAAAATAATCATAGGATACATAGTCTATATCTTGATAGCTTGTTTAGAGTTGTTGAATTTACTAAATAAAGGATAGCAGGGGGATTGTTATGAACTTAAGAGAAATTAAGGACCTACTTGATGCTGAGATAATATGTGGATCTGAGTTTTTAGATAGGGAGGTTAATTCTGCATTTGCTTGTGATTTAATGAGCGATGTACTGGCTTTTGTAAAAGATAAGGCGATTTTACTTACAGGTCTTGTAAATACACACACAGTTAGAACAGCAGAAATGATGGATATAGGAGCAATTGTTTTTGTTCGTGGCAAATACCCCGATGATGATGCTATCACCCTTGCTAAGGATAATGAGATAGTTATAATGTCCACCAAAAATATTTTATATACAAGTTGTGGAATTTTATATAATAATGGACTAAAAGGTTCAAATATTACACAAAGATAAACTATAGGAAGGAAGTGACTGTAATAAAGCTTGTATATGAAGTAGAAAAACAAGATTTTGTAAAAGCAGGACAAGCCTCTAGTGATATAAAGAAAAAATTAAAACAACTTGGAGTACCGTCGGAAACAACTAGGAAAGTGGCTATTTCAACATATGAGGCAGAGATGAATATAGTAATCCACTCACAGGGAGGATATATTGAAGTTAATATAGAGGAGCAAGCAATAAGTATTAAAGCAAAGGATCGAGGACCAGGTATAAAAAATATAGAATTAGCTATGCAGGAGGGTTATACAACAGCAACTGATAAAGTAAGAGAATTAGGTTTTGGTGCTGGGATGGGTCTGCCAAATATAAAAAGCTGTTCTGATGAATTTAAAATTAAGTCAGTGCTAGGAAAATATACGGAGTTAGATGTTCAAATATATTTCTAATTCACTTGGAAGAAGGGTTATGCTATGTATAAAATCGAAAAGCTCATTGAAAATTTGCAACTAGAAATCGTGAGTAAAAACATTGATATAACTGATATGAATATGTCTGGCGTATATATCGGTGATTTATTAAGTTGGGTAATGGGAAATATAAAACCTGGAGATGCGTGGATAACTATTCAAACTCATGTTAATATTGTAGCAGTTGCTGCTTTAGGGGATGCGTCTTGCATAATTATTCCAGAGAATGCTGAGATTGATGAAAGTACAATACAAAAATCCGAAGAGCAAGATATCCCTATTTTCAGAAGTAACCTAACGGCCTATGAATTAGCATGTAAAATTAGTAGGCTTGTTGATAAAAAATGAAGCTAGCCGTTGATTTACACATACATAGTGGACTATCTCCTTGTGCTGAATTTACAATGACTCCAAACAATATTATTAATATGGCAAAACTTAAGGGACTAGATGCTATTGCTATTACTGACCATAATTCATTAAAGAATATAGAAGTATTTCTAAAGGTAGCTAATAAAAATGATATTATTTGTATACCTGGTGTGGAAATAACAACTAAAGAGGAAGTGCATGTGCTCGGATACTTTGAAACTATAGAATCCGTTAGAGAATTTCAAAGGATAATAGACATGCATCTACCGCGAGATAAAAATAATAAAGAGATGTTTGGAAATCAGCTAATTTATGATGAAAACGATAATATCATAGGGGAAGAGCAAATGCTATTATCTAGATCTATAGGGTTATCATTAGAAGAAATAATAGATGAAATTAGAAAATTAAATGGCATACCTATCCCGGCTCATATTAATAGAAATAGATTTAGTATAATATCAAATTTAGGATTTATTAATCCTGAACTTAAAATTAATGCAATTGAAATATGTGGTTATGGTGATTTGAAATCAGTTGAAAAACTTTGCCCGAACTTTGAAAGTTATAATAAAATATATAGTTCGGATGCTCATAGTCTTGGACAAATTTTAGAAAGAGAATTTTTTGTTGAAGTGGAAAGACAATCAATAAAGTGCATAATTAATGCATTGGAAAAGTCAAATAAATGATAAGGAAGAGTACAATGAAGGAACTGTCTCTGCATATATTAGATATAATTCAAAATTCGATTACTGCTAAATCCTCTTTTATTAAAATAAAAATAATTGAGGATTTAGTTAATGATACCTACTGTATTGAAATTGAGGACGATGGAATTGGGATGGATGAAGAACTTCTAAAAAAAGTGTTAGATCCATTCGTAACTACTCGAACAACAAGAAAGGTAGGCCTAGGCCTACCTTTATTTCAAGCCAGTGCAATACAATGTGATGGTAGCTTTGAAATTAGGTCAAAGCTAGGAACTGGTACTTTTGTGAGAGCGATGTTTAGGCACTCACATATAGACAGACCACCCCTAGGAAATATGGCTGATACAATAATTACGTGTATTATGGCAAATAGCAGTATAGATTATTTTTACGAACATTATTTCAAAAATAATAAATTTATTTTTAATACTAGGGAAGTTAAGGAAAAGATTGAAGAATTGCCAATTACAGACTTATCGGTTATTAATTGGTTAAAGGAATATATTAAAGAAAGTTTATGTGTACTTGTTAAAACTTAAATAATGTATTATTATATTATTATGTGTATATCGATACATTGCAGAATGCTACAAAATTAACAAAGCCTTTTTCTACCTAACACATAGAAAAAGTGATGGTATATATTTACCTTTGTACTAATAAAAGGAAGTATTAGTATTATCGGTAAAAAAAGGCTAAATTATTCAACAAAATCTATAGAATTAGGGGTGAAACAAATAATGGAATTTTTAACTTTTAAACTCGGTATTCATCCGCCAGAGCGTAAAGAAGCAACAGAGCATCTGAAGGTTGTAAAAGCCGTGGAGCCAAAAACTGTTATAATACCATTGCAGCAACACATCGGTGCACCCTGTGAGCCTTTAGTTAAAGCAGGCGACACAGTAAAGGTAGGGCAAAGAATTGGTGAGCCGCAAGGTTTTGTTTCTTCACCTGTTCACTCAAGTGTTAGTGGACAAGTAAAAGAAATAGCAGTTAAACCATCAATTACTGGTGGAGAAGTTGTTTGTGTGGTGATTGAATCTGATGGATTAAATGAAGTTCATGAGAGCATTCAACCAAAAGGAAGCTTAGAGTCTCTAAGTTCAAAAGAAATAATTGACATTATTAAGGATGCAGGTATCGTTGGTATGGGTGGAGCTACATTCCCAACTCATGTTAAACTTTCACCACCTCCTGAGAAAAAAATTGAATTAATCATTTTAAATGGTGCAGAGTGTGAGCCTTATTTAACATCTGACCATAGATTAATGCTTGAACAACCTCAAGATATCGTATTTGGTCTTAAAGCAATGATGAAAGCCTGTAATGTTGAAAACGCAGTAATTGGTATTGAAAATAACAAAATGGATGCAATCCAAGTGATGCTTGATGCTGTTAAAGATGAACCAGGCATTAAGGTTGCAGCATTAGAAACTAAATACCCTCAAGGAGCTGAAAAACAACTTATTTATTCAGTTACTAAAAAAGAAGTTCCTTCAGGTGGACTACCAATGGATGTAGGAGTAATTGTTAACAACGTTGCTACAGCTGCTGCAGTTGCTAATACAATCAAAACTGGTATGCCTTTAATAGAAAGAATAACTACAGTTGCAGGTAAAGGGATTACAAATCCACAAAACTTACTTGTAAAAGTAGGAGTATCAGTAAAAGAAGTTATTGAGCAATGTGGAGGATATGCGGTTGAGCCTAAAAAACTAATTATGGGTGGACCGATGATGGGACTAGCTCAATATACAGATGAAATATCTATTACAAAAGGATCTTCGGGTGTAATTGTATTCGATGAAGCTGAAGCAAGAATGCCTGAACCATCTAATTGTATCAGATGTGGTAGATGTGTTTCGATTTGTCCTGCGTTTTTAAGACCAGTTCAAATTGCTGAATACTCAAAACACAACATGATGGAGCATGCAGAAAAATATCGAGCACTAGATTGTATTGAATGTGGATCTTGCTCATATATTTGTCCTTCTAAACTTCCTTTGCTTCATTCAATAAGAGTAGCTAAAAATGCAATCGTAGCTAAAAAACGAAAGCAAAAAAATTAGTGCATGGAGGGAAATAAATGGAGAGTAAACTAATTGTTACTTCGTCACCCCATTTTAGGGATGATAGTACAGTACAAAAAATAATGTTAGATGTAATTATTGCATTACTTCCAGCAACAGTTGCTGGTATATACTTCTTCGGAGCTAGCGCTGCAATGGTATTAGCCCTTGCTGTACTTACAGCTGTAGCTACAGAAGCGGTTGTTCAAAAACTAATGGGTAAACCTGTTACAATAAATGATTACAGTGCTGCACTTACTGGATTATTACTAGGTCTTAACTTAGCACCATCAGTACCATGGTGGATACCTGTAATAGGTTCTGTATTTGCAATTGCCATTGTTAAACAAGTATTCGGTGGTTTAGGTAGAAACTTTATGAACCCAGCCCTCGCTGCTAGAATTATGTTAACAATTTCTTGGACAGGGAATATGACAGATTGGAGAGCACCTGGTGTAGATGCACTTTCAACTGCAACGCCTTTAAGTTTCGTTAAAAATCTTACATCAGTTCCAGCAGGAGCACCTTCTCTAATGAATGCGTTCTTTGGTAGTATTGGTGGAAGCTTAGGTGAAACTTCAGCAATTCTTTTAATTTTAGGTGGAATTTATTTAGTTTATAGAGGAATAATTTCTCCAAAAGTACCACTAATTTATGTAGGCACAGTTGCTGCAATAATGCTAGTGTATAGTGGATTTGATTTTTACTTCATGGCTTATCATGTATTCTCTGGTGGATTAATGATTGGATCAATTTATATGGCTACTGATTATGCTTCAGGTTCGATTACACCAAAGGGTAGAATTATTTTTGCGTTTGGATGCGGGCTTATAACATCCCTTATAAGAATATTTGGTGCTTACCCAGAGGGAGTAGGGTTCTCAATTCTACTAATGAACGTTGCTGCACCATTAATCGATAGATATACAAGCCCTAGAGTATTTGGGGAGGTGAAATAGCAATGAAAGATATGATTAAAATGGGACTTATACTATTAGTTTTTACTGCTGTTTCAGCTACAGTATTAGGAGTAACTAATAGTGCTACAGAAGGAATAATTAAAGAAAGACTTCATGCAGAAAATATTGCTGCCATTGCTGCTTTATTACCAGAGGCAGAGGAGTTTGAACTTGTAGATTCAGAAGTGCATCAAGATAGAAATTTGATTGTAGAAATTTATGAAGGTTCTACTGCTGGAGAAGTTGTTGGATACACTGTTAAAACTAACCCTAACGGTTATGGTGGAAGAGTAGAAGTATTAACAGGTATTAGTATTGAAGGTAGTATTACTGGAGTAAAAATTGGTACTCAATCAGAGACTCCTGGTCTTGGAACAAAGATTACTGAACCTGTATTTTTAAACCAATTTGTTGGTAGAGGAACAGAAGAAAACTTTATTGCTACTAAAGGTGGAGAAACTGGAGATCAGTATATCAATGCTATAACTGGAGCTACGGTGTCTACTAATGCAGTTGCAGATGGAGTAAACGTTGCAAGAAGTGTGTTTGTAGAGGTTTTAAAAACTCGTTAATTTGGAGGTGACTATTTTGAAATTTGGTAGAATTTTTTCTAAGGGGATTTTATTTGATAACCCTGTTTTTATACAAATGTTAGGTATGTGTCCTACTCTAGCTGTTACTAATACAGCAGAAAATGCATTAGGTATGGGACTTGCTACAACAGCAGTTCTATTAGGATCAAACGTAGCTATTTCTTTATTAAGAAAAGTTGTTCCAGCTAATATAAGAATACCTGTGTTCGTAGTAGTTATAGCTACTTTCGTTACAATGATAGGTATGGTATTAAATGCATTTGTACCTGCTTTATATTCTAGCTTAGGAATTTTTATCCCACTTATAGTTGTTAACTGTCTAATCTTAGCAAGAGCAGAGTCATTTGCATCTAAAAACACAGCTATTGGCTCTTTAGTAGATGGATTAGGTATGGGTCTTGGTTTTACAATAGCATTAGTTATATTAGGAGTTGTTAGAGAAATTATAGGTTATGGTTCAATCTTCGGAAACTCTTTATTTGGAGAATCGTTCCAACCTGCAACAATAATAGCTATGCCACCAGGGGCCTTTCTAGTGCTAGGATTATTATTGGCACTATTTAACAAAATAATGGCTAAAAACGTTAATGAGCTATAGGAGGTGTCGAATTGTCTATACAAACTATATTTATAATATTAGTAAGTGCTATTTTAGTTAATAACTTTATATTATCTCGTTTCTTAGGTATTTGTCCGTTCCTAGGAGTTTCTAAACAAGTTGAAACTGCTGTTGGTATGGGTATGGCCGTAACATTCGTTATGACTTTAGCTTCAATTATGACTTGGATTGTTCAAAGAACAATTTTAGATAATCTAGGTTTAGAATATATGCAAACAATTGCATTCATTCTAATTATTGCATCACTTGTACAGTTCGTTGAGATGGTTATTCAAAAAACTAGCCCTGTTTTATATCAGTCATTAGGGGTTTTCCTTCCTCTAATTACTACAAACTGTGCGGTTCTAGGTTTAACAATTTTAAATATCCAATTAGAGTACAATTTATTTTATACAATAGTTCATGCTATTGGTGCTGCAGTAGGTTTCTCTTTAGCAATCGTTTTATTTGCAGCTATTAGAGAGAGACTTGAAACAGCAGGAGTACCTGAAGTTTATAAAGGATTTCCAGTTGCATTAATTACTGCAAGTTTAATGTCACTAGCTTTTCTAGGTTTCGCTGGACTTGTGTAGAGGGGTGATTATATGAATATAGAAAATATTATATATCCAGTTGTAAGTTTAGGTGGATTAGGTTTACTATTTGGGGCTGGCTTAGCATATGCTTCTCAAAAATTTGCTGTTGAGGTAGACCCTAGAGTTACTGCAATCCGTGATGTATTACCAGGAGCAAACTGCGGTGGTTGCGGGGTTCCAGGTTGTGATGGTTTCGCAAAAGCTGTTGTTGAAGGTACTTGTCCAGTTGATGGATGTCCTGTTGGGGGTCCAGACTGTGCAAAGGCAGTAGCTGAAATTATGGGAGTAGTTGTGGATGCTACAGAAAGAAAAGTAGCAAAAGTAATTTGTAACGGAACTACTCATAAATGTAAAGAGAAGTATGAATATCAAGGTGTTGAGGACTGTGTTGCTGCATCTTTATTAGCAGGCGGAAGCAAGACATGTGATTATGGTTGTGTTGGATTAGGAACTTGTGTAAGAGCCTGTCAGTTCGACGCTATCGAAATTGCAGATGGTAGAATCGCAAGAATTATACCAGAAAAATGTACTGCTTGTAATAAATGTATTGAAGCTTGTCCAAAAAGTGTAATTGATATGGTACCATTTGAGCAGGCAGTAATTATTTCTTGTAACAATAAAGAGACTGGTAAAGTCGTTAGACCAAAATGTAGTGTTGCATGTATTGCTTGTAAAATGTGCGTAAAAGCATGTCCTTTCGAAGCAATTGACTTTAAAGATAACCTAGCATTTATAAACTATGAAAAATGTACTAATTGCTATGTGTGTGTACAAAAATGTCCTACAAAAGCAATTGAAGGTAGATTAAGAGAAGAAGATAAAGAGATTACTCTAGAGAACAAAGATGCTCAAGATGAGAACAAAGAAAATTAATATTTAAAAGTATAATAAAAGCGACTTAGGTCGCTTTTATTACGTTTACATTAAAATTATTTACCACTTGTAACTTCAAAATTTTAGTGTTAAACTTTTAATGATGTATATGTGTGCTTGCATAGCATATTGTAAATAATAAAAATGATAAACTATTGTATATCATAAGAAAGTGTGAGATGCAAAATGAAGACAAGAAAAATTGTATATTTAGCTTTATTAACTTCAATCGGTTTAGCATTGCATATTTTAGAGGCTCAAATGCCAAATCCTTTCATTGGTATTGCACCTGGGGCAAAACTAGGACTAGCTAATATTATTGGTCTAATAACCTTAACTATTTTTGGATTTAAATGTGCCCTTACAGTAAATTTGCTTAGATGCGTAATAGGAGGTTTAGCTACTGGCGCAATTACATCTATGTTTTATAGCGTTTCAGGAGCACTTGTTAGTACAACTCTAATGTGGTTAATTTATAAATATTATAGTAAGTACTTTAGTTTAGTTGGTGTTAGTGTATTTGGAGCATTAGGACATAATATTGCACAGCTTTTTGTTGCGGCTACTATTATAAATAATCCAAAAATATTTGTCTATTTACCTATAATGACTCTTACAAGTATATTCACTGGTGTCTTTATAGGTATTACAGCAAATTACACTGTTACAAAAACTAATTATATAGTAAAAATTTAATTAATTATTTAAGCATATTAGGGGGAAAATAAATTGAGTAAGCAAAAAAGCTCTTTAGTATTAGTGGTATTTATCGTTACTGGAGTTATTTTAGGTAGTCTTATTGGCTCTTTCCTAGGAAATATGTTACCAGTACTATCTTATGGTCCAGGACCTTTAGGTATCAGTAATTTTAATGCTAATCTAGGCATAATACATTTAAACTTCACTCTTTTATTTGATATTAATGTTGCGAGTTTGATAGGCTTACTATTGGCAATAGGAATATTTAAAAGACTGTAGGTGATAATAAATGAAAATTGTTCTTGCTTCTGCCTCTCCTAGACGTAAGCAATTATTAGAAACTATGGGCATAAGCTTTGATGTAATTGTAAGTGATGTTGATGAAACAATAAAGGATCATAGTGATCCAGAATCAATTGTTAAGGAATTAGCACATAGAAAGGCTTTTGCAGTTATGGATAAGATAAAAGCACCTGCTATTATAATTGGCGCAGACACTATAGTAGTAGGTGATAATATATTAGGTAAACCTAGAGATGACGAAGATGCAAAATCAATGCTAAAATCACTTTCTGGGAAGACTCATAGAGTTATGACAGGTGTATCTATTATTGATAATGTAAATGACTATAGAGTTACCCATTGTGAAATAACAAAAGTATTCTTTAAAGAATTATCAATGAATGAAATAGATGGATATATTAAAACTAGAGAGCATATCGATAAGGCTGGAGCTTATGCTATTCAAGGTAAGGCAGCCTTATTTGTAAAGAAAATCGAAGGTGATTATAATAATGTGGTTGGGCTACCAATCTATATACTAGGAGAATTGTTGCATAAGCATTTTAACCTTCATCTCTTTTAAAAAAAGATTAAGGAGATTTTAGGATGGAGAATGAAAAGTATATTACAACAATAAAAGAAATGCCTAGATATGAGAGACCCCGAGAAAAGATGATGAAGTATGGACCTAGGTCCTTATCAAATGCTGAGCTTATTGCAATTATCTTATCTACAGGTACAAAGGATAAAACTGCAATAGACTTGGCTAGGAGTATTCTTTGCTTTTCAAATGAAGGGATAGGATTTTTAGCAAACTGCTCAATAGAAGAGCTTAGTTCGTTAAAAGGAATTGGTCTAGCAAAATCCTCACAAATAATTGCTGCTATTGAGTTAGGAAAGCGTATATCCTTATCAACAAGAGTCAATAATTATAGAATAAAAGGACCTGAGGATGTTTCAAATCTACTAATGGAGGAAATGAGACATTTAAAACAGGAGCATTTTAACATTATATTGCTTAGTACAAAAAATGAAGTAATATCAGTGGAAAATATATCTATTGGTAGTTTGAATGCATCTATCGTTCACCCTAGGGAGGTATTTTTAAGAGCAATAAAAAGAAGCAGTGCTTCAATTATTCTTGCCCATAACCACCCTAGTGGAGATCCACAGCCTAGTAAGGAGGATATTCTAATTACTAAAAGATTAGTTGAATCTGGAAAAATAATTGGTATTGAAGTGTTGGATCATGTAATTATGGGGGATAATAACTATTGTAGCTTAAAAGAAAGACAATTGATGTAATAATAGAGGAGGAAATACAACATGGGTTTTTTTAAATTTTTATCTCGTGATATGGGAATAGACTTAGGAACAGCTAACACTTTAGTTTATAAAAGAGGAAAAGGTATCGTATTAAGAGAGCCTTCTGTAGTTGCTATTCAAAATGATACTAAGACTGTTTTGGCTGTAGGTGAAGAAGCTAAAAAAATGATTGGTAGAACACCTGGAAATATAGTAGCTATAAGACCGATGAAAGATGGAGTTATTGCAGATTTTGACGTAACCCAAAGTATGTTAAAATATTTTATTAGAAAAGCATATCCAAGAAGAACCATTATTCAGCCTAGAGTTGTTGTTTGTGTTCCTTCTGGAGTTACAGAGGTGGAAAAAAAGGCAGTTGAAGATGCTGCGCTTCAAGCTGGAGCTAGAGAGTGCTATCTTATAGAAGAACCTATGGCTGCTGCAATCGGAGCAGGACTTCCAGTAGAGGAGCCTACGGGTAGCATGGTTGTTGATATAGGTGGTGGTACAACTGAGGTAGCAATTATTTCCTTAGGTGGTATTGTTACAGCTAGATCAATAAGAATTGGTGGGGACGAGTTAGACGAAGCTATTGTACAATATATTAAAAAAGCATATAATTTAATGATTGGTGAAAGAACTGCTGAAGAGGTAAAGATAACAGTTGGTTCTGCATACCCTAAATCTGTTGAACAAAAGATGATTATTAGGGGTAGAGATTTGGTTTCAGGACTACCTAAAACCTTAGAAATTACTTCTAAAGAAATTATGGAGGCTTTAAAAGAGCCAGTGAGCCACATAGTTGACGCAATTAAATATACTTTAGAAAAAACTCCTCCTGAGCTTGCAGCTGATATTATGGAGATGGGTATAGTATTAACTGGTGGTGGAGCTTTACTTGATGGTTTAGATAGACTAGTTAGAAAAGAGACTGGTATGCCAGTTCAAATAGCAGAAGAGCCATTAGATTGCGTTGTTTTAGGGACAGGAAAGGCAATTGAAGCAATAGATACAATGAAAAGGGTTTTGATACCGAAAAGACTTAAGTAGAAGTTGGTGATATGAAATGGCTAAAGATAATAAAAAGAATAGGTCGGCCATAATAGTGACATCTGTCGTTATTGCTCTTATAATAGTTGTAGGAATTACTTCAAACCAAAGGGAAAATTTACACTTTATTGAGAAGTGGTTAGGAAATGTTATAACTCCAATTCAAAAATCTACGACAACTGGTATAAATTTTGTGAGAGATGCAGTAAATCCAGTTGTAAACTATTCCAGAATTAAGCGTGAAAATGATGGGCTTAGATCAGAAGTTGAAGATTTAAGAGAACAAATCATTAAGGCTAGACTAGAAAGAGATGAACTTGAGGAATTAAGAAGCTTATCCTATGCATTAAACTACGTTCCTAAGGAGGAAAACTATAGGCATATTGCTGCCAATATAGTTAGTAAAAATCCTGGGAACTGGTTTGATACATTTGTTATTGATATTGGTGAAGAAAATGGAGTTAAACTTGATTCTGTTGTTGTTTCCTCTAATGGACTAGTGGGTAGAGTTTTCGAAGTTGGGGGAAACTGGTCGAAGGTAATATCTATAATAGATAATAATAGTTCAGTGAGCTTTCAAATAATGAGAAATAAAAATTTTAAAGGGATAATTACCGGAAGTGTAAATTACGAGTTATCAGGATATCTGTTTGATCCACTGGCGGAAGTAATTGTTGGGGACAAGCTTTTGACCTCTGGATTAGGTATATATCCATCGGGCATTTTGATTGGTGAAGTTATAGAGGTATCTAGAACAACAGACCAACTGTTAAAGACTATAACAGTTGAACCATCTGTTAATTTTAAAAGATTAAACAAAGTTTTAGTATATATTCCATTAAATTAATTGGTGTTAAAAGGGGAAAATAATGGGGACTATTTTGGCTTGGCTTATCGTTTTGCTAAATTTCATATTACAAGGCACTCTTTTTCAGTATTTTAGCATATTCGGAGTAGTACCAAATACTACTTTAGTTATTATAGTTTGCTTTGCTCTTTTTTCCGATAAAAATAAAGGTGCAATATATGGCTTTGTGATTGGTATAATGCATGATATGTTATATGGACAGGCCTTAGGTGTCTATGCCTTAATTTATATGCTAACTGGATATTTTATTGGCTTAATAAATCGAAAGGTGTTTAAGGATAACCTAATTATATCTTTCTTTATTACGGCCATAGCTACATTCTTTTATATATTGGTAAACATTACTCTAATATATGTGTTAAGACATGATATAGCATTATCAGATTTACCAATTTTATCTATTATTATTCAAGTTCTTTATAACTCTATTATTTCTATATTTGTCTATTTATATGTATTTAAATTGTATAAAAAAAGGATTTTAAAATTCTAGAAATAGAAACGGTGATATATTATGATATTTAAAAAACTAGAGGACCGTTATAACGTAGCAATACTTGTATTTGGGATAATATGTATAATAATTCTTCTTAGATTAATGTCAATTATGATAGTTAGAGGAGAAGAATATAGAATTCAGGCTGAAAATAGTATTTTTAAAACAATTCCAACAAGTGCACCGCGGTTTGAAATAAAGGATAGATATGGCCGATTATTAGCAGGTAATAGGCCTAGTTTTGCTGTCCATATAATGAAAAATGAAATAATAGATGAAAAGATTAATGAAGTAGCATTAAATGTAATTAGCATTTTAGAAAAAAATGGTGATAGATTTATTGACGATTTCCCAATTGTTATGTCTGAAAAGGGTGATTATGTTTTTACTTTTGATGTTAAAATTCAGGAGTGGAAGGACACTTATAACATTCAGGAAGAGTACACAGCAATTGAGGCCTTTGATATTTTAAGAAAGAGGTATGGAATTCGTCTAGATTTAACTATGGAAGATATAGTTAATAACTCTGAACTGGCTATTGAAGTTCAGCAACAGCTTATTGCTATTCCTGAGTTAAGCATTCCTATTTCTAGACTGACATGGAAATTTACTGAACAAATGAGAAAAGAACAATGGCTTCAAAATTATAGAATAACTGATTTAGATATAGATGCCTACGAAGCCTTTCAAATAGCGAGAAATAAGACATTTAAAATACCTGCTGACTATAGTGATGCAGAGGCAAGAAAAGTCATGGTAGTTAGGGATCAATTAAGAAGGTCTGGATACTTACAATATAGACCTGTTAAAATAGCTCAAGATATATCTGAGGAGTCTGTAACACAGATTGAAGAAAACATAATAAAGCTACCAGGGGTAAATATAGAAATTGAACCAGTTAGATATTATCCGGAGGGTAAACTAGGGGCTCATGTTCTTGGTAACTTAGGTAAAATTTCAGATCAAAAAGAAATAGATCGTTATGTCCGGGAATTAGGATATCTACCGACAGATATCATTGGTAAAACTGGTGTTGAACAGAGATTTGAGGAAGAATTAAAAGGAACAGATGGTTATAGAAAAGTAATAGTTGACTCTAGGGGAAGGCTTGTAAATCTTATTGAAAATGTCGATGCTATTCCTGGAGGAACCTTATATTTAACACTTGATGCAAATTTACAGAGGGTAGCAGAACAGACCCTAGAGGATGTATTAAAAACAATACAGGTTGGTGGAACTTATCAAACCCAATGGGGGACAAATAGATTACAAGGTACAAGTGGACCTATGGTTAACGCAACTTCTGGTTCAGTAGTTGTTACTGATGTAAAAACAGGCGAGGTACTAGCTCTAGCAAATTACCCTGCTTATGATCCAAACTTATTTGCTACAGGAATTAGTTTAGAGGATTGGAATAAATTGATCCCAGAAAATCAGAGAGATCCCTTAGCACCTAGGCCTTTAACAAATATTGCCCTTAGTACTGCTATACAGCCAGGTTCTATATATAAAATGATTGTTGGACTTGCAGGACTTGAGCAAGGCCTAAGTCCTGAATATAAAATACTAGATAGAGGGTTTATTCAAGTTGGTGGACACTCCTTTGGTAACTGGCTATGGAATCAAAGACGAGAAACTATGGGTTATCAAGGTATACATCAGGCTATAGCAGACTCTAATAACTACTATTTTTACTCTGTTGCTAATGGATACGATTATGGTGTAGGGAGACCTTTACCAATAAGAATGAATATGGATATTTTAGTTGAATATTCTAGGAAATTTGGACTTAATGATATGACTGGAATTGAAATAGACACTCCAAGGGAAAGAAACCCTGGAATACCAAATATTCAAAAGAAGACAGAAGTGGTTAGGGGTATGTTAAGAAGTCACCTTACAGCACACTTAAAGCAATCAGATTTAGATAAAGAAAAGATTGAAGTATCTGATGAGGTTAGACTAGGCATTATTAAAGAAATCGTAAGTTGGACAGATGAAAACCCAGCTAGAGGAGAAATAAATAGAAGATTAGTAAACCTAGGAGTAAAAGAAGATAGGGCAAATATATTTACGGACATTATTAAATATAGCTATTTTGCTCAGGCTAGGTGGTCAACTGCTGACACTATGAACTTTGCCATTGGTCAAGGGGAGCATGCTTATACGTCCCTTCAAATGGTAAACTATATGGCTACTCTTGCAAATGGTGGGAATCGATATAATCTAAGTTTAGTAAGAAAAGTACAAAAATTTGAAGATAAGTCTGTTACGGTATTTGAACCTATACTAGCCGAAAAGATTGAACTGAAAAACCCAAAAAACCTTGATGAAATAAACTACGGTATGCACCTTACTACTACTACGGGAACAGCCCAAACATATTTTAGAAATCTTCCTGTTAAAGTAGCAGGTAAAACTGGTACAGCTCAGCGTTCTGGCAAGATACCTCCAACGGATGAAGTAGAGTATCTTAAAAGGCATATGGGTTCCTTTGGAGTTAGATTGAGTGATGTGGAAGATTTAACTTTACAATTAATGATTGAAAATAGAGACAATGTTAAGTATCAAGATAGAGGCAATGCAATGAGAGAAGCAATTAAAATCTTAAATCCTAAAGTAAATAATAATACACTGGATCAGTTCAAAAAAGATTATGATAACTATGCATGGTTTACAGGCTTTGCTCCATATGATGACCCACAAATAGCAATATCAGTTTTAATCTTTCAAGGTGGTTCTGGGGGATTTGCATCCCCAATATTTAGAGAAATTGTTGCTGAATACATGGGATTAAACTCTACAAGTAAAGAGGAATTTGGATTAGAAAACAGATTAGTTAGATAGCTAATCTGTTTTTTTTTTTTTGTGTGTGTGTGTGTGTGCGCCCAGCATGGGCGTGAACTTGCTGGTGAAAGTCCAGTACGGGGGCTGGTAGTGCCAACCGTTAGCCAAGAGCAAGGGTGTCCATCGTGAGGTGGAATCTGAAGGAAGCTGGAGGCAAAGCACCGAACCGAGGTACACGAATCACATTCGAGGCTCATTCGAGTGGATGAGGTTGCGCAACAAACCAAAGTCCAATAACTACCCGAAACTTGAAGAGTAAATGTGGCGGTTACATGGTGTGAAAGTGCACGCTCTTACCTGGGGAGGTCTCATGGACATGTGAAGATGAAATTCGAAACATGGTTGAAACAAGATTTATCATGAGAAGTCAGCAGAGGTCATATTAGCTAAAGGTCATGAACCTTTAAGTGAAGGACTGAACGTTAGGAGGTTTTCAACTTTGAAAGACTTAGAACAATCACAGAGAAAGCAGACAACTAAATATTTAGGTCGCCTTGAGCAAGTAGAAGTGGAACTTCGAGGTAATCAAGGGGCGCTGAGTGATGTCCTTGGAAACTCAAAGAGAGAAAGAGAAAACGATGGATTAGTTGATACTAGTGACCTACTCGATAGAATTCTAGCCAGAGATAATATGTTAATGGCTATGAAACGAGTAATTGCCAATAAAGGAAGTCATGGTGTTGACGGCATGAGATACGATGAACTTCGTGGATTTGTCGTCAATCATTGGCTGAATATAAAGACAAGGTTACTAGAAGGAAAGTATATTCCCTCCCCCGTTAGGAGAGTAGAAATACCGAAACCTGATGGAGGAACAAGATTACTAGGGATACCTACGGTGCTAGACCGAATGATACAACAGGCGATAGCACGAGAGCTTAACAAAATCTACGAACCAACCTTCTCAGAGCGTAGCTATGGATTCCGACATGCACATATGGCTATCTCAAAGGCAAAAGAATACATTAACGAAGGGAATCGTTGGGTCGTAGATATGGACTTGGAGAAGTTTTTCGGTGCGCCAGGAAAACTGGGCAATTCCAATTGGTGAAATTCCAATCTAGGCAAGGGGTGAAGCCGCCTCACCTAGAATCGAGTCTTGGGGGTGGGAAGGTAACGACCCACGCTAAGCGTAGACAGAGCGAAATTAGGCCGTAACGTAAGTGAAGCGATTGAGCCTCGTTAAAACATCCGGAGGCCGACAAGGTCGAAAACTTGGAAGGCTATAGTAACTTTCCGCTAATGGCAAGGAAAGTGGAGACTCCGGCGGGGTCTGAGAGCATGGCATGATTGAAAAGGGATTGTCACGGAACCTGGGAGACCCGATACGGTCTTTGCGGAAAGCAGAGTACGTAAGCCGAAAGGACCATCCACAAGCGAGCGGATGCTGTGTCGGGAGTCGGACTTACTGGTAGTACTCAGAGCATGGGAAAGCCATGTACATGGGGAAGCGGTAGGACAGAATGAATTCCCAACAGGGAAACATAAACTACACAAACAGAGGTAGGGAAGTATGTCAACGAAACTGGATGGGATAGCAATTAAAGCTAAACACGACAAGAAAGCAGTATTTACATCACTTGCTCATATCATCACTCCGGACTTTCTCAAAGAAACATGGAAAATGATGAATAGGAAGGGAGCGAGGGGTATAGATGGAGAGACAACTAAGGAATTCGAAAGTAAACTTGATGAAAGGGTTCAGGACGTATGTACTCGTATGAAAGAGAATAGATACAAAGCGCCACCAGTTAAAAGAGTTGATATACCGAAGGGTGATGGCAAGACTAGACCATTGGGTATCCCTACGGTTGGAGATAGACTTGTACAACGAGCAGTGGCGAGAATTCTCGAAGCGATATATGAACCAGAATTTATGGATTTCTCATATGGTTTTAGACCAAAAAGGAACCCTCATCAAGCGCTTAGAGAACTAAGGAACTGCATTGTGAAGAAGAAAGTAAGATTTGTATACGAGGCAGATATCAAGGGATACTTCAATCATATTAACCATGCATGGCTCATGAAAATGCTAAGACTAAAAGTCAAAGATCCTGTAATATTGAATATGATAGGAAAATGGCTAAGAGCGGGAGTCATGATAAACGGCATAGTAATCATAAACGGGGAAGGGACGCCACAAGGTGGGCCTATCAGCCCAATTCTTGCGAATATCTACCTACATTATGTGTTGGACTTATGGTATCAAAAGAAGTTTAAGACATATGCCCAAGGTGAAGTATATCTGGTAAGATTTGCGGATGACTATGTAGCTTGCTTTCAATACAAGAGGGATGCAGAGAAATTTGAAAAATACTCTAAGTACAGGATAAATAAGTTTGGACTGCAACTAGCGGATGAAAAGACGAGATTAATGTTGTTTGGTAGGTATGCTAGGGAAAGGAAAGCAATGTATGATGAGAAACCAGAGGCATTTGACTTTCTGGGTTTCAAACATATATGTGGCGTGGGTAACAATGGGCAATTTGCTCTAATTAGAAAGCCCACGACTAAAAGTTGTAGGAAGTTCCTCGACAAGACGCACAAATGGTTGAAAGCGCATAGTCACTGGAAAAGAAGAGACCAACAGAGACAGCTTACAAGCATGCTAAGAGGTTTCTATCAATATTTCTCACTCCACCACTGTGGCAACAAGCTTTCATATATCCGGTCTGAAGTTGTGAACCAATGGATAAGAAGCCTGAGAAGGAGAAGTCAAAGGCATAGGATGTATTGGTCGTATTTAAAGAAAAGTGAATGGTTTAAGTTACCATATCCGGAGTTAATTCATGCAGACATTTAGTGTTTAGGAAAATAATTGTGAACTATTCTGGGGAGCCCGGTGCGGGAAAACTGCACGCCGGGTTCTGCTTGGGGCTGGCAGTTCAAGGTTTAGCCAAGGCTGCCTTCTACCAACCATAAAGTTAATCATGACATACTTATGGAACGCCTGTCAAGAAGAATCAAAGATAAGAGAGTCATTAGACTAATAAGGAAATATCTAGAGAGTGGCATTATGATAGTGTTGTTCTTCAAATTAAATGCGGTTAACTTCTTCGTTTTATTTAATGTTTACTTTAAGACCAATCTTTACATTATTCAACGTACTTAATGGAACATAATCACAATAAATAAGGTTAAGTTATATGTTATTTCGCTTAAATCCATGAACATCTTTAAAGACATCCATGGATTTATTATTATCCTAATTCAATTTCATTTACTGCAAGCATTACTATGTCAGAATCTACTATATTGGCATTTTTGCTATTAGCAATAATAAGACTTGAATTGCATATCTTATTAATAAGTCTTGGTATACCATTTGATGCATTTATTATAGCTTCTAGTGCATTGGCGTTAAAGATTTCCAAAGTAGATTTTGCACCCGAAAGTTTTCCTTTTATATAAGAAAGTGATTCTTCTCTGCTGAGACTATCGAGATTATAGTTCATAGTAACTCTTTGTCTTAATGGTTCATTAGCAACTAATCTTAAAGTATTATTAAGCTGAGGCAAGCCTACAAGAATAACTACGGCTCTATCTTTTGAATCCATATCAAAATTAAAAAGCATTTTAAGGTCATTAAGTACAGCATTGTTGATGTAGTTAGCTTCATCTATTATTATTACTGGGGTTATACGTTTCTCAATGGAATACCTGTTTATTTCTGCTTGTATATTTTTAAAGTTGTCTGTTTTTTTATGCATTGGCTCAAGGCCTAGTTCTGATGACAGATGTTTGTAGAACTCACTCACTGTAAGTGTTGACAGTGAAGTATATATAACCTTGTATAAAGAGTTATTAAGCCCATTAACTTGACTCCTAATTGCTTTGTAGTCTTACCCCGTCCTGGACCACCTGTAATTACTCCGAAACCTTTATTGTTTAAAAGATAATTAAGCCTGTAGATTATTTCATTGTATTCAGATGTCTCCACTACGATATCTTTTGTGTTCTTTATGAATGGGTTAAAGTCAAGCCCATATCTGCTAATGTAATCGATCATTTTAATATTTGCCTCCCGTAAATTTTACTTTTTCTCTTTTTATCAGTGAATTTTCCTGCTTATTTAACAGTTTTATAGCTGTAAGTTCACCGGTATGCTTGTCAACTACATAGATTTTACTAAGGTCAGGTGAATACCTTAAGGTAACTTTCTGTTTTGAATAACGATAAGGCACCTCATACTCAATTTCATCTATCATTACTACGTTATCAGCAGATACACGCCTCTCGTACTCAAGAAGAAATGTTGTTTCAATCAACTCTTCAGGTAATCTTTTTATAAGATATGATTCATTAAAGAACCTATCTTGGGGGCACAACCCGTTAAGAGAACTATGTATGCTCTGATTATAATGATTAACATAGTTTAGTAAGGCTTCACGAAGTTCAGCAATAGATGAGTAATCACTCATGTTTAGCTGAGACATCCATTGATCTTTCAATGTTTTAAACCACCTTTCTACTTTCGCTTTACTGGTTGGAGTGTATGGAGCACAGTAATTTATGGTTGAACCTATCCTTGCAACTAGAAGTTCCATCTGTTTATTTTTATAGCATGATCCATTATCAAAATTTAAAATCTTTGGTCTTCCAAATCTTGTGACAGCTGTTTTCATGATAGACATAAGATTTATGAAGGTATCATTAAAAAAGATATCAATTCCAACAATATATCTTGAAGCATCATCAAGTAGTGCAATGATATAGGTGCGTTTTTTTGTTCCATCTATTTTAATATAAGGACCAACACTACTGTCGCCACACCATACTTCATTTATGTGGGCTCTTTCATATCGCCTCATATCTTTGTTACCTGTATATTTATTTTCAATTTTAATTTGATTTACAAATCTATTGATTGGAGAGAGATATATCACCTTTATTTATATGCCATTATCAATTAACTTCTGATGTATTAAAGTTGCAGGTATTCGTGGGTATTCCTTTTTAGAAAGCGAACCTGCTCCATTATATCTTCGTCAATTTTTCTGGGTGTCCGGTGTCACGCCTTCGTTGTGGAATAAGGGCATCAAAGCCACTTTGCCTATAACTGTAGTACCACCGTTCAAGAGTTGAGGCAGAAATTTTTGTATCTTCACCTCTTGGATTGGTATAGGTTTTTTTAGCCGTATCAGAAAAAAACTCTTTTATACTTTTATCTTCATCGTAGGTTACTTACTATTGGAGCGATGATCCCGTATCTAAAAAGCGCAATATTTCTTCTTGCTTCATCATTCATCTTTAAAATCCTCCTTCTATTTAAAGTATATTTAGAGTTTAGAATATAAAAAACAAATGGTAAAACAGGCTTATGTGGTTTTATGTAAATATAATATTTGGTATGCATTTAATCTGCATAAACTGCCGTTTGAATGTAGAAAGACAGTGTCTTATGATGGATACGATATCATCGGCAATAGAAAATCCGAAAAAGCAAGAGCTTCCTTCCAGTACCTTAAATACATACTGATAACATATCTGATGTTACTTTCATCTATATATTCATTGGTAGTCATAATGGATTCAAATGAATCATTGGAAATATATGCTCTTATAATTGATATATGGTCATTAAGAAGTATTTGGGAGTAAGGAACGATAAACTTAGGGAATATGGCATGCGTCTTGCCCACGGCGTTTACATTTCATGCGCAAAATGGACAGTGTAATGAAACCTTCGGGTGTCTTAATAGAACGGTTATAGTAACCATGTTTAATAAGGCAGCCAGACAAGGTACAGGAGCAAGATAATTGGTAGAGGTTTATAGTATCAAGAAATTTATTATATGAAATTTGATTAAATGTATTGATTTTATCTGTAATTAGAGTTATCATAATATTGTTTTATGGGGACAGAAGTTGAATTGTGGTAGAGGAGACTTCTGTCTTTCTTTCTAAATAAATATAGACTGTAATAATAACATAAAAAGGATAACCATTAAATAGGTTGACAAGAATTTAGTCAACTACTTGATGTTTATCCTTTATTTATTTCAAATAGATTTTGTCAATTGAGTTGCACATAAAATGCCGTTCTATATGATAGAAGGTTTAAAAGTAAGTAGCGAAGAAGGCACACCTCAAGGTGGACCCCTTAGTCCACTACTTTCAAATATAATGCTTGATGAAATAGATAAAGAATTAGAAGGTCGAGGACACAGATTCTGCCGCTTCGCGGATGATTGTAATATCTATGTTAAAAGCAAAAAGGCAGGAATTAGGGTCATGGAGAGTATGACAAGATTGCTAGAAGGAAAGCTAAAGCTAAAAGTCAACAGAGAAAAGAGCAAGGTAGACTTAGTAACTAGAAGAAAATTTCTATGGTTTTCATTTTACTGTAAATTATAATTTAAAAATGTACAATTATTGTATTTTTAATGCTTTTTAAAAAAATGTACAAATATTACAATCTAAAATATTAGACGAAGTGAACCATTTACATTGAGAGACATATGTAGTAGCCTCAAATATAGGCATTGCCTTCGTTGTAAGGCTTGAGTGTAAGGCTTTAGAACTACATATGCAGAGGCTCAATGTCAATGGCTAATATTTTCATTTATATTTTTTGAACATTTTGAGATTATAATTTTTATACAAAATTGCATTGTAATTTACATTTACTTCAATAGAAATGGAGTCCAAGTAAGAATACATGAAAAATCATATAGGAGATTTAAGGAGAAGATTCGAGAAATAACGAATCGTAATAAAGGTATAAGTATGGAGTATCGCCTTAAAAGACTAAATGAAATCACAGTCGGTTGGATTAACTATTTCAGTATCGCGAAAGCGAAGGCAAGAATTAGAAGTCTTGAAGAATGGATAAGACGACGATTGAAGGCATGTATATGGAAACAATGGAAAAAGATTAAAACGAAGTTTATAAACCTAAAGAAGTTGGGTGTTGATAAACAAAAATCTTGGGAATATGCAAACACAAGAAAAGGTTATTGGAGAATATCCAAAAGCCCAATTCTACAAAGAACGCTTACCAATACTCGCCTAGAAAAGCTAGGTTATAAAAGTATTAGTAAGCGCTATCAGTTAATACATTAGATCCTAATGAACCGCCAAGTACCGAACGGTATGCTTGGTGGTGTGAGAGGTCGGTAGATAAAATAATTATCTACCTCCTACTCGATGAAATAATAATCCGTTAGTAGTAATTCTATATTTTTCTTAAATTATAGAAGGAATTATACTATAAATGGAGAATTATAATTGAACTAGATTAAATAATGTCTAGTCATGTTTCTGGAGGAATAGTAAAATGACAGAAAAAAGCATAATTGAGTTTAAAGGAACAAAAAAGGGCCTATATATTCATATTAAATCTAAGGATAGCTTTGATAAAATAAAGAAAGAGTTAATTGAGAAGTTAGAGAAGACTAGACGCTTTTTTTATGGGGCAAAGATATTTGATATTAAATGCGAATCCATTAGTGAGGAAGAGAAAAAGGAATTAAAAGAACTAATGGTAAATAGATTCAATATGAATGTAGAGTCAAGTGGGATGTATTTAGACAAAGAGCAGCCAAGTAAAGTGTTTAGTGGTATAGAAGAAGGAAAAACAAAATTTATTAAAGGAACGGTTAGATCAGGTCAAAGAATTAATTATCCTGGAAATTTACTAGTACTAGGGGATGTTAACCCTGGTGCACAGGTGATTGCCTTTGGCAATATTGTTGTTATGGGGAGTCTTAGGGGAATTGCCCATGCAGGTGCTAATGGTAATAGGGATGCTATAGTTGCAGCTATTCACCTAGATCCTACACAATTGAGAATAGCAGATTGTATAGCTAGACCTCCTGATGGTGATTATGAAAAACCTAGTATTCCAGAGCTAGCGAGAGTTAAAAACAATTCAATTCATATAGAGCCTTACTTAATAAAAAATAAAGTAAAAGATGAATAGGAGGTATTATAGTGGGAGAAGTAATAGTTATTACATCGGGAAAAGGTGGAGTAGGTAAAACAACAACAACAGCAAACCTGGGTACTGGTTTAACTAAATTAGGCTATAAGGTAGCAGTTGTTGATGCAGATATTGGGCTTAGAAATCTTGACGTTGTAATGGGATTAGAAAACAGAATTGTATATGATATTGTTGACGTTGTTGAAGGTGTTTGTAGATTGAAACAGGCTTTAATTAAGGATAAAAGGTTTGAGGGGCTATATCTACTTCCTGCAGCACAAACAAGGGATAAAAATGCGATTAATCCGGAGCAAATGCAAAATTTAACTAATGAGTTAAAAGAATCCTTTGATTACGTACTTATTGATTGTCCAGCGGGTATAGAGCAAGGCTTTAAAAATGCTATTGCTGGTGCAGATAAAGCAATTGTTGTAACAACTCCTGAAATATCTGCAGTTCGTGATGCTGATAGAATAATAGGATTATTAGAAGCAGCAGAGTTAACAGAGCCTAAATTAATAATTAACAGAATAAGAGTGGATATGGTTAAAAAGGGAGATATGATGAATATTGATGATATGATAGATATCTTAGCCATTGACCTTATAGGGGTAATACCTGATGACGAGACAATCGTAATTTCTACTAATAAGGGAGAGCCAGCTGTTACATTAAATAATTCTTTAGCTGGACAAGCCTATAGAAATATTACAAGACGTATTACTGGGGAAGAGGTTCCATTTTTAGATATGGAAAGTGCAGATGGATTTATGTCAAAGCTAAAGAAAATGTTTAGTTTCAGTAAATAAAGAGGGAGGAGAATGACGTGGATATTTTTAAACTATTTTCATCACCTAAATCAAGTGGAAGTGGAACAAGTAATGTAGCAAAGGAAAGGTTAAAACTAGTTTTAGTACACGACAGAACTAATTGTTCTCCTCACTTTCTAGATATGGTTAAGGATGATATTCTAAAGGTAATATCTGACTATATGGAAATTGATGAGGCTGGCCTAGAAATTAAACTTACTAAAACTAAGAGAGATTATGATGATGCTACAATACCTGCATTAGTAGCAAACATACCAATAAAAAAAATGAAAGATAGAAGCTTAGTTGACTAAAATAAAAACTACACTAAACCTCTTATACATATTTGTATAAGGGTTTTTTTTTCCAATAAATAAAGTTGTACTAAATCTATATGTGAAGGTATACTTATTAAGAAACTATATTGTTATATATGGAGATGATTATTTTGAATTCAAATGATGAAAAGATATGGTTAAGTACTTCCCGTAGGAAAAGGAAGATAACATACATCTATATAATTTATTTTATTATTATTATTGGGACAAGTATAAATAATTTAATGCTAAAAAACTTTAGTTTAATCTTTTACTATAATATTATAATCGGAGTTTTCTTAATTGCAGATGAGATAGATAATAAAATTAAGGTGATTTGTACAGAAGAAAAAATAATAATTCAATCACCACTAAAGAACAAAGAGGTATATTGGAAGGAAGTAAATAGTTATAATTTTGGAAAATCAGCAATAACTTTTTATCTGGACTCAAAAATAGTTGATATTAATACTAAATATCTAAAAAATAAAGAGGGATTAACTGAATTAATTGAAAAAAAACTTTTCACTGAATCTGAAACAGAATGTTTAGAGTGTGGAGATGTTATTAAAGGTAATATGGATAAATGTACGAAATGTAGTTGGTCGTGGAACAACTAATATTATGAAAAATAAATACTGCCTGACTTAGGAAAGCTTAGAAGAACTTGTTAATAAGTTCTTTTTTCTTTTATAACATACTTTATTCTTTTAGCTCTATTGTAATAATTCAATTTAGATATAAATATATTTATACTAAACTATGAAATGGAGGAAAGATTATGAACTACACTAGAAATCAGAAATTTAGAGGATTCCAAACGTCTAATGAAAAGAATTTTTTTGAATTTGATTTAGACCCTAAGTCAATTGCTAAAAAGCTCTTCTATAAAAGTATTATTTGTGCAGTAATTCTAGCTGTTTTATTTAGTATGAAAGTAATAAATAGAAGTGGAACTAATCATGTTTTAAATTTTATAAATACACAGGTTAACTCAAAATTTGAATACGGTTACTATTGGACTAAAGTTAATGGGTTCCCCCAGTATGTATTCAAACAAGGGCAAAAAGCAGCTGAGGTTATCAATATACCAACTTTTAATACAATGCAATTTGTAATGCCTGTACAAGGAGAGATTGTTAGTTTCTTTGATCAATCTACAACTAGTGCACAAACAAATACTAAAGGGATTATTATAAGTACAGAAAAAAATGATAAAATATCTGCTTCTCACGATGGAACTGTTATGGAAACTGGGTTTACTGATAATATAGGGAACTATGTAATTATAAAGCATAAGGGCAATATGTTAACTATATATAAGTACTTAGAAGAGAGTTTAGTTAAAAATAATCAAGCAGTAAAGCAAGGAGATGTAATTGGTCTAGCGACTAATAAATTACAATTTGAAATGTGGGATAGAAATAGTCCCGTAGATCCTCTTAGATATTTAGATTTAAAATAAATAAGTTAGGTTTGATTAGATGATAAAATTAATTAAAATCTTTAATATTGAGCTAGAAATAAATTATTCACTTATACCCATTATAATATTGGGGATTTTTTTTGGATTCATTAAGGAGTTTGCAATTGTATTTACTATTGTAACCTTACATGAATTAGCCCATAGCCTCGTATCTAATTTTTATGGATACGAGGCTAAGACTATTGAATTATTTGCCTTAGGTGGTGTAGTTAGATCCGAAGAAATAAGCTTTATACATCCAAAAGAAGTAATTAATATTTCTATTTCAGGGCCATTACTTAATTTTTTATTTTTCTTTTTGGGGATAATAACTAAAAATATATTACTTTTAGAAATGCCACTATTAGATTTTTTTAATTATGCTAATTTAAGCTTAGGTCTATTCAATCTAATGCCAATAATACCACTAGATGGTGGAAGAATATTAAGAGCATATCTATGTAATTCTATGGATATAAAGAGGGCAACATATACAACAGTCTTTGTTGGAAAAGTATTATGCATGATAATATTTGTAATTGGAATTATATTAACAATTGAATCTATAAGAGGAATCACATTAATTGTTTTTGCAGTATATCTTTATTTTAAAAATGAGAAGGAAAAAGAAATAGTATCATTACAGCATATTCAGAAGGTTTTTTCAAAACCTAAAGGGTTAAATGAAAAAATAAATGTAAAAGTCAAATATATCATCGCTTATAAAGAAAGTAGTTTAAAGGATATATTAAAGGATCTATCAATAGGGTATTATTGTATTATTAGGGTTTTAAATAATAGAGGAAAATTTATTGGGGAACTAACAGAGGGAGAAATATTAGATGCTGTAATTAAATATGATAGCTTAACAACTTTGGGGGAATTATTAAATAACAAAGATGCAAAATATTTGAGAAGATAATACAAATAATAAAATATTTTCAAAATTGTCAACTTAGCATATACTTATTAAGTAGTTAAAAAACACAAAAGAAGATTTGAACGGAGGTTTATTATGGAAAAGGTTGATATTCATGACCTACTATATAAAGTAGAAAAGCCTGCTAGGTATTTAGGTAATGAGCTTAACAGTGTACATAAGGATATAAATGATGATACAATTCGATATGCCTTTTGTTTTCCTGACGTATATGAAATAGGTATGAGTCACTTAGGTATGCAAATTATTTATCATCTATTAAATGATAAAAAAAATATATTCTGTGAGAGAGTTTTTGCTCCAGCCGCGGACATGGAAAAGGAAATGAGGGAAAATGGAGTACCTCTATTTGGTCTTGAAAGTAGACAAGCATTAAATAACTTTGATTTTGTAGGTTTTACATTACAATATGAGCTTAGCTATTCAAATATATTAAATATGTTGGATTTAGCAAATATACCTCTATATAGTAAGGATAGGACAGAAAAACATCCAATTGTAATGGTAGGGGGACCCTGTGCATATAACCCTGAGCCAATTGCAGACTTTGTAGATATAGTTGTTTTAGGTGAAGGAGAAGAAGTTTTAATTGAACTTTTAGAGCTATACGAGGAAGAGAAAAAGAAGGGCTACAAAAAGTCAGAATATCTTGAAAGGGCAGCTCAAATTCAAGGAATATATGTACCTAGCTTATTTGAAGTAACATATATGGAAGATGGGAGAATTAAATCCTTTGAACCAATAAAGTCTAATATTCCTAGTAAAATTCAAAAGAGAATAATTAAAAATTTAGATGAGGTATTTTACCCAGAGCAAGTAATTGTACCTTATTTAAATGTAGTACATGATAGGGTTATGCTAGAAATATTTAGAGGGTGCATGCGGGGATGCAGGTTCTGTCAAGCGGGTATGATCTATAGGCCAGTAAGGGAAAAATCTGTGGATAGACTAGCAGATTTAGCAGAAAAATTAGTTACGTCCACAGGATATGAAGAAATATCCTTAGCTTCCCTTAGTACAAGTGATTATACTGAACTTCACAAGGTTGTAAGGCATTTAATAGATAAATATAGTAAGGATAAGATTGGATTATCTTTACCGTCTCTTAGACTAGACAATTTTTCATTAGAATTAATAAAAGAAATACAAAAGGTAAGAAAAACTGGATTAACCTTTGCACCAGAGGCTGGTAGTCAAAGACTTAGAGACGTTATAAATAAAGGGCTTACAGAGAGAGATTTAACAAATGCTGTAGAAAAGGCCTTTGCTTCAGGCTGGAGTAATGTAAAGCTTTACTTTATGCTAGGATTACCTACGGAAACTGATGAAGATTTACTTGGAATAAAAGATATGGCAGTAAAGGTTTTACATGTATTCTATAATACACCAAAGGAAGATAGAGCAAATAGTATTAATGTTACAGTTAGTACTTCTACATTTGTTCCAAAGCCATTTACACCTTTCCAATGGGAGCCTCAGATTTCATTAGAGGAGATTAAAAGAAAACAAGCCATATTAATCGAACAGTTAAAAAGAAAAAATCTTACTTATAACTACCATGAATCAAAAACTAGCTTATTAGAGGCTGTATTTGCAAGAGGAGATAGAAGATTATCTAAGGTATTAGAGGCAGCTTTTAGAAGCGGTTGTAAATTTGATGGATGGTATGAGTTTTTTAACTTTGATAAATGGATGGATGCATTTAAAGAAACAGGAATTGATCCGGATTTCTATACTAGAAAAAGAGAGTATGATGAATTACTACCTTGGGATCATATTAACGTAGGAGTAACTAAAGACTTTTTAATAAGAGAAAATGAAAGATCTAAGAATGCAGAGGTAACAGCTAACTGTCGCGAAAACTGTTCTGCCTGTGGGATTACTCAAAACTTTATAGGGGGTATATGTTAATGTTTAAAATACGCTCTAAGTTTTATAAAAAAGGAGATATGGTTTTTATTTCTCACTTAGATTTATTAAGGCTCTTTGAGAGAGCAATGAGAAGGGCCCAAATTCCTATAGCATATTCACAGGGTTTTAATCCACATCCAATAATGGCCTTTGCTACAGCCTTAAGTATTGGTATTTCTAGTGATGCGGAATATATAGATTTAACACTTTATGAAAATATGGATGAACAAGTATTTAAAGAAAAGTTAAATAAAGTGTTACCTGAAGGATTGAAATTAGTTGACAGTAAAGAAGTTCCATTAAAAGAGGCTTCTTTAATGTCAATTGTCAAAAGTTCGTCGTATTTAGTTCGATTTTTAATAGAAGATGAAATAAATAAAAACATTTTTGAAGAAAAATTGAAGGATTTTGAAAATTTAGATACAATTATAATAAAGAAAGAGAAAAGAAAAAGAAAAGGGAATAGATGGATTAACAATGTACAAGAAGTTAATATTAGAGAATCTATTAAAACTATTGAATTAGCAAATATTGATGGAAAAGAAGTATTAGTGAGGATGAAGCTAACCGCTGGTGAGGTTGGTAACATTAAACCTGAGATTGTAGTGGAAGAGCTAGCAAATCATGAAAATATAAACTATAATAAAGATTCTTTAAGAATTCATCGAATTAACCTACTAAATGAAGCTGAAGAAGATTTAATGAAGTAAAATTAAAAGCTATTTAGCAAGAAAGTTAGGTGCAAATATGAATGAAATTTTAGTTGATGTGGGTGTAAATGAAACACAATTGGCTTTTCTTGAAGATGGTGAACTGGTTGAATTTTATATCGAGAGAAAAAATAACAGAAGAATAGTAGGAAATATTTATAAGGGTAGAGTAATAAATGTATTGCCAGGCATGCAAGCGGCATTTGTAGATATTGGGCTAGAGAAAAATAGCTTTCTATATGTAAAAGACGCGGCACCTCAATTTATGTCAGAGGAAGAATTAAATTCTGAAAAGATTCAAATTAAGGATTTACTTAAGCCAGGACAAGAAATTGTTGTACAAGTTATTAAAGAGCCTATAGGTACAAAAGGGGCTAGGGTTACTACTCATATAACTCTACCAGGCAGATATTTAGTTTTAATGCCTAATATCGATTATATCGGAGTATCTAGAAGAATAATGAATGAAGATGAACGAAATAGGCTAAGATCAGAAATAGAACAAATTAAACCTAAAAATATGGGAGTAATAGTTAGAACAGTAGCTTTAGGAAAATCTAAGGAAAGCTTTAATGATGATATTAAGTTTCTTCTAAAGCTTTGGCATAAGATTGAAAAGGAAAAGATAATAGGTTACGCCCCAAGAATAATATATAAGGATTTTGACTTAATTAGTAAAACTATTAGGGATCAATTAAGCCATGAAATTAATCAATTAGTAATTAATGATAAGGAGCAATATGATAGTGCCATAGAGCTTGTTGAACTATTATCACCAAAGCTTAAGGATAGAGTTAAATATTATAATGAAGATGTTGAACTATTTCAATCATATAAAGTGGATTCTCAAATTAATAAGAATACAAACCGAAAAATATGGCTACAAAGTGGCGGTTATTTAGTAATTGATTCAACTGAGGCATTGACGGTTATAGATGTGAATACTGGTAAATATGTTGGAACTACGGATTTGGAAGACACTATATTAAAAACTAATTTAGAGGCAGCTAAGGAAATAGGGAAGCAACTTAGATTAAGGGACATAGGTGGAATTATAATAGTAGATTTTATAGATATGATTAAGGAATCAGATGAAAATAAGGTGTTGAAAGAGTTAGAGATTGCATTAAGTAAAGATAAAACAAAAACTAAAATATTAGGTATGACTAATCTCGGTTTAGTTGAAATTACAAGAAAAAAAGTTCGTCAAAGAATAGAGTCTTTAATACATAAAAAGTGCCCTTATTGCGATGGATCAGGTAGAATACTTTGTTCATATACAATTCTACAAAAAATTGAGAAGGAAATTCATCGTTTGTCTATACATACAAATTCAGAAGCAGTTTTAATCTCAGTAAATCAGGATACACTAGAAGTTATAGAGAAGGAAAAGCTTGTTATTGAGGAAATAGAAGATAAGGAAGGTATCAAATTATTCTTCATTGCTGACGATAAAATGCACCATAATAATTTTAAAGTTCATGCTATGGGTAAATTAGATAAAATATTGTCAATAATAGAAGAAAACAATTAGAAAACTTGACACTTAACAGCATGTATGATAATATATATTTCTGTAAGTAGCCGCACGAGTAAGGTTTTAAAACGTAAAGTACCTGTATTCGGCGAGACTGGGTTTGAGGAGGTGTAGTAAATGTACGCAATTATTGAAACTGGTGGAAAACAATACAAAGTGCAAGAAGGCGACACAGTATTTGTTGAAAAATTAGATGTTGCTGAAGGTGAAGTTGTAACACTAGAAAACGTTTTAGCTGTTTCTAAAGACGGTAGCTTAGTAATCGGTAGCCCTATAGTAGCAGGAGCAAAGGTTCAAGCTAAAGTTGAGAAGCAAGGTAAAGGTAAAAAAGTTGTTATCTTCAAGTATAAGTCTAAAAAAGACTATAGAAGAAAGCAAGGACATCGTCAACCATTTACTAAATTAGTGATTGAAAAAATCAATGCTTAGGATGTAAATGATATGATTAAAGTTCAAATTAAAAGAAGTAGAAATGGCGAAATACAATCATTTTCGATTAATGGTCATGCTAATGCAGATGAATACGGTAAAGATATCGTATGTGCTGCAGTATCAGTTTTAAGCCAAACAACTCTACTTGGATTACATGACATAGCAAAAATCGAAATAGACTTTAAAGTCCAAGATGGAAATTTGGAATGTAAATTACCTGTTAATTTGTCAAATGATAAAAGGCAAAAAGCCAATCTATTACTTGAAACAATGATTATGGGTATTAAGAATATATATGAAAGTTACTCAGAATATATTGCTATTCATGACAAGGAGGTGTAAGTCATGTTATTAAGAATTAATTTACAGTTATTCGCAAGTAAAAAAGGAGTAGGTTCTACTAAAAACGGCCGTGACAGTATTGCAAAAAGACTTGGAGTTAAAAGAGCTGATGGTCAATTCGTAACAGCTGGAAACATTTTAGTAAGACAAAGAGGAACTAAATTCCACCCTGGAACTAACGTAGGAATTGGTGGAGATGATACTCTATTTGCTTTAGTAGATGGAATCGTTAAGTTCGAAAGAAAAGGTAAAGACAAAAAGCAAGTAAGCATCTATCCAAAAGCTACTCAAGAAGTAGTTGCTCAATAATATAAATAACAGAGTGCTAGAGATTATTAAAATCTTTAGCACTTTTTTTTATACTCAAAAACAAGTTCTAGGAGCCACTTGAATTATATAGTTCATAATTATATGTAAAATAAATAAATGTTGGTTTTTTAATGTTTGCAAGATATAGATTACATAATTATATGTGGATAAGCAATAGGAGTTATATTTCGACTTCACGAATTGACAAAAAAGTTGGTAAATTTTTAATATAATATACATAAGTTAGAGTTTATATGAATATTTCTTATAATAATAGAATTGTCCCGTATGACATGGGGTGGGTAAAAAATGATTGTTTATGCAGAATACGTATTTCTAGAAAACTTTATAATGAATTATATAATATTGCACTTAACTAGTAAGTTTACTAAGAGGGAAACAAGTAAACGCAAGCTTTGTTTGGCAGCAGCAATAAGTGCTCTATATGCATTCGTTATCTTTTTTCCATCTTTACATTTTCTATTTTCAATGATTATGAAATTTGCATGTTCTATGTTAATAATTGTAATAGCATACACCCCATATAAGTTCAAGGATTTCTTTAGACTATTAGGTACCTTTTACTTAATAACTCTAATATTTGGCGGTGCAGGCTTTGCTATGTTTTATTTTACAAGTTTTAATGGAATTATAAGTAATGGGATTTTCTATACAACAGATGTTTCGCTAAAAAATATATTTATTGCATGTGGTGGAGCATATATTCTTATAAACTTTAGCTGGGGATATATTCAAAGACAAATGTCTAAGGATAAAGTATTTTTAAAAGTAAAAATACAAATTCATGATGAAATTGTAGAGTGTATTGGATTAGTTGATACAGGCAATGCACTTAAGGATCCACTAACTAATTATCCGGTTATAATAGTAGAATATGGAACATTAAAATGTTTATTGCCAGCAGAAATTTCTAATGTATTCAGTCACGCCAAATCCCCAAACCTAGATCAACTGTCAAACATTTACAGTAACCTTGATTGGGTGAAGAGAATCAGGATGATTCCATATAAAGCCTTAGGAACTGAAAACGGAATGCTAGTTGGAATTAAACCGGATCTTGTTCTAATCGAAAATGATAAGGATGTAAAAAATGTAACGAATATAATAATAGCTATATATAACAATGAACTATCTAAAGAAGGAGAATATAGAGCTTTACTTCATCCAGACTTATTATAATTTAACAGGGGGTAGAACGAATGGCAGGATATTTAAGTAGATTAAGAATTTCTTTACACTATAATATAATAAAAATATTAAATAAATTAGGTTTTTATTTGGAAGATACAATATATTATATAGGCGGTAGCGAAACTTTACCGCCACCCTTATCAAATGATGAGGAGAATTATTTAATTGAGAAACTAAAGGATGATCGAAGTACTGCTCGATCAATATTAATTGAGCGTAACCTTCGTTTGGTCGTTTATATAGCAAGAAAGTTTGAAAATACTGGTATAGGGGTTGAAGACTTAATATCTATTGGAACGATCGGATTAATAAAGGCGGTAAACACCTTTAACCCAGAGAAAAATATAAAACTTGCTACATATGCATCTAGATGTATTGAAAATGAGATTTTAATGTATTTAAGAAGAAATAATAAGGTGAGGATGGAAGTTTCATTTGATGAACCACTGAATATTGATTGGGATGGTAATGAATTACTTTTATCAGATATACTCGGTACTGAGAATGATATAACGTCTAAGTTACTGGAGGATGAAGTAGACAAAACCCTTTTAAAGGATGCATTAAATAAGCTAAATAATAGGGAAAAGAAAATTATGGAGTTAAGATTTGGATTACCAACTGGAAAAGAGAGAACTCAAAAAGAAGTGGCTGATTTATTAGGGATTTCTCAATCATATATTTCTAGATTAGAAAAGAGGATAATAATAAGATTAAAAAAAGAAATCAATAGACTAATATAAAAGTGACTATTCATCTGTATTTGTAAATGCGGATGATTTTTTTTATGATTTTTAAAGTCATATAATCGTATAAAAATAATTTATAGGTTAATAATCTAAATATTAAAGGGGTAATTCAAAGTGAAAGGACGGAATAATATGCATATAAACAAAGTAGAAATCTGCGGAGTAAACACATCAGAATTACCAGTGTTGACAAACAAAGAGATGAGGGGCCTCTTTGATCTAATAAAGAATGGGGATAATGAGGCTAGAGAAAAATTTATTCAAGGAAACTTAAGACTGGTACTGAGTGTCATTCAAAGATTTAACAATAGAGGAGAGCATGTGGATGATTTATTTCAGGTTGGGTGTATTGGTTTAATTAAGGCCATTGATAACTTTGATTTAAGTCATAATGTTAAGTTTTCTACATATGCTGTACCTATGATTATTGGTGAAATAAGAAGATATTTAAGGGATAATAATTCAATTAGAGTAAGTAGATCCTTAAGGGATACCGCATATAAAGCGTTACAAGTAAGAGATCAGTTAATTAACCTTAATTCCAAGGAACCAACAATATCAGAAATAGCTAGCAAGCTTGAATTACCAAGAGAAGAAGTTATCTTTGCCCTAGATGCAATTCAGGACCCGGTGTCACTATTTGAGCCTATATATCATGATAGCGGAGATACTATATTTGTTATGGATCAAGTAAGTGATAAAAAGAGCGAGGATGAGTGCTGGATTGATGGCATAGCTCTAAGAGAAGCAATGAGGAGATTAAATGATAGGGAAAAGTTAATTTTAAATTTAAGATTCTTTGAAGGAAGAACTCAGATGGAAGTGGCAGAAGAAATAGGTATATCACAGGCACAAGTGTCTAGATTAGAAAAAACAGCTGTAAGACATATGAAAAAATATATTTAGCAAATATGTAAGAAGTAGTCTTAAAATAGATTACTTCTTTTTTTATTGTTTAAGTAATAAATAATAAGATTAAAAACTATAAATATATAAAGGTTTGTCTCAATAAAAAATATCAGGAGGCTGATTATTATATGATAAAGGCATCAGATTTAACTCAAAAGGAAGTTATTAATATTAGTGATGGCAGAAGATTAGGGCTAATAGCGGATTTAGAGGTAGACTTAAAGAAAGGGAAAATAACTGCTATAATAGTTCCAAGAGAGGATAAGCCCTTTGGTTTATTTAGTAAGGAAGAGGACTTAGAGGTAAGGTGGGGAGAAATTAAAAAGATTGGAGAGGACGTAATATTAGTTGAGCTACTAAGTAACGTTGAAATAAATGGGGATAGAAATGCTAAATTAGTTAAAAGAGATTATATGGAAGATGCTGTAGAAGAGGATTAGTTATTTAATTATGTTAGACAATAAAATGTTAGTATATTATAATGAAAATACAACATATGGGATTAAGTGAAGGGAGGAGACCTATGAACTGTCCATTTTGTAATCATTATGATAGTAAGGTAGTTGATTCAAGACCTACTGAGGAAGGACAAGCAATAAGACGTAGAAGAGAGTGTATGGCTTGTTCTAAAAGGTTTACTACTTATGAAAAAATAGAACAAATTCCTCTAATGGTTGTAAAAAAGAGTGGGAATAGAGAGGCTTTTAATAGTAATAAAGTAATGAATGGAATACTTAAAGCTTGTGAGAAGCGACCAGTTTCCTTAAATGATATAGAGAAAATAGTAGATGATGTAGAAAAAGAAGTATATAATTCGATGGAAAAGGAAATAACAACAGAGCTAATTGGAGAACTTATAATAGAGCGAATTAAACGATTAGATGAGGTTGCTTATGTTCGATTTGCATCAGTTTATAGGGAATTTAAAGATATTAATACATTCATTGGTGAGTTAAAAAAACTATTAGATGAAAAAGGAAATTAAGCTAAAGGGGTGGGTTCTATGCTAAAGAAAAAAATACTAATAGTCGATGATGAAGAGCATATTTTAGAATTGATTAAGTTTAATCTAGAAAAAAACGGTTTTGAGGTCCTTTCTAGTGATAATGGAGAGGATTGCATACAAATACTAGAGGGCAATAGTGTTGACCTATTAGTATTGGACCTGATGTTACCTGGTATGGATGGTATTGATGTCTGTAAGGAAATTCGGAAAATAGATAAATTTAATAATTTACCTATTATTATGCTTACTGCAAAGGGTGAGGAAACAGACAGAATATTAGGCTTAGAATTAGGAGCAGATGATTATATTACTAAACCCTTTAGTGTACGAGAATTAGTTGCTAGAATTAAGGCTGTTTTAAGAAGAACAGACACTAAAGGAATTGATAAGCAGAAGATATTAAAGCTTAAGGGTATATCTTTAGATACTGAGAAGCATGAGGTAACTGTGGATGGTAATTTAGTAGATTTAACATTGAAGGAATTTGAACTATTAAAAATGCTAATTGCAAATCGAGGTAAAGTATTATCTAGAAACACACTTCTCGATGACATTTGGGGTTTTGATTATTTTGGAGAGACAAGAACAGTTGATGTGCATATAAGACATCTACGTAAAAAAATTGGTGATGATGAAACCGGGGAGTATATCGAAACAATCCGGGGAGTCGGATACAAGATGAAGTAGGTGATGGCTATGCAAAGAAAATTGTTTATTACATTTTCAGTTATACTCCTGTTAGCAATTCTGCTAACAGGATTTTTGTCTATGCATCTAATACGATCTAGCTATTTAGATGAATTAGAGGTTAGACTTGTTTCTAATGGAAGGCTAATAGAACAGCAGTTGGAAAAGGATAAAACAATTCTAACAAATTTAACTAGGCTTAGGAATATCGTTCATGATTATGGAAAAATAACAGAATCAAGGATTACGATTATAGATATTGATGGAAATGTGTTAGCAGATAGCTTTGTAGAAACCGGTGTTATTGAAAACCATATAAATAGGCCTGAGGTACAGTCTGCTCTAAATGGTGAAGTTGGAAGATCAGTACGTAAAAGTAAGACTGTTAATATTGATATGTTATATGTGTCCCTTCCTTTAAGGCAGATAGGTGAAAATTCTATAATCATTAGGTTAGCTGTTGACTTAATGGAAATAGAGAGAATCAATGGTATATTGTTTAGATATGTAGGTATTTCAATAATTTTTGGCCTGCTAATTTCTCTAATAACTGGTTTTAGGGTTATTAACAAGATAATTGAGCCTATTAAAGAAATAACAAAAGTCTCTAAAAAGATATCTGAAGGCCATCTAAATAGAAAGGTCCACGTAATATCAAACGATGAAATAGGGGAATTAGCTGATAATTTTAATATAATGGCTTCAAAACTAAAATTTACTATTGAGGAATTATCAAATAGCAATACTAAGTTTAAGGCTCTATTAACTAGTATGGTTAATCCAATAATAGCCATAGATAATAAAAGAAATGTTATTGTAATTAATCCAGCAGCTGAAACTTTATTTAATGTAAATGCTCAGGAGGTAATTGGGAAGCACATTTTAGAAATAGTTAGAAATAATGCGTTAGATGAAACATTTAAAAACATTTTTTTAAGTAATACAGAAACGAAGGTTGAAATACAAATAAAAGACCCTGATATAAAAACATTAAAGATATATACCAATCTTATAAAGTTAGAGGATGACCCAAATAAAACTATTGGGCTAGTAGCTATAATAGAGGATGTAACAGAAATAAGAAAGCTTGAAAAAATGAGATCAGACTTTGTTGCAAATGTTTCTCACGAGCTTAGAACTCCATTGACATCAATAAGTGGTTTTGTTGAGACATTAAAATCTGGAGCAATAGATGATGAAAAAACAAAAATGAGATTTTTAGATATTATTGAAATAGAGACCGAAAGATTAAGACGGTTAATTGATGATATATTAACTCTATCTGAAATTGAAAATACTAAAAGATCTCAGAAACAAGATTTTAATACAACTGAACTAATTGCAGAAGTTGAGCAAATAATTATGCCAATAGCAACAAATAAAAATGTTGAGGTAGTATCAGAAATTGAGCAGGGTCTACCTATGATTACTGGTAATCCAGATTGGTTTAAACAAATGCTAATTAATCTTATGGATAATGCCATAAAATATACACCAGAGGGAGGATTAGTTAATTTAAGTGCCTACTCGAAATATAATAAAATCATTATAAGTGTAAAGGATACAGGCATTGGAATACCTAAACAGGATATACCAAGATTATTTGAAAGGTTTTATAGAATAGATAAAGCTAGAACTAGAAAAATAGGTGGAACTGGATTAGGTTTAGCTATAGTTAAGCATATAGCTTTATCCTTTAATGCAACAATTAAGGTAAATAGTGATCTTGGAAAAGGAACAGAGTTTATAATTATTATTCCAACAAAAGCTTAATTATAAGTTAAATTTTAAATAGTAAGAGCTAGTATGTAAAATATGCTAGCTTTTACTATTTTTGTATTTTGATTAAACTTTAATAGAGCCGATGAGTATATACTAAATGGATAATTTGGAATAATTTAAACTTCATAGATTTTTTTCCATAAGGGAAATATATAAGTATCTAAGGCAATATTTAATTTTAAGGAGGAATGATTAATGTCTTTAGGTACAATTTTATTAATTGGTATAACTGTTTTAATTTTTATGGGTTTGGCTGAAAGAGTTTTAGATAGATTACGATTAAGTGACAAAGCAGCAATTACTATTATTATTGCTATGGTTTTAGCCTCAATATTCATTCCAGATATTAATATTACAGAAAGAGTCTCATTTAACATAGGTGGATTTATAATTCCTATGGGACTTGCAATTTATCTGTTTGTTAAAGCGGAAACAGGCAAAGAAAAATGGAGAGCAGTAATTGCAGCTATTGTTGCTGGAACAGCTATATGGCTAGTTCAAAGATATGTTTTACCAGCTGAACCTGAAGCACAACGTATTGATCCTAACTATGTATACGGAATTATGGGTGGTTTGATAGCATATATATTAGGTCGTTCAAGAAGATCAGCCTTCGTTGCAGGTATAGTAGGGGTATTTTTAAGTGATACTATTCAGCTTGTATACAATATAATAAATGGGCTTAATACGCCAACTAGATATGGTGGAGCAGGTGCCTTTGATACTGCAATGATTGCAGGGGTATTAGCAGTAATTATTGCGGAGGTTGTAGGTGAAACTAGAGAAAGATTACAAGGTGGTACAAGTAAAAAGGACATGCATTTTGAAAAAGGACACTTTGTTAGTTCATTAGGTAATGATGATAAAACTTTTAGGGATAAAAAAGATAATATTATAAATATTTCTTTACAGCAAAATGATAAAAATGACGGAGGTGATCAAGATGAGAAGTAAAAGATTTTTAATTGTATTATTAATCCTCTTATTAACATCTGTTCAATTCGCATATGCTGACGATTGGTATGGTCAATATGGCAATTATTTTACTGTATATAACACTAAGGATAATTCTGTTTTATTCAAAACTGCTAGAGAGGTACGACAAGGAGATCAATATTTAAGTGCTGATAATAATATGTACAAGGTTACTAGAGTTAATAGCAGAGAACAAAGAGCTTACGCAGAATTCATTGAACAAATTACATTACCAACTATAAATGAAGATGTATTTGCACAGTTTCAGGATGCCCTTAGAAGTGGAGAAGGTTTGGCTATGATACTAGAAGCCCAAGCCCAAGAACAGGAAAATAGAAAAGTGGGTATATACTGTACTCATAGCTCTGAATCCTATGTTCCTACGGATGGTACTGAAAGTACAGAGGGTGGCGGTGGAATTTTACAAGTTGCGGAAAGATTAAAGGCGGGCTTTGAACAAAATGGAGTAAATGCTACTTTCGATAATACTTCCCATGACCCACATGATGCAGGTGCATACACTAGATCTAGAAGAACAGCAGCACAATTATTAAGAGAACATCAACCCACATCATTAATTGATGTCCATAGGGATGCTATACCTCCAGAGGAATACACTACTGAAATAAATGGAGAGCCTGCATCTAAGGTTAGACTAGTAGTAGGTGGAAGAAACCAGAACTTCTCGGCAAATGAAGAAACAGCACTTCAAGCAAAGGCTGTAGCGGATAAAATGTACCCTGGGTTAATAAAAGATATTTTCTACGCACAAGGAAACTATAATCAAGACTTAACTCCAAGGGCTATGCTATTAGAGATGGGAACAGCAGAGCAGGATAGGGCTCTACCAGAAAAAAGTGCAACCCTATTTTCTGAGGTGTTAACTACAGCATTCTTTGGTGGAACATTTACAGATCAGACCGATGGTGAAACTGAGTCTGCAAGACCTATTAGGGATACTAATAGAGGTAGCTCAAGAGGAATAATTGTTACAGTATTGATAGTAGGTGCAGCGGCATTAGCCTTCTTATTTATAAGTAGTGGTGGTAAAGAATGGAAGTCTAAACTGGGACGATTTAAAGAAGAATTTAATAACTTCTTAGGTAGAGTAAGAAGGAAAAAATAGATAGGTGGATGAAAATTGGATAAAGATTTTATTGCAATATTGATTTCATTTGTAATGGGGATAATGGCTAGGACATATATGATGAAAATCGACTATAGACAATATCCGACTTATCCCCAGTCCTATCTGTCCCATTTGACCTTAGGGTTTATAGCTGCAGGCTTAGGTGCCGTTGTAATTCCAGCTTTTTCACAAAAAGAGTATATGGCAATTACTTTTTTGGCTCTAGCTGCCCAGCATTTTAGAGATGTTAGAAGTCTTGAACGTCAAAGTCTAGATAATATTGAACCAACAGAGCTTGTACCTAGAGGGACAGCATATATAGAGGATATAGCTAAAAGGTTTGAAGCAAGAAATTATATGTCTATATTAACTGCTACAGGAACAGGTGCAGGCTTCTATTTGGCTGGTTACTTTGGTAATAGCACTATAGTAGCTGTTGTTATAGGAGCTATAGTGGGAGTAGTCTTTATAGTAGGTTTGAATAGACTTCTGAAGGTTAATGTAATTCAAGATATTGCTGATGTAAAGCCTGTAGATATTACTTTTGAGGGCCCATTATTAAAGTTAGCTGATACCATTGTTATGAATATCGGATTAAAATCTTCAAGAGAAATATATTTAAAAAATGGTGTAGCAGTTGAAATAACGCCTAAAAATAAATATGCCGCTGCAATTTTGTCAAACATTGGTCAAAGACAAGCAATACAGCATAATTCGGCTATAATGCTAGGAATTAGGAAAGATGTTGATGAACCTGATTTCACACCTATTGCAAGGTTAAATCCCAAAAATGGTAATGTTGTAATGGCTATAGTAGTAAGAGATCCTGATATTAAGAAATATGTTGAAGCAGTTAAAAGCACTCCGGTTTTAGAGAGCTCCAAAAGAAAACCTATAGATAATTAAAAGGGGCTGAAAACTATGAAGTTTGGAATAAAGGAGTTAATTATAGCGATAATTACAACTAATAAAGAATTTGTAGATAGTTCTACGGCTCCTGTTTTCATTGCACAAAATGAAGAAGAAAAAGAGCGTATAGCTTTATTAGTTTCGAAAACTACAATGGGAATGGTTCACGATATTGGACATGGAACATATATAATAGTAAAACATTAATGTTTACTGAAGGTGATCGAATTGAAAATTATTTACACAACAAAGAAGGATAATTATGCAGCTGTAAAAGCTGCATATCTTCATTTAAATTTAACTAATGATTTTAATAAAGAAGATGTAGAAATGGAGCCTATGAGATTTTATTACTTAGGTTTAGATAAAGAAGATAATGAAATATATGTCGTAAATTACTTTAAAAATAAGCATATATACAATAATATTGTTGAAGGCTTAGCCAGATTATATAATCAAGGTGTTTTAATTGTTGATATTGATTAGAATATGACTAAGTAGGTGTTTAGATGAAAATTTTTTACTGTTGTTATGGTGGAGCCCATACATCTGTAGTTGCTGCATCAGTACATTTAGGATATTTACCCTCAGACCGTATACCTACAACAGAAGAGGTTTTATCGATACCGAATTATGATAAAAGTCCTAATCTAAAGGTAGGCACACCTCTTTTCATGGGAGTTGATGAATTCGCAAATGAGGTTTTTGTAATGGGAATGGGTCATAATCGAGACTATTTTGCAAAATTAACCTATGAGTACTCCCGATTATTATCAAATGGAGATACTTCTGGTATTAGAATAATAAATGCCCTTTCTTGTATAAACAATTATATTAGATTGGGTGGATTTTTATCTAGAAGGGTAAACTTGGTTAAAATAGGTAGGCCTATAACAGTTTATGGTATAAGAAAAAATTATAAATACTTTGTTGCACTAGTAAAAAATTTTAAAAGTACAATAAACATTGACTGATGTAAAGCTACAATGCTAATATAGTATTTGGAAATTGATGAAAATTGTATAATATTAGTATCAAACTAAAGAATTTAAAGTGGGTGTCATATTTGAAAGAAACAAATGTTAAGAATATAATAAGTAAAGTATATCCAAATAGTATAGCAGAAGAGGTAGGAATTGAAGTAGGAGATGTGCTTGTAAGTATTAATGGCGAAGAAATTGAAGATATAATTGAATATAAGTTTTTTTTATCAGATGAATATTTAGAAATTGCTATAGAAAAAGCAGATGGAGAAATATGGGATATAGAAATTGAAAAGGATTATGATGAGGACTTGGGTATAGAATTTGAGAACCCAACAATTTGTGATGCGAGAAGTTGTAGAAATAAATGTATTTTTTGTTTTATTGACCAATTACCAAAAGACATGAGAGATAGCCTTTACTTTAAAGATGATGACTCAAGGCTATCATTTTTATTAGGAAATTACATTACATTAACAAATATGAGTGATGATGACATAAATAAAATTATTAGTTATAGAATTAGCCCTATAAATATTTCTGTTCATACAACAAATGGTGATTTAAGAAAAAAAATGCTTAATAATAAGTTTGCGGGGAAAATATTAGATATTATACATAGATTTTCAGAAAACGATATTAATATGAATTGTCAAATAGTATTATGTCCGGATATTAATGATAAGCAGGAGTTAGATAAAACTATACAAGATTTAGGAAAATATGCAGATAATATTAATAGTGTAGCCGTAGTACCAGTAGGATTAACTAGATTTAGGGAAGGACTATTTAATCTAAGAACATTCACTAAGGATGAGGCTATTGAAGTTATTAATCAGGTTGTAAACTATCAAAAACAATTTAAAAAGAGTCTAGGAAGAAATTTTGTGCATTTAGCAGATGAGTTTTATATACTAGCTGATATACCTTTTCCACCATATAATAGTTACGATGATTTCCATCAGTTAGAAAATGGAGTAGGCTTAGTTGTAAAATTTCAGCAAGAATTTTATGATGCATTAAATAGAATTAATAGTGACAAGAAACAAAATAAAAAAATAACAGTAGTTACCGGAGAAATAGCATATAGAATAATTAAGAATTTATGTGATGATTTAATGAGAAAAGTTAATAATCTCAATATAGAGGTTATTAAAGTAGTTAATCATTTCTTTGGAGGATATGTAACAGTAAGCGGCCTAGTTACTGGACAGGATATTTTAGATGCACTTAAGGACGTTGATTTGGGTGCAAAATTAATAATACCTGAATCTATGCTTAAATCTGGGGAAGAGGTTTTTCTAGACGACATAACTATTAGTGATTTAAAAAATAGGCTAAATAGAGAAGTAGTAGTAAGTTCAGTAGATGGTGCTGAATTTGTAAAGAAATTACTAAATGATTAAAGGAAAATGAAGAGGTGATATAAATGGCAAGACCAATGGTTGCTGTAGTTGGAAGACCTAATGTAGGAAAATCTACTTTTTTTAATAAAGTAGCTGGAAAGAGAATTTCTATAGTTGAGGACAAACCAGGTGTAACAAGAGACAGAATTTATACTGAGGTTGAATGGCTAAGCTATAATTTTACTATGATTGATACTGGGGGAATTGAGCCAGATTCCGATGAGATAATTCCTGCTCAAATGAGAAGACAAGCAGAACTAGCAATTGAAACTGCTAACGTAATTTTATTTATGCTAGATGGTAGAGCGGGCTTAACATCTGCGGATAGAGAAATAGCAGATATGCTTAGAAAATCTAAAAAGCCTGTTGTATTAGCTATAAATAAAGTTGATACAAAAGAAAAATCAGACTATTTCTATGATTACTATGAGCTAGGCCTAGGAGACCCTAATGAAATATCATCCTCCCTTGGATTAGGGATAGGTGATTTATTAGATGAGATTGTTAAACATTTCGCTTCAATTGAAGAAAATGAGTACGATGAAGAGGTTATAAAGGTAGCAGTGATTGGAAAACCGAATGTAGGTAAATCATCTCTCATTAATCGTATTCTAGGTGAAGATAGGGTTATAGTAAGTGATATAGCAGGTACTACAAGAGATGCAATAGATACACCTTTTACTCACGGTGAGGATCAATACGTTCTAATAGATACGGCCGGGATAAGACGCAAGAGTAAAATTACAGAGGATGTAGAAAAGTATAGTGTAATTCGAGCTATAGCAGCTGTAGAAAGAGCAGATGTGTGTTTACTAGTTATTGACGCTTCCGAAGGTGTTACGGAACAGGATAAAAAAATAGCTGGGTATAGTCATGATAATGGAAAGGGTTTAATCATAGTAATAAATAAATGGGATCTTATTGAAAAGGATACCCATACTATGAATGAGTTTACTAAGACAATAAGAGAAGAGCTTGCTTTCTGTCCTTACGCACCTATACTATTTATTTCTGCCTTAACTGGACAAAGAACAAATAAAATTTTAGAACAAGTTAAATATGTTGCAAATCAAAATGCTATGAGAATTCAAACAGGTACTTTAAATGAGGTTATCGGTGAAGCTATATTATTACATCAAGCACCTTCAGATAAAGGAAAACAATTAAAAATATTCTATGGTACTCAAGCAGCGGTTAAACCACCTACATTTGTCCTATTTATAAATGATAGGGAATTAATGCATTTTTCATATGAGAGATATATTGAAAATAGAATAAGAGAATATTTTAATTTTGAAGGTACTCCAATAAGATTTATATATAGAGAAAAAACCGGGGGGCAATAACATGACCATTTTCATAGTAGTTGTTGCATATTTAATTGGTAATATTTCTACTTCCTTTATTGTGGCTAAATTAATGGCAGATGTTGATATTAGAAGTGTAGGAAGTGGTAATGCAGGATCTACTAATGTTCTTAGAACACTGGGTAAAAAAGCAGCAGCTATTACCTTTTTAGGAGATAGCTTAAAAGGTGTTGTTGCAGTATTAATAGCAAGATTTTTTGGACTACATGAAAATATAGAGCTATTTGCAGGAATCTCTGTTGTAATTGGTCATAATTGGCCTGTATTTTTAAAATTCAAAGGCGGAAAGGGTATTGCAACTACTATTGGAGTTACCCTGGCCATTAATTATATCGCGGCACTTATATGTCTTTCTATCGGAATAGCAATATTAATACGTACAAAATATGTGTCATTAGCTTCAATTACCGCTATCACTATTTTTCCAATATTTTTGTTCTTCCAAAGCAGAGAGTATTTTATTTTTGCATTAATACTGTGCTTACTTGCTATATATAGACATAGGGAAAATATTCAGAGGTTATTAAATGGTACAGAAAGAAAGATTGGGGAAAAAGCAGGAGTTAGATAAGGGAGGGATAATTATGACTAATTATACTATTGCCGTACTAGGGGCAGGTAGTTGGGGAACTGCTTTAGCACACCTTCTAGCCAACAAAGGTTATCAAGTTAATTTGTGGATGAGAAGTAATATTCAATATAATACTATGGTTGAAACTAAAGAAAATAAAAAGTATTTACCTGGGATACAGTTATCAGCTTCTTTATCATATCATCTAGATATAGAAAAGGCATTATCAGGTGCTAAAATTATTTTAGTCGCAGTGCCTACTCAGCAAGTGAGAGGTCTATTAAAATCCTGTAAGCAGTTTATAAATAAAGATCAGGTTATAGTTAATGTTGCTAAGGGATTAGAGCAGGGTACTCACTATAGAATTTCTGAAGTTGTTAAGGAAGAGCTAAATGACCAACCCTATGCAATCCTTTCAGGACCCTCTCATGCGGAAGAAGTGGCAAAAAATATGCCAACTACAGTAGTAGTAGCCTCGAAGGAGAGAGGAATTGCTGAATTTGTACAGAATACTTTTATGACTGATGATTTTAGAGTTTATACAAATCCAGATGTAGTTGGAGTAGAATTAGGTGGTGCCCTTAAAAACGTAATAGCTTTTGGAGCTGGGATCGTTGATGGATTAGGTTTTGGTGACAATGCAAAGGCAGCTTTAATGACTAGAGGGATAAGAGAAATAGCTCGTCTAGGAAGTTCTATGGGTGCTAATGTTTATACTTTTGCTGGGCTATCAGGAATTGGTGACCTTATAGTAACATGTACAAGTATGCATAGTAGAAATAGAAGAGCTGGTATTTTAATAGGTCAGGGTAAGTCACTAAATGAGACACTTGAAGAAATAGGTATGGTTGTTGAGGGTATAACTACGACAAAAGTTGCCTATGAATTATCGGTTAAAAATAATATTGATATGCCAATAACAGAACAAATAAATAATGTACTTTATGGAGATTTTAATGTTAAGGAAGCAGTAATTAACTTAATGACGAGAAATAAGAAACAAGAAATTGAAGAAGTAATAGCTGAAGAGCTAATAGCATGGTAAAAGTTTATCCTTTGGATAAACTTTTTTTTCTTATGGATAAATAATTAGCATAAAATGGACGTTTAATAAATATAAAACTAGTAAGGATATGATTGTCATATTATTATGTAATAATCATATATTTATAATGTTAATAGTATGGATGTCTAACTTTTATCCAGACAAGAGGAGGGAATGTTGTGGAAAAATATAGCATATACAGTGATATAGCACAACGTACACAAGGGGATATTTACATAGGCGTGGTAGGTCCAGTAAGAACGGGAAAATCAACTCTTATAAAGAGGATGATGGATTTACTTGTTTTACCAAACATTGATAACGCCTATAAAAAGGAAAGAGCTAAGGATGAATTACCACAAAGTGGTGCAGGAAAAACTATTACAACTACTGAACCTAAATTTGTTCCTAATGAAGCAGTAGAATTATTCTTAAAAGAAAATGCTTCGTTCAAGTTAAGAATGATTGACTGTGTCGGTTATTTAGTTGATGGAGCTTTAGGACATCAGGAAAATGGTAGTCCAAGAATGGTAAATACACCATGGTTCGAAAAGCAAATACCTTTTGAAGAGGCAGCGGAAATCGGAACTAAAAAAGTAATTACAGAGCATTCCACTATTGGTCTAGTGGTAACAACAGATGGCTCAGTGACGGACATCGATAGAAATAGTTATATTAAGGCAGAGGAAAGAGTTATTAGAGAGCTTAAAGAAATTGATAAGCCATTTGTAATTGTATTAAATACAAAATATCCTCAGTCTGAAGAAGCTCAAACACTGAAAAATAGGTTAGAGGAAAAGTATGAAGTATCAGTTGTAGCTAAGGACTGTGCTTTAATGAATGTTGATGACATGAATGAGATTTTAGAATCAGTTTTATTTGAGTTCCCAATCAATGAAATTAATGTTAACTTACCTGCTTGGGTTGAAAGTATTGAATCTACCCATTGGTTAAAGGGATCAATAGTAAATGGAATTAAGACTATGCTTACAAACGTTAGAAAATTAAAAGATATTTCATTATTCGTAAATGGACTAAATGATGTGGAGAATATTGAAAGTGTAGCACTAAAAAATATTAAAATGGGTGACGGCTCTGCCCTTGTAGAATTAAAAACAGATAATAACTTATTCTATACAATTCTTAATGAAAAGACAGGATATAACATTGAAGGTGAGCACCAATTAATTGGTATGATATCTGAACTATCTAAGGCTAAGAGAGAATATGACAAGGTTGCTAAAGCTCTAGAAGCAGTTAAGACTTTGGGTTATGGTGTTGTACCACCATCATTTGACGAACTGACTCTAGAAGAACCTGAAATATTTAGACAAGGAAATCAGTTTGGTGTTAAATTAAGAGCTAACGCTCCTTCACTCCACTTTATTAGAGCTGATATCAATACTGAGGTCTCACCAGTAGTTGGTACTGAAAAGCAAAGTGAAGAATTAGTTAGATATTTATTAGAAGAGTTCGAACAAAATCCAGAAAAAATTTGGGAAACAAATATGTTTGGTAAATCATTACACGACTTAGTAAAAGAACAATTACAAAATAAACTATACTTGATGCCAGAAGACACTAGAATGAAGCTACAAAAAACTTTACAAAAAATTATTAATGAAGGAAACGGTTTAATAGCTATAATCCTTTAGGTAAGTGTCAATAATTAAACGAGGTAATCATTTACCTCGTTTAATAGTTTGCACTAATAATACAACTATTGACAAAGACAATAAGCTCCATTTAAAATTAAATAGTACATTTAACTGGCTGTAGCGCAGCTTGGTAGCGCGCCAGAATGGGGTTCTGGAGGTCGCAGGTTCAATTCCTGTCAGCCAGACCAGTATATTATATTAGATGTAGTTACACTACAAAAACCATCTAACTAGATTTTCTAGGCAAGGTGGTTTTTTTGTTGTCTAGATTAATTGTAAGTAAATATTTTAATTTTTGAAAGATCTAATAATTTATGAAAGAATTTTATAAACATAAAGGAGTATCTATCATTATTCCGCCATGTAAGATAAATAGAATAGTTTTTTTTGCTTCATAAATTTGAAATGTACTGAATAAGTATATAAAAAATATATGAGGTGATTCTATGGCATGGCGGTGGAAATTGACTAAACAGGTAAATAGAAGAGGTATGCATGAATGAAGAACTTAAAGATTCTTATACCCATACTATGCATGCTAATGATAAGCTCGTTTATAATTATAGGTGAGGGGAAAAGGAGTTTAGAAAGTTATACCAATGTACTAAAAAAAATAGAAGGAACTGAAATAGGAAAAATTGAAAAGCTAGAAATAGATGAGGTATTAATGGATAACCAAAACGAAGTAGAACTTAGTGTTATGTTGTTAGGTGATGTTTGTCTGGCAACAAATTTTGGTAATAGAAACAGATTTCATGAAGTTTATGATAATAAGGGTCCAGAATATTTCTTTCAGTATATGCAAGAATACTTTAATAGAGTAGATTATGTAATAGCAAATATAGAAAATGTATTTACCGACAGGAAAGAGTATCAAAAGGGAAAAATATATACATATAAAGCAACTACACAGTACTTAGAGGTAATAGAAAAAAGTGGAATAACTCATTTAGCAGTTGTAAATAACCATATGCAAGACTATTTACAAGCAGGCTTTGAAGACAGCATAGCATTGCTTGATAAGAAAGGTATAGCGTGGTTTGGTACAAATGAGTTCACGACTTCTAATATAGAGCTAGGAAATATAAAAGTTGATAAGAAAGAAATAATAGATAAAGAAGGAATTAGAGTAGGATTACTATCTTATTATGGGTTTAACACCTCCTATGCTACGGATGAAACAATAAACAGAGATGTAACCTATTTAAAAGAAATAGAGGATGTCGATTATATTATTTGCTATGTACATTGGGGAGGTCAAGGAGAATATACAGTAACACAAAGACAAAAGGATTATGGTAGAAAATTAATAGATTTTGGTGTTGACTTAGTAGTAGGGGGTCATCCCCATGTAGTACAAAAAAATGAAGTTTACAAGGGTAAAACGATTTTTTATAGTCTAGGTGATTTTATGTTTGTAGCTAAAAATCCACAAAAAGATCCTCATGGTTTAATGGTTGAATTAAAATTAGTAAAAGATATAGATGGTAATATAAAAGAGAAATTTGAGTATTATCCAGTATTATGGGGTGGTTCAGAAAAAACAAATCATTATACCCCGAAAGTTGGTTCGCAAAAAGATTTAAATAGTATAATAGATAAGGCTGGATTGAAGAAGTAGCACTGGACTACTTCTTTTTTAATTTGAGATAGAATTTATGTATTAATATATAGGTGGAGTTTGAAGATTGGTATTACAATAAAATAGTTATTTATATAGACAAGAGTTCATATAATTAGTATAAATTTGTATGGAGGAGATATGTCTATGTCTTTATTAACAACTCAATATATATCTATAATTTGGAGCTCAATACCACTACTTTTGATTACTGTATATTTAGCAAAAGTGCTGATCTTTAGAAAAATGAAAGATGTAATAGTCACTGTAATATCCTTAGCATCTTATCTCACATTCCATTTGATATTTTATTTAATTACAACCAATGGTGGAGATTATAATTTTTTAACTGTTAAAATACTAAAAACAATTATGCCTATTATTATTTTAATTCCAGTTATAGATTACGAAGATAAAAGGTATTTTGCCTTTATCAAATGGTTTGCCATGAATAGTTTTTTATACTGCATGTGGATAATTGAAAAAATTTTGATAGGGATAGAGTAATACTTTAGGTACTAAATAATTCAGATCTTCAATTAAGCCTATATTTAGTCGAATATAGGTTTTCATTTTTTTCATACATATTTTCAAGAGTTGAGAAATATCGAATAATTTATACCACATATGAAATAATTAAAAAAGATGATGAAGCATGAAAGGAGATTTAGTAATGGATGTTGTAAAGCTGCCATATAAAACTATTATATATATTCCGCTAAAGGACGGTCATAATAAGGCGTTGTCTCAAATTGCAATAGATATATTATTAGAGGAGTGCTTGAAGCAACTGATTTCATTGGGCCATGGGGCAACTGTTATAGATGGAATGGGATATTGGGAGGAACAATTATCAGGTGCTATTACTAGTTCTAAAACAAAACTAATTATTTGTTATGTAGCAGATATTAAAAAGGCAGAGGTGTTAATTCTTAAACTTGCTTTATGGGTTAAAGAAACAACTGATTCGGAGGCAATTTGCTTTGAAATAAATAACTGTTTGTACATCGTATAGCTAACTACCAATAGTATTCTTGGATGGAGAGAGATATATTTATATATAAGTAAATATTGATGTTGGTACAAACTGGAATATATTGTATAATTAAAGTGTATGAAAATACTTTAACCAAAAATGATTTAAGAAAAATAGAAAAATATTGCATTAATACAGTGAATATATAATAATACTGACCATTTTATACTATAACTTTTTAAATAAAAGCAAGTTAATAATTATAAATCAAGGAGGAATTATTATGGAAACGAAAGAGGTAAACATCAATAGGTGGTCAGTTGTTTTAGGTGGCGTTATTGTGCAGTTTTGTTTAGGGGCTCTCTATACTTGGAGTGTTTTTCAAAAACCAATACAACAAATGTTCGGCTGGTCATCATCTGAGGTTTCCCTGGCGTTTTCAATTAATCTAGCTATAATTCCTATACTGATGATTGTTGCAGGACGACTCCTTCCGAAATATGGGCCAACGAGAATGGTACTATTAGGAGCAGGAGTATTGTCCTTAGGTTTAGTAGTTTCATCCAGAACAACCTCTTTAGGGATGTTATATTTAGGATATGGGGTATTAGGTGGAGCAGGAATAGGTATTGCATATGGAATTCCTATAGCTACATGTGTTAAATGGTTCCCAGATAAACGGGGTATGATTTCGGGGCTAGCAGTTGCGGGATTTGGACTGGGTTCTGTTTTCTATGCACCCGTTGCGACTAAGTTAGTTGAAAGCTATGGTCCACTAAATACTTTTTTTATGCAAGCAATATATACCATAATTGGAGTTATAATTGGGGGAAGACTATTAAAGGCTGCTCCAGATGGATATGTTCCTGATGGATGGGTTCCTCCGGTTCAAAAGGCAGGAGTATCAAATAAAACTGAATATAATTTTACTCCAAAGGAAATGTTGAAAACTAAAGAATATTACTTCCTATTGATTATTTATACTTTTGCAAATATAGCGGGTTTAATGATTATTGGCCATGCGTCTCCTATTGGACAGCAGGTAGCTAAGTTAACACCGATTGAAGCAGGTTCAATTGTAAGTATACTAGCCATGGTAAATACAGCAGGAAGAATGTTCTGGGGAACTCTTTCTGATAAAATAGGCAGAGTTAAAGTTGTATTCATTATGTATTTAATAAGTGCAGCAACAATGTTTAGCATGAATTCCTTAGGTAGTTACTGGTTATATGCTTTAGGGGTAGCCCTTGTTGCATTTTGTTTTGGTGGTGCTATGGGTACATTTCCTTCGGTTGCAGCAGACTTTTATGGTGCTAAATATGTTGGTATGAATTATGGTTTTATATTTTTAGCTTATAGCTTAGGAGCTATTATAGGGCCAAGATTAGCTTCAGTTGTTGTTGAGAGCTCAGGTGGTAGCTATGAAATGGCATTTTTGATAACCGGTGGATTATGTACAATAGGGGCTGTTATGAGCCTATTTGCTAAGCCTCCTAAGGCACCTAATTTTATTGAGGAGAAAGTCCCTAGTTAATTATTGTGCTAACTACTAGTTGAGAAATTTATTTATATAAGTACTAATAACAATATGAAAAGCCCTTACATGATACTTAGTAAGGGCTTATATCTTAGTAGAAGATTAAGCAATAGAATTATTTGTATAAGGGATATAATTATATTAATGTATAGTTAGTTAAATATTACCATAAAACTTTAAATACATGAGTTATGCAGTTCGTGTAAATAAATGTAAATAAGACTGATGTATCGTATATTATAATATACTAAAAAATATTTTTGTTTTATATGTCTTGAAATAGCAAAAAAGACTTGACTTTTTAAACCCGCCCCAATAATCAAAGTGAATGGTATTAATAGCCATTACTCTTGATGAATGGGTGATAAATATGACTCTTGGGAAACCGAAATATAGAAATTTACAACAAGGAAATGGGGGCGGAACGCCAGTTTTAAAAGCAATTTGGGATAAATTTGATTTTTCACTTCTGCTTACGCAATCGGGTATTGTAAAACGTAATGGTGTACCCACTTGGCTTATTGCTTTTGCTTATGTGGTAGGACTTATTGCTAATAAAAATTCTGTCTCACGTATTTCTGATTATGCTACTAAGGATAGCTTATTACAACCGATGTTTCGGAATCTTAAAATGGCTCATATACCTTTAGCCGCTTTTTTACAACTGATTATAATTGGGGTTTATTTAGTTTTAAAAGAGTACAAAGACTACAACAAGAAGAAGAAACTGCATTTACTGAAGGAGATGTTATTGTACTTGATGATACAAAGGTGGCTCATGCCCATGGAAAGAAAATCCCTTTCCTTTGTTGGTTATATGATAGCTCCATTAAAATAAATATCTGGTGTATGAATATAGTTGCTACAACTGTTGTATTAAAGAACGGACTTAAATATCCATTGTTTTGGCGTATTTGGCGTAAGGTAGAAAATAGCGATGAAAAACAGACAAAAATAGATCTTTCAAAAGAAATGCTAATGGATATTCGCCGGATTTACACAGGGGTACTATGGGTTGCCATGGACCGTCGGTTTTTATGCAAAGACTTTTTTAATTGGCTCACAGATCATCAATATGATTGGGTTACTAAGGCAAAACGTAATACAGCACTTTATCGAAAAGAAATTGAGAATATTACAGGCCGAGAACGCTTTATCCCTGTAAAGCCTTCAATGCTTATTAAAGAAGTTTTTTTCAAACTTCTTATTAGTGGTGCCAAAGATAAAGTAAGTGCTATATCCATACCTAATATTTATATCAAGTTACCCTACCGTTTAGTTGGAAAGCAGGGTAAAGTAGTAACTAAGTATCGTTATACGCCTATTGCAGCAGTTGTAGCTACAAGACTCAAAGAAGATACTGAAATGATGAAGGATGAATTTGAGAAAAACAAAGAGGTTGCAGCTACATATCGTGGGGCTTACCTTTTGATTAGTAATAGGGTCGATAATCCTGAAGAAGCTTTAGATGCATATATTAAGCGTTGGAGCATTGAGGTTTTTTTTAGAACTGCAAAACAAGAACTGGGGTTGAATTCTTGCCACTCAACGTCGGAAAGTCATCATTACGCCCATATTGAGCTCATTTTTACAGCAGAAACTTTACTTGTCTATGCAAGATGGGAACTCAATAATAAAGGCGCTGAAGAAGGCTTCACCCACGGCGAAATGGTCCGAAACTTTTTCAACGCCACATACCGTATCGTTATAAAAGCACAGCAATGCTTTCAAACTATACAAGTACATTTTGACACAGAAGTTAGGCAATTTGCAAGACTTATTGATAAATTTTGGCCGAAGAATTTATTGTTAGGTTGGTTTACTGTGCAAAATTCCCAGTATATGGAGTCAACTGCATAACTCATGTAAATAATAAACTAAAGGAGAATGTTATATGGTACACTTAGTATATTGTGATAATAAAGAGAAGGTTTTAGATAAAATTATAAGAGGCACTAAAACTATGATTATTAGAGGTGCAGCTGGAAGGAAAATCCCACATAGCAGAGTTTTTGAAGGTGAAACCTTGTACTTTATTACTAGAGGAACAGGCAAAATTACTGCTACAGCCAATGTGAATAATGTTCAGAATTATGTTAAATTATCAGACAACGAGATAATAACTATTTTAGAAGATAATCAAAGAAAGCTTAATTTAAGTGAAAAGGAAAAACAAAGATGGCATAAGAAGTGTCTATGCCTAGTGGAAATAAGTGATATAAAAGAAATTTCTCCTTTAGAATTCGACCATCAAAGCAATATGGATGATTGGCTAATTGTAGATAAAATTGAAGATGTTGTTGTAGGTACGAGTATTCCATATAATTATGATAATTCCAAGTTTAAATAAAACAAGTTACTAGATTGTGAATGTGGAGGATATTTTATTAATGAATATTAGAGAAATAACAGAAACTGATGCAGAGAAGTATTTAAAAATGTTAATAAGCTTAGATAATGAAACGGAAAATATGATGTTTGAACCAGGAGAACGTAAAGTAACAATAAATGATATGAAAAATAGAATAATAGATAGTTTGAGTAGAGGATCATTAATTTTAGTAGCTGAACAGGACTATGAGATAGTAGGATTTTTATCTGCTGAAAGGGGATTTGCAAATAGAATAAAGCATAGCGCATATATAGTCACTGGCATATTAGAAAATTATAGGGGGATGGGGATTGGAAAGCAGTTATTTCTAAAATTAGATGAATGGGCTATGAAAAACGGCATTACAAGATTAGAACTAACCGTGATGAAGCATAATGAAAGTGCAATGAAATTATATGAAAATAAAGGGTTTAAGATAGAGGGAATAAAAGAAAGGTCTTTAGTTATTAATGGTAAATATATAGATGAATTTTATATGGCGAAGTTATTCTAGTATTTTTGTATTGCTAACTAGGACTGTTTTGTTTTAAGTATTCTATGTCTTTAGTAAAAGCTATTCCAGTAAAAAGTTCCTTAAGAATAAGCTTAATAATCCATAGGAAAGAAATAGAGAAAATTATTATAATTATTATATTTAAATAATTCGGTAGCATAAAAGGCCTTTCAATAAAGGTAGTAGTTTAATAATATTCTATCCATAAATATTTAGATTAGCAAAAAACAAAACCTCAATAATATGAGGTGTTGAAAGTAGTAATCTTTATTTTATATTATAGGTCAGGTAATTAATCAATTCATGTAATGTAATATATGAATTAGTTTTTCTATCGGTAATTCCAATCTCCTTTGTTTCCTTTGAAATATTTACTTCAATATAAGGCTTTGAAATTATCGTACTGACTATCTGAGAAATAAGCTGGTACTTAGGGCTATCGTTCATAAATTTAGCCTCCTATAATTTAAATTTCAAAATATATATATGCGGACAAGCAAAGAGATAGAACTGTAAAGTAATATATTAAGCTTAATGTAATGGTGAAGAATAAATGATTATTTTAGATAGGAGGGCTATAAGATTAATAATATAGGTAAAGAAATCTACGTGAAAGCTGATAAAAGGAATATTGTAGTCAGACGGTTGAAAGTATTAATTTTGGTAATTTGTACTCTTTTATTTACTATTCTTCTCCTTACACCTTCAATTATTATGAAGGATATGATAAATGGACATGTGACTTTTAACAAAATATATGTAGCAGAAGATTTTAATCTAACTTCTGATAAACTTGATTTATCAACAACGGATGGATTAAATATAAGGGCTTATGAAATATACGAACATAATCCTCGGGCTGTTGTAATATTTTTATCCGGAATACATAATCCATCAGTAACCGCTTTTTACGGTCATGCAAGACTTCTTAAGGATTATAATTTTGCATCTATTTTGCTAGAGATGAGAGCACATGGTGAAAGTGACGGAGATATTATTTCTCTTGGATATAAAGAATATATGGATGTTGAGGCTGTGGTAAATTATATTATTGCAGAAGAAAAACACAAGGATGTACCTATAGTTGTCTATGGTCTATCTATGGGTGGAGCTACTGCTATAAATGTCATAGGTAAAATTGATAAAATTAGTGGCTAATAAGCTTATCTGCATATTCATCTATCAAATAAAGCATTTAGGCCAAAGGCCAGCACTCATTATACACTCAAGTGAAGATTCTCAAATTCCAAAAGAAAATTTTAGACGAATTATAGAAATTGCACCGGACCATGTTGAAACTTGGATTAGGGATGGTGGCTTACTTATAATACTAAATGGTGATAATTTTATTAGTCCTCAAGCTGATAAAGAATACGTAGATAGAATAATAGGATTTTTAACAAGACATTTCTAAAAATAAATAATTTTAAATATTAAAGTGAGTATGTACTAAGTGAATATATTTAGTGAATAAGGTAATATAGACATGCATAGACTTAATAAAACTATTAGGTGGGAGGTAATTGAGATTAAAAAAATAGTAATTGTTTTAGCACTGCTACTATTCCTATCTACAGTAAGGGTATTTGCTGGAGACATTCCGGAATCAATAATGATGGGTGAGCAACAGGCTTTATTTATTGGTGAAATAGTTGATGATAGTGATGAGACATATAATATAGAGATTATAGATTTGTTAATGGGGCATGTTTCTGAGAATCAAATATCCGTTAAAAAATTCAGTTATTATGGAAATACACTAGAGCCAAAGATTGGTGATTATGTTGTTGCAGTATTAATTGAAGACAATACAATTCATAATTCTTGGATATTTAAATGCACTTCAACGGATTACCGGACCTTAAAGTTAGTAAGCCGAAACTATAATATGGTAAAAAGATATGAACAATATATAAATCAGGGTAAATATCAAGAAGCACAAAGAAACTTAGAAAAGAATGAAACAACAACTAGTATAACTAATATTCAACAGGAAGTTGTAGAGGATATTAACAATAGTCTAAGCACTAGAAGAAATATTGCAATTTTAGGATTTTCAGTACTTCTGTTAGCTGTATTAACATATATGTTTATACTTAGAAAAACTAAGAAATAAAGAATTAATTAAAAGCGGCTATAAGTTTTTCAGGCCGCTTATATATTATATAAATTTCAACCTTTAACAAAAAGGGGAGTAATAAAAATGTACTTAAAATCCTTGGAATTAATAAAGAGAATTTTTATTACTATAATAGGTGTTATTCTTTTGACTGTAATATTTTTATTAGTTTTCTTTAGAAATGAATTATACACTTTGAAATCCTTAGAGATTATTAACGGTCATCCACTTTATGGTATGACCTATAGGGGCGATTATCATTTTAATGAGTTTCTAGAAGTCGGAGCTAAAAATGATATGGAATTAGAGAAATTCCTTAGGAATAGATTAGTCAGGGGGAGAAAGTTAAATCTAAATATTCCTTCTGTCAGTTGTACTGCGTTTACTGCTATTAATGAATATGGTGAGCAGATTTACGGAAGGAATTTTGATTATAGATATGCTCCAACTCTACTTCTTAAAACCAATCCTTCTAATGGCTATGCATCTATATCTATGGTGAACTTAGCTTTTGCAGGGTATACAAAAGATAATCTCCCGAAAAGATATAGTCTAGGCACTATTCCGGTTCTATCGGCGCCATATTTGCCTTTTGACGGTATGAATGAGTGTGGGGTAGCTATTTCTGTGTTAGCGGTACCAGATGCACAGCCCCCTAAAGATACTGATAAAATCTATTTAAATACAACAACTGCTATAAGATTAGTTTTGGATAAGGCTTCAAATGTTAATGAGGCAATGGGGCTACTAGAGAAGTACAACTATTATTTTACAAGTGATATAGATGTACATTATCTACTTTCGGATGCAAGTGGAAAAACAGTAATAGCTTCTTTTGAAGACAATAAGGTAAAATTCTACGAAACTTATTCTAATTATCAAATTGCATCTAATTTTTCATTTAGAGATTTAAATATACACGATTACAATAATGATTGTAATAGATATTCTACTGCATTTAATAAACTATCTAAAAATAACGGAGTTTTAACAGAATATGAGGCAATAAAATTACTTGAGGATATTATAATAGATGGAAAAACACAATGGTCCGTATTGTATAATCAAATTACTGGTAAAGTTATAGTCTATATGAATATGAACTTTGATAATCCATATATTTTTAGTTTAGATATGCTTTAGCGGAACAAAATTGAGAAAAAGCGAGTCAAATGTATACGGAGTGTTTTATCAAAAACCACTCTAATAAAACTTAGGGGGAAAAGACATTGATAAATAGTAAAAGGAAACATTTATTACTAGGTTTTGCATGTGCTTTAGTATCATTTATGTTATTATTTATAGGGATAAAGTATGCAGCAAAGAATCAAATTAATTCAAGTAATATATTAGCCTATGCTATATTTTCTGTAATGGTAGGATCTGCTGCTGGATTGTTTAGCTTTTTTAAGTTAAAAATTTCCTTATATACTTTCTTAGCATGTATGTTTATTGGTTTTTTTGAGATGATTAGGGCCTTCGTGTCAGGAATGACTGGTTGGGGAGATTTGATTGGAGTTATGTCTCTAATTATGTGGTCAATAATAGGTATAGTAGCTGGTATATTTTTTGAGCTTTCATTTCATCTGTATAAAAAATATAAAAAATAGTTGTACTTAACTGGGGTAAGGGAGAGATAAACAAATGAAGATAATCGAAAGAAGAATTGAACTTAAGAATCTTATGAATATAAATGTTAGGTATACAGAAACTGATAAACCTACAATTCTGTTTATTCATTTTAGTGAAGGCACAAATGAAATCTTCAATGGAATTATTAAAAGATTTTTTAATAGCTTTAGAATAATTGCACCGGATTTACGAGGTCATGGAAAATCCGATAAACCTAGAAATGGATATCATATAGATAATATGGCAAAAGACATATATTATCTTTTAGAAGAACTTCAAATTGATAAATGCCATATCGTAGGGAGCTCTCTAGGGGCTGAGGTTGCGGTCAATTTTGCAAGTTCTTATCCAGAAAAAGTGATTTCACTTATTTGTGAAGGTGCTATGTATAACGAGTTTGGTGAATTTGGCTTATTCAAAGGCAGTGAAGAGGAGATAAGAGAAGAAAAGGAAAAAAGAAATGCAAAATTTGCTAAAAAGACACAATTAATTTTTAATAGTAGAGCTGAGGTAATTGATAGGCAAATAAATAAATTTAAAGAAGATGGCATTTGGAATGAACACTTTCAAGGCTTTGTAGATAGTAATGTTTCTATAAATGATGAAGGTAAATATATATATGCAACACCTTTATATGTATCTGTAGATTATAATTCTCATTACTGGAATTTTGAATTTGAGCAATATTATAAAAAGATTAATTGTCCAATTCTTTTTATACTAAGTGAAGATGAATGGAATAATGAAAGAATAAAAGAATGTTTAGAAGGACTTTGTTCATTCATTAAAGATTTTGATATAGTTTATATTCAAGGTTCAAAGCATGCCTTTTTATGGATGCAGTATGCAGAGATACTAGGTCAGGTAGTTGAAAAGTTTATATTAAAAAATCAAAATAGATTATAAAAAGATTTATAGATGAAAGAGATATGGGGGAATTTTCTTGAAATCTAATAAAAGTACAGCCATAACTATATTGTTATATCAAATGATTCTTATTCCTGTTATTTTAACAATAGGATTATTCTTACTAATGCCACTATATAACTCAATATTCTCTTTACAGCTTGGAAGGTATAGTGTTAACTTTATAGTTTTAATTATAGGTATTTTTGGCTCTTTAATTGTTGGTTCAGCTGTAGGGCTAATGTTTTCGAAGCTAAATACTCGAAACAATAATAATTCCAAACATATTTACTGTATTATACCAATTGTTTACACACTAATCTTTTTATTTTTAGCATTAGCTCTATCTAATGGAAATTATAATTCTAAGTGGTGGGGCATATTTGTAATTAAAAATCCTGTATTTCTAATATTTCACATTGTTTTAGCATTCTCTGGATTCCATTTTTTATTACCCGTAACAGAGATAGTTGCCTATTCTGGATTTGTAGTTGGAATTATTTTATATGATTTACTTTTCAGTAAGAGTATTTTACAAAGGGTAACTAAGAGAACTTTTGTATTTGCTATAGCTGTGGTAATTATGTTTACCAGCATAATATCCTATGAGGTAATTAATAGTGGTATAATCGAGCTAGTACATGGCAAGTCAACTGTAGGAAATGACTTGACAGAATATGATTTAATGCGTATAGCCCCATTTAAAGATGAAAATACTTTAGCGAAATTAGATAAACCGGCGTCCTTACAATTTAGAGACTTTGATGCTATGCCAAGGTTAGACGGAGCTACGGCAGCCTATCCCGTGTATGCGTCTTTCGTAGAGTCGGTTTACATAGGTTTAGGCGAATACTTTGAAGCAAATAAGAATGATTTTGAAAAGGATGTCTATGCGGCTTTTGTATCAAGTGAACATTATCCTTTTAGTATTATAAGGTGCAGTAAAACTGGAACTGCATATGAACGATTAATTAAGGGTGAAGCTGATATAATATTTGTAGCGGAACCTTCTAAAGCTCATTTAGAAGAAGTTAAAAAAATGGGAGATGAATTTGTTCTAACCAAAATAGGAAGTGAAGCTTTTGTTTTTTTTACTAATTCAAAGAATCCTGTACAGGATTTGTCTTTAGAAGAAATACAGGCTATATACTCTGGAAACATAAGAAATTGGAGGGAAGTTGGGGGTAGGAAAGGTAGAATTATTCCATATCAGCGTCCTGAAAATTCAGGAAGTCAGACTGTTATGCAAAATAGAGTAATGAGCGGTATTGAAATGTTAGCTCCTACTAAGGAAACCTATGCAGGGGGTATGGGAGATATTATTAATAGGGTTGCAGGTTATAAAAACTCTAAAAATGCAATTGGGTATTCTTTTATGTATTACTCCTCAGAGATGATACAAAATGATCAAATCAAATATTTATCAATTAATGGAGTAAAACCTACAAAGGAAACTATAATTAATAATACATATCCATTTACTGTATCCGTTTATGCTGTGTCATTAAAATCAAATAGGGATGAAAACCTATTGAAGTTTATAGATTGGATATTATCAGAAGAAGGTCAAAGTTTAGTTAGCAAAACTGGTTATATAAGTAATATAAACTAAGGAGGACAACATGATTAAATATAGTTTTAAAAACGATTATAGTGAGGGTGCACACCCAAATATTCTTCATGCTTTAATATCCACAAATTTAGAACAGCAGGATGGCTATGGTGGTGATGTATATTGTCACAAAGCAAGCTCAATTATTAAGGAAAGATTGAATAGTCCTAATTCAGATATTCATTTTGTTTCAGGTGGGACTCAAGCTAATTTAATTGTTATTTCGTCAATTCTTAGGCCATATGAATCTGTAATAGCCGCAAGTACTGGACATATAAATACTCACGAAACAGGGGCTATCGAGGCTACTGGTCATAAAATAAATACTGTTGAAAAGGAAGATGGAAAGCTTACAGCTAAGGACATAGAGCAGATTTTAATTGGACATACGGATGAACATATGGTAAAACCAAGAATGGTATACATATCTAATTCTACAGAAATCGGCACAGTTTATACGAAGAATGAATTAGAGGAGATATATAACTATTGTAGACAAAATGATTTATATTTGTTTTTAGACGGGGCTAGATTAGGCTCTGCTATATGCGCTAGGGATAATGATATGACCATTGAAGGACTATGTAAGTTAGTAGATGTATTTTACATAGGTGGAACAAAAAATGGTGCTTTGATTGGAGAAGCAATTGTAATAAATAATGATAGAATTAAGGAAAATTTTAGATTTAATATGAAGCAAAAAGGGGCACTTTTGGCTAAGGGTAGATTATTAGGATTACAGTTTTATGAGCTATTTAAAGACGGCTTATATTTTGAATTAGCAAAGCATGCAAATTCAATGGCAGCTATGCTAAGTAGTGAATTTGAAAGGCTAGGATATACATTTTTAACAGAGTCTACTTCAAATCAAATCTTTCCGATATTACCAAATAACATAATTGACAAACTCAACGAAATGTATGCCTTCTATACGTGGAGCAGTATTGATGATAAGAACTCTTCAATTCGACTTGTAACCTCCTGGGCAACTAAAGAGGAGTCAGTAAGTAGCTTTATAGAAGATTTAAGGAGACTAACAAATGAGTTTTCCAAGTAGTGAGTTTTATATTAATCGAAATACCTATTTAATTCGAGAACTTAGTATATATGATGAACAAAAAATTCAAAATTTGTGTGAGAGATGTCTAGATTATTTTGAGTTGGTTGAAGGCACTCATCCAGAAGAGTGCGAAGGAAGAAATATTTTATATGATTTGCCTCCAAATAAAAGTTTGGAGGATAAATTTGTTTTTGGAGTCTTTGATAATATGGATAGGTTAGTTGCTGTAGCCGATATAATTAAAGACTATAAGGCTATAAGTGAATGGATTATTGGTCTTATGCTCATAGATCCTAGGGAAAGAGGTTTAGGTCTAGGAAGGAAAGTTTATGATATGATTAAAGAATGGATTAGTAGAAGTGGTGGAAAAGCTATTCGTATTGGGGTAGTTGAAAATAATATAAACGGATACAACTTTTGGTTTAGTCTAGGCTTAAGAGAGATCCAGAGAGTAGAAATGAAATTTAAGCTTAAGGAGCACATAGTTATAATAATGAATACAAACTTGGAAAAGTGCTAAAAATAGTTTACTCTTAGCGGTAATAAATCTATAATGATATATGTCGTAAGATGAAAAGATTTGTTACTTTGTGTTTTCAACTATTATCATTAGGTCAGAAAGAAGGATACGTATGGAGAATAAAAATTTAATAGAGGGTAGTATTTTGAAGTCTCTGCTTCTACTAGCTCTCCCAATAATGGGTACTGCTTTCGTTCAAATGGCATACAATTTAACTGATATTATGTGGGTTGGAAGATTAGGTAGTAGGGCAGTTGCTTCAGTAGGAACAGCTGGATTTTTCACTTGGTTTGCCATGGCACCTATATTTATATCTAAGATCGGGGCGGAAGTTGGTATAGCACAATCAGTCGGAAGAGAAGATTTTGATGGTGCAAAGAAATATATAAGACATTCTTTGCAGACTACTATTGGCTTGTCTGTTATATATGCTTTGATTTTAATTATCTTTAGAAAACCACTAATAGGTTTTTTTAATCTAAAAGAAATCGATGTTGTAAATAATGCTCAGCTTTATCTATGGATAATAGGTACAGGAATGACTTTCTTTTTTTTAAATCCAATTTTCACAGCAATACTAAATGGATATGGTAAGAGTAAACAACCTTTCTTAATTAATACGGTAGGTTTAATTGTTAATATTATATTAGATCCTATATTAATTTTAGGATTTGGACGTTTTTCAGGATATGGGGTTAAAGGTGCTGCTATAGCTACGGTTTTATCTCAAATTATAGTAACCTTATTATTCATTAGCTATCTTAGAAAATATACAACTGTGTTCCATAACATTCAGCTTATACGATCAATAGAGCTAAGAAAGCTTCGATCTTTTATGAAATTAGGTATACCAGTTGCGGTACAAAGTGGATTATTTACAATAATTGCTATGGTAATAGCAAGATACATTGCTAATTGGGGTCCAGTGCCTGTAGCAGTACAGAAAATTGGTTCTCAAATTGAGGCTATATCCTGGGCGACAGCCACAGGATTTTCAACTGCTGTCAGTACTTTTGTTGGTCAAAACTATGGAGCTAATAAATGGGAGCGTATCAATAAAGGCTACTCCAGTGCATTTAAGTTTATCGGAACTATAGGTGTTATTACTTCTCTGTTACTAATTTTTGCAGGAGAACAAATCTTTACATTATTTATTAAAGAGCCGGAAGCTATCGAAGCTGGTATTATATATTTAAGAATTCTAGGCTATTCACAATTTTTCATGTGTGTTGAAATAACTACTGCAGGTGCGTTTAACGGGTTAGGTAAAACTATTCCACCTTCAATAGTAGGAATTACATCTAATGCCCTTAGAATACCATCCTGTATAATATTATCAAGTATAATTGGTTTAAATGGTATTTGGTGGAGTATAAGTATGAGTAGTGTCCTTAAGGGAATTATCATTACTGCATGGTTTGTTCTGACTATACGAAGAGAGTTACCAGTTAACAATGAAATAATTGAAATACCAAGGGCAGCAGAAATATAAAAATAAGAAGATAAGCATACATAAGTAAAGTGTTTATCTTCCTTTTATTTTTCTGTGCTGATTTTAAAATAAAGGGTGGAGATTAGATTGAACTCCAAAGTTCGAGAGGATTTTTTAGGTACAGAGGCCATAGGCAAGCTTCTTTTTAAGCTATCACTACCAGCTACTATAGCTATATTTGTTAACATTTTATATAACTTTGTGGATACGGTGTTTATTGGTAGAGGTGTCGGAGCTGATGCAATAGGTGGACTTGTAATTGCAATTCCTTTTCAAACAACTGTAATGGCTATAGGGACTATGTTTGGTGTCGGAGCTGCCTCGATAATATCAATTAGTTTAGGGTCCGGAGATAAAGAAAATGCTTCCAAAACAGTAGCTAATTCTACAACTATAGCATGTATAACGTCTGTTTTGCTGATTGTTATAATTTTTTTGAAGTTTGATTTTTGGTTAGAGCTTTTTGGAGCGACTGAAGGCCTCCTGCAATATGCCTCGGATTACTTGTCTATATTACTATGGGGGACGCCTTTCATAGTTCTATCTATGGTTTTACATAGTATTATTCAGGCTGAAGGTAATGCTAAAAATGCTATGATGGGTATGGTAATTAGTACAATTATTAATATTATATTTGACCCTCTATTCATATTCAAATTTGGAATGGGCGTAAAGGGTGCCGCACTAGCAACAGTTATAGCTCAGTTTTTCTGGTTTGTCCATGCCTTATACTATATTTTAGGCAATAAATCTATAATTACAATAAAGCGCAAGCACTTTAAATTAGACTTTTCTATACTTAAAGAAGTTTCTATATTAGGTACTCCATCATTTATTAGATTAGGTGGTGGAAGTATAGTAATGATCATAATCAATAAAACCTTGGGTTTTTACGGTGGAGATATATACATTACAATAGTAGGGATTGTTTTTAAGCTGCTCAGAATTATTATGATTCCAATACTAGGGATAGTACAGGGATTTAAGCCAATAGTTGGTTATAACTTTGGTGCAGAGAAGTACTCTAGAGTTAAAACAGTACTAAAATATGCGATTACATCATCATTTTGGATGGCTTTTGCTGGTTTTATTATAATGTTCTTTTTTCCTGAATTTTTATTTAGGATTGTAACTAATGATTTAGATGTAATACAAAAAGGCATCCTTGTAATGCGAATAATTGTTTGTGTTATACCAATCATAGGAATTCAACTTGTGGGGACAGAATTTTTCTTATCAATAGGTAAGGGGTTCCCAGCACTACTTTTAGGTTTATCCAGACAAATAATACTGCTTATCCCTTTAATGATAATACTTCCTAGGTTTTGGGGAGTAAATGGAATATTTATATCCTATCCTATAGCAGATTTCTTATCTACAATAATAACTTTCGTGCTTCTGGTGATTGAAGTAAGAAAGCTTGATAATATGGATAAGGAATTGGAGAGTTTAGAAATAACAGCTGAAGTTGCACAGCAATTGTAAAGCCTATGAACAAATAAAATTTAACTCAAAAAAGTTTAAGTTTGTATATTTTGTAAAAAAGTTTACGATATAACTCCCAAAAAGATATGACTTCACATATATTGTAGTATAATAGCCGGAATTATGTGAGGAGGGATTAGCTATGAAGGTATTGGTCACTGGAGGGGCTGGGTTTATTGGATCACATACGGTAGATAAGTTAATTGAAGAGGGGAATGATGTAATAGTCATAGATAACCTATCGACCGGGAACATATCTAATGTAAATTACAAAGCAGTTTTTTATAACGAAGACATTAGAGATGAAGCACTTAATAACATATTTGAAAGCGAACGGCCGGAATATGTTATACACTTAGCTTCACAATCAGATCCATTAAAATCCATTGAGTTTCCTTTGTATGATAGTCAAATTAATATTAATGGGACTATCAATTTACTTGAGTGCTGTGTTAGAAACGACGTGAAGAAAATAGTATTTGCTTCCTCTATCTCTATCTATGGTAATCCAAAAAAACTACCTATATGTGAGACTGACGAGAAAAATCCAATTACACAATATGGTTTATCTAAACTTACTGCAGAAAATTATATAAAACTATATAGTAAACTTTACGGTTTACAATATACAATATTAAGGTATGCAAATGTATACGGTGAGAGAGAGCAACAAAGAGACTATACAGGTGCCATTCCAATTTTTATAAAGAAACTTCTTCAAAAGGATGTTCCTAAAATCTTTAATGATGGGAATGAGACTAGGGACTATATTTACGTTAAGGATGTTGTTGAGGCAAATATTTTATCGATTTTAATGGGAAATAATGAGGAAATTAACATTGGTTCGGGTAGACAGCTTAAGACCATGGAGCTGTATAGCATTATAACCCATATGATTGGAGTAAAGGCTGAAACCGTTTTTGATAATTCCACAATGTATAAGATACAACATATTATATTAAATATTAATAAAGCAAGAAGATTATTGGGATGGGAACCAAAACATTCAATCGTTGATGGCTTAATTAACACTATTGGGTACTACAAAATGTATTTAAATATGTGATTTACAGAAATATGAAATACCGAGTGATCTTATACTTTTTGTCTTTGTATAAATACTCGGTATTTTTGTGTCTTTAAATAATATGTAAAAATTTATTTGTTTTCACACTTGGAATATAATTTATCCATATACTGTGCAGTGTACTCGATTTTATTAAGTTTTAGCTTTTCTAGTACAAAATTTTTATATTTAACTATTATTAAATCTATTTTTAAAAACATAATAATCACCTACCCTCATGTAATTATTTGCACTAAAGCGATTAACTATGTAAGAAAAGTCGAAAAAAGTCAAATGAACGCACTATACTTTTTTTATAGCGGTATTTGTGTCGAAAAACATAATTTAGATGGTATAATAGAATAGAAGTCGTAAAAATATGGGGGATTTTTATGTACGAATATAAAAAAAGAAATATTGTTAGAGTTTTAGGTGCAGCTATAACTACTTTAGCAATTTTTTATACGTTATCAATCAATTTATTTGCGAATCCTTTGAACCATGATAAATCAGAAATAACTGTTAATTTGAAGCCTATGGGGCTATTCAGTGTATATAGCAGTAACAGATTTATAGAAAGTTATAATACTATAGAATATGCTATGAATACTGTAAACAGAATAAATAATCCAATTCTAAAATTTAATCCAGCAAATAAAAAAATATATGGGGCTGATTATCCATATATAGTTTATGAAAGCAACGGAAATGGACAAGCTTTTTCTAATGAAAATAAAGCATATAGTTTTGTTTTAAAGACAAAAAATAGTTATGCAATTGATGAAGAAAATAATAAACTTCTTTATTCAAATTTCGATAGATTAGTTAAATGGAATGATGATACTAAAGCAGGTGATTTGTTTTTAGTAAATAAATGGAAACCTATAAATAGTGATTATATCCTGGAAGATTTTGTAAATCTAACTTCAAAGAAAAATAAATATATTCAACCTAGGTTAGATAATATGCTAATCGATAAAAAGGCTTTTGGTGACTTGGACAAGATGGCAAAGGATATTTACGATTCAGGTATAACAAATATGCTTATAACCAGTACATATAGACCATATAATACTCAAAGCCAGATATTCAAATCTAGGGTTGATTTGAATATGAGACAAAACTATAGTGAGCGGAATGCTATGGAATTGGCTGCTATGGTTGTAGCAAAACCCGGTACAAGTGAACATCAAACTGGCTTAGCAATTGATGTAACCGTGAGGGATAGTTATGGTAATATTCATCCTTTAAATCAGTCCTTTGAAAATACAAAGGTTGGAAAGTGGGTAAATGAAAATAGTTGGAAGTACGGCTATGTTGTAAGGTACGTAGATGGAAAGTCAGATATAACTGGAATTATTTATGAGCCATGGCATTTAAGATATGTTGGTACCCCTCATGCAGAAGTTATGTATAATATGAATTATTGTCTTGAAGAATATTTACAGTACTTAGCTTCTGAAAAAATAATTAGCTATAAGGATTATAACGGTAATCTATTTAACATATTGTATTTTGAATCTATTTACTCCACACAACTTTTATCGACATTAAAGCAACAAAAAAATATTGTAAGTATTTCTGGCGATGGCAATTGTGGGGTTATTTTAACTATTAACTAAAATATGGCATTATGCATAAAATTTATCATCTATAAATATATATAGGATTAGAAAAAAATATATCATAAGAGGATAAACATATGAAAATTTATGATAAGGCTCCTACTTATACAATTAGAGAGATGAAAGAACAAAAAGATTTAATTAGGTATAAAGTTACTTATGAGATAGCAACTAGTATATTAGAACTATCATTGCTAATCGGTTGTTTTTATGGTTTGCTAATGTTACTTGTTGAATCTAAGCTACTTTAAATTATATTTTTTCACTCCATATTATGGAGTGGTTTTTATTTTTTGCTTATATAGATCTGTATAAATAAAAATTAAATTAATGAAATTGAAGGATTTTAAACCTAAATGAAGAATAAATAAAAAAGATAATTAGGTAGGTGAGTTGTTTTGAAAAAAAGGGTCTCTATGAGAAGAAGAGTTTTAAGGCTAGTTGTTATAACTATAATAGGACTCTATTTTGCAACAAAAGTATTGCCACTATTTAGTGAAGCCAACAATAAGACATATATAGTTGAGTATGGCAAAATAGAAGAACTAGTTCCAGTAAAAGCGTATGTTATTAGAGATGAAAAGGTCATTTCATATATACAGGACTATTCAGATATGGAATTACTTGTAGAAGAAGGGTCTATAGTAGCTAAGGGACAAGAGATTGCTCGGTTTTATTTATCTAATGAGAATGACATTAACGTTGAAAAAGATTTAAAAAGTATAGAAGCAAGAATAGAAAGTATAAATGAGCAACAGAATAATGGAAATCATTTTCAAAATGATATTAATAAAATAAACGACCAAGTTGAAAGGAATGTTAACCTTTTAAATGTTTACTTAAGTAATGGTGAATACGATAGAGTCTATAACATTAAGAATGAAATAAATAATCTTTTAGAAAAGAAAAATGCTATTACTGGTAGTACAAGCTTTACGGGAATAAATTTGAATGAGTTAGAGGAACAAAAGTCACAGCTTATAAACAAGTTAAACTCATATGTTAAAGTAGTTAAGGCTGATAGGGCAGGGTATATAGCAATAGGAAGCGATGGATTAGAGGATCTATTTAATTTATCAAATATTATAAAATTAAACTTTGAGAGCTATAAAGTTCTTAAAGAAAACTCTGTTAAGCAAAATGATGGTATGTCCATTCGAATAGTTGAAAATTTTAAATATAACTATGTTATAGAAATTGATAATAATTACCTATCTGGAATAGCAGAAGGTAGAGTAGTAAGATTAAGAGACAATAATCATAGTAATCGAGAGTATAAGGCAAGGGTTAGAAAAGTTATATCTGACGAAACAGAGGATAGTAGTCTAATAATATTAAGTATTAATGAACATATGGATAATATATTTTCTAATCGTGTATTACAATTAGACTTATTAAAAAATATATATGATGGTATTACAGTGCCAAATAGGTCAATAATAGAAATAGATAAGAAAATAGGTGTTTATAAAGTAGATGTAAACGGTTTTGTTAGCTTCGTACCTGTTATGGTAAAGGGAAGGAATGATGATTTGGCGATAGTACATAACTCCCATTTTGATACTATAATTGATGGTGAAAGTAAGAGGGTTCTAACTATATCTAGCTATGACGAAATAGTTTTAGATGGCGCAAGTGTAATTGAAGGACAAAAAATCCGTTAAGCTTGAAAGGATGAATTGAATTGGCAGTATTTGACAACTTACAATTAATTAAAGAAAAAATTAAGCAGTCAGCAATTAAATCCAGTAGGAATGCTGAAGATATTCAAATAATTGCAGTAACAAAGACTGTTGATATAGAATTGATTCAAAAGGCTATCGATGTAGGTATAACTGATGTTGGAGAAAACAGAGTGCAAGAATTAACAAGAAAGTATGATGTATTAAGTGATAAGGTAAAATGGCATTTGATAGGTCATTTGCAAAAAAATAAAGTAAAATATATTATTGATAAGGTTGAATTAATTCATTCATTAGATTCTTACGATTTAGCTTTAGAGATTAATAGGAGAGCAGGGGACATAAACAGAATTATTAATTGTCTAGTACAAGTGAACGTATCGGGAGAAGAATCAAAATATGGTATTAGTCCTGATGAAGTTAATAGGTTTTTTGAAAGTATTGAAGATTTAAAGTACGTTCACGTAGTTGGACTTATGACTATAGCCCCATATACAGAGGAGAAAGAGGAAACTAGAATATACTTTAAGAAACTTAAAGATATTTATAATAATGTTGCTAAGCTAGGATTCAAAAACACTTCAATGAAATATTTATCTATGGGGATGTCTAATGACTTTGAAGTTGCTATAGAAGAAGGAGCTAACTTAGTTAGAATAGGTAGTGCAATTTTTGGAGAACGAGAATACTAAAGGGGGAAATAAAATGGCTAATAAAATTATGGATAAAGTAAAGTATTTTATTGGTTTAGACGTTTTTGAAGATGAAGATGAAGATGTTAGAGAAGAAGTGCAAGAGGAACAGGAGGATTTTGCTGTAGTAAGTAGTAAAAAAAATAAGGTAGTAAATATACATACAACAACTCAAATGAAAGTAGTAATTTATGAACCAACAGAATTTGATGAAGTAACAGGTATAGTTGATAATTTAAAAAATAGAAAGCCAGTAGTTATAAACTTAGAAAATCTAGAAACAGATCTAGCTAAAAAGTTCTTTGATTTTCTTAATGGGGCAATATATGCTTTAGATGGAAATATTCAAAAGGTATCTGCAGGAATATTTTTATTAGCACCAAATAATGTTGAAATTGCAGGGAATATTAAAGATGAGTTAAAAAGTAAGGGAGTATTTCCTTGGCATAAATAGTAGGGAGTTGATATAGTTGTTTAATTCTTCGACAGTAATACAGGCTTTAATACATTTAAGCCGAATTATTGAGTTTTTAGTTTTAATAAGAGTACTGTTTTCATGGATTAGACCAAATCCAAGAAGTGCAATTGTTCAGTTTGTATATAATATGACGGAGCCAATTTTAGAACCAATTAGAAGGCTTATTTATGGTTTAGGTTATAATGGGATGATTGACTTTTCTCCAATTATTGCTATGTTTTTAGTTAGATTCATATTTAACCGTCTAATTTTTCTATTAAGATAGAGGGCTATAAATGATCAATAAAGAAAAGTTTGCTCAACATATAAAGGACTTAGCTACTCGAGAATTGGTAAGTAAGGTGTTAGATAAAATAGAGATTGTAATTAAAAATCATGAGATTAAGTACACTGATTTTTTAAACCCTTATGAACAAAAATCTGTAATAGAAGTAGTAAATGCATTTCCTGAACTTAAAGTAAGTAGTTTTGGCGGATATTTGGAATCAGAAAGAAAAGTTTTAGCTATATATCAAGACTATTTGACTCCAGAGTTAATAGAGACACCTATATCTGCTATAGAGATTAAAACTAGAGCAGAACAAAAAATAAATCATCGGGACGTTTTAGGTGCAGCTTTAGGACTGGGTATTAAGAGGGAAAAGGTTGGAGATATTTTAATCCATGAGGATTGTTTTCAAATAATAGTAAATAAATCTTTAGAGGATTTTATAATATTTAATTTAAATAAAATAGGCAAAGCAGAGGTAGAAGCAAAGAGTATTGATTTTAATAAAGTTAAGCCTGTGGAAGCAGAGTACAAAAGTATTGTTGGGTTTTTAGCCTCATTAAGATTAGACGCTGTTGTGAGTTTTGCCTTTAAAATATCTCGTTCCGAGGCTCAAAGCCTAATAGGAAAAGAGCGTGTAACAGTTAACTGGGAACAGATTTCGAAAAATGATTACATAATAGATACAGGGGATATTATTACTTTGAGAGGCAAAGGTCGTGCTAAGATTGAAGAAATTGGTGGCAGAACAAAATCCGATAGGATAAAAGTGGTTATAAAGAAACTTATATAATATAAGGGAGGCGAGAGAAATGTTAACACCACTAGATATACAAAACAAGGAATTTAAAAAGGCATTTAGAGGTTATTCAGAGGATGAGGTAGACGAGTTTTTAGATCAAATAATGATTGATTATGAAAAACTATATAAAGAAAATGCAGAATTAAAGGAAAAAATCGAGAAAACTCAAGATCAGATGGATAAATATAAAAATATTGAGGAAACTTTGAAAAATACTCTAATAGTTGCACAAAGCTCTGCTGAAGAAGTTAGAAGTAATGCAACGAAAAAATCAGAGTTGATAATAGAGGAAGCAGAACAACGAGCAAAAGAAATTCTGCAAAACTCTAGATTAGAGGTTGAAAAGGTTAAACAAGAGTATGAAGATGTAAAGAAGCAAATGCAAATATTTAAGACTAGATATAAAACTCTTCTACAATCTCAGTTGGATGCGGTTTTAGGAGAAACTGAAAATTTGGAATAATTAATAGTATTTCTTGGGAAATAGATCTCGTTCAAAGTTGAACGAGATTTTTTCAAGAAAATTTGCTTCTCTAATTATAAAAAAGGGTAAAATAATTAATAATTAAAAATGGAGGATGAAATACATGAGTAAAATAGGAATAATTGGTGCAATGGATGAAGAAGTGAACATATTAAAAGATGAAATGGAAATAATTGAAACTATAAAAATTGCAAGTATGGATTTTTATATTGGAAAACTAGAGAGTAAGAATATAGTTTTAGTAAGATGTGGAATTGGAAAAGTTAATGCAGCCATTTGTACGCAGGTTTTAATAGATAGATTTGATATAGATTTAGTCATAAATACTGGTGTAGCTGGTGCAATGCATGATAGTTTAAATATTCTTGATGTAGTTGTCAGTGATGATGTTTTATATCATGATTTTGATGTAACAGGCTTTGGATATAAATTGGGTGAAATTCCAAGAATGGATAGTTCTATTTTTAAAGCGGATAATAATCTTGTTAGTATATCAATAAATGCTGCTAAGGAAGTTCTTAAAGGCGAAAAGGTATTTAAAGGAAGAGTTGTTTCGGGAGATATATTCGTAAGTAGCGCCGAACTAAAAGAAAAAATCAATTTAGAATTTAATGCCTATTGTACTGAAATGGAAGGTGCAGCAATCGGACATACATGTTTTTTAAACAATAAACCCTTCGTTATAATTAGAGCTATGTCAGATAAAGCCGATGGAAGTGCACATGCTAATTTTAATGAATTTGTTGAGAAAGCATCTCATAATTCTAAAGAAATAGTAAAAGGCATATTAAAACAAATTTAAGTAAAAGATATTTTATAACGAATTAAATTATTTGATAAGGTTAAAATATTTCTAGGAGAGTTTACAATGTCAAATGAAATTAAAGATCCTAAACTTAATGAAAAAATAGAATTACTTTCTAGGAAAATGGACAATGTTAGAATTGCTGAATATGTAGCATTACTATCTAATCCTAGAAAACTTTTTTTAACAAATTTTTTGCTTGGGATTGTAAGAGGCATTGGAATGGGTATTGGTTTTACACTCCTGACCGCATTAATTATTTATCTAATAATATATGTTTTACGAGGGTGGGTTGACCTTCCATATATCGGTAGAATTATTGCGGATCTACTCAAGATAATTGAAAACTACAGATAGGAGGAATAACATGAATATTCAAAACCTAGGAAATTTTAAAAGCTTATCTTCTGATGGTAAAAGAGATGTTCTTCAAAATTTATTAATGTTGGAAAATAGTCAATATAACGAAAATGGTTATAATGGTATTGACTATACCTCTGAGTTTGCTGAAGAATTTGCAATAAATTATCAAGGTGATAAGAAAAGAATTGTTAATACAGCCTTTGACAAAAAGGATATACCAAACCAAGTATCTATAAATGATATTTTGTATGAGTATAACCCAAATAGCCAAGGGAACCTAACTAGTAAAACAAACAACTCTAATAATAACTTTATTATGAATGAAAATATGGATGCATTTAGTTTAAATGTTGCTATGGATGATTTTGTGACCTGATAAAATCCTAACATTAGCAACTCTTAATAAAGAAGGAGGACTTCCTTTGGATAAAAAGAAACTAAAACATTATAAAGAACTTCTTCTAGACGAAAAAAAAGAAGTCCTTGATACCTTAGAGAGAATGGAAGATCATCAGAAAAATAGTGCCTCTATGAGAGAATATACTGAAGAGTTATCTGCATATGATAATCATCCAGCTGATTTAGGGACCGAAATGTTTATGACTTCAATGCAAGCTAATTTAGAAAATCATGAAAGATATCGTACAACGGAAATAGATAGAGCTTTAGAAAGTATTGATGCAGGTACCTATGGTAAATGTAATTTATGTGGCAGTTTTATAGCTGAAGCAAGACTAGAGGTCATGCCTGAAGCTAATATATGTATGGAATGTGCAAAGAAAAAAGTGCCTATTGAAGATATAATACACTATAGACCTGTTGAAGAAGAACTACTTTCACCGCCCTTTGGTAGAACATACAAGGATTTAGATAACAATTATTCAGGTTTTGATGGGGAAGATGCTTATCAGGAGGTTGCTAAGTTCAACCAAGTAAAAAATGATCCATCATTCTCAACTGCAGATAATATTGATGTATTTGATGATTACAGTCTTGGAACAGTACAGGATGTAGAGAAGATAACTAATGAACACTATGAAGATCAGATACCAGACTAGATAACAAAAATGCAATATATATCGAAAAAAGGTACTTTATGTATCTTTTTTTCTTTTATTTATGATATAATCATATAGGTTGTAATAAGGAGGCAATAAAATGTGGATAATAATTATATTAGCTATTGTTATTTCTGATCAAATTACAAAGCAGTTGGTTTTAAGTAATTTAAAAGAAATAGGCTCTATACCAATAATACAAAATGTTTTTCATTTAACATATGTGGAAAACCGAGGGGCTGCCTTTGGAATTTTACAAAACCAAAAATACTTCTTTGTTATAATGAAGCTTATTGTTATAACAGCAATAATATATGTATTAATTAAGCATAAAGATTTAAGAAAGTCCGTTGTAATATGCTTAAGTCTTATTGTTGGAGGAGCTATTGGGAATTTAATTGATAGATTAAGATTTGGTTTTGTAGTAGACTTTTTTGATTTTATTATATGGCCTGTTTTTAATATCGCCGATATGGCTATAGTTTTAGCTCAAATACTATTAATATATATAGTCTTAAAGCATGATAGCTTTAAGCAAAAGGAGTTGTAGATATTGGAAAACCAATATTTTTATGTCTCAGATGATGAAGATGAGGTTCGTTTAGATGTATATCTAGCTGAGCAATATGAGGAGTTTAGTAGAAGCTATATTCAAAAACTGATCACTGGAAAACACGTTAAGGTAAATAATACTTTTGAAAAGAACAAATATTTAATAAAAGCAGGGGATAGTATTGAAGTAATACTACCAGAACCTCAAACTTTAGATGTTAAACCTCAAAATATCCCTTTAGATATAGTTTATGAAGATCAGGATATAATAATAATAAATAAACCACAGGGTATGGTAGTTCATCCTGGGGCAGGAAACTATACAGATACATTAGTTAACGCACTGTTATACCACTGTGATGGTCAATTATCATCCATTAATGGAGTAATAAGACCAGGAATTGTACACAGAATAGATAAAGATACATCAGGACTTTTAATGGTAGCAAAGAATAATGTTGCACACCAGTCTTTAGCTGAACAGCTTAAGGAACACTCGATTACTCGAAAATATCATGCTATATGTACAGGTATAATTAAAGAGAATAGAGTTACTATTAATGCACCTATTGGTAGACATCCGGTGGATCGTTTAAAAATGACTGTTATACAATCAGGTAGAAACGCTGTTACTTATGTGAATGCTCTACAAAGATTTAAAGATTATACATATATTGAGGCTCAGTTAGAGACGGGAAGAACCCATCAAATTAGAGTACATTTGTCCTACATTAAACATCCATTACTTGGTGATGAGGTGTATGGTAAGAGAAGTAGTAAATTTAATCTAAAAGGACAAGTATTGCATGCTAAAACCCTAGGATTTATACACCCTAGGACAAATGAGTATATGGAATTTAATTCAGATTTGCCGGATTATTTTAAAAAACTACTAGAAATCATGTCGAAAAATGTAGTATAATAGGGGGAAGGCCTTATGGAGAATAAAACCGTACAGTTATTAGATGATAAAGGAATAAATAGAGCTATAATTAGAATAGCTCATGAAATAACTGAAAAAAATAAAGGTGCACAGGATATTATTTTAGTAGGAATAAAAACTAGAGGAGTACCTTTAGCTAAAAGACTAGCTGAAAAGATTAATAGTATAGAGGGATTTCTGGTGCCCGTAGAAGTTTTAGATATAACCCTATATCGTGATGATCTTGAGATTAAATCTCAGGAACCAATAGTGCAGGATATACAATTTGTAAACAACATAGATGGAAAAACCGTTATACTAGTTGATGACGTTTTATATACAGGAAGAACTGTAAGGGCAGCTTTAGATGCAATAATAGATATAGGTCGCCCAAGTAAAATACAATTAGCAGTCTTAGTGGATAGAGGCCATAGAGAGCTACCTATTAGGGCTGACTATGTAGGGAAAAATGTACCTACTTCAAAGCATGAAATAGTAAAAGTTTCACTAACCGAGGTCGATGATGATAATTCAGTTGTCATTGAAAATAAATAGCTTCAACGCACGCCTTTAAATTAGTCCAGAGAGGCTAAAAAGGGGGATATACAACTTAGTATATTTCCCTCAAAAATTAATCGAGGGGGAATTTTTATGTCAAACAAAGAAGGTTTAAGAAAATGGATTTTAGCAGTACAGCACATTCTAGCAATGTTTGGAGCAACAGTTTTAGTTCCAATGTTAACAGGGTTAAATCCAGCAGTTGCATTATTAGCCGCTGGGGGTGGAACATTACTTTTCCATCTTATAACAAAAGGTAAAGTACCAGTTTTCTTAGGTTCGAGTTTTGCATTTATTCCAGTTATTATTGCAATTAGAGAAGCTTTTGGTGGAGACTTAAGATATGCACAGGGTGGTATTATCGTAGCCGGTGCAATCTATATTGCTCTTGCAGCATGTGTAAAAATATTTGGAATTGATAAAGTTAAATCTTTCTTCCCACCTATCGTTACGGGACCAATGATCATTGTTATCGGTTTAACATTAAGTCCTGTAGCTATTGGAATGGCATCAACTAACTGGGGAATTGCACTTGTTGTATTAGCTACTGTAATTATTGTTTCTGTTTATGCAAGAGGCTTTATGAAGCTATTACCAATTATCATAAGTGTATTCGTAGGATATGTAGTATCTATCTTAACAGGAGTAATTGACCTAGCAACTTTATCTTCAGACCTTAGCGGGGCAGCTTTATTTGCAATGCCAGCTATAACTATGCCTAAATTTGACATAGCTGCTATCGCAATTATGGCACCAATCGTATTAGTAGTATTTATGGAGCATATTGGAGATATAACTACAAATGGAGCAGTTGTTGGACAAGACTTCTTTAAAGACCCAGGTTTACACAGAACTCTACTTGGAGACGGTATAGCAACAATGTTCGCAGGATTTATTGGTGGACCAGCAAATACAACTTATGGCGAAAATACAGGGGTATTAGCTGTGACTAAGGTATATGATCCTTCGATTATAAGACTTGCTGCGGCAATTACGTTATTCTTAAGTTTTATAGGTAAATTCGAAGTGATCTTAAGATCAATTCCAGTACCAGTAATGGGTGGAATAAGTATAGTTCTTTTCGGTATGATTGCAAGTATAGGACTTAGAACAATGGTTGAAGCAGAGTTAGATTTTTCTGAGAGTAAAAACCTTTTAATTGCTGCCCTTATATTAGTAATAGGAATTGGTACAGATGTAGGTGGCGGTATTTATATCACTGAAAGTATTCAATTAGCTGGTTTAAGTTTAGCTGCAATAACTGGTATAGTAGCAAATAAATTGATTAATAGATAATATTAAAATATAAGCCCTCTCTAGAATCTAGAGAGGGCTATTTAAATATATGTAAATAGAGATACATATCCAAAATAAAGAATCAGCAAAATTAACTTTCGCTGATTTTTATATTTGATATATTTTTTTCAAAGGAGTCTACTAGAATAGTAGAATAGTTTTCATAAATAACCATTCCAGGCTTAGACCCACTAGGCTTCTTTACGTTTTTACGTTCAGTATAGTCTACAGCAACCTTACTCGAATCCTTAACTTTACTATAATATGCAGCCAAGGTCGCAGCTTCTAATAAAGCATTATCTGTAAGTTCTTTATCATCAAGCTTTATAATTACATGGGAACCTGGCATATCTTTAACATGTAGCCAAATATCAGTTTTAGTAGACTGTTTAAATGTCACATCTTCATTTTGTTTATTATTTTTACCAACTAAAATCGTAAAACCGTCAGTTGATATATAAGTTAAAAATCCAGAGCCTTTTCTAACTAGTTGTTTACCCTTAGTAATTTTTTTCTTTATATACCCATTATCAACTAGTTCTGTTAAAATCTCATCTAAGTCCTGAAGTGATGTGCATTGATCTATACTTACTAAAATTTGCTCTAAATATTGAATTTCTTTATTTGTAATTTTGATTTGTTTGTCTACTTCAACTAGGGCATTTTTAGATTTATTGTATTTTTTATAGTAAACTTGAGCGTTTTTAGAAGGTGTAAACCTTTTATCTAGTTCAATCTTAATAGTCTCTAAATTTTCACTATAGAAATTTTCTACTTCTACTGCATCCTGTCCTTTTTCAATTTTATAGATATTAGCTGTTATTAAATCCCCAATTATTTTATACTTTTCTCCCTTAAGGGCTTTGTTATAATCCCGTTGTAAATTTTGAATCTTATTATATAATCTTTCTAATTTAATCGTAACATTCTTCCTAAGAACCTGAGTTTTTTGCTTCATTCTTTCCTTATGATCATTTACACTGTAAAAATTCTCTAATAACATACTAATTGAATCGAAGCTTACTTTCTCATACAAATTAAAGTGTTCAATTTCAATAGCACTATAATCAACATATTTATTTTTATTAAGATCCTCATATATTGTAGGTTTAAAAGCTTTTACTTTAATAAGCTCCATAATTGATTGGAAAGAAGTAAAAAGACTTAGTAGCTCTTCTTCCTTTAAATTTGCAATAGGTGTATCCATATCTATTTGTGCTCTATGACATATTTCTCTAGCTAGCAGTGGTGAAACTCCTGTAAAGTACAAGTACATACTTTTATATATAGGAATTTGTTCATTACGTTTAAGATGATTTAACATCATTTCTTTACTTACAATATGTAAAGGATTTAGCTTATCATTTATAGGTGGGGTTTCGTATGGAAGCCCCGGGAATACTTGTCTAAATCTACTCATATCAAAGGATATTCTTCTAATACTATCTATTATTTTATTTGTTTCCTTATCAACAAGTATAATATTACTATGTTTACCCATCATTTCTATTATAAGGGATTTTGTTTTTTTAATATTTAATTCATCTAATACTTCAATATCTAACTGAATTATTCTTTCAAAGTTTGGCTGGCTTACAGAAATAATTCTACCACCCGTTAGATTTTTTCTAAGGAGCATACAAAAGCTAGGTGGGGTCATTGGATTTTCTTTATTTATATTCGTTAAATGGGCCCTAGAGTAATTACTATGGGATGACAGTAATAGTCTATAGTTTTTTCCTAAGCTTCTAAAAAGTATATTTATTTCATCTAATTCTGGCTGATAAATTTTTTCAATTTTACCAGTTGGAATTAAACTATTAAGTTCTTCAACTATTGCTGATACAACAAATCCATCAAAAGACATATTGAAATTCCTCCTGTAAATAATGTAATGTAAATATATCATAAAAAAAATGTCGATGCAAAATAAATATAAATATAAATTAGCTAATATCAATAAAAAGAATTTAATTAAATAGGAATATTTGTTATAATTGTTTATTATGTGTATAAATAATATAAATAATGTTAAATAAGAAAACTAAGGAGTGTTTCCATGGATATATTATTCCAAAAACTACAAGGGGCAGGCAATGACTTCATAATTATTAAGTATGAAGACTTTCCTCATGATGAGTTATTTCCAAACTTAGCTCAATCTGTTTGTAATAGAAATTTTGGTATTGGAGCAGATGGACTGATGGTGGTTAAAAGCTCTAATGTTGGAGATTTTTTTATGTTATATTTTAATAGCGATGGATCAAAAGCAAAGATGTGTGGTAATGGTTTAAGATGTTTTACAAAATACATTTATGATAATAAACTTACGGATAAGCGTAACTTAACTATAGAAACATTAGCTGGACTTTTAGATGTAGAAGTTAAAGAAAATAATGGAAAAGCGTATAAAGTTAAGGTGAATATGGGAAAGATGATATTTGACCCTAAACAAATACCAGTTGCTTGTCTTGACGATAAATGCATTAATCAAACTTTAGAAGTAGATGATGTGAAGTTTGAGTTTTCAACGGTTTTAATGGGAGTTCCCCATACGGTTATCTTTTTAGATGAATTGGATTTAGATACAGTCAAAAAAGTAGGTCCAATAATTGAAAAAAACAAAATTTTTCCAGAGAACACTAACGTTAACTTTGCAAAAATTATAAGTAGAAATAAAATTGAAGTTAAAACCTGGGAAAGAGGAGCAGGATACACATTAGCTTGTGGTACTGGTGTAACTAGCGTTTGTGGTGTTGCAAATTTTTTAGATTTAGTTGATAATGAAGTAGAAGTAATTACAGATGGTGGGAAATTAGTTATTACAGTAGAAGGAAACGAAGATATATACATGGAAGGTCCTGCCCAAGAAATATGTAAGGGTGTGTATTTTTACGTGAATAACTAAATTTAACAATAAATGATCGGAAGGGTGTTTGACATGATTAAAAGTATGACTGGTTTTGGAAGAGGTGAAGCACAATATAATAATACTTTCTTTAATGTTGAATTAAAGTCAGTTAATCATCGTTATTTAGATATAAATATAAAATGTCCTAAGAAATATTCTTATCTTGAAGAGAATGCTAGGCAAATGATTAAGGACTACGTAAAAAGAGGTAGAGTTGATGTATTTATAAATTACAATCAATTAGGTGAAAGTGAAGTCAGAATTACTCCTAATCTTTTAGTGGCCAGGGAATATGTTAACGCTATGAAGCAATTACATGATGATTTAGGTATTAGAGATGATATAAACACATCAATAATAGCTCGTTTTCCTGATGTATTAGTTATAGAAAATAAAGAGGAAGATAAGGATGAGGTCTGGGAGTCATTTAAAATTGGTTTAATAAATGGACTAGAAAATTTAAATAGTATGAGACTCCATGAAGGTAACAAACTAAAAGAGGATATATTAGAAAGATTATTATTTATGGAAAAAACAGTGGCTGAAATAGATAGCCGTAGTTTAGAAGTGTTAAATTTATATAAGACTAAGTTAAATAAAAGAATTAGGGATATACTAGATGACGAAGTAGAGGTTGGTGAATCGAGGCTAGCAATGGAAGTAGCAATATTTGCAGATAAAAGCAGTATAACTGAAGAAACAGTTAGATTTAATAGCCATATAAGTCAATTTAGAAAGTCTTTTGAACAAGCTGATTCCGTTGGTAGAAAGTTAGATTTTTTAATCCAGGAAATGAATAGAGAGATTAACACTATTGGATCAAAAGCAAGTGATCTAATGATTTCAAATATTGTAATAGATATGAAAAGTGAACTTGAAAAAATTAGAGAACAGGTGCAAAATATCGAATAGGGGGATATAATAATGAGTATTAAGCTAATTAATATTGGTTTTGGGAATATAGTATCAGCTAATAGAATAGTTGCTATTGTAAGTCCAGAATCTGCACCAATTAAACGTATAATACAAGAGGCTAGAGATAGAAGTATGTTAATTGATGCAACCTATGGCAGAAGAACTCGATCTGTTATAGTAACAGATTGTGATCAAATTATTTTATCAGCTGTTCAGCCTGAAACAGTGGCACATAGATTGACTAAGGATGTCAAAGATGTTGAAGATGTTTTAGAAGAAAATGAAAGTGAAGATAATTAAAAAAGTAAAAAATAATAGGAGGAATAAAATTATGTTATACCCACCAATAAATGAGTTATTAGAAATTATTGATAGCAGATATACGCTAGTTATTGCTACTGCAAAAAGAGCAAGACAATTGATTGATAATGAAAAGCCTAAAGTAAAAACAGACTCAAAAAAGCCAGTTTCTATTGCAACACAAGAGATTTATGAAGGCCATATAACTTATACACAAATAAAAGACGATAAAAAATAGTAGGAGAGAGAGAACATGCTTAAAGGAAAAAACATTGTCTTGGGTGTAACTGGAGGGGTTGCAGTTTATAAAGCCTTAGACATTGTAAGTAGGTTGAAAAAATTAGACGCAAATGTAGATGTTATTATGACTAAATCTGCAATGGAGTTTGTTAAGCCTCAAGCATTTCAGGCGTTAAGTAGAAATTTAGTTGTGACAGACTTATTTGAAACCCCAAGATACTGGGATATAGAGCATATATCTTTAGCACAGAAAGCCGATATATTTTTAGTTGCCCCAGCAACTGCAAATATTATCGGTAAAGTAGCAAATGGTATTTCTGATGATATGTTATCAACCACAATCATGGCATCAACTGCAAAGATAGTTTTTGCTCCTGCTATGAATACAAAAATGTATGAAAATCCGATAGTACAAGCAAACATAAGTAAACTTAAGTCCTTAGGATATGAATTTATTAATCCAGGCTCAGGAAGACTTGCCTGTGGTGATGTTGGCGCCGGTAAACTTGCAGAACCAGCAGAAATAGTACAGTATTTGATTGATCTCGAAACAGGAGTAGAGCAGGATTTAATAGGAAAAAATATTTTAATTACAGCAGGTCCTACTGTAGAAAGAATAGACCCTATTAGATTTATTACAAATAGATCTACGGGTAAAATGGGCTATGCTATTGCAGAAGCAGCTGTAAAAAGGGGAGCAAATGTAACTCTAGTTACAGGACCTTCAAATTTAACTCCGCCTGCTAAGGCTAATGTTATACCTATATGTAGTGCTGTAGATATGTACGAAGCAGTTAAAAGCCATATGGACACACAACATATAATAATTAAGTCAGCTGCAGTTGCTGACTATAGACCAGAGACGATTAATGACCAAAAGATTAAGAAACAAGAAGGGGATATGAGCATTAAACTTGTTCGTAATCCAGATATATTGTTAGAACTAGGTAAGACAAAAGGAGATAAAGTTTTAGTTGGATTTGCAGCTGAAACAAATAATGTTGAAGAATATGCTAAATGCAAAGTGGAAAGAAAAAATTTAGACTTTATTGTAGCTAACGATGTAACGGCAAAGGATGCTGGTTTCGGTACGGATACAAATATTGTTAAACTGATTGATAAATATGGTGATATACAAGAAATAAGTTCAACAAAATTAGACATAGCCAATAGAATTTTAGACAAAGCTAAGGAATTTATTAAATAATCAATCACAAACAAGAGTAAAACCAAGATTCTCGAATATGAAATCTTGGTTTTTTATTTTGACAAAAAATGTATAAAACCTGACTTTGGAACATCATTCATAAGAAAAAGTGCTGTAATCGTCTGTCTATAGAAGTTTCAGCACTTTTTATTGTTGTTTTACGTTCACTACATCTTTTTAATTATATTGGGGATTTCATTACTTAGCAGAACATTCTTTTCAATCTTAAATATGTCTTTGTTTATTTTACTATTAAGTAATTTGTCTGACATTATATATAATTTGTCTACTTTGTAATCAATTTCATCTATTATAAATCCTTCTAGTCCATTGATTATTTCATAGGTAGATAATTCAACTTTATTCACTGCTAACTTATACTCTAATATTCTTTGCATTACTAAGGCTAAATAACAAATTAAAAAATGCGACCTAATTCTTCGTTCTTTAAAGTGATATACTGGTCTTGTTTTTAAATTTGTTTTTAATATTCTAAAGGATTCTTCAATTTTATATAGAGATTTATAAGCTACCATTATATCTGCTGGGTTCATATCCACTTTATTTGTAACAATGTAAAAATATCCGAAATTTTCTTGCTCTTGTTTAATTATTTCCTCATCAATTTCAATGTTTATTTTTTCTTTAGGGTTTTCTACTGCTTTATAATACTTGCTTTTGGATTTAGTTGTTGAATTGATTGTAAAATCCTTTATATTCTTTTTAGCTCTTTCAATCATTTTCTCTTGTTTAAACATCTCACGTTCTTTGTAGACATCTGAATATTTTTTTATGATTAATTCGTCATAGGTTTCATCATTCTGACTCACCTTTCTTTTACTGGTTATATATCCGCTTTTGTATTTAGCTTCTGCATTAGAAGTTATGTTCCAAGATGAATTAAATTTCTTCTCTTTTAAATCTTTAGGAACTGCACTGCCCTTAGAACCTACAATGTAACTAAGCCCTTTACCTCGAATCATCTCTAAGTTAGCCCTTGAATTTAAGCCCCTATCGCCACTATTATGATTTCTTTTATGGTGTAATTATTTAATATATCGTCAATGACTTCTTCCATGGTATGTAATTCATGTTTGTTGCCTTTAAAAAGCCTATAAGAAATAGGTATCCCATTGGTGTCTATTAGTAAGCCCATAACAACTTGTGTTTCATTTCTTTTATTATCCTTACTCATACCTCTTTCTCTAAATCCGTCTTCATCAAAAGACTCAAAGTAATAGGTTGTACAGTCATAAAATGCTAATGACATATTTCTATCTGGAATAATCTTTCCTATATGATCATTTAAATGTTTGAAAAGTTTATTTTCATTCATTTCAAAATTTTTATCATAGGTAGCTATATTTTGTTCCAATTCATCAGAAGTGTTTTTAATGTTATATTCTAATATTTTTTTAGCCTCTGAATCAACGGTATCTAAGAGGATTTCCATGTTTTTTATGATTTGAACTCCATCTGTTAGTGCTTTAGATTTATGTTTATTAAATCCAGAAAAACATCTAGGGAAGAATAAATGTTATCGCTATTCACAAAACTGAAATCATATAGGAAATCATCTTTTCTAGAAGCCACTTCAAGCTTGCTTGAAGGATTAAATAATCTACCAAGTACCTGATAGAACATTAAGTTACTAAAGGAATAATCTAGTTTAGAATCTTTCACCATTTTAGTAAAAAAGTTAGGTAATTTCAATTGGTTAAAGATTTTTAGGTATGGAAGATAACCTAAGTTTTTATGATTAAGAGAAAGCTTATCTTTTGACAATGATTCAATGAAATCTTCAAAGTTTTCAAATCCTTGAGAAGCTTCATCCAGTCTAATCATTTCTTTTAGATCTGCTTCAGCTTGAGCAAGAGCTTCCTTACCTGATTTAGAATCTAAATCATGAGTACCAAAACCTTTAATCTGAATTTTTTTTGATTTCTTAGTTTTGGGATCTCTAATCCCCTTAGCGATTGATATAAAATATTTACCATTTGGTCTTTTAGATTTACTAATATACATGCTACACCTCCACAAAAACCCTCTAACTATATTATACATCATATTCTACACCACGACAAGTCGTGAGCGTTAATAAATAAAAAAATAATGAGAAATGTTAAAAATTAGACATTTACTCATTATTTGTTATTAATTTATGTTCTGAAGTCAGGATAAATATGGTGATATACAAGAAATAAGTTCAACAAAATTAGACATAGCCAATAGAATTTTAGACAAAGCTAAGGAATTTATTAAATAATCAATCACAAACAAGAGTAAAACCAAGATTCTCGAATATGAAATCTTGGTTTTTTATTTTGACAAAAAATGTATAAAATTAGCAGGAAAATGAAGTTGATTACAGAATCTATATAATTAGAATAAACTGGAAAGGAAATAGGTTATGGGATAAATATTTTAACATTAAATAACAAGGAGTTAGCGGTTTGTTTTGATTACGACTTAGTATTCATCGAGAAAATAAAAACTATAAATGGACGAAGGTGGGATCCATCTAATAAATATTGGATAGTTCCAAATAACGAAAATGTGATAAACCAACTTAGGGATCTATTTGATGTAAAATATTCAAATGATAAAGTACTAGTAAAATATGAAGAGATGTTATCACTTAAAGGATTTACTCAAAAAACTAAAAAGGTATACTTAGTACACTGTAGAAATTTTCTAATTAATGCAAATAAAAATGCTTATCACCTAAAAAGAGAAGATGTTGAAGAGTACTTATTCAATCTGTTAGAGAACCGAAAAAATAGTCATTCTTATGTAAATCAAGCTTTAAGCTCAATTAAGTTTCTTTTTAAATTTGTCTTAAAGTCAGACTTATTATATGAGATACCACGTCCTAAGAAGGAAAATAAATTACCAGGCATACTTAGTCAGGAAGAAGTAGTTGCTATTATAGATTCAATAGTGAATCTGAAACACAGAGCTATAATATTACTAGTCTACTCAGCTGGCCTTAGAGTAGGGGAAGTTGTAAGATTAAAAGTGAAAGATATAGATTCACAACGAATGCTAATACACATAAGACAAGGTAAGGGTAGAAAAGATAGATATTCTTTACTTTCACAAGTAGCATTAGAAGAACTTAGAAGGTATGTATCAGTAGTAAAGCCAACAGATTGGCTTTTTCCTGGATCTAAGGAAGATAATCATTTAACCGAGAGATCTGTTCAAAAAATATTTAACATTGCATGCGAAAAAGCTAAGATTAGTAAAAGTGTAACTGTTCATACATTAAGACACTCATTTGCAACACATTTATTAGAAGGAGGAACCGATTTAAGGTATATACAAGAACTACTAGGGCATTCGAGCTCAAAAACAACAGAAATATACACACATGTGAGTACAAAAGACTTTAGTAAGATACAAAGTCCATTGGATAGAATAAAAAAAGACTAAATAGACAGCAATAAGTAAATATTTACGAACTTGGATTCGCTTTAACAATTAAATAAGGATGTATTTACGAACTATAATTCGTTAATACAACGTTAGACGTCATTTGTATAGCTATTGACAAAAAAAGAAAGATATCCTTCATGGATATCTTAGGAATAGTTATAAGGTTCACTTTTTTCATATAAAAATTCTGGACATAAATCTGCTTCATTGTCCCAACATATTGTATCAAAACAAACCTTAACAGTATTGAATAATTTTTCGTCCACCAACTGTTTGAAAATGCCATCAGTTAAATAAGGAGAAACATTAAATATTCTCTTTTCATTGTTTTCGAATGTTAGTAGTAGATGATAATTCTCAAGTGGCTGAACACTTTTAATTGCTAAGTACATAAATGACACCTCCTATTTCAAAGGTTCTATTTTAAATGGTAATTCACTGTTCATAGCGAGTTGCCAGTTGGCTAAGAGTTCATCTTGATGAATTTCAGCCCAGGCAAGTACAAGTTTTAGCTGTTTTTTTGGTAAGTTGCCTTCTGTAATATCACAGGAGTTAATATCGATTATGGATTTATAATCTTGGTAATATGCATGAAAATGTGGGGGGTTATGTTCACCTGGAGCACAATACATTCTTATTATTATTCCATAAAACATAGATATCGTAGGCATACATATCATTCCCCTTCTCATTAGTTATTACATATATATTATACCATTTTTGGTTTAAGAGCAAAATAATTTTAGTGGGTAGGACAACGACGTCTAACAATGTGTTTGCAAAAGGTGCAACTAGTACGTTCTTAGGGAAAAGTCACTGCACCACATCCCTTCACCGGGAGCGAAGCTCCGCCAATGGGGTGGGTTCTATGGGTCGGTTCAGGGACGTCGCAAACACGGAACCGTTAGCCGAAATAATCCATAGAAAAACAGTGGGGGTAACCACTGTTATCTAATGAAAGTTAATATGAAGCTCTTTTCCAAGAGCATGTGCAACCTTAGTTAAAAACTCGATACTTGGATTATATTCGCCACTTTCTAACCTAGATATAGCGGATTGTTTAGTTCCAACTTTTTCTGCTAAATCCTTTTGACTTAGACCTTGATCTAAGCGTAACTGAATTATTTCTTTTTTAATATCGTAAATTATTTTTAATGCATCATACTCATTTTTTACCTCAGGGGATTGAAGGAGCTTGTTTTTAACTTCTTGGTGGTTCATTTTATTCACTTCCCTTCAAATATTTATTCTTCCTTTTGATTGCAATATTTATATCTTTTTTAGGAGTTTTATTAGTAGTTTTCTTAATTGCATGGAGTAAAATAAACTTACCTTCAATAAAATGAAAGTAAAAAACTCGAAAAATGTTGCTACTGTGCTTAATTCGTAATTCCCATAAATTAGTATCTTGTAGTTTTTTAATATGCGGCATACCTAATGACAAACCAAATTCAGATAATAAATCTATTTCTCTTAATATTTTTGCTTGTTCCTTAGGTGATTGAGAAGAAATAAATTCTATGACAGGATATTTATTATTTTCACCATAGTACTCTACTTCATACAATTTAATCACCTCTGTTTATATATAAATAATATCACATATATGTTATAATTTCAAATTGTAAATTGGTACTTTGGACATTTGAGTTAGATTACATTCGGCTAACAATGTTTTTGCGTATAGGTGCTAGAAGCACGCTTATAAGGAAAGGTCAGAGCACCACATCCCTTCACCGGGAGCGGTGCTCCACCAAGGGGCATGGTCAAGTGGGTCCGGTTCAGGGACGTCGCAAACACGGACCGATAGGCGGGACATGTCACTTGCGCGCCATGCCCACCTATCAGTGACGCCGGTTCCCGAGGGCACGGCTCGTAGCGCTAAGCGCCACGTCGCCTATCGGCCGGTGCCCGGCCAATGCCCAAATGTCCTTCGGACACTTCGGGAACCGGCGTCACTGTTAGCTGAAAGGTTTTGTGAATGACCTAGTATCCGTTATCGAATTGGATGTAAGAAAATAGAAATAAGAGGATAGTTTGTTTAGTGAAGATTTTGATTACAAAACCGATAGCGAAATTGATGTGGGGATTCATAAGAAGCAATCTAAAAATGATTAAATGGGTTTTTATATAATATAACATATTATAATAATTAAGTTATGAATAGGGAGGTGTATGATAATGAAAAAATTTATTCATCAAGTCTCTTTTATAGTTATAATATTTACGGTAATACTGTTGTTTATCGGGTGCGGAAACTCCGATAAGCAGCTGGCATCCGATAAACAGCTGACAATAGAAGACTTTTTATATGATTTTGATTATATGATGCAAAGTATGGAAGAAACTTTTCCATACTTTGGAGTGGCAGAAAGAAGATTAGGTGTGGATATAAGGGCGCTGGGGAATGAAACACGGGCTATGATAGAAAATTATCCTTATTCTCTTCAAGGACTTGCAAGTGAACTGGATATTTCTTTAGAGGATATGCCTGATTTAGATGAACATATTTTTTGGAGCATTATTCAACATGAATTCTTCTCATATCTTGAGGGGTTTGTCCATAGTTTTGCGCTGGATTTTAGAGGATATAATTTGTTTCAACCCGTCCTTTCAAGTTCTTTGAGTCCTTATTATACACACAATAATCACTATGCCTTCACTAACTCTGCCTCCCAAATGTTTTACCAAGAACAGGAAGTCATCTTTAATACCCTTGCTGAAGAGCAAGTGGCTCTTTTTCAGTTTGTTTTTCGCCGTGAACCTTCGGTTGCAGAGCAGTCGCATGGGTTCACACATAATATAGTTAATACAGAAATTATTGAAGAAGACAGGATAGCTTATTTAAATATGTCAAGCTTTATGAATTTCAGCCATAATACTATATCGGATACATTGAGAAGATTTTACCGTGATATCCAGAAATTTGAACATTTGATTATTGATATCAGGGACAATGGTGGAGGATCAACAGATTTTTGGAGAATGTACATTATGAAACCACTTTGGGCGGGCAGGAGTAAAATGCCCGATATGCCTTTATATGCTTTTTATCGGGGTAGTAAGCTTGGAAAATCTTTAGCGGAAGAGAATCTTAAAATTGAGGCACAGTATTCACGTTATTTGGCTGAAACTGATGATTTGCTTACTGTAAGTGAAATTATAAAAGCAAATAATTTACCACATATTAATGAGGATGATTTAGAAGATTTGGCTTATGGTGTCAAGTTTAATACCAGTATTAGCAATATCGAATGGCGGCATATGCGCCAGTTAGGGTATCAAGATATTTCTGATTATCCCTTTGATGGGGAAATATGGCTTTTAACCAATGAAAACAACTACTCTGCGGCGGCGCTGTTTGCCCGCCATGCAAAAGAAATGGGCTTTGCTACGCTTGTAGGAGAGCAGATCGGCGGTGCATATGCTACATATGTGGCAAACTTTACCTTGCCAAACACTGGGATTATAGTAAGGTGGGATATAGACTATTTAACTGATAGTTATGGACGCGCTTTAAATGAGTTCCCGACTACCCCCCACCACTTTAATCGCCATGGTATAGATGCGTTGGAGACTGTTTTGCAGTTAATAGAAGAAGGTAGCTATTGATGACAAAGAGTATCGAACATTCTAGCTTAATATTTGGTACAATGTTGGCAATTTGATCTAATATAATAAATAGAGTTATTGCAAATGAAATTGATAGATCACAAACTTTTCGTATACATTTATTAAGGAGTATCCTTCTGCGGCTACTTCAGGAGTTGTAGGCCAAAGCCCATCAGCTAACAATGTTTTTGCGTATAGGTGCTTGGAGCACATTTTTTGAGAAAGGCCAGCGCACCACATCCCTTCACCGGGAGCGAAACTCCGCCGAGGGGTATTCCTATAGAGTCCGGTTCAGGGACGTCGCAAACACGGGAACGTTCTACGACACTGAAGGACAAAATGAGAAATGTAAAAAGCAAACTTCAAATGACAGTAAATTTCAAAGGAGGTACAATCCATTATGAATCCAGTATATTTGGATCTACACATACACACATCTGAAAATCCTAATTCCTTAAATCAAGCATATGATATAGATTGCTTGTTGAGTAAAATTGAGGAAAATTCATTAGGCTCTGATATTTTAATATCTTTAACTGACCACAATACAATCAATAAAAAGGCCTATCTTGCGCTTTTAGATAAATGCTCTAATGTACTGCTGGGTGTAGAATTACATATTAGGAATTATGACAGTGAGCCTGCTTATCATTGTCATATTTACTTCAATATTAATCCAATTACTGAAATACATATTGATGATATCAATGAAAAATTGAATGATTTATATCCTGATAAAGTAATAAGAAGAGAAACTCAAAATGTGCCGAAACTGGATGATGTGATACGAAAATTTGATATTTATGATTTTATTTTATTACCTCATGGTGGACAATCTCATTCAACATTTGACAAATCAATACCAGATGGCGTTACTTTTGATACAACACTAGAACGTAGCATATACTACAATCAGTTTGATGGATTCACAGCAAGGAGCAATGGTGGCCTAGAAAATACGGTGAGATATTTTAAACGTCTTGGAATTAATGAATTCGTAAACTTAATTACTTGTACAGATAACTATAATCCCAAAGAATATCCTAATGCAAAAGCTTCTGATGCAAGTCCTTTTGTACCAACTTGGATGTTGGCGTTGCCAACGTTCAATGGTTTAAGGTTGTCACTTTCAGAATCATCAAGACTCATTTATTCTGAAACAAAGCCGAGCGATTGGGCAGAGTATATAAAGAAAGTTAACATAAAAAATGATCTTCTTGATATTGATGTTGACTTAACTCCAGGTTTGAACGTCGTTATCGGAGGCTCGTCAAGTGGTAAAACTTTATTTGTAGATTCCTTATACAGAAAAATTTCAAATGACTTTGCTGAATGTGATTACACAAAGTTTGGTGTTGAAGATATTAATATTCTTAACCCCTCTGGAAGTCGACCTCACTACATTAATCAAAATTATATTATTAAAGTAATTGATAAAAGTAATGAAAGTAATGGCATTGACGATATTGAAATAATTAGAAGTGTATTCCCCGGAGATGAGAACGTAACTGCAAAAGCGAGAACTGGCCTCGCAAACCTGAAGCGTGACTTGAATACACTAATAAACTGTGTAAAAACTATTGAAATTCAAGAAAACAAATTGTCTAGAATACCAGCTTTCAGCAGGCTAATAACTAAAGCAGACCTCAAAGAAAACTTAGCAAGTAAAATACTGCCAGATGATGAGGTGGCTCGTAACTCAACTTACAATGAGGAGGATTATCTGGACCATAAAAAACAGTTAGACCTGATTGGAAATTTTCTTAGCTCAAATCCTTTTGCCGAAGAAGCCTCCGAAGAAATCCAATCCATTAAGGATAAGCTGGAGCGTGCATTTGAATTATCAAAGTTTGAGAAAGAAATGCGTTGTCTAATACAAGAATGTAAAAATGACATAGATATGTTTCTTTCTGCTGAAAGCATGGAACAACAATCTAAGATACAAAACATTGAAAGAATGCTGTCAAGTATAAAAGAATACGCAGAGGCTATGAAATGTTTTGAAGATACAATGAATTCCATAGCAAATTACTCAATCATATGTGAAACACAGAGAGTTATGTCAATGGGTCATGTTCTATACATCGAGAATGATTTTGTATTAAGTAAAGATAAAGTAGTAGAAGTAATAAATAGATATCTAAAAACGGAATACAGAATAAATAATTTTCATTCACTACATCCAAGAAGGCTCTACGAGAGAGGTTTTTCAAAGCGGAATCCAAAGGTTAATGATTATGAAGAATTTGAATCTAAAATATACTCAGAATTTGAAAAAATGAATAAAAAAACTTACAGGATTGTAACTTCAGAAGGAAAAAACTTTGATGATCTAAGTGCTGGTTGGAAAACATCAGTTCTATTGGACATTATATTGGGGTACGAAGGAGATAATGCTCCTTTAATCATTGATCAACCAGAAGATAACTTAGCAACCAACTATATTAACCATGGCTTGATAGCTGCAATTAAAAATATAAAGTCAAAAAAACAAGTAATATTAGTTTCGCATAATGCCACGATTCCAATGTTAGGTGATGCTCAAAATGTTATTTTGTGCAGGAATACAGATAAAATATGTATTAGATCGTCTCAGTTAGAGGGAACTATTGATAACAAGTACATTGTTGATTACATTGCTGAAATAACTGATGGTGGCAAATCATCGATAAAAAAACGTGTAAAAAAATACAATTTGAAAAAATTTAGGGAGTGATAAATATGAAACTGAAATTTAATAAAATTGAAGATGGTACAATCACAGTAAGTTCTGTACATGGAGACGTGGAAACTGATTTCAATTACATTGAAATGATAGAATATCTATATGAAAATAATCTGCTTCAGGATATGGAATACTGTGAAGAGATTACTGAGGATGAAAAAATAAAATTAACTGAAATGATATCAAAAATTAATGCAGCAATTGTTAGAAAAGAAAATGCAGATATGAATGTTCAGGTGGAAGCTGAGGACATAGTAGAGGCAGGATAAATATTGCATCTAGCGCGTCGTAGAACACTGTGTTTACGGGAGATGCGGGCGGGCACGTTTTTAGGGCAGGGCCAGCACCTCATCCCTTCACCGGGAACGAAGTTCCGAAAGGACGGTCTATCTCTAGGGTTCGGCTCAGGGACGCCGTAAACACGGAAACGTTAGGAGACATGCCCCATCTGATACTTAAGTGACAAGTTTATAAATTGATGTTTGGAGGGAATTATGGAGAAGAATGATAGATTTGAACTTATTGAAATTTATGGTGAACCAGCAGTAGAGGTGGTTTCTGAATTATTTCTTGAAGGTGCGGCAGGAGCTATAATTCCTGGATTTACAGCAGTTATATCTAATATTAAGCAGAAACGATATGAGCGCAATATTAATAGGCTTCTTTCAGAATTTCAGGTGCAGCTGAACGACATGAAACTTAAGTTTGATGATATATCAGAAGAAAGAAAGATTGCGTTTAGTAGCGAGTTTTCCGACATGATTGTTGATTATGTAAGTGAAGAAAGAGATGAAGAAAAATTCCGTATATTGTTAATGGCATCAGGAATCTTATCAACGATACTAAGGATGTTGATAATACGGCATTATATTTTGATGTACTTAAGAGTCTAAGAAAGATAGACATATTAGTCTTAAAGCAATTTGATTATAACTCCCCTGAATACTTTGAGAATAATTTCCAAAAGTTTCTTGATGAATTGTCATTGGAATATGACGAATATAGGTTTATCAAAGATAAGCTTTTAAGATCTGGATTATTGATTTCCTCATATGATAAGGACCAAAAGGAGATATATGAGACACTCCTAGAGCTTTCTAAGTTCCTAAATGAGCTTGAAAAGGGAAAAGCGAAGAAAGTTTCGAATAAGCTCAAGAATCCCAAAATCAGAAAGGACGAAAGAATTCAACTGAGCCAGTTTGGAAGAAGCTTCATTGATTTCTTTGCTGAAGATTCAAGCAATAAGATTTAGTCTATCGCATTGGGACGATGATACACGTCTCCTAACAGCGAACTCACGACATGGACAATAATTCGGAAAGATGTCCACGTCGTAAGTTCACGGAACGATAGGCGGGACATGTCACTTGCGCGCCATGCCCACCTATCAGTGACGCCGGTTCCCGAGGGCACGGCTCGTAGCGCTAAGCGCCACGTCGCCTATCGGCCGGTGCCCGGCCAATGCCCAAATGTCCTTCGGACACTTCGGGAACCGGCGTCACTGTTATCTGCAATCCTTAACATAAAATTGGCTGGTAGCTTAATTGATTATGGATGTTGGGATAAGATGAAATAGTGTTAATACGTAATAGATGATAAATGTGACGTTAAAGCAATATGGGTACATGAATATATATAGATTTGACGGAGGTTGAAGATGCGAAATATTTATCTAGATAGAACAAAATTTAATGGAGCTATATGTGTAGATTCAAAAGATACTGAGATTATATCAGCAGGTACAACAATTTATTCTATGAGTGTTAACGATAGAAATGAGGAGTATCAAAGATATGCTAACGATTATGATATTCAATTTATATTTGACGATTGCATTCCACAATTAGTATTTTATACGGTTCCACATGTAGATATTATGGCAAAAGATAGTAAAGGTGGATTTATCGGAACCATTGGACAATCATGTAACTTACAAAGTGACGCACCAATTTGTTATATCAATAAGGATTTAGAGTGCTTTATAATCTCTGAAAACGGAGCTGGTTTTCTGAGTAATATAGAATCATGGCAAAACAACTTGAAACCCTATGATAAAATCACCTTTTATCGTTCAAAAGCAGAAGCAGAAATGGAACTAGAATTTATCGATTTGTCTGAGATAGGAATAAATTAAGTTAATCTATAAATTTTAATACGAATAATAAATACAATGTATTAATTATGACGTATTATCTTTTTAATACGTCACTAAATAATTAGAAATGCTGGTTATAGAGGGTATGTAGGTGGCGGACAGCAGATAACAATGTGTTTTCGCAAGGGTGCTGGTAGCGCGTGTTGAGGGAAAGGTCAGCGCACCACGTTCCCTTCACTGGGAACGAAGTTCCACCAAGGGGTCTATCTCTAGGGTCCAGTTCAGGGACGTCGCAAACACGGAGGCGTTAGACGACATTGTTCTTTAGAATATCCCCGTAAAATAATAAAAGTAGCTGATGAATTCAACTACTTTGCCAACTTTATATATGTTTTAATATCAAAAATTTCTTCTTCATTTTGGTGTAATTTATGTTTAATAAAGCCAACATCTTTACTGATTTCGCTCAAATATCCATTAGTAGATGCTCTAAATTCTGTTAAATCCGCAGTGTGGTCATAAATAACATCAAGCTTTTTTTCAATGCGTGTTTGGCCAGATTCAATATTTGTAATTTTATCGTCAAGTGTATTAAGCTTATCGATTATTTGTTTTAACAATTCTTCCATAGGAACACCTCCTATTAACTATTATAACTCAAAAGAGGTATTAGGAAAACAATGCATTAAAAATTTTTTGCTTGATATAAGCTTATCATTAGACATTTGATCGATATGTGATGGTAAAGATTGTAGTTATAAATATATATTTAATGGTGATTGAAGTTAGAATTTTGAAAAATGAGAGAGTGGAGACTCGTAGTAATCGGTCTTATAAGAGTATACGCCGTCTAACATTATGTTTGCGTGGGGGTGCTAGCAGCACTGTTCAATGGGAAGGTCAGCGCACCACGTTCCCTTCACTGGGAACGAAGTTCCACTATGGTGGTCTATCTCTAAGGACCAGTTCAGGGACGTCGCAAACACGGAAACGTTAGACGAAATACTAAAGCGAGATTTACCACCATCAATAGAATAAAATAATAATTTATATAGACTTGTTTTACTGTATTAGAATATACAAGGAGGTTACTATGTGTTTAATGTTATATGCTGTTTTGCCTAATAAATTATCTGAACTACCTCAATCTGCAAAATCACCTTATTTAAGTATTAGTGAGATTAATCTCAGCAATGATCTCTATAATATATCCTCTCTATTTCCAGATAAACAACTATATTTTATTGGGACGGAAGAAGGTTGTTCATGTAAATTTTCAATACCAAAAGGTTTAAAGGATAGTGATTATGAAAGTTTACCAAAAGACTTAATTACAGAGATTATAGAGTCAAGTAAAAAAGACATTCAAAGAATGAACGATCTTCGTATGTTTTGCGAGGATTTAATTTCACAGACCGTTGACAATAAAATAGAACTATATGGTTATTGGATAGGAGAAGAATTAAAACTTTCTGACCCAGTACTTTATAATATACAATCATTGTTTAATCCCGAGAATTTTTACATGGAAGATAAGTATTACATTTTATCTCGAAATTGATATATAGAATATAGTTGGTTGATAGACGTGACATTCGTGACAATCTCTGAAAGGAAGAACTCGGTAAATCGTCTAACAAAACATTTGCATAAAGGTGCTGGAAGTACGTTTTATGGGCAAGTTCAGCACCACACCATCTCGCTGGGTGCGAGCACCGCTAAGGGGTATATTCCTTTAGGGTCCAGTTCGAAGGCGTCGCAAATGCGGAACGTTATCGGATATTTATATGATGGGAGAGTATTGATTATGAGGTTAAAAAATAAAATAGCACTAATTACTGGATCTGCACGAGGGATAGGCCAAGCAATAGCTGAACTATTCCATAGAGAAGATGCAATTGTAATTGTGTCAGATATAAGAGAAAAAGAAGGAAAAGAATTAGCAAAAAAACTGGGAAAAAAAGCAGAGTTTATTCATTTAAATGTTGGAAGTGAAGATTCCTGGTTGCAAGCTGTTGAGCATATTACTTTGAATTATGGAAGACTTGATATTTTGGTTAATAATGCAGGAATTACAGGGTTTTTAGAATCTCCTGGACCCTGGGATGCTGAAAATACAGACTTAAAAACATGGGAAGAAGTTCATAGAATCAATTCAACAGGTGTAATGCTGGGATGCAAATATGCAATTAAGCTTATGAAAGAACAAGGAGGAAGCATTGTAAATATCTCATCAAGAAGTGGAATTGTAGGTATACCTGGAGCAGTTGCTTATGCCTCAAGTAAAGCTGCAGTTAGGAATCACACTAAAAGTGTTGCTCTTTATTGTGCGGAAAAAGGTTATAAAATAAGATGCAACAGTGTTCATCCTGCAGCTATAATGACACCGATGTGGGATATTATGCTAGGTGAAGGAGTACAAAGACAGAAATTAATTGAAGAAATCGAATTTGGAATACCTATGGGATATTTTGGGGAGCCAATTGATGTAGCTTACGGTGTTTTATATTTAGCAAGTGATGAAAGCAAGTATGTGACAGGTATTGAACTGAATATTGACGGTGGCATATTAGCAGGTAGTGATGCAAAGCCAAGAGAATAAAAAACATCCGATAACAATCATTTGCATAAAGGTGCTAGAAGCACGTTTGCGTGCAGGTTCAGCACCACACCTTCTCACTGGGAGCGAAGCTCCGCTATGGGATAATCCTTTGAGGTCCAGTTCGAAGGCATCGCAAATGCGAGACGTTATCGGACAGATGAGGTATAGGGAGGCACATCCTTGTGCTAAATTATTTGGGTTGTGCGCTGGAGAGTCTATTTGATAGAAGTACATTTGAAGGTTTTTTCATATCTATAATCAGAAATATAAATGAAAATTGAGGGGGATAGATTACATGAGAAAGAAACAAGTAATACTTGTAGTTGTTTTAATGGCGGTTATTACAGGAGGTTACTTTGGTGTAAAAGGCATTAAGGCTTATACTGATTTAAAAACATATGAAAAACAAGTAAAAGTGGAGTGATATAGCCTAGATGGACACGAATAAATGTACTTTGCTCCTGTTTTCTTAAAATTGCTAGTTTAATTGAACTTTTTCTAATTAATCATTTTATTAAATACCGTATAATGCTTATATAGGTATATTTTACCATTAAATATCAACGGGTAGCTTCGGACTAGTAGCAAGAATACTACATGCATATATTTCCAGATAGCCGTTTGCTATTGACATTGAGCCTTTGTGGCTATGGGTTCAATGTCTTGAGGCCGCTTTGTAAAAATAAAGAGCTTGCCTTATCAAGCTACCATACCCACCCTCAATATCAATAGTTCGCTGCGCCAAACTAATTACGCAACTTCTAAAGCTTTATTTTGTCTATGATATTGCTCATATTCCATAGGCGACATATAGTCCAAGCTACTGTAAATGTCAATACAAAAATGCTCAAAAATTATAATCTCAAAATGTACAATTTTTATAATTAGTTGTTATTTTTCTTAGACTCAAGCAACTCTACTTTACCCTTTAGTCTATAAGAAGGTCCCGTTATTTTAATAATAGTAGAATGATGAATAAGCCTATCTAGTATTGCATTTGCAAGAGTAATATCTGAAAATACTTCTCCCCATTTACTAAATGGTTGATTTGTAGTTATAATTGTGGAATTCTTTTCATAACGCTTATTTATCAGTTGAAATAGTAAGTTAGCTCCCTGTCTATCAATAGGTAAGTAGCCGATTTCGTCTTATGGAAAGTGATTTATTATGTGAAGTAAGAAGCAATATACTGATTAAACCAACCAAATATCAGCTTCAAACTTCACATAATTTTTTAGATAATTGTTTTAAGCCATTCTATCATTTCTTCTTTCTCCTTTTCTGAATATTTTTCTAGCGGTAAAACATTATGGCTTGCTTCTTCTATTGCCTTACGTTTAATTTCAGGATTTGATTTTGCATAAATTTCTGTAGTAATAACAGATGTATGGCCTAAAAAGTCCCTAATATAAATTAAATTTACTCCGCCTTCTAACAAGTGCATAGCTTTACTATGTCTTAAGGTATGTGGTGATATCTTTCCTGAAAATAGTTCTGGATGTAGACTCCTTGCTTTCTTTACATATTTATCTAATATATAAGCAATTCCAGCTCTTGTAAGTTTCTCAAACTTTTTATTGAAAAACAAGGGATGTACAGGTTGCATTTCTTTTTTTCTTTTGCAGTCATTCATATAGATATTTAGGATATCAAGTGTTTGTGGCATTAGGGGTATAATTCTTGTTTTATTGCCTTTTCCTGTTAATTTTACTGTAGCAGGTTTTATGTTTCGAATATCTCCAAAAGTTAAATCAAGCAATTTCCTGAACTCTAGCCCCACTATCATAAAGGAGAACTAATATTGCCATTTCTCTTCGTCCTTCTGTAGATGAACTGTCATGAAGACGAAATAGATGTTTAATGGCTTCTACTGAGATATAGTTCATTGGAATAATAGGTACTTTGCGAGTTTTAATATCAAATATTGATGAACAAAGTTCAATATACTCGGGCTTTTCCATTTGGATATATTTGAAGAAAGCATGGAGTGCTGAGAGCCTATGATTAATGCTTGACACGGAATATTGTTTTTCTTTCTCTAACCAAACTAGAAAGTCTTCTAAATATTTTCTGGACAACGTCTCAAGTCTCATTTTAGAAATCGATTTGTTTAGAAACTCTTCCTGGTACTGAAAGAGAAGAATGAATGTATCTCTGTAAGATTTAATCGTATTATCACTGTAATTTGTACGTTCAGGTATATGTTTTAGAAAGTAAGAGGACAGTAACTGTTGAAAATAATTAATTTTCATAGTCTACCACCTCCGGATAGGCATTGTTGTAGTACTCAGTCATTGTGTCAATGATGGAAGCATGGGCTTCAATTGTTAATCGAAGGTATTTTTCTGTGCTTTCCAAACCCCTGTGTCCAAGATATGTGCTTAGAATTGGAAGTGAACAGTATATATCATTTCCTTCGTCAACCATCTTTTCCAAAGCATGGACAAACAAACGTATGGCGAATGTCATGTACTCGAGGAGTTGTTCCATTTTCTCTAAATATTCCAGCAAAGGTCATAAACTTTCTAAATTGACAGTATACGGGGGTGCTATTATATTGACTACCATTTTTACTAGGGTAATAGTAACCGTCATATGTAGATGAAAAACCCATTCTCTTTACATACTTTTTACAATATTTAAGTAGTGATTTGGACATAGGCATCAGACGTTGTATGTTATTCTTGGTGGCATCCAACCTTATGATTCCTTGTTCAATATCTAAATTTTTCATTCTCAAACCAAGGGCTTCATTAATTCTTAGTCCACATCCATAAAGCATCCTAAATAACATCGGATATATAATATGGTATGTTGGATATCTTGGACTAATTGGAATTTTATCAAGGATTTTAGTTAGTCTATTTATCTCATTGTGTGTAAAAATATATGGAGTAAAATCATTTTTAATTTGAACAAGATCTGTTTCAGGATATACATAATAGCTAAAGCCTATTCGGTTCATAAACAAAGAAAATTGACGAATAATGCTCATTCTCATATGTTGTGTTTTAACTGATTCTACTCCCCGACGTGCTACATATTTTTCTACCATTTCTTTGGTGAGAATGTGAGAATTTAATGGTAGACCATCTTTGAAAAAAAGAAAGTGTCCATTCCCCTTAAAAGATAATAAACAGATGATCCCATTTTAAATCCAAGACTGCGTTTATAGACTATATACTTTGTACAATATTCTGCGAGGGGACCCGTAAAGATATAGGTAATCTCTCTACTCTTCATATGCCACCTCCAATGCTACAGAGCGGAGTTGCTCAATATCAATTGATAGATACAGGCGAGTTGTACTTGTATTTTCATGCCCTAGTATCCCTGTAATTACTGGGTAGGGTGTATTGTTTTTTAGTAGATTACTTGCCAAACTATGTCTCATAGAATGCAATCCATGTTTACGATCTGAATAAGATACCATCGCTTCATCCATATATCGAGTTATTACATAATGAAATACATTTGTTGATCCATAAGGTACAAATGGCGCTCGATGTCTTAAAAAAATATAGTGGGACTCTCCCTTTGGGCGACCATTTTTAATATAATCAATAATTGCATATTTAATATTATCGGGCAAGGGGATTTGAATTGGATTTCCTGTCTTTTCTTTGAATAAATTCAATTGTATTTTTGCTCCATTTTATGAATTCTAACTTCATTAACCGGATATCACCAGCACGAATTCCTAATTGTATGGCAAGCAATAAAATTAGATAATCTCTTTTACCTATGTCCTTATCTCTATTTACATGTGAAAGTATTTTCTTAAGTTCATCTTCATTATAGTAAGATGGAATACGCTCCATTTTATTAGAAAAAATAACAGGAAATAATTCTTTGCATGGGAGTAGTAATATACTTTTTTTCATATAAGAAGGATAAAAAGTTTCTTAATGTGAACAGAATACCACTTCTAGTAGACGTAGAATAACCCTTTTCGGAAATATATTTCACATATGAGAGAATAGGTTCTGGTTCCAGTAGACTAATTTTCCTTATACCAATTTTCTCAATATAATTAAGAAAACTTGTTAGTTGAATAGATTTACCTTCTATAGTCCTTTTAGTCAATCCAGATTCTAATCCAGTATTTAGAAATTCGGATAATATATCTGCAAATTCTGAGACTACCTGAACTCCTAATTTTTGATGACATTTAAGAATCTTACCATATAGTGCATACTCATTCAAAACTTTAATAGTCCTAAGATAAAATACATGGTGGTGCTTGAGGTTTTCTAATGATGGGATATTGTATTCTTCTTGAATAAATGACAAACATTTTTTATAAGAAAATTCTTCTATTCCATAAATACTGCATCGTTTTAATATTTTTCTCCAACAAGAACGATATCTGTTAATTGTATTTTTGGAATATCCAGAAGCACTAAGGTGTGATTCTACACTACTGATTAATTGTTTTAATGATATAGTAGTCATATTCATCACTGAATTCTCCTTTTCTATCTACTATATCAGAAATTATTATGCAAAGTTAAAAACAAATATTCTATTGAAATGTAACGATTTTAGCTACCAACTTCACATAATAAATTACTTTCCATAAGAGAGAGATATATCACCTTTATTTATGGTGCCATTATCAATTAACTTCTGATGTATTAAAGTTGCAGGTATTCGTGGGTATTCCTTTTTTAGAAAGCGAACCTGCTCCATTATATCTTCGTCAATTTTTCTGGGCTGTCCGGTGTCACGCCTTCGTTGTGGAATAAGGGTATCAAAGCCACTTTGCCTATAACTGTAGTACCACCGTTCAAGAGTTGAGGCAGAAATTTTTGTATCTTCACCTCTTGGATTGGTATAGGTTTTTTTAGCCGTATCAGAAAAAAACTCTTTTATACTTTTATCTTCATCGTAGGTTCCACTTACTATTGGAGCGATGATCCCGTATCTAAAAAGCGCAATATTTCTTCTTGCTTCATCATTCATCTTTAAAATCCTCCTTCTATTTAAAGTATATTTAGAGTTTAGAATATAAAAAACAAATGGTAAAACAGGCTTATGTGGTTTTATGTAAATATAATATTTGGTATGCATTTAATCTGCATAAACTGCCGTTTGAATGTAGAAAGACAGTGTCTTATGATGGATACGATATCATCGGCAATAGAAAATCCGAAAGCAGCAAGAGCTTCCTTCCAGTACCTTAAATACATACTGATAACATATCTGATGTTACTTTCATCTATATATTCATTGGTAGTCATAATGGATTCAAATGAATCATTGGAAATATATGCTCTTATCATTGATATATGGTCATTAAGAAGTATTTGGGAGTAAGGAACGATAAACTTAGGGAATATGGCATGCGTCTTGCCCACGGCGTTTACATTTCATGCGCAAAATGGACAGTGTAATGAAACCTTCGGGTGTCTTAATAGAACGGTTATAGTAACCATGTTTAATAAGGCAGCCAGACAAGGTACAGGAGCAAGATAATTGGTAGAGGTTTATAGTATCAAGAAATTTATTATATGAAATTTGATTAAATGTATTGATTTTATCTGTAATTAGAGTTATCATAATATTGTTTTATGGGGACAGAAGTTGAATTGTGGTAGAGGAGACTTCTGTCTTTCTTTCTAAATAAATATAGACTGTAATAATAACATAAAAAGGATAACCATTAAATAGGTTGACAAGAATTTAGTCAACTACTTGATGTTTATCCTTTATTTATTTCAAATAGATTTTGTCAATTGAGTTGCACATAAAATGCCGTTCTATAGGTGGTCTATCTCTAAGGACCAGTTCAGGGACGTCGCAAACACGGAAACGTTAGATGACAGACTATCAAACTTTGTAATAGCAATAAATGTTGTAAGAATATGTAAAAAACTGTATAATAGATTAGAGGTGAATCTAATGAAATCAATTGACTTATTAAATGAAAAGCGAATTGAGATACTTAAAGTTGCGGAATTAAATGGTGTAGTTAAAATAAGCCTATTTGGTTCAGTTGCTAGGAAACAAGATAATGATAAAAGCGATATTGATTTTTTAGTTGAGTTTGAGGACGGGAGAACTTTGTTTGATTTAATTAGATTAAAACATGATTTAGAATCGTTATTAGATAAAGAAGTAGACGTAGTTACAAAGAAATTATTACATCCATTGATTAAAGAGCAAGTAATGACAGAGGCGGTGGAGATATGAAAGATGATAAAATATATTTAATTCATATAATTGAATCTATCAGAAGTATAGAATCGTATATAGAACCTGGAGAATCTGAATTTTTCAGATCAAAACTGATCCAAGATGCTGTAATTAGAAATTTAGAAATTATAGGGGAAGCAACAAAAAGAATTTCAAAAGAATTGAGACTAAAAGAGTATGACATTCCATGGAAAGAGATGGCAGGACTAAGAGATGTATTGATACATGATTATTTCGGAGTTGACTTAGATATTTTATGGAATGTGGTAAGAAAAGAGTTACCTAGAATACATATTTTAATTCAAAGCTTAATAGAAGAAACGTAAGGGGAGTTATTACTAGGTGATGACTCTTTTTGTCCATCATCTAACAATGTGTTTTCGTAAAGGTGCTAGGAAGTATGCAACTAGAGAAATATCAGCGCACAACATCCCTTCACCGGGAACGAAGTTCCGCCAGAACGGTCTATCTTTGAGGTCCGGCTCAGGGACGTCGTAAACACGGAAACGTTATGCTAAATTATACTAAAGAGGTGTCTTGTATATGAATTATTATTCAATCAATGGTTTAAAGTTAGAAGAAATAAATGATAAAAATTTTCATATATCAGAATTTAACAAACAATATTCATATAAAGGAGATAACATTTTATATTCTATCGATAACGAATGTGTTAGTTTATACGATGTTTTTCAAGATGAAATTTTTCCAAATAGACATGAGTACTATAGTAACATTGGTAAAATACCTATGTGGATTTATCATGCAGGATTAGATTCCGATTTTTGGTTAGATAAAGATTCTTTTCAGAAAAATGTTAATAGTATTAATGAGGAAGAGTTTCATAAGCATTTATATTTAGCCGATTGTCAATCATTGATAAGTTCAGTTCAGAATACAATTATGAATACAAACTGGAACTTTATTAACTTTTATATTACGCTAAGTGAAGTTGAGTTTCATAGCTTAGGAAACAAAAATGATGTAATTTGGACTACTTCAGGAAAGTCTGCATTAGTTTTTTCAACTTTAAACAACTATATTATTTCTATATATTCTATCTTTGATTTGTTGACTAAAGTAGCTTATGAGTTAGAAAATCTAAATGACGAATTTAGTAAATATCCTAAACTAAGATCATTAAATAAACTCTATGGAGATAAGAAGAAACTAGAGAAAATTGATTTTAGAGGTACTATTTTTGAGGATTGTATAACAGTGAAGACTATAGTTAATTTGAGAAATGAACTAATACATAATGGGTCATGGGAGCAACATCAAAAGATATTTCATGTTATTAAAGAAAATGAGCTGGTAGAGAGGTTTATATTACAACCTGATTTTACTAATGGAAATATAGATAAGGTTGTAAATAGAAAAAGATTTTTTTCAGCTAGTAGTAAGATTAATGAAGAACTTCCATTCTTACATATTGATATTCTGCAAAGATTAAATAATACAATTTCTAAACTCAAGAAAGTGAGATAAGTTAAATAAATTTCGCATAACAATGTTTTTGCGTAAAGGTGCTGGAAGCACGCTTTTATGGAACGGTCAGAGCACCACATCCTTTACCGGGAGCGAAGCTCCGCCAAGGGGGAAGGGTTAGTTGGGTCCGGCTCAGGGATGTCGCAAACACGGGAACGTTATGTGAACTTGCGAAAAAATAAAGAAAAAAACCGCCACTTTTATTACCGGCGGACATGGTATCACCTAAGCAATGATATTGAAAAACGAATAATTGAAAAGGGGTGTAGAAATGAATTTTAGTAGAGGTTCTGAATGGATGAAATGGGATTTACATATTCATGCACCAACTAAATATACCTGTGCAAAGAATGATTGTTTTCTTGGAGAAACATTGGAGGAAAAACAAGAAAATTTTATTAAAGAGTTGGAGACATTAACAGACATAAAGGTACTTGGAATAACGGATTACTTTTCTTTGGATGGATACAAACTTATATTATCAAATAAGGAGAGACTATCGAATATAGATTTGATATTGCCAAATATAGAGTTGCGAATCACACCAGTTACAGGAGAAAATAGAAAAATAAATCTACATATAATTCCTAATATTGAAGTTTTATCTATTGAAGATATAGAAAGTTTTCTACATAAATTTGTAATGCCTCCCCATAACTATACTTGCAAAGAAAATCATCTTATTAAATATGGAGAATTACTAGAAGGAAATATAAGTGAAGAGGCTAAGTTTAAACGAGGATTAAATGAATTCGTAATATCTTACGATAAATTTTTTGAAGTTTTGAATAATGAAACTCAAAGTTTTAAAGAAAATGTTTTGGTTGCAGTTTCAAATAATAGTACGGATGGGGCTTCAGGAATAAAAGATATTCAGGGAATAAGGAATATAATTTACAATGGGGTAAATGTAATATTCTCAGGACAACCAAATGACAGAGAATATTTTATAGGAAAAAGGACTGACTCGAAACCAACAATCATAGAGAAATATGGGAAGTTAATTCCATGTATTCATGGTTCAGATTATCATGGTTCAAAGGATGGAAGAACGATATGTATTCCCGATAAAAAGAGATTTTGCTGGATTAAGGCAGACACAACTTTTGAAGGATTAAAGCAAATAATGTTTGAACCAGATGATAGAGTAATGATACAGGAAAACAAACCAGAAGATAAAACTGGATATCAAGTAATTGATTCTATTCAATTATCAGGCAAAACTTGGAATCAAGAGATATTATTGAATCAAAACCTAAATACAATAATTGGTGGACGATCCACTGGAAAATCTACATTGCTTACTTCAATAGCTAAAAAAATAAATCCCAAATTATATGTCGATAATGAATTTATAGAAAGCTTAAATAGCAGTATAAAAATAAATTGGAAAGATACGGAAGAAGGTGTTGACAGAGATATTGATTATTTTGAACAAAATCATATGTTTAATATTGCGAAAAGTAGTGAAAAAATAGATGAGTTGGTATCATCAATCATTAAAGATAGAAATGAAAACGAAATTATACTAAATTATAATAAATTTTGTCGTGAAAATAAGGAATATATCGAAAGCAACATAAATATTATTTTTAAAGTTCGAGCTGAGTTAGATGTACAGAATAGACAATTAAAAGAAATGGGAGATAAATTAGGGGTAGAGAAAGAAATATTAAAGTTAGGCAAAGAAATTGAGCTGTTAAGTCAAAAGACAGAAGAACAATCCAAATTATTAGATGAATATGCAAAGCTATCTGAAAGAATACTTATCTTAACAAATGTAATTGAAAAATATAAAAATGATATAAATGAACTTAATTATCAAAAGGGAAAAGAAATCTTTGATACAGATGTAATTTATCGCTTAAATTCTTTAAGTGATGAGTTAAGAAGAGAAATTATAGACTTTTTTGAGGTTTTAAAACTGGAAACACAAACCAAATGGAATCAAGAAATTGAATCAAAAATAGATATACTAACAAAAAGTATAAATGAAAAACAAATAGAAATTGATAGAATTAAAGAAGAAAAGAGTTTTGCAGATGGAAAAAAAATACTTGAAGAAAACAAGGCATTTGAAGAATTTCAGAATAAATTAAAAATTGAAAAAGAAAAATTAGAAAAAATAAAGGAAATGGAAAAGGGAGTTTCAGTTAAAGAAAAACAGTTAAGTGATTTAAAAGAGAAAATAATTTATTCTCAATTACTATATAAGGAGAAAATAGAAAAACTTAAGAATGAATTTTCAATTGAAGCTGAGGGAATAAAATTCAATGTGGAAGTTAAGTTTTCAAAAGACAACCTAGATAATTTTCTAAAGGAAAGACTTAATTTACAAGGGAATGAAAAACAGAAATATATTGTTGACTTTGTTGAAAACTTTAAAGATGATACAAAGAATAAAATCGAAGAGTTTTTAAATAAAGCTTTGAATAGAGAGTTTGATTTTAAATCAATTTATAAAAATAAAGAATCATTGGTTACAAATGAGCTATTGTCAGAAAATTGGTATAAAATTTCTTTTGACTTAGTTTATCAGAATGATAAATTTTTCAATATGTCACAAGGGAAACAAGCTTTTGTAATATTGAAATTATTATTGGAATTTAGTGGAAAAAGATGCCCTATATTAATAGACCAGCCAGAAGATAGTTTGGATAATAGAGCTATTTATAATGAGCTTGTTCAGTATATAAAAACTAAGAAAAAGGAAAGACAAGTTATATTAGTAACGCATAATCCGAATATTGTTGTCGGAGCTGATGCAGAGCAAGTAATAGTGGCGAATCAGCATGGAGAAAACTCTAAAAATACAAATGGTCTAAAATTTCAATATGTTGCGGGAAGTTTAGAAAATACAAAGAAATTGGATTTGTCAGAGCAAGTAGTATTAAAATCACAAGGAATAAGAGAGCATGTTTGTGATGTTCTTGAAGGTGGAAATATTGCTTTCAAAAAGAGAGAAGAAAAATACAATATAAAATAATAAACATCACTTGTTAAGAAAAATGGAATTGTATAGAAAAAATATCTGGAGCGACCTCATATCGCTCCTTATGTCTAAAAAGGAGAGCAACCATATGGGGAGGACAAGCTTCACATAACAATATGTTTACGGGAGGTGCTGGCTACACGTTTTTAGGGAGAGGTCAGCACACTACATCCCTATCGCCGGGAACCGAGTTCCGCCAAGACGGTCAATCTTCAGGGTCCGGCTCAGGAACGTCGCAAACACGGGAACGTTATGTGAAATCAGGATTAAATATATGGTAGATGTATTAAAGCTACTAGTATGGGTAAATTATGTTTGTAATAATTACCAGAAGGTATTATAATAGGGCTATGAATAATCTATTGGCGGAGGAAGTTTATGTTTGAACAGATTGATCAAAAAAAAGAATTAATAGATAAGAAAAGACCACTACAGATTAATACCATAAAAAGTATTAGAGAAAGCTTACTATTAGACTGGACGTATAACTCAAATGCAATTGAGGGAAATACTCTTACACTTTCTGAAACTAAAGTTGTGTTAGAAGGTATTACTATTGGTGGAAAAACATTAAAGGAACATTTAGAAGCAGTAAATCATAAAGAGGCAATTCTTTATGTAGAAGATATAGTCAAGAAAAATGAAGATTTTTCAGAATGGCAGATCAAAAGTATTCATAGATTAATACTTAAAGGTATTGATGACGAGAATGCTGGAGTGTACAGAAAAGAAAATGTACTTATTAGTGGAGCAACTCATATTCCACCAGATTATTTTATAGTACCAGAACAAATGTCGGAGTTATTAAAATGGTATAATCTAGAAGGCCAGTTGTTACATGTAATAGAAAGGGCTGCATTACTACATATAATTTTTGTAAAAATTCATCCTTTCATAGACGGAAACGGTAGGACAGCCAGGTTACTGCTGAATCTTGAGTTAATGAAAAATGGATTTCCTCCTATTATAATTAGAAAAGAAGAGAGAATTGATTATTATAATGCATTAGATAAAGCTCATACAATTGATGATTTCAACGATTTTATTAAATTAGTAGTAGATTCATTAAATAGAACATTAGATTTATATTTGAAGTTGATGAAGTAACCGTCAATTGGAAGTGACCTTAAATTTTATAGGGTCACTTTCTATTTAGGCTAGGGTTAATCCTGACTTCACATAACAATGTGTTTGCACAAGGGTGCTGGATGCACGAGTCAGTGGAAATGTCAGCGCACCACATCCCTTCACCGGGAGCGAAACTCCACCAAGGGGTAGGGTTAAAACGGGTTCGGTTCAGGGACGTCGTAAACAAGGGATCGATAGGCGGGACATGTCACTTGCGCGCCATGCCCACCTATCAGTGACGCCGGTTCCCGAGGACACGGCTCGTAGCGCTAAGCGCCACGTCGCCTATCGGCCGGTGCCCGGCCAATGCCCAAATGTCCTTCGGACACTTCGGGAACCGGCGTCACTGTTATCTGCAATCACTAAAGTAATGTTGTGGTATCCGTTGAAGGGTTTATAAGATAAGGAACTTTATTTTGGAGGATTGAAAGGAATTGGTTATGAGCTTAAAACGGTTATTAGATATTGAAGGTCAAAATGGAGTGCCGGGATATTCAGTGCAATTATTTTCTAATGAATTAGAAATAGAAATTGTTTTGGCAGGAAAAAATATTATTCTGATTCCTGAGGATGAGAGAAATTTAAACATATACAAATTATTCGAAAACAACTGTGATTTATTTTTTTGTACAACACAAAAATTGGACGATTTTAAATTCTATCCTGTTCCGAGTTTTTGGATTTTCGCAGTTGATAGTATAGGCAATTGTTTTGGAACTATTGGTGGGGCAGGGAGTATTACAGATCATGAATATCCGGTTGGATATGTAAGTAAAAAAGGGACTCATGGAAAAATATCAAATAGTTTGAAGGAATTCTTAGAACTCGTTACTTTTTATCCTTACTGGCGAGATATTATTAAGTATGAGCAAATGGAAATATCATATGATTTAAGAGGTATGGAGAAAAGAATGGAAAAAAATGCACATTACTTAGATAGTCAGCAGGAAATAGCGAGAATACTTAAACTTACTAGGAATCCTAAGTCGGTGGAACTTTTAAAAACGAATATCAGTTATACATCAGAATTTGAAGTGTACTGTTCAAAAAAAGAAGCTCAAAAGCTATATAAATTTTGTGATATATCATTTAAAGATGTGACTTCAGGGAAGTTTGAGGTCAGTGACAGCAGATAACAATGTGTTTTCGCAAGGGTGCTAGAGGGCAGGTTTATGGGGGGAGGGTCAGCGCACCACACCATCTCGCTAACCGAGTCAGTCGCAGCATTAGCCGACCCAGAGGGTGCCCCGGCATTAGCAGCTCCTTGTAAGCTCGAAGGCGTCGCAAACACGGAAACGTTATCTGACATTAGTGATTATATACGTAAATTTTTGCAGAGGAAAGGAAGAGGAAAATATAATGATTAACTAGCATGGTAAAAAGTTTATTAGCATACAAAATACTGAAAATGGAGAGGTTTCATCAAATACGATTTTTGAGTATTATCAGAAAGGGGATATAGCTTGGGCTGATTATTCCGGCGGAAATGTGAAACATGGAAGTTTGATAGCAATTGTAAAAGAGGATGGCTGCTTAGAAATGAGATATCACCATATAAATGAGAAGAATGAGTTTATGACAGGAATTTGTTATTCAAAACCGGAAATTTTACAAAGTGGAAAACTTAGATTATTTGAAGAGTGGCAATGGACTTGTAAGGATAATTCTAAAGGGACATCCATAATAGAAGAATTATAGAGGGGAAGATTTGAATGCATATTTTTATTGTATATTCTCATCCTGATGAATACTCATTCACACATTCAGTCCTAGATTCATTTATTCTAGGGATTAAGGAATCGGGTCATACATATGAGTTATCAGATTTATATAAAATGGGGTTTAGAAGTGATATGAGTTTAGATGAATATAAGAGAGAATCGAGTCAAAATATATCTTTACCTATTCCTGTAGATGTGAAATATGAACAAGATAAAATGAAAAGAGCAGATTTAATAGTATTTGTTTATCCTTTATGGTGGAGTGATTGTCCAGCAAAACTAAAAGGTTGGTTTGATAGAGTGTATACAGTTGGATACGCATATTCCGATGATCATTCTGAATCAAAAATTAAAATACAAAAAGGATTAGCTATTTGTACTGCCGGTCATACTGAGAAACACTTAGAAGAAGTTGGAGTAGCAGAGAGTATGAGAAAAATATTACTGTATGATAGATTGCAAAATGTTGGTATTAAAGAGACAGAACTTGTTATTCTTGGAGGAACGGCAAATAAAGAGGAACATGTATATAAGTATAATTTAGAAAGAGCATATAAATTAGGCAAGGGATTATAGCAGAAGAAGAAACCACGTCACGTCAGATAACAATGCATTTGCATAAAGGTGCTGGAAGCGCTGTCTAGGGAAAGGTCAGAGCACCACACACTTCTCACTGGGAGCGAAGCTCCACTAGTGGGTATTCCTTTGGGGTCCAGTTCGAAGGCGTCGCAAACACGGAACCGTTAGGAGACATGCCCCATCTGATACTTAAGTGACAAGTTTATAAATTGATGTTTGGAGGGAATTATGGAGAAGAATGATAGATTTGAACTTATTGAAATTTATGGTGAACCAGCAGTAGAGGTGGTTTCTGAATTATTTCTTGAAGGTGCGGCAGGAGCTATAATTCCTGGATTTACAGCAGTTATATCTAATATTAAGCAGAAACGATATGAGCGCAATATTAATAGGCTTCTTTCAGAATTTCAGGTGCAGCTGAACGACATGAAACTTAAGTTTGATGATATATCAGAAGAAAGAAAGATTGCGTTTAGTAGCGAGTTTTCCGACATGATTGTTGATTATGTAAGTGAAGAAAGAGATGAAGAAAAAATTCCGTATATTGTTAATGGCATCAGGAATCTTATCAACGATACTAAGGATGTTGATAATACGGCATTATATTTTGATGTACTTAAGAGTCTAAGAAAGATAGACATATTAGTCTTAAAGCAATTTGATTATAACTCCCCTGAATACTTTGAGAATAATTTCCAAAAGTTTCTTGATGAATTGTCATTGGAATATGACGAATATAGGTTTATCAAAGATAAGCTTTTAAGATCTGGATTATTGATTTCCTCATATGATAAGGACCAAAAGGAGATATATGAGACACTCCTAGAGCTTTCTAAGTTCCTAAATGAGCTTGAAAAGGGAAAAGCGAAGAAAGTTTCGAATAAGCTCAAGAATCCCAAAATCAGAAAGGACGAAAGAATTCAACTGTGCCAGTTTGGAAGAAGCTTCATTGATTTCTTTGCTGAAGATTCAAGCAATAAGATTTAGTCTATCGCATTGGGACGATGATACACGTCTCCTAACAGCGAACTCACGACATGGACAATAATTCGGAAAGATGTCCACGTCGTAAGTTCACGGAACGTTATCAGACACATCAAGTAAACTATATCTTTTAGACGGGGATATTGGAAAATTGAATTAATATGATGAGAAGTTAAAATGTTGGTTTGAAGAATTTCTTTTTCAAGATTAGTTAGTTAAAAAGATTAAGTTTTATCATAACGACATAGTTTGTTGGTGTAACTGGAACTATACTCTAATAATATTTGTTAGCTATTAAGTAGAAGTTAAGTCGTTTGTTATGTAAATTATAACTGACATCGAGATACCTGAGGGGCGGATTTTGCTAGGGATAGTTTTGAGGGTTTCGGTAGAAAGATGAGGAGCTATCATAGAAAGCACTATCAGAATAGAAATTGTTCAATTACAATGTTTTGGATTATATATGTTAAATAACAGTTGCTAAGGCACGATCTTCGATGGTCGGGTTGCTAAGGCACAATCTTCGATGGTCGGGTTGCTAGGGCAGGTTTTTAGGGTGTCGGTGTTGTCTAGGTAGAGAATCTAGAGTTTCTGTGTAAAGCAAAATACCAAGAGGTTTAGAGGATTGCTAAAATACTGTGGACGATGCATCTGATAACAATGTGTTTACGCAAGGGTGCTGGATGGCAAGTTTTTTTGAAGGGTCAGAGCACCACGTTCCCTTCACTGGGAACAAGTTCCGCCAAGACGGTATATTGCTGGGGTCCAGTTCAGGGAAGTCGCAACACGGAGGCGTTAGACGTCATTTGTATAGCTATTGACAAAAAAAGAAAGATATCCTTCATGGATATCTTAGGAATAGTTATAAGGTTCACTTTTTTCATATAAAAATTCTGGACATAAATCTGCTTCATTGTCCCAACATATTGTATCAAAACAAACCTTAACAGTATTGAATAATTTTTCGTCCACCAACTGTTTGAAAATGCCATCAGTTAAATAAGGAGAAACATTAAATATTCTCTTTTCATTGTTTTCGAATGTTAGTAGTAGATGATAATTCTCAAGTGGCTGAACACTTTTAATTGCTAAGTACATAAATGACACCTCCTATTTCAAAGGTTCTATTTTAAATGGTAATTCACTGTTCATAGCGAGTTGCCAGTTGGCTAAGAGTTCATCTTGATGAATTTCAGCCCAGGCAAGTACAAGTTTTAGCTGTTTTTGGTAAGTTGCCTTCTGTAATATCACAGGAGTTAATATCGATTACGGATTTATAATCTTGGTAATATGCATGAAAATGTGGGGGGTTATGTTCACCTGGAGCACAATACATTCTTATTATTATTCCATAAAACATAGATATCGTAGGCATACATATCATTCCCCTTCTCATTAGTTATTACATATATATTATACCATTTTTGGTTTAAGAGCAAAATGATTTTAGTGGGTAGGACAACGACGTCTAACAATGTGTTTGCAAAAGGTGCAACTAGTACGTTCTTAGGGAAAAGTCACTGCACCACATCCCTTCACCGGGAGCGAAGCTCCGCCAATGGGGTGGGTTCTATGGGTCGGTTCAGGGACGTCGCAAACACGGAAACGTTAGATGACAGACTATCAAACTTTGTAATAGCAATAAATGTTGTAAGAATATGTAAAAAACTGTATAATAGATTAGAGACTAACTATATGAAGTCAAGAAAAATTTCGTATTTAAAGAAGTCATGAAGAAAATAATTTTAAAGACATCTATTACAAAAAAATGCATGACAAACAGAGCAACTCAGTTGCTCTGAAAAAAATAGATTAAATTAGACTTGTGGAACAAATGCAGTATTGTTTTTTAGGAGGTAGTAAATTACCCTAATTAACTTTTTACCGACATGGCATCTGGCAACATTGAAGTGTTTGCCTTCAGAACGCTTTTTGACCATATAATCACTAAAGACTTTATCGCGCATAGCAACAAGTCTAGATGCTTGCATAATAGCCCACCTAAGGTATGTAGAGCCTCTCTTAACCATTGGAGTTTTAGATGCATTGTAAGTCCCAGATTGGTAAGTAGAAGGATCCATACCTGCAAATGCAAGAAGTTTAGTGGGTTGGAGAAACGATCAATATGACCAATTTCAGCTAATATAATGGCAGCTAGAGTATATCCAATGCCAGGAATAGTAATGAGTGGGGTATTGAGTTCTTGTACGACTAATTTAATTTGATTATCTAATGCATCTATTTCTGTTTGTACAGATTGTATGAGGCGAATAGTTTGTTGTAATTCGAAGGCTGTAGAGCGATTGCTTGACCCAATAGATTTGATAGCAAGCTCTTTTAAAGCAATTGCTTTCTCTTTGCTATATTTACCTTTAGAGGCTGTTCTTATTAGGTTTGTCAACTTTGTCAGATTGCAGTTGTAAATACTATCGGGGGTTGGTAATTCAATTAATAATGCATAGCTGGAACTTTGGTGTATAGACCAAAATAAGCTTGGCAATTCAGGAAAAATGATATCTATTAAGCGACTAACTGAAAGTTTAAGTCTAGAACGGTAACTAACCATTCTATGACGGTGTCTTGTTAGTGACTTTAGCTCCTGAATCTGATATGATACTGGTGAATAGGATTTAGATTCATCAGTAAAGAGCATAGTTGCAATGACCTTAGCGTCGGTCTTATCTGTTTTAGTTTTCCTAAGGGTTTGAGCCTTACGGAAAAGATTAGTAGCCAATGGATTTAGGATGGTGACCTGAAAGCCTTTGGAATACAGATAATTTGTGATATTTGTGCTGTAATGACCTGTTGATTCAAGTCCTATTTTTACGTTGTTAATACTCTTGGAGCCAAGAGCAGAAAGGATAGAAGAATATAGGGTATCAAAACCTTCCTTAGAATTAGAAATACGTAAAGAATTAGTATGAATAACACCATCAGAGTCTAAGATACAGCAATCGTGTTTAGCTTTGGCAACATCAATGCCCACAAATAACATAGTAATCAACTCCTTAAATATAGTACGCTATGTTTCCACAAACCCTATGTTAAATGTATCCTTGCTATATATAAAACGTCAAAGCGTTATCTAACTAATTAACAAATGAACATAGAGCTGTGGTTATAGCCTCAAAAGAAACAGTCGGCTGTATAGGGACAGCTGCCGTAGGTGAACAAACTAATCCACAGCGCCTATAAAGATTATATAGAAAATAATCTAGAAAGGAAAATGTATAATGACTTCCCCTATGTTTTCATTATACAAGGTGAATCTAATGAAATCAATTGACTTATTAAATGAAAAGCGAATTGAGATACTTAAAGTTGCGGAATTAAATGGTGTAGTTAAAATAAGCCTATTTGGTTCAGTTGCTAGGAAACAAGATAATGATAAAAGCGATATTGATTTTTTAGTTGAGTTTGAGGACGGGAGAACTTTGTTTGATTTAATTAGATTAAAACATGATTTAGAATCGTTATTAGATAAAGAAGTAGACGTAGTTACAAAGAAATCATTACATCCATTGATTAAAGAGCAAGTAATGACAGAGGCGGTGGAGATATGAAAGATGATAAAATATATTTAATTCATATAATTGAATCTATCAGAAGTATAGAATCGTATATAGAACCTGGAGAATCTGAATTTTTCAGATCAAAACTGATCCAAGATGCTGTAATTAGAAATTTAGAAATTATAGGGGAAGCAACAAAAAGAATTTCAAAAGAATTGAGACTAAAAGAGTATGACATTCCATGGAAAGAGATGGCAGGACTAAGAGATGTATTGATACATGATTATTTCGGAGTTGACTTAGATATTTTATGGAATGTGGTAAGAAAAGAGTTACCTAGAATACATATTTTAATTCAAAGCTTAATAGAAGAAACGTAAGGGGAGTTATTACTAGGTGATGACTCTTTTTGTCCATCATCTAACAATGTGTTTTCGTAAAGGTGCTAGGAAGTATGCAACTAGAGAAATATCAGCGCACAACATCCCTTCACCGGGAACGAAGTTCCGCCAGAACGGTCTATCTTTGAGGTCCGGATCAGGGACGTCGTAAACACGGAAACGTTATATGAACATTGCCCAATCATGTCAAAGTATTTTTATGGGCCAAAAAATAAATACAACAGGAGTGTATTATATTATGATATTAAAACACAAAAAGAAAGTAATTCTTATTTTAGTATTAATTCTAATAATATATTTTCCTACTTTTACTCCAAAAATAAGAGATGATAATAATAAAGTAGTTGAGAATAGTATTGCTGAATTATCTACCATTAAACTTGGTGATATTGACCAATCTATTATGATTAGGGGAAATGATATAGATAATCCAATAATATTATTTCTTCATGGTGGACCAGGCTATTCATTCATAAGTTATGCTAGAAAATTTCAGAGTCATTTAGAAGAGAATTTTGTTGTAGTAAATTGGGATCAAAGAGGTTCAGGAAAATCATATTCATTTTTTATTGATAGTGATACAATGACTCAAGATCAATTGGAAGACGATACAATAGAATTAATTGACTATTTATGCGATAGATTTAACAGAGAAAAAGTATATATAGTAGGACATTCTTGGGGAACAGTACTTGGAATAGAAACAATTCAAAATGTACCAGAAAAGGTCATAGCTTTTGTAGGTATAGGACAAGTGGTAGATGATGTTGATGGAGAAAAATTATCTTATAAGTATGTGTTAGAAAAAGCAACTGAGGAACAAAATGAAAAAGCGTTGGCTGAACTAGAAGAAATAGGAGAACCACCATATAAAGATAGTAGAAAAGATACATTTGTTCAAAGAAAGTGGTTGAAAAAATATGGCGGTTTTGAATTAGAGGTTATTACAATAAATGAAATTATAAAGGGGAGTTTATTTGCACCAGAGTATTCATGGAGAGATGGTGTTAATTTTCTAATAGGTAATCTGTATTCAATAGATACTTTATTTATTAATAGAGAAAAAGCAGACTTTAGAGAAAAATATACAAGTTTTAAAGTGCCAGTTTATTTTTGTGCAGGAAGACAAGATTATAATACTCCTTCAATACTTGTAGAAGAATATTACAATATTTTAAAAGCACCTAAGAAGAATTTTTACTGGTTTGAAGAATCAGCCCATGAACCACATTTAGTAGAAGAGGAGAAATTTTCAAATATTATGCTAGAGATTCATGAAAAAACAGGAGATAATTACTGATTGGGCACATCATATAACAGCGTATTACCAACATTATCAGCATGAAATATATATAAGAGAATTGGCTAATCTGATAACGTCGGGGATACGTGTAACGTTATGTAAAATAAGCCCATAAATTACGGGGTTAGTTCTTCGAGGGTCTTAACAACATGATAAAAATAAAAATAAGGAGTTATATATATGAACGAAGTAACTATTAAGAAAACTATTGCAATTGTAGGTGGGACAGGAAAAGCAGGTAGATTTTTAATACAAAAATCGATTGAGAATAATTATAAAGTTAAAGTATTAGTGAGAAACCCAGAGAAAATGACAAATTGCAAATATGACATTGATATAGTTAAAGGTGATGCAACAGACAAAGACGATATAAGAAATTTACTTAAAGATTGTAATGTAGTAATAAGTACAGTAGGACAACCTCCAAAAGCTGAGCCTATATATAGTATTGTAACTGAAAATATATTGAATGTTATGAAAGAAAATGGAATTAGGAGGTATATAGTAGTATCAGGGGCTCCAGTCAATGATCCAAGAGATAAAAAAGATGTTTTCAATATGATTATAGCAAAAATGATGAGATGTTTTTTTCCTAAAATGATGATAGACAAGCAGAAAGAATTAGAAATTTTAATGAAGAGTGATTTGGATTGGACACTGGTACGGTTACCACTAGTAAAAGAAGGGTTTCCTGTTGGAAAAATTAAGGAGAGTCTAGAATGTGTACCTGGTACAAAAATTGATAATATGGATATTGCAGACTTTCTTATAGATCAGATTGCTAAAGAAGAGTACATAAAATGCTGTCCATTTATTTCAGGTTAAAAGGATAGGAAATTCTCTTAGGGCTTTATGGGCTTTCTTTACATAACAAAACATTTGCATAAAGGTGCTGGAAGCACGTTTTTGGGACAAGTTCAGCACCACACCTTCTCACTGGGAGCGAAGCTCCGCTAAAGGGTATTCCTTTGGGGCCAGTTCGAAAGCATCGCAAATGCGGAACGATAGGCGGGACATGTCACTTGCGCGCCATGCCCACCTATCAGTGACGCCGGTTCCCGAGGACACGGCTCGTAGCGCTAAGCGCCACGTCGCCTATCGGCCGGTGCCCGGCCAATGCCCAAATGTCCTTCGGACACTTCGGGAACCGGCGTCACTGTTATACGACATGAAAGAAAATCAAGGAGGAGTCATCAAATGAAAAAGTCAATAGGTATATTAGCTGGAATGGGTCCAAGATCCACATCACCTTTTATTGAATTAGTACTTGATCAATGCCAAATTCAATATGGTGCAAAATATGATATAGACTATCCTGCAATTATGATTTACTCTCTTCCTACACCATTCTATTTAGATCGACCAATTGATCATGACGAAATGAAAAAAACAATAATTAAAGGACTTCAACATATTGAGGCAACAGGTGTAAACTATATTGCCATGCCATGTAACTCTGCACACATATATTTTAATGAGTTAAAGAAAGAAATAAATATTCCAATATTAAATATTATTGATGAAACAATAAAAAAGATAGGTTCAAACAGAAAGATAACTATATTTGCAACTGAAACAACATTTAATTCGGGGCTATATCAAGAAGGAATATCAACTTCAGATAACCAATTCATATTTAAGGATAGTTGGCAAGAAAGGATAAATACTATAATTCAAATGATAAAAGAGACAAGGGAATTATATGAAATTGGTTTTTATTGGGACGAATTAATAAAAGACGCTATTGAAACTGATGTTGTTGATATAATTATAGCTTGTACTGATTTAAGTGTTTTGAAAAATAATTTTAGCGATAAAATTAATTTTATAGATTCATCCCAAGTTCTAGCAGAGTCAGTAGTAAAAGAATATTTAAAATACTAGTTTTAATAAGAAACAATTGACCCACGGTCGTATAACAGCGTGTTTACAGTAGGTGCGGGATGGCACGTTTTAAGGGAAAGGTCAGCGCACCACATCCCTTCACCGGGAGCGGAACTCCGCCAAGACGGTCTATCTTTTAGGTCCGGTTCAGGGACGTCGTTACACACGGAGACGTTAGCCGAAATAATAGTTAAAGTGTATAAAGGGGGATGAAATTATTGCAGAGTCAGGATGAGTTCGTTATAAGAATTGATTTTGAATTATAGCGAATTACAAATATATTTAATTTGTGGCTTTCAATGACTATTACCATACTAATCTCTATACTTATTGATATCAGCCATTGCTATAATGACATGGGTTTTTAGATTGCCCGCTGATTATATCGACAAAATTAATTACTTTAATATGATGAGTGAAGTTTATAAAGTCCAACTTTTTGTTATAGAATTACAGTTGATACTAAATTAAGGGACTTAAAGGAGATCAAAAATGAACAACAAATCAATAAGTATATTACCTGTATTCGTCATTGTTTTAGGTATATTTTTAAATATTCCAGAATTTTTAATGGGAGATGCTGCAACAACAAAAAACGTTGTTACAACATTTATGTATACGACTACCTGGACATTTGTTTTAACATATGTCATCAAGAACAAGAATTATATCGCTATAAAGTGCTATATTTTATTTTGGATTATAACTTTAGTTTTTTCGATGTTAATGGCATATGTTAATGTAGTAGTTATTCCCCCTATAGTAGATTGGGCTATTCCTTTTGTGATTGTGTTTTTAACTCCATGGTATGGAATCCAATTTTTAATTGAAAACAATTTGGCATTTTCTATTGTAATAGCCTCTATATCTTTAGTGATTTGTAAAATTTTATTAGTAGCTCTTAAACAAGCGAAACAGCACGCAAAATAAATACTAAAAATATATGAAATATAAGTAGATTATTCTTTTATTAGAAAACACTATTTTATTTCTAAATTTCAAGAAAAGTCCTATAGATACTAAGTAACAAATAATAATTACAAAAAAAATTATAAGATAAAAGATTTGAGGTTAGACGGCATATAACAATGTGTTTACGGAAGGTGCTGGCAGCACGTGTGATGGGAAAGGTCAGGCACCACATCCTTTCACCGGGAACGAAATTCCACCAAGGGGTAGGATCAGGCGGGTCGGTTCAGGTACATCGTAAACGCGGGAACGTTATACGCTATGCTATCTGAATATAGTTTTTTCCCAAAAAAGAAAAGAGGCCTAGTGCCTCTCGCGAATACCTAGATGTTCTTTTAAAGCAGATTGAAGAACTTGTGAGAAGTTTATGTTATTATCAATTGCAAGTTTATTGAGCCATTGTGGTATTGAAAGGGTTTTCTTAACAGAAAAATTTTCAACAGCTTCCCTCACTATAGGCATAAGAACCTCAACAAGTACAACAACTTGGTGTGATTCAAGATTAATTTTATTAATTGTAGTGGGGACGGGCACATCATCTCCATCTTCTTCCATACCGTATAAATGAAGCCCCAAAGCTTCTTTTGCCATATAGATTGCTTCTTCATCAGTATCAGCACAGGAAAAGCAACCTGGCAAATCAGGAAAAAATATTGAAATACCATCATCAGCATAATCAAACACAGCAGGATAAATATAGCGGTCTTTTTTCATGACGAGCTCTCCTTTCAAGTTAGTTATGGAGGGCAGAAATTAGATGTTAATTCCTGCTTGCTGTAAAATACTTTTTACTGTTTTAGTTGGCATGTCTTTTCGAGGACGTGGAATGGTAACCTTACCTTTTTTACTTAAATGTTTAAAGTGATGATGACTACTATTAGCCTTGAAAAAATACCATCCATCAGATTCAAGGATTTTAATCAGCTCCATCGAAGAATATGTTTTCATCTAGTATCCCCCCATACACTAATTATAGTACGTAGTATAATACGTGTCAACCAAGGCATTTTAGCAATGTATTAGAGGATTCGCACAGCGTATAACAATGTGTTCGCGCGAAGGTGCTGGTAGAATGGTTTAGAGGAATGTCAGCGCACCACATCCCTTCACCGGGAGCGAAGCTCCGCTAATGGGTAGGGTCAAGTTGGTCCGGTTCAGGGACGTCGCAACACGGGGGCGTTAGATGACACAACAATATCTGAGCAGGGTTCTGAGGTCAGTTGATTTGTATTATGCTACTAAATATCAGCAAAGCGTGGTTAGCAAAGATTAGCTATAGTTTTTTATAAAAGATATGAAAGTTGTGTAGCAGAGATTTTAAATCAGTGGGGGACAAACAATTGTGCAATTATTTAATTAGAGAAATGAAGTTAGATGAAATAGACATTCTTAAAGATATGCTATATGAAGCTATTTTTCAGCCAGATGAAACAAACTTATTGTCTCGAGAGGTTATTGAGCAACCAGAGTTAAGAGTTTTTTTGAGGATTGGGGACAAGCTGATGATTTATGTTTTTTTGCAGAAATTGATGGGAAAATCGTCGGTTCAGTGTGGACAAGAATATTAGCTGGAGAAGTGAAGGGGTTTGGAAACATAGATGATCAGACACGTGAATTTGCCATTGCTATATTTAAGAAATACAGAAATAAAGGCATTGGAACTGCTCTAATGAAAAGTATGATACAGCATTTAAAGGAACGTGGTTATAAGAGAGCTTCTTTGGCAGTACAAAAAGAAAATTATGCTGTTAGAATGTATCAAAAGGTTGGTTTTGAAATAGTTAAAGAGTCTGATGAAGAATATTTAATGGTCTATAATATGAGTTAATACTAGAAAATGATTAGAATACACTCTTGTAGTTGAAGTACGCTCCTTATATAATGATCAGCAAAAGATGAAGGTATGGTTGCAAGCCATTCCCACAAGGGTACAAGAAGCACGGTCAAGAAGTGAGTCTCTGTCGGTACCGTCACGGAGTAGGGTCAGCACCACACCTTCTCATTGGGTGCAAGCACCACCAAAGGCTTATTCCTATGGGGTCCAGTTCGAAGGCGTCGGGAATGGCAGAAACGTTAGGCGCAAGCAAAAACATCTGATATATATAATTTTGTAAAATAACCGAATTAAGGAGATGAGAAAAGGATGGTGAATGAGAAATTACTAAATGATATACTTAATAAAATGGTTGACAAGAAAAGGATTTTTAGTGCTGTTCTGTGCGTGGAGAATAGCGACAAGAGTTTTTCTTGGACCGGGGCAGTGGGTAATATGGAAAAGGACAGTAGATTTTTTATTGCAAGTGTTACTAAACTGTATGTAACAGCAGTAGTGATGCAACTTATTGAGGAGAATCGTATAGCATTAAGTGATAAAATATCAAAATATTTACCAGATCACTTTTGTGAGGGACTTCATGTCTTAAAGGGCGTCGACTATTCGAATGAGATTACTATTGCTCATTTGATTTCTAATACATCGGGTTTGCCTGACTATTTTTATCATAAGCAAGATAATGGTAGAACCGCTGCTGACGAACTGATGGAGGGTCATGATGAAGCCTGGCATTTGGATAAAACAATTGATTTAATAAAGGAGCTTAAACCCAATTTTAAGCCAGGGGCTAAGGGGAAAGCAGCGTATTCTGATTCGAACTACCAGCTTCTAGGTAGAATCATAGAAAATGTGACAGGGCAAAATATCGGTGAAGTTTTTCATGACTATATATTTTCTAAATTGGATTTGCCTAACACCTATGCATATAGTGATGTTAACGATAATACACCCGTACCTTTTTACTATAAATCTCAACAGTTATGGCTACCTCAATACATAGCATCAGTAACAGTTGAAGGTGGAATTGTTTCAACAGCTGATGAGGTAATGATCTTTTTAAAAGAATTTTTTAATGGGCGATTCTTCCCAAAGGAAAGAATCAATAATTTAAAGCAGTGGAACTTCATTCTGCCACCGCCAGGACTATTTCAATTTGGAATAGGTTTAGAAAAGTTATGGGCACCAAGAATCGTGTCACCATTGAAGCCAATTAAAGAGATAGTAGGTTTTTGGGGACAAACGGGATCTTTTGCATTTTATAATCCCCAAACAGACCTATACTTCTGTGGTACAACTAATCAGATAAACGGACAAGGCCATAGGTTAGCTGGTAATGCGATGATGAAAATAATCAAATCTGTATTGTAAGTATCTATTTAAATTGCCAGCGCCTAACAGAGGCTTAGTAGACATCGGGTAGAAGGTTTTTAAGGAAAGTCCGACGTCGCTAAGCCTCGAAACGTTATGTGAACATTCACCGCTCTTTGTTCTGAGGTATATTTTTTATTTATTAAGTTTTTGATTATGGAGGTAGATTCTAGAATGGATATAAAAATAACTGAATTAAGAAAATATTTATCTGAAAAAAGTCATAATGAACTCAAGAATGAAATAATCGATTTATTTAAGAAGAGTAGTGATGTTAAAGAATACTACTTTTTAAAAGTAAAACCTAATGCAGAAAAAGATTTAATGGAAAAATACAAGAAAATTATTGAGAACGAATTTTTTCCAGCAAGAGGAAATAAGTTTCCAGATTATAAAGTTTTAAAAAAAAGCGGTAAATGACTATAAAAAAATATCTCAAAGTCCTAAGTTCTTGGCAGAATTAATGATGCCATATGTTGAAAATGGCGTAGAATTTACTAATTGTTATGGAGATATTGATGAAAGATTTTATAATAATATCGCAGGTATGTATGAAAAGTCTATAGATGTAATATTAGAAAATAGTTTAGAGAACGATTTTAAAGATAGATGACTAAAAGTAATGGAAGAAAGTAGCCATATCGGGTGGGGCTTTGGGATGTTTATGGAAGATTGTTACTACAATAGTATAGGTCTTTGTGAAGACGAAGAAGAATAATATTAAAGCATGGGTTTGGGAACAAGCGGTAAACATCACATAACATTTAGTGGTGTATCAGAAGTTGAGCATAAAAAATCTCGCTTTAATAACGAGAATTCAGAGCTCAATTTCTGATACACCTTGTTGAATGATAGCCGCGTGGATATTTACGAGCTATGGAGATTCAATTGATTTTTTCTTTTATATATGATTTCTTCATTAAAATTTGACCTAAGTTTAGTGGATACAACTTGAAAATATTCAATATATAACCATTACTAGAGTATGAAGCCCCCTCCCCATAAAAGCATATATTTAAAAAAAGTATTAAATTATAATAAAGCTAAGAGGAATCAATCATATCTAAAGATAGATCATGCTGAGATAGCATATAACCTTTTTTGCAATGAGGACATAAGTGAATATCACTACCCATCATTTTAATAAGTATCTCAGCAGAGGTTAGTAGTAATTTAACCTTAGGATGAACTTTACCAGTTAAAAGTGTAATTAATTTTTTACACGATTCTAAGGCTATTTTTTTGTTCTATTACATAATATTCCAAAGTGATGGATTTTAACAAATCTAGGTGGAAGAACATGAAGAAGAAAACGTCTAATAAACTCCAAAGCATACAAAGACATAAGCTTCTGTTTGCCACCATCTTTGTAGTCCTTCTATTTAAAAGTAACCATATCATTTTCAACCTTAACAATACGATGATTAGAGATAGTGACACGATGAGTATAATTTTCAAGGTATTTCATGATATGACTAGGCTTTTTAAAGTTAGGCTTAGAATCGACATTCCAAGGTATAGAATATAAAAAATCAATAAGCTCCTGAAACTTATTAGGGTCTTTTAAATAGTCGATATCTCCAAAGAAATTTAGCTCATTATTAGCATACAACCGTTTAAGATAAAAGAGAAATTTACCACGAAATACCGTTCCGAGGACCTTAATATGGATAAAGAATTTCTTTTTCGTTTGAACAAATTTAGTAGAATTCATAGCTAAGCCACCACCAGGAATAATACAATGAAGATGAGGGTGAAATATAATGTTTTGTCCCCAAGTATGTAAAATAGAAGAAAATCCAATACTAGCACCTAAATGTTTAGGATCACTAGAAAGTTCCAAAAGAGTTTCAGAAGCAGCTTTAAACAAAAGATTATATATTTTCTCTTGGTTAAACAGAGTAATTAAGCGTAGCTCTTGGGGAAGAGTAAAGACTACGTGAAAGTAGTGAATAAGTAGCAAAGATTGCTCTTGCTTATTTAGCCACAGTTCTCTTTTAAAATCTTGACATTGAGGGCAGTGTATATTTCTACAGGAGTCGTAGGAAATGATTTCATGACCACATTCTCTGCAAGTATGAACATGGGCATTATGGCAGAAGTGCGGCAGGTCTCAATAGCTTTCATTACCTTTGATTGATTAATAGTTACCCCATATTTTTCTCGGCACAATGCTCCATACTTATTAAAGATACTTTGGATGTCAGCCATATTATTCACCTAATGTATTCATAGGACTGATAACATTTAAAATATCCTTGTTGGTCAAATGAAGATAAATACTAGTGGTTTGAATATTAGTATGACCAAGAAGCCTTTGAATATAGATAAGATCAACACCAGATTTAAGAAGATGAGTAGCAAAGCTATTCCTTAAAGAATGAATAGAAACATCCTTAATAATACCAGCTCTATTCCTAGCATCACGAAAAACAGCCTGCAAAGTACGAGTAGACAAAGGAGCTAAAGTTAACTCATTAGGAAATAACCGATCAGTAGGGCGATATAGCTTAAAATATTCACGAAGAATTAATAAATTAGAATTACCTAATAAAGAATAGCGGTCCTTATTACCTTTAGCACCACGAATATGAATTTGCATATTAGAACTGTCAATATCAGAGACTTTCAGATTACAAACTTCACTAACCCGTAGTCTAGCAGAAGAGGTAGTCATTAAAATTGCTTTGTGCTTTAAATTTGTAGTTAAATCGAATAATTTTTTGACTTCATCTTTAGATAAAACGACAGGAAGTTTTTTAGCTTTTTAACCCTAGGAACGTTTTACATATTCCAATCACGACCCAAGGTTGTTTCAAAGAAAAACTTAATAGCACTGTAGGCAGTATTAACAAAAGAAGAGCTTAATTTTCTAACAGTAATACTGTGGAATAAATAATCTCGAATATCATCCTCGGTAAGTAATCCAGGAGGTTTAGCAAAATGCTTAGACAAGTGAGATACGTTGGTATTAGGACTATATTCCTTTAAAGTTAAATCCATTTTCATTTTTTCTAATAACTGAGACATAATAAAACTCCTTTACAAAATATTTTTGATTCAATATCATCGTAAAGGAAAATGCAAAGTAATGTCTAATAGATATATTCAAAGGAAAAAATGGTTTTTAAAAGCCACCGCGATTAGCGGTTTCGTTCAACAAGCCATTCCCGCAAGGGTGCTTTGTGGGCACGTATTCAGGGAAAGGTCAGAGCACCACACCTTCTCACTGGGTGCAAGCACCGCCAAGGGGTATTCATTTTTGGTCGAGTTCGAAGGTGTCGGGAATGGCAGGAACGTTGACACCACAATGCCAAACAGGACTTTGGAGTCAATTGATTTATCTGATACTATTAAATACAGATGTAATAAAGTTAATTATAGGAGGGATCGATTTGAAAATGTTAAGTCAGGCTTGTTTTGATCAAGCGAGGCAATCGATTATGAAATATGGGAGACCTTTAGAAAAAGCTACTTTAAGAAGATATTTTAGTAAAGGTCCAGAGCAAGATATATTGAATGAGTTAAAAAAGTTTCAAAATGAAGATGGTGGTTTTGGTCATGGAATAGAATCAGATTTTAGGTTGCCTCTTTCTTCGCCAATGGCTACTTCCGTAGGGATAAGACTTTTATCCTCCTTAAATGAACTAGAAGAATCAAAAGAGATGATAAAATCGGCAATAGGCTACTTAGAGACATCATTTGATAAAAAAAGGAATGGTTGGTTTGCTGTCATTAAAGAAGTAAATAATTTCCCTCATGCTTCTTGGTGGCACTTTAACGAAGAAGATAGCATGACAATAATAGATAGGAGTTGGGGAAATCCATCTGCAGAGATACTGGCTTATCTTTATAAGTATAGGAATTATGTAAAAACTTTGGATATAGATAGCTTAGTAGAGTATGCAATCAATTACATAGAAGATAAACAAGAATTTAACTCGGAAAACGAACTTTTCTGCTACATAAAACTATATGGAGTATTACCTGAGGAATTACAAAAGAGACTGGAAAAAAGAATTAGCTTTGCTATAAAGCAAGTCATTGTATACGATGAGCAAGAATGGCACGAGTACGTTCCAAGGCCAATTGAATTTGTAGAAAAGATAGATAGTAATAGATTTGGAGTTTTAGAATCAAAGTTAAATGATAATCTAAACTTTATCGTTGGACAACTTGAATTAAATGGACAAATTAATCCTCCTTGGGGTAAAAGCTATTATGAAGGTGATTTAAAAGAAGTATACAATGAATGGATAGGAGTATTAACTCTGAAAACCTTGGTATAGAACGGCATTTTATGTGCAACTCAATTGACAAAATCTATTTGAAATAAATAAAGGATAAACATCAAGTAGTTGACTAAATTCTTGTCAACCTATTTAATGGTTATCCTTTTTATGTTATTATTACAGTCTATATTTATTTAGAAAGAAAGACAGAAGTCTCCTCTACCACAATTCAACTTCTGTCCCCATAAAACAATATTATGATAACTCTAATTACAGATAAAATCAATACATTTAATCAAATTTCATATAATAAATTTCTTGATACTATAAACCTCTACCAATTATCTTGCTCCTGTACCTTGTCTGGCTGCCTTATTAAACATGGTTACTATAACCGTTCTATTAAGACACCCGAAGGTTTCATTACACTGTCCATTTTGCGCATGAAATGTAAACGCGTGGCAAGACGCATGCCATATTCCCTAAGTTTATCGTTCCTTACTCCCAAATACTTCTTAATGACCATATATCAATGATAAGAGCATATATTTCCAATGATTCATTTGAATCCATTATGACTACCAATGAATATATAGATGAAAGTAACATCAGATATGTTATCAGTATGTATTTAAGGTACTGGAAGGAAGCTCTTCGCTTTCGGATTTTCTATTGCCGATGATATCGTATCCATCATAAGACACTGTCTTTCTACATTCAAACGGCAGTTTATGCAGATTAAATGCATACCAAATATTATATTTACATAAAACCACATAAGCCTGTTTTACCATTTGTTTTTTATATTCTAAACTCTAAATATACTTTAAATAGAAGGAGGATTTTAAAGATGAATGATGAAGCAAGAAGAAATATTGCGCTTTTTAGATACGGGATCATCGCTCCAATAGTAAGTGGAACCTACGATGAAGATAAAAGTATAAAAGAGTTTTTTTCTGATACGGCTAAAAAAACCTATACCAATCCAAGAGGTGAAGATACAAAAATTTCTGCCTCAACTCTTGAACGGTGGTACTACAGTTATAGGCAAAGTGGCTTTGATGCCCTTATTCCACAACGAAGGCGTGACACCGGACAGCCCAGAAAAATTGACGAAGATATAATGGAGCAGGTTCGCTTTCTAAAAAAGGAATACCCACGAATACCTGCAACTTTAATACATCAGAAGTTAATTGATAATGGCACCATAAATAAAGGTGATATATCTCTCTCCACAATCAATAGATTTGTAAATCAAATTAAAATTGAAAATAAATATACAGGTAACAAAGATATGAGGCGATATGAAAGAGCCCACATAAATGAAGTATGGTGTGGCGACAGTAGTGTTGGTCCTTATATTAAAATAGATGGAACAAAAAAACGCACCTATATCATTGCACTACTTGATGATGCTTCAAGATATATTGTTGGAATTGATATCTTTTTTAATGATACCTTCATAAATCTTATGTCTATCATGAAAACAGCTGTCACAAGATTTGGAAGACCAAAGATTTTAAATTTTGATAATGGATCATGCTATAAAAATAAACAGATGGAACTTCTAGTTGCAAGGATAGGTTCAACCATAAATTACTGTGCTCCATACACTCCAACCAGTAAAGCGAAAGTAGAAAGGTGGTTTAAAACATTGAAAGATCAATGGATGTCTCAGCTAAACATGAGTGATTACTCATCTATTGCTGAACTTCGTGAAGCCTTACTAAACTATGTTAATCATTATAATCAGAGCATACATAGTTCTCTTAACGGGTTGTGCCCCCAAGATAGGTTCTTTAATGAATCATATCTTATAAAAAGATTACCTGAAGAGTTGATTGAAACAACATTTCTTCTTGAGTACGAGAGGCGTGTATCTGCTGATAACGTAGTAATGATAGATGAAATTGAGTATGAGGTGCCTTATCGTTATTCAAAACAGAAAGTTACCTTAAGGTATTCACCTGACCTTAGTAAAATCTATGTAGTTGACAAGCATACCGGTGAACTTACAGCTATAAAACTGTTAAATAAGCAGGAAAATTCACTGATAAAAAGAGAAAAAGTAAAATTTACGGGAGGCAAATATTAAAATGATCGATTACATTAGCAGATATGGGCTTGACTTTAACCCATTCATAAAGAACACAAAAGATATCGTAGTGGAGACATCTGAATACAATGAAATAATCTACAGGCTTAATTATCTTTTAAACAATAAAGGTTTCGGAGTAATTACAGGTGGTCCAGGACGGGGTAAGACTACAAAGCAATTAGAGTGGGTTAATGGGCTTAATAACTCTTTATACAAGGTTATATATACTTCACTGTCAACACTTACAGTGAGTGAGTTCTACAAACATCTGTCATCAGAACTAGGCCTTGAGCCAATGCATAAAAAAACAGACAACTTTAAAAATATACAAGCAGAAATAAACAGGTATTCCATTGAGAAACGTATAACCCCAGTAATAATAATAGATGAAGCTAACTACATCAACAATGCTGTACTTAATGACCTTAAAATGCTTTTTAATTTTGATATGGATTCAAAAGATAGAGCCGTAGTTATTCTTGTAGGCTTGCCTCAGCTTAATAATACTTTAAGATTAGTTGCTAATGAACCATTAAGACAAAGAGTTACTATAACTATAATCTCGATAGTCTCAAAGAGAGAAGAATCACTTTCTTATATAAAAGGAAAACTTTCGGGTGCAAAATCTACTTTGGAAATCTTTAACGCCAATGCACTAGAAGCTATAATAAATGCATCAAATGGTATACCAAGACTTATTAATAAGATATGCAATTCAAGTCTTATTATTGCTAATAGCAAAAATGCCAATATAGTAGATTCTGACATAGTAATGCTTGCAGTAAATGAAATTGAATTAGGATAATAATAAATCCATGGATGTCTTTAAAGATGTTCATGGATTTAAGCGAAATAACATATAACTTAACCTTATTTATTGTGATTATGTTCCATTAAGTACGTTGAATAATGTAAAGATTGGTCTTAAAGTAAACATTAAATAAAACGAAGAAGTTAACCGCATTTAATTTGAAGAACAACACCTTGGTAACTTTAAATCAATTTGAAAGGATATCTGCATAGTTGGTTGTGGCATCAACTAACAAGCCCATTCCCGCTAGGGGTGCAAGAAGCACGGTCAGGGAGCAAGTCTTTGTAGGCACCGTCATGGAGGAGGGTCAGGCACCACACCTTCTTACAGGGTGCGAGCACCGCCAATGGGTATTCCTATGGGGTACAGTTCGAAGGTGTCGGGAATGGCAGAAACGTTAGATAACATAGACTGCAATGCCACACGTCCATGTGCGAATTTCCACGGGTATAAGTATCAGGAGTTTTTATTACTGTCGTATACATTTGAAATGTGTTGTAATTAAGTATATATTATGGAGGCGTAGGAAAATGAACATTCGCAAAGCAACCCTTGACGATATCGACATACTTATGAAACTTCGAATAGATTACCTGTTAGCTGACAGAGGTAATTTGATAGAAGATGAAGAGAGTGCAATACGTTCACAGTTGACAACATATTATGTAAAACATATTAACCATGATTTCATAGCGATTTTAGCTGAAATAGAAAATAAAGTAGTGTCAACAGCATTTCTTGCAATATCAGAAAAACCTGCAAATCCAACGTTCATTACAGGTAAAACGGGCACTTTGCTCAATGTTCTTACATATCCTGAGTATCGCAGAATGGGGATTGCCAGAAAGGTTATATATCAAATAATTGATGAAGCAAAACAATTAGGTGTGTCTTCAATTGACCTTTCTGCTACACAGGATGGAAAGGCATTATATGAAAAACTTGGCTTTACTGAAGTAAAATCTAAATATACCTCAATGAAATTACAGCTTGTTTAATTTGATATTAGCTGGCTAAATGAATACATTTTTTATTTATTTTTAGTTCTTTCCAAATGTAAAAAGTGTGATTATTGAGAAAGGATTCGAGGGATTTATCTGGAGGGCGCTCTAGCGTCCTTTAAGTTGCTGGACAGCCTACATCATCTAACAATACATTTGCATAAATGTGTTGGAAGCACGTTTATAAGGAGAGGTCAGAGCACCACACTCTTCTCACTGGGTGGCAAGCACTGCCAGGGGGTATTCCTATAATGTCCAGTTCGAAGGCGTCGCAAATCCGGGGACGTTATATGTCATTCCTACTAAATGCTATTTTGGCAAGTAGAATTATGAGAAAGAAGCAAAACAATAAAATAATCTATATAGTGTAGCAGATTGCAAGAATAAAATGAACGTTATCTTTATTAAGCAGTATTGGGAACTTAACCTATACTATAGTATTTATTTTTCGTGAAGTTTTGGTGTAAGGATTTATTAATCTCAAAAAAATTTAAATATGAGGTTGGAAGGAGTAAAAACATGACAACATTATTTCCTAAACCAATTACTGAGTTGCCAGAGGCAGATATACCAATTAATGGTATTAAAGCATATCTGTCACAAGGAGAAAATCATCAGATAATATTTATGAAGTTTGCAGAGGATGTTGATTTGACAGAACATTCACATGAAGAGCAATGGGGAATAGTTCTTGAAGGCAAGATAGAATTAATAATAGATGGCATAAAAAATACATATTCCAAAGGAGATAGGTATTTTATTCCTAGCGGAGTAAAGCATTCAGGTAAAATATTTGCTGGATATGCAGATATGACGTTTTTTAATCAAAAGGATAGGTATCAGGCAAAAAGATGATTTGATTTAAGTATGGTACATATAGTGCAACTGAAAAATTCTTAAGGTGAAAACCAGTGAAATTAAAGAGATTAGAGGCAATGGAACAACATATAACAATGCATTTGCATAAAGGTGTTGGAAGCGCAGTCTAGGGTAAGTTCAGTGCACCACACTCTTCTCACTGGGAGCGAAGCTCCGCTAAGGGGTATTCCTATGGGGTCCAGTTCGAAGGCGTCGCAAACACGGAACCGTTATACGAAATTAAGTGCCATGACATGCTGCGGTTACCTAATAAAAATTATAACACTGGAGGTAGAATATGAGTAAAAAAATGAAAAATTATGGAATGTTACTTATGGATTATTTTAACGGACACATAGATGCTAAACAAATTCTAAAAAGAGATGATGGTAAGTTGATAAATATCCCTATAAAGATATACTTTAGGGACTATGATGAACTGATGCCATCTGAAAGAAATTTTTTTCATTATTGCAAAGGGGAAGTTTTGTGCATTGGCGGAGGCACTGGTGTACATAGCCTAATATTGCAAGAAAAAGGTTTTGATGTTTTGGCTATAGATATATCAGAAGAAGCCTGTGAGATAATGAAAAGAAGAGGAGTTAAAAAGGTTAAGTGCATTGATTTTTATGAATTTGATGAAGGACAATATGAAACAATTGTTTTATTGGGTAGGAATATTGGTATGGTTGGGACTTTAGATAACCTTGAGAGTTTCCTTAAGCATCTAAAATGTTTCATAAAAGAAGATGGACAAATTTTGCTGAATTCAGTTGATCTTAAAACAGCTTGTGATCAAGATGATTTAAAGTATATGAAAATGAATGAAGAAGCCGGAAGATACTACGGAGAAGTTAAGTATAGAACGATTTATGATGATAGAGAAGGAGACACGTTCAACTGGTTATATTTGGACAATGTTATACTGAAAGAATATGCATCGAGCGTTGGAATGGATTGTGAAATCCTAGAACAAGATGATGCTGGAAACTATCTAGTAAGACTTACTAAGCATACGCACTTAGACTTCGTATAACATTTAGTGTGTATCAGAAGTTGAGCATAAAAAATCTCGCTTTAATAACGAGAATTCAGAGCTCAATTTCTGATACACCTTGTTGAATGATAGCCGCGTGGGTATTTACAAGCTATGGAGATTCAATTGATTTTTTCTTTTAAAATATGATTTCCTCATTAAAATTTGACCTAAGTTTAGTGGATACAACTTGAAAACTCAGCATGATCTATCTTTAGATATGATTGATTCCTCTTAGCTTTATTATAATTTAATACTTTTTTTAAATATATGCTTTTATAGCATATAACCTTTTTTGCAATGAGGACATAAGTGAATATCACTACCCATCATTTTAATAAGTATCTCAGCAGAGGTTAGTAGTAATTTAACCTTAGGATGAACTTTACCAGTTAAAAGTGTAATTAATTTTTTACACGATTCTAAGGCTATTTTTTTGTTCTATTACATAATATTCCAAAGTGATGGATTTTAACAAATCTAGGTGGAAGAACATGAAGAAGAAAACGTCTAATAAACTCCAAAGCATACAAAGACATAAGCTTCTGTTTGCCACCATCTTTGTAGTCCTTCTATTTAAAAGTAACCATATCATTTTCAACCTTAACAATACGATGATTAGAGATAGTGACACGATGGGTATAATTTCCAAGGTATTTCATGATATGACTAGGCTTTTTAAAGTTAGGCTTAGAATCGACATTCCAAGGTATAGAATATAAAAAATCAATAAGCTCCTGAAACTTATTAGGGTTTTTTAAATAGTCGATATCTCCAAAGAAATTTAGCTCATTATTAGCATACAACCGTTTAAGATAAAAGAGAAATTTACCACGAAATACCTTTCCGAGGACCTTAATATGGATAAAGAATTTCTTTTTCGTTTGAACAGATTTAGTAGAATTCATAGCTAAGCCACCACCAGGAATAATACAATGAAGATGAGGGTGAAATATAATGTTTTGTCCCCAAGTATGTAAAATAGAAGAAAATCCAATACTAGCACCTAAATGTTTAGGATCACTAGAAAGTTCCAAAAGAGTTTCAGAAGCAGCTTTAAACAAAAGATTATATATTTTCTCTTGGTTAAACAGAGTAATTAAGCGTAGCTCTTGGGGAAGAGTAAAGACTACGTGAAAGTAGTGAATAAGTAGCAAAGATTGCTCTTGCGTATTTAGCCACAGTTCTCTTTTAAAATCTTGACATTGAGGGCAGTGTATATTTCTACAGGAGTTGTAGGAAATGATTTCATGACCACATTCTCTGCAAGTATGAACATGGGCATTATGGCAGAAGTGCGGCAGGTCTCAATAGCTTTCATTACCTTTGATTGATTAATAGTTACCCCATATTTTTCTCGGCACAATGCTCCATACTTATTAAAGATACTTTGGATGTCAGCCATATTATTCACCTAATGTATTCATAGGACTGATAACATTTAAAATATCCTTGTTGGTCAAATGAAGATAAATACTAGTGGTTTGAATATTAGTATGACCAAGAAGCCTTTGAATATAGATAAGATCAACACCAGATTTAAGAAGATGAGTAGCAAAGCTATTCCTTAAAGAATGAATAGAAACATCCTTAATAATACCAGCTCTATTCCTAGCATCACGAAAAACAGCCTGCAAAGTACGAGTAGACAAAGGAGCTAAAGTTAACTCATTAGGAAATAACCAATCAGTAGGGCGATATAGCTTAAAATATTCACGAAGAATTAATAAATTAGAATTACCTAATAAAGAATAGCGGTCCTTATTACCTTTAGCACCACGAATATGAATTTGCATATTAGAACTGTCAATATCAGAGACTTTCAGATTACAAACTTCACTAACCCGTAGTCCAGCAGAAGAGGTAGTCATTAAAATTGCTTTGTGCTTTAAATTTGTAGTTAAATCGAATAATTTTTTGACTTCATCTTTAGATAAAACGACAGGAAGTTTTTTAGCTTTTTAACCCTAGGAACGTTTTACATATTCCAATCACGACCCAAGGTTGTTTCAAAGAAAAACTTAATAGCACTGTAGGCAGTATTAACAAAAGAAGAGCTTAATTTTCTAACAGTAATACTGTGGAATAAATAATCTCGAATATCATCCTCGGTAAGTAATCCAGGAGGTTTAGCAAAATGCTTAGACAAGTGAGATACGTTGTCCAAATAAGTTTTTTGGGTATTAGGACTATATTCGTTTAAAGTTAAATCCATTTTCATTTTTTCTAATAACTGAGACATAATAAAACTCCTTTACAAAATATTTTTGATTCAATATCATCGTAAAGGAAAATGCAAAGTAATGTCTAATAGTATATATTAAAGGAAAAATTTGGTTTTAAGCCATCGCGATTAGGAGTTTAGTTCAACACAATGCTTCCACTGACGGGCGGTGGGGCAATCGTTTGGGGAAGCCGCCCACACTCCGTAAGCCAACCGAGTCGGCAGCTACATTAGCCGACCCAAAGGGTCCCCGGCATGAGTACCTGTAAGGCTTAGGGGCGTAGGAAGCACCCGTCCGTTATATGCCATCCTTGAACAAAGATAGCTGAGGCATTGGGTAAAGAGTAGGGATGTAATGATGTTCATAATTTCTGTATTAAGTATAACAATGACTATTTGTACTAAGTGAAGGAGAAGGAAAATATGAAAAGAGAAATAATAAACCAATTAAAACCCGGATTTATACTTTTCTGTGTTATTTATGCAGTCACAACACTATTTAGTAGTGCTTTGCTACTATACCAAGGACAGCCAACAGATACCAATTTACATATACTGAATAGAGGTGCTGTGATATTGATAGCTGTCATAACAATTATACTGTTTGAAAAAATAAAGCTTAAAAGTAAAGTGCTATCATATTTTGTACCTTATGCCATTTCAATGGGAATTGTGTTTTTGTATGTGTGGATATCAGGATTTATTGAACCATTACATCCAGATGCGTATCGAGATATTTTTCTTAATTTTACGTCAGTAACGATTTGCGTAATAATTGTAATAACGATTAAAGATAGGTTGAAAGAAAAAAGGTAAAAGAGAAAAAGATGAGTATAAATTAATTTGGATAATTTGTAGTATCTTCTAAAGATGTCATTAAGAAATTAGAAAGGAAAGTATTTAGTGGTTATAGAGAGTGTAGAGTTAAAGGACAGCATATAACAAGTCATTCCCGCAAGGGTGCTGGTGGCACATGTTTAGGGAAAGATCAGAGCACCACACCTTCTCACTGGGTGTGAGCACCACCAAGACGCTATTTCTATGGGGGCCAGTTCGAAGGCGTCGGGAATGGCAGAGACGGTATCGGCACGGGAAAAATAAGGAGAATGAAAATGATTAAAGGACAACAAGTATCTATTGAGCCATCAAAACTAACAGATAAAAGAAAAGTATATGAATGGTTATGTTTATCAGAAACAGCTAAGAGCCATATGGGACCACCTAATTTCGATGATACCCCAATACCAAGTTGGGAAGAGTATAGTGAGGATTTTAAAGATTATTATTTTGACGGCTCGAAACCAAATTTTGGACAGTTATGGATTATAAATGATGGAAATCAAGAAATAGGAGCAATATGTTACTCGTCAATCCATTTAAAAGGCAAGAACGCTGAACTTGATATATGGATGAGGACTGAAAAGAACTGTGGAAGAGGTTTGGGTTCAGAGGCAATAAGTATGTTTTGTGAATATTTAATGAAAAACTATGAAATAGAGAGATTTATCATTAGACCATCAAAAAGAAATGTACGTGCAGTAAGAGCATATGAAAAAGCCGGATTTATGAAAGTTTCAGATGAAGATAAGCAGAAAGTTGTAAAAGAGTATTTACTTGATGAATATTTAGATATCTATGGACAAGGTGATTATGGAATAGGTGATGATGTTGTTTTGGTAAGATATTAAGGATTCGTCATCCTTCACAAATTCTGAATAACGGTGCATATAAAAAATATAGTTTCTTTTGGTATTTCTTTAACACAAGATTGTTACGTAAATACCTAGGAAATGGTGTTACAACTATAGCTTTATATCTTGTTAGTAGTTTACTCATCATTGTTGGGTTTTTATTATCTAAAGGCATAGTTCAGTAACATTTACATACGTTGAATTTAAACATAAATACAATAGAAAGTTAGATTATGTTTTCCATAAGGAATTATTATCTGCTTAACAACTTTTTTGCAAAATCTTACTTTAGCGATATCTTTTCTTTTAAATATGGCACAAGAAAGTGAAATCTGTCAATAGAAAATGGAACAAAGGGTAATCCTTTTAAAGTTGAGGCGATAGGGAATAAACTAGATATTAAGCCAGGGGAAGAAGTGGTTCTTAAAGTTTTTGCTCCGATAGAAATGTATAAATACAACGAATTGTTAGTTATTGATACACCAAGATTAGAAATGAAAGGGTACCTAAATGAAGTCGGTTACAATAATATGTTTCATGGCACAATATATTAAAAAAAGGTTTAGTGGCAATAGAAAGAATGGTACTAACAGGACGGCATCTAACAACGCATTTGCAGAAGCACGGATTAAGGGAAGTCAGAGCACCACACTCTTCTCACTGGGTGCAAACACCCCAAGTGGATATTCCTTTGGGTTGGGGTCCAGCTCGAAGACGTCGCAAATGCGGAGACGTTAGATGACAATTCTCTCCGTCGTTTTTCTGGGGTTTAGGTTTATAGAAAGGTTTTATAGTTTGTTTTATATGAGACAACTCTCATTATTTCAATCACTTGTGAGGAGTCATCTACAAGGTAAAATACTATGTAGGAGTCGGTAATTAAAATTCTATAACCCTTTGACTTTAGATAAAAATCTCGAGGGACTGTTCCTAGATAAGGGAACAATGATAGAGCTCCAATTGATTCATTTATTTTATCGACAAGTTTAATCGCAGAAGGAGGATCATCAATCGAAATGTAGTCTAAGATACCAATGATGTCCTCCGTAGCAGTGGGATAATATATAATTTTAAATAGGTTAGACATGGTATTTACTCCTTAAGGATTTAATAAATTCTTCATGAGTAATAGCAGGAGCATTATTAGTTTTTTCAGCTTCTGCAACAGCAAGTTTTTCATATAAATCTAATTTTGCTTTAATTTGTTCGAAGTATGCTAAGCTCATTACTACCAAGTCGCCCTTTCCGTTTTTAGTAATGTATATAGGCTCAGCTTCCTTATGGCAGGCTTCAGATATAGCATTAAAATTATTTCGTAAATCAGAAATGGGAAGAATTTTTGGCATCAATATCACCTCAGTATATTTATTATGATTAAATTATATCATAATTATGATATGTAGTAAATGGAAAACGAAACATTGTAGTAGCATTAGGAGTTAATTGAGAATCATCATCTAACAATGTGTTTACAAGGTGCTAAAAGAAAGTTTTTTGGGGAGGCCAGCGCACCACATCTCTTCACTGGGAGCAAAGCTCCACCAAGTAGAAGGGTAAATAGGTCCGGTTTAGGGACGTCGTAAACACGGAACCGTTAGACGACAAACTATATTGAAATTGATTATATATCTATATTTTGATATAATATGCATATGATAAAATGGGAGGTGCATATTATGCCATCAATAAGACCTAGTTCTGATTTAAGAAACAATTATAATGAAATATCTAAATTTTGCAACGAGTTTAATGAGCCTGTTTATATAACAAAGAATGGGAAAGGTGATTTAGCCGTAATGAGTATTGAAACATATGAGAGACTTGTAGGCAAATTCGAACTATATAAACTATTAGAAGAGGGAATGGAATCTATGGAAAAGAAAAGAGTAAGACCATTCGCAAACGCTATAGAAGATATACGGGAAGGCCTAAAAAATGAAAAATAATAATTATAGTATAGAAATTACTGAACCTGCAGAAGCTGATTTACATCAAATAGCAAAATATATTGCAATAGAGCTATTGGAACCAAAATTAGCAATGAAAGTACTAAATACTATTGAAAAGGCAGTTCTTAGTCTAGAAGAAATGCCTTTTCGACATCCGGTAGTAAACGATAATAGACTGTGTCAATTAGGAATTAGGCAAGTAATTGTTGATAATTACATAATATTTTATGTCATTAATGAAAAGAAAAAACTAGTAACGATAATTAGAATTCTCTATAGAAAAAGAGACTGGTTAAATCTATTGTAAAAGTTGCCAAAAATACATAAATAGAGCTGAAACTTCTTATACGTTAATTTTTGCGTGAAGTTCATCGTCTAACAGTGCGTTTTCACAAGGGTGTTAGTGGCATGTGTAAAAGGAAGGGTCAGAGCATCACATCTTCTCGCTAACAGAGTCAATCGCTGCATTAGCCGACTTAAAGGGAGCACCCGGCATTAGCAGCTCATTGTAAGCTCGAAGACGTCGCAAATGCGAGGGCGTTCTATGAAATGCAGCGGAAAAGCTCGCCGTCTATGGATCATATTTAAGCATGAAGGTTTTTGAAGAAAATCAAATAACTTTGGAGGAAAAAATGAAGATATTTTATTTTTCAGGCACAGGAAATTCTTATCAAATTGCAAAAAAGATAAGTAACTCATTTGATGATAATGTTGAGTTGATTAGAATAAAAGACAATGACAACGTTGGAATCATTAAAGATAAAATTGTGAGTATAGTATTCCCCATATATTACTTTGGTTTGCCTGTATTAGTAGAAGAGTTCATTAGAGAAATTAATATTTCTGAAGATACTTATCTTTTCATTATAGTTACAAAAGGTGTTTCTCTAGGAGGTGGTGTAAAAACACAGCTAGAAAAACTATTTGAAGGAAAAAAGAAGTACAACTATTTTCAATATATAACAATGGGAGATAATTTTGTTCTTGATTTTTGGGATGCAACAAACAAAACTGAAAGATTAATTAGAAATAAAAAAGCAACAGCGAAATTATTAAAATAGCAAAGGCAATAAAGAATCATCAAAATAGAAAGAAGTATGCATTTATAGATTACTTTAATTTTATTACAAAAAACATACCTAGATACGGATATAACTCATACTCCGCTGAATGTATTTTAGTTTTAGATGAATTAAATTATCATTTTTAAAAAGCGCCCCTAATAAAGAAATCCTCAGGTATTTCTAGGTATTTCATAACGGTTTTGACATTGTCTTCTAAAGGTTTATGATATCCTCGATGAAGGATAAACCGTTAATTTTTACAGTAGACGTTGCAACTGAAAAAAATATTCTATAAATTGCCATAAGTGAAGGGCGATCCATCTTTATTTTACCAGGACCAACAATTGTTAATTTATCATTTTCTAAGCCTCTTCTTACAAGATATTCAGCTACACTTAATAAAAGCATTAGAATAAGTAACAGATAACCCAATGCCTCTACACGTCTAGGTGAATCAACAAAAAATGAGTTGACAAATTGAGGTGATTTCATGCTTTTTTCATCCTTGGTCACTGCAAAAGTAAAAGTATATTTTAAGCCAACTGTATCCTTGGAAGTATCTTGACTAGGTCTACCCCTACGCCTTATTTCTTGGCTTTCTATTTCTATAGACACTTTGTGATACTGGAGTTTATTTAACTCTTGGCGATTTAATTTATTAATTTCAAGCTGTGCATCTTCTAAACAGGCAAAGCTTCTTTGATTCATAGTTTTAGCTAGTTTTTCTAAGGTTTTGGATTCATTGAGAATACGTTTTTCAAGGGTCTTTGCTTTCTGAAACTTAAGTTTTTCTGAATAGCATACTGCCATCTTAAGTGGAATTCCTTGATATACACATTCAGTTTCATAGACACGGTAAAGTGATGGCTTTGTTGATGTTGGAACTTCAACAGTAGGAAGTTCATTAAGGTGTAGCCAGGCATATTCTAGTGCTTTTTTACCTTCTTTTATATTATCTGGCATACGTGTAATCAGCTCAATACCTAGGGAACGTGATTTTTGTAGGAATGCTTTTGTAAAAGCGGCACTATCAGCAATGTAGAAAAATTCTTCTTGTTCTAATTCAAACTGCTCCCGTAGCTGCACTGCGCGGTCTAGATAATCAATATTAGAATGCTTATCATCGGCATTACCGGATAACAAAAGTCCGTCAATGCAAATGCCTTGAGTTGTGCCCAAAGCAAACTTAATTTGTTTCTTATCAAAGCGCTTTTGTTTTGAGTAACCAAAGGTAATATCAACGACTCCTGCAGTACCATCACTTGTTTCATACTGTCCCCACATTACCTTTGAAGTAGTATCAAAGTTAATATTAGAAAGCTTAATGCCATAACGCTTGAAGGCACTTACTGATAACTCTGAGTACAAAGCTAAGCATCCTGCATCAACCATAGCATCTAGGAAGCCACCAAACCTATCATCATTAAGCTTATTTATATCAATAGGAATGCCAAAAATGGTTTCAAGATCAGTATTTTGAAAATATTCGTCCATTCGTGATAGAGGGTGATGATCATCTGCCATGTTGATTAGCATTAGTTGAGCCATAATTCCATAGGAAATATCAGTTGGGCGACCTTGATGTTGTTCTAAATGTTTATTAAAAATTGTATCCAAATTAACTTGTTGACAAAGACCAGCGATGAGTCCAGCTTTACCGTCATAAAATGATTTGATTTGGCCAAAATCAATCTTCATAAATTCACCTTGTATAATGAAAACATAGGGGAAGTCATTATACATTTTCCTTTCTAGATTATTTTCTATATAATCTTTATAGGCGCTGTGGATTAGTTTGTTCACCTACGGCAGCTGTCCCTATACAGCCGACTGTTTCTTTTGAGGCTATAACCACAGCTCTATGTTCATTTGTTAATTAGTTAGATAACGCTTTGACGTTTTATATATAGCAAGGATACATTTAACATAGGGTTTGTGGAAACATAGCGTACTATATTTAAGGAGTTGATTACTATGTTATTTGTGGGCATTGATGTTGCCAAAGCTAAACACGATTGTTTGTATCTTAGACTCTGATGGTGTTATTCATACTAATTCTTTACGTATTTCTAATTCTAAGGAAGGTTTTGATACCCTATATTCTTCTATCCTTTCTGCTCTTACTCCAAGAGTATTAACAACGTAAAAATAGGACTTGAATCAACAGGTCATTACAAAGACAAATATCACAAATTATCTGTATTCCAAAGGCTTTCAGGTCACCATCCTAAATCCATTGGCTACTAATCTTTTCCGTAAGGCTCAAACCCTTAGGAAAACTAAAACAGATAAGACCGACGCTAAGGTCATTGCAACTATGCTCTTTACTGATGAATCTAAATCCTATTCACCAGTATCATATCAGATTCAGGAGCTAAAGTCACTAACAAGACACCGTCATAGAATGGTTAGTTACCGTTCTAGACTTAAACTTTCAGTTAGTCGCTTAATAGATATCATTTTTCCTGAATTGCCAAGCTTATTTTGGTCTATACACCAAAGTTCCAGCTATGCATTATTAATTGAATTACCAACCCCCGATAGTATTTACAACTGCAATCTGACAAAGTTGACAAACCTAATAAGAACAGCCTCTAAAGGTAAATATAGCAAAGAGAAAGCAATTGCTTTAAAAGAGCTTGCTATCAAATCTATTGGGTCAAGCAATCGCTCTCTGACCTTCGAATTACAACAAACTATTCGCCTCATACAATCTGTACAAACAGAAATAGATGCATTAGATAATCAAATTAAATTAGTCGTACAAGAACTCAATACCCCACTCATTACTATTCCTGGCATTGGATATACTCTAGCTGCCATTATATTAGCTGAAATTGGTCATATTGATCGTTTCTCCAACCCAGCTAAACTTCTTGCATTTGCAGGTATGGATCCTTCTACTTACCAATCTGGGACTTACAATGCATCTAAAACTCCAATGGTTAAGAGAGGCTCTACATACCTTAGGTGGGCTATTATGCAAGCATCTAGACTTGTTGCTATGCGCGATAAAGTCTTTAGTGATTATATGGTCAAAAAGCGTTCTGAAGGCAAACACTTCAATGTTGCCAGATGCCATGTCGGTAAAAAGTTAATTAGGGTAATTTACTACCTCCTAAAAAACAATACTGCATTTGTTCCACAAGTCTAATTTAATCTATTTTTTTCAGAGCAACTGAGTTGCTCTGTTTGTCATGCATTTTTTTGTAATAGATGTCTTTAAAATTATTTTCTTCATGACTTCTTTAAATACGAAATTTTTCTTGACTTCATATAGTTAGTCTCGAATATATTAATATATACTTATTCGAGATGAAATTCAAAAATCCTTTTTGTATATTTATGGAAATTAAAATATTTACTTGGTAAATTTAGTTAGGCGGAAAATGAGATATAAAACATATAAACAGAATATTTATTTGAAAGGTAACTTCTTTGTTGTGGATAAAAAACAATGTATTCTTTGTGAAAAATGTGAGAAATCATGTCCAGTAAATAATATTAAAATAACTACTAAAGTAGAGTGGAAACATGAAAAATGTCAGATGTGTTTAGCGTGTTTTCATTGTTGCCCCCGAAATGCTGTTAAATATGAAAACAAAGCAAAATGTATAGATACAAAAAATAAAACACAATATTGTAATTATTAGGTTTAGAACGGATCATGATACTTAGAATAAAAGGGCGGTCGTTAGTGACCGATCTATTCTTCGAAGTCCGCTATATTACATACATAACAATGCATTTGCATAAAGTTGCTGGAAGCGTTGTTTAGGGAAAGTTCAGAGCACCACACGCTTCTCAATGGGAGCGAAGCTCCGCTATGGGGTATTCCTTGGGGCCCGGTTCGAAGGCGTCGCAAATGCGGGAACGTTATCTGAAATTCTCTAATTATAAAATAAAGTTTTGTAAAAAGGAGATCTATTGATGTCAGAGAAAAAGGAATTATTGAAAATATATTATATTTATATAGGATTATTTGCTCTTACTAATATTGTGAGTTCAATAAGTATTACTTTGATTGATGGGAAGAAAGCATTAATAACTGGAATTATTTGGGTAATTGCAACGATTCTAATATATTACTTTCTTATCAGCAAAAAAGAGAGTTTGATTATCATTTACTCGACTATTAATGCTATTTTAACTGGAGTTGTAATAAGTTCTTATTATTCAATAAAATTAGCATCTCCATATAACCCATTAATACTTGTGGTCATGTTTGCAATTTCAATGTTGCTAAATTATAAATTTCTAATAAAAATAAAACAGAAAAAAACTTTTATAAAGAATAATATTATAGCTACAACGATAGTCATTATCATTTCTGTGATTGTTTGGATTGTTTATAGCTTGTCAGTAGGAAGTAGTCTATTATTTATGAATGTTATATATTTATGCTTTAATATTTCACTTTTTAGAGCTATAGATAAAGATTATATATATATTAGGATATTAGGTAATGCATCTATGCTAATGTTTGGGGGAATTTTGTTTTTTGTAATTCAAGCATTAACAGAAGGAGAAGGAATTGATATCTTTGTTGATAGTTGGTCAGAAAATTATAACAAGAAAAGAATTAAATGATATTTGGTGTATCGAAAGTCGTTGAACTTCAGACAAGTGCATTTAGAGGATTCTATTTATACAAGTAACATAGATTGACAGCCTAATAGCGTGCTTCGGCACGAATACTCAAACACATTGTTGAACGAAACCGCTAATCCCGGTGGTTTTTAAAAACCATATTCACCTATAATATATACTATTAGACATTACTTCCCCTTTTCCTTTACGATGATATTGCAATAAAAAATATTTAGTAAATGAGGTTTATTATGTCTCAGTTATAAAAAAAAATGAAAATGGATTTAACCTTAAAGGGATATAGCCCTAAAACCCAAAAAACTTATTCGAACAATGTATCTGACTTACCTAAGCAATTTGCTAAATATCCTGAGTTACTTACTACTGCCATTGTAAGTAGCGAATTTAGTTAAAATGTTACTCCATTCTTAATCTGAAACTTGGTTTTTCATAACAGGTACCCCCTTAGAAATTTATACCTGTTATTATAGTAAAAGTGATAAACTTAAACTAGACGTGGATACATTAGGAATTACAGAGCACCACTTCCCTTCACCGGGAGGAAAACTCCACCAAGGGGTAGGTTTATCGGATCCGGCTCAGGGACTTCGAAACACAAAACCGTTAGTGCGCCAAGTAAAGCTTGGCATTTCTTACAGGGTGAGAGTCCCTGTCAGGCAAGGTCTAGCCAACTACCTGTATCGAGTGTTGCACCGATGCTAGCGACAGCAAAGGTGAAGCGTACACAGAGAATCAAATAGGCCATAGGGGAGACCGTAATCCCTGAAGCATATTCAGCCCCGTAAATCGTGTTCCTAGTAAAATAGGAAGAATGCAGATGACGACGTGTTTAACGTTACGGAAGTCAATACAAGAGAATCGTTATTGGTGAGATTCTTGAGGGTCTGTCGGGGTCATAGAACATGGCATGTATGAAGAGGATATCAGGAACTTAGGAGGACCTGTAGGTTCCAGCAACTGCTGGTAGACCTATCCAACCGAAAAATAGGACGGTCAATGACACTACAGGGTTCGGATCAACTCATAGTATTTTAAGGTTGGGAGAGCCCACTACATGGGGAATAGGTTGACAGAAATATGTACTTCGTAAAGGAAACATTAGCCGGACATGTAGGGCTGGACAAACTAATGCAAACCTCACTGCGAGGAATAAGGCAGAAGGCAAAACAAAATAAAAAGCATAGATTTCAAAACCTGTATCAACTACTAAATGAAAATACTTTGACAGAATCTTGGAGGAAATTAAACAAGAAGGCCTCAGCTGGTGTTGATAAGATAACTGCTAAGGAGTTTGAGTTAAATCTAAAGGAAAATATCAAAGAAATTACCAGTAGTTTAAAGGATAGAAGATATCGTGCAAAACTAGTTCGTAGAGTTAACATACCGAAAGGAAACGGTAAAACCCGTCCACTTGGTATTCCGACAATATCAGATAAACTAGTTCAAAAGGTCTGTCGCCGAAATATTAGAAACTATTTATGAAGAAGATTTTCTAGATTGTAGTTATGGATATCGTCCCAATATAGGGGCGCATCATGCGATAAAAGACCTAACTAAAGAGCTACAGTTTAATAAGTATAGCTATGTAGTAGAAGCTGATATAAAAGGGTTCTTTAATGATATTGACCATGAATGGTTAATTAGGATGATTGAAGAAAGAGTACATGATAGTGCTATACTAGGCTTAATCAGAAAATGGTTAAAAGCAGGGGTGCTTGACGTCAATCAGCAAGTGATACATCCAGCAACTGGAACTTCTGAAGGTGGATTATGCAAAGTTGATGATTATGCAAAGTAAACTCTGCAAAGCATTGAATTGTATAGTGTTTCGAAGAATTTACTTAGCATAATATCCTAAGCTGTTTTTAAGTGAAAAGCTTAGGAAGTATCTTTTTTACTTGTTTCAGTCGTATATTTTTCTAAATTCTTTGAAAAATTGTGCTTTGCCTTATATCTCCAAGTGGAACATTATGCAAAGTAAAATTACAATGACATTTGTATTTATAAGGATTTGAGGTGTTTACTTTACATAATTACTTACTTTGCATAAGGTGGTATCATTAGTCCGATTCTAGCAAATATATATCTGCACTTTGTTCTAGACTTATGGTTCCAGAAAATAGTAAAGCCTAGATGTGAAGGAGAGGCATACCTTTGTAGATACTGTGACGATTTTGTATGTGCCTTTCGATATAAGAAGGATGCAGAAAAGTTCTACGTAGCACTAGGTAATAGATTAGGAAAATTTGGACTAGAATTATCCAAGGAAAAGACCAATATCATTAGCTTCTCAAGGTTCCGCAAGGAAGAAAATACTCATTTTGATTTTATGGGGTTCGAGTTTAGAAGGGATGTATCCCTTAAAGGAAAAGATATTATTAAAAGAAGTACTTCCAAGAATAAACTAAGAACTTCCTTGTTGAATTTCAAAGTATGGTGCAGGGAGAGTCGAGATAAGAGAATGAGGAAAATAACTGAGGGGATATTATAACTACTACGGATTGATTGGAAACTACAAAAGTCTATGGAAATTCTATACTATAGCTATGGGGATATTATATAAGTGGCTAAATAGACGAAGTCAGAGAAAGAGCTTCAACAGGAGTGAATTCACTAGACTAATGAAACGGTATGGAATATTAAAGCCAAGGATTTTAGAGAGTGGAAATCAACAGTTAGAATTTCAATTTTGACTTGCTGAATTACGGAACCGAATATTTCTGAAGATCCCGGTGCGGTAGTTCCGCACACCGGGATCTGTGCGGGTGCGTCGGGTAACTGGCGCGTCTACCGTGACTGTGATAGACTAATGGAATTTTAGAGTGTATTTATAGGGACGTATTAATTATAGTTTAGAGTATTTAAAATTGCTATAAGTTAGCAAAGATTATTTATATAACAGAAAGAGGTATATTTATGAAGAAGCCTAAATATAAGAGTGACGTATACGCATTCGTATTTTTGTCTTTAGGACTAGGATTTATTTTCTTTGGTTGTTTAAGCTTTATAAATATTATAAAACCGACAGCATATTCATCTGTGCAAGACCCGATTTTGGCAGGCCAAATATTTTGTTTTTTGGGAACAACTCTTTGTGTTATACAATCAGGATTTAGAATTTTTAGCTATAAACAAGAAAAGTTACATCGTGAGTTAATTTCAAAGGGGACTAAAACTGTTGGTATAATAGAAAAAATATCTTTACAAAAAGGGATAACATTTGTGAAAAAATCACCATTTATAGTTTACTATACCTATTTATATAAAGACAAAATATATCATAACAAAAGTTGCTTATTATGGGATAAACCAAATTTAAGTAAGGGTGATAAGATTAATATTTTTGTTAATGACATTGGGCAATCAACATTCTAATTATAGTATTTATTATGAGCATAATATTAAGTTGTTAAAATTATAAAAAATTATGATGGATGGCTGATTTTGACGAAATTCAAGTTTCAGAGGTTAGAGTAATCACCTGATAATAAAAATGCTTTGAAAAGGGTCGATAGAAATGTTATCAAGGAATTTTATAACAGTATAAATGGTTGTTTTATCTGTTTTTTAAGTTCTTTTTTTACACTATTTGGTATAATTACTGTGTATACATGACTATTTAACCTTCTTGAATTAATGGATCATTTAAGTCTTTAAGAGTAGAAAATTCACCATTGTTGATTTCATTTTGAGTTTCGTTTAGGGCACTAGCTAATTCTTTTTTTTCGTTCAGGCATTCTAGTAGCTTAGTTTTTTTGAATACCCTTGATTAATCAGATCTCTTATTATTAGACCTTCTAAAATTAGAGGAGATCTTTTTTTCTAAGTATTAATCTACCCTGTTCATCAACATAAACAATAAGGTTATCTTTAGGGCGAATATTAGCCTTTTTTCTTAACTCTTTAGGTAATGTAATTTGACCACGTTCATTTATTTACACAACAAACATATATAACCATCCTTTTGTAATTCATAATTTAGAATACTGATTTTCTGATTATATTATATCTTGTTTTGCTTGATGTGTTGTTTACAGCATCCCACATCTATTCAACCGAGAGCGCAGCTCTACAAAAGCTGAGGGTAAGTGGATCCGGCTTAAAGATGTCTCAAACACAGAATCGTTAGTTGAAAATACAAAATACGGGTAGGATGTAGAGTCAATGGTTTTGTCTCTTGTTACTGAACAACAGATGTAAATGTTTCGGAAAAGGGATATGAAATTAGATAAAAAAATTAGAGCAATCTTTATTGGTGATGTTAGGTTTGATCGGTGTCCTGTTTTTGAGCTAAATATGGAAACGAACTATTTTGAGATGTTAGTCGATAAATAATTTAGATATGAGAAAGTATGTGTAGAGGAGGATGATGATTTTTTGATTTTCACAGTGGAAAATGACAGGACAGACAGTCTTAGTTGAGAAGTAGTTCTATGTATGACCAATAGTAATACTTTTATTAGGAGGTGTAAAGTTATACTAAAGAACTAGACATGTTCTAGCATCAAAGCACAAGCCATTTCCATAAGGGTGCTGATGGTCACTTAGTGAGAAAAAGTTCAGAGTACCACACCTTATAACTGGGTGACAGTAACTCATGGGGTATTAATTGGGGTCCAGTTAGAAGGCGTCGTGAATGGCAGAAACGCTATCTATAACGCCCTTTGTGACTGAGGATTTTAAAATTATTTTTATTTTAAAAGTAGAAGTGATATATAACAACAATTGAAAGAGCAATAAATTCTATTGGCAAGATTAGAAGATGTAGCTCTAGAATTAGTGGTTTCTTCTAATAGAGTGGATGACTTAATTAAAAGAAGAGCTAAAGAAATACTGAGAAATAATAAGCTTAAATAAGAATAGTGGAATTATTAAGGATAGCAGATTTTAATATTGATGAGAATGCTGAGGAGATACCTATATAATATATAGACTCTTTTGTTCATTAAAAAGGTTTTTAAATAGCAAATTCAAATTTATAAGACACTTGGTAAACAACCATATCTACCGGGAAGGTGCTTTTATAGGGAGTATGAGGCTATAGCTGGAGATATAATTAATAAGGATACAACAAAACTTAAAACAGGGCAGATGGGATGTTTAAATAGTTTTAACTATTTAGAGAGGAGCAGAACATATGAAGTCCTTAATTATTTACTGTTCTAGCTATAAAAATAACACTGAAAAAATTGCACGAGTGTTTTCTGAGAAAATGGATTCGGAGCTAATAAATATAAAGGATATTACTGATGTGAATATAATTAGTTACAATTTGATAGGATTTGGATCCGGAGTATACAAGGAGAGCCTGTCACCAAAACTATTTGAATTAGCTGAAAAGCTGGACTTAAAGAACAAAAATGTATTTGTATTTTCAACCAGTGGTATTGGGATGACATTCTATAATAAAAAACTAATTAAGCTATTAATGGCAAAGGGAGCTGTAAATATAGGTAGCTTCGCATGTAAAGGTAACTTTATAGCACGAGAATTCTCCAATAATAAGCTGTTTGATTATATAGGTAGATTATCACAAGGGCATCCAAATGATAGAGACTTTAAATATGCAGAGAGATTTATTGAGAGGGTATTAGATTCACTAGAGAAGAACTCTAAAAATAAATGAAGCTTATGAAATTGATTATAAAATGTATGTTTTAAAGGATATAAAAAGCTGGATGGGTTATAGCATGAAGAATAGTATATAAAGGGGAGTTGTATAGGGTTTGTTATGGAGTCAGAATTAGAGAATAAATATAATATTTTGTATTCCTTATTATATTTATTGGATCGATTATTTCAACAGGGAAAATATCAAAGTTTTATATTTTAGAGGTATTATGTTCTTATCGGATATATTTAATTAGTGGTGGGAGTGCAAGTAATTCTGACTACTCATATTGTACTTATTGATTTATACATGATATTTGCTAATCATATAGTTGAGACATTTTCGTTGGAGTCTCAAACTATGTAAGCGAAAAAAAACCGGAAATATTAAAAGAGCAATACTGTTGATTTAACCAAGGAGGAAGTACATGCGTATATCCAAACTATTTATAAATTTTATAGTTACTTTATTCGCTATTCAATCGTTGTCAATTTCTTTACTACTAATAACTAGGCACCTAGGGTCAGGATTTGTTATTGGTAAAGTAGGCACTGTTGGTTTTATGGATTTCTTAGTACCACTGGTTCTTATTTTTTCTGTATTTTATTTTTATAAAGCAAGAGTAGAACCTATGCTATACATTTACATATTAGGTAGTTTTTGGGTAATGTTTAATTTTGTTTTTTTCTAGACTTAATCTTTGATAGGAAACAGTAGTATTATAAGTATATCACTTATTGAAATTCGAACAAACAATGAATTCATATTTTACGATGAAAAGCGGAGGGCATTTATGACAAATGAAACTGAAGTAGAAAAGGTAATAAATAAATTTTATGAAATAATTTCTGGTAAAGCTGAAGACGGGAGGGATTGGTGTGAATTCAGAAGATTATTTTACTCTGAAGACTCCTCCTTAACTTCAATGAAGTATAATAATAAGGAATGCATTACAAAACCTTTAAATGTTGAAGAATATATAGTAGTTTTGAGAAATTTTCTAAAGTCTAAAGACTTTTATGAGTATGGATTTAACTATGAGATTAAGGTATATGAGAGTATTGCAAATGTTTATAGCGAATATGCAGCTAAACCTAATAAAGAAGACACAGAAATAATTAAACGGGGAGTAAATATAGCTCAGTTTATTTTTAATGGACTGACATGGAAAATACATAGTATGTTATGGCAAGACCAGGTTTAATTACGATTTAATCTTTTCTATTACTGGAGAATTACCTAAAATCATAGTTATATAAGAAATAGGAATCTTAACAAATTTAAAGATAATAAGAGGAGAAGCAAAGATGGCTATTGAAAAAGTTAAAGAATATTTTAAACAATGGAGTATGGAGGATAAGATATTAGAGTTTGATGTTTCAAGTGCAACTGTGGAACTAGCAGCAGAGGCGGTTAAATGTGAGCCTAAAAGAATAGCAAAAACTTTATCATTCTTTGTGAATAATACGTGTGTTTTAATAGTTACTGCAGGGGATGCAAAAATAGATAATTCAAAGTATAAACAACACTTCGGTACAAAAGCAAAAATGTTAACAGCGGAGGAAGTCGTTAACTTTACAGGCCATGCTATAGGAGGAGTTTGTCCATTTGGAGTGAAGGATGGAGTTGTAACATTTTTAGATGTTTCTCTAAATAGATTTACAACAGTATTTCCTGCATGCGGCAGTAGTAATAGTGCTATTGAGTTGAGCATAAATGAACTAAAAAAATACTCAAATTCAAAATCATGGGTAGACGTATGTAAAGATTGGAAATAACAAATATGTAGTTATGTTTAATGACACATGTTTGTTAAGGAACTATAAATGTCGTATCCCTATTTAGCTTTATCTACAAATTACATTTATTGCTATTGTACTATAGATTTTATTAAACGACTATTTTTCATAAATGTTTTCAGATAGTTTACAAAAGATTTAGATAAGGACGTGTATTTATGAGTATATATCAATTTTTTTCGAGTGATAAACCTTTAGATGATGTACATAATCCATATATAAAACTAATGTCAATAAATGATATGATTGAGAATAATATGGAAATTAATGATTTACTATTAAGAACAACAAAAAATAAAGATGAGAAAATAGTTCTTCATTGTGATTCAGAGGAACATTTATATGAAATAGAAATTAAAAAAGAGAACAATATTTCAATGAGTTACATTTCAAAGTATACGGACAAACAATATATATCATCTTTAGAGTGGCGTTACACAGATAAGAGAGCCGAAGAACTGGTACAATATATTAAAAGTCAATTAAGATATGTTGATGAAATAGAGCTATGGAGTATATGGATGGATAAAAAGATAGAAGAAATAACTTATCTAGAATTAAATATAAAGGACTTGAATGTTTTTATTGTTAAAGAGGCAATCGGTTCGGGGCTTTATGAAAAGCCCATATGTTTAAGGATAACTATCTAGGAATAGTTTAAAAAAGTATACGAGGGGATTTATTTATGAAAAATAGGAATTATACGCGGCTAGTGCTATCAATTCTAATAATAATTTCTTTAGTTTTTACTGTTGGCTGTAATAAGATAGTAGATAATGATGTTGTTGCATACATTTCACAAAATTCAGGATCAAAGCATGAAAGTACATTTAAAGAACTAGGTCTAGGGATATTGTTTGATTTTAATTTAAAGATACCAAGAGCCGAGGAAAGATGGGTTGAGTTATGGGTGGAAGGCTATAATAGAGGAAATATTGTAGAACCTCCACTAACAAAGCTTTCCTATGGTTTAAAACCAGAGAAAATAGCGGAAGGGCAAATGGGCTTTGGAATTATAAATAGTAATAGCGATAAACCATTATTGTTTTTATACTCAGAAGGAATTAGAATAGCACCTCATAGTGTTGATAGTGATATTTTTGTGAAATCTAGTGTGTCTAGTTGGGACTATGCAATCAGCAGTGGAACATTCAGTCTAGAATCCGAGCAAGAAAAGGTATTAGCAGTATATCGGCAAAATGAAGGACAAATGAGAATGGGCTACAACTATGAAGACGCAGATGCTATTGATGAGATGATAAGAGATAATGATACTGTACTTCTGCTAAAGATAAGAGTTGATGACAAAATGAAATAAAATAGTAGGTAAAAATAAGTAAAATTTTCAAACAAAATCATCCATAATAGGTGGGTTTTTAAATGAAGTTAATACCGAATTGTATATCCTTTTTAAGAATTATTTTGTCTGTGCTTTTATTATTCTTTAGGCCACTCAGCCTTTTATTTCACACGATTTATATTATTTGTGGATTAACTGATATTATGGATGGCTATATAGCGAGAAAGATGGGGGCAACAAGTAGATTCGGTGCTAGACTTGATTCAATAGCTGATTTAGTTATGGTTGGAGTGGTTTTGATAAAATACTACCCAATTGTAAAACTTACAGATCAAATTTTGATATGGATTATAGCTATTAGTATTCTAAGGTTAGGATCGATAAGCGTAGCTTATATAAAATTTAAAACATTTGCAATTTTACACACATATGGTAATAAGCTTACTGGTATTGTTTTATTTGTTTCCGTAATTCTATATCCCTCTATTAATAATACAACGGTGATAGCCTATGTGATTTGTATTGTAGCAAGCTTATCATCAATTGAGGAATTAATTATTCAAGTTTCCTCGAACAAATTACAATTAAATAAACGAAGTATATTCTTGTAAAGAGGACAGAGTTAAATTAAATTAAAATAAAATCTCCTAATCTAATATTATTTATTATAAGTATTTAAGAAAGAGAGGGAATGATTATGAATACATTGATAACTTTAATTAATTATTTTTTAAGGCTTTTACCAGGTTTAGGATTGATATTTTTAGTCTTTATAATGGTTAAACCAAAAGGATATTTAAGAATAGTAATATATATTTTTACATTCATTCTTATGCGGGATGCCATGACTCCTTTAGGATTATGGACACTTGGCAAGGTAAATGGGGTTGTATGGTTAAGGATGAGTTCTGATCCACTATTTTTAGTTATTTTAGCAATTAATAGTCTCTGTATTGTATTTGCTCTAAATAAATTTGATGAGGAAAACCGTAAGTACTTAATTTGGTTTCGCAAAAGAAAACTTACAGGAATTATATTTGGGATTGTTGGATGTATTATTGTAATATTACCATTTTTAGTTTTGTATAGAGTTATAGATATTTATGAAAGAGGTGGTATTGTTAATTCAGCCGTTATACTGCCATTATTGATGTTCTCCTTATTCGGGAACCTTTTAGAAGAAACTTTATTTCGTGGTTATGTACTTGGAATTTTTAAAAAAAATCAAAGGCTTATGGTGGCAAGTATTAATACAGGTGTAATATTTGCTTTTTGCCATATTTTTTTAGCAATAACTGTAACTGATATCGGATTTCCAATATTACTATTTACACTTTGGGAAGGTGTAATTGCTGGGTTAATTGGGGGTAAATATGGAATAATACCTGCAGCTATAACCCATGGTGGTGCTATATTTATTTTGAGTTCAGGTCTTATATGAAAGGAGAAGTTTTATGGAAAAAGATACTGTAGAACATTTAATTAAAAGCTTGTCAGAGAGAAATATACAGGGGTATTATTTTGAAAGCTTTAATGAGGCCAAATTAGAAATTATGAAAATGATTTCTAAACACGAAAGTGTAGGAATTGGTAACTCTGTTACATTAAAGAGAATGGAACTAAGTAATGATCTAATTAGCAGAGGAAATAATGTTTATGATAAAACACTAGCTAAAAATAAAGAAGAGATTAAAGAAATTAAAAGAAAAGCGCTACTAACGGATTGGTACATCACAGGCACAAACGCCATTTCATTAGAGGGTCACATTGTAAATATGGACCATAGTGGTAACAGGGTTGCAGCCATGTTATATGGTCCTAATAATGTAGTTGTTGTTATTGGTTCTAATAAAATAACTAAAACTTTAGATGAGGCGGTATATAGAGTTAGAAACATTGCATCCCCTAAAAATGCAAAAAGGGCAGGTATGAATCCTCCATGTGTTGATTTGCAAAAATGTATTGACTGTAAGTCACCAGATAGAGTGTGTAATAATTTGGTTGTTATTGAAGGACAAAATGAAAGTAGACGAATGAAAGTATTTATAGTAAATGAAGAAGAGGGGTTCTAACATATGTTTTTAGATCGAGAAATATTTAAATGTTTTTAAGCTATTAATTTCTTTTATGGATCAACAAGAAAATCTAAAAATATTTATATGGAAAATAAATAATGGGGTTGATATTATGAAAAAGAAACAACTTTTAGGTTTCATTTTAATTACAGTAATTGTTAGTGGGATTTATTTTACTGGAGATTATTATTCGGATTTACGAACTTATCGAAAACAAGTAAATGAAATTAACATTGATAGTATAAATATGATGGATATTAAAGATGGTACTTACACAGGTAGTTATGAAATAATGTGGATTTCTGCCATCGTTGAAGTAACAGTTTATAATAATGAAATTGTAGGAATAGAATTAATAGAGCATAAAAATGATAGGGGCACACCAGCTGAAATAATAACTACTAGAGTAATAGAAACCCAGTCATTAGAGGTAGATGTTATAACCGGAGCAACTTCAAGTAGTAAAGTGATATTAAAGGCTATAGAAAATGCACTGAAAAGTGGTTTAAAGTCAACTAGATTTTGCTAAGAGAAAATCTAAAAAAAAAACTGTTACTGATTTTAAGGATATATAGTTTTGTGAACTATGTGTAGTAAGTTTTATATACAAAAAGAAAATATATAAAAACTAATAAATTAATTCTAAGAGGTAATCTAAACAATGAAAAATGTACAAATAAAATATAAAAGTGGCTTTGTTTTCAATGATGGTCTAAGTCTGAGTAACATAAGAAAAAACCTTCAGGCTGACTGCCAAAAATGTTTTGGACTGTGTTGTGTTGCGCTATATTTCTCTTCTTCAGAAGGTTTTCCTACAGATAAAGCTGCAGGATATCCATGTCCTAATTTAAGTAAAAACTATAGTTGCAATGTACACGAAAATCTTATAGAGAGAGGTTTTAAAGGTTGCGTAGCTTATGATTGCTTTGGGGCAGGGCAAAAGGTTGCACAATCTATTTTTCATGGAAATGATTGGTATAAATTTCCTCAAAATAAAAATGACATGAGTTATGCAGTTCGTGTAAATAAATGTAAATAAGACTGATGTATCGTATATTATAATATACTAAAAAATATTTTTGTTTTATATGTCTTGAAATAGCAAAAAAGACTTGACTTTTTAAACCCGCCCCAATAATCAAAGTGAATGGTATTAATAGCCATTACTCTTGATGAATGGGTGATAAATATGACTCTTGGGAAACCGAAATATAGAAATTTACAACAAGGAAATGGGGGCGGAACGCCAGTTTTAAAAGCAATTTGGGATAAATTTGATTTTTCACTTCTGCTTACGCAATCGGGTATTGTAAAACGTAATGGTGTACCCACTTGGCTTATTGCTTTTGCTTATGTGGTAGGACTTATTGCTAATAAAAATTCTGTCTCACGTATTTCTGATTATGCTACTAAGGATAGCTTATTACAACCGATGTTTCGGAATCTTAAAATGGCTCAATATACCTTTAGCCGCTTTTTTACAACTGATTATAATTGGGGTTTATTTAGTTTTAAAAGAGTACAAAGACTACAACAAGAAGAAGAAACTGCATTTACTGAAGGAGATGTTATTGTACTTGATGATACAAAGGTGGCTCATGCCCATGGAAAGAAAATCCCTTTCCTTTGTTGGTTATATGATAGCTCCATTAAAATAAATATCTGGTGTATGAATATAGTTGCTACAACTGTTGTATTAAAGAACGGACTTAAATATCCATTGTTTTGGCGTATTTGGCGTAAGGTAGAAAATAGCGATGAAAAACAGACAAAAATAGATCTTTCAAAAGAAATGCTAATGGATATTCGCCGGATTTACACAGGGGTACTATGGGTTGCCATGGACCGCCGGTTTTTATGCAAAGACTTTTTAATTGGCTCACAGATCATCAATATGATTGGGTTACTAAGGCAAAACGTAATAAAGACTTTATCGAAAAGAAATTGAGAATATTACAGGCCGAGAACGCTTTATCCCTGTAAAGCCTTCAATGCTTATTAAAGAAGTTTTTTCAAACTTCTTATTAGTGGCTAAAGAGTAAAGTAAGTGCTATATCCATACCTAATATTTATATCAAGTTACCCTACCGTTTAGTTGGAAAGCAGGGTAAAGTAGTAACTAAGTATCGTTATACGCCTATTGCAAAGCAGTTGTAGCTACAAGACTCAAAGAAGATACTGAAATGATGAAGGATGAATTTGAGAAAAACAAAGAGGTTGCGGCTACATATCGTGGGGCTTACCTTTTGATTAGTAATAGGGTCGATAATCCTGAAGAAGCTTTAGATGCATATATTAAGCGTTGGAGCATTGAGGTTTTTTTTAGAACTGCAAAACAAGAACTGGGGTTGAATTCTTGCCACTCAACGTCGGAAAGTCATCATTACGCCCATATTGAGCTCATTTTTACAGCAGAAACTTTACTTGTCTATGCAAGATGGGAACTCAATAATAAAGGCGCTGAAGAAGGCTTCACCCACGGCGAAATGGTCCGAAACTTTTTCAACGCCACATACCGTATCGTTATAAAAGCACAGCAATGCTTTCAAACTATACAAGTACATTTTGACACAGAAGTTAGGCAATTTGCAAGACTTATTGATAAATTTTGGCCGAAGAATTTATTGTTAGGTTGGTTTACTGTGCAAAATTCCCAGTATATGGAGTCAACTGCATAACTCATGAAATGAAATGTTTGAGGTATTTTTAAAAATAAGACAGTTACAGGAACTTTTATGGTATCTAACAGAGGTCCTAATGCATAAGTCCACAAGCCAAATACATATTATAGCTTGTTCACTAATTAGGGAGGCAGAGGATGTAACCTATTTAGATCCTCATTTACTAATTGAATTTGATATTGTAGGATTACGTAGCAAAGTAAACGATATATTAGTAAAGGCCAGTGAACTAATAAGAGCTGAGGTTATTGATAAAATTAAGATTCAAACAAAACATAAAAAGACTATGGGAAAAAAAATAGATTTTATAGGGGCGAAACTTAGAAACAGTAATTTTAATGGTGCAAATTTAAGGGGGGCTTTTCTAATTGCAGCGGATCTTAGAAATACTGATTTTTCATATGCTGATTTAATTGGAGCAGATTTTAGGGATGCAGATGTAAGAGGAGCAAATTTGAGTAAAAGTATATTTCTAACTCAGGCACAAGTTAATTGCTCAAAAGGAGATAAAAGTACAAAAATCCCTGAATTACTTATTAGACCAAAGCATTGGAATATTGGTTAAGGAGTAGATTTAAATGTTTAGGGAAAAAGTGATTAATGAGATGAAAAAAATATTTATAGATATTCCCTAGGGTGTTGAACATACATTTAATGTTTTAAATAATGTGGGAAAAAATAATGGAAGGTCTAGTAGTTGACGAAACTGATAGAGAGTTTTATTAGTATAGAAGCAATATTACATGATATCGGTGCAGTAGAAGTTTTAAAAAAGTATGGTTCCTTGGATGCACAATATCAGGAGAAAGAAGGAGAAATACTAGCAAAAAAGATTTTATCTGATTTAGGTTATAGTCCTGAACGAACAGTTAGAGCATGTTATATTGTAGGTAACCACCATACTTCCTCAAAAATTGATGGTCTAGACTTTCAAATAGTATGGGAAGCGGATTACTTGGAGAATTTAAAAAGCTTTAAAATAAACGAGAAAATTATAAAAAAAATTTCAAAACTAAAAATGGAAAAAAACTTGTATATAAGTATTTTAATATATAGTAAAAAAGTACATTTATATTAAAGGAGATTTGTTTATGCCCAAAAAAACCTATATGGAAAAACTCTATAACTCAGGGGATTTACCAAAAATCGAGTTTATTGATTTTGATAATAAGATGGCAAAACGATTTGGCTACGGCAATATGCTTATAGCACCACCTATAGAGTATGATGAAGTAATGAGAAAGATACCAGAAGGAAAATTAACAACTGTGGATGAAGTAAGGATGCATCTTTCAAAAAAACATAATGCTGACTTTACTTGTAGACTTACGGCTGGAATATTTATAAATATTGTAGGGAATGCAAGCCAAGAACGAGAAAACTCAGGTAGTAAGGACATAACTCCCTATTGGCGCACGTTAAAAAAAGATGGTGAATTAAATGAAAAGTACCCGGGTGGAATAGATCAACAAAAAATGTTGTTAGAATTAGAAGGTCATGAAGTAATAAAAAAAGGTAAGCGATATTTTGTAAAGGATTATATGAATTCTTTATTTCAATTAAATAGCATTTAATTTAAGTACGTACTTCGGAAAGAAGGTATTTATATGCGGATTAAATCATATATATTTCCCGGTTATGTTATTCTGTTGCTCGTTATGTTTATACTACCATTTTATGGTGCAGAAGGATATGAAATAGCAAAGAATACAACAAGTCAGCTAGGAGCGCAAAATACTCCTAATTCATGGATTATGAATGTAACTTTTTGCATATTAGGAATAGGGACAATAGTAGAAGCACATATTCATTTAAAAAGATATTGGGTGCATAAAATTTTATTAACCTTATTTGGTCTGGGATTAATTTCTACAGGCATTTTCCAGCATGCACCTATTATAGACGGGATACCATATAGTCTTACTGAAGATAAACTACATTCCCTCGCCGCATCAGTAGTTGGCTTTTCATTTACAATGTTTGCATTTTCCACTGCTTTTATAGAGAAGAATAATAAAAGGCGGATACTAGCCATAATTAAGGGATTAATCTCAATTTTTTTATCAATTCTTATGTTTCAAGTAACAGACTATACTGGAATATGGCAACGAATTATGTTTATTACTGCCTTTGCTTGGTTAATATACCTATTTTATAGAAACAATTTAAGAAAAGCATACTAAAATCCATATTATGTACTTAAGGGAGTGAGATATTGATTATTGAAGCTGAAATAATACATCAACCATATTCAGGAACATTTGAAGAAAAAATCTATGATGTTCAGAGTCCATGGAAATCAAAGGATTGGACTTGGGTTAAATTTACTAACGAAGACTATACTCAATGGTGTGGGACGTTTAGAGGCTCTTCGAAAAATATTGCTCTCTCAAAAAAACATAGTTCTATATTAATTCTCACATCAGATTGCTTATTCAAACTTGATATAAAAAATGGAAATATATTAGAGTACGAAGAACAACCACTATACACTAATCTTACGGTAACACCTCTTGGGGATTATATTGTATCAGATAATTATGATGTCCAATTAATTCAATCTAGCTTGCTTAATGAAATGTTAATTAAAAGTCCACTAAAAATGGATAATATAGTCTTTAAGGGCTGGTTAGATGATAAACTACACATTTCTTGTAATGAATTTCAAAATTGGAGTGAGCATGTTGAACTTCAACTTAATTGCATTACTCTATCGATCACTAGAATAGATAGATTGTAGGTAGTTTAATATACTTGTTAATTAAAGCTATATTTTAAATTTACTGTAGTTTCAAAGAAATTGGTAGAGAAATAATAACTAAAGGGAGAAAATGACATTTATGTATGAAGTAGAAACGAGATTCTTTTTTGACAGTAAAGAGGAAGTATTTCACTTAATTCCAATATTAAAATCCTGCTTAAATGTTAAGGTAGAATGGGAAACAATTAATTTTGGACCCAAGTTATTTGAGAGGGATATCATACTTAGAGTTTCTAAAGCCATAGTAAATGGGAATGAAATTATTACCCTAGCTATAAAGAGGCTGATACTGGTAATGTCATCAATGTACGTAAAGAATATAACGAAATAATTGCAAGTGGAATTAGGAATAGTAAAATACTTAGTATTTTAGGCGGACGACCTAACTTAGAAAATGTAGATGAAGTTATAGGTGAAATAATCAGTTTAGGACATACAAAGTTTATGTCATACAATGGTAATAATATAATCGGTAAATATAGTAATATGGACTTTAAATTAATGCATTGTGATTATCTTAAATACAGACTTTTATTAGAGGTTGAAGTCGAAGCAGAAGAAATTGGTGAAATACAGTATAAAGAACAAGATTTAATTAGGTTTATAAATGAATATTCCTTGGAAAACAGAATGATACAAAAAGAACCGCCTACTTTATTGTATGAAAACATTATAGGCTAAAAAAATTTAGAATTACTAATTTCATAATAGATTATCTCTTACAACTTTAGGATTGACAGATATGTCAATCTTTTTTCGCTATAAACTTACAAAAAATTGTAAAATAATTAACAAAAATATACAATAGTGTTATATAATCTAATAGTTGAATATATATGTTGTAATAGATAGTATTATTTTACAAGGAAGGATTATAAGGGGAAAAGGAATGGGTATAAGAAGAGCTAAAGAAACGGATTATGATAAACTAGTAGAGGTTTGGTATCAAGCATCTATTAAAGCACACTATTTTGTAAAGCTTGACTTTTGGACATCTATGAAAGAGGAAATGAAGATAAAATATTTACCTATGTCTACTACATATGTAATCGAAGAAAAAAACACTATTATAGGATTTGTATCTATGGTCGATAATTACTTAGCGGCTTTATTTATAGATATAAAATATCAGAGAAAAGGGTATGGTAAGGAACTTTTAAATTTCATAAAAACACAACATAATGATTTACATCTTAAGGTATATCAACAAAATATTAATACGGTTTTATTCTATTTGAAAAATGGATTTGTTATACTGAGACAATTAATTGACGAGGATACGGACGAGAAGGAATATTTAATGATATGGAGAAATATATATAGGGATATTAATAAGACAAGGGAATAATTTCAAAATATTTAATGTTAAGACATCCTTGGGGGGAAAATAAAAATAGAATAATAAATTGGGGGAAAGTGAATGGAAATTAAAAGAACGTATACAGGTCATTTATTAGGAGTAACCTTATCTGTAGCTTTTATTAATTTTGCATTATCTTCGTTTTTTATAGAAAAACTAAAACAACCAATTTATCAAAATATTTTATCAGATGGAATTATAATTTTATTAGCAGGGTTTTTGGGTATGCATCTAGCATTAAAGCATAACCTCCCTTTATGGTGGAGAAGAATTAAAGATATTTCTCTATTTAAGCAATTTATATCTATAACATCACTTGGCTTAATTATGATAATTTCAAATTCAATAATTTACTATTACCATCTAAGTGTTAATGAAAATTCTATAGCTTCAATACCATGGCTACAGTTTTCAAACATGAAAGAAATAATATTATTATCCTTGAGGGCTGGAATTACAGAAGAGATTGTTTTTAGGTTATTTATATTTACATTCGCAGTTTCTACTGTAAGAAAGATTATACATAGGGATGATTTTTCTATTGTTATAGGTATAATTATTTCTGCTTTATCCTTTGTACTTTTACATGGAGGATTTAATATAGTAATCTTTATCTATGGGATAATACTTGCCTATATTTATTTAAAGAATGGATTAGTACCTGCAATTATAGTTCATTTTTTATCAGATGCTATTCCATGGGCAATATTATTTTACTTAAATAAATAATTTTAAAACTAATGCTGTAGATATCATATCATACAGCATTAATTAATTTTAACTTAGTTTTGCCAAGTACCATCCTCGGTGCAAACTGTTACTGATCCGTCTCTATTTTTTATTTTTGAACCAACTGCATGTTTTTTATGAGCGTAAATACACGCAGGATTTTTTGTTTCGTTTCCAACGGGCCCATTCGAAAGAGATTCTATATGAGCAGGCGGAGAAATTTCATTAACTGAGATATTATTGTTATTTTTTCTCTTCATAAACTTCCACTACCTTTCGTATAATATGATTAAAAATATACAAGCCTATTATAGATATGTGTAGAGAATAACTAAAAGACTCAATGTAATAATAACCAGTTATCTATATATAAAATGAATTAAGATTTTCTTATTTAGAGAGAAAGTGTATAAGGAACTAAAAATGAAAATAGTGGAGGATTTAAAATGCAAGGATATAACTTAATAATGGTATATAACAAAGATGCAAATAAGCTATTAATGTGTAAAAGAAAGAAAGATCCATATTTAGGACTTAATAATCTTGTAGGAGGGAAAATTGAACTTAATGAAGAGGGATATTGTGCAGCCTATAGGGAGCTTTTTGAAGAAACAGGTATTGATAGAGAAGATATCGAGTTAAAACATCTTATGGATTTTACATATTACTTTCAAAAATGCTACGTGGAGGTTTACGTAGGTAGATTAAAATATGATGTTGCATTAGTTGAAGAGGAAGAGGAGTTATATTGGTCGGATTTAGAACATAATTTCTTTGATTCGTCTATCTATGCTGGCGAAGGCAATATAGGACATATGATTGAACAGGTAAATATGTATAGACAATTAATACTAGGGAATTAAGAATGTGCGGATATTGGAACTTTTTAATTTAAAATAAGTCTAATATTCTAAGTTGAATATTAATTGGATATCAGTTAGGGGGAAAGTCTGAAAAAAGCACCTAGCATTACCTACAAAGCACTTGGGCATAGCAAACAAGCCATCTGCAGATGACTTTAAAAAAGATATTGATCAAGAAATCAAGACGCCTCTTTAATACGATAACCTTGAGTTTTAGCCAATAGAATAGCTTGCTCTACCGTGATCTCACGGGTTACTGGAATAACATCTGATTTTCTATACAACTCAGAATTATATGGCTCTCTATTTTTGAGGATATTGTAAATAGCAGTAAGAAGCATTCTTGCAATAGCAATAATTGCCTTTTAATGACCACGACGACTTTTAAGCCTTAAGTACGGTTTCGGATTTCAGTATGTTTTTCGCTTTTAACTACAGCGTAGCACACTGTACCAGAAGTGGCTTGATGTAACAGCCAGCTCTTGAAATCCTTACTGACTTTTTCTTTCCTGCACTTTCGTTATTCGTAGGCGTAAGCCCTGCCCAGGAACATAGATGCTTAGCTGTCGGGAACACGTCCATGTTGGCACCTATTTCGGAGACAACTGTTATAGCGGAAAAGATGTTCTTAAAGGACGGAACAGTTAAGATCAGATTAATTTCTTCAGAGTAGGGCACGGAAAGAGAAAGGATAATTTTTTCAAGATCTGCTTTGCGTAATTTAAGATCTTCGTAGTGTTGCTTAATTACCTTAAGTTTTTCAGCTTGTTCAGGCGAGATAAAACCGTCGATGGCAAGCTCCAGTTCGGGGAGTTTAGCTTTCATAGAACCGTGAATGAGTGGTTCTATGTCAAAACTGTTATCCAATGGATTTGCCAAAAGTCTGTTAATGATGTTCATGGAACTTGTGCCAAAAGTATTGGAAACTGTAAATTATAATTTAAAAATGTACAATTATTGTATTTTTAATGCTTTTTAAAAAAATGTACAAATATTACAATCTAAAATATTAGACGAAGTGAACCATTTACATTGAGAGACATATGTAGTAGCCTCAAATATAGGCATTGCCTTCGTTGTAAGGCTTGAGTGTAAGGCTTTAGAACTACATATGCAGAGGCTCAATGTCAATGGCTAATATTTTCATTTATATTTTTTGAACATTTTGAGATTATAATTTTTATACAAAATTGCATTGTAATTTACAGAAACAACATTTCCAAGCTGAATATTGGATACGGTTAAAGAATTTTGCAGACGGTTTTTCTCGCTTGACATAAAGTTAGTCAGTTTAAAGCGATAACGCATAAGATCACGAAGTTGCCTGATAGTAAGAGGAGGCATAAAGCTTCCAGCTACAAGATCATGCTCGAATAAATCAGCAATCCATTTAGCGTCTTTTTTGTCAGTCTTCTTACCACGGATTGCTTTGACGTATTTGGGATGTGCCAGTGTGATATTGCAGGAATCTTCAAGTACATTGAAAAGTGGAATTCAGTATTTCCCGGTAGACTCCATACAAACATCATTGCAGTTGTTCTTACTAAGCCACTGTAACAGCTCTTTTAGCCCTTTGGTGTAGGTAGAAAAGCGATGAATTTTGTACGTTGTAACCCCTTTGTTGGTAGAAGCAATACAAGCAACCACGAAGGTTTTGTGGACATCGATGCCACAACAAGCTGGATAAACAATTTTTACAGCCATTGATAAAACTCCTTTCAAAGAATTATAGGGATAGACAGCATTGACTGATTGCCTGGCAATAAAAGAGTAATGTTTATACAAAGATAAGTCTACGTGCTCTTAGTCACACTTATTTGTGCTTGGAAAGGCAATCTACACATATAAATATGCGGTCACTCCAAAATGGAGCAGCCCACTCACCTCCTCGTGATTTGTAGTTTGATGTTATCCACTATAGAAATAGAATAATAAAAAAGAAGCCCAAAGCCAATACGTTTCCTAATGTTTTGGGCCTTGAGCGAAGGGAAAGGAATGGATATAAATATGAAAAAATTATTAATTATCTTATTAACAGTCTTGTTATTTGCTATAGGGTGTACTAGTACTCAAACCAAAAATGTACTTAATCCAGATGAAATTATTACTCAATATGCAGAGGCAATATCTAATAAGGATGCTAAAACTATTGTTTTGCTATATGGTGGAGATTACGAGTTTATGGAAATATTCTCAGAGGAACAATATCGTAATGATAAGGAAAAGGTAGTAGAAAATTATTTGAAAGTAATTCCCGAAAAGATATATTTTAATGAAATACAAAGTAAAAATGAGGTAGGTAAAGATGAGTTCGAATATGAAGTAACCTTTAAAACTGAAAATGGTTCTATTTTTGAGGTAGGCGATAGTGAAACAAGAAATGGAGTATTTAAATATATTGTAAGAAAAGTCGATGGACAATACAAAGTAATGGATGTGCCGCCCTATCAACCATAAATCAGTTTAGAATAATTAGTCTATGTGCATTAGTAACCCTAGTGCATTTTTTTATTTAATTTAAATAATGGTATAATTAATTTCTTAAATTAATTTAAGAAATTAATTTAAGAAATTAATTATAGTTTGATATAATAGAATATTAGGAGGTGGGGATAGTTTGGAAAACAAAAAATATATAGCAGAGGTAATCGTAAATAATAGTGTTAACAAATTAGATAAACTCTTTGATTACATTATTCCCCCACAATTTATAAATATAATAAAAGAAGGTACGAGAGTGCTTGTCCCTTTTGGAAAGGGAAATAGGCAATTTGAGGCATATGTATTTGGAGTTAATATTAAATTAGATGAAGATACATCTAAACTAAAAGAAGTAATAAGACCTATTGATGAGGAACCAATTTTGACCATCAATCAAATTCATATGATCAAGTGGATGAAAGGTAAATATTTATGCAAGTACATAGAAGCGATTCAGTGCTTAATACCTGCAGGGGTTGTTAATAAGGAAAAGAGATTTATTTATGTTAACAGAGAGAAATTAAATAATCATAAATATGAAATGACAGAAATACAAAAAGATATAATTAATTATGTAGAGGAAAAAGGTAAGATAAATGTTGAAAGTCTTTACAAGCGATTTTCGTATAATGAGGTATACAGGGTAATAAAGCAATTAGAAAATGAAGGCATTATAATAATTGAAAATAAAGTTGATTCGAGAATAGATATAATAAAAGAAAAATATGTTAGGTTAGTTATTTCCAAAGATTTATATAAGGAAGCTTTAGATAGTATTAAGGGAGCGAAACGTCAGCAAGAGCTTATGGAGTTTTTAAAGGAAAAAGTAGAAGTAAAAATAAGTGAATTAGTAAATTCCCATGGTTTTGGTAGAACCATAATTAATGGTTTACTGTCAAGAAATATAGTTGAAGTAATTGAGAAGGAAAGTAAAAGAGACCCACTTCTAAATTTAGAGCTTAAGCCTTTTCCCAAATTAGAGCCCAATGATGAGCAAAGAGTTATTATCGAAGAAATAACTGAAGCAATTAATAATAACAGGGTTGAAACTTATTTAATACATGGGGTTACGGGTAGTGGAAAAACAGAAATTTACCTTCAATTAATAGAAAATACTTTAAATGAAGGAAAACAGGGTATAGTCTTAGTGCCTGAAATATCTTTAACTCCTCAAACAGTAGAGAGATTTAGAGGTAGATTCAAAGAAGGTATAGCTTTATTTCATAGTGGATTATCAGACGGAGAGCGCTATGACGAATGGAGAAGGGTTGCCTCAGGTGAGGCTAACATAGTTATTGGGGCTAGATCAGCAATATTTGCACCATTTAATAATTTAGGCTTAATTATAATTGATGAAGAACACGAACATACCTATAAATCAGACTTAAGTCCTAAGTATCATGTTAAAGAAATTGCGGAATATAGAAGTAAGCATGAGCAGTCGGTATTGGTTTTAGGTTCTGCTACCCCATCTATAGAAAGTTATTTTGAAGGAGTAGAGAGTATAGTTAAAGTGAGGGAATTAAAAAATAGAGCAAGAAATGCTAAGCCCCCTAATATCGAAGTGATCGATATGAGACGGGAGCTGGAATGTGGCAATAAGAGCATTTTAAGTAGAAGGCTTCACAGTGAAATTGAAAAAAATCTAGAGGCAAAAAAACAGACTATTTTGTTCTTAAATCGTAGGGGATATTCAACCTTTGTAAGCTGCCGAAGCTGTGGTCATGTTGTTAAATGTAAGCAGTGCGATATATCCTTAACCTTCCATATGACATCTAAGGAATTGCAATGTCATTACTGTGGAGATAAGTATACAGCACCTAGAGAATGTCCTGAATGCTCTAGTAAAAATATAAAATATTTCGGTGTGGGTACACAAAAGCTCGAAATGTTAATACAGTCCTATTTCCCAAAGGCAGTAATTAGTAGAATGGACTTAGATGCTACTAGTAAAAAAGGTGCCCATAATGAAATCCTAGAGTCATTTAAAAGTGGAGAAATAGACATTATGATAGGTACTCAAATGATTACTAAGGGATTGGATTTCCCAAATGTTACACTAGTAGGTATAATTACAGCGGATACTATGCTGAATATGCCGGATTTTAGAGCACCAGAAAAGGTATTCCAACAGGTACTTCAAGTATCTGGTAGGGCAGGAAGAGGCTTTGATGAAGGCAAAGTAATATTGCAAACATATAATCCGGAACACTATAGCATAATGCTCGCTGCAAAACAAGATTATATTTCATTTTTTGAAAAAGAGGTTGAACTAAGAAAAGCATTTAACTATCCACCCTTTTCAAAACTAATAAATATAACTTTTACTGGAGAAAATGAGAAAGAGACTTATTTGGCTATTAGTAAAATAACTGATAATATAAAATATATATTGAAATCAAAAGGATATACTAATGAACTAGATGATATTGTTTTTGGGCCTAATGAAGGTATGATTTATAGGGTTAAAAACAAATACAGATTTTATGTCTTATTAAAGAGTAATAAAGAAAACTATACATTACTTAAAGCAATAATAAAGTATTTATTAATAGATAGTAGACAAAAGTTTGTATCTGATAATATAATTACAAGTATTGACATGAACCCATTGTTCATAGTATAAGGAGGATTTAACATGGCAACAAGAATAATTAGAACTGATGAGGATCCAATATTAAGAAAAACTAGTAGAGTAGTTGAGAATATAGATGAAAGAATTCTCGTATTAATAGATGACATGATTGAAACTATGTATAAAGCAGATGGCGTTGGTTTAGCTGCACCTCAAGTAGGAGTATTGAAAAGAATTATAGTTATAGACGTTGGTGAAGGAGTTATAGAGCTAATTAATCCAGAAATAATAGAAGAGATTGGTGAGCAATGTGACTCTGAGGGCTGCTTAAGCTTACCTGGTAAATCAGCAGAGGTTACTAGACCTCAAAAGGTTAAAGTTAAAGGGTTAAATAGAGAAGGTAAAGAGGTTGTCTATATTGCAGAGGATTTGTTTGCCCGTGCTGTATGTCATGAAGTTGATCATTTAAATGGCATATTATTTATTGAAAGAGTTAAAAAATGAGGTGATTTAGGATGAAAGTGATTTTTATGGGAACACCAGACTTTGCTGTTCCGTGTTTAGAAATGCTAATAAACGAGAAATATAATGTAATTGGTGTATTTACTCAACCTGATAAACCTAAAGGTAGAGGGAATAAAGTTTTATATACACCAGTTAAGGAAATTGCTTTAAAAAATAATTTAGAGGTATTTCAGCCAATAAAGCTTAGGGATAGTGAATATGTCGAATTAATAAGAAAAATGAAGCCAGATGTTATAGTAGTTGTAGCATATGGTCAGATTTTACCAAAGGAAATATTAGATATTCCGCCTTATGGTTGTATTAATGTTCATGCATCTCTATTACCTAAATACCGAGGTGCTGCTCCAATTAATTGGGCAATAATCGATGGAGAGAAAGTAACAGGTGTCACAACTATGTATATGGACGTAGGTTTAGATACAGGAGATATGATTCTAAAAGGTGAAATAGAAATTGGTGAAGATGAGACAGCAGAAGAGCTACATAATAGGCTATCTATTTTAGGTGCTAAAACTCTTAAGGAAACCTTGGAGGAATTCAAAAAAGGAAATATTAATAGAACAAAGCAAAACCATGATGAATCTACACATACTCAAAAAATATCAAAGGATCTTGGGCAAATAGATTGGACAAATCCAGCAGAGGAAATAAGAAATTTAGTAAGAGGTCTCATACCGTGGCCTACAGCCTATACCTCATATAAGGGAAATATGATGAAAATTTTTAAAGCTAGGGTAGAAAAAGGGCATACTAATAACCCTGGTGAAATAATTGACGTAAATAACAAAGGTATATTTATAGCGACGGGTAAAGATATATTAATAGTTGAGGAGCTTCAGTTTAGTGGTGGTAAAAGATTAGCGGTAAAAGATTATTTAAGAGGCAATAGTATTGACAAAAATATTGTGTTAGGGGAATAAGATGAACTCTAAATTTTTACTTTTACTAAGTAGCGTATTTCTAACAATTATATTATTAATATTTATACTAGTTTATGTACCATTCCTCAGTGGTTTTTTTGTATATGATTTTATTCAAATAATGTTAATTGTTAGTCTAATAGCTATAAGTCTATGGACATTACACACTATTTTAACTATTTCCTTATTGTGCTATAATAAAAAAGTGCCAAGTTTTATGAAAAAAAATACTAGAGCATATTTATTCTTACTATTTCCTGTAATTGAATGGATGAGCGATCTTTGGAAGATTAATAAGGATTTTATAAGGCAGACCTATATGAAATTAAATAATGAACTTGTTTTAAGTGATGAAATAAAACTATATCCAAAGGACGTCCTTTTAATTACGCCCCATTGTCTCCAAAAATCAGCTTGTGAGTATAAAATAACAAACGACGTAAATAATTGCAGAAGATGTGGGAAATGTAAAGTAAATAGCTTAATTGAGCTCAAGGAAAAGTATGGAGTCAAATTCCAAATTGTATCAGGTGGAACTGTTGCAAGGCAGTCAATAAAGGACGTAAAACCAAAAGCAATTATTGCTATTGCCTGTGAAAGGGATTTAGTTAGCGGTTTAAATGATGTGAGGAAAATTCCTCTGATCGCAATAATTAATGATCGTTTAAATGGGCCATGTGTTGATACTTCAGTAGATATTGAAGAGGTTGAGAAGGCGATAATTAACTTATTAAAGGAGTGATAAAATGTTTTTTCCTATGTATTTTGATCCAACATATATTATTTTAATACCAGCAATAATATTTACAATGTATGCACAATCTAAGGTAAAATCAACATTTCAAAGATATTTACAAATTAGGGCACAAAAAGGCTATACTGGTTTTGAAGTTGCAAGAGCTTTGCTAGATAGAAATGGTTTAAGAGATGTTCCGATCGAGCTTTCTCAGGGAAGCTTATCTGATCACTATGACCCAAGAAATAGAGTTTTAAGACTATCAAGGGAAGTATATCAAGGGAATTCTATAGCATCTGTCAGCGTAGCGGCCCATGAAGTTGGCCATGCTATACAACATGCTCACGGATATGTTCCCCTAAGCTTAAGAAATGCGATTTTTCCAGTAGCTAGTTTTGGATCTTCAGCGGCATGGATATTTATATTTGCAGGATTTATTTTAGCTCTAAATCCACTTATAGATTTAGGTATTTATCTATTTGGTGCTGCTGTTTTATTCCAAGCAGTAACACTACCTGTAGAGTTCAACGCTAGTAGTAGAGCGATGGATCTTTTAGATGCCAACGGTTTCGTTGTAAGAGAAGAATATAATTCTGCTAGAAGGGTTTTAAACGCCGCAGCATTAACCTATGTAGCAGCTATGGCTGTAGCAGTATCTCAACTTATAAGGTTGATCATTTTAAGGAATAATAGAAGAAGATAAAGTAATGAAGGCGTAAAAACGCCTTCATTTTTAATAGGAGATGATATTTTGAAGGATAGGGAAATAGCATTAAAAATTTTACATACCATTGATTCTAAAGGCGCCTACTCAAATTTAGCTATTAATAAGGAACTAAAGGATAAGAACATTAGTAATTTAGACCGGGGTTTTATAACTGAATTAGTTTATGGCACCCTAGAGAATAATATTTATATAGATTATGTTATTGAAAAATTTTCAACTACAAAATTGAATAAAATTAATCTCTGGACTATAAATATTTTGAGATTAGGGATTTATCAGATTATGTTTTTAGATAAAGTTCCTGATTTTGCGGCAGTTAACGAATCAGTAAATTTAGCTAAAAAATTTAGTACAAAAACTTCTGGATTTACGAATGCAATACTAAGAAATGTATTGAGAAATAAAGAAAAGATAGAGCTTCCGGATAAACAAAAAGACTTCGTTAAATATCTTTCTGTTAAGTATTCACATGCGGAATGGATGGTAAAACGTTTTATGTCCTATTTTACTAAAGAATTTACAGAGGATTTATTTAAGGCAAATAATGAGAGGCCAGATCTATATTTAAGAATTAATACCTTAAAAACAAATATAGAAGCGTGTATTAAAAGTCTAGAAGAGAAAAATATTGAAGTAAAAAGAAATGATTATATAGAAGAGGCAATAACTGTTAAAGGAATAAATCAATTAGATGAGCTAGAGGAATTTAAGTTAGGACATATACATGTTCAGGACTTTGGTTCTATGCTAGTAAGTCGTGTTTTAAATCCAAAAGAAGGAGAATATATTATTGATGTATGCTGTGCCCCAGGTGGTAAAACTACTCATATGGCTCAATTAATGAATAATAATGGCAAAATATTAGCTAGAGATATTTATGACCATAAATTAAAACTTGTTAAAGACAATTCAAAAAGACTAGGAGTAACCATTATTGAAACTGAAGTCTTTGATGGTATGAAGCTAGATGAGGGTCTAATAGAAAAAGCAGATAAGGTTTTAGTAGATGCCCCTTGCTCTGGATTAGGTATAATTAGAAGAAAGCCAGAGATAAAATATAGGAAAAAGGCTGATGACTTAAAAGAACTTAGAAAGATGCAGCTAAGCACTTTACATAATGCTGCAAAGTATGTGAAAATTGGCGGGGAACTTATTTATAGTACCTGTACAATTGACCCTAATGAAAATGAATCAGTTATAGAAGAATTTTTAAAAGAAAAAAATGACTATAAGCTTGTGGCAATAGAAGGTTTTGACGATTTTAAACGTAAAGATGGAACTATTCAGCTCTATCCAAATATTCATAATACAGATGGTTTCTATATTGCAAGATTAAAAAGAGTATAAGCATACTCTTAGGAGGGTATTAAGTGGAAAAAATTGATTTACTAAGTTTAACATTAGAGGAAGTAGAGAATTTAATTGTATCATTAGGAGAAAAGAAGTTCAGGGGAAAGCAAATATTTCAGTGGGTAAATAAGGGCGTAAAATCTATAGATGAAATGACAAATATATCTAAAGACTTACAAAAAAAATTAAAGGATAGGGCCTATATTACTAACTCAACTATATATAAAAAGCAGGTTTCAAAAATAGATGGAACTACAAAATATTTATTTGCTCTAGAGGATGGAAACTTAATAGAAGGTGTAATAATGATCTACAAACATGGAATCACCGCCTGTATTTCATCACAAATCGGTTGTGCTATGGGTTGTAGCTTTTGTGCATCTACTATTAATGGTCTTGTAAGACATCTTAGGGCTGGCGAGATGATAGATCAGATATTATTAATGCAACAAGATTTAGGTAAAAGAATTTCAAATATAGTATTAATGGGAAGTGGAGAGCCTCTTCACAATTTTGAAGGGGTAATACATTTTTTAAAGATTGTTAATGATGAAAATGGTCTTAATATTGGTAATAGACATATGACTCTTTCAACCTGTGGTCTTGTGCCTGAAATAAAAAAATTGGCAGATTTGCAAATTCCAATAAATCTAGCAATATCCCTTCATGCGGCTACGGATGAAGTTAGGGTTAAAACTATGCCTATTGCTAAGAAATATTCTATAAAGGAATTAATAGATGGTTGTAAATATTACCTATCAAAAAACAATCGAAGAATTACCTTTGAATACGCTTTAATAAAGGGCGTAAATGACAGTGAAACCGATGCAAATAATTTAAGTAGCCTATTAAAAGGGTTACTTTGTCATGTTAATCTAATACCTGTAAATACTATTGATGAGAACAGCTTTAAAAAATCAAATGAAAATCAAATATTAAAATTTCAATCCATCTTAAGAAAAAGTGGTATTGAAGCAACTATTAGAAGAGAAATGGGTTCAGATATTGATGCTGCCTGTGGTCAGCTAAGGAATAAATATTTAGAATAGTATGCTTAGGACAATCGAATTAAGCAGGGATTTGAATAAAGCTGTCGAATAATATATTCGATAGAGGGGGTAAGATATAATGAAAGCGTTTGGATGTACAGATGTTGGTAAGGTTAGACCAGTTAATGAAGATAACTATTGTATATATGAAGATAAATTTAAATTATATATAGTAGCAGATGGCATGGGCGGACATAGAGGCGGGGACGTTGCCAGTTCCTTGGCAATTGAATATATAAAAGAACATTTAATTAAATATATTGAAATAGAAATGGAGCCTAGAGATGTTGAAGGAATAATTTTTGAATCATTTAATAGGGCTAACACTGAAGTATACAATAAATCCTTAAAAGAAGAAGATTGTAATGGTATGGGAACAACAGTAACTTTAGCCCTTACCATCAATGATAAAGTGTATATTGGACATGTTGGAGATAGTAGAGCCTACTTATATTCTAAAGGAGAAATAAAGCAAATTACTGAAGATCACTCCTTAGTAGCAGAGCTAGTTAAAAATGGGAGCATTACAGCTAGAGAAGCCCGAAGACATCCACAGAAAAACATTATTACGAGAGCTTTAGGAACGGAAAAAACAATTAAAGTAGATATATTTTCCTTAGACTTTATTGAACAAGATATAATAATTCTTTGTACAGATGGATTAAGTAATTATATAGATGAATTAGAGATAAAAAGTATTATAGACAAATTGGGAGTGATGAATGAAAGCTGTCAGGAGTTAGTATATTTAGCTAATAAAAAGGGCGGTTGTGATAATATTACAATTATTATAGTAAAAAATACTGAATTAGAATAGGAAAGAGGTGAAATAGTTGAAAGGTAAAATTCTAAGTGGAAGATATGAAATTTTAGATAAAATTGGTGGCGGCGGCATGGCCATTGTATATAAGGCGAAATGTAACCTACTTAATCGATATGTTGCAATTAAAATTTTAAGACCTGAATTTACTACAGATAAGGATTTAGTTGAAAATTTTAAAAGAGAGTCTCAAGCAGCAGCCAGTCTTTCTCATCCTAATATAGTTAACCTATATGATGTGGGGGAAGATGATGGTGTATATTACATAGTTATGGAGTATATAGATGGTAACACATTGAAACACTATATAAAAGAACATGGACCCTTAGATCTTGAAGTTATTTTAGATTATGCAACTCAAATTGCATTTGGACTTCAACACGCCCACGATAATCATGTGATTCATAGGGATATTAAGCCACATAATATCTTAATTACTAAGGATAATAGGGCGAAAGTTACGGATTTTGGAATAGCTATTGCTGCTACAAGTTCAACCTTAACAAATGTTGGGAGCGTTATTGGTTCTGTGCATTATTTTTCTCCAGAGCAGGCTAGAGGTGGTTATACAGATGAAAAGTCAGACTTATATTCCCTAGGAATAGTTATGTATGAGATGGCTACTGGTAGACTGCCCTTTGAGGCTGAAAACCCGTTGTCTGTGGCACTTAAGCAGACCCAGGAAGTACCAGTTCCTCCAAGACAGCTTAATGAAAATATTCCTAAAGGATTAGAAAATATAATTCTAAAGCTGATGCAAAAAGAGCAATCTAAAAGATATCAAAATGCAAGAAGCTTAATAGAGGATTTAAATAGATTGAAAAACGATTCTAAATCACAATTAGTTTATGACGACGAGGAAGAGGAAATTGATTCCCCAACACAAGTTCTACCGGCAGTAAAGGATGAAGATATGAAAAAAGCTAAAAAAAGTAATCCATCTAAGAAAAAATCAAAGAATAAGAAAATTATTATAGGTGCTGTATTTGCAGCTTTATTAGCAGCCCTGCTATTTACTTTTGCAATTTTTAATGTTATGGACTTCTTTGGAAGAAATGAAGTGGAGGTTCCTGATTTTGAAAATATGCAAATTGAGGAAGCAAGGCAATTAGCTACTGAGATAAACCTAAAACTTAATGAAGACACTCAGCATAGTACAGAGGTTGATGCGAATAGGATAATTAGTCAGGATATAACCCCTGGTATGCTAGTAAAAGAAGGTTATCCCGTAAAAGTTGTCGTTAGCTTAGGAAATAGAATGATACCAGTACCTAATATTCTATATAGAAACGAGGCAGACGCAGTTATATTATTAGAGAACGGGGGCTTTAGAAAAGGCCAAACTAGATTAGCTCATTCAGAGTTTCCAGAGGGTCAAATAATAGAACAAAATCCTCAGCCTAGTACACCTACTCCTGCGGGATCTAGAGTTGATTTTGTTATAAGTCAGGGGCCTGAGATAATAACAAATAGGGTGCCTTTCTTAATAGGTTTGAGTATAGAGGAAGGAACCAATGCATTAAGTCAAGCTGGTATTGGAATTAGCCGTATTACAAGAGAACATAGTAATGAATTTGAAGAAGGATTAATTATTAGACAAAGCATCGAGCCATTAACTGAAATACCAGTAACACAAACTATCGAGCTTGTTGTAAGTAGAGGAAGAATAAATAATAACCAAGGTGAGCCTAATGGAGAACCAGAACAAGGACCTGGACAAGAAACCTCAGCAACACCTTTAACAAGTAGGCAGCTAAGTATTGACTTAAGAGGATATAATGGAAGTGTTAATGTAGAAATCATAAGGATATCAACTGGAGAAGTAATTGATAGCAGAAAGTATAACATTCAAACACAAGGAAGTACCTATAGCAAAACATTACAGGCCCCAGCTGGTTCAGGGACAGAATCTTTTCAGGTTTTTGTAAACGGGAATAGACATGGAGATCCAATTCAGTTAGTGTTTTAGGAGGAATTTAATGAAGGAAGGTAGGTTAATTAAAGGAATCGGGGGATTTTATTATGTGTACATAGATGGCCTTATATATGAATGTAAGGCCAGAGGAATCTTTCGAAAGAAAAAAATAACACCTAGTATTGGTGATTTTGTAAGGATTGATGTTATTGATGAAGAAAAAAAGCTTGGAGTACTAGAAGAAATATTAGATAGAAAAAATGAGATGATTCGACCACCTGTTTCAAATATTGATCAAGCATTTATAGTTTTTTCCTTTATAAATCCAGATATAAATACAATGCTTTTAGATAGATTTACTGTCCTTGCTGAAAGCAAAGGTTTAGACGTTGTTATATGCTTAAATAAAACAGATTTAGTAAAGGATGAAATTTTAATTAAAGAATTAAATGAAATATATAAAAATAGTGGTTATAAAATAATAATGACTAGCACTAAAGAGAATAATGGGTTAGAGGAAATAAAAAACTTACTTCACAGTAAAACAAGTGTTTTTGCAGGGCCTTCAGGAGTTGGAAAGTCATCTATTTTAAAAATATTAACAAATAGAGAACTTGAAATAGGTGATGTTAGCCAAAAGACCGGCAGAGGGAAACATACAACAAGGCATGCGGAGTTAATTAGAATTAATAGCGATGGATGGGTAGTAGACACGCCTGGATTCAGTTCATTAGATTTAGGAGAAATTGATTCTGAGGAATTATCAGATTTTTTTCCTGAGTTTAGAGAATATATGACTGAATGTAGATTCGTTTCTTGTAGCCATGTTAACGAGCCGGATTGTATGGTTAAGGAAGCCCTTGAAGAAGGAAAGATAGCTTTATCGCGCTATGAAAACTATAAAACATTTCTAAAGGAGATAAAAGAAAGTAGGAGGTACTAAGATTATGGTTAAAATTGCTCCATCAATATTATCAGCAGATTTTTCAAATCTAATTGCAGATATAAAAAAAGTAGAGGTTGCGGGATGTGAATTACTTCATATAGATGTAATGGACGGGCATTTTGTTCCAAATATTACCTTAGGTCCCCCTATAATAAAAAGCTTAAAGGGTAAGACAAATATGATTTTTGATGTGCATCTAATGATTGAAAACCCAGATAAGTATATAAAGGATTTCGTAGAGGCTGGTGCCGATATAATTACAGTTCATAGTGAAGCTTCTGTTCATTTGCATAGAACAATTCAATATATTAAAAGCTTTAATGTTAAAGCAGCTGTTGCTCTCAATCCAGCTACACCTCTAAAAGATATAGAATATATACTAGATGATCTAGATATGGTATTAATTATGACTGTCAATCCAGGTTTTGGTGGACAGGATTTTATCATGTCTATGGTTAAAAAAATTGCTGATCTAAAAAGAATGATTGACAGTAAAAATCTTAAAATAGACATTCAAGTTGATGGTGGTATTAAGCCTAGTAATGTTCATTTAGTTGCAGATGCTGGGGCTAATGTAATTGTTGCAGGTTCAGCAATATTTAATAGTGATAATATAGAAGAAACCGTAAAGGCCATTAGAACTAATGCATCAAAGTAAATAATACTAGGGGTGATGCAATTGGATATTATATATTCCAAAAAACTAATAGATATATGCGGAAATAGATTATCTATGGAATTAATTAAAGAGGCCTTTGAAGAGGCTATGTTAATTAATAAGAGATTAATTTCAAATAACCTTAAAATCGCATATTTTTTTATCGACCCATTAATTAATAGTTTTGAGGCTGCTAATAATTTCTATTTTAATGTTTTAGAATGTGAGTCTATATCTAGAATAAATACCTATAAAAGTGGTGCTAGTCCAATCCAGGCATTGTGTGATGCGAAGGAGCTAATTGATAATAATCTATACGATGCAGTTTTTATTTTTGGACAAGAACTGTTGCTTTCTAATATGAGAAATTATAGGGATGAAGTTAAAAAAGCAATGAATATTTTTGAAGAAAAAGCTCTTATCCAATGCTACAATGAATTGGCTGAGCAGCTTTGTAATGAAGTTGGATTGACAGAAGACCAATTTTTAAAAATATCAGATTTGTTATACGATAATTATACAAAGTCTTATAACCAAAACACGGGGTCAAATTCTGTAAGTGAAAGAGGAAGAGTTTTAGATAATATGAATGCACATCTATTTAAACTAACTGATTGCGCGAATCCTAACATTGACTTTGTTGGAGGTATAGTAGTTTCAAATACCAATGCTGCGGAATTATTAGGAATAGATAGGGAGAATAAAACATTGGTTAGTAGTTGTAAATACAATGTAGTAAAAGGTGATCCAAATAATTTAGATAGAATTATCGGAAATAAAGGGGAGATTTTTCCACACCTTAAAGAAGCATTTAATGCTGCTCAAGAAGAATCAAAAATTAATGTAGGGACTGAGTATTCAATCGGGAATTTATTATTAGAAGTCTATACATGCTATCCACCTATACCTATAGCATTTTTATTATCTACAGAAATAATTAAGGATATTAGTGAGATAGAAAAATTTATTAAAGAAAATCAGATGACCGTTAGTGGTGGATTAAACCTGGCTAGAGCACCATGGAATAATCCGGCTTTAAGTGGTCTTATTGATCTGTGTGAAAAAATGAAAAAACATAAAATTAAATACGGCGTAGTACATGGCAATGGTGGTATAGGAGAGATACAAGGAGTAGCTATTTTAGAACGATACGAAGGAAGATAAACATGAACATAGTAGTTATTACAAATGGTCATATAGGTAATATTAAAAGTCTTATAAAATATATTAACGAATGTGATTATATTATTTGTGCTGATGGCGCTGCGCGCTATTTAGAAGAGATAAATATAGTACCTAATATGCTAGTTGGAGACTTCGATTCAATTCAATTAGATAATATAGAATGGATGGAAGAAAAAGGTGTTGGTTTTAATAAATTTCCAACGGAAAAGGACAAAACAGATACGGAGCTTGCTATTGATTTTGCATTAGATAAGAACCCAAGTGTAATTACTTTAATAGGAGCAGTAGGGTCGAGAGTAGATCATAGTCTAGGGAATATTTTTCTGTTAAAAAAAATACTGGATAATAAAGTTATAGGTAGAATTATTGGTGAAAATCTAGAAATGTATTTAATAGAAGATGGTGTGAAAATAGAGGGCGAATTTGGGGATGTATTGTCCCTTATACCCTTGTCAATTGAGGTTAAGGGGGTAACCATCGATAATGTAGCTTATCCTTTAAATAAGGCGAATATGAGGCTTGGGAGCACGTGGGGTATTAGTAATGAATTTAAAGAGAGGTCTATAATAGAAGTAACAATAGATGAAGGACTTCTTTTAGTAATTAAAACCAGAGAATAATAAAAAATATGTCTAAAAAATATTCTTTTAGGCATATTTTATTTTTTTGAATATTATTATATAGTAATGACACTTTTATGCAGTTTTATTTTTTTAAGCTGACTAAAAAGAGGAAGGTGATTAGATGTTTAAAAAAAGAAGGGGATTTGGATTTAGCAGAATACTTGGAGTTGTATTTTTTATTATTGGAACAATAATGTTTATTTATATTCTTCCTAGTCATTTCTGGTTATTTATACTTGCTTGTTTATTAATGTGTATTGGCTTCCTATTTTTCAATTCCTAAATAATAATCAAAAAAAGCGAAAAGAATCTTCCGTAATGAAGATTCTCTTATTTTGATCATCTATTATATAGATCTTTCAACTTTACCAGATCGTAAACATCTAGTACATACTAAAACTCTTGTTGGTGTTCCCTTAACAATTGCTCTTACTTTTCTTAGATTTGGTGACCAAGTTCTTTTGTTATGTCTATTAGAGTGACTAACATGATTGCCTGATACTTTTCCTTTTTCACATACACTACATACTTTTGCCATTACAAACACCTCCTTCAGTAAGGCAGCACTTTTAAAACACATTTATATTATCACATCCATATTACAATTGCAATATCAAATTGAAAATATGAATATTAAAAAACATTGAAATGTAGGATAATAAGTTAGGATAAACATTTTTTATTGAACTATATTATGTATTAATATAAAATAACTATATAATTATTTATTATATATATTTTGTAAAATTGAGTAAATAATTCTATGAAAATTACTAAAGTGTATATATAGTAAAAAAGGGAGGTTATATAATGCCTGGTAAATTAACGAATGATTTTGGAACGGTTTTAATTGATGATCATGTACTTGCTTCCATAGCTGGAATATCAGCAATGGAGTGTTATGGACTTGTTGGTATGGCGACCAAGTCTGCTGCAGGTGGATTAGTGGAACTATTAAGAAGAGACCAGCTAAGTAAAGGAGTAAAAGTATATACAGAGGATGACGAAATTGTAATAGACTTATTTGTAATTGTTGAGTTTGGAACACGAATCTCTGTAGTTGCAACAAATATTATTGAGAAAGTTAAGTATAGCATTGAAAATTTAACCGGAATGACAGTTAGAAAAGTTAATATCAATGTTCAGGGAGTAAGGGTAGAAAAGTAACTTAAGGAGGTACATATCTTGAAAGTTGAATATATAGATGGACATCTATTGAAGAGTATGATAATTGCTGGGGCTCAGGCCTTGGAAAATAATAAACAAATTGTAAATGCCTTAAATGTTTTTCCAGTACCTGATGGTGATACAGGCACGAATATGTCTTTAACAATGCAGTCTGCAGTTAAAGAGGTTAAAAACTGTAAATCTACTGGCCTAAGCGATATTGCTAATGCAGCAGCAAATGGTTCTCTTATGGGGGCTAGGGGGAACTCTGGAGTAATATTATCACAATTATTTAGAGGTTTTGCAAAAAGCCTTAGGGATAAGGAACAAATTAATACGATAGAACTTGCGGAAGCTCTTAAGCAGGCTTCTGATACAGCATATAAAGCGGTTATGAAGCCTACTGAAGGTACTATTCTAACAGTAGCAAGAGAGAGTGCAGAGAAGGCTTTAATTTTGTGTAAAAAAGAAAAAGATATAGCTTTATTTATAGAGAAGGTAATAGCTCAGGCTGAAGATACCCTAAAAAGAACTCCAGAAATGTTAGCTGTTTTAAAAGAGGCAGGAGTTGTTGATTCTGGAGGTAAAGGACTTATATATATTTTTCAAGGGGCTTTAGGTGCAATAACTGGAAAAGAAGTAATAGTTGAAGACATTAATGAAATAGATGTTCAAATTGAACAGGAACATGAAGACTTAGGTGATATTGAGTTTGGATACTGTACAGAGTTTATGATTAACGGTACAGACATTAATATCGAAAAGTTTAAATCTACAATAGTTGATTATGGTGACTCAATGCTAGTAGTAGGAAATGAAAGTTTAGTTAAGGTTCATATCCATACTAATCATCCAGGGGCAGTAATGGAGCATGCTTTAAAATTAGGACAGCTTACTGATATAAAAATTGACAACATGAGAAAACAGCACAGAAATGAATTGTTTGAAGAAAAATCTAGTCAAACTAAACCTAAAGAGAGTAAAAAGTATGGATTTGTAACAGTAACGATGGGTGATGGACTTACCAAAATCTTTAAGGATTTAAATGTTGACCACGTTATAGAAGGTGGACAAACAATGAATCCTAGTACAGAAGATTTTATTAAGGCAATAGAGGATATCAATGCAGATACAATCTTTATTTTACCTAATAATAGTAATATAATTATGGCTGCAAATCAGGCTCAAAAAATTTCTAGTAAAAAAGTAGTCGTTATCCCTTCTAAATCAGTACCACAAGGGATTGCTGCGCTAGTTGCCTTTAATGAAGATATGGCAGTGGATAGAAATGAAGCTAATATGAGCGAAGCACTTAAAAGTGTAGTAACTGGTCAGGTTACCTATGCAGTTAGAGATACTAGTATAAATGATATTTCTATAAGTGAAGGGGATATTTTAGGAATAGGAAATAATGAGATTAAGTCTGTAGGTAGTGAAATTCAACAAGTTACTATGGACCTATTAAATAAAATTGTTACAGGGGATCATGAAATCATAACTATTTTTTATGGAGCGGAAATTAGCGAAGATGAGGCTAAGGAACTAGCTGAAGAAGTAGAGAGTATCTTTCCTGATTGTGAAATAGAATTATATTACGGTGGACAGTCTATTTATTATTATGTATTGTCTGTAGAATAAGGTTTGAGGAGTGGATTGGATGTTCAATCTTAAAAATAGTATTGGAGAGATAAGGGGCATCGGTCCTAAAAAAACCTCAAAATTTATAAGATTAAATAAATTTACTATAGCTGACCTACTATACTACTTCCCAAGGGACTATATCATCAAAGACGATTCAAAAAAGATTAAGGACTTAAATGAAAATGATGTAGTGTCCATAGTTGTCGAAGTTGCTACACAATGTGTTAGCAAAAGGACATATAAAGGCCTAACAATAACCAAGTTTTTAGTTTCAGATGATACTGGAAGTATATGGGTTACTATATTTAATCGTTCCTATATTAGTAAACAAGTAAAGCTTGGGGATGATATAAGAATAAGTGGAAAAGTAACCAGAGGTAGTGGTAGTTTAGAGTTTACTAATCCAAATATTGAATTCAATAATATATCCAGGGAAGTAAGTTTAATAACTCCTGTATATTCGACTACAGAGGGGCTTACTCAAGCGGATATATTAAAAATACAAAAAGAGGTTATAGATAAGTATAGTAAAGAGGTCAAGGAGTTTATCCCTGATGATATAAGGGCAGAGGAAAAGCTATGTAATATAGGGTTTGCCCTTGAAAATATCCATTTTCCAAGTTCTATTAAAAATCTAAAATTAGCTAGATATCGTCTTATTTTTGAAGAATTTTTTCTTTTACAATTGTCATTAATGAAAATGAAAAAACATACTTTAAACGAATTTATAGGGAAAGCATTAATAAATAACGAGGGAATTGACTCGTTTATTTCTAGCTTGCCTTTTGAATTAACCGAATCTCAATTAAAAATTTTGGACGAAATATTTTTAGATTTGGAATCGACTAAATCAATGAATAGATTGGTTCAGGGAGATGTAGGGTCAGGTAAAACAATAGTAGCAATTATCGCCTTGCTTAAATGTATAATCAATAACTGTCAAGGAGCCTTTATGGCTCCTACTGAAATTTTAGCAGAGCAGCATTTTAATATAATAGAAAGTCTTTTGAAACCCTTAGACATAAATGTTGGTTTATTAACAGGGAAGCTAAAAAAGAGTAGTAAAGAAGAACTACTGCAAAACATTAAAAATGGAGATGTTCAAGTTGTTGTAGGTACACATGCATTAATTCAGGAGAATGTAGTGTTCAAAGATTTGGCCTTAGTTATAACAGATGAACAACATAGATTTGGTGTTAGACAAAGGGCAATATTATCTAATAAGGGAGATAATCCACATGTATTAGTTATGTCTGCTACGCCTATACCAAGAACTCTAGCTTTAATTTTGTATGGTGATTTAGATATATCAATAATAGATCAGTTACCTAAAGGAAGGAAAAAAATAAAAACTAAGGCAGTGTCTATGGAAAATAAATATAGGGTTTATGACTCTATTAAAAAGGAATTGGATTTAGGTAGACAAGCCTATGTAGTATGTCCTTTGGTTGAAGAATCTGAAGCTATAGACGCCCAATCTGTAACTGAAAAAGTAGAAGAGCTTAAGATATATTTTCCAAAATACGAGATTGGTATATTGCACGGAAAAATGAATAGTGCTGAAAAAGATGAAATAATGCTTAGGTTTAAAAACAATGAAATACATATTCTTGTTGCTACGACAGTAATAGAGGTAGGAATTGATGTTCCAAATTCTACGATTATTCTTATTGAGAATGCAGAGCGCTTTGGACTAGCACAGCTTCATCAATTAAGGGGGAGAGTAGGTAGAGGTTCGGAGCAATCCTACTGCTTTCTATTATACAAATCAAAAAATAAAATATCAGAGCAGAGACTAAAAATAATGGAAGAAACAACCGATGGCTTTATAATATCCGAAAAGGATTTAGAATTAAGAGGACCTGGAGACTTTTTTGGTATAAGACAGCATGGAATAATGGAATTTAAAATAGCTAATGTTTTCAAGCATATAAAAATCCTAAAAAAGGTTCAAAATAGAGTGGAATTAATTTTAAAGGAAGATCCTTTATTAACACTAGAAAAATATCCGGCTTTAGGAAGTGTTATTAAGGATAAATTGTTGAACTTTGATGGTATTTAGTTATATTAGACTATTTATTTCAAAAAGAATAAATACTATAAATAATATGTAACTATTTGTAAAAAAATATGTTAAAATATAGATAAGCATTCAGGAGGATATGAATGAGAGTTATTTCAGGTAAAGCAAAGGGTTTGAAACTAATACCACCTAATGATATGAAAGTTAGACCAACTACTGATAGAATTAAAGAAGCAATATTTAGTTCTATACAGGGGTATATTGATGGAAGTGTTATTTTGGATTTATTTGCTGGAACTGGTAGTTTGGGGATAGAAGCTCTTTCGAGAGGATCAAGTAAGGCGTATTTTGTAGATAGCAGTAAGGAATCTATTAAAATCATTAATGATAATTTAGGGAGTACAAAACTAAAAGACGATGCTGAAGTGTTATTTATGGATGCAAAATTAGCTATTAAGAAGTTGGCTAGAGATGATGTAAAGTTAGATATAATTTTTTTAGATCCTCCTTATAGGGAAGCTCTAATTGAAAGTATAATTATTGATCTTGTTGATAACAATTTGGTTAAAGAAAACACTATAATTATTGCTGAGCATGAAATTGAGCTAGCCCTTTCAGAAGAAATTAAGTCCTTTTATAAATTTAAAGAAAAAAAATACGGCAAAATTATTATCTCTTTTTATAGGAGTGAGGAGGAAGACTGAAGTGGGAAAAGCAATTTATCCAGGTAGTTTTGACCCGATTACAAATGGGCACTTAGACATAATTGAGCGTGCAGCTAAAATTTTTGATGAGGTAATAGTTGTGGTTTTACCAAACGTTAGTAAGAATAATTTATTTACTTTAGAGGAAAGAGTAAATCTAATTAAAACTGTAACGAAAAAGTTTAGTAATGTCAGTATAGATAGTTATTCTGGGCTTTTAGTAGATTATGCAAATAAAAATAATATTACAAACATTGTTAAGGGCCTGAGAGCAGTTTCAGATTTTGAATATGAATTTCAGATGGCTTTAATGAATAAAAAATTAAACCCTGAGGTAGAAACGGTTTTTCTAATGACAAGCAATAATAACTCATATTTAAGTTCTAGCATTGTTAAAGAAGTTGTTAAATATGGGGGTTGTATTTCAGATTTAGTACCACCAGAAGTAGAAAAAGAAATGATTAAAAGATATACATAGCTACACATTAAATGGGGGGATTGTATGAATGTTTTAAGGCTAATAGATGAAATTGAGGATATTATAGATAGTGCTTCATCAATACCATTATCCCATAAGGTTTTGGTTGATAAGCATGAAATTTTAGAGATCTTAAAGGAAATAAGAGTACAATTACCTGATGAAATTAAACAAGCTAAATGGATTAAAGATGAAAGACAAAAGATATTAATTGATGCACAAAAAGAGGCGGATACTATGCTTGAGGAAGCAAACAAGCATATTTGTTCATTAGTCCAGAAGGATGAAATTACAAAAATCGCTACTGAAAAGGCAGAGGAAATAATAGCTTTAGCTAAAAATGATGCTAAGGAAATGAGATTGGGTGCCAGACAATATGCTGACGAGCTACTCGAAAGAGTTGAAAGTTCTTTAATTGATGTAGTGGAAACTGTAAGAAAGAATAGGAATGAACTTAGAGGGTGAAAATCACCCTCTTTTTTGTAGTTTATTTTTAATTAATAATACTCCAGAACATAAAATAGATAGAATTAATAAACCTCCCACCACTGTTACAAAAACTTCTAAGGCTGACTTAACACCTAAGAAAATTTTCTCGTTAGTATTCAAATAATCATAATACGATGATACCTTAGTTGATATATCAAAGAATCTAATAAATATAGGGTAAATAATTATAGTTAGGACAAAAGAAAGCAATCCATGAAAAAACTTAGATAACATATAAAGCTTAGTATTAATATCAGTTTCACTTATAATGCTTATGCATTGAGCGTGTATAGAAAATCCGCTCCAAGAGATAATAAATGAGGCTGCGGCGATTTTTAGAATTAAATCAGTAGTATAGACCTCAGATAACATTTTACAACCCATAGTGATCTCGAATAGACCTGTAATTAAGGCCTCAATGTATGCCACATCTAAGTTAAATGGAATAAGTACTAAACTTATAAATCTAGCAAAGAAGCTAATAAAACCTATTAGTTTTAGTATCTCAATAATCACTGAAAAAAGAATAATAAAACCACCAACTAATAGCATTGTATTAATCGATTCCCTTACTGCATTTCCTAAATGAATTCCTATAGGAGGTGAGTTTCTTTGATGATCTCTTAATTGAATGAAGGCATTTCTAATAGGAGAATATTTTTTTTGCTTAAGAGCACTTAGATCGTGCTTAGATTTATAGAACCTAAATAATATGCCGATTAATATAATACTTAAGTAGTGAGTTAGTGCTATTAATATGCCAAGTTCAGCTGACCTAAACATTCCTACTGAAACCGCTCCAATCATAAACAATGGACCGGAAGTGCTACAAAAAGCTATAAGTCTTTGAGCCTCAATTCTTGATATTTCGTTATTTAACCTAAGTCTACTTACAATTTTAGCCCCAACCGGGTATCCCGAAGTGATACTCATAGCAAATGCAAAGGAACCTGTACCTGGGACATTGAATAATGGTCTCATCATAGGTTCAAGTAGAGCACCAATAAATTTTATAACGCCAAGTCTTATTAATAGCTCCGACCCAATAAAAAATGGTAATAGGGCAGGCAATACAATAGTGAACCATACCATAAGACCGTTATATGCAGCATTTACTGATTGTCTGGGAAACAATACTATACTAAAGACTAATGCTACCACTATTCCAATAAAAAAATAGGTAGTTATAAATTTGCCTATTATTGTATAAGTTTTAGGTCTTTTTTTGTATAGATAAATGAATCCACTAATGAAGAAGAGGATTAATAGCACTAAAAATATATATGTCATTTACATGCCCCCTATAAACAGATGAGAATTATAATTTATATATATTTTTCAATGTTATACTATATTCGTATATGAAAAAACTATAATTATGTTTATTTAAGGGTATTTAATATAATTAGGTAAATTAAAAAGGGGTGCATTATAAATACCCCTAATTATCCCATGATAGTAATTATTTATTTTTCTTATTAACTTTGTCATAAATGATCTTAGAGTATATTGCAGAAATGATGAGGGGTGCGATTAAAAAGAAAGAGTAAAGTCGTATTAGAAAAACTTCGCTTTTGGGATTTGAAATAAGTAAACTTACTATTATGCTAAAGAAACCAAAGACTATTATAATCTTAGCAGCAAATCTATGGGTTAGAAACCATACTTCTTCATTTGATAAGGTCCATTTAGTTCTTATACCTAAAATCAAGTTTTGTTTAGATTTAGGTAAATAGTTTCCGATTAACATTAGTAGTAGGCTACAGAAGATCATTATAACTTTTGTAAATACAATTTCTGACGATAGAACATTCCTAACTTCATATACTAATAAGTAGATCCTGTATATTAGCATAATATTATATATATTTATAAATATAAGCAAAGCTAGAGTAGAAATATAAAATGCTTTATAATTTCGGTTATCACTTTTACTAATAACGATATACATAAAAAAAGCAAATATAAGAGCAAATATTGGTAAAGTCAATAATTCGTATTTGCTTGCGTAAGCTTCTGTACCAATGTTAATTATTTTCGGTATAGTATGTGGTAATATAGGCAGCGTTAATGCGCTTAAAAGAAATGGTGAAATTCCTAAGGCTATTAGTATCAATTTATTCTTTTTCTTCATTCTTATTCCCCCCACTAAATTGAGCTATCCATAGCATTAAATCCTCAAAAACCGATGTGTTTAGTTCGTAATAAATAAAATTCTTATGCTTAGATTCAATGATTAGATCTGCCTTTTTTAATAGTGAGAGATGATAGGAAATTGTAGCCTTGGTCATATTAAAATGAGAGGCAATCTCTCCAGCAGACATTTTATTTTTACGTAATAGAAATAATATATCTCTCCTAGCCTGATCAGAAAGGGCTTTAAAGGTTTCTTGAAATATCAAATTATACACCTACTTATATTATGTAGTTTATTATTATTCTATCGTTAAGTTACTACTATAACAATATCTATTTAGAAATTTATCTAAATAGATATTGTTATATAATTATAACGGGGATATAATAATAGTGACAAAGGTGGATTGGTTCTAATAGAAATATATTTAAAATTATCTCTATTAGTGATCTATTAAATTCAAAAATAGAGGGGATATTGTAAAATGAAAAAACTGAAACTGATACTTGTATTAATAGTAGCTTTATCACTAGTTTTAGGGCTAGTTGGTTGTGGTACTAAAAAGACAACGGAAGTCGAACCGATTGAAGGTGAAGTAACAGATTTAGCAGAAGGGTTTGTAGATTATATTGTAGCAGAAGATTTTGAATCTGCAGTTGCAATGTTTGACGATAATATGAAAAAAGCAATGTCAGTATCTAAATTTGAACAAACATGGAGTCAATTACAAAAGCAAGTAGGTGGTTTTGAACGTAAAATAAGTAATAGGGTTGAAAAAATAAAGGAGTATGATGTAGTTTTTGTCACGTGTAAATTTGAACAAGATAACATTGATATAAAAGTAGTTTTTAATAAAGATAAAAGAATAGCCGGGCTTTTCTTTGAACCTGCTAAAGATGTTGATGTTACTGAATATAGTCCACCAATATATTCACAGCCTAAAAACTTTACAGAAAGTGAAATCACTATAGGGAATGATGAATGGGCATTACCAGGGACATTAACTATTCCAAATGGTGAAGGACCTTTTCCTGCGCTAGTATTAATACATGGTTCAGGACCAAGTGATAGAGACTCAACTATAGGCCCCAATAAGCCTCTTAAGGATTTAGCATGGGGTCTTGCAAATCAGGGTATTGCGGTTTTAAGATATGATAAAAGGACCCTAGTGTATGGACAGAAACTTGCTAGCTTACAAAATTCAATTACAGTTAATGAAGAAACAATTATTGATGCAAATAGAGGAGTAGAGCTACTGCTTGAAAATCAAAAAATAGATAATTCTAAAATACATGTCCTAGGACATAGTTTAGGAGGTACTTTAGCACCTAGAATTGCAGTGGAGAATGATAATGTAGCAAGCATTGTGATTTTGGGTGGTGCTGTTAGCCCATTAGAAGAACTTATTTTGACGCAAATAAAATATATTTCATCATTAGATGGTACTTTATCTGCGGAAGAAGAGTCTCACATAAAACTTATCGAAAGTCATGTTGCTAATATTAAATCTCTGGTACCTTCATCTACAACTCCAGCTACAGAGCTACTTGGTGTACCAGCATCCTATTGGTTAGATTTAAAGGATTACAATCCTGCTCAAATGGCTAAAAATCTTTCAATACCAATTCTAATCTTACATGGTGCAAGAGACTATCAAGTTAATATGGATGAATTGAATATGTGGAAAAATACTTTAGAAGGAAGAAATAATGTAGAGTTTAAGTTATACAGTAACTTAAATCACTTATTCATAGCTGGTGAGGGCCAAAGTAACCCAGCTGAATATGAGATTCCAGGAAATGTTGATGAGCAGGTTATAAAAGATATAAGTAGATGGATCAAGGATAATTAACACAATAATTAAAAAACAGATTAAAAAATATTAAAATGTTAAAACAGATATTTGTATACTTAAAAATACAACTATCTGTTTTATTTTTTTTGTAAAATGTTAGGCAATTCTATTGAATAGTAAAAAATAACGGTATAGAATAGAATACATAACGAGTGATATATATCAAAAGATATATAAAAGCATGAAAAAAGCAAGAAAAAAAGATAAAGATGGAGGGAGTATTATGGCGCCTAAAAAGAAATTTGCTAAGGAGACAATTACTGAAGCTGCATTTGAAATCGCAAAAACTGAGGGATTAGAGGGGATTACAATTAGAAAAGTAGCTGAAAAACTAGGGAGCTCTATAGCTCCTATCTATGTTAATTTTAAGGATGTAGATGAACTTATACGTGAAGTAGTAAAATGGATTTTTAGATTAACTGAAGAAATGCTTATAGAAGTAAGTTCAGGTAGACCTTTTTATGATATTGGTGTTGCAAGTTTAAAATTTGCAAAGGAATACAAAGTTTTATTTAGAGACCTAATAATGAGGAATAATGAATACTTAAAAGATTATGACGATCACACTGGGCAATTCCTTATTAACGAAATGAAAAAAGATCCAATGCTCGATGGCTTTAATGATAAGGAACTAAAGGAGATTCTATTTAAAATGAGGGTGTATCAAACAGGATTGTCAGTTATGGTAGCCAATGGGCTTTTACCCGTTGAATATAGTGAAGAAAAATTAATTAAGAGCTTAGAAAGTACGGCTAGAGATGTAATTACTTCTATGAGATATTTTAAGGTAAAGGGGAGTGAATAAATGTTTAGAGATGAGGCTTCGAGACATATGGAGGAGCTTTTTAGAAATAAAGTAAAGAAGGACAATAAAATATATAATGCATATATGCTAATACATTCTGAGAAGTATAATATTCATCTCAATATGGCAGAAGGCGTGACGGAACAAATACAATCTAATCCTATGCAACAATTTCATATTGCAAGTATTGGTAAACTGTTTGTATCAGTATTAACTGGAATTCTTTTTGAACAGGAAAAAATATCATATGAGGATCGAATAAAAGATTACTTTAATAACGATTTATTAAATGATTTACATGTATATAAAGGGAAAGATTATACTGGCGAAATTAAAATAAAACATATTCTAAACCATACATCTGGACTTCCAGATTATTTTGAAGATAAGCCCAAATATGGAAAGTCTATGTTAGAAATGATATTTGAGGAACCCTATAGGAGATGGAAGCCTGAGGATATAATTATATGGTCTAAAGCTAACCTTAAATCTCATTTTCCACCTGGTAGGGGTTTTCACTATAGTGATACTGGTTATCACATTCTAGGATTGATAATTGAGAGGATTTTAGGATGTCCATTAAATAAGGCTTTGGAAGAATATATATTTAGACCTTTACACATGGACTTTACATATTTAGATACATATGAACAATCCACAAAAAATACTGGTTTTCCAGTAGCAGATGTATATTTTAATGATATCAATGTGAAGGGGTTTAACATTTTAAAAGATGATTATGCTGGTGGAGGCGTAATATCTACAACAGAGGACATGCTTAAATTTATGGAGGCCATATCAAAACATGTAATTATAAAAAAAGAAACATTTGAAAGAATGAAGGATTGGGCAGGATTTTTCAATTTTTTCTTTTTAGGTATAGATTATGGTTATGGATTAATGCAATTTAAAGAAATACCAATTCTGCAACCAAAGAAATATAATATATGGGGTAATGCTGGTTCTATTGGATCATTTATGTTTTATCAACCGGAGTTGGATACCTACTTTATAGGGAGTTTAAACCAATTTAGGTATCATTCGAAAGGTATAAGAACTATTTTTAAAATGATAGACATTTTAACAAAATTAGAAAAATGATATAGGAATTTAGACTTTAATATGATTAAGGATATTAAGTATAGTTCAAGTTAACATATATATTAATCTTTAAATTAAATACAAATAATGGAATAATTTTTAATTACGTAAATATAATTTAGGGATTGTACACAAATATAAATAGTAATCCTAATAGTCCATATAATAAATTATCCTGTACTATATATATTTAAAGTTTAAATATATGGAGGGAAGTTCAGTGAAAAATGATAGATTTATTGTTTTTTTGGTTATAGCTCTTGTGTCTATTGCATCTCTAGTAGGGGTATCCTATCTATCAGATGATGGAATAGAGGAAGAACTAGTAAGCAATATTAAAACTATTGGAGATTATATACTATATAGTAAACCAGATCAGGCTTTAATAATGGAAATAGGCGACGTAAAGATAACTAGGGAGCAATTAAAACTATCTAAGTCCATTGCTAAAGATAAAAGCGATATAGCGGCATATGAAAGTCTTATTAGATCAACTGTTAAGGGTTTAGTAGCACAGGATGAGGGAATAGAACTTACCCGTGAGGAAGTATTTAAGTACATAGAACAATTGCAGAAGAATTATAATGAGAATCCAAATTCAAAAGAAGTGTTAAATCAGTATTTTGAGTCTATGAACTTAAAAGAAGGGGAGTTTTGGATATTAAATGAAACCTATAAAGTATATTACGATTTTCTTTTAGACAGCAAACTTAGAAGGAGTTTGGGAGAAAAAATAGTGCAAGCCAAAGGAAATCAATACAATTATGAAGAATTACGTCAATTGGTAGATGAGGAATTGAACAGACTTATTGACTTGAAACTAAGTACTGTTAATATTAAATACTATAAGTAAGACCAAAGGTATAAAAATTTCAGATTCTGTTTAGAATGAAAATTTATAAAAATAAAAATTAACAAAATCTAGGAGGAGGCAGTTGAAAATCAACTACCTCCTCCTAATTATTTGGAGTACTTTATTACTTGGTTTTAAAATTGTAAAGTCTCAAATAAGACTTTCATACTTTAGAGTGCACATTAATGCTAAACAGGAAACTCTCACTACACTAAGATAAAGCTTCTCCCTAGTATAAATATGCCGTAACCGAAGACATTTGTATTGATATATATGGAATGATATAATTGTAATATAATGTAAAATACTTAACATTTTTAGGAATCTGATTAAAACAGAATTATAAGTAATTTCAAAGATTAAGATTATTATATAACTAATACAGAATTTACAATATGACGCCAAGGAGATGACAAATAAAGGTTAAAAGGGGTGATTGTTTGAAAAGAGTGGTAATAGTTATGCTCATATGTACCACAGTTTTGTTAGTTGGATGTAATGATCATCTTGAGGTAATAGATACAAGTAAATACAAAGAAGTAGAGCTAGTTGGTGTTAATAATACAGAAGATATTTCTTTTTTACTAGATGAAGACCAATATTTTGATAAGCTTATTTATACCTATTATCCAATGCCAAATTTATCAAAATATGAATTTTATAAAGTCGAAGATGTTCTATATGCAGACTATTATTTTTTAGAAAACTCTAAAAGAGATGAAATACAAAATAGTAGTAACATGTTTATGGATGTTTTTTTAATCAATAAATTAAGACCCTTAGGATTAACACCGCCTAAAGAACTAGTAGAAATGAATTTACTTTTGAGTCAGGTTAATTACAGGGTATTTATAGGGGATAGAAATATTATATTAAATAATATTGATATTGCTGATGGTTCAATAGAAAGCAATTATTTCGAGGACAGTAGAGTAAAGCTACCATCTAGAGATATAATGACTGAAGCGATGCAGGAATTTAAGAAAAAGATAGAAAGAAAATTTTGGTGGAGTATCAAAGATGTTTCTTTCCAAAAAGTTTTAATGGGCATGTGTTGTTTGTGAAGTTTCAAAGTAGAACAAAGATGAAAGAAGATGCTATCAATTATATAAAAGAAGAAATAGAACTTAATTTAGCTAATGCGCTTGCAAAGTCTTCAGAAGAAATCTATGAATCAAATCAAGATTATTTGGGAATTCTTGTAGAATTTTACAGAGGAGATAACAATTATTATCAAGAAACTTACTGCAATGGAAAAGAAAAGTACTGGTTTAACGAATATTGGGGAAATCATGATTTCTTTACACATAGTCATTAGTCATATTATCTATTTAAGACGTGATTAAATAATAGAAATAAGGTTAGCTAGTTATAGCGGTTATGTTACTTCCTTCTTCAACAATGGACTTTGGGGAGAAAGTACTTATAGTCCTGAGTAAGGGAGGATTATTAGCTAATCAGAGTAAATTTGTATGTATTGCTGATTAAAAATTGTTTAAAAATTATTTAACATTTTAAGGTTTATAGTTTAAATGTAGGAGATAGAATGTACAATAGGTAATGAATTAGGATAACGGGCTAACTGTAAATAGTATTAGTTATGTGTAAAAGAACTCAAACTATCTATAGGGATATGCCAAAAGTCAGTAGATATCCTTATATTATAACTAATAATTTAATTGCTGAATTGAGGTGTAGAATTTGACAATAAAACAACGTCTGTTCTTGTCCCATGTCATAATGACTATTATATTACTGAGTGCAATTATTATAGTGGACAATTGGAGAGGAGAAGCTGATCTTGAGAAAATAACCGAATATATTAAGCAATCGGAAATCACTTCAGAAGATAAGTATCTTTCCTTAGCTATTTATGAAGGAGATAAGGAAGTATACACTTTTGGCGACTTCTCGGAAAATACAATGATTATAGCAGCTAATGAATCGGGCAAAAAGTTTTTTACTATGGATAACTTTGCAATATATTCCGTAGAATTCGGAAACTATAGAGTTTATCTAATGAACCGCGCCCATAAATATGGAGAAAACGATAAGATCAAAGGTTCTGGTAATTCGTTTGCTTTTGACATTGTAATAATCATCGGAATTGTTATTCTTGCAAATCAATTATTGAACAGAATGGTGTTTAAGAGCATTATTATTCCTCTGGATATGTTAGTGGATGGAGTGCACGAGATTCGGGATGGCAATCTGGGATGCCGCATCAGGTATAATGGAAAGGATGAATTTGCAGGAATCTGCATGGACTTTAATAACATGGCACAGAAAATACAAGAACTGATGGAGGCTAAACGGAAAGATGATGAAAATCGAAGGGAGTTGATTGCAGGAATATCCCATGATTTACGTACCCCTTTAACGTCGATCAAAGCATATGTAGAAGGGTTGCAAAAGGGAGTGGCTACCACATCACATTTACAAAAAGAATACCTAGAAACCATCGCGAATAAAGCTGATGATTTGGAGCATATAGTTAAGCAGCTATTTTTGTTTTCTAAATTGGATATTGGGGACTTTCCTTTAGTATTAAAAAATATAGACATTGGCAAGGAATTAAAACAGTATAAGAAAAGTGTTATGGTTGAATATGAAAAAAGAGGATTACAGGTACATCTTCAAGATGCTCAGGAGGGTATAACTGTAAGAGTCGATCCCATCCAACTGCGTAACGTATTTACTAATATACTAGAAAATACTCTGAAGTATGGTCTTCAGGAACATGGCTGTATCAAAATCAATTGCATGGCCGCTGTAGAGGACGTAAGTATAATATTTGAGGACAATGGGCCTGGTGTACAGGATGATAAGCTTGACAAGCTATTTAACGCGTTTTACCGGACTAACAGAGCTAGGAGTAATCCTGGTCAGGGTAGTGGCTTAGGCCTTGCTATCTCACGCAAGATAATAGAGAGGTTCAGTGGCTCTATTTATGCTGAGAATGTGTATGGTGGTGGACTGAAAATCGTAATTGTACTCCCAATAGTAGCAGGAGGTTCTAATGAAGAAAATATTGATTATTGAAGATGATTATGCTATCGCAAAGATTGAACGTGATTTCCTTATGATTAATGGTTATGAAGCAATTATTATTGAGGATGGAGAGCGTGGGTTACAAGAGGCTCTTAAAGGTAAATATGATCTGATAATACTGGATTTGATGCTCCCGGGAAAAGATGGTTTAGAAATTTGCAAGCAAATTCGCAATGTACTAGATATTCCGATTTTGATGGTTACTGCTAAAATTGAAAATGTGGACAAGATTATGGGGCTAGGTCTAGGTGCTGACGATTATATCGCCAAGCCCTTTTCCCCAACGGAACTGGTGGCACGAGTTAAGGCAAATCTCGCACAGTATGAACGGATAAGTACAAAGGTTACTCAATTACCAAAAACTGAAGAAATAGTATATGGTAATTTATATATGAATACGCAGGCAAGACGAGTTTATTTAAATGGAAAGGAAATTGACTTCAAGAATAAAGAATACGAATTGTTGTATTTTCTTATGTCTAATCCCGAAAATGTATTCAGTCGGGAGGTATTATATGAACGAATATGGGGAATGGATGCTTTAGGTGATAGTCGAACTGTCTCGGTACATATTAACCGGTTGAGAGAAAAAATAGAACTTGATCCAACTAATCCTGAACGTATACAAACCGTATGGGGGGCGGGATATCGATTTAAACCCTAAGGATAGTAAACTTAATTAAATAATAGAGAAAACCTCTGCTTTGATTTTAAAGTAGAGGTTTTTCTATGTCCTTTTGTAGTGAAGTACTCTAACTTAAGTTTCATGTAACGGTGTTTAACAATTGTTGTAATTTTGTTTAACAATTATTTAACATTTTAAAGATGGCAGTTTAAGAATATTTTGTAGATTAATATAGACGTAGTGATATCCGTACATGTATTGCACATAAGAGAATCATACCTTAATCGTAGTACTTTAATTTTTTCAATATTTCTGATTTCTAATAAACTAATATTTAGGAGGTAGCTGTGTTAACATTAAACCATTTAGATCTTGCGAAATTTATTCTTCGGATTTCTACACATTCTAACTTAAGGCGGTATAGAGTACTTTTTACTTTAGGATGTATCTGGCCGGATATTAATCTATTAACGTATATTGTCGGCCATAATTCTAACAAACGTCTTACTGACGTAGAAAAGCACATGGAAAAGTTAATGAAGTTAAAGTACCTTTCTCCAGTTAATGCATTCCGTTTTGGTGTGGCCTTACATTATGTAGCTGATTGCTTCACGATGGCACATAACCCGTTAATTTTTAAAGGTAATATTATGGAGCATCTTGATTACGAAAAAAAACTGTTTTCTCAAATACGGAAACGATTTAATATGTCTGTTGAAAACTTATCTCAATTAAAACAAGAGGAAGAGTTTGTATCAATAACACAGATGCATAAAAATTATTTAAAAAATGATATGTCATGTAGCAATGATGCTAATTATATAATTTATGCCTGTATCCGAATCACAGATATTTTAAACTCCCAGTGGGCTAGAAAAAAACTGTCGTACTGTTCAAATGCCTTTAGAAGAGGCTTGTACTTGCAAAACTGAGGATATCAGTTATAGACTTTCGTTAAACACAATAATAGTGATAAATAGAACTATACTAGGTACCTATAATTAAGTGCCGTTATGTATAAATATAACTTGGAAAGTAAAATAAAACTACTGAGTTAAAAAGAATACATTGGGTATTTTAAAAGATAGAGAGGCGAGGATATTATGGGTAAGAGAATTGTGATTTTTACAGCATCTATTGGTAGCGGTCACGATCAAGCAGCAGAAAACATAAAAAGAGTATTATTAGCTCGTGGGCCAGGGGTTGAAGTAGAGGTATTAGATTTTATGAATATATTACATCCTACTATAAGTCAGTTTATAGTATCTACTTATTTAAAAGTAATAGATATGTTTCCTAGTGTCTATCATTATATATATCATATTACAGAAAAAATAAGGTCCCAGGGCAAGGTTAATGATTTAATAACATATAGATATCTTAAAAAAATAACGAGATTATTGTCAACTCAGTATACAAATTTGATTGTATTTACTAACCCATTTCCTTCAGTTATGCTTTCTTCCTTAAAGAAACGAGGTTTGTTAAATATACCAACTGCTACTATTATAACTGATTATGCGGCACATTCCGTTTGGTTAGATGACACTATAGATATGTACTTTGTAGGATGTGAGGAACTTAGACAGGATTTAATAAATAGGGGCGTAAGAAGCAACAGAATTATAGTGTCAGGTATACCTATTCATGAGAAATTTCATTTACCAGTTGATAAAGTTGCTGTAGCAAAGAAAATTGGGGTAAATACTAATCTACCGACAATTCTTATAATGGGTGGTGGCCTTGGACTTGGCCCGATTAAAGAGGCATTAAATAGAGTAGATGAGATCAATAACCCAATACAAATACTTGTTGTAACCGGAAATAATGAGCAATTGAAATCTGAACTAGAGATTAGGCAATATAGTGATAAACATAGGGTTAAAATTTTTGGTTTCTGTAATAACATACATGAGCTTATGGAGGTTTCACATTTGCTTATATCGAAATCTGGAGGGCTTACGATAACTGAAGCTATAAGTAAGGGACTTCCAATAATAGTAGCAGACCCCATTCCTGGACAAGAGGTTGTGAATGCACAGTATTTTTCTAGTCTCGGGGCAGCAAAACTTATCAAAAACCTAGATGAATTAAGGGATTGTATAGTTGAATTGTTATTTGTTAATCCAGATAAACTAATGGATATGGTTAAGAACTCCTTTAATGCAGCAAAGCCAAATGCATCAGAAAATATTGTTAATAGGCTTTTGGTTTGTTTAAAAGAGCTTTATGATAATGATGTGGCCTCTATTTAAAATAGAGGCCCTGATTTTAATTTTAAGTTTAAGTACTATTTTAATTAAATTTTATAAAATTTAGTTAATGTATTTAGGATTAATTAAATAATCCAACTGTTGATTCCTTAACTTCTTATTTTTCATAAAAAGACTATATATATTAGTTGCCCGTATATCAAGTTTAAGAAGTTCTTCCTGCATAAGGGTCTCGGGTTTAAAGAGACTTACTTTGTTAATTAAAGGGATGTTAGATTGCTTATTGCACAGGCGGAGTATATCTCTCCCTTTGTTGTTAAATGCTAGTATTCTAGCATAGGGAGGTGGTTTTTGTCCGTATTTCTCAACCATATCCTTTGTTAAATTCAATAAAATATGCATACAAATTCGTTGAATTCTTGTGGTTGTATATCGTTTGCTCTTTACGGAACTATATAATTCTTCTAGGGACTCAGTTTGAAGGCTACTGGTGTGAAGTTTATTCTCTAATCCCTCAGTCACGTCAAAAAATCTTTTTAGATTAGTAGGGTCTTCTCTTCTAAGTATAGTCATAATAGATTGACTCATATCCATTGTTGAAATTGGACCTATTTGTTCTTTGAATAGATCATGTAGCATTCGAAAAGATGCATCAGGCATTACACTTTCAATCTTATCTAAAGAGTTATATTTATTTATATGCTCTCTAATTGCTGTAGCACTTGCTATAGATTCTTCAAGAGATAGGGAATGATACCCTGCTTTAATCCTAGTAATAGTATAAGGAGTAATAGGACTATTACGCTTAATTAGAGCCTTCAAATATTCTATTGCTAAAATATTATTTGGACTTTTAATTATTTGCTCTAGTTCAAAAATCTCTTCTTTATTAAGGGTTTTGCTTGTCTTTAAATACTCTATGATTGATAAGGATCTAGCTACAGGAAATGACATTCCTTCGCTTAAAAAGTATTTTATTTTTTCGTTATATTCTTTAGATGAATTGACTATAATATGAGCAATATCATTTAAAAGTTTCAGATTGCCACTTTCGCTACCAAAGCATATGTAATTAACTGCATTGAGTTCGTTTAATAGACTAACGGAGCCGAGGGCAAATAGCTCAGCTGTTGAGCATGCAAATATAGTTGGCAGCTCAATGACTAAATCTACTCCACATCGAACAGCCATCTCTGCTCTAGCCCATTTGTGAATTAAGGCTGGTTCGCCTCTTTGTAAAAAATTTCCGCTCATAACAGCAATCGTATGTGTGGCACCAGTTATTTCTTTTGATTGATTTAAGTGATATAAATGGCCATTATGAAAAGGATTATATTCAGTAACCAAACCTAATATCTTCATAGTGTTTACCTCGTATATATATTGTGTATACTAATTAGTATAATATAATGTATATTTTAATTAAATAAAGAGAAATTATCAACATAATAGTAACTTTTTTGCTTAAACGAATATTAAATAAAATAATTATGACAAAATTCGCATAAATATGCTATAATACTTGAAAAGTTATTTGAAATTTATTATTATTGTAATGTTAGTTTTTCTATTTTGAGACAAAATATTGTCAAATAAATAAATATCTAAATTTCTTAGGAGGTTTTATTGAATGAAAGTTTTAGTATTAAACTGTGGAAGTTCTTCATTAAAGTATCAATTAATTAACATGGAGAACGAAGAAGTACAAGCAATTGGTATTGTTGAAAGAATTGGTATAGGTGATTCTTTTGTAAAGCGGGTCTTTGACAGTTGAATAATAAAAAAAATCGCTAAAGCTTTGAAAAGGCTTTATTTTTTTGTAAATTTTCTCAAATATTCCTTTCGTATTTTATCGTATTGTGTTATAATATAGATAACTGGGGGTGTTATTATGAGATTATCACTTTCTAAATCTAAAAATGCTACTTCACTTTATGTGATAAAGGATATAATTGAAAAAAATAAGCGTACTACTAAAATTGTTGAAAAACTAGGTACATATGATGAGCTTCTTAACAAATTAAACGGGGAAGACCCTATTGAATGGGCTAAGAAATATATCGATGAACTTAATAAAAAAGAAAAAGAAGAAAATAGTACAATCATGGTTCAATACTCGCCTACAAAACTTATTGGTAAAGATAAGCAACAGTCTTTTAATGGAGGCTATCTATTTCTTCAAAAGATTTATCATGATCTAGGAATTCACAAAATCTGTAAAGAGATTTCCAATCGCCATAAATTCACTTTTAATCTTGACTCCATACTATCTAGACTTTTATATGGTAGGATTATCTTTCCTGGTTCTAAGCTTTCCACCTATAACCTATCTACTAGATTTTTAGAAAAACCTGATTTTGATATTCAACATATTTATAGAGCACTTGAAGTTATTTCTAAGGAAACTGATTATATTCAATCGGAGCTTTATAATAATAGTTATAAACTTTCTAAGCGTAATTCAGGAATTCTTTATTATGACTGTACGAATTACTTCTTTGAGATTGAGCAAGAGCAAGGCTTAAAACAGTATGGGTATTCAAAGGAACACAAACCTAATCCTATCGTACAAATGGGTCTTTTTATGGATGGGGATGGTATTCCACTAGCATTTAGCATTACTAAAGGTAATACTAATGAACAGCTCACTTTAAAGCCTTTAGAACAGAAGATACTTAATGATTTCAAACTCTCAAAGTTTGTCGTATGCACAGATGCTGGACTAGCGTCAAATGACAATAGGAAATTTAATGATCAAGGTGGACGTGCTTTTATAACCACTCAGTCAATCAAAAACTTAAAAACATCTTAAAGAATGGGCACTTTCTAGCGAAGGATGGAGTTTAAGTGGTAGTAGTAAGGTTTTCGATATCTCTGATATTGAAGAAGACAATTTTGCAGATATTACTTTTTATAAAGAGCGATGGATTAAAGAAAATGGTTTGGAACAAAAGCTAATTGTAACTTATTCAATTAAATATAGAGACTATCAAAAAAATTCGAAATAAACAAATTGAGCGTCTTTGTTAAGGTAATAGAAAACAATCCATCAAAACTCAACAAGTGTAATCAGAACGATTACAAAAGATTTATAGGAAAAACAAGCGTTACATCAGATGGTGAGGTGGCAGAAAAGGACCTCTATCGACTGGATTCAGATATTATATCAAAAGAAGAGGCATATGATGGTTTTTATCTTTGTATGCACAAATTTAGAAGATGAAGCTTCTGAAATTATTAAAGTTAATCATAAACGTTGGGAGATTGAAGAATGCTTTAGAATTATGAAAAGTGAATTTAAGGCAAGACCAGTGTACTTAACAAGAGATGATCGTATAGAAGCACACTTTACAACTTGTTTCTTGGCAATGGTGCTTTATAGATATCTTGAAAAACACTTAGATAACAAGTTCACCTGTACTGAAATCATACGAGAGTTAAGGGGTATGAATTTTTATGAAATCCTTGGCGATGGCTATATTCCAACTTACACACGCACAGATTTTACAGATGCACTTCATGAGGCTTTTGGCTTCAGAACGGATTATCAAATAATAAAAAACACACATATGAAAAATATTTTTAAAGATACGAAAAGATAAAAAAATTACGCACTTTTTGGACAAATATATAAAGCTTGTAACCTACTATTTATAACAGGTTACAAGCTTTTTTTCTTTATTAACTGTCAAAGATGGGAATGTATATTTTAATTAAATAAAGAGAAATTATCAACATAATAGTAACTTTTTTGCTTAAACGAATATTAAATAAAATAATTATGACAAAATTCGCATAAATATGCTATAATACTTGAAAAGTTATTTGAAATTTATTATTATTGTAATGTTAGTTTTTCTATTTTGAGACAAAATATTGTCAAATAAATAAATATCTAAATTTCTTAGGAGGTTTTATTGAATGAAAGTTTTAGTATTAAACTGTGGAAGTTCTTCATTAAAGTATCAATTAATTAACATGGAGAACGAAGAAGTACAAGCAATTGGTATTGTTGAAAGAATTGGTATAGGTGATTCTTTTGTAAAGCATGAAGCTGTAGGAAAAGCTAAAGTAATTATTGAAGAAGAAATGGCTAACCATAAAAAAGCTATCAAACTTGTATTAGAAGCTTTAGTGCACCCAGAGCATGGAGCTATCGCATCAATGAACGAAATCAGTGCAGTAGGACATAGGGTAGTTCATGGTGGAGAGAAATTTACTGAGTCTGTAATTATCACTAAAGAAGTTAAAGATGCTTTAGAAGCATGTTCAGAATTAGCGCCATTACATAACCCTCCAAACTTAATGGGTATTAACGCTTGTGAAGAAATACTACCTAACGTACCGATGGTTGCTGTATTTGATACTGCCTTCCATCAAACTATGCCAGCGTCTTCATACATTTATGCATTACCATATGAGTACTATGAAAAGCATGGTATTAGAAGATATGGGTTCCATGGAACATCACATAAATATGTTTCTGACAGAGCAGCTTCAATTTTAGGAAAACCTCTATCTGAGTTAAAATTAGTTTCTTGTCACTTAGGTAATGGAGCGAGTGTTACTGCTATTAACGGTGGAAAATCTGTAGATACAACAATGGGCTTTACACCACTTGAAGGTCTAGTTATGGGAACACGTTGTGGAGATATTGATCCAGCTATCGTAACATTCATTATGGAAAAAGAAAAAATGAACATAGATCAACTTAATAATCTAGTAAACAAACAATCAGGAGTATTAGGTATTTCAGGAGTAAGCAGTGACTTTAGAGATATCGAAGGGGCTGCTGATGAAGGAAATGAAAGAGCTCAATTAGCTTTAGATGTATACTATCAAAAAGTTAAAAAATATATTGGAGCTTTTGCAGCTGAAATGGGTGGAATTGATGCAGTTCTATTTACAGCTGGATTAGGAGAAAACTCTGCTGCAGCACGTAAAGAAATTTGTAGTGGTTTAGAATTCTTAGGAATTAAAATTGATGATGAGAAAAACAATGTAAGAGGCAAAGAGACAGTTGTTACAACTGATGACTCAACAGTAAAAGTATTATTAATACCAACTAATGAAGAATTAACAATTGCTAGAGAAACAGTAGCTTTAATATAAGAAAAAATTGAAAGGTAGGGAGAAAAACCTACCTTTCAATAATTAAAATTAGGTATCAAGATAAAATACTTGACAAAGTGGCCAAACGTTTGTATAATCAGTTTTGTTGGTAATTATAATAATAAAAAATATTGATACATTATACTTGTGAAATTATATAGTACACTATAGAGGTGAACAAACTTTGAAGTACAATTTAAATGATATAAAGTATGAATCTAATGGAAAAAAAGATTTAGATTTTATAGTGGATATCGACACAATAAGTTATTATGGTGATGAATTAAAATTTTTAACACCAATTTATGTAACTGGTGCAATTTATAGTCTTGAAAACAATATTTTTTTAACATGTAATATTAAAACTACAATGGATACAACTTGTAGTCGTTGTTTACAACACTTTACTTATGAATACAACACAAGTATAAATACTGAATTAGTACAAGAGAAAGATGTTAATGATGATGATTCTGATGACGATATTTTAATATATAAAGAGGATGTCATTGACTTAAGTAGAATAATAGAGGAAAATATTATTACAAACATACCAATGAAACTTTTGTGTAGTGAAGAGTGTAAAGGTTTGTGCCCAAAGTGTGGAAAAGACTTAAATACACATAATTGCAATTGTAAACCTGATGAAAATGAGGAAGAAGAAAAGCTGGATCCTAGGCTTTTAAAGTTAAAGCAATTACTGGATCAAGATTAAGGAGGTGTTAATAATGGCAGTACCAAAGCGTAAAACAGGCAAGTCAAAGAGAGATATGAGAAGAGCTGCAAATTCAAAATATGAGGCACCGGGATATGTTAAATGTCCACAATGTCATGAGCCAAAAATGCCACATAGAGTTTGTCCAGAATGCGGATTCTACAAAAACAAAGAAGTTATTAGCGTAGATAAATAGTTAAACCAAATAGCGATGAGAAATCATTGCTATTTTAATTTTTTTGGGGATACTGCATAGAAGGTATATTTATGCTTGACGATTATTTTTAAGTAATATATACTAATTATTAGGATTAGGTGCTAAATATAAGTACTAATACTGAGGTGATTAGATTGAAAAATCAGGCAAATAAGCTTAATAAGATCGGTAGACAAGGAAAACTATTAGAGTACATAAAAGACGATCCCTTCTTAACAGATGAGGATCTTTGTAAAAGTTTTGGAGTAAGTATACAGACTATAAGACTGGATAGACTTGAATTAGGAATACCTGAGCTTAGGGAACGAATTAAAAATGTTGCTGAAAAAAACTATTCTAAAGTACGAAGTATAATAGACACGGAAATAATCGGTGAATTAATCGATTTGAAACTTGGCGAAAGTGGAATTTCTATATTAGAAACAACGAAAGAAATGGCCTTTAGCAAGACTAAAATTGTAAAGGGACATCATATATTTTCACAGGCTGAATCACTAGCCATGGCTGTTGTAGATACAGAGGTTGCTTTAACCGGAGTATCTAATATTAAGTATTTAAGCCCTGTTAACGCTGGGGACAAAATGATCGCAAAGGCAGAAGTAGTACGGGTAAGAGAGAATGACCATTTTGTACACGTTAAAATAACTGTTAACCAAGTCCAGGTTTTTAGAGGCAAATTTATTTTAGTTGCCTTAGACAGTAAATAAGGGGGGGATAGCATGAAAATAGTATTAGATGGCATGGGCGGAGATCATGGCCCACAAGTAACAGTTTTAGGCGCTGTCAATGCAGTTAAAGAGTATGATGTTAATGTTATAATAACTGGAGATAAAGAAAGAATTGAAAAAGAACTAAGCAAATACGATTATCCTAAGGATAAAATTGAAATAATACATTGTGATGAAGAAATAACAAACGAAGACAAACCAGTACAGGCTATTAGACGTAAGAAAAACTCATCGATGGTAGTAGGAATTAATCTGGTAAAAGAAAAGAAGGCAGATGCGGTTATTTCTGCTGGAAATACAGGTGCACTATTAGCAGGTGGTTTATTATTACTAGGAAGAATAGAAGGAATTGATAGACCTGCTTTAGCTCCAGTGTATCCAACTTTAAAGGGAATTTCAGTATTGATTGATGGTGGAGCTAATGCTGATAGTAAACCTAGGAATTTTTTAGAGTTTGGTATAATGGGAAGTATTTACGCTACTAAAGTTTTAAAAATAAATAAACCAAAGGTTTGCATAGCAAATATTGGAATTGAAGAGACTAAAGGAAATGATGTAAGTAAGGAAGCGTATCAATTGTTTAAAACAGCACCCTTTAATTTTACTGGTAACGTAGAGGCTAGGGATATACCTGCCGGCCATGCAGACGTGATTGTTTGTGACGGTTTTACAGGAAATGTAATATTAAAGCTTACGGAAGGTGTTGCTGGGGCAATTTTAAGTTCTCTTAAAGTTGAATTTACAAGGACTTTTTTTACTAAAATAGGTGCACTGATTCTAAAGCCTGGTTTAGTAAATTTTAAAAAGACATTTGATTATACTGAATATGGTGGTGCCCCATTTCTTGGTGTAAATGGCGCTTTAATTAAAGCCCATGGCAGTTCAGATGCTAAGGCTATAAAAAATGCCATTAGACAAGCAAAATTATTTGTTGAAAATGGAGTATTAGAAGATATTCTAAGAGAAATAAAGGTTTTAGGAGAGGATAATGTTGACTAATTTTATAGATGTAGGCATCGTAGGTACTGGTAGCTACTTACCTAAAAGGATAATGACAAACAAAGACATGGAACAAATCGTTGAAACATCAGATGAGTGGATTAGAACAAGAACAGGTATTGAGGAAAGAAGAGTACTTGAAGATGAGTTGGCCACATCTGATATGGCCACCGAGGCCGCTAGAATTGCTCTTGAAGATGCTAAATTATCTGCAGAAGATATAGACCTTATAATTGTTGGAACTTGCACTCCAGATATGCCTTTTCCTGCTACTGCATGTATTGTTCAGGCTAATCTTGGGGCTAAAAAGGCAGCTGCCTTTGATGTAGAGACTGCTTGCTCAGGATTTTTATATGCATTGACTATAGGGGAGCAATTTATTAAAACTGGATTCTACAAAAATGTTTTAGTTATAGGTGCAGAGACCCTTACTAGAATTCTAGATTGGAAGGATAGGAATACTTGTGTGATTTTTGGAGACGGTGCAGGAGCCGTTGTTCTTCAAGGGGTTGATAAGGGCTATGGTATTTTATCATCTCATTTAGGAGCTGATGGGGCAAATGGTGGATTTTTAACTCAGCCAGCAGGTGGAGCAAGAATGCCAGCAACTCTTGAAACTGTAGAGAATAGACTTCATACTATTCAAATGGATGGAAGTGAAGTATTTAAATTTGCAGTTAGAGCAATGGGTAAAGCATCAATGAAGGTACTAGAGGATAGTAATCTTTCATTAGAAGATATCGATTTATTGATTCCACATCAGGCTAATGTGAGAATAATTGATGCGGCAGCTAAAAGATTAAAACTAACTGATGACAAAGTATATGTAAATCTAAATAGAGTTGGAAATATGTCTGCGGCCTCCGTTCCGGTTGCCTTAGATGAAGCAAATAAAAAAGGACTTATAAAAAAAGGTGATATAGTTCTTTTAGTAGCCTTTGGTGGAGGCTTAACTTGGGGTTCTTCCATTATGAGATGGGCTAAGCAATAAGAAGTACAAAACTGTGGTTGATGGAGGGATAATATGTTTCATACAGAGCTTTGTGATATTTTAAATATTAAGTATCCAATAATACAAGGCGGGATGGCATGGGTTGCTACTGCGGAGCTTGCTGCTGCAGTTTCAAATGCTGGTGGTCTAGGAATTATTGCTGGGGGTAATGCACCAGCGGATATTTTAGAGCGAGAAATTAAAAAGGCGAAAAAGCTAACAAATAAGCCCTTTGGTGTTAATGTTATGCTATTATCACCATTTATTGAGGATGTAATGAAGGTTGTATATAAGGAAGAAGTGCCTGTTATTTCCACTGGTGCAGGGAACCCTGGTAAATATATGGGTGAACTGAAAAAACTAGGTACAAAAGTTTTACCAGTAGTTCCATCTATAGCTTTAGCTAAAAGAATGGAGTCCTTAGGAGCAGATGCTATAATTGTTGAAGGAACTGAGGCTGGCGGTCATATTGGCGAATTAACTACAATGGCTTTAGTCCCGCAAATAATTGATAGTGTTAGCATTCCTGTAATTGCTGCTGGTGGAATTGCTGATGGAAGAGGTTTCTTAGCTGCATTATCCTTAGGTGCTAAAGGAGTTCAAATAGGTACTAGATTTATATGCTCTAATGAGTGCGAAGTTCATGAAAACTACAAGTTAGCAATTATTAAGGCTAAGGATAGAGATGCTATAGTTACTGCTAGATCCACAGGGCATCCAGTCCGAGTGCTAAAAAATAAATTTAGTAAAGAACTTTTGAAATTGGAAAAAGAAGGCCATGATCCAGAGGCACTATATAGTTTGGGAACAGGTAAATTAAGACTAGCTGCTGTTGAAGGTGATATGGAAAATGGTTCTGTAATGATAGGTCAAATAGCTGGAATGGTAAAAAATATAAAATCCTGTGAAGAAATTATTAATGAAATACTTGAGGATGCTAAATCACAGCTAAGCTTAATGAAAGAATTGGTCTAAGGAGGAGTATACAATGACTAAACTAGCTTTTGTATTTCCAGGGCAAGGATCTCAATATGTTGGTATGGGAAAAGAGTTATTTGATAATTTTAATATAGTTAAGGATACCTTTGAAGAGGCAAGTGATAGCTTAGGTTTAGATATGAAAAAACTTTGCTTCGAAGGACCAGAAGATATTTTGGTTCAAACAGAGAATACTCAGCCTGCAATTCTAACGACAAGTGTAGCTTTTTTAAGAGTACTTCTGTCTGAAGGTGTAGATTGTAGTATTACTGCTGGACTGAGTCTTGGTGAATATGGGGCTTTAGTTAAATCTAAAGCTATAAAATTTACTGACGCAGTAAAGTTGGTGAAAAAAAGAGGTAAGTTTATGCAGGAGGCGGTTCCTTTAGGTATAGGAACTATGGCTGCAATTTTAGGACTTGAGAGAGAAGTATTAGTTAAATGCTTAGAGGAATCTAAGGAGTATGGCATAGTTGAGGCGGCGAACTTTAATAGCCCTGGACAAATAGTTATCTCCGGGGAAGTTAAGGCTGTAGAGGCGGCTATTAAAAAGATTTCCGAAGCTGGAGCTAAAAAGGCTGTTCTCTTACCTGTAAGTGCACCATTTCATTCAAGCCTATTAAAACCAGCAGGGGATAATTTAAAAATTGAACTAAATAATATAGAGATTTTTGATCCTTCGATTCCGGTTGTATCAAATGTTACTGCTAGTAAACTACTAGCTAAAGAGGAAATAGCTCCGGCTTTAGTAAAACAGGTGAGCAGCTCAGTTCTATGGCATGACTCAGTAAAACTAATGCTAGAAGAGGAAGTAAGTACATTTATTGAAGTTGGCCCTGGTAAAGCTTTATCCGCGTTCATTAAAAAAATTGCAAAAACAGAAGGTTATAAAGCAAACACATTAAATGTTGATGATTTAAATTCACTTAAATCCGTGCTAAATACTATTAAATAAATTTGATTAGGAGGGATATTATTGTTAGTTAAAGGGAAAAATGCATTAGTAACTGGCGCTTCAAGAGGTATAGGTAAAGAAATAGCCCTTACTCTTGCGAAAAATGGTGCTAATGTAATTGTTAATTATCCAATTGATTCCGAAGCTGAGGCTGCGAATGAAGTAGTAAAGGAAATTGAAAAATTAAATGTTAAGGCATTAGCTGTAAAAGCTGACGTTACTTCTGAATCCGAAGTAAAAGAAATGGTGGATGCAATAGATAAAAACTTTGATACTCTTGATATTCTAGTAAACAATGCAGGTATAACTAGAGATAATCTTCTTATAAGAATGAAGGAAGATGATTGGGATAGAGTTATTGATGTAAACCTAAAGGGTACATTTATATGTACTAAAGCTGTAGCGAGAAAAATGATGAAACAAAAATATGGGAAAATTGTAAATGTTTCATCAGTTGTAGGGGTTATGGGGAATGCTGGGCAGGCAAATTATTGCGCGTCTAAAGCAGGAGTTATTGGCCTTACAAAATCTGTTGCTAGAGAGCTTGCAAGCAAAGAAATTAATGTTAATGCCATAGCACCAGGGTTTATAGAAACAGAAATGACTGCTATACTTAGTGAGGATGTAAAAAATCAAATGCTTGCTAATATTCCACTTAAAAAGTATGGAAAGCCTGAGGATGTAGCTAATTTAGTTCTATTCTTAAGTAGTGATTTATCAAAATACATAACTGGCCAAGTAATTTTAGTTGATGGTGGTATGGGTATATAGTTATTTATATTGTTTTAGATTTAAACTGAACAATATTAAAATAAATAAAACTTAAATTTAAAGGAGGAAATATAAAATGGTATTTGAAAAAGTTGTAAAAATAGTTGGAGAGCAATTAGGACTTGAAGATTTAAGTGGTGTTACACCTCAAACTTCTTTAATGAGTGATTTAGAGGCTGACTCTTTAGATGCAGTTGAAATCATTATGGCGATTGAAGATGAGTTTGGTGTAGAGATTCCTGATGAAGACGCAGAAAGCTTCAAAAATATTGGAGATATCTGTAAATACGTAGAAAAAAACCTAGAGTAATTTTATAGTCCCGAATTTTTCGGGACTTTAAAAATAAAGGGAGGAAAAATATGAGTAAAAGAGTTGTAGTAACTGGATTAGGATGTGTTACTCCTATTGGTACAGGTAAAGATGCATTTTGGAACTCTCTTATATCAGGTGTATCTGGGGCTGATTACATTACTAAGTTTGATACAACAGATTATCCTACTAAAATAGCTGCAGAAGTAAAAAACTTTAATCCTGATGAGTTCATTGATAAAAAAGAAAGTAAAAGAATGGATAGATATACTCAATTTGCAGCAGCAGCAGCAAAAATGGCTATAGAAGATGCTAATTTAAATTTAAATGAAATAAATAATGATCAATTCGGGGTTGTACTTGGTTCTGGAATAGGTGGTATGGATACTCTAGAGGATCAAGGTACAAAGCATAGGGAAAAGGGAGTAAAGAGAGTTAGTCCTTTCTTTATACCTATGATGATTGCTAATATGGCTGCTGGTCACGTTTCTATGCTATATAATGCTAAAGGGCCAAATACTACAGTAGTTACTGCTTGCGCTTCTTCAACAAATGCCGTAGGTGAGGCTTTTAAAATTATTCAACGTGGTGATGCAGAGATAATGATAACAGGTGGAACCGAGGCTTCAATTACACCACTGGCAATGGCAGGTTTTTGTTCTATGAAAGCTATGTCGACTAATAACGATAATCCTAAAAAGGCTAGTCGTCCTTTTGATTTAAATAGAGATGGTTTCGTTATGGGAGAAGGGGCTGGTATATTAATTCTTGAGGATTTGGACCACGCAATAAAGCGTGGAGCAAAAATTTATGCAGAAATAGTAGGATATGGAATGAGTGCTGATGCATATCATATAACTGCTCCAGCACCAGACGGAGAAGGGGCTGCAAGATCTATGAATATGGCTTTAAGAGATGCTAAGATCACTTATGATCAAGTAGATTATATAAATGCCCATGGTACAAGTACTCCATATAACGATAGATTCGAAACAATGGCTATTAAAAATGTATTTAAAGAGCATGCAAAAGAACTTTGTGTAAGCTCGACTAAATCAATGACTGGACATTTGCTTGGTGGAGCAGGGGCTATTGAAGCGATTGCTTGTATTATGTCAATTCAAAACAATTTAGTGCCACCAACTATTAACTATGAGACACCTGATCCAGATTGTGATTTGGATTATGTACCGAATAAGGCGAGAGAAAGAGAAGTTAATGTTGCTCTATCAAATTCTTTAGGTTTCGGTGGGCATAATGCGACAATTATATTTAAAAACTACTAAAAATGTAAAAAATAATTATAGGATATATTCCCTATAATTATTTTTTGCATTTAGAGAGTGAACATAGTAAAATATAACTTGAAATTATTGGAGTGCTAATACAATTACACTTATGTGAATTATATATATCTGTAATTACTTATATAATGTTTGGAGTGAGAAGGATTGATTTTAGATAAGAATTTTAAAAAAGGTATGGAAGAAATACAAATAATATTAAACCACAGTTTCAGTTCTCTTGAAACTTTGCAGGAGTCCCTAATTCATAGCTCCTATGCTAACGAGACTAAAGGAAAAAGTATTCGATATAACGAAAGACTTGAGTTTCTAGGGGATTCTGTTTTAGGCTTAATTGTTAGCGACTATATATTTAAAAAGTATAAACATTTACCTGAGGGAGAATTAACAAAAGTCAGGGCTAATGTTGTTTGCGAACCTTCCTTAGCAAATATTGCAAAGAAAATAAACTTGGGAAAATATTTATTATTAGGAAGAGGAGAAGAAAACACCGGTGGGAGAAATCGTGATTCTATATTAGCTGATGCTTTTGAAGCCATTATCGGTGCTCTATACATTGATGGTGGAATCGAGGTTGCTAGAGGGTTCATTATTTCTAACCTAGCAGAAAGTATCGAACTTGCCAGTAAAGGAAGCTTATTTAGAGACTATAAGACCCATCTTCAAGAATTGATGCAAAGTAAATCTTCTGATAAAATAACATATAATGTTGTAAATACATATGGTCCAGATCATGATAAAACCTTTGATGTAGAAGTTGTTACTTCAGATAAAGTTATTGGTACAGGGAGAGGTAAAAGTAAAAAAGAGGCTGAGCAAAACGCAGCAAAACAAGCAATAGAAAGAGTAAATCTTTAGTATGACTCTTTAGGGGGAACTTTTCGATGTACTTAAAAAAAATAGAAATGCAGGGCTTTAAATCTTTTGCAAATAAAATAGAAATGAATTTTGATCAAGGTATTACTGGAATAGTAGGGCCTAATGGTAGTGGGAAAAGTAATATTTCCGACGGAATAAGATGGGTACTAGGGGAACAAAGTATCAAAAGCCTAAGGGGTAGTAAAACTGAAGACATTATTTTTTCAGGCACTGCTACAAGAAAAGCCCAAGGAATGGCTGAGGTTTCTTTAACCTTGGATAATTCATTAAAAATATTACCTATAGAATATGATGAGGTAACTATTACTAGAAGAGTATATAGGTCTGGTGAAAGTGAGTATTATATAAATAAATCTCTTTGTAGACTAAAGGATATAAGAGAGCTACTAATGGACACAGGTATAGGGAAAGATGGATACTCAATAATTGGACAAGGTAAAATTGACGAGATATTAAGTAATAAATCTGAGGATCGAAGATTAGTTTTTGAAGAGGCTGCTGGAATTGTAAAGTATAAAACACGTAAGGAAGACTCGGAAAAGAAGCTGCAGTCTACAGATGATAATTTATCGAGAATAGCTGATATAATAAGTGAGTTAGAAGGCCAGTTAGGGCCCCTTGAAAGACAAAGTAAAAAGGCTAAGCAATTCTTAGAATTAAGGGAGAAGCTCCTTAATTTAGAGGTAAGCTTATTTGTAAAAGAAATAGACAAGCATGATATAGAGCTTAGACACATTAAAGATCAATTGGCTGTTTTAGAAAATTCTCTAAATGGGAGGCAGCAGGAGAAGGATGTTCTAATACAGGAATTAAAAGGATTAACTAATGAAATTTTACAAAAAGAAGAGGAATGGTCAAAGCTTCAGAGTGATAAGCATGAAGTAGAAAATAATATTCAAGCTTTAGAGGGAATAATTAACTTAAATAAAGAAAAGAAATTTAATGGGGAACAAAATTTTAATCGAATTACTTCGGAAGTTAAGGATACTAAGCATAAGGAAAATCAACTAAGAATAGAATTAGAAAACAAATTAGAGCAGCTTAAGTATTTAGAAAATGATATTAATGAAATTATAAGTAAGTTAAAGGATACAATTAAAGAGTATGATTTACTTTTAGGTAAAAAGAATAACCAAGAAAAAGAATTAGAAAGTTTAAAATCTAATATAATCGATTCCTTGAACAAAGCATCCGACAAGAAAAGTGAGGCTAAAGGATTTAAGACCCTTATAGAAACAATGGAATTAAGGGAAAAACAAATAGATGAGGATATATCAACAAATAAAGTAAGCTTAAAGTCAATAGCTACTGATATTCAGCATGTTTCTAATCAATTAAAAGTTGAGGAACTGAATATCAACAATATGAGAAAAGATATAGAAATATTGAATAATGAGACTAAACAAATTCAAGTAGATATTAATAACAAATATAAAGAGGTAGAAAAAGCCAAAGGAAATTTAACTCATCAAGCATCAAGACTTAAGGTATTACAGGACTTAGAAAAGGAACACGATGGCTTTAGCAAGGGTGTTAAAAATCTGCTAGCTGCCTGTGAAAATAGCAAAGAGCTTGGTACTGGAGTATATGGAGCTATAGCTAATCTTATAAAAGTTTCTAATGGATATGAGCTTGCAATAGAGACCGCTCTAGGTGCATCAGTTCAAAATATTGTTAGTGAAACTGAAACTGAAGGAAAAAAACTAATTGAGCATTTAAAGAAAAACAATTTAGGAAGAGTAACTATTTTACCAATCAGTGCTATAAAGCCTAAATTTATTAGCTCTCAAGAAGAGAATATAATAAAGGGTTTTGAGGACATATATATTGCTTTTGATATTGTAAAATTCGATAGTAAATTTAAGGATATTATGTCCAATCTGCTTAAAAGGGTAATTATAGTACCTGATTTAACTGTAGGTATAGAGTTAGCTAAAAAGTTAGACTATAAATTTAAAATAGTAACAATAGATGGAGATGTAATAAATATTGGAGGCTCCCTAACTGGGGGGAGTGTCTCTAAAAACAACAGTGGTATTTTTGAGAGAAAGAAAGAGATTGATAATTTATTAGTTAATATAGAAGAATTGCATGTTAACGTGAATAATAAAGAAAGTGAGCTTGAATTAACTAAGACCCTATTAATTGATACAAATAGCAAACTTCATGAAAAAACAAACCAGCTTCAAGAAAAAATGATTGAAATAAATACCTACAATAATAAATTAGAGCAATTAAATAAAGATGAAACTAACAATAATAGAGTTCTTGCTCAGCTAGAAAAGGAAAAGAAGCAAATAAACAGTATAATTATAGATACACAAAACAAGCTGAATATAATAATTGATGACATTAATATAATAGAACTTGATATTGAGAGTGTTAGAAATGAGGTAGAAAATAATAAGGTCTTCTTAGAGAGCGATTCTCAAGAAATTCAAGACTTGAGCAATAATATTACTGAAATTAAAATAAGTTTAACTTCAAAAGAGGAGCAAAAAAAATCATTGCTTCATGAAATTAACATAATCCAAGAAACTATAAAAGGCAATGCTGTATTATATAATCAGAAAAATTCAGAAATATTAAATATAGTTAGTCAAAAAAATGAGTTAGAAAGACAAATTAAGCAAAGTGAAAATGAATCTATAAATTTAATTAATAGTAAAAGAAAAATTATTTCACTATTAGAAGAGATAACACTAAAAAAAGATCAGCTCATTGCTATAAAGGGTAAAAAGAAATCAGAGGTTGATAATATACAGGTTTTAGTTGATGAACTACAGGATAGCGTCCATAAGCTTGATATAAAAAGAACAAGATTGGAAATGCAACAACAAACCTACTATAATAAACTATGGGATGAATATGAGTTAACTTATGTAGAGGCCCTAGAAATCAGAACTGAAATAAAGGATGTAACAAATACAGCTAAGGAAATTAAAGACTATAAAACCCAAATAAAAGGTTTAGGAACGATAAACGAAGAATCTATAGTGGCCTTTGAGCAGGTTAAAGAAAGGTATGAGTTTTTAAAAGGTCAACAGGAGGACTTAATACAAGCTAAGGTTTCCTTAGAAAAGGTAATTAAAGATATGGAGGAAACTATGAAAAAGCAGTTTATCCATTACTTTAACATTATTAGGGAAAACTTCAATGTAGTATTTAAAAGACTTTTTGGTGGTGGTAAGGCAGACTTAATTTTAACTGATGAGAATAATATTCTACATTGTGGTATTGATATTATTGCCCAGCCCCCAGGGAAAAAATTACAGAGCTTATCCCTGTTATCTGGAGGAGAAAGGGCTTTAACTGCTATAGCAATTCTCTTTGCAATACTTCTAGAGAAGCCTACACCATTTTGCGTATTAGATGAGATTGAAGCCGCATTAGATGATGCCAATGTACATAGATACGCAGAACTGCTTAAGGATTTATCACCAAAAACCCAATTTATTGTTGTAACCCATAGAAAGGGAACTATGGAGTCTGCGGATGCTCTTTACGGAGTTACGATGGAAGAGGAAGGCATATCAAAACTAGTTTCGGTAAGACTAATCGATATAATTGAAGACGAAATAGCTAGCTAATTAAAGGAGGAACCATATGTTTAAGAAGTTTTTTGATAAGATATTAAAGAATGATGAGGAAGATAAGAAAGATGAAATTAAAGAGGTAGAAGTAGAACTGGAAACTGATGATATAGATGAATTAGTTACAGAAGAGGAAATACTAGCAGAATTACAATTAGGTGAGGTAAAAGAAAATATTCAAGAACAAGATGAACAAGAACTTCAATATGTCGAAGATTTAGAGGTAATAGAGGTTGATGATAAAAATAAGTTAGAAGATGAAAAAGTTGGAGAAACAAAAGAACATGAAGAGATTAAAAAAGAGGAAATTGTTGAAGAGACTGTACCAGTTGAAGAGAAACCTGAAAAAATTAATCTATTTAAAAGACTGAAAGAAGGGTTATCAAAAACTAAGCAAGGAATCACAGATAAGGTAGACAACCTTATTAAATCATATCAAAAAATCGATGAGGAATTTTTTGAGGAACTAGAAGAAATCCTTATTACAGCTGATATAGGTGTTCAAACTACTATGGAAATCATAGATGAGTTAAAGGATAAGGTTAAATCTAGAAAATTAACTGACCCCGAAAGTATAAAGGGATTACTAAAAGAAGAGCTAGTAGCAATTCTTAACAATTTATCAGATAGAACATTAAATGTTGATCCATCACCAGCAATTATATTGGTAGTAGGAGTTAATGGAGTAGGTAAAACAACTTCTATTGGAAAGATTGCAAATAAGCTTAGAAATGAAGGAAAGAGTGTATTATTAGCTGCAGGTGATACCTTTAGAGCCGCAGCTATTGATCAATTAAAGATATGGGGGGATAGAGCTGGAGTAGATGTTATAAAGCATCAAGAAGGCTCAGATCCAGCAGCGGTTATTTTTGATGCTATACAAGCAGCTAAGGCTAGGAAGGCAGACGTTTTAATATGTGATACTGCTGGTAGATTACACAATAAAGTTAATTTAATGAACGAATTAGGGAAAGTATTTAGAGTAGTAGATAGGGAATATGGAAATGCAACAAGAGAAGTTTTGCTAGTGCTAGATGCAACTACTGGTCAAAATGCTATTCAGCAGGCCAAAGTATTTAAGGAGGTAGTTGATATTTCAGGATTAGTACTAACAAAATTAGATGGTACTGCTAAGGGTGGTATTGTAATTGCGATTAGTAAGGAGTTAAATATTCCTGTAAAATTAATAGGAGTAGGAGAGAAGGTAGAAGACCTTCAACAATTCAACGAAGATACCTTTGTTAAGGCTTTATTTGGTGAAGAATAGAAAAATATTAGAAAGTGCTTGACAGTACTTGTGAAATAGTATAGAATTCATCTGTAAAGCAAAAACACTTTACACATTTATTAGGAAGTGTTAATATGATAGAGAAGAAAATTGAGATTTCTATGTTAATTGATTTTTATAGTCAGCTTCTTACGGAAAAGCAAAGAGATATAATTATGTTTTACTATAACGATGATTTATCTCTTAGTGAGATTGCAGAGGAATATAGTATTTCTAGGCAAGCTGTATATGACACTATAAAAAGGACTGAGAAAATTCTTTATGACTATGAGGAAAAATTAAAACTAGTAGAGCTATTTCAAAATAAAAATAAATCTATTGAAAATATATTAAACGATGTAATAAGACTAGAAGAAATTATAGATGATAGTACTAAAAGGCAAGAAGTAAAAAATGAAATAAATAGAATTAAACAGCTATTCTATGATTTGTTAAATAATAGTTAATTCATTGAGGTGGGTTAAAATATGGTATTTGAGGGCTTAGCCGAAAAACTACAAAACACCTTTAAAAAACTTAAAGGAAAAGGAAAGCTTACAGAAAAAGATGTTACTGAAGCAATGAGAGAAGTTAAAATGGCACTCTTAGAAGCTGATGTTAACTTTAAGGTTGTTAAAGATTTTGTAAATAGAGTAAAAGAGAGAGCTGTTGGTGGAGATGTTCTAGAGAGCTTAACCCCAGGTCAACAGGTTGTAAAAATAGTAAATGATGAATTAACTGCATTAATGGGTGGAACTCAGAGTAAAATGACCTTTGCGTCAAAGCCACCTACGATAGTTATGCTTGTAGGCTTACAGGGGGCTGGTAAAACAACAACCACTGGTAAATTAGCAGGACTTTTAAAAAAGCAAGGAAAAAGACCTCTTTTAATTGCTGGTGACATATATAGACCAGCTGCTATTAAGCAGCTGCAAGTTGTAGGTAGCCAAGTTGATGTTCCAGTGTTCACTATGGGAGATAAACTAAGCCCTATTGATATTGCTAAGGCTGGTATTGAACATGGAGTTAAACATGGAAATGATATAATCCTTATTGATACTGCTGGAAGATTGCACATTGATGAGCAGTTAATGGATGAGTTAATAGGAATAAAGAAAACTGTAAAGCCCCATGAAATTCTTCTTGTAGTTGACTCTATGACTGGACAAGATGCGGTAAATGTGGCAGAGCACTTTAATGAAAAGTTAGGTATAGATGGAGTAATACTAACGAAGTTAGATGGGGACACCCGTGGGGGTGCTGCACTTTCTGTAAGGTCTGTTACTAATAAACCAATAAAATTTGTTGGTATGGGTGAAAAGCTTACGGATTTAGAGCCTTTTTATCCAGATAGAATGGCGTCTAGAATATTAGGTATGGGTGACGTACTAAGTTTAATTGAAAAGGCTCAAACCACATACGATGCTAAAAAAGCTAAAGAGCTTGAAAATAAAATAAAATCACAGCAATTTACATTTGAAGATTTCTTGGACCAAATTGAGCAGATGAAAAATATGGGGCCAATAAGTCAAATATTAGATATGCTTCCTGGTGCCGCTGGAAAACAGTTAAAGGGCTTACAGGTAGATGATAAGGAAATTGCTCATATTCAAGCAATAATTCAATCGATGACTAGGGAAGAAAGACAAAATCCATCCATTATTAATGGAAGTCGTAGAAAGAGAATAGCTATGGGAAGTGGAACTAATGTTCAACAGGTAAATAGGCTATTAAAACAGTTTGAGCAAACTAGAAAAATGATGAAGCAGTTTGCTGATATGAGTAGTAATAAAAAAGGTTCAAAGTTTAAAATGCCGTTTTTCGGTAAATAGATATGTAACTTTTTAAAGGAGGTGAAATAAAAATGGCAGTTAAAATAAGATTAAAAAGAATGGGTCAAAAAAAGAAACCTTTTTATAGAATAGTTGTTGCTGATGCTCGTTCACCTAGAGATGGTAGATTCATCGAGGAAATCGGCTTCTATAATCCAGTTTCACAACCAAAAGAAGTAAGAATTGATAGTGAAAAAGCTACAAAATGGTTAAGCAATGGAGCACAACCGACTGATACCGTGAAGGACTTATTTAAGAAAAATGGAATTATTGAGTAATACTTTTCTTCATAGGAGGTATATACATGGGAGAGTTAGTTGAGGTTATTGCAAAAGCTCTAGTTGACCATCCAGACCAAGTTGCTGTTAACGAAGTCGAAGGCAACCAATCAATTATCGTAGAATTAAAAGTAGCTCCTGAAGATATGGGCAAGGTAATTGGTAAGCAAGGCCGAATTGCAAAAGCAATTAGAACTGTAGTTAAAGCAGCGGCTACTAAGGATAACAAAAGAGTTGTTGTAGAGATTATCTAAAAGGATTAGGCTAGCCTAATCCTTATTAATATTATAAAAGCCCTAAAGAAAAGAAGGTGTAGTGCGTGAAAATGCTAAGAGTAGGTAAAATAATAAATACTCACGGACTTAAAGGGGAACTAAAAGTACTTTCTCTATCAGACTATGCGGAACGCTTTGAGGAGTTAGAATGGGTACTTATTGAAGGATATAAAGAAAAGTTTTATATAGAAAGCGTAAAATACCAGAAATCAAATGTACTAATAACCTTCAAAGGTTATAAAGATATTAATCAGGTTGAGAAATTCAAGAATAAATACTTACTTATAGATGAAACTCAAAGAAGAGAGCTACCTGAGGGTACCTATTATATTGCTGATATTATAGGATTGGATGTATATACCATGAATAATGAATATTTAGGTAAGGTTGTGGACATACTTCAAGCAGGCTCTAATGAAGTCTATGTTATTCAATATGGTAAATCAACTCCTATAATGATACCTGCTGTTGATGAGTTTATTCCACATATTTCAATAGAAGAAGGCAAAATAATAGTTAATCCAATTGAAGGAATGATAGAATGATAATTAAAATTCTAACTCTATTTCCTGAAATGTTCTATGGATTTTTAGAATCTAGCATTATTAAAAGAGCCCAGGAAAATGGATTACTAGAAGTTGAATATATAAATATAAGAGATTATGCAAGCAATAAGCATAAAAAAGTTGATGATTATCCCTATGGTGGTGGAGCTGGTATGGTAATGACACCTCAGCCCATATTTGATGCTTACGAATATGCCATTAAAGATTTTGATAAGGGTGTTAAAGCAAGAACGATTTACTTAACTCCAAAGGGTACAACATTTAATCAGAAAATTGCAGTGGATTTTTCGGCAGAGAAGCAACTGGTATTTATTTGCGGTCATTATGAAGGAATTGACCAAAGGGTAATAGACACTATTGTTACGGATGAAATATCAATAGGAGATTTTGTTCTAACAGGTGGAGAGCTACCTACAGCCATAATGATTGATGCAATAACTAGATTACTTCCAGGAGTTTTAGGTAGTACTGAAAGTTATGAAGACGAATCCTTTTACTCAGGCCTACTTGAGTACCCACATTATACAAGACCTGAGGATTATAATGGATTAAAAGTCCCTAAGGTTCTTTTGTCAGGTAATCACAAGGAGATAGATAGATGGAGAAGAAAATCTTCATTAGAAATTACTCTTCAGAGAAGACCTGATTTAATAGATGAAAGTAAGCTTACTAAATTAGATAAAAAGTTAATTAATGAGATCAACAATGAAAGACAACTTAAATAGTCTATTCCCTAATATTTATATTGAACTATAAAGTTAGGTGTGATATAATTACAAAGGTATTATGGGCGGTCCTCTGTGAAAGAAGTCATAAGAACGTCTAAGAAGGAAGGAGGGACTCAAATGGATATTATACAAGCTATTAATAATGAGCAATTAAAAACTGTTGTTGAATTTAATACTGGTGATACTGTAAAGGTACACGTTAGAATTAAAGAGGGTAACAGAGAAAGAGTTCAGGTTTTTGAAGGCATTGTTATTAAAAGACAAGGCGGAGGAATTGCAGAAACATTTACAGTAAGAAGAATTTCTTACGGAGTAGGTGTAGAAAGAACATTCCCAGTTCATTCTCCTAAAATAGAAAAAATTGAAGTAATTAAACGTGGAAAAGTTAGAAGAGCTAAATTATTCTATCTTCGTGACAGAATTGGTAAAGCAGCGTTTAAAATTAAAGAAAGAAAGAATTACTAAGAAAAAGGGACTGAATGCAGTCCCTTTATTATTATATATTAATCTCTAATGGATAATAATATATAATAATTATAAGCAGTAAGGAGTGGTAATATTGAATATAAATTGGTACCCGGGTCATATGAAGAAAACAAAGGACCTACTAAAGTCTCAGCTAAAGCTAGTAGATATAGTTATAGAGCTTTTGGATGCTAGAATACCCCTGAGTAGCAAAAATCCAAGTATAGATGAAATTATAGGAAATAAGCCGAAATTAATAGTGTTAAATAAAATTGATTTAGCCCATGACGGAGAAACTAGAAGATGGGAGAATTACTATAAAAGTCAGGGATTTAATGCTATACCAGTAAATACTATGACTGGGGCAGGCGTGCGAGAAATTATGAATGAGGCTCAAAATATTACCCAGGAAAAAATGGATAATTTAAAGAAAAAGGGAATAATTAATAGACCAATAAGATTGATGATAGTTGGGATACCTAATGTAGGTAAGTCTTCAATAATAAATAGATTAGCAGGTAAAAAAAGCGCTAAAACTGGGGATCGCCCTGGAGTTACTAAAGGTAAGCAATGGATTAGACTTAGAGGAAATATGGAGCTTCTTGATACTCCTGGTATATTATGGCCTAAATTTGAGGATGAAGAAGTGGCGCTTAACTTAGCCTTTACTGGAGCTATTAAGGATGAAATAATGGATACGGAGACTTTAGCATATAGATTAGTCCAAAGATTATATAATAAGTACGAAACTAATTTTGTAGAAAGATACAACATAGATAGGAATATTGAGGATCCATTAGAGGTAATGAATGCAATAGCAATAAATAGAGGTTGTATATTGAGCAAGAAGGAAATTGATTATGATAGAGTGTCTAATTTAATATTAGATGAGTTTAGAGCTGGTAAGCTCGGAAAGATTACTTTAGAGTCACCCATTAATGAGGGGGAGTAGCATGGAGCATATAAGTTTTGAAGTTGATCTTTGGGAAAAGGGCTATGAAAATATAGCTTTTTGCGATGAGGTGGGCAGAGGTTGTTTATTTGGACCAGTTTTAGCTGCGGCGGTTATAATGCCTAAGGGCTTAATTATAGATGGAGTTAAGGATTCTAAAAAGTTAACCCATAAAAAAAGAGAAGAGCTTTATGAAATAATAAAGCAGAAGGCAATTGCCATAGGAATTGGGATGGCAGGACCTAAAACCATAGATGAAATTAATATAAAAAAAGCAACAAGACTAGCTATGAAAAAAGCAGTTCTAAGTTTAAAGACAATGGAGAAGGAACTGATTACTCCAGATTTCATATTAATAGATGCAGAGGAGATAGATGTAAATATACCTCAACAGGCCTTAATAAAGGGTGAAGACTTATCCCATGGTATAGCGGCTGCATCTATAGTAGCAAAGGTAATAAGGGACAGAATGTGTATTGAATGGGATGAAAAGTATCCAGAGTATGGGATCGGTCAGCATAAGGGATATGGGACCCAAAAGCATAAGGAGGCCCTTTTGAAATATGGCTCCTCTGATTTACATAGAAAATCATTTTTAAAAAAAATAATACCATAATAATTAGAACACCAAAGTTAGTTAACTAAAGGTGTTCTTTTAATTTACTTTGCTAGATATTGATTTGTATCGGTAAAATAAAAATTGTCTATAATTTTGTTAACTCTAGGTATAAAACCTTCCTCAAATTCACCTGGGGAACTAATTAGCATAGTTATATAAGTACCCTCCCGTTCAATAAGTATACCATATAATCCATTTAAACCTTTGTACTCTTCTAGTGACCAAGAATAGATTTTATTAAAATCATCTACTTTTTTGAAATTGCCTTCAATAAATGGATCCGGCCTTTCTATACTTTCAGAATAGAAAGACAGTTTAAGATAAACATTTTCATTTTTAATACCCCCGTAATTAGCGAAAAAACAGTAATAATCATCCATGCCCTTGCTTTCTGTATGGATTAAAAGGTCCTCTGGAACGTAGGTTAGAAAATTCTTATGACTATAAATATTTAAAGTGATTAGTTCTTCCATACCTTCAATAAAAATATTCTCTTCTATAGTTGACATCCAACGGTTTTCTCCTGTATTATCTTGTTCATTATTATCTACAGAATTGTCAATCTTAGGACTGCATGCTACCATAGCAATGGTAGAAAATATAATTAGCATACATAATAGTCTTTTCATTGATTTTACCTCCTTAAATACATATTATTCTTATAATAATTTGACGAAGGTGAACTTAATAAGTTTACAAAAACAATAAGATTTTATACTTTCTATATACAGAACTTGATATGGGGAATAAAGGCACTGGCATTGCATATTACTATTAGTATTAAAGATATATTTAATTATTTAAATCATAAGAAATGGAGGCATTTATGGCATTTAATGTATCTGATAAATATGGAAATCATATTGGAATAACATATAAGAAATACCCTAAATCATAGACAGGTTAGGGAGTTTATTGCTTTGAGTCATGGTTGTAGAAACCTTTTTGGTAAAATAAAAGAAGATAAATTAACAAAGATATTAAAAGAAATTTGGAGAAATAGCTATTCGAATTTAAGTAGTTATAATGAAAGTCTGCTTTTAAGGCTATTATTAATAGAAAGGAAATTAGATTTTTTTGAATATATTATTTTAGATAATACTCATTTTAAAGGTTACATATTATTAGACATTGAAAAATTAAAATTCGATAATGAATATACAATTATCCTTGATGATGAGTTAGACTATATTAATGAAGCATACGAGTTTTCCTATTCCTTACCTGTAATCTTTAAAGTTACAGAGATACCTAGGGTGCATATAAGTGAAATGGGTTTAGGAGAGGGACTATTAATGGGTGATTTAGCTGATTTAGGGGGGAGAAATCATACTCACAGTACATACCTGAATATAAAGTCTGGAAATGTAGAATTAACAATGTATTCTCACTACACATTTATGCACAAAAGGATATGGTTATTCAACTGTATTTAGATGGTGAAAAGATAAAAGCTCTGCTTTGTGGTGGTGTTATATATGCTATATCTTAAAATAATATAGATAGATAAAGGCAAATACAAAATTATTAGAAATTGAGTATTTGCCTTTATAAGTAAATACTATTTTAATAAATTTTCAATGGGTTCCGTTGGATGGTTAGGGTAGTCTAATACTTCACCTTCCCAAGTTCTAATTTTAATAGTATTTTTACCTCTAGAAACTAAATATTGTGGTAAAATAGGGGTTTTACCCTTACCACCAGGTGCATTAATAATATAAGTAGGAATGGCCATACCTGATGTATATCCTCTTAAATATTCCATTATTTCTATACCGTCATCAACGGATGTGTTAAAGTGAGTTGTACCTACAACATGTTTAGCATGGAAAATATAATATGGTCGTACACGACATTTGAGTAGGAGATGATTAAGTAAACGCATAATGTATTTATCATTATTCACTCCATTAAGTAGGACAGCTTGATTTCCTATAGGTACACCAGCGTTTGCCAGTTTTTCGCAAGCTTTTTTAGATTCCTTAGTAATTTCTACCGGATGGTTGAAATGGGTATTTATATAGATTGGTGCATATTTTTTTAAGATATTTATAAGATTATCAGTGATTCGTTGAGGAACAGTAACTAAAGTTCTTGTCCCAAGTCTAATATAATCAACTGAGGGAATTGAGTAAAGCTCGCCTAATAACCAATCTAATATTTCATCAGATAAGGTTAAGGAGTCTCCACCTGTAATTAAAACGTCTCGAATTTCTGGGTTATTTCTAACATAATCGATAGATTCCTGTAATTTTTCTTTGGATCTATGTAAATCCTGGCTTCCAATATTTCTTCTTCTTTGACAGTGTCTACAATACATGGCACATTCATTTGTTACATTTATAATGAGTCGATCAGGATATCTTCTAGTTATACATCCTGCGGGATTAGTAAATTCTTCACCCATAGGGTCTGTATCGCCATCATTTGTTTGAATTTCAACGATATTTGGAATTGACATGAGTTTTATTGGGCAATATTCATTTTCATCATCAATTAAAGAAGCATAATAGGGAGATATAGACCATCTGAAGCTACTTTCAACTTCTTTAATTTGGCGTACTTCTCTATCCGTTAACTTTATAATTTTTGACATAGTTTCAACATCTGAAATTCTATTGTTAAGTTGCCACTCCCAATCATTCCAATTATCTTCAGTTGCATTAAAGATTTTAAGAATCGATTGTTTCTTTTTTTCGACTTCTATTTGTCTTTCAGGATTTAAACCATTAGGAATAGAATCCTTTACATCCAAATAATCTTTAATTCTTGACTTAAGTGTAGCTGCCCTTTCTAAGGATATTTGTCGACTTTTCGATAGCTGGCTATTGTTCATCTTAAAATTCCTCCCTTTAAAGCTTAGGCTTATTAGATTTGTTTATTAGATTTACTCTAGTAAAAACATAAATAGATTACTCCATTAATGGAGAAAAATAGAAAAGCATTTAAAAGAATCTTTGGGTTAAAAGTTTATCATAGATTATAAATATTGTCAAATTCCATGAAATTTCAATAAATGTTATAAAGTTTACTAATAATACAAAATATTTAAAGGGATATGTTGTTTTATATAGAATATTCAGAAATGTAGTTTAATTTTTAGAGAAAATGTATATAAAACATAATTATATATTCCTATAATAATAAAGCATTTTCTTGTTCTAGGAGGAAGAACAATGGTAAATGAACGAAACTTATTAATATGGTTTTCCCATGTAGGGAATATAAATTATGATGTAATATTAAACTTGAAACAATATTTTGGTAATTTAGAGGAGATTTTATTAGCTAATGAAAAGCATATCTATGAAGCCTTAAGCAACAATAGAATAATTGCTGACAAAATAATTAAAAATAGAAGTGAAAAAATAATATTTTCAATAATAGAAAGTATAAATAATAAAGACTTTCATATTATTACAATAAATGATAAAGAATATCCTAAAAAACTATGTAATATATATAGACCACCCTATGTGCTATATTGTAAGGGCCGGATTATTGAAGATATACCAATGATTGCTGTAGTTGGGTCTAGAAAAGCCTCTGCCTATGGTAGGTGGGCAGCTTACAATTTTTCAAAGGAACTCGCAGAGTGGGGAGTTAGTATAGTTAGTGGTATGGCTCTTGGCATAGATGCTGAAGGGCATAAAGGAGCAATTGCTGGGGCAGGTACTACTGTAGCAGTATTAGGATGTGGAATTAATACATGTTATCCTCCAATACATATCTCTTTGATGGATAAAATTATCGAAAGAGGAACCGTACTAAGTGAATACCCACCAAATGTTTTACCACTTAAACATCATTTTCCAGCGAGGAACAGAATTATCAGTGGACTATCTGATGGAATAATAGTAGTTGAGGCGGCTGAAAAGAGTGGATCACTAATAACTGTGGAACATGGTTTAGAGCAAGGCAAAGAGATATTTGCATTACCTGGAAACATTAATAGTAACTATAGTAGTGGAACAAATAAGCTTATAAAGGATGGGGCAAAGATATTATTAACTGTGGAGGATGTATTGGAGGAAATTAGAATAAAATTTCCAAACATTAAGAAGGTCGCTAACCAAAAAGATTATGGAGAATTAAGTAAAAATGAATTAATGGTGTACAATATAATTAAGGGGCAAATAATGCATTTCGATATAGTTTCTAGAAAAAGTAATCTAAATATAAATGAACTAAAGGCAATACTAAAGGTATTAGAAATCAAAGGATATATTAAGCATCTATCTGGAAACATGTTTACAGTAATTGTTTAAATTGTTATAATGAATTTTGTTGTTGTATATTAACAATATTCCATACAAATAATGGAGGTGGCGTAATGGCAAAGTCTCTAGTAATTGTAGAGTCACCTGCTAAAGCTAAAACAATTAAAAAATTTCTTGGTCCAAATTATACTGTTAAGGCATCAATCGGACATATTATTGATTTGCCTAAGAGTAAGCTTGGTGTTGATATAGATAATAACTTTGACCCTCAATATATTACCATTAGAGGAAAAGGAGAAGTTCTTAAGGAAATAAAGGCAGAAGCTAAAAAAGCTAAAAAAGTTTATCTTGCAACGGACCCTGATCGTGAAGGTGAGGCTATTTCATGGCATTTATCAAATGCGTTAAATATTAATAGTGAAGAACCATGCCGTATCGAGTTTAATGAAATAACTAAAAACGCAATAAAGCATGCAATAAAGCACCCTAGAAAAATCAATATGCATTTAGTTGATGCTCAACAGGCAAGACGTGTACTTGACCGTTTAGTGGGATATAAAATCAGCCCACTACTTTGGAGAAAAATGAGAAAAGGGCTTAGTGCTGGTAGAGTTCAATCTGTTGCAACTAAGCTAATAAAAGAAAGAGAAGAAGAGATAAAAGCATTTATCCCTGAAGAGTATTGGAGTATTCTAGCTAAATTAAAAACTAATAATGGTGAAAAATTTGAAGGAAAATTTAATCGTGGTCCTGATGGAAGCAAAGATCTTAGTAATGAAACTGAAGTTAACTCAATTTTAAGCCTTCTTAAGAAAAAGGAGTTAACTATTACGGATATTAAAGAAACAGAAAAAAAACGTAGTGCAAATAATCCATTTACTACTAGTACATTGCAACAAGAGGCATCAAATAAACTTGGTTTTTCAACGAAAAAAACCATGTCTGTTGCTCAACAACTATATGAGGGTGTGGATATAGCAAAGGAAGGCACAGTTGGTTTAATTACATATATAAGAACCGATTCTATTAGATTGTCTGATGAGGCAATAAAAAGCATAAGCCAATATATCGAATCTACCTACGGGAAAGAGTACTTAACAAAAACAAAAAAAACTGAGAAAAAAGAGAAGGGTGTACAAGATGCTCATGAGGCCATAAGACCTACAGAGGTTCTTAGAGAGCCAGATAAAGTTAAGGATTCCTTAACTAAAGATCAATATAAGCTATACAAATTAATCTGGGAAAGAACTGTAGCTAGTCAAATGGCATCAGCAATTTATGATACTGTTTCCATAGAATTACAAGAAAATGATGTTATATTTAAAGCAAGTGGCTCTAGGCTAAAGTTTAAAGGATTTCTTGAGGTTTACACCTTTGGTAGTGTATCAGAGGATATACTATTACCTAAGCTCAATAAAGGAGATGTGATAAAAATAACATCAATCGAGCCTAATCAACACTTTACACAACCACCAGCTAGGTATACAGAAGCATCTTTAGTTAGAACAATGGAAGAATTAGGTATTGGTAGACCTAGTACTTATTCTCCTACAATATCTACTATTTTATCGCGAGGGTATGTTGAGAAGGACGGTAAAAGCTTAAGGCCTACGGAACTAGGAATAATAGTTACGGAAATTTTGGATGAATTTTTTCCTGAAGTAATAGATGTAAATTTTACAGCAGATTTTGAAAAATATCTAGACAGTGTTGAAGATGGCCAGGGTAATTGGAAGAGCCTAATAAAACACTTTTATAAGGATTTTGAAGTAATGCTTCAAAAAGCAGAGGAAAATATGGAAGTAATTGATTTAGTTGAAGAGTCTGATGAGGACTGTAATAAATGCAATGCAAAAATGTTAATAAAGCATGGGCGTTACGGTAAATTTCTTGCGTGCTCTAATTATCCAGAGTGTACAAATACTAAACCTATTTTAAATAAGATTGGAGTAACCTGTCCTATTTGTCAAGAGGGTGAGGTAGTGGAGAGAAGATCTAAGAAAGGTAGATTGTTTTACGGTTGTAGTTTGTTTCCTCAATGCCGATTTGTGTCATGGGGTAAGCCTATAAACGAAAAATGCCCGCAATGTAATAATGTGTTAATTCATAAGGTTAATAAGAAAAGTGAAAAAATTATGTGTAGCAGTAAAGAGTGTAAATACGAAAGAGAAGTTGTTGGGAGCGAGAGTTAGTAAAATAATTACTGATCTGGGCGGTGAAATATATGTTTGAAGGCACTACGATAGTGGCTGTTAAAAAGGAAAATGGGGATTATGCTATGGCTGGAGACGGTCAGGTTACACTGAGTGAAAGGGTAGTTATAAAACATAAGGCGAGGAAAGTAAGACGTATTTATAACGACGAGGTTATTATTGGTTTTGCAGGCTCTGTTTCCGATGCAATAACATTAGCTGAAAAATTTGAAAGCTATCTAGAGAAACATAGTGGAAATATTAAACGTGCGGCCGTTGAAGTAGCTCAAAGTTGGAGACGAGATAAGGTATTAACTAAGCTGGAAGCAATGTTAATAGCTTTAAATAAAGACACCCTACTTATTATAAGTGGTACCGGAGAAGTAATTGAGCCGGATGACAGCGTAATTGCCATTGGTTCTGGTGGATCCTATGCACTAGCTGCTGCTAAAGCCTTGGTTGAAAATACTGATTTAAAGGCAAAGGAAATTGTACTTAAATCTATGGAAATAGCAGCAAATATTTGTGTCTATACAAATAATGAAATAACTGTTGAATCAGTATAAGTTAATCTTATATTAGAGAGGTGTAATTTATGAGAAACTTAACGCCCCAGGAAATTGTACTAGAGTTAGATAGATATATTGTAGGCCAACAGGAGGCTAAAAAAGTAGTTGCTATTGCACTGAGGAATAGGCAGAGGAGAAAGAGGATACCTTTAGAGTTTCAAGAGGAAGTAAAGCCTAAAAATATAATAATGATTGGACCTACAGGTGTAGGTAAAACTGAAATTGCTAGAAGATTAGCTAAATTAATAGAGGCACCTTTCGTTAAGGTCGAAGCAACTAAGTATACAGAGGTTGGATACGTAGGCAGAGATGTTGAATCTATGATACGAGATTTAATAGAGGCATCTATAAGACTGACCAAGGAGATTCATATAGAAAAGTATAAGGAGCATGCTAAAACCTTAGCTAATGAAAGGTTGATTGATTTAATTGATCCTAAACCTAGAAAGCATTCAACTTTTAATAATCCACTAGATATGCTGTTTAAATCTCATGCTGACAATGAGCAGGAAGATAGTTTAGAGGAGCAGCCTGATAAAAAGTTGAAAAGAGAGCATATAAAAAGACAATTAGAAGCAGGATTGCTAGAAGAACAAGTAGTTGAGATTGAAGTAGAGGATAGGTCCCCAACGACCCTAGGACTTTTTTCAGGCATGCCAGATGAAATGAATTTAAACCTTCAAGATATATTTGGTACTATGATGCCTCAAAAAACTAAAAAAAGAAAAGTATCCATTTCTGATGCCAGAAAAATTCTTATAGAAGAAGAGGCTCAGAAGCTAATGGATATGGATGAGGTTATAAAACAGGCCATTTATAATGCTGAGCAAAATGGAATAATATTTATTGATGAAATTGATAAGATAGCTGGTAGACAAGGGGGTTCAGGACCTGACGTTTCGAGAGAGGGAGTTCAAAGAGACATACTTCCAATTATCGAAGGTTCAACTGTAATGACTAAATATGGTCCAGTGAAGACTGATCATATACTATTCATTGCTGCCGGCGCTTTCCATATTGCAAAGGTATCTGATCTTATTCCAGAACTACAGGGCAGATTCCCTGTTAGAGTAAATCTTAAAAGCTTAACAGAAGAGGATTTTAAGAAAATATTAACGCAACCTCAAAACGCTCTATTAACTCAGTATAAATTATTGCTTGAGACAGAAGGTATAAGATTAAACTTTACAGAGGAAGCTATAGAAGAGATTGCTAAAATTTCATATATTGCAAATGAGCGAGAAGATGATATAGGGGCAAGAAGATTACATACAATTGTTGAAATGCTATTAGAGGATATTTCTTTTAATGCCTCTGAATTAGATAGTGAAGAAGTTGAAATAAATAAAAACTACGTTCAGGAAATGTTAAATCACAAAGTTAAAAAGATAAGTGAAGACAAGTATATTATATAAACTAAGGAGGAGTATTTGTGGCGATAAGTTTGTTAGAAAAAACTAGAAGAATAAATAAAATTTTGCAACATGCGCCAGATCATGTAATTTCTTTTAACGAGCTATGTAGGATTTTAAGTAGAATACTAGATGCTAATGTATATGTTTCAAGCTCTAAAGGAAAGGTGCTAGGTGTAAGTCTTACTGATACGACAGAAGTACCTATAATAAATGATGAAAATACTGGAGAGAAAAAGTTTCCAGATGAATATAACGAACAATTACTTTTAATTACAGAAACAAAGTATAATATTACCCAGGATGAACTTTTAAAAATATTTAAATACGAAATTCAAAGTTATCATAAACTAGTGACTATAGTACCGATTTATGGAAGTGCTAAACGTCTAGGTACTTTAGTTCTTGCTAGGCATGATAGCGAATTTACGGATGAAGATTTAGTAATGGCAGAGTATAGTGCGACGGTAGTTGGATTAGAAATTTTAAGATCTCAAACTGAGGAAATTGAGCAGGAGGCAAGAAAAAAGGCAGTTGTACAAATGGCTATAGGTACATTGTCATATTCAGAGCTAGAGGCAGTAGAGCACATTTTTAATGAGTTAGAAGGTGAAGAAGGTTTGTTAGTTGCTAGTAAAATCGCGGATAGGGTAGGTATTACTAGATCAGTTATAGTAAATGCTTTAAGAAAATTTGAAAGTGCTGGTATAATTGAATCAAGATCACTGGGCATGAAGGGAACTCATATAAGAATTCTGAATAAGTATTTATTAGATGAATTAAGAAAATTAAAAAGATAATATATTAGTTTTAATAGGAGACAAATTGATGTTGATTTGTCTCCTGTTATTTTATATCATTATATTACAAAATAAAACATTTATTGACACTATATTGCTCAAGTATATATAATGCATGTAAGCTTGCTTGAGGCGAGTATGCACTCGTTTCTTGTGATTATTTATACATATACACTGTCCGTTTATAAACATAAGATAGCATAATAGTGGTGCTGAAGTCCTAAAATGCCAAAATAATACAATAAAAAAAAGGATTCTATAAAATTTATGTCGAAAATACAAAATTAACAACTTTTACTATTAGAAATGTTGTATAATTATGAAGGAAACCCACGATTAATGTCGAAAATTATAATTAATATTTCTATACATAAACTGAAATTTTATTTAAGGGGGAGAAGTAAAATTGGTTTTAAATAATATGTTTAAGGACGTTGACATATTGACTAAGGGATTAAATGCCTCATGGAAAAGAAATGAGGTCATTTCAAATAATATAGCGAATGTTAATACTCCAAATTATAAGAAGATGGAAGTTAAATTTGAAGAATTATTAAAGAATCAGCTAAATAATAAAGTGCTAAAAGGTGCTAATACAAATGAAAGGCATATACCTATTGGAAACAACAGGGATTTAAATTATAAGGTGAGTACAAATAAGGATTATAGTACCCGTAGGGATGGAAACAACGTAGACATAGATATTGAGATGGCAGATATGGCTAAAAACGACATTTACTATAGAACTTTATCGACTCAACTAAATAACAAGGTGCAAAGAATTAAATTAGTTATTAGCGAAGGGAAGAGATAATAATGGGTATTTTTAATGCAATAAATATTAGTGCCACAGGATTAAGCGCTGAAAGGCTACGAATGGATGTAATATCAAAAAATATTGCTAATGCAAATACTACAAGAACTGCAAATGGTGGCCCTTATAGAAGGCAAGTAGTTACCTTTGCTACTTCTGATAATAAAACTCCCTTTTCAAAATTTCTAAACGATGCGACTAAAAAGAATGTAAAGCTTAAGGGCGTTGAAGTTACAGGGATTATAGATGATAAAACACCATTAAAACAAGTTTACGATCCAGGCCATCCAGACGCGAATGAAGAGGGTTACGTTTTAATGCCAAATGTTGACACTATTACAGAAATGACTAATATGATTACAGCTACTAGAGCATATGAGGCAAATGTAACAGCTATGAACACAATTAAAAGTATGGCCATGAAAGCCTTAGAAATTGGAAGGTAGTGTGTAGATGATAAATAAAATTAATCCAAGTATTAATATAAATAATAAGGAACATAGCGTTTTAAAGAATACTGAGGAAAAACAAAGCAATTCCTTTTCAAGTATACTTACAAACGCTATTAATACTGTAAATGGGCTAGAACAAGAAGCAGATAATTTATCAATCAAAATGGCTGCAGGGCAATTAGATAATATACATGAAGCTATGGTTGTTACTCAAAAAGCAGAAATTTCAATGAGATATTTAATTGAAGTTAGAAATAAAGTTCTAGATGCTTATAGAGAAATTATGAGAATGCAAATATAAGTACTTAGCCAATTATAATTTTGAAAAGAGGTGGATGAATGCCTGAGGCTCTAGAACAAATAAGAAATCAATTAAACGAATATTTTCAGAGTTTAGATAAAAAACAAAAAACTAAAATCTTTTTATCAACTCTTTTCATATTAATTTCTTTAACTGCAATTATTTTATATTTTTCTAGACCACAATATGTGGTTCTTCATAACGATTTAAGTGCTAAAGAGGCTGGAGAAGTTTTAAATATATTAGAAAGTAATGGCATTAAAGCCAAATTAGATACTAGTAGTGTTGTAAAAGTACCTAGAAAAGATTTAGAAAAATCACAAGTAGCTTTGGCTACCCAAGGGATACCAAGTGATAATATATCAGAGGATTTATTTGTAGGAAGTTCTTTCATGCAAACAAGTGAGGATAGAGCTAGGGATTCTAGAATCAAGAAGCAAAATTATTTAAGAATGACGATTGAACAAATACCAGGTATAGAGAGAGCAGTAGTAAACTTATCTATACCTGAAAGAACAGGCTTTGTTTTATCAAACGATGTAGATATAGCTAAAGCTTCGGTTTATTTAGCTCTAAGTAAAAACAATTTAGATAACCCTAGTGTTGAGGGTATTGTAGGACTAGTTGCAAATGCTGTTCCTGGATTGTCTCCTGAAAATGTTACAGTTCACGGTACGGACGGAAGAATCTTAAATTCTAAGAAATCAGATGACGGCGATTTCTCTAATGCTACTGAACAACTTTCTTTACAACAAGTAGTTAAAAATGATTTAGAGAAAAGTATTACAGATTTTCTATCTGTTGTTTATGGTTATGGAAATGTAGCAGTTATGGCCAATGTTAAGCTTGATTTTAACAGTGAAGTAATGGAAGTTAGAGAATTCTCACCTCCGATAGAAGGGGAGAATGAGGGGATCATTAGAAGCATGCAATCTTTAGAGTCGATGGCTCGAAATGGTGGTGCCGACGGGATTCCGGGTACAGATACAAATACTGAGGACCCTACTCAATATGCTGAAATTGATGCTAATACTTCAACATATACAGAAGCAAGTAAAACAATTAACTATGAAATAAATGAAGTATATAAAAAAATTGTTAAGGCAAAAGGCCAAATTCAAGATATAACAGTGGCTGTGTTTGTTAATACGTCTAACTTACCAGACGGAAGTTTAAGTGATGAGGAAAGACGTGAATTAACTAATATGGTTTCTGCTGCAGCGGGATTAGATACAAGGGTAGTACAAGTAGCAGCTAGAGAGTTTAATATAGATATAAAAGATAATTGGCAATCAATCTTTGATGATGCTACATTAGGTACAAAACCGATTGTTCCATTATGGGCTATACCATTACTAGCATTCTTAATCTTAGGACTAGGATATTTTGGTTATAGAACAATCACTAAAAAGAAAAATAAAGAGGAATTAGAACCTATATTCGATACTCAAGTACAAAAACCAGTATTTGAAGAAATTGATTTGGAGTTATCAGGTTCTCAAGTTAAGCAACAAGTAGAACGATTAGTCAGTAAAAAACCTGATGCAGTTGCTCAACTATTGAAAAATTGGCTTAGTGAAGATTAGAGGTGTATTTTATGAGTAAAAAAGGGGCATTGACTGGACGAGAAAAGGCAGCAATCTTATTAATTAGCTTAGGTCCAGAGTATTCTGCGCAAATATTTAAACATCTAAATGACGATGAGATTGAAGAACTTACGTTAGAAATAGCTAATATGAGAAAGGTTTCTCCAGATGAAAAAGAAAGAATTCTTGATGAGTTTTACCAAATATGCGTAGCTCAAGAGTATATTTCTGAAGGTGGTATAAATTATGCTAAAGATGTTCTTGAAAAAGCTTTAGGTTCTCATAAAGCTCTAGAAATAATAAATAAGCTAACTGCATCTTTACAAGTTAAACCCTTTGATTTCGCCAGAAAGGCTGATCCAGGGCAATTATTAAACTTTATACAAAATGAGCATCCACAAACAATTGCATTAATTCTAGCCTATTTACCTTTTAATCAATCAGCTCAGATTCTATCTTCATTGCCACAAGCAAAGCAATCTGATGTTGCGAGAAGGATTGCTACTATGGACAGGACTTCTCCTGAAATTATTAAAGAGGTCGAATCTGTTCTAGAAAGAAAACTATCATCACTTGTAAGCCAAGACTATACAAGTGCAGGCGGAATTCAATCTATTGTTGATATTCTTAACTCAGTTGATAGGGGTACAGAGAAGAATATTATGGATACCTTGGAATTACAGGATGCAGAGCTTGCTGAAGAAATACGTAAGAGAATGTTTGTATTTGAAGATATTATTAATCTTGATAGCACATCAATTCAAAGGTTCATTAAAGAAATTGATAATAGCGATTTAACAGTCGCATTAAAAGGTGCAACAGAAGAAGTTGCAAGTGTTATTTATGCTAATATGTCTAAACGTATGGGCGAAATGATAAAAGAGGATATGGAATTTATGGGTCCTGTTAGATTGAGAGATGTAGAAGAAGCGCAACAAAAAATTGTTAACGTCATAAGAAAGCTTGAAGAAGCAGGGGAAATAATTATTGCCCGTGGTGGAGGAGATGAAATCATTGCATAAGGTATACAAGTCAGCTAATGTTACTCTCGGACAAAAGAAATCCCTTGAATATACTCAAGTATATACAGAGAGTGTTCCTCAACAGGTTGATAATGAGATAACAGAAAAGAGACAATTGGATGTTGAGTTAGAAATTCAAAATCGAATTAACGAAGCTGAGCTTGAATGTGAAAGAATGATAGAACAAGCTCAGATTGAAGTGAACCAAATACTGGCTGAAGCTTATGATGATAGCAAAGCCATCATGGAGAAGGCTAAGGAAGATGGATACCAGGATGGCTTTGAGCAAGGAAAAAAAGAAGGATTTAATCTATATAATGCTTTAATTGATGAGGTAAATCAACTGAAGCAGGAAGTATATAAGTATAAAAAAGAAACAGCGAAACAACTGGAAAAAGATATAGTTAAATTAATAATCGATAGTATTAGTAAAATTATTAATCACGAGCTAAATGAAAATAATGAATTGATTTTAAATGTGATTAAAGTTGCTATAGATAAATGTACCTTTACAGAAAGTCTAATCATCAGGGTTAGTGAGGATGACTATGAAACAGTTAATTCATCCATAAATAGAATATATATGATGACTGAGGGAATTGACCAAGTAGAAATAAAATGTGATAAATTTTTAAAGTCTGGAAGTGTAGTAATTGACACTGTATCTGGAAAGATAGATGCAAGTATAGAGACCCAAATAAAGCAAATTGAAAATGCCTTTAATGAATTGTTAAGAAGTGAGTGATTATATGCAAAGCATTTCCTTAGATAAGTATTACAAATCTTTAAATTCACTTAATTTAGTGAAATATACCGGGAGTGTATCACAGGTTATAGGTCTAACAATAGAGTCAATAGGGCCAGCGGTTAAGGTTGGAGAGGTATGCAAAATATTTCCGCTCAAGGGAAATGAGCCAATTTTGGCAGAGGTTGTTGGCTTTAAAGAGAAAAAGGTTTTACTTATGCCCCTAGGTGAAATGGAAGGGATTGGTCCAGGAAGTAAAGTAGAAGCTATGGATACTTCTTTGCAAGTTAAAGTAGGGCCAGAATTACTAGGTAGAGTTTTAGATGGACTAGGAAATCCTTTGGATGGTTTAAGTCAAATAGAAGATACAACCACTTATCCAGTAATGGGTAAGCCCCCTAATCCATTAGTAAGGGCTAGAATAACTGAACCTTTATCATTAGGTGTTAGAGCTATAGACGGAATGCTCACCTGTGGTAATGGACAGAGAATCGGTATTTTTGCAGGTAGTGGGGTTGGAAAAAGTACTTTGTTAGGAATGATAGCAAGAAATACCAATGCAGAAGTAAATGTTATTGCACTAATTGGTGAGAGGGGAAGAGAGGTTAAGGAGTTTATTGAAAACGACTTAAAGGAAGAGGGATTGAGAAAATCAGTAGTAATAGTTGCTACCTCAGACCAGCCACCTCTAATAAGAATGAAAGGTGCACTTCTGGCTACTTCAATAGCAGAATTTTTCAGAGATCAAGGTAAAAATGTAATGCTAATGATGGACTCAGTAACTAGGTTTTCTATGGCTCAAAGGGAAGTTGGACTAGCTATAGGGGAGCCCCCTGTTACAAAAGGTTATACACCTTCGGTTTTTGCTATATTACCTAAGCTTCTTGAACGCTCGGGAACTGCTGAAAAAGGAGCTATTACAGGTTTATATACAGTATTAGTCGATGGCGATGATATGAACGAACCAATTGCTGATGCTGTTAGGGGGATACTAGATGGCCATATAGTTTTATCTAGAAAGATGGCAAATAGGAACCATTATCCTGCTATTGACGTATTAGCAAGTGTTAGCAGGGTAATGTCGAATATTGTACCTGGTGAGCATAGGGAAATCTCTAACTCTATTAAAGAGGTAATTTCAGTTTATAGAGAGGCAGAGGATTTAATAAATATCGGAGCTTATTCAAAGGGTTCCAATAAAAAAATAGATTATGCTATTACAAATATAGAAAAAATAAATAGTTTTCTACAGCAAGGTACTCATGAAAAAACTAATTTTTTAGAAACTCAAGAACTAATGAAAAAAATCTTAAGTTAAAGAAGGTATGCTAATGTCAAAAAACTATTCATTTCGTTTTGAAAGCATTCTTAATTTAAAAGACAAAGTGGAAGAAAGTAAAAAAAATGAATTTGGTTTAGCTGTAAGAAAGCTAGATTTGGAGAAAAATAACTTAAATCTACTAAAAGATCAACGGCAAGAAATGATAGAAAGCTTCAATATTAAATCTAAAAACATTACTACTGTACAGGAGTATAGAAATTTATCTAACAATTTACAAATTTTAGATAAAAACATTAACAGACAAAAATCTATAATTATGAGACATGAGAGCGAAGTAGATAAGTGCAAGGTAGCTCTAATTAATGCTAAAAGAGAGACAAAAATATTTCAAAAGATAAAAGAAAATGATTTAATAGACTTTAAATATATGGAGTCTAAGCATGAGGAAATGCTAATTGATCATTTTGTTTCATTCAAAAGTAGTAAAAAATAGGAGGGTAAAATGGCAAAAGACCTTCAGGAATCAACTAAAAGTGGAAATTCAAATAAATTTATAATAGCAATAATTTCATTTTTTATGCTACCAATTATTACGGTCTCAATTTTATATTTTACAAATGAAAGCTTTAAATATACTGCTAATGATTTCTTAGGTTTTTTACCTGGTAGAATAGGTGGCTATTTTGAGAATCAGCCAACAAAAGAAGAAAAAGAAGAATTAAAAAATCAGATAGCTAAACATTACATTTCTCTTAATGAAGATAGAATAGTTGATAAACTACTTCTAATAAAGGGTGAGGATGTTAAGCTATATAATGACTTGTTAGTTCATCTAAATAAACTAAACCCGAAGAAAATGAATGAAGTAAAGGACGAATTAAGGAAGCGAGAAATTAAAGGTGATATTCTTTATCAAATTATTGAAGAAATAGATTTAGAGCGTACTGCAAAGATAGATTCACTAGTTAAGTATTATTCTTCATTAAGTCTAATGGAAGCACTAACTGAAATAAATAGCTCTTTTGAAAAAAATGAAATTAGTTCAGAGGAATTAGCATCGGTATTTGAACGTTTACCTATTGATACTGGCTCTAGACTATTAACCTTAATGGATACTAGTTTATCAGATAGAATTAGATATCTATTACCATCTTCCTATAGAAGAACTATAGATAAACAAATAAATGATAATTACTTAAGGGAAAAAGAGTTTATAAGGCTAGCTAAAATCTACGAAGAAAAAGCTGTGGATGAGATAATTAAAGATATAGGAAATGCAGAGAAGTATAAAATTAGGGATCTTGCAATTATCTATAGCAATATGACTTATAAAAAAAGTGGAGAAATTTTATCTACAGTTAAGGATCAGGAGTTTTTATTTAATTTGTATAACGAGATTGACCGCTATGATGAGCTTAACAACCTTAATGAAAACCGCTCTATAGGATTAGCTAAGTCTGTACAAACGATTAAAGACTATAATGCCAAAGTTTTAGAGTTAGCAGAGGTTTATCAAAAAATGCCAAGACAGGATTTAGCTAAGATTGTTGAACAAATGATTAGAAGTAACGATGTTGTAATTTTACAGGAAGTAGGAAACGAAAGGATTATATTTACACAACAACAATTAATTGTTGATGTACTTAATCAGTTTAGATCAAATATAATAACGGAAATTATGGGACATCTAGACACTAGAAGAACTACAGAACTATCTAAAAAGTTAGTTGAATAGTACATTTAATTAGGAAGGGGGTGAAAAAATGAATGGGATAAATCAATTATTAGTTATGGATTTCTCAAGTAATAAATTTAAAAATACAGAAATAGATTTTGGCTCTAAAAAAGACTCCAGCTTCCAGAATATACTTCATAACACATTTAAAAAGAATACGGACAAAAACTTTAATTTAAATAATAAGGATAATAGACTTCCAAATGATCTAAAGCTAATGAATTCACCTTCTGTGAATTTTAATAAATTTACAGCAAAAGAAGGCAGCAAGTTAACTAATGAAAGCAGTCTACCACTAGAAACAGAAACTGATGAAGTGTGTATAATTGAAACATCATCAGATGAAGAAGTTTGTGTAGAGATGTTGCTAGACTTAATAAATATGCTACAAGCTTTTGTTAATGATGAGCCAAAGGACATAACGGAGAAAATCAAAGTAGTATTCGAAAATCTTAATGAGCTTAATGTGAGCGAGAACTTTAAGCAAGAGGTTAGTATATTACTAACAGAGATCAGTAGCTTAATAGAGAATTTTGAGAAAACTGCACATAATTCGGATTTTAAGTCGGCTTACTCAGAGAAGCTTAATGAATTATTAAATAAAGTAAGCAAACTGGAGACGAAAGAAACGAACAAAAAAAATGTTAAAGAGTTGAAAGTAACAGAAGAAAAGGATGTTAATGTTATTACTACTCCTAATAATAAAGATTCAGTTAAGCCAAGCAGTAATCAAGACCATAGTTACGATACAAAAGAAAAAAAGGGTAACGAATTAAATACTAAAGAATTTAGTTCAAGTCTAGTTAATGATGAGGAACTAAAAAATGAGGGACCAAAAGAGGCTAATATTAGTGTGACACAAAGCATAAGGGGTGAATTACTCTCTAAGGTGAGTGCCAATGGTCTTCCATCAAAGGTGAACTCTAACAATATTATGACTCAAATTGCTAGTCAAATTAATAAAGTCAATCTTAATGGTCTTAATGAAATAAAAATTCAACTTATGCCAGAGAATCTAGGTAAATTGTCATTAAAGATTTCTACTACAGATAATTTAGTATCTGCAAAAATTATAGCTGAAAGTATACAAATAAAGGAGATTATTGAAAGTAATCTTAATCAATTAAGGGATTCCTTATCTGAAAAAGGTATTTCAATATCGAATGTAGAGGTATTTGTTGGACAGGACTCTGACGCATATAGACATAAGCAAGCCTTACAGCAAATGCTTAAAGGGAAAAAATCAAATAACTCTATCGAGGATATACAATTAGTTAGTGAAGATGTTAGTATAGGGGTTTCAAATCCATATTTAGAAGAAAACAGCTTTGATATGATGGGTTAAAGGAGGGTTATAACATGTATAATGATATAAGTGGAGTTAATAGATATAGGGACTACTCTAATACAAGCAAAAACAATCAAAAATTTAACAATGAATTGAATAAAGATGCATTTTTAAGGCTACTGACCACTCAGTTAAAAAATCAAGACCCACTAAAGCCAATGGAAGATAGAGAGTTTATTGCACAAATGGCCCAATTTACTTCTCTTGAACAAATGCAAAACTTAAATGAGACTGTAAAATCAAATAATCAAACTATGTTAGAACACTTAGCTTCAATGAATAACAATATGGTAAAAAGCCAATCCTCAATTTTGCAAACCTTAGAAGAAATAAACAAGTCTATAAAAAATATAAATAACAAGCCTGAACAAACAACGCCAAATAATGGACAAGCTTCTGAAGAAGCTATTGAAACTGCTGAACAATAAGTACGAGTGTATTTTAGGAGGCAGAATAAGGTGGTGAAAGCATGATTACATACAATAGAGTGAATAACAACTCTGTTAAAAATGATTTGATTAAAGGTGCGCATATCAATAAAAGCACGTATTCACATAATAAAAACATTAATTTTAATGAAATACTTCATAAAACTGTAAATAAAAATGTTGAGTTAAAGTTTTCAAAGCATGCTTCTGAGAGACTAGATCAGAGAAATATAAAGTTAACTATGGAAGAATTAGAAAAGCTTAATAATGCTTTAGATAATGCATCCCAAAAAGGTATCAAAGAGACCTTAATCATTATGGAGAAGAAAGCATTTATTGCGAATGTAAAAAACAAAGTAATTATAACTGCTGCCGTAGAGGAACAATTATGTGAAAATATTTTCACTAATATAGACGGTGCAATTATTATATAAGCCGGACCAACTGTGGAGGCTTATAAATCACTTCTGACTGACAGATGAAGTGAAAAAAATAAAAAAAAATCAGGGGGTCATTTAATTATGATGCGTTCAATGTTTTCAGCCGTATCGGGTTTAAGAGCACACCAAACTCGAATGGATGTTATAGGTAATAATATTGCCAATGTTAATACAGCAGGATTTAAGGGTGCAAGGGTAACCTTTCAAGAGGTTTTTAATCAGACCTTAAGGGGAGCAGGTTCACCTCAAGCAGGAAAAGGGGGAACTAACCCTCAACAAGTAGGTCTAGGTATTAGTATAGCCTCAATGGATACATTCCATATCCGTGGCTCTGTTGAAACAACAGGTTATAACACAGATGCAATGATTAATGGAGAAGGTTTCTTTATAGTAGCTGATGGAGACGTAAGAAGCTATACAAGAGCAGGAAGCTTTGGCTTAGATGAGGCTGGAAATTTAGTAACTGCAGATGGTTTTAAACTACTAGGGTATATGTATGACTCAGAAAGACAAAGATATATAAACTCATTAACAGGACTTCAGGTATCGAAATCTATGAGTTTTCCTGCATTAGCAACGAGCGGAGTAACCTTTGGAGGAAATTTAAATGCTAATACCCAAATGCGTACCGGAGATGTTCCAGTTGAGATAGGGACCGCCCCCGATAATAGACCAACAACAATTAATGACCTAGGGAATACAGTAGCTAGGGATACTACCTTTACTGTTTACGATGAAAGAGGAGGAACTCATGATATTAGAGTTGCCTTTGTAAAAAGAGAAGTAGCACCTCCGACGCCACCTGCACTACCAACTTCTCAATACGAGGTTGTTTTAATTAATAGTGATGGAACAGTACAAATACCTGATGCGGCTAATAGGGCAATTATTACATTTGATAGTAGTGGAAAACACGTAAGTGGAGGACTACAAATAACTGTTAATCCAAGTAATGGAGCTAGCCCATTTGATTTTAGTGTAGACTTTAGTAAACTTACGGATTTTGCAAATGAATCCGATGCTTCCGCAGAGCATGTTACTGGATATAAGCAGGGTAGTTTAAGTGACTTTGCAATTGATGCTAATGGAGTTATAACAGGGTACTTTAGTAATGGACAAATGAGGCCAATTGGACAAATGATGTTAGCTAACTTTAGTAATCCATCTGGACTTCAAAAGACAGGGTCTAACCTTTATAGAGTAACATCAAACTCTGGTGAACCTTTAATGGGTCAACCAGGCACTGGTGGTAGAGGATCACTTAATCCGGGGGCATTAGAGATGTCAAACGTTGATTTATCAAGAGAGTTTACTAATATGATTACGACTCAGAGAGGATTCCAAGCGAATTCAAGAGTTATTACCGCAAGTGATGAAATGCTTCAAGAAGTTGTAAATATGAAACGATAGAATTTAATAACTGCTCGGGCAGCAAAGTCTGCCCGAGTATAAATAGAGGATGATTTTATGATTAGATTAACCAGGTTTAATGAGTCTGTGTTTGTTTTGAATGCTGAGCTAATTCAAACAATTGAAGAGACTCCAGATACAGTTATTACTTTAGTTAATGGTCAAAAGATTCTAGTTTTGGAAGATAGTCAAAAAGTTATAGAGAAAGTTGTTGAATATAAAAGAAATATATTTACTAGTCACTCTTTAGGGGAATTTAGCAAAGAGAAAGAGGTGTAGAAGTGGATTTAGCAACCATAATTGGAATAGTTGTAGGATTGGTGTTTGTAGTAGCTGGTATTTTAGTAGATGGGGACTTATTAACATACCTAAATTTACCATCGATTCTAATTGTACTGGGAGGGACAGTTTCAGCAACGTTTGTTGCATATCCTTTATCTAGAGTACTTGCGGCAATGAAAATAGTTTCAAAGGCTTTTTCTAGCAACGATGTTGAGCCTTCAGAAATCATAGGGAAAGTTATTGGATTAGCAAATACAGCAAGAAAAGAGGGTCTACTGGCTCTTGAGGAGGCAGCAAGTGAGATTGATGATAAGTTCCTTCAAAAAGGAATTATGTTAATCGTTGATGGAACTGACCCTGAGCTCGTAAGAAATCTTCTAGAAACAGAGTTGAACTTCGTTGAAGAGAGACATAAGGAAGGTCAAGGAATTTTTGAAGCTATGGGTTCTTATGCACCGGCATTTGGCATGATAGGTACCCTTATTGGACTTATAAATATGTTAAGATCTTTAGATGATCCTTCTACAATTGGACCAAGTATGGCTGTAGCACTTATAACAACATTTTACGGTTCTTTGCTAGCGAACCTAATATTCCTACCAATTGCAAATAAGTTAAAATTAAGAAGTAAAGAAGAGATTATGAGAAAAGAGATAATGGTTGAAGGTTTACTTTCAATTCAAGCCGGTGAAAATCCTAGAATTATAGAGGAAAAGCTAAAAGCATTCTTACCACCTAAATTAAGAGAGTCAATGGAAAAAGAGGAAGGTGTTAAAGCGTAATGGCTAGGAGAAAGTCAAGCGATGACGAAGCTAAAAAAGGTGCACCTGAATGGATGACTACATATGGGGATATGGTAACTTTATTGTTATGTTTTTTTGTTCTTCTTTTTGCTTTTTCTGAAGTAGATGCTAAAAAATTTGATGCTTTTATTCAATCATTCCAAGGTTCTTTAGGGGTACTAGATTCTGGTTTAACTATAGAACAGAGTGACTACATATCAGAGGCTATGCTACATGACTTAACGACTAAGCAGCAAGAGGAACTCGAAGATTTTAGAAAATTAAAAGAGAGATTAGATGAATTCTTGCAAGATAGGAACCTTGATGCAGATATTTTAATTAGCTTAGAAACTAGAGGCTTGGTAGTCAGATTTCAAGATAATGTATTGTTTGACCCAGGCGACGCAAGATTAAAATCCGAATCAGAGAAAATATTGCTCGAAATTGCAGAATTTATGCAATTACCTGAATATGAGGAAAAAAATATTAGGGTGGAAGGGCATACAGATACTGTTCCAACAGGCAATAATTCGAAATATGAAACTAACTGGGAACTATCAACAACTAGAGCAACAAATGTAGTAAGATATTTATCTGAAAAAGTTGGTTTAAGACCTGAAAGGTTTACTGCTTCAGGATTTAGTGAATATCATCCTGTAGCACCAAATGATACTAGAGAAAACAAAGCAAAGAATAGGCGGGTTGATATAGTTATTTTAAGAACTGAGTTTATAGCTCCTTCGCCAGACCTTAATTAAATGGGGGATATACATGAATACAAAAAAAATAATTCTTTATCTGTCAGTTGGAGTATTAATATCAGCAGTTTTTTTTGGTAGTATATTTTATTTTTTATTTATGAGAAATAGTGAGACTGCAGTTAAGCCTGTGAAAACCTATGAGTATAGTATAGGTGATTTTACAACTAACTTAGGAAATGCTAGAAGCTATTTTAAAGGCAAGATAGTTGTGGAAGTAACTGATAAAAAGCTTGTAGAAAAATTTCCTGAAAACGATGCTAGAATTAGAGATAGGGTAATAAAGACTCTTATTGACAAAAAGCCAGAGGATATAATGAATCCAACGGGACAACAAAATTTAAGAAAAGAGTTAATTAATGAAATTGCTACACTAATGGAAACTGATAAAATATCAAACTTATTCTTTACAGATTATATAGTACAATAAGTAAATTGTAGGTATTTTAATGGCGGGAGGTGATGTAGTTGTCAGAAATAATGTCTCAAAATGAAATAGACGAACTCTTAAAGGCGCTTAGTACTGGAGAGGTAAATGTAGATGAAATTAAAGAAGAGAAAATGGAGAAAAAAGTTAGAAAATATGACTTTAAAAGTCCTAAAAAACTTGCCAAGGATCAACTACGTACCCTGCAAATTATACATGAGAATTTTTCAAGAACTTTAAACACATTTTTATCTGGATATTTAAGAAGTTTTGTACAAGCTGAAGTATTATCAGTTGAAGAGCTTTCATATTACGAATTTGGTAATTCAATTGTGAATCCATCAGTATTATCTATAGTTAATTTTAATCCATTAAGTGGACAGATTATTATTGATTTATCACCATCTATTGCATTTACAGTAATTGATAGAATTTTAGGAGGAAGCGGAAAACCATTTGATGAAATTAGAACTTTTACAGAGATAGAAACAACGATAGTTAAGAAATTAATGAGGCAGATATTAGAAATTATGATAGACCCTTGGGAGAATGTAATAGAGCTTGAACCTAAGCTTGACAAGATAGAAACTAATTCGCAATTTGTGCAAATCGTATCACCAAATGAGACTGTTGCTTTAATTACATTAAGTTTAAAAATTGGTGAGATAGACGGAATGCTTAATGTATGTATACCTCACATAGTTATAGAACCAATACTAGAAAAACTAAGTACAAAGTTCTGGTTTTCTAGCGTAAGCAAATCTGTAACTGATGAAGATAAGAAAACTCTACAAAAAAGAGTTGAAAAAAGCAAAGTCAATTTAAGTGCACAATTGGGATCAACACATATAACTGTTAGGGACTTCCTAGAACTACAAATAGGAGATGTAATAGGATTAGATAAAGTAGCTCATGAGGAGCTAGAAATAGAGGTTGGCGATAAGCTGAAATTCTTTGGTGTGCCAGGAACTGTTAAAAACAAAATGGCGATCAAAATAACAAAGATAATTAAGGGGGTCGAAGAATACTATGACTGATATGTTATCCCAAGAGGAAATTGACGCACTATTAAGTGGGAGCAGTGTGTCATCTTATGAAGAAAAAGATACGTATACTTTAGCGAACATAGATTTCAACGATAATGAAAAGGATGCTATTGGAGAAATAGGTAATATTAGTATGGGAACTTCCGCAACAACCTTATCTACATTATTAGGTCATAGGGTTAACATTACTACACCAAAGGTTTCTGTAACTAGTATAGAAGAACTTTCAGATTTATATCCGTTACCTTTTGTTGCTGTAGATGTTAGATATAAGGAAGGGCTAGAAGGAACTAACATCTTGGTTATAAAAGAGGAAGATGTAAAAATTATAACTGACTTAATGATGGGTGGCCATGGGGTTCCTAGCGATGAGCCATTATCAGAACTGCATCTTAGTGCAATTAGTGAGGCAATGAATCAAATGGTAGGTTCAGCTTCTACGTCGTTATCCGAAATGTTTTCAAAAAAGATAGATATACTTCCACCTAGAGCTTTTCAAATAAATCTTAGAACAGATGATTTATCTTCTGCATTCTCTGATTTAAATACTAGATTTGTTCGTATAGCTTTTAGGATGGTAATAGGAGATTTAATAGATAGTGAAATTATGCAAATGATACCATTAGACTTTGCTAAGCTAATGGTTGATATGTTAATGGGTGGTGGACTTGCGGCTGAGCCAATAGCCCCTACTACTGTAAGTATTGAACGAGAGAGCGTTCAAAGACCTACACCACACTCACATAGTAATACTAGGACAGAGGAAAGAAAAGTTGAAAAACCAAAGGAAACTATAAATGTTCAACCCATTCAATTTCAATCCTTCGACAATCCTTCAGCGAGAAATATGCCAGAAAATATTGACCTTATTCAGGATGTTCCGCTTAAAGTTACGGTTGAATTAGGAAGAACTGTTAAAAAAATTAGTGAGGTTCTTGAATTTGGGCCAGGTACAATTGTGGAACTAGATAAAATTGTAGGTGAACCTTTAGATATTTTAGTAAATGGCCAATATGTTGCTAAAGGGGAAGTTGTAGTAATAGATGAAAACTATGGTATAAGAATTACTGACATTATAAATCCTACTAAGAGATTTTCCAAATTATAAGGTTAGTTATATAAAATAAGCAATATTCATAATTGACATAAGTATGATATAATCATAGTATTATTATAAAAAACAGAAGAATTTTAAGATTTTAAGGAGGAGTACCTAATGGGAATTTTAATAGTTGATGATGCAGCATTTATGAGAATGATGATTAAAGACGTTTTAACAAAGAATGGGATGGAAGTTGTTGGTGAAGCAGAAAACGGAGCTAAAGCAATAGAAAAATATAAGGAACTTCAACCGACACTAACAATTATGGATATAACTATGCCTGAAATTGATGGAATTCAGGCAGTAAAAGAGATTAAAAAAATGGATCCTAATGCCAAAATTATAATGTGTTCTGCGATGGGACAACAGGCCATGGTAATTGAAGCTATTCAAGCAGGGGCTAAAGATTTTATTGTTAAGCCTTTCCAAGCTGATAGAGTAATCGAAGCAGTAAAAAAGGTTTTAGGGTAATACTTTGGATAATATTTTTAACATCTCATATTACTTTTTTTCAATTTTTGTTGTAGTAATTATTATAGTACTAGCGTACTATGGGACTTTTTTTGTTGCTAAAAAATCCAATAGCCTACTTAAAAATCGACATGCGAAAGTTTTAGAAAAAACTACAATAGGATTGAATTTAAATGTAATTGTAATTCAAATAAATAATAAAGTTTATATACTAGTGCAACATTATAAAGATATTGAATTACTGGATGTAATTAACCAAGAAGAATGGGACAATTTCAAACAATCAAATTTAGATACTAATATTAATTTTAATGATATTGGAATTAATGGATTAAATAACATAAAGCGAATAATTTTTCCAAAACGTAATGATATAAAGGGTGAGAATGATAAAAATTGGAATGAAAAATAAGTCATTTTTAAAACATCGAAATATATATGCTGTGTTACTTGTATGTGTAGTTCTAATTTTTTTATTTGCCTCAATTGATAGGGCTTATGCTCAGCCTATTCAGGTTCCAAGAATAAATATAGGAATTGATGAAGCTCAAAGCCCCCAAGAAGTAACTTCTTCTTTACAGCTATTGTTACTACTGACAGTTCTATCAATAGCTCCGGCAATATTAATTATGATGACAAGTTTTACACGAATTATTATTGTACTTTCCTTTATCAGGAATGCAATTGCAACCCAACAAACACCACCTACTCAGGTATTAATTGGACTGGCACTATTTTTAACATTCTTTATAATGAGTCCTGTAGCTACTAATATAAATGACAATGCACTTCAGCCCTATTTAAATCAAGAGATTTCTCAAGAAGTTGCATTTACAAATGCCATGGAACCTATTAGAGATTTCATGTTAAGGCAAACTAGGGAAAAGGACTTGGCTCTTTTCATTGAAATTGGGAATGTAAATGTTCAAAATAACTTGGAAGAAGTACCAAATACTGTTTTAATTCCTGCATTTATAATTAGTGAATTAAAGACTGCATTTCAAATTGGTTTTATTTTGTTTATACCATTTTTAGTAATAGATATGGTCGTAGCTAGTACATTGATGTCTATGGGTATGATGATGCTACCGCCAGCAATGATATCTCTTCCTTTTAAGCTATTACTATTTGTAATGGTTGATGGATGGAACATTGTTATTAGATCATTAGTACTAGGTTTTAGGTAAAGGTGGATTCCTATGAATGAAGCATTAGTTATAGAATTAGGACAACATACGTTATTTACAATACTACTAATGGCTGCTCCGATGCTCGGAATAGGCCTAATAGTGGGCCTTGCTGTAAGTATTTTTCAAGCAACTACACAAATTCAAGAAGCAACTTTGGCATTTATTCCGAAAATTGTTGCGGTTTTTGCATCCATAGTTATTTTCGGGCCATGGTTACTTTCAGTAATACTTAATTTTACTATAAGATTATTTACAAATATGGGAACTTTTATACAGTAAAGAGTGATATTATATGGACTTATTCTTAAATTATTTTGTATATAGCTTTAGTATATTTTTTCTAATTTTTGTAAGAGCCACAGGGATTTTTGTAGCAGCGCCATTTTTTAGTAGAAATAGTATACCTATGATTGCTAAAATTGGTTTGTCAATACTGGTGGCTTTTATATTATCACCTGGGATAATCCCTGGTACTGTACTTTCTATAGATAATTACTATCAATTAACCTATTATGGAGTATACGAATTTGTAATCGGAATTATTATAGGGTTTGTTGGTTTCATGTTTTTAAGTGCTTTATATCTAGCTGGAACAATTATTGATACACAAATAGGTTTTAGTATGGTTAATGTACTAGACCCTCAAACAAATTCTCAAATTCCTGTACTTGGTAGCTTCTATAACATACTATTTACATTGATTTTCCTGGCAGTAAATGGACATCACTTTATTGTAAGGGCTTTAGTCTATAGCTATAAAGTAATTCCAATTGGGAGAGGGATTGTATTTAACGATAATTTAATCTCTCATATTACTATAATAATGACCCAGGTTTTCATATTTGCAATTAAACTTGGAGCTCCAGTTTTAGCAACAATATTTATTGCAAATGTACTGCTGGGAGTACTTGCAAGATCTATGCCTCAGATGAACGTATTTATAGTGGGCATGCCTCTTAAAATAGCAGTAGGACTTGTCACAACTATAATCACATTACAATATTTAGTTCCATTTTCAGAGAATCTATTTGATACAATGTTTAATTCAATAATCCGAGTATTAGAAATATTAGCAAAAGGTTGATTGATATGGAATTCATAATAAATTTACAGCTCTTTTCTGAGGAAAAGACAGAAAAGGCAACCCCTAAGAAGGTTAAGGATTCTAGAGAAAAGGGACAAGTATTACAAAGCCGTGAAATTAATTCAGCTTTTGTTTTATTAGCCTCGTTCTCCACATTATATTTCCTTGCATCTTATATTGGAAACATGATGAAAGGGTTTACAATTTTCGTTTTTGAAAACTTCCTAAATATAGATTATCTACTTACTTACGGTGCTATAAATAGACTATATTTATTAGGAATATACACAATATTTAGAATTACGTTCCCTATTGGGGCAATATGCCTTTTAGTAGGGTTAATTTGTAGCTATTCACAGGTTGGATACCTTTTTACAACCAAAACTTTAGCTCCCAAATTGAGTAAATTAAATCCTTTAGAAGGATTTAAACGTCTTTTTTCTATGAAGTCATTGGTTGAGCTAGTTAAGTCCCTAATAAAGATTATTATGGTTGGGTTTTTAGTTTTTAGATATGTAGTTAGTCAAATAAACGTACTTTTAAGTACGATTGCTATGGGCATAGATTCAATAGTAATAACTATTACTAGAGTTACAATTAATATAGCCCTAAGGGCTGGTATGGCTTTATTAGCAATTGCTATCTTAGACTATCTCTTCCAAAAATATGATTATGAGAAAAACCTTAAAATGACAAAGCAAGAGGTTAAAGAGGAGTATAAGCAGACCGAGGGTAACCCTCAAATTAAATCAAAAATAAAAGAGAAACAACGTCAAATTGCTATGAGAAGAATGATGCAGGATGTGCCAAATGCAGATGTAATCATTACAAACCCAACACATTTTGCAATTGCTATAAAATATGACCCCCATAAGTTTGAAGCACCTAAGGTAATTGCTAAAGGAAAGGATTTAATAGCGCAAAACATCAAAAAGCTTGCAATGGAACATAACATACCCCTAGTAGAGAATAAACCATTAGCAAGAACGCTGTTTGATCTAGTTGATATCGATGAATTTATACCACCAGATTTATATGAAGCAGTTGCAGAAGTATTAGCTTATGTTTATCAGCTAAACAATAGAATTTAACGGAGGATTAGACATGAAACATGGCGATATTTTAGTTGCCTTAGCCATAATTGCAATAGTCATAATGATAATTATACCAATACCTCTAGGACTACTAGATGTTTTGCTAAGTTTAAATATATCTTTAGCACTATTAATTATGTTAATTGCAATGTACACTCAAGAAGCACTTAATTTTTCAATATTTCCATCAATACTTTTACTAACAACAATGTTCAGATTAGCACTTAATATTACAACGACAAGATACATCTTATCTACAGGTGATGCAGGTGATCTTATAGATACTTTTGGTAACTTCGTTATGCAAGGGAATCCTATAGTTGGATTTATTGTATTCATAATAATAGTTATAGTGCAGTTCCTGGTTATAACAAAGGGGTCAGAGAGGGTAGCTGAGGTTGCAGCAAGATTTACACTTGATGCGATGCCTGGTAAACAAATGGCTATAGATGCAGATTTAAATGCAGGTCTAATTAATGACACCGAAGCAAGAGATAGAAGAAAGAAGGTTCAAAGGGAATCTGATTTTTACGGAGCCATGGATGGGGCCAGTAAATTTGTTAAGGGAGATGCAATAGCGGGTATTATTATAACGATAATAAACATACTAGCAGGTTTCATAATTGGAATGAGTTTTGAGGGATTAGGTTTTGCTGAAGCAATTGGTAAATATACACTATTAACCGTTGGAGATGGTCTAGCCAGTCAAATTCCTTCGCTCTTAATTTCAACTGCAACTGGTATTGTTGTAACAAGAGCTGCTTCAGAAGGTAATTTAGGTACGGATTTATTAAATCAATTATTTAATCAACCTAAAATTATGTTTATTATATCCGGGGTACTTTTTCTTTTAGGGGCATTTACTCCACTACCTAGAGTACCATTTCTTTTACTATCAATGATGTTTCTATATTTAGGATTTAATCTTAGAAAAGCAATTAATAGAAAAGAATTTGAGGCGATACCAGATGAAATTGAAAATACAGTGGAAGAGAAGAGAAAGCCTGAAAATGTACTTCCATTATTAAATGTAGACCCAATTGAATTAGAATTCGGATATGGTATTTTACCATTGGCTGATGCAAGTCAAGGTGGAGACTTATTTGATAGGCTAGTTATGATTAGGAGACAGTGTGCTTTGGAGCTTGGAATTATTGTACCTATGATAAGGCTAAGGGATAATATTCAATTAGAGCCAAATCAATACATTATTAAAATTAAGGGTATAGAAATAACTTCCGGGGAAATAGTTTTCGATCACTATATGGCAATGAATCCTGGTAATGCAGATGGGGAAATAGAAGGTATAGACACAATAGAGCCAGCTTTTGGACTCCCTGCAAAGTGGATTAATGAATCTGAAAGAGAGAGAGCAGAGATTTTGGGATATACGGTTGTTGACCCACCTTCAATAATAGCTACTCATCTAACAGAAATAATTAAAAGGCATGCACATGAATTATTAGGTAGACAAGAGGTCAAAAAGCTAATAGATAATATTAAAGAACATCATCCTGCTGTAGTTGAGGAAATAATTCCGAATCCACTTAGTCTAGGTGACATTCAGAAAGTACTAGGAAACCTTCTTAAAGAAGGTGTATCTATAAGAGACTTAGTCACTATTTTAGAGACTCTAGCAGATTACTGTCACATTACTAAGGATACGGATATGTTAACAGAATATACGAGACAGTCTTTAAGTAGGGCTATAACTAAGCAGTTTATCACTAACCAGCCTACAAGAGTTATAACTTTAGATAAGTATTTAGAACAACAAATAATAGAATCGATACAGCAAACTGAATCGGGTACGTATATTTCGCTACAGCCTGATATAATTCAAGGTATGTTATCAAATCTATCCTACGAAGTGCAAAAACTTGTTTCAGTTGGAGATCAGCCAATTATAATAACGGCACCAATTGTAAGGCTATATTTTAAAAGAATCTCTGAGCAATTAGCTTCTGATTTAATAGTATTATCATATAACGAAGTAGATCCTTCTGTGGAAATTGAGTCTGTAGGGATGGTGAGTGCGTAATGAAGGTAAAAAAGTTTCTAGCTAACGATAATCATGAAGCAATGTTAAAAGTAAAAACTGAATTAGGACCAGATGCTGTTATTCTTCATCAAAGGAAGGTTAAGCCTAAAGGCTTTTTCGGTCTGTTCAAAAAGCCCTTAGTTGAAATAGTAGCAGCACGAGAAGAGATCTCAACTAATTCAGAAAATAAAGATAAAAATGTTGAAGCTTCAGTAGAAGATAAGTTAAAGAGGAAAATTGATTCTAAGGCTACCTCAATAAATGTAAAAGAGAATAAAGAAGATTTAAATAAAGAAATAACTGAAATAAAAGGAATGCTACAGGCTGTGCTTTGTGGAATTAACAATAAACAAATTCCAAATATACCTAGTGGAACAAATGAATCACTAACTCAATTTTATAATTATTTAATTACCCAGGAAATCAATGAAGAGCTTCTATACAAGATAGTAGACCAATTCAATGATTTAATTAAGGACAATAACTTAGGTGAAGTTGACAAATCTATAGTCTACAGTAAGTTTGATGAACTTATAAGAGGCCTTGTAACAGATCAAGGACATATGCTTGATTCAAAAATTATCTTCTTTGTAGGCCCTACAGGAGTTGGAAAAACAACAACAATTGCAAAGCTTGCAGCTAATTTTTCAATAAATGAAGGAAAAACAGTCGGACTAATAAGTGCTGATACTTATAGAATTGCTGCAGTTGAACAGTTAAAGACCTATTGTAATATTTTGAATGTACCAATGGAGGTTATTTATGAGTCCTCTGAAGTCAATGATGCAATAAAAAAGCTTAGGGATAAAGACATAATTTTAATAGATACAGCAGGGAGAAGTCATAAAAATGTTCAACAGGTTCAAGAACTTAAACATTTAATAAATGAAGTTCAAGAAAAAGAAATCTATTTAGTAATGAGTTGTACTACTAATAATAAGGATTTAAAAGAAATTATTAAATCCTATGAGTTTTTAGAGGATTATAAAATAATTTTTACTAAATTAGATGAGGCAACTACAGTTGGGCAAATACTTAATGTGGCTTATGAAACTAAAAAACCAATATCTTATATTACTACTGGTCAAAGTGTACCTGATGATATTGAGATTTTAGATATAAATAAAGTATCGTCCCTTCTGTTGAAGGAGGCTGAGTTATGATGGATCAAGCGTCAAAGCTTAGAGAGATGATTAGCAGGAAAAGTACCATTAATGAAGATATAAACTTATTATCTTCCAACACAAACCAGGCATCCTCAAGAATTATTTGTATAACAAGTGGTAAAGGGGGAGTTGGAAAGACTAACTTTACGATTAATTTAGCAATAGCCTTAAGCAAACAAGATTTAAGAGTTGTTGTAATAGATGCTGATCTAGGACTTGCAAATATTGATGTTGTAACTGGTAGTATTCCTAAATTTACACTTTTAGATATTATTAGAACCGATAGAAGTATTGAAGAAATAATGAATGATGGACCGGGGGGTGTTAAAATTATTTCTGGTGGATCTGGAGTATTGGATTTAGTAGATATGCCCCAGGAAAATTTCGATAAAATAATTGGTAGGCTAGATGAGGTATGTAAATATGCAGATATAATTCTTATTGATACAGGTGCTGGCATATCAAAATCAGTTATGTCATTTGTGTTAGCAGCAAATGAAGTTATTGTTGTAACAACACCAGAACCAACTGCAATTACAGATGCATATGCCATGATTAAAACAGTAAGTTTACAGGATAAGGGTAAAAAAATAAAAGTAGTAATAAATAGATCTGAGAACATTAATGAGGGAAAAATTACGTTCGAAAAGCTACAAAATGCTAGTGAGAAATTTTTAAATGTAAAAATAGAAAAACTAGGCTACTTAGTAGATGATTCTAACGTTAGTAGGGCAGTTAAATTACAAAATCCTTTTCTGCTACAGTTCCCTAACGCTAGAGTCAGTAAGAACATTGAGCTTATAGCTTTAAATGTAAATAGTAGCAAAGCTACGAGTGAAGAAGGCTTTGAGTCAAAGGGATTTTTCAATAAAGTAATTAGTTTCTTTAAATAGGGGTGACGCTATGAATCTAACAGAATTTAAGATAGGCGACAAATTAGAAATAATAGTTCAAAATAATAGCGAAAGTAATATAAGGCCTCCGCAATTAATAAGTCAATTGGTTGATATTAAAGATGATTTACTGTATATTTCTATACCATTAGTTTATGGTGAGCCATTTAGATTTAAAAGAAATTCGAAAATTAAGATAATAATTTACAGAGAAGAAAAAGGAATATACAGCTTTACCGGAGAAATAGTAAATATGGTTCAAAGAAACATCATTATGTATGGCGTTAAGCTTATTGGTGAGGTTGAAAAAGAACAAAGAAGATTTCATTACCGTTTACAAAATACAAATAAACTAATTCTTAAATCCACTGAAAGAGATTTAACTGAAACCTGTTATACTAAAGATATAAGTGGAGGTGGAACTAAAGTAGCATGTAAAAGTGATTTCAATAAAAATGAAAAGGTTATTTGTCATATAAACATTGAGGGAGAAATAGTTAATGCTACTGGAGAAATAGTTAGGAAAGTAAAGAATTTTGATACGAACAACAACGAGATAGGTATAAAATTTATTGAAATTACTGATATAAACAGAAATAAAATTATCTCATACATATTTAAGGAACAAAGACTATTGAGAAAAAAAGGGCTGATTTAATATGAAATCTAATTACAAAAGCATAAAAGTTTTAATAGCTGATGATTCAATATTTATTCAGAGGGTTTTGACTGACTTGTTGAATACGGATGACGAGATTGATGTCATTGGAGTAGCCAAAAATGGACAAGATGCTATTGATAAAGTAAAGGAACTAAAGCCTGATGTAGTTACTATGGATGTTGAAATGCCCAAGGTTAATGGAATAGAGGCTTTAAAGGTTATTATGGATGAATCACCAGTACCCGTAATAATGTTAAGTAGTTTAACTTATGAAGGGGCACATTCTACTTTAACTGCATTGGAATATGGGGCTGTGGATTTTGTTCAGAAACCCATGGGAGTATTTGATTTAAACTCTAAAAACAATAAAAATGAAATAATAAATAAAGTTAAAATTGCTCACAAAGCGAAAATAATAAAAAAGGATAGTTTGACTGTTAATAGGCCTAGTCCCTTTAAAATTGAGGAGTATACGAGGAGAAGTTTACACACGACTATAGTAGGTATTGGTATTTCTACTGGAGGGCCAAGGGCATTACAGTACATACTACCTCAAATCCCCGGAAATATTCCAGCTAGTTTTTTAGTAGTACAACATATGCCTCCTAATTTTACAAAGTCTTTAGCGGATAGATTAAACACTATATGTCAAGTTAAGGTAAAAGAGGCGGAGGATGGAGAACTAGTAAAACCGGGATATGTATATATTGCACCTGGAGATTATCATTTGAAAATTAGGGAAACAGGGGCTGAATATGTAATCCAACTAGGGAAAGAGGATGCAGTTTCAGGGCACAGACCATCTGTAGACGTACTTTTTAATTCATTATCAGAATTAAAATTAACTAATAACATTATTGCAGCTGTTTTAACTGGGATGGGATCTGATGGAACTAAGGGTGCATTAAACTTAAAGAGTAAAAAAGGGTCCTATATAATTGCACAGGATGAAGAAAGCTCAGTAGTATATGGTATGCCTAAAAGTGTTGCAAAGGCTGGAGTAGTTGATGAAATAGTATCACTAGATAAAATAATGAATGTAATAATTAATAGGGTGGGGGTGTAGTTTTATGGATATGAATCAATATTTAGATATTTTTATGGAAGAATCAAAAGAACATTTACAGGGGATGAACGCGATTTTACTTAGGCTTGAAAATTCGCCTAAGGATAGTGGTTTATTAAATGAAATTTTTAGAATTGCTCATACTTTAAAAGGTATGTCAGGCACGATGGGCTTTAATAATATTTTGCACTTAACGCATGAAATGGAAAATGTATTGGACAATTTAAGAAACGGAAAGATGGAGATTACTACTAATGTTATAGATATTTTATTTGAGTGCTTCGATCAATTAGAAAACTATATATCAAAGATTGAATCTACAAATTCTGAAGGAGAAATGATTTCAGGGGATTTAATAAACAAATTAAATAGACTACTTAGTTCTCCAAATAGTGTTAATGACTATGTACAAGAGACTACGGCCATTGTTAAAAACGAAGAAGAAATAAATATTGAGGTAAGTGATTACGTTGCCAAGGTAATTAAAATAGCCACTGAAAAAGGCTTAGGGGCATACTCAATTAAAATTACCTTAGATAGTAAGTGTATGCTTAAATCAGCCAGAGCCTATATAATTATTAATTCCTTAGAAAGGCTTGCGGAGATAATACATTCTGAGCCTTCAATTGAAGATATTGAAGATGAAAAATTTGACTTATCGTTCCAATTAATAGTTGTCTCAGAGCATGAAGTTGAAAAAATACAGAAAGAGCTTAACTCTATTTCAGACATTGAAAGTGTTGAAATAAAAAGCTTAGATGAGAAAAATATATCTTCAAATCATAGCATTGCAGCTAATGAAGAAGTAGCTGTTGCCCAAGAGGCGATTGCCTTTAGTTCTCCTAACTTTAGTGTTAATAATAACATTTCAGAGGAAGCTGAAAATACCTCTAAAAAAGGTAAGTCCTCTAAAACAGTTAGAGTAGATATAGATAGATTAGATAACTTAATGAATTTGGTAAGTGAGCTTATCATTATTAAGACAAGACTTGAAGATACTGATAACGCAGAAGATAGACAGAGTATGAATGAGGCAACTGAACAACTTGAACGTATTACTACAAGCTTACATGATGCAGTTATGAAAGTAAGGATGGTTCCTATAGAGAGGACTTTTAATAGATTCCCTAGAATGGTAAGGGATTTATCAAGAGACTTAGGAAAAGAAATCTCCTTAATAATGTCAGGGGCAGAGACTGAAGTAGATCGAACTGTAATTGATGAAATTGGTGATCCGCTTATTCACTTAATTAGAAACTCTATTGATCATGGGATTGAAGAAACATTAGAAAGAGTTAGGCTTAATAAGGACAAGGTAGGAAAAGTAAAACTTAAAGCATATCCGGATGGCAATAGTGTTGTAATTGAAGTTGAAGATGATGGAAAAGGCATAGATATAGAAAAGGTTAAAGCAAAAGCACTTGATAAAAACGTAATTACTCTTCAACAGAGTCAGATGTTAGATGATAATCAAATAGTTCAATTGATTTTTGCACCAGGATTTAGCACAGCTGATAAAATATCAGATATATCCGGTAGAGGGGTTGGCTTAGACGTAGTAAAAACTAAGATAGAGTCTCTTGGCGGAACTGTAGAAGTGGATTCTGTAAAAAATAAAGGAAGCAAATTTATTATTAGACTTCCACTTACTTTAGCGATTATTCAAGCATTACTAATCTATGTTGGTAAGGAAAAGTATGCAATTCCATTAAATAATATTAAAGAAATAACGACAATAGATTCAGACAGTATTAGAAAAATACAAGGAAATGAAGTTGTATTATTTAGAAATACTACATTACCAATACTAAGGTTATCAAACTTATTAGATGTACCAGATGCGGAAAATGAAAACTCTGCTGAATGTTCAGTTGTTATTGTTAAAAAAGGTGAGAAAACTGCTGGTATTTTAGTAGATGGACTTATCGGTCAACAAGAAATTGTAATAAAATCCTTAGGTAAATTTTTAAACAATACTAGTGGTATAGCAGGAGCTACTATACTAGGTAATGGCTCGGTAGCTTTAATTGTTGATACAAATTCATTTTTTTAAGGGGTGAAAAGCTTGAGTAATAATAATGGCACAACTAACCAATACGTAGTATTTAATTTGGAAAATGAATATTATGGAGTAAATATTAATTATGTAGAAACTATAGAGAAAGTATCTGCAATAACACGAGTACCTAAGGCACCTTACTATGTTAAAGGAGTAATTAATCTTAGAGGCGAAGTAGTACCTGTAATAGATATAAGAAAAAGGTTTAATTTACCAGATAGTGACATTACAGATAATACACGTATTATTATTCTCTCTGTAGAAGAAATGATAATGGGCATAATTGTAGACAGCTCATCAGAAGTAATTACAATTAGTAAAGATTTAATTGAGAATACTTCGAATCTTATTAATTCATCAGAAGATGATTATATTAATGGTATAGGAAAAATTGAAAATCGAATGATTATTCTCTTAGATGTTCATAAGATTTTCGACTTAAAAGCTTCTTAAATGATATAGGGGGTGTTTTCTAGTATGGCCTTTTCAGTTAACGATTTAAACAATCTGCATCTAGATGTGCTAAGAGAGATTGGGAATATAGGCGCAGGTAATGCTGCTACGGCCCTAGCAACTTTAATAAATAAAAAGGTGGATATGAACGTACCTAAAATTCAAATTCTTGACTACAATGATATCTCACAAATATTAGGTGGGGAGGAAGCAGTCGTTGCTGGTATTTACTTTGGAGTAGATGGCGATATCGAAGGAAACATTATGTTTTTACTTGATTATGGCTCTTCAAAGAAGCTAACGGGCATGCTTATGGGAAAAGATGACAATAGAGAAGAATTAGATGACATGGATCGTTCCGCATTACAGGAAATTGGTAATATTTTATCTGGTTCATATATTTCATCTCTATCTGCATTAACTGGACTATTTCTTAATCTGTCTGTACCTTCATTATGTATTGATATGGCTGGTGCAATTTTAAGTGTACCTGCTATACAGTTTGGTTATGTTAGTGATAAAGTTCTTTTGATAGAGACTGAGCTAATGGAAGGAAATGATTTAGTTAAGGCGAATTTTTTCTTAATTCCTGACATCAATTCCTTTGATATCTTATTAAATAGTCTAGGAGTGTATAATTAATGCAAGAAATAATAAAGGTAGGTATGGCTGATTTAAAGGTAGTCAAGTCTCCGAATGTTTTGACCACCTTAGGACTAGGATCTTGTATAGGTATAGCACTATATGACAGGCATACAAAAATTGCTGGACTAGCTCATATAATGCTACCGGACAGTGCTCAAATAAAGAACAATATGAATAAGGCTAAATTTGCAGATACAGGTATAGAACTATTAATAGAGCAGATGATTGTATTAGGTTGTAGTAAAAGTAGATTAACGGCTAAAATTGCTGGGGGTTCCCAAATGTTTAACTTTGGGAATAGTAATAATGATATTATGAAAATTGGATATAGAAATGCGGTTGCTACTAAAGAAATACTTTCTAAGTACAATATACCAATAGTTTCAGAAGATACAGGTGGTAATTATGGTAGAACAATTGAACTCTATTCTGATACAGGAACCTTGGTCGTTAAAACAATTGGACATGGTATTAAAGAAATATAACAACTCTAAGCTAGGAGGTTATTAATGGATTATAAAAGTCTTTGGCTCAAATATAAAAGCGAAAACGACTTCGATGCTAAGAGTAAACTAATTGAGAATTATGTAGAACTAGTTAAGATAATTGCTGGTAGGCTATATTCATCATATGGTTCAAATATTGAATATGATGATTTAGTAGGGTATGGTATTTTTGGTTTAATAGATGCAATAGAAAAGTATGATATGAGTAAAAACGTAAAATTTGAAACATATGCTCAAATTAGAATACGAGGGGCTATAATTGATAAGTTAAGAAATTTAGATTGGGTACCTCGTTCCATTAGACAGAAAGCCAAGCTTATTGATGAAACATATAATAAGCTAGAGGGGTTATTAGGGAGAGGTGTAAAAGAAATAGAAGTAGCAAATGAACTGAATATAACATTACAAGATTTACACTCCATAATGCAGCAAGTAAATAGTGTCAATATTATTTCTTTAGAAGAGAAGCTAGTGGAGGGCAACCTGAATAATGCAAATTTCTCGAACTCAGACATGACGCCAGAGAATATCCTTTGTAATCAGGAAGTATATGATAATCTTAAAACAGGTATCGATTCTTTACAAGATAAAGAGCGACAGGTAGTATCTCTATATTATTACGACGAGCTAACTTATAAAGAAATTGGAGTTGTTTTAGGGATTTCTGAATCTAGAGTATCACAAATACATTCTAAAGCAATTCACAAGTTGAAAGTATTATTGATGTAAGTAAAAAAGGGGGGGTTAACTTGAGTAATACAAATCTAATTTTTAGCGGTGATACCTATGAGGAAGCTTTAAAGAAAGGACTAGAGCACCTAAATTTAACTGAAGACAAAGTAGAGGTAAAGGTGCTAGAAGAAAGAAAAGGATCTTTTTTTAAAAAAGCGTTTATAAAATTAGAAATAGCCCCTAGATTAACTACAAGTAATAGTAATGTTAAAGAAAATGACCAAAAGAAGTTTATCGTTGCTGAGGATACAATAATACCTTTTAAAATCAAATATACTGAAGAAGGTGTTTTTCTAGATGTATACTTTTTTGATCGGCCTACTGAACTTCAAGCATCTATTCTTGAATTTATTAATATTAAAAGGGTTCAAAACGTCGATACAAATATAATAAAGACTTATATAAATGAAGCAAATCCTACATCAATTTTAATTGCGCCCCCACAACAGGAGGTTTTAGTTGATGAGGATATAGAAGTAGCATTATCTAGAGATAAAATGCAATGCCATATTGTTTTAAATAAAGGATATGGGGGCAAATCAATAACAGCAGAAAAGATAATAAGTAAATTAAACGAAAATGGAATTAACTATGGAATAAGTTATGAATTAATCGAAAATTTTCTAAGCAATAAAGAGTTTAATGAGAAGGTATTAATAGCGGAAGGTAAGAAGCCAATTAATGGTATTAATGCAAAGATTATATACTATTTCGATACTCATGCTAGTAACAGTCCGAAAATGTTAGAGGACGGTAATGTTGATTTTAAACAGCTGAACTTAATAAAAAATGTTAAAAAGGATGAACTTATTTCCGAAATAACCCCACCTACAGAGGGTGTTAACGGTTATGATGTTACTGGAATTGAATTACGTCCCCTTAGTGGGAAGCCCACAAACTTTAAAAAAGGAAAAAATACTTATGAAAGTGAAGATGGACTAAAACTTTATGCCAGTAGAGATGGACAGATTCTATTAAAAGATGGAGTCATAACGGTAAGTGAGGTGCTAGAGATAGCCGGAGACATTGATAATTCCACTGGGAATATAAAGTTTAATGGTAAGGTTATTGTTAAGGGGAATGTTAAATCAGGATTTTCTATAGAGGCTGATGGTGATATTATTGTCTATGGGGTTGTTGAAGGCGCTAGACTGAAGTCTCAGGGTGACATTATTCTTAATAGAGGAGTACAAGGTAATAATCAAGCATATTTAGAATGTACTGGTAATTTAGTTGCAAAATATATAGAAAATACAAAGATTGATGTAAAGGGAAGTATTGAAGCAGACTGTATTTTGCATAGCTGTGCAAAAGCTAAATCTAAAGTTCTTATATCTGGAAAAAAGGGGTTAATAGCAGGCGGAGAAGTTAAAGCCGGTGAAGAAATTAGTGCAATAACTATTGGCTCACATATGGGAACAAACACAAAACTTGAAGTAGGGATAGACCCAGATATTAAGAAAAAATTAAATGACATAAAAAATGAAATAACTGAAACTGAAAACAAGCTAGATGGTCTGAAAAAAACCATAGAGTTATTAAATAAGCAGTCAAAAATAGCAAAATTAAGTCAAGATAAACAAGAGATTTTTGTTAAATCAGTTAAGGCATATGAAGTCTTAAAGGAAAGACATGGATCTTTAACGTTAGAACTTAATATTATAGAGTCTAAAATCAACACTATGACAAAGGGAAAAATACACGCCTTAAAAACAATGTACCCTGGTGTTAAGGCTACTATATTAAATACAACTAGACAACTATATGATGAACTTGCAAACTGTACCCTGTACTTAAAAGAGGGAGAAGTAATGATTGGACCATATGAAAAATAGGGGTGAAATTATGTCGATTAGACCTATAGAATACCAATCAAGTTTACTCAATAGTGTTAATGAGGCTAAGAACAGGCATGTAGATTATAATAAATTGAAAGAAACCAACCAATATCTTCAGGTGCAGCTACAAAATGAAGTAAAGAGAAATCAAAAAAAAGTAGTTAACACCCATGAATGTATTAAGAAAAAAGTTGATGACGATAAAAAAGAACATTCACAAAAGAGAGAAGAAAAGGACCATAAAGGAAAGAAAAATAGTGATAAGATAGTTAAAACAAAGGGACATAATTTGGATATCTTTATTTGATGAGGTGTATTATGGATGTTAATTTAATAGTATTTATTGTTGGATGTGTTATAGTAGTAGGTACTTTGTTGTTCAATATTTATTCTAATAATAATAGAAGTCAAGCTCAACTGCAGAGTGTATACGAAACAAATATGAATCAATTCACTAATAATGTAAGCAGTAACAATAAAAACTCAAATGATATTGAGCAATTAAAAAGAGAAGTGATTTCTATTCAGAAGGAACTATCAACTGTTTTAGAAATATTAAATACAAATTTAATGAACACAGTTATAGAGCCTGTAGAGGATTTAAAACCTGATACAAAAAATAGCAAAATAGGAAGCTTTAGTAACATTTTAAATTATAGTAAATTTTTAAGTAATAATAAAGATATTATAGATAGATATAAAAACAATAAATCAATTGAAGAAATAGCGAAAGAACTCAATAAGAGCATAAGAGAAGTTGAAATGGTAATTAAACTAATTAAATGAGGTGACTTTTTTGCAGAAAGTTTCAATACAAAATATACTGATTGGTATTGGGATCGGTATGATGTTAACTTCTTCTTTTAACATGTTTAGCGGATATTTAGGGCATCCAACAATAAAAGATAATTTAACTGAGTATTCAAATAATGTGATTGAGAATAGTGATAGTAACATATTAAACGAGGAGTTAGAAACAGAAAATATAATAGAACAACAGAATAATGAAGAGCCTAATTCCACAGATTACTATCAGGTTGAGATAAAAAAGGGTATGACTACAGAACTAATAGCTGAACATCTAAAAGCAAAAAATATAATTGAAGATACTTCTGAATTTGTTGAATTAGCGATGAAATTAAGGATTACTACTAAATTTATCTCAGGGTATAAGAATATACCTCATGGAAGCACTTTAGAAGAAATTATGAGCATATTAACAAAAATCTAATAATTGAAAAATAAACATTTAAATGGTGCCATAACCTCTAGCAGGTATGGCACTTATATTTATGTTATAAATTTACACCCTCCCAAATGCAAAAATCCCATAGCTGACTATGGGATTTGATATAATAAGATTTATTTTTTTTCATCCTCTTTAATCGCTTCTACTACTTCCTTAGCTAAAATAGAAGCAACTTTTTGATCACCTTGGCCTTCCGGTATACCTGTCACGTCGAGCTTAACATTTCTGTCAGTCTTAGCCTGTATGGTCGTAGATTTCATAACCTCAGTAATATCGAAACCGATAGTTTCTTTAACAGCTTCAGTAACAGCCTTAAGTGCTCCAACAGTATATCTAGCAACTTCTCCTGCTCCACCATTTCCATCCCCAGAACCACCAATGATTGTAATATTTCCAATCTTAGATAATGGTTCAGATACTGCTTTTGCAATTTCAGGTAACTTCTCGATAACCATTTGTAATTTACCTGCTTCATCCATCTTAGCTAATGCTTCAGCTTTCTTTTCCAGTGCTTCCGCTTCCGCCAAACCTTTTTCTCTGATGGCAGTAGCTTCTGCTTTACCTTGTGCATCAATTACCTTCGCTTTTGCTTGACCTTCTAAAGCAAGTTTTTCAGCTTCAGCTTCAGCTTTCTTTAACTGCTCGAACTTGTTTGCTTCTGCTTCCATCTCACGTCTTTTCTTTTCAGCTTCGGCAGGTTTAACTACTGTTTCAAGAAGTTCAGCTTCTTTTCTCTCAGCTCTTTTTTTCGCAAGTTCTATATTTTTTTGCTCTGCTACGATTTGTACTTGAACTTCAGCCTCTGCGATTTCCTTAGTACGTTGTTTCTCTAATACTATGGCATCCATCTGAGTACTCTTTACGTCCTTAGACGTTATATTTGCCTGTATTTGATATGCTGCATCAGAAACCGCCTTTTGAGTCTCCTGTTCCTTTTTGTAAGCTAGTATTTTAAGCTCTTTGTTTTTCTCTGCTTCAGCAATCTGTGCTTCAGCTTCTAGCTCCGCCTGTCTACCAATTTTTATAGCATCAGCTGTCTTAATTTGTTGCTCCTTTTTAGCTTCAGCTGTACGTATTTCCCTTTCTTTAGCTGCCTCAGCTTCTGCGATAGCAGCCTGAGATTTAACTTTGGCAATCTGCTCCTTACCAAGGGCTTCTATATATCCTTCAGAATCTGTTATGTCATTAATTGTAAATGACTTTAGCTCTAATCCCATTTCTCCAAGTTCTGTTCCTGCTACCTTTTGAACTTTAGCTGAGAAAGCCTCTCTATCATTGTAGATGTCCTCTACACTCATGGAGGATACGATTTCTCTAAGCTTACCCTTACAAACCTCTGAAGCTTGTGTCCTTATTGCTGATACTGTTTCTGCTTCCTTACCACTGTTAAACTGCTGTACTGCATTTAATATACTTGCTTCATCATTCTTAACCTTTAGCACTACAACACCCTCTGCATTGATTGGTACACCAAGAGATGTTTTAGTTTGCTTAATTTCAACGTTAAACATAATGTTTTCTAGTGTAATCATATCCATTCTTTGTAGAATCGGAATTACAACTGTTCCGCCCCCTGTTAACACTTTAGGCTTGCCGGTACCTACAATAACCGCTGCCTTGTCTGATGGGACCTTTCTCCACGTGGTTAATACTGCTATTATAACTAAAACTAATCCTAAGAGTATAATACCTACTGTTCCAAATATGGATCCAAAAACTGAATCAAACATTATAAAATCCCCCTATTTTTCTGATTTTTTAGAACTCTCTTCTTTTAGAACTATATTTAGAGGTTCTACATAGCAAACCATTTCGTTATTATCAAAGTCCATTACGATTACTTCCTCACCCTGAGGAAGGTAGCTTAATTCATCTAGGTCTATTGTAATACTTAGCCTAGCTTTATAGGATATAGATGCCCCTGTACTATCTTTTAAAGAAATAATTCCATCACTTTCATTGGTAACTCTCAAAGTAAGTATTCCTGTTTTACCAGTTAAATCCTCGTGATTCAATGCCATAGGCTTACTATTTTTTAACTTTAAAATAATACATCTGTAAAAAAACATATAAATTCCAAATGATACTAATGCTAAGCCTACTAATATAAAGAATGTTATACTAGTTGAAGTCATGTACTGCACTGAAAATCTGCCAAGTGCTCCAAATGTTATAAATGCTAAACATAGACTCATGATATTAAATGGAACTATTCCATCAAAGTCTGTATCTGCGTCTAAGTCTATATCAAAATCAGCTACAAAGCCAAAGGCGCCTATAAGTAGATTAAGTATTGGTATCGCAAACCCTAGACAGATAAAAATGTAAAATATCTTAGTCAGATTTTCAACATTCATTCGACAATTCCACCCTCCCTTATGTTTTTATAATACTACTTTTCATAATAATTCTTGTTGTCTAACTATATTGATAATTTTACTGCTCCTACAACTTTATATCTAAGGTTCGACTTTAATTCCAACTAATTACAAAATAGTTAAAGATACCTAATTATACCATAGATATATTGAGTTTTATGGAAAAATAGAAATGTAAAAAAATTGTAACAAATGCATAAGATTTGTTTAAAATTAAATAAATAGGCAATAATATATTTAAGCGTAAAATTTTGTTAACTAGAGAAAATATATTAAATTTAATTATTGATATTTAGTTAACACTATGTTAGAATACTTAAGGTGAATAAAACACACACACTTTACGATTTATTTAGTAGTGCCTAATGGTTCTAAATAAAAATGAATAAAGTGGAGGAAAAACTAAAGGAGGAAGTATATAGTATGTCAGTAATATCAATGAAACAATTACTTGAAGCAGGGGTTCATTTCGGTCACCAAACAAGAAGATGGAACCCAAAAATGGCTGAATACATTTTTACAGAAAGAAATGGAATCTATATTATAGATTTACAAAAGACTGTAAAGAAAGTAGAAGAAGCTTATGGTGTAATGAAAGAAGTTGCTTCAGAAGGAAAAACAATTCTTTTTGTTGGAACAAAAAAGCAAGCTCAAGAAGCTATTGAAGAAGAAGCAAAAAGATGTGGTATGTTCTTCGTAAACCAAAGATGGTTAGGCGGAATGCTTACAAACTACAAAACTATCAAAAACAGAATTGATAGATTATTTGAGTTAGAAAAAATGGAAGAAGATGGTACTTTTGAAGTACTACCTAAAAAAGAAGTTATCCAATTAAGAAATGAAAAAGAAAAATTAGAAAAATTCTTAGGCGGAATTAAAGAAATGACTGATATGCCAGGAGCATTATTCGTTGTAGACCCAAGAAAAGAAAGAATAGCTATTAAAGAAGCAAAAATCTTAGGTATACCAGTTATCGCTATTGTAGATACTAACTGTGATCCTGATGATGTAGATCATGTTATTCCTGGAAACGACGATGCTATAAGAGCCGTTAAATTATTAACTGCTACATTAGCTAATGCAGTTTTAGAAGGAAAACAAGGGGTTCAAGAACAATAAAAATTAAAATCAAATGATTAAAAAGGTAAGGGTATAAGGGATTTTCCCTTACGTCCTTACCTTTAATAATATTAGGGAGGCGTATTTAATAATGAGTATATCAGCATCAATGGTAAAAGAGCTTAGAGAAAAAACTGGCGCAGGTATGATGGATTGTAAAAAAGCATTAACTGAAGCTAATGGAAACTTGGACAAAGCAACTGAAATCCTAAGAGAAAAAGGATTAGCTGCTGTTTCAAAAAAAGCAGGAAGAATTGCTGCAGAAGGGTTAGTTGAATCATACATACATGGTGGAAGAATTGGAGTATTAGTTGAAGTTAACTCTGAAACTGACTTCGTTGCTAAAAACCAAGAATTTAAAGATTTTGTAAAAGATGTTGCATTACATATTGCTGCTGCAAATCCTCTTTACGTAACTAAAGATGAAGTTCCACAAGATACAATTGAAAAAGAAAAAGAAATCCTTAGAAAACAAGCATTAAATGAAGGTAAACCTGAGAAAATTGTTGATAAAATGGTTGAAGGTAGAATTGAAAAATACTACAAAGAAGTTTGTTTATTAGAGCAACCTTTTGTTAAAAACCCAGATATGACAATTGGAGAGTTATTAACAGAGAAAGTAGCTAAAATTGGAGAGCTTTTAACAATAAGAAGATTTGTTAGATTCGAAGTTGGCGAAGGTATTGAGAAAAAACAAGAGAATTTTGCTGAAGAAGTAGCAAAACAAATGGGACAATAATATTATTAGAGAACACTTTTGTGTTCTCTTTTATAACAAATAGAGAATTATTACTTAATTAACAAGTAAACTATATAGATAAAGAATAAACAAATTAGAGGATTTTTAACAAATAAGTAGAAATAGTTAGATTGGAGGAAAGTACATGTCAAAACCTTTATATAAAAGGGTTTTACTTAAATTAAGTGGGGAAGCTTTAGCAGGTGATAAGGGATTTGGTTTAGACACAGACACAGTAAATAGTATCGCAATTCAAATAAAAGAGCTTATGGAGCTACAGGTTGAAGTTGCCGTAGTTGTCGGCGGTGGAAATTTTTGGAGAGGTAGAACTGGAGAAGGTATGGATAGAACAACTGCTGACTACATGGGTATGTTAGCGACAGTTATCAATGGGCTAGCCTTACAAGATGCCCTAGAAAACATCGGAGTTCTAACAAGAGTACAAACAGCAATTGAAATGAGACAAATAGCTGAGCCGTATATTAGAAGAAGAGCAGTAAGACATCTAGAAAAGAATAGAATAGTTATTTTTGCTGCGGGTACAGGTAATCCTTATTTTTCAACAGATACAACCGCTGCATTAAGGGCTGCAGAAATAGAGGCAGAGGTAATATTATTAGCTAAAAAAGTTGATGCCGTTTACGATAAAGATCCAAATGAGTTCGATGATGCGAAGAAATTCGATGAGCTTTCCTACATAGATGTTTTAAAATTAGGTTTAAAGGTTATGGATTCAACGGCTACTTCTTTATGTATGGACAATAAGATACCTATTAAAGTATTTGGTTTAGATAACCCAGAGAATATTAAAAAAATAATTTTTGGTGAGCAAATAGGTACATATATACATAATTAAATATTAAAAGGAGGAGAGTTTATGCAATTAGCAATTCATAAGGAACAAGAAGAGAAAATGGGTAAGACTATCCAAGTTTTAAAAAATGAGTTAAATAGTATTAGAGCAGGTAGAGCAAATCCAGCTATGCTTGACAGAATTTCTATTGACTATTATGGGGCAGTAACACCTATAAAACAATTAGCAACTGTAGCAGCACCAGAACCAAGACTATTAACAATCCAACCATATGATTATTCAATTTTAACAGCAATAGAAAAAGCGATACAGCAATCTGACCTAGGAATTAATCCATCAAATGATGGAAAAATCATTAGATTGAATTTGCCACTTCTTACAGAAGAGAGAAGAAAGGATTTAATTAAGATTGTTAAGAAAACTGGTGAAGAAAATAAGGTTGCTTTAAGAAATGAAAGAAGAAATGTTAATGACGTACTTAAAAAAATGCATAAGGACGGAGAATTAACAGAAGATGAACTAAAGACAGCAATGGATGAAGTTCAAAAAATTACTGATAAATATATAAAAACAGTTGATGATCTTTTAGTTGCTAAAGAAAAAGAGATTATGGAGGTATAGCTTTGACTAAAAATCTAGATGTTTTAGGTTTTGAGCTTACTGAAGCAATTATGATTTTGGAGAAAAATAATATTGGGTTTATTGTTAAGGAAAGTTTCGGTAAAGAGAAATTAGAAGGTGTTAAAAGAGTTATTGGACAGAAAATCATTGCTGATAATAAAATTGAGCTTATAATATCTTGTTTTTAAGCCCCTAACGGGGCTTTAAAAATATTGAGGGGAATTAATTATGACTACAACAAGATTAGATTTAGAAAAAATACCTAGGCATATTTCAATAATAATGGATGGAAATGGCCGATGGGCTAAGGCAAAAAAAATGCCTAGGGCTTTAGGACATAGGGCGGGTGTTGAGTCACTTAAAAACATTGTACAAACCGCTGGAGATATAGGAATAGAATATCTATCCCTTTTTGCGTTTTCAACTGAAAATTGGAGTAGACCTGAGCAAGAGGTTTCGGCTTTAATGATGCTTTTAAAGGAGTTTCTTAGAAAGGAAGCTATGCGTTTACATAAAAGCAACGTAAAAATAATGACTATTGGAAATATCGAAAAATTTCCTGAGGATATAGTTAATGAAATAAACGAAGTTAAGGAATTAACTAAACATAATAGCAAGCTACATTTGATTATCGCTTTAAATTATGGTGGTAGAGATGAATTAATTAGAGCCATTAAAAAAATTATGAGTGAAAATAACAGTTCTGATGATATAAATGAAGAATTAATACAGTCCCATTTAGATACAAAAGATATTCCAGACCCTGATTTATTAATAAGAACAAGTGGAGAATATAGAATAAGTAACTTTATGTTGTGGCAGACTGCCTACACAGAATTTTGGTTTACGGATACCTATTGGCCTGATTTTACAGGTCAAGATTTAATTAGCGCAATCGAAGACTATCAAAAAAGAGACAGAAGATATGGAAATGTATAGGGGGAAGATATAATGCTAAAGAGAGTACTATCAAGTTTAGTTGGCGCGCCTTTACTAATATATATATTATATCGAGGAGGAACCCTGTTATTTTTAGCTGTCAATATAGTTAGTTTGATTGCACTAAATGAGTTTTATAATGCTTTTAAAATAAAAGAGTATAATCCATTGACTATTATTGGATATATATTCTCAATAGTAATATTAACGGATTTTTTCTATGTTAATTTATATTTTTTACCAATTTTAATACTTTTATTTTTTGTTTGTAGTGTTATAATGCTGGCTAATGAAAAATATAATATGATAGATATAATGATTACAATTACCGGAATAATATATACTTCTTTATTTTTAGGTCACATATTACTAACTAGTAGACTTGAAATGAATGTAGCTATATGGCTGATATTCTTAATTGCGTGGGCAACTGATACATTTGCATACTTTACAGGTTATTTTTTCGGTAAGCATAAATTATGTCCTACCATAAGCCCTAAAAAAACTGTTGAAGGGTCTATTGGTGGAATTGTAGGAAGTGTATTAAGCTGCCTATTATTTGGGCATTATTTCTTAGGTACAAATTTCATTTATTTAGCTATACTTGGAATTGTAGGAAGTATTATTGCTCAAATTGGAGATTTAGTTGCTTCTAAAATAAAAAGATATATAGGAATTAAAGATTTTGGAAAAATTATGCCTGGACATGGTGGAATACTAGATAGATTTGATAGTATTATATTTGTAGCACCTGTAGTTTATTATTTTTTAATTTTTGTAATATAGAAAAACAACTGGGAAATTATAATGTTAATTCTATTGTTATAATTTCCTGTTGATTTTAAATGACATAAAGGATCTTCCGACGGAAGCCTTTTTTAATGGGGTGACATTGTGAAAAAGAGAATTAGCATTCTAGGATCTACAGGTTCCATTGGAACTCAGACTCTAGATGTAATTAGAGAACATCGAGATAGATTTGAGGTTGTAGCATTAGGGGCAATGCAAAATATTGATGAGCTTGAAAAACAGATAGATGAGTTTAAACCTAAATTTGTTGCGGTATATGATAAGAATAAGGCTGATATTTTAAAAAATAGAATTAGTTCTAAGACAAAAATTATTTCTTCTATTGAAGGTCTTATAGAAATAGCATCCTTAAACGATATAGATTTAGTTCTAAATTCTGTTGTCGGAAGCATAGGCTTATTACCAACACTACATGCTATAAAAGCTAGAAAAAATATTGCATTAGCAAATAAAGAAACCTTAGTAGTTGGTGGGGAATTAATTACAAAGGAACTAGAAAGATATAATGTGAATATTATACCAGTAGATAGTGAACATTCTGCCATTTTTCAATGTTTACAAGGAGAAAAAAGAGAAGCTATATCTAAATTGATACTAACTGCATCAGGAGGCCCTTTTAATAATTGGGAATTAGAAAATCTTAAAGATGTTACATATAAAGAAGCATTGAAACATCCTAATTGGTCTATGGGTAAAAAGATATCTATAGATTCAGCAACCTTAATGAATAAAGGGTTAGAGGTAATAGAAGCAAAATGGTTATTTGATATAGATGTGGATAAAATAGAGGTTGTAATACATCCACAAAGCATAATACATTCAATGGTCGAATTTAAAGATACTTCGGTCATTGCTCAACTTGGTTTGCCAGACATGAGACTACCAATTCAATATGCTTTAACATATCCAAAACGTTTAGAAATGAAATCACCAGGATTGAATTTTATGAAATATAACTCACTAACATTTAATGAACCTGATTATAATAAATTTCCTTGTTTAAGATTAGCATATGATGCAATGAAAATAGGTGGCACAATGCCGTGTGTGTTAAATGCAGCAAACGAAGTTTTAGTAAATCTTTTTTTAGAGCAGAAGATTAAGTTTTTTGATATTCCGTATTACATAGAGAAAATTATGGATATTCACGAGCCATCAAATTATAATTCCTATGAGGAACTTTTAGAAGTAGATATATGGGCAAGAGAATGGATTACAAAAAATATTAGGTAGGTGAGAATATGTATACTGCAGTAGTTGCTATTATAGTCTTTAGTGCTTTAGTTTTTTTCCATGAGCTAGGACATTTTTCAATAGCTAAATTAGTTGGTATTAAGGTACATGAGTTCGCAATTGGTATGGGACCAAAGCTATTAGGGTTTAGAAAAGGTGAAACTGATTACTCTGTCCGTGCATTGCCAATTGGGGGTTATGTACGTATGGAAGGTGAAGATGAAAAATCTAATGATGCCAGAAGTTTTAGCAATAAGTCTATTAAGGAAAGAATTGCTGTAATTTTAGCTGGACCATTAATGAATATTATTTTAGGATTAATACTCTTTACAATAATCTTCTATAATGTTGCAGGTGTTCCTACTACAAGAATTGAACAAATTATAGCTAATACTCCAGCAGAGGAAATCGGTATGGAGGCTGGTGACAGAATTGTATCAATTAATGGAAGAACAATTGAAAGCTGGGACCAGATTGTTGAGCAAATAAGCACTTCAAATGGAGAAAGTCTCAATTTAGAAATTGAAAGAAATAATATTATAGTTCAAAAAACAATCGATCCTGAAGTTGATAGTGAAACAGGTCAGTTCAGGATAGGTATTGTACCTTCTGTGCAAAAATCTTTTTCTTTAGCTATTAAAAATAGTTTTAGTCAAACACGTATGATAGTATTTGGAATATTTGATTTCTTTCGAGGGTTAATTTCTTCTAGGCAGGAAGTATTAGAGGACGTTGTAGGTCCTGTAGGTATAATTAATTTAGTAGGGCAAGCTAGCAGAGCTGGAATGATTTATGTTATGCACTTAGCTGCATTAATTAGTATAAATCTAGCAGTAATGAACCTACTTCCAATACCAGCCTTAGACGGTAGTAGAATTCTATTTTTAATAATAGAAGCATTGAGGGGTAAGCCAATTGATCCAGATAAAGAAGGATTCGTTCATATAGTTGGATTTGCATTGTTAATGCTATTAATGATTATGATTACGTATAAAGATATAACTTCAATATTCTTTTAAATAGGGTGATAGTATGAGAAAAAAGACAAAGATTATTAGATGTGGAGATATTTTAATTGGAGGAGATAGCCCAATCTCTGTCCAATCTATGACAACTACAGATCCTAGGAATATACTAGGAACTATCGAACAAATCAAAACTTTAGAGGAAGTTAATTGTGATATTGTAAGATTAGCAATACCGAATATGGACTCGGCTAAAGCCTTGGGAGAAATAAAAAAATCAGTAAAAATGCCAATAGTGGCAGATATACATTTCGATTACAGATTAGCTTTAGAATCAATAGATCAGGGTGTAGATGCTCTAAGATTGAATCCCGGTAATATAGGGGAATATGATAGAATTAAAAAAGTTGTAAAGAAGGCAAAGGAAAGAAATATTCCTATTAGAATAGGTGTAAATGGAGGATCCTTAGAAAAGGATCTTCTTGCTAAGTATGGACATCCTACGGCAGATGCCTTGGTTGAAAGTGCTTTAAGGCATGTAAAAATCTTGGAAGACTTAGACTTTGATGATATTGTAATATCCTTAAAGGCTAGTGATATTAAGTTGACTGTGGATGCATATTCATTAATTAGTGAAAAAGTAAACTACCCACTTCATCTAGGTATCACTGAGGCTGGCACTGTCTTTGGTGGTACTATTAAATCTTCAATTGGTATTGGTGCCCTTTTACTCATGGGAATAGGAGATACAATAAGGGTTTCATTAACTGGAAGTCCAGTAGAAGAAGTTAAGGTAGGAAGAGAAATTTTAAAGTCATTAGGTATTATAAATGATGAAATCAATATAGTTTCCTGTCCAACCTGTGGACGATGTCAAATTGATTTAATAAATATTGCAAATAATGTACAAGATAAAATAAAGCACATTAAAAAGCCTATAAAGGTAGCAATTATGGGATGCGCTGTAAATGGCCCTGGAGAAGCAAGAGATGCTGATATAGGTATTGCTGGTGGAGATAAAACAGCTCTACTTTTTAAAAAAGGTGAAATTATAAAAAAGGTTTCAGAAGAAGATATTTGCAGAGTCTTATTAGAGGAAATTGACAAAATCTAGAGGAGGCTACATATGAAAGTATCTGCTATAATACCTGCATATAATGAGGAAGAGCGGATAGGAAAGGTCATACAGACTGCTACTAGCTGTAAACTTATTTCAAATATTATTGTTGTAGACGATGGATCTGAGGATAAAACCTTTGAAGAGGCAAGTACATACAATGTAAAAGTAATAAGACTTCCTGAAAACCAAGGTAAAGCCCAGGCTTTAAAAACCGCATTACTATATTGTGATTGCGATATAGTAATCTTCTTAGATGCGGATTTAATAGGATTGAGAACTAGTCATATTGAGTCTTTAATTTATCCATTACTTTTTAATAATATTGAAATGACCATTGGAATATTTAATTCTGGCAGATTTTTTACAAGCTGGGCCCAAAAAATAACACCAAGTCTATCTGGTCAAAGGGCTTTTAAAGGACACCTAATTAAGGATATAATAGATTTAGATATGGAAGGATACAATGCGGAGATAGCCATAACCAGAATGATTAAGGAAAAGAGTATTAAAGCAGAGCACATTCTATTAGATGGGATTAGCCATGCAATAAAGGAAGAAAAATACGGACTTAGCAAGGGTATGTACTGTCGAATGAGGATGTATAAGGAAATTATAAAATATATGATGCAATAGATATAAGGAAAGGGGGGCCTTCCTGTGCAATCTACAAGCTCTATTTGCTTTAGTTCATTTATAGAGCAATTTGGTTTGAACTATGATTTACCACTAAACAAATGTAAAATAAATCAAGTAAAATTTCATAAAAAAGATAAAAAGATCCAAATTCACTTAGTTTCAGAGCAAGTTCTTTCTGAAAAAACTTTAAGCTTAATTCGAAAACAGCTTAAGGAGACCTTGGGTCTTAATTTTGTTGAATTAGATATTAAATATTCAATAGCTTTTTCTAATTTAGAGGAACTTATTAAATCTAATTGGGATAGCGTAGAATACATTTTTAATAAGTTATTACCTTTTACAAAGTCCGCAATAAATCAAATAGAATGGAAAGCAAAGGATAATGACTTTAATATAATTTTTAAAGAACAACTTATTTATGAAAAGGCCAAAGAAAGAAATATTAATGAAAGAATCGAATCCTTCTTTACCTCACGATTTAATTACAAACTTAACTGTTTGTTAGATTTAGAAATCATAGATAATGCACATCTAAGCTATGAAGAAGAGAAAAATATTGAAGAGATAAAATATTTAGAGCAAGTTAAAAAGGAAATTAAAGAGCTTGAGGTGACCCCAAAGAAGAACACTCAAAAGTCTAGTAGTAATGGCAAGAGTAACGCAATCTTAGGGAAAGACTTCAATGGTGAACCTATAAACATAGAGAATATTTATAATGACTCCGGAACAGTAATAATTGAAGGAGAAGTTTTTGATATAGAGACTAAATTACTTAACAGTGGGAAAATGCTATATACTTTATCTGTTACAGATTATACAAATTCAATTGTTGCTAAGATATTTCAACCAAACAATAAAGACATTAGTCTTGATGAAGCGTTTTTTAAGGGCCAACAGCTAAGAATTAGAGGTAATGTTGTATTTGACAAATTTATTAAAGAAAATATTTTAATGGCCTCGGACATAGTTAATATTCCTAGAATAGTGCGTTTAGATGAGGCAGAGGAAAAAAGAGTAGAGCTTCATCTACACACCCAAATGTCCGCTATGGATGGAATATCCATGACAACAGAGCTAATAAAGCAGGCAGCTCAGTGGGGACATAAGGCTATTGCAATTACAGACCATGGTGTTGTACAGGCCTTCCCTGAGGCAATGGAAGCAGCGGATAAATATAAAATAAAAGTAATTTATGGGATAGAAGGTTATATTGTTGATGATACCTCTAAAGCTACTCATGTAAGTAAGGACTATTACTTAGATGATGAATTTGTAGTATTTGATATAGAGACTACTGGGCTATCCAATAAACATAATAAAATCACTGAAATAGGTGCAGTTAAGGTAAGAGCTGGAGCAGTAGTTGATACATACTCTACTTTTGTAAATCCTGAAACTTTAATACCCGAACAAATTACTAAAATTACAGGTATTACTAATGAAATGGTTAAAGATGCACCAACAATAAATGAGGCTTTGCCAGGGTTTCTAGATTTTATTAAAGATAGTTGTGTAGTTGCACATAATGCAGAATTTGATGTAGGCTTTATTAGGGAGAGCTGTAATAAAGGTGGATTTAAATTTGATAATCCTATACTAGACACCCTTAAATTATCTAGGGTTTTACTAAGTCATTTAAAGAAGCATAAGTTAGATGTAGTAGCAAAGGAATTAGGAATTAATTTAGAGAATCACCATAGAGCCGTTAATGATGCGAAGGCAACGGCAGAAATATTTATTAAGTTTATAGACATGATGAAGGAAAAAGGTATTAATGACTTAAATGATGTAAACAGTTTATTTGATAAAAATATTGACTATACTAAACTTAGGTCAAATCATATAATTCTATTAGCTAAAAATGAAATTGGATTAAGGAACCTATATAAGCTAGTTTCAGAATCGCATATAACCTATTTTTATAAAAAGCCTAGAATACCTAAGAGCTTGCTTAACAAACATAGAGAAGGATTAATTGTAGGTTCTGCCTGTGAGTCTGGAGAAGTTTTTCAAGCCTTTTTAACTACTAAATCTGAGGAGGATATAGAAAGACTTGTAAAATACTACGATTATTTAGAGATACAACCTTTATCTAATAATGAGTTTTTAGTTAGTAAAAATGTAGTTAGTAGTATAGAAGATATTAAAAAAATTAATGAAGAAATATTAAAACTTGGATATAAGTTCTCAAAGCCAGTTGTGGCAACAGGGGATGTACACTTTTTAAACCCACGGGATGGGGCTTTCAGAAAAATACTAATGGCTGGGCAAGGTTTTGATGATGTAGATGATCAGCCACCCCTATACTTCAAAACTACAGATGAAATGCTAAGGGAATTTAGTTATTTAGGTAAAGATAAGGCATATGAGGTTGTAATAAAAAATCCAAATTTAATAAGTGAGCAAATAGAAGGTCTGCTACCAATACCTGATGGTACATTCCCACCAATTATTGAAGGTTCAGATGAGGAACTTAGAAGGCTATGCTATAATAAGGCTCACAATATTTATGGTGAAACCTTACCAGAGATAGTAAAGGCTAGACTTGATAGGGAGCTAAACTCAATAATATCCAATGGTTATGCAGTTATGTATATAATTGCTCAAAAACTTGTTACGAAATCAATGGAAGATGGGTATTTAGTTGGCTCTAGGGGTTCTGTTGGTTCTTCCTTTGCAGCTACAATGAGTGATATTACAGAGGTAAATCCATTACCACCCCATTATATTTGTTCAGAGTGTAAGTATTCACAATTTTTTACAGATGGATCCTACGGTTCAGGGGCAGACCTACCAGATGCAAAATGCCCTAGCTGTAATAATGAGCTCACAAAAGAGGGGCACGATATACCTTTCGAAGTGTTTTTAGGCTTTGAGGGGGATAAGGAACCTGATATAGACTTAAATTTTGCCGGAGAATATCAAAGTGAAGCCCATAGGTATACGGAGGAGTTATTCGGAAAAGGTAAAGTATATAGAGCAGGTACTATAGGTACAATTGCAGACAAAACTGCCTATGGATTCGTTAAGAAATATCTTGACGAAAACAATAAATATCTAACTAATGCAGAGATAAATAGATTATCTAAAGGATGTACCGGTGTTAAAAGAACCTCAGGACAACATCCAGGTGGGGTAATGATTGTACCTGCAAATAAGGATATTCATGAATTCTGTCCTATTCAATATCCTGCTAATGATAGTAAGTCTGGAGTTATAACTACTCATTTTGATTATCATGCAATTAGTGGAAGGCTACTTAAGCTTGATATACTAGGACACGACGTTCCTACTATAATAAGGATGATTGAGGACATAACAAAAACAGATGCAACCAAAGTACCTTTAGATGATAAGGAAACTATGAGTCTATTTACGGGCATAGATGCCTTAGGATTAACTAGGGAAGAATTCGATTATGAAACAGGAACCTTGGGAATACCCGAATTTGGTACTAAGTTTGTTAGACAGATGCTAATGGATACTAAACCAACTACCTTTGCAGAACTTGTACGTATTAGTGGATTGTCCCATGGGACAGATGTTTGGCTAAATAATGCTCAGGATTTAGTTAGGGGAGATGTGGCTCAATTAAAAGATGTTATCTCTACTAGGGATGACATAATGAATTATCTAATACTTATGGGATTACCCGCTAAGCATTCCTTTAAAATAATGGAGAATGTAAGAAAGGGTAAGGGCCTTAAGGAAGAGGACGAGAATTTAATGAGGGAGCATAATGTACCTCAGTGGTACATTGATTCCTGTAATAAGATTAAATATATGTTCCCTAAAGCCCATGCAGTTGCATATGTTATGATGTCCTTTAGAATAGCTTACTATAAGGTTCACTATCCTGAGGCATTTTACGCAACCTACTTTACTACAAAGGCTGAGGACTTCGATGTAGAGCTAATAATTAAAGGTAAGGATGCAGTAAAAAATGCAATAGTAGAAGTGGAAAAAAAGGGAATGGAAGCAACAACAAAGGAAAAAAACTTACAAACTATTCTAGAGGTAGTTTTGGAAATGTATTGCAGGGGGATAGGACTACTACCACTAGACTTATATAAGTCTGACTCTGATAAGTTTTTAATTCAGGATGGTAAATTACTACCGCCGCTAAAATCCTTACAGGGCGTTGGTCAAAACGCAGCCAAAAATATTGTAAAGGCTAGGGAAGAAGGAAACTTTTTATCCGTTGAGAATTTTAGACAAAGGACAAAAACGTCTAAAACAGTAATCGAAAAGCTAATAAACCACGGATGTTTACAAGATTTGCCAGAAACTAACCAACTATCATTCTTTTAACTTGCAGGAATAATTTGTTTATGTTATACTAGGTTTAACAAGATATATTTAAGTGTTTATAGAGTGGGGAAATTGGCCCACTCTTTACTTGTTATATATGGGCAAATTTGAGGTACTGTATATTAAAGAATAAATTAATAATAAATTACAAAATATACAATATATAATCAAATAAAAAATAAAAATAAAAATTAAACACTACAACTTAATATAGGAGGTATAAAATGGGAAAAAATAGAGTGGAAAGTATAGTTGAGGAACTAGTGATACCAATAGTCGAAAAGGAGAATTTCGATTTGGTAGACGTTGAATTTAAGAAAGAAGGTCCTCATAAGTATTTACGTGTTTACATAGACAAACCAGAGGGAATAAGTCTAGATGACTGTCAAAAGGTAAGTGAACAATTAAGTGAAAAGTTAGATGAGACAGATCCAATTGAAGAAAACTATTTTCTAGAGGTTTCATCCCCAGGTTTAGATAGACCGTTGAAAAGATCGGAAGATTATGTAAAGTTTGCAGGCAGAGAAGTAGAAATTAAGCTTTACGAGCCTATGGATAATAAAAAGTTGATTGAGGGAGAACTAATAGAACTTAAAGACTCAGTAGTAAAAGTACGATTAGAGAATGAAAGTATATTAGAAATTCCATTAGAAAAAATTGCGCTAACTAGACTAGCAATTAAATTTTAGGGGGTTTTAAGGGAATGAATTCCGATTTTATTGAAGCGTTAGAACAGATACAAAAGGATAAGGGAGTATCTAAGGATATATTAATAGATGCTTTAGAGGCGGCTTTAATATCGAGCTATAAAAGAAATTTCGGCACAGCACAAAATGTAAGGGTCTCTATTAATAGAGATACTGGTGAAGTCCATGTATACTCCCAGAAAAGAGTTGTGGAGGAAGTAGAAAACGACCTGTTGGAAATAAGTTTAGCTGATGCAAAGAAAATAAATGCTAAATATGAATTAGAGGATGTAGTAGAAAATGAAGTTACGCCAAGAAACTTTGGCCGTATTGCTGCTCAAACTGCTAAACAAGTAGTTGTTCAAAGAATTAGAGAGGCTGAAAGAGATGTAGTATTTGGTGAATTTATTAATAGAGAATCAGATATTATTACTGGAAGCGTTGCTAGAGTAGCAAAGGGAAGTGTATATATAAGCCTAGGGAAAACAGAGGCAGTACTACCTCCAGGAGAGCAAATTCCAAATGAACAGTATAATCATGGAGATAGAATAAAATGTTATATTGTTGAAGTAAAGAAAACTACAAAAGGACCTCAAATTCAGTTATCCAGAACTCATCCAGGATTAATTAAAAGATTATTTGAACTTGAAGTTCCAGAAATACATGACGGTGTTGTAGAAATTAAAAGTATTTCAAGGGAAGCAGGATCTAGAACCAAAATTGCTGTAAAATCAAATGATGCTAATGTTGATCCTGTAGGTGCTTGTGTAGGGCCGAAAGGCGCTAGGGTTGCAACAATAGTTGAAGAACTTAAAGGTGAAAAAATTGATATTATTAAATATAGTGATGACCCGGAAGTTTTTATAACTAGTTCATTAAGTCCTGCAAAAGTTGTTTCAACAACTGTTAATGAGGAAGAAAAAACTGCTAAAGTAATAGTACCCGATTATCAGTTATCATTAGCAATTGGGAAAGAAGGACAAAATGCGAGACTTGCTGCTAAATTAACTGGTTGGAAAATTGACATTAAGTCTGAAAGTCAGGTTTCAAGTAAGAGTTAATAATGGGGTGAGTATATGATAAAAACAAAAAAAATACCGCTGAGAAAATGTCTTGGCTGTAACGAAATGTTTCCAAAGAAACAGTTAATTAGGGTTGTTAAAAACAATCTTGGCGATATTGATATAGATTTTAAAGGTAAAGCTCACGGTCGTGGCGCTTATATATGTAATGAAAAAAGCTGTTTTGAAAAGGCATATAAATCAAAGGCCTTTAATCGTGCTTTTCAATGTGAAGTTCCTAAGGATGTTTACGAAAGGCTATCAAAGGAGTTCGAGAATATTGAATAGTGTTTTAGCTGGTTATATTGGATTTGCAATGAAATCAGGAAACCTTATTTCTGGAGAAGATTTGTGTAAAAAAGAGATCCAAAAAAGAAAAGCATATTTAGTTATAGTTGCTAAAGATGCTTCAGAAAATACACAAAAGGTTTTTAAGGATAAAACTGCTTTTTATAATGTTCCGATTAGATTCTATGGGACAAAGGAAGAACTGGGTCACATAATTGGAAAAATGCCGAGAGCAGTTATTGTTCTTAAAGATCGTAATTTTGCCACCAAAATTATTGACTGTATTGACCAAGAAAATTAATTAGGGGGTGTTCGTTTGTCAAAAGTAAGAGTTTATCAATTGGCAAAAGATTTAGGTTTAACAAATAAAGAACTTATTAGTAAGCTAGAGGATTTAGCTATTAATGTTTCTAATCATATGAGTGCATTAGAGGAAGAAGAGGTTGAGTTAATAAAACAACTTATAGAAGAAGAAAAACAACCACCAGTACAAGATAATGGAGAAGATGTAGAAGAAGAAATTGAGATAGAAAAAAATAAAAATAATAATTCTAAAAAGCCCAAAAATAAAAAGAAAAATGAGGATAAGACTATTAATAAATCACATGAAAATGAAAAAGAATTATATATTGAAGATATGCCAATAATTGAAATTGGAGAAAGAATTGTTGTTAAAGATTTTGCTGTAGCTATTAAGAAAAGTGTAAATGAGGTTATTTCCAAGCTTATACATATGGGAGTAATGGCTACAATAAATCAAGAAATAGATTTTGAGTCTGCAGAAAAAATTGCAAATGAACTTGGAATCGAAGTAATTAAAAATGAAGTTGAGGCTAAAGAGGAAGAGGAAGTTGACTTTATTATTCCAATAGATAAAGAAGAGGATCTTAAGTTTAGACCTCCTGTTGTAACAGTAATGGGTCACGTTGACCATGGTAAAACTTCACTTCTAGATGCAATCCGTAAAACTAAAGTTACGGAAAAAGAGGCTGGTGGAATTACTCAGCATATAGGTGCATCTGAAGTAGAAATTAATGGCAAAAAAATTGTATTTTTAGATACTCCTGGTCATGAGGCTTTTACTGCAATGAGAGCTAGGGGTGCAAAAGTTACTGATATTGCAATACTTGTTGTTGCTGCGGATGACGGTGTTATGCCTCAAACAATTGAAGCTATTAACCATGCAAAGGCAGCGGAAGTACCTATAATAGTAGCTATTAACAAGATGGATAAAGAGGGAGCAAATCCTGATAGAGTAAAACAAGAATTAGCTGACAATGGAATATTAATCGAAGAATGGGGTGGCGATGTTGTTAGTGTTCCTGTTTCTGCATTAAAAGGGACAAATATAGATACCCTATTAGAGATGATTCTTTTAGTAGCTGAAATGGAAAACTTTAGAGCAAATCCAAATAGAAAAGCTGTAGGAACCGTTGTAGAAGCACAATTAGATAAAGGAAAAGGTTCTGTAGCTACAGTAATCGTACAAAATGGAACCTTAAAGATTGGAGATTCTGTAGTAATAGGAACATCCCATGGACGTGTAAGGGCAATGGTGAATAGTAAGGGTAAAAACCTTAAACAAGCAGGACCTTCGACAGCTGTAGAAATAACTGGATTATCAGATGTACCTTTAGCAGGGGATCAATTAATTGCTGTAGCGGATGATAAAAAGGCTAGGGAAATTGCTACTAATAGAATTAATAAAATAAAAGAGCAACAATTAAAATCTAGTCAAAAAATATCTTTAGACGCATTATTTAGTCAAGTACAAGAAGGTCAAATTAAGGAATTGAATGTAATTGTTAAGGCCGATGTACAGGGTTCTGTTGAGGCTGTTAGACAGTCTTTAGGAAAGCTTTCAAATGATAAGGTTGTAGTTAAATCTATTCATGGTGGAGTTGGAGCTATTACTGAGACAGACGTTATGTTAGCATCCGCATCTAATGCAATTATTATTGGATTCAATGTTAGACCGTCATCAGGAGCTTCATCATTAGCAGATAAAGAAGAAGTGGATATTCGTTTATATAAGATAATTTATAATGCTCTAGAGGATTTAGAGGCCGCAATGAAAGGTATGCTAGATCCTGAGTTTAAAGAGGTAGAGCTAGGAAAAGCCCAAGTTAGAGCTACATTCAAGCTTCCTAACGGATCAGTAATTGCTGGTTGTTATGTAACTGAAGGTAAAATCCTTAGAAATGCAAATGTTAGACTAGTAAGAGATGGAATAGTAATAACAGATGGAACTATTAGTTCTTTAAAAAGATTTAAAGATGATGCAAAAGAAGTTGCTACTGGTTATGAATGCGGTATTGGTATTTACAACTTTAATAATATTAAAGAAGGAGATATTATAGAAGCCTATAAGATGCAAGAAATAGAGAGATAAGAAAGGATTGAGGAATGTGGCATACCCAAGAGTAAATCGATTAAATGAAGAAATGAAAAAATATATTAGCCATGTTGTTAGAAATGAATTGAAGGACCCTAGGGTTGCAATGATGACAACAATTACAGAGGTTGATGTTACTAGGGATTTAAGATATGCTACAGTTTTTGTTAGTGTTCTAGGAAAGCAAAAAGAAAAAGAGGACACTATGGAAGCTTTAAAAAAATCTAGTGGTTTCATAAGAAGGGAAATAGGAAAGAGAATAAAAATAAGATATATACCAGAAATATTATTTAAACTAGATGAGTCTATTGAAAAAAGCGTTGATATGTTTGCTCTAATAGATAAATTAAAAGTTAATAATAGTGATCAAGAAGTTGAGAAGGATGGCGGAGATGAATAAAAAAAATCCAATTCTTTCGCTAAAACACAGTGATAAGGTTGCTGTTATATCTCATATAAATCCAGATGGTGATAGTCTAGGTTCTTTGATGGCTTTAGGTATTTCGTTAAAAAAGATTTGCGGATACGTTGATATTTTTGTAAATGATGTTATACCTGAGAGATATAAATTTTTGCCTGAAATTGAAACAGTGGTTTTATATGATGAAAATAGTGATAAAAGGTATGATTATTGCTTTGTTTTAGACTGTGGCGATGAAGATAGACTTGGTTATAGTAAAAAATTATTACGTCAAAGCAAATCAATAATAAATATTGATCATCATGTAAGTAATACAATGTTTGGTCATATGAACATTATTGATAATAAAGCTTCGTCTGCATGCGAAGTAGTATATAAGCTAATTAAGGATTGCTTTTTTATAGATGATCTGGATATTTCTACTTGTTTGTATACTGGCATTGCTACAGATACTGGAAATTTTGTTTATGATAATACTTCTGCTAAAACCCATAAAATTGTATCAAAATTACTTAAAACAGGAGTGGACATCCAGCAAATTTCATATCATTTATATCAAAGCAAGTCTCTTAAAAGTGTTAAATTTTTAGGGCATGTTTTAAATAAATTAGAGACCTCCTATGAGGGTAAAGTAGTTATAATTCCAATACCTTTAACTTTATTAGAAGAATATGAAGTGTCCGAGGACGAAGTTGAAGGTGTAATTAACTATGCTAGAGATATTAAAGGCGTAGAGGTAGCAGTTTTACTAAAAGAAATAGGAAGAAATAAAGTTAAATTAGGCTTTAGATCTAAAAATGATGTGGATGTAAGTAAGCTTGCTTTAGAATTTGGTGGCGGCGGTCACAAGAAGGCTTCAGGGGCAACTGTATTCAATACCCTAGAAGAGGCTAAGAGAAATCTAGAGGAAAAGCTATCCACTTATGTAGGCTGGTGATAATTTGGACGGCATTATAAATATACTTAAACCACCTGGAATGTCCTCCCATGATGTTGTTTATTCTGTAAGAAGGAAAACTAGAATAAAGAAGGTAGGGCATACAGGAACATTAGACCCTAATGCTGCAGGGGTATTGCCTATTTGTATAGGTCAGGCAACAAAGGTGTCAAATTATCTTCTTGAGGATACGAAGGCATATCGTGGTGAGTTATGTCTAGGTATCACTACTGATACACAAGATATGTACGGAACTATTCTCGAGAAAAAGCCTGTTAACTGTAGTGCGAATGACATAAAGGAAGCAGTCCTTAGTTTTGTTGGAGAGTATGAACAGCTACCTCCAATGTATTCTGCTTTAAAGGTTAACGGGAAAAAGCTATATGATTATGCTAGAGAAGGCATCGAACTAGAAAGAAAATCAAGAAAAGTATATATATACAGTATTGATATTATCTATATAAAAGGTAATAAGGTTTTATTTGATGTTGTTTGCTCAAAAGGGACATATATTAGAACCTTATGTCATGATATTGGATTTAAGCTAGGGTGTGGTGGCATAATGTCATTTCTAATTCGGACGAAGTCTGGTGTTTTTAACATTGAGGATGCAATCACTATAGAGGAACTCCAGGAACATGACAATGTAGAAGAATTACTTAAGCCAGCAGATTATCCTTTAGTGAATTTACCTAAGGTAGAGATACATGAGTCTCAAAGAACATTAGTATTAAATGGAAATAAAATTGATTCAAGGTATTTTATGAATTCACCTGAATTACCTATAAACACCCTAGTCACAGTTTATTTAAAGGAACAATTTATTGGATTAGCAAATATAAAAAGTGACAACAATAACACATATATAAAATTTAATCGGCTATTGATCTAAAAAGGGGTTTATTTATGATAGTAGTTAATAAATATGAAGACTTGAATAATCAAATAAATAGAGGAGTTGCCCTCGGAAATTTTGATGGTATACATATTGGTCATCAAAGTTTAATTACGACTCTACTCCATGAATGTGCAGAAAATAATTTAGAATCATGTGTATATACGTTTTTAAATCATCCATTGAGTATTATTACAAAAACTAACGCATCTCCTATGCAAATAACAAATTTGCATATGAAGGAACGAATTTTTGAATTCCACGGCTTAGACATATTGTTTTTAGATGAATTTAATGAGGCTTTTATGAATCAAAGCCCTGAGGAATTCGTTGTTGAAATACTAGTAAAAAAATTAAAATGCAAGGTTGTAGTGGTAGGTTTTGATTATAGGTTTGGTAGTAAGGGTCTTGGGGATACGGAATTACTTAAGGAATTAGGGAAAGAATATTCGTTTAAAGTAATTGTAGTTGAACCTGTTGAAATAGATGGTATAAAGGTAAGTAGCACTAAGATAAGAGCTTTAATTGTAAACGGAGAGATTGAGCAGGCTAATGAATTTTTGGGCAGACCATTTACTTTGGCTGGTCAGGTTGTACATGGGGAAGGAAGAGGAAGAAAACTTGGATTTCCAACAGCTAATATATCAATTAATCCAGGGCAATTAATTCCTCAACTAGGTGTTTATGCAACAGAAGTTGTTTTCGAAGGAAAAAGGTATATTGGTGCAACATCTATAAGTAGTAAGCCGACCTTCGGAAACCAAGATATTACTGTTGAAACCTTTATTTTAGATTTTTCTGAAATAGCATATGATAAAAATATAGAAATTATATTTACTAAAAAAGTAAGAAACCAAACAAAGTTCAATAATGAGCAAGAATTAATAGATCAAATTCAAAAGGATATAACTGTTATAAAAAACATTTACAAACATAATTAAGTATGCTAGAATTGTATAGGTTGGAACCTATTCTCAGTAATTTGAGTCACCGACGGTTACTTGGAATGAGGGGATTATAAGAAGAGGAGGTGAAATATATGGAAAAGAATGCAAAACAAACAATTATCGATACTTATAAGGTACATGATACTGATACTGGTTCTCCAGAAGTACAAATTGCCATATTAACAGAGAGAATTAACCAACTAAATGACCACTTACAAACTCATAAAAAAGATCATCATTCAAGAAGAGGTCTATTAAAAATGGTTGGACAAAGAAGAAGTCTTCTTAACTATATCAAAAACAAAGATATCGAAAGATACAGAGATTTAATAGGAAAATTAGGACTAAGAAAATAAACATAAAATATGAGCGGGGATTCCCGCTCTATTCTTTAATTACATAGAATTTTTGAGAATTAATTATTAAATTTTTACTAAGACTAATATGTAAGTTAGTAAAATATATACTAATTGATGAAAGGAGGAAACAACAATGCATAAAGTTTTTAAAACAGAGTTGGCAGGTAGACAATTTACAGTAGAAACCGGTAAATTAGCACAACTTTCAAATGGATCTTGTTTAGTTACATACGGAGAAACTGTAGTATTAGTAAATGCTAACTCTTCTAAAGAACCAAAGGAAGGGATTGACTTTTTCCCTTTAAGCGTTGATTATGAAGAAAAATTATATGCAGTTGGAAAAATACCAGGGGGCTTTATAAAAAGAGAGGGAAGACCATCTGAGAGTGCAATATTAACCTCAAGACTTATTGATAGACCGATACGTCCTCTATTCCCAAAAGGATATAGAAATGATGTACAAGTTATAGCGACAGTATTATCAGTAGATCAAGATTGTACGCCAGATGTAGTTGCTATGATTGGATCTTCAATCGCTCTTTCAATTTCTGATATCCCTTTCCAAGGTCCTACAGCTTCAGTAAATGTAGGGTTAATTAATGGAGAATTTATTATTAATCCGACTAGTGCACAAAGAGAAGTAACTGAATTAGATTTAATGCTATCTGGAACTAAAGATGCAGTAATGATGATAGAGGCAGGTAGTAATGAAGTATCTGAGGAACAAATGTTAGAGGCAATTATGTTTGGTCATGAAGAAATCAAAAAAATAGTTGCTTTTATAGAAGAAATTGTAGCTGAAGTAGGTAAACCTAAGCAGGAATTAAAGCTTGCAAAAATTGATGAGGATATAGAAGAAGCAGTCAAGGAATTTGCTACGGCTAAAATTTTAGATGCGATAAAAACTTTTGATAAAACAGAAAGAAATGAGAACCTTGACAGAGTTAAGGAAGAGACAGTAGAATTCTTCAGTGAGCAATTTGAGGATAGAATTAAGCAGGTTAAAGAAGTGTTTGCTTCTCTTGTTAAAAAACAGTTAAGAACTATGATACTAAAAGAAAGAGTTAGACCAGATGATAGATCTTTAGAAGAAATTAGACCTATTTCATGTGAAGTTGGAGTACTTCCTAGAACTCATGGAACAGGGCTATTCACTAGGGGTCAAACTCAAGCGTTAACTGTTGCAACTCTAGGAGCTTTAGGAGATGTACAAAAAATAGATGGACTAGGTGAAGAAGAAACAAAAAGATATATGCATCACTATAACTTCCCGCCTTATAGCACAGGTGAAGCAAGGTTTTTAAGAAGTCCAGGAAGAAGAGAAATTGGTCATGGTGCCTTAGCCGAAAGAGCTTTAGAGCCAATGATACCAAGTGTAGAAGATTTCCCTTATGCAATTAGACTTGTATCTGAGGTTTTAGCTTCTAATGGGTCTTCATCTCAGGCCAGTGTATGTGGTAGTACTTTAGCTTTACTTGATGCAGGTGTACCAATTAAAAGCATGGTAGCTGGTATTGCTATGGGTCTAGTTAAAGAAAATGATGATGTAGCCATTTTATCAGATATACTAGGAATGGAAGATGCTTTAGGAGACATGGACTTTAAAGTAGCAGGTACAGATAAAGGAATTACTGCTATTCAAATGGACATTAAAATTGCAGGAATTGATAGAAAAATTCTTCAAGAAGCATTAGAGCAGGCTAGAGTAGGTAGACTTCATATTTTAGGTAAAATGAAGGAAGCAATTGATGCTCCAAGGTCTGAGCTATCACCTTATGCCCCTAGAGTGTTAAAGATGAAAATTAACCCAGATAAAATTAGGGAAGTAATAGGAACTGGTGGAAAAACAATTAACAAAATTATTGAAGAATCTGGAGTTAAAATTGATATAGAAAATGATGGTACTATTTTTATAGCAGCAGACTCTATGGAAGCAGGTCAAAAAGCAGTAAGAGCTATAGAACAGATTATAAAAGAGCCTGAAATTGGTGAGGTATATAAGGGTAAAGTAATTAAAATTATGAATTTTGGTGCATTTGTTGAGATAATGCCTGGTAAAGAGGGGTTAGTGCATATATCAAATCTAGCACATGAAAGAGTAAACAAGGTAGAAGATGTATTAGCTACAGGTCAAGAATTAGAAGTAAAAATTATCGAAATTGACCCTCAAGGTAAGATTAGTCTATCTCGTAAAGCTTTATTACCAAAACCTGAGCCAAAACCAGAAGTTAAACCAGAAAAATAAATTAAGTATATGGGATGAGAGATTTCTCGAGAGTGAAAATACTCTCGGGTAATCATATCATTTTAACTAATAATTAGAACTTACATAAACCCTAGGGTTTATGTTTTTTAATTTCAAACATTCTTCTTAAATTTATCTTTAACTCGAATATGGAGCAAGTATCAGAATATTATATATATAAGATATTTGTTTGTATGGGAGGAATAAATGTGATATTTCTAATTAAGAAGAAGCACGCTGTTATTGCAGTAGCTGTTTTTGTAACAATTTTAGTAGGGATATTTGCTATTATATTTATGAATAATAATAGCAAAGGAGTTTTTAATACTTACAATGTAACTAATAAGCCAATTCAACAGGGTAGTGTGGATAGTAATTATATTGCTTTTACATGTAATGTTGATTGGGGTAACGAAGTAATTCCTGAAATGCTTCAAACACTTAAAGATAAAAATGTAAAAATTACATTTTTTGTAACAGGAAGATGGGTAAAAGAGTTTCCGGATATTTTTCAACTTATTGTCGATGAAGGCCATGAAATTGGAAGTCATGGTTATCAACATTTAGATTACGGTAAACTATCATTAGATAAAAACTTAGAACAAATAAAAAAAGCTGAAGAAGAAATTCAGAAAATAACTGGTGAAAAACCAACTCTATTTGCACCACCTTCAGGTTCATATAATGAGAATACTTTAAATGCAGCTAGTAAATTGGAGTATAAAACAATTTTATGGACTATAGATACTATAGACTGGAGACAGGGTAGTACAAAAGAGGTAATTGTTGATAGGGTTTTAAATAAAGAAAATCATAAAGGGGCAATAGTATTAATGCATCCTATGCCAGCAACAGCTAAGGCTTTACCCGTATTAATAGATGAATTTAGGAATAAAGGCTTAGAAATAGGTAGAGTTAGTGATGTATTAAAATAGTATATAATATATATGTAGAAACTATACATAAAATTCAGGAGGAACAAATGTATAAACGTCATAAATTAAATAATGGATTAAGAATTATTACTGAAAATATACCCTATGTTAAATCGATTACTTTAGGTATATGGATTAAGACAGGAAGTAAAAATGAAAATTTAAATAATAATGGGATAGCACACTTTATTGAACATATGTTGTTTAAAGGAACATCAAATAGAACTGCTAAAGAAATAGCAGAGCAAGTGGATGGGGTTGGGGGACAGATTAATGCCTTCACTAGTAAGGAGTATACCTGCTATTATATGAAGTTATTGGACTCACATTTAGATTTAGCTGTAGATATTTTATCTGACATGCTATTTAACTCAAAGTTCGATAGTCAAGAAATTAAGAAAGAGAGAAGTGTAATTTTTGAAGAAATAAGTATGTATGACGATTCTCCAGAGGACTTAGTACATGAATTATTGGCAAAGACTTTATTAAAAAATAGTACTTTAGGTTATCCGATTTTAGGAACTGAAGAAAGTTTGAACAAAATAAATAGGGATGTAATGTTAGGATATACAAATGCTAATTATGTTGCTAATAATTCAGTAATTTCGGTAGCAGGAAATTTTGATGAAGAGAGTCTTTTGAAAGCTATTGATTCTAAATTTGGAAAATGGCATCAAAATCACAACATTGAGCAACCTAATGATAAAATATTGTATAATTTTGAGCATGTTTTTAAACAAAAAGATATAGAGCAGACGCATTTTTGCTTAGGTTTTCCAGGGAAATCTCTAAAATCAAACAATTTATATCCTCTATATATTTTAAATAACGTAATAGGTGGAAGTATGAGTTCTAGGTTGTTCCAAAAAGTTAGAGAAGAGCATGGATTAGTATACTCTATTTATTCTTATCCATCTTCTTACGCAGACGCAGGACTACTGGCAATATATGCTGGGATGAATCCAGGAAATTTAGACGAAGTATGCTCACTGATATTTAAGGAGCTAACTGATATTAAGAATAATGGCATTAGTGAAGAAGATTTAGCTAAAACTAAAGAGCAACTTAAGGGTAACTACATTATTGGACTAGAGAGTACTAGTAGCAGAATGTCTTCTATAGGAAAAGCTGAGCTTTTATTAGGTAAAATTAATAGTCCTAAGGAAGTTATAGAATTAATAGACAGTGTAACTATTAAAGATATTAAGTATACTATAGAGCAGGTTATTGACTTTAATAAAATGACTACAGCCATGATCAGTAAAGAGGATAAGACGGAAAATATAAAAAAACACATCTAAATAACAATCCTTCACCGAATTTGGTGAGGGATTTTTTGTAAAAAATATGAAAGTAATATAACCTGACTTCAGAACATAAATTAATAACAAATAATGAGTAAATGTCTAATTTTTAACATTTCTCATTATTTTTTTATTTATTAACACTCACGACTTGTCGTGGTGTAGAATATGATGTATAATATAGTTAGAGGGTTTTTGTGGAGGTGTAGCATGTATATTAGTAAATCTAAAAGACCAAATGGTAAATATTTTATATCAATCGCTAAGGGGATTAGAGATCCCAAAACTAAGAAATCAAAAAAAATTCAGATTAAAGGTTTTGGTACTCATGATTTAGATTCTAAATCAGGTAAGGAAGCTCTTGCTCAAGCTGAAGCAGATCTAAAAGAAATGATTAGACTGGATGAAGCTTCTCAAGGATTTGAAAACTTTGAAGATTTCATTGAATCATTGTCAAAAGATAAGCTTTCTCTTAATCATAAAAACTTAGGTTATCTTCCATACCTAAAAATCTTTAACCAATTGAAATTACCTAACTTTTTACTAAAATGGTGAAAGATTCTAAACTAGATTATTCCTTTAGTAACTTAATGTTCTATCAGGTACTTGGTAGATTATTTAATCCTTCAAGCAAGCTTGAAGTGGCTTCTAGAAAAGATGATTTCCTATATGATTTCAGTTTTGTGAATAGCGATAACATTTATTCTTCCCTAGATGTTTTTTCTGGATTTAATAAACATAAATCTAAAGCACTAACAGATGGAGTTCAGCTCATAAAAAACATGGAAATCCTCTTAGATACCGTTGATTCAGAGGCTAAAAAAATATTAGAATATAACATTAAAAACACTTCTGATGAATTGGAACAAAATATAGCTACCTATGATAAAAATTTTGAAATGAATGAAAATAAACTTTTCAAACATTTAAATGATCATATAGGAAAGATTATTCCAGATAGAAATATGTCATTAGCATTTTATGACTGTACAACCTATTACTTTGAGTCTTTTGATGAAGACGGATTTAGAGAAAGAGGTGTATGAGTAAGGATAATAAAAGAAATGAAACACAAGTTGTTATGGGCTTACTAATAGACACCAATGGGATACCTATTTCTTATAGGCTTTTTAAAGGCAACAAACATGAATTACATACCATGGAAGAAGTCATTGACGATATATTAAATAATTACACCATAAAAGAAATCATAATAGTGGCTGATAGGGGCTTAAATTCAAGGGCTAACTTAGAGATGATTCGAGGTAAAGGGCTTAGTTACATTGTAGGTTCTAAGGGCAGTGCAGTTCCTAAAGATTTAAAAGAGAAGAAATTTAATTCATCTTGGAACATAACTTCTAATGCAGAAGCTAAATACAAAAGCGGATATATAACCAGTAAAAGAAAGGTGAGTCAGAATGATGAAACCTATGACGAATTAATCATAAAAAAATATTCAGATGTCTACAAAGAACGTGAGATGTTTAAACAAGAGAAAATGATTGAAAGAGCTAAAAAGAATATAAAGGATTTTACAATCAATTCAACAACTAAATCCAAAAGCAAGTATTATAAAGCAGTAGAAAACCCTAAAGAAAAAATAAACATTGAAATTGATGAGGAAATAATTAAACAAGAGCAAGAAAATTTCGGATATTTTTACATTGTTACAAATAAAGTGGATATGAACCCAGCAGATATAATGGTAGCTTATAAATCTCTATATAAAATTGAAGAATCCTTTAGAATATTAAAAACAAATTTAAAAACAAGACCAGTATATCACTTTAAAGAACGAAGAATTAGGTCGCATTTTTTAATTTGTTATTTAGCCTTAGTAATGCAAAGAATATTAGAGTATAAGTTAGCAGTGAATAAAGTTGAATTATCTACCTATGAAATAATCAATGGACTAGAAGGATTTATAATAGATGAAATTGATTACAAAGTAGACAAATTATATATAATGTCAGACAAATTACTTAATAGTAAAATAAACAAAGACATATTTAAGATTGAAAAGAATGTTCTGCTAAGTAATGAAATCCCCAATATAATTAAAAAGATGTAGTGAACGTAAAACAACAATAAAAAGTGCTGAAACTTCTATAGACAGACGATTACAGCACTTTTTCTTATGAATGATGTTCCAAAGTCAGGAGACGGAAAATATAAAAAAACACATCTAAATAACAATCCTTCACCGAATTTGGTGAGGGATTTTTTGTCAAAAATATGAAAGTAATATAATAAGCGAATAATATAGACAAACTATCAATATATATAATATAAGAAATAAAAAATTAGAGGTGATAATTATGCTTTTTAGCACTATTGGAGGTAAAGAAATAGTAAATCTTTGTGATGGAAGTAGACTTGGTATTATAGCTGAGTCTGATTTATTAATTGACGAAAGAACTGGAAGAATTATTTCCTTGTTAATTCCAGATAAAAAAGGAATTTTAAGCTTTTTTTCTAATGATTCCTCATTAGAAATTCCATGGGAAGCAGTAAAAAAAATCGGTAATGATATGATTATTATTGAATTAGAGGATGAAAATAAAAGAAGACATTCTTTTTAACCTATATAAATTCTAGAATAGTTGTAAAATAAATAGTAAACAATATTAAGAGTAACTTAACATAAGACTAATGAGGTGATATAAAATGGATAAAATTATAATTAATGAGCAGCCAAGCCCTCAAATAAACGAAAGCAATAATGAAAATCTACAAAACATAAATGCTCTGGGAATTAATAATATACCAGATCAAAAACAAAATATTCACACACTTACTATTATAGGGCATATTGAAGGACACATGGTTTCTCCGCCACAAAACAAATCAACAAAATATGAGCATATTATTCCTCAATTAGTTGCTGTTGAGGATAATCCTGAAGTTGAAGGTATGCTGGTAATCCTAAATACAGTCGGTGGTGATGTTGAGGCTGGATTAGCTTTAGCGGAACTGATTAATAGCTTATCTAAACCAAAGGTTAGTTTAGTGCTAGGTGGTAGTCATAGTATTGGAGTACCATTAGCAACAGCAGCAGACTATTCATTTATTGCACCATCAGCTACAATGACAATTCATCCAATAAGAATGAATGGCCTAGTAATAGGAGTTCCACAGACTTTCAGATATTTTAGTAAAATGCAGGATAGAATAATTGATTTCATCGCAAGAACATCAAATATTAATAGAGAAAAAGTTAGCGAGCTTATGAATGCAACTGATGAGCTAGCTAATGATGTAGGGACAATACTTATTGGTAAGTCAGCTGTAGACCATGGATTAATAGATGAGGTAGGTGGGTTGAATTCAGCAATGACTAAATTAAGAGAAATGATTAAAAATAAGAATCAAGTAAATAATATTGAAACTCATTAACTAAGAGTAAGCTAAAAAGCATTAATATTAATATATTAGTGCTTTTTTTATGCGTGCGCCCAGCATGGGCGTGAACTTGCTGGTGAAAGTCCAGTACGGGGGCTGGTAGTGCCAACCGTTAGCCAAGAGCAAGGGTGTCCATCGTGAGGTGGAATCTGAAGGAAGCTGGAGGCAAAGCACCGAACCGAGGTACACGAATCACATTCGAGGCTCATTCGAGTGGATGAGGTTGCGCAACAAACCAAAGTCCAATAACTACCCGAAACTTGAAGAGTAAATGTGGCGGTTACATGGTGTGAAAGTGCACGCTCTTACCTGGGGAGGTCTCATGGACATGTGAAGATGAAATTCGAAACATGGTTGAAACAAGATTTATCATGAGAAGTCAGCAGAGGTCATATTAGCTAAAGGGTCATGAACCTTTAAGTGAAGGACTGAACGTTAGGAGGTTTTCAACTTTGAAAGACTTAGAACAATCACAGAGAAAGCAGACAACTAAATATTTAGGTCGCCTTGAGCAAGTAGAAGTGGAACTTCGAGGTAATCAAGGGCGCCGAGTGATGTCCTTGGAAACTCAAAGAGAGAAAGAGAAAACGATAGATTAGTTGATACTAGTGACCTACTCGATAGAATTCTAGCCAGAGATAATATGTTAATGGCTATGAAACGAGTAATTGCCAATAAAGGAAGTCATGGTGTTGACGGCATGAGATACGATGAACTTCGTGGATTTGTCGTCAATCATTGGCTGAATATAAAGACAAGGTTACTAGAAGGAAAGTATATTCCCTCCCCCGTTAGGAGAGTAGAAATACCGAAACCTGATGGAGGAACAAGATTACTAGGGATACCTACGGTGCTAGACCGAATGATACAACAGGCGATAGCACAAGAGCTTAACAAAATCTACGAACCAACCTTCTCAGAGCGTAGCTATGGATTCCGACCTAAGCGACATGCACATATGGCTATCTCAAAGGCAAAAGAATACATTAACGAAGGGAATCGTTGGGTCGTAGATATGGACTTGGAGAAGTTTTTCGATAAAGTTAATCATGACATACTTATGGAACGCCTATCAAGAAGAATCAAAGATAAGAGAGTCATTAGACTAATAAGGAAATATCTAGAGAGTGGCATTATGATAGAAGGTTTAAAAGTAAGTAGCGAAGAAGGCACACCTCAAGGTGGACCCCTTAGTCCACTACTTTCAAATATAATGCTTGATGAAATAGATAAAGAATTAGAAGGTCGAGGACACAGATTCTGCCGCTTCGCGGATGATTGTAATATCTATGTTAAAAGCAAAAAGGCAGGAATTAGGGTCATGGAGAGTATGACAAGATTGCTAGAAGGAAAGCTAAAGCTAAAAGTCAACAGAGAAAAGAGCAAGGTAGACTTAGTAACTAGAAGAAAATTTCTAGGGTTTTCATTTTACTTCAATAGAAATGGAGTCCAAGTAAGAATACATGAAAAATCATATAGGAGATTTAAGGAGAAGATTCGAGAAATAACGAATCGTAATAAAGGTATAAGTATGGAGTATCGCCTTAAAAGACTAAATGAAATCACAGTCGGTTGGATTAACTATTTCAGTATCGCGAAAGCGAAGGCAAGAATTAGAAGTCTTGAAGAATGGATAAGACGACGATTGAGGGCATGTATATGGAAACAATGGAAAAAGATTAAAACGAAGTTTATAAACCTAAAGAAGTTGGGTGTTGATAAACAAAAATCTTGGGAATATGCAAACACAAGAAAAGGTTATTGGAGAATATCCAAAAGCCCAATTCTACAAAGAACGCTTACCAATACTCGCCTAGAAAAGCTAGGTTATAAAAGTATTAGTAAGCGCTATCAGTTAATACATTAGATCCTAATGAACCGCCAAGTACCGAACGGTATGCTTGGTGGTGTGAGAGGTCGGTAGATAAAATAATTATCTACCTCCTACTCGATAGTTAAAACTTTAAATAAAAAATGTGTATTAATATCATATGGAACAAATATAGTCTCATATTAACAAAAGTTAATATTGCAGAATTTAAACTAATATATTATATGGAGTTAAACTTTCGAAAGGTGGGGTGTATTTGTGGATTTTAGTGAAAATATAGATAATTTTAAAAAACTCAATAATAATGAAAAGTATGAGACTTCAAATTTAAATGTTTACAAGATTGTTACACCTTCAAATAATGAAACTAATTCAACTATAACAAATATAGGGCCTAATGTCAGTTCACAATTGAATGAGCTAAGAATAGCTGAGAGAACTCCTATTATTGAATTAAAATCTGTATATGGACTCTCTAGCTTACGTGATAATGTAACAACCACTGGTTTTGGGACAGTAAGTAATACAACTTTCGAATATCAAGTAAGTACGACTACAGGAGAGTTAGACAGTGCAAAACTTGAGAGCGTTGAGCGTGGTAGATACATGCCTGGTTTTGCAGGTCAAGTAGGTATAGGAGTTAGGGTACCTAATGCTCCAACACATAATCAAATATTTAGATGGGGTTTGTTCGATGATAAAAATGGTGCATACTTCGGACAGAATGCTAATGGGGTTTTTGTAGGTATTCGCCGCGCGGGTATAGATACTATAATTCAACAAAATGATTGGAATATTGATCGTTTGGATGGTTCTGGTTCGAGTGGAGAAACATTAAATCTATCACATGGTAACATATTTCAGATAACCTTTACTTGGTATGGTTACGGGGTTATTCAATTTGATGTGGTACTACAGGATCATATAACAATGGCACAAAAGGTAGTTTCAGTACATAGATATAAGCCCATTGCTGAAACAAGCTTTACAGATCCTAATTTACCTATAGGTGTTGAAATTGAGAATAATGGGTTAACGACAGGGGATAGGAGTATTCTTGTTGGGGGTAGGCAGTATAACATTATAGGAAAATTTAGACCTGAATTTAGAATAACCTCAGACCGTAGAGATGTGACTGTTGGTTCAGGTGGGCTTCCAGTACTATCTTTTAAAAGAAAAACAATTTTCCCAGTTGGATCTAATCGACCTAATTCTGTGAGTTTAAAACTTGAAGGTCTAGATATTGTAACGGGGTCAGATATTTATTATAAAATAGTAGTAGGAGGTACTCTCAATGGTTCTTTTACAAATTTTCCGACAACTAATACAGCTATTCCTGATAGTGAAACTGCACTTTTAGTTAATAATAGCGCAACAACAATAACTGGCGGTCAAGTGATATATCAAGGGGTAGCGGCAGGTATACAAGGTACTGCAAGAGATTTAGCAACAGCAAGTTTGCTTAAATTTGAATTTCCTGGCGAAGAGCCTGTTACCCTTGTTATAGGAGCTATTGGTAATAATTCTGTAGTTTCTGCGGTATTAAGAATCACTGAAGAATGGTAAGAACTAGGGTTAATAAATATTGTTAACTTGAAATTATATTTCTGTAAAGAACTTAAAAAACTGTACATTTAAAACTAAGGTCAGTCCTTAGTTTTGTTTTTTAAGTTATTTAAAATAAGGTTATTATAAAACTATGTTCATATTGTATTGCTATTAAGCCCTTAAGCATTGTATTATTGTAAGATGACATAATATTGGTAAGGAGGACATTTTGTCGCAATAAAAATGACAGAGCTTTTACTTGCAACATCGAATATTTTATATTTTGTTGAAATGGATATACTAGGAGTTACCTCTAACCACTCAAAACGTGTAGCTTACATATCATTAATGATTGCTTTAGAAATTAATCTTAGTCCAGAAGAATGTGTAGATATAGTTGGACTATCCATACTACACGATAACGGATTTAGCGAAAAATTATTATATGAAAGGCTTAAGGGAGATCACATTAAAAGATTAGGGGACTTAGAGCAAGTAGAAGATCATTGTAATAATAGTGAGGAAAATATTAAAAATTTCCCTTTTATGACAGACGTTAAAAATGTTATTAAGTATCATCACGAAAGGTACGATGGCACAGGTTTTTTCTCAGTAAAAGGTGAAAGTATACCAATAATGGCCCAAATAATAAGCTTTGCAGATACTATAGATTTATTAGTTAATCTAAAGGAAAACTATATTGAGAAAGAAGAGAAGATAAATAGCTTTCTGACTGAACAGAAAAACAAGCTAGTATCAGAGTATATCTTAAATGCTTTTCAGAATGTACGTAGTAATACAAGTTTCCAATTAGATTTGAAGGGCGAATTTCTAGATAAGGCTTTAAAGAGAAACATTCCATACTTTGGTAAAGAGTTAAGCTTAAAGGACTTGAGAAGTATTTCAAAAGTGTTTTCAAAGATTATTGATTGTAAGTCTAAGTTTACGTCCATGCATTCGACAGGACTAGTTGAAAAAATTTCTATAATGGCTGACTATTATAAAAAAGACAATGATGAGAAAACAAAGCTAATTATAGCCGCTGATTTGCACGATATAGGAAAGTTAGCAATACCTAATAGTATATTAGAAAAAACCTCAAGGTTAACTGAAAAAGAATTTGAAACTATAAAAGCTCACGCCTATTATTCGAGATCTTGCTTAGAATCTTTGGAGGGTTTAGAGGATATAGATGAGTGGATTGCTAATCACCATGAAAAACTAAATGGAACTGGTTATCCGAATGGCCTTTCATCAGATAAATTAAACTTCAATTCACGCTTACTAGCTTGCGTTGATATTTATCAAGCACTAAAAGAAGATAGACCCTATAGGAAATCCTTATCCCACGAACAATGTATGGTGATACTATATCATATGGCTAATGATAGTTTGATTGACTCCAAAATAACAAATGATATGGACATTGTATTTGCAATAAATTTTAAAATAAGTGTACCAAGGAGATGCATTATATCTCCAATAAATAATAAATTTTCAGAAGATTAAATTAATTATCTTGATTTTTAATATTAATTCTAATAGTATATATATAAAACTGAGGAGGATTAGATATGGAAAAATTTAATGATGTAACTGTAGTTAAAAAAGCAAATATATATTTTGATGGTAAGGTGACAAGTAGAACAATATTATTCGAAAATGGAGATAAGATAACATTAGGCATAATGATGCCAGGTAATTATGAGTTTGGAACAGAAGAAAAAGAAATAATGGAAATTCTTGCAGGAAATCTAGATGTCAAACTACCTAATAATGATGGCTGGATTTCTATTTTAGCAGGAGATTCCTTTGAAGTACCAAGTAATTCAAAATTTCAGTTAGTCGTGAAAGAAATCACAGATTATTGTTGTTCGTACATCAAAAAATAAGATGATAAACTTATTCTATATTAAGTAACCACTTAAAAAATGAGGGGCAATAAACCCCTCATAGTTAAAATTATTAATAGCATTACATGAGCGAATCTTTCGTTTTGTTATTTCTGCTATTACAGTAGAAGCGGAGGAGTCTGGCTTTTTTACAACATATGAGTCCTATATAGAAGTAACTAGGTCTTTAATTTCGTCAATAAGATATCTTATTTTCCCAGTCTTTCCTATATCTATATGAACTTCTAGGGTTATTAACATTAATTATTTATTAAATACTCCATTATTGCTATAGTTATTAAAAGACTAAGAGGGGTTTTGATTAGTATTTCTCTCTCGTAAGTGGCTTATAAACTTAACTCTTTTATATCATAGAAAAATATACACCTTTAGATTCCCGAATTAAAGTTATTGGAGTTACAGTTTTTGTAACATTATTGTAGCTCTGAGAATCTGTACCTTTAGAAATAGTACAGTTTGAATGTATTTAATTTCTTAATAATTTTACATACTTCAAAAAAACTAAGCTCCCCATAAGTCATACTTTTCATTTAGGCTACACCCCTAAGCACCTTTGTTAAAATCATACTTTTCTTAAGACAGTTATATTCTTTTTTAAAAATAATATCTTATCATATATAAGCATTACAATTCGTACTCCATAAGGAAAATAGTAGTTTATTTTATCTGAAAAAATATTAGGATTTTATTGACTAATAAAGTACTTAATGTTATTGTATGAATGAATACAAAACAATTCATTCTTAGGGGTGTGTAAATATTGAAAAATACTAAAATTGAAATATTTAATAATGCAAAAGAAGTATTTAGTGAAAAGGGATTTAAAGAAACCAGTATAGCGATTATTACAAAGAAGACAGGAATTGGTGTAGGTACCTTTTACAATTTCTATTTTTCAAAGGAAGAGCTGTTTTTAGAAATCTTTTATGTTGAGAGTATTAAATTAAAAGATGAGATAATGAAAGATATCGATATTGATGATGATCCTGTATGTATACTAAAAGAAGTTATTTCAAAACTTTTTAAAGGTATGAAGGATAATTCAATATTAAGAGAATGGTATAATAGGGAAACTTTCTTCAAGATATTAGAAAAGGTTAAAGAGGGAAGTGGAAATAAAAAAGAAGACTTATTTTATAACTTTTTTAACGATACATTTAAAAAGTGGCAATCGGAGGGAAAGATAAGAAAAGATATTGACTCTGAGTATATATTAGCTTTATTTAATTCTTTGTGTTTTGTGGATCTTCATATTGAAGAAATAGGTGGAGAATTTTTCCCTAAAACAATGGATTACTTAGTTGAATTTATTGTAAAAGGTCTTATGGTATAAGGCCTTTGTAAAAAAAAATAAATGAATGAATAACCAAATATTCATTCTGGATAAGTGGAGGTTATAATTATGCAAGAAATTAGAAATGAAATGAATGTGGATGACCCAGTAAGAGAGGAGTTTCTAACTAAAGCATTAGGATGTTTGATGCTTAAAAATATTCTACCAGCAGTTACTTCTGTGCTATTTATACTTTTATATCAGATGGTTGATGGGATTTTAGTTGGTAGAAGGCTTGGACCGGAAGCTCTAGCTTCGGTTAATATTCTCTACCCTATAATTGCTTTAATTTCTGGTTTAGCGATTATGATTGGTGTAGGTGGAAATGCAAAAATAGCTGTGCTTTTAGGAAAAGGGGAGACATCAAAGGCTCGTAGTATACTTAGTCTAATTGTGTTAGTAGGTATTGGTATAGGGTTAGGAAGTAATATTATTATACTTTTGGCCAATAGAAGCATTTTAGTTTTTCTAGGAACAAGCGGATCTTTAGGGTACTTTGCAGGTGAATATTTAAATGTCCTACACTTCTTTTTTACACCAATGATATTAATTTTTATATTAGAACAGTCCGTAAGAAATGATGGAAGGGCAAATTTTGCTACGGGATTAATGGGAGCAACTGCAGTTTTAAATATATTTTTAGACTATTTGTTTCTTTTTAGGTTTAATATGGGAATTGGTGGTGCAGCTTTAGCGACAGGAATTTCACAGTCCTTAGGCGCAATTATCTTTTTAGGTTATTTTATTAATAAAACTAAAAGAAAGGTTTCAGGTTTAAGCTTTGGAGATATATCTGGAAGTAGTCGTGAAATTATCCCAATAGTAGGGAATGGCTCCTCTGAATTATTTAACAGTATTGCTCTAGGAATAACTACCTTTATATATAATAAACTAATAATAAACTATGTTGGTGCTTTAGGGGTAGCGGCCTTTACAATTGTTCAGTATATAATGTTCATAGGTATTGCTATATTCATAGGAATGGCAAATGGAAGTCAACCAATAATTAGCTATAATTTTGGCGGTGGGTTAATGGATCGAGTATACGGTGCTTTGAAACGATTATTAACAGTATCTACCATATTATCTCTTATAATATTTTTAATAATTAGAGTAAAGGCCGAATCATTGGTAGAAATTTTTATCCCCGGAGAACCAGAAGCTATAAAGCTCACATTACGGGTAGCAATATATATGAGTTGGTCAATTCTCTTTATGCCAGTAGGTATAATTGGTTCAGTGTATTTTACAGCACTTGAAAAGCCAAAAAAGTCCTTAGTAGTTGCAGCTTCTCAAAGCATCATATTTACAATCCTGGGATTGATAACTTTTCCACTTGTTTTGGGTGACATAGGTATTTGGATTACACCGGTTTTTGCTGAAGGGGTAACGTCATTAGTTGCTATTTTATTAATGTATAGGTGGAAGAAACAAAACTATGCGTATTAACATAGTTTTATAAAAGTCAAACTACTAGTTTAAAAGAATTAAAGGAAATAGTAATTATTAGTTATACTCTAGGTAATTTTGACGATTAAAAAATATTTTTTAAATAGGTATATGGTCACAAAATATCAAATTTAAAAACCGTTTAATTGGGATAGTAACAATATTTGTGTTAAGTGATATTAAGTAATGTCTCTACTTATTATAGAAAAACATTGTTAGATACAAAAAATAGCCGACTATGATTTGTAGAATTAACAATTATAGTGTAAAATATATATGTTAAACTTATTTACTAAATTTGGTTTTAATGTCATAATGGGGTGTGATGAATTGCCTAGGAAAACGAAGTCAAAAAAGAAGATTAATACACTAAAGAATTTTAAACATGCTAATGAGGTCTACGGGATTTGCACTATAGCCTTTGGATTAATATTATTAGCTGCTATGCAAACTAGGGGAGCTGGCCAAATTGGCGAGTGGGTTAGACTATTGTTTATGGGACTGTTTTCAACGGTTGCGTTAATTATCCCATATATAATAGTTTTTTTAGGCATTTTATTTTTTACTAATAAATCCTTTTCAAAGGTAAGAAACACAATATATTTTACTATGTTTTTTCTATGTATTTTAGTATTTAAAACATTATTGGATAAAACAATACTTGATGGTCTAATTACATTGAAATTAAGTGAACTGGTATCTAGTTCTTTTGCTATAGGGTCAGAGGGAATTGGCGGCGGATTAGTAGGTACATTAATTACAAGTGCTTTAGTAGGGCTTTTAGGTTATTACGGTAGCTATATAGTAGTAGTTGCTACCTTTATCATATGTACTATGCTGTATACTAAAACATCATTATTACAATTATTAGTTAATATTAAGAAGATTTTAATGAAACCGATTGAAATGATAAGTTTTGAAAGAAAAGCAAAACCTAAAAAAGAAACGATAAAAATAAACATACCTTCTGAACCAGCTGAAACTCACATTAATAAGGTTGAACAAAATATCGAGGAAAAAATAAAAATATTAGATTATACGGACATTAATAGTAAGGCATCACTAGTTGAAGCTGTTGAAGAACCGGTTTTAGATGCGGAAGAGTTAGAGGAAATTAATGAAATTTCTACTTCTAAGCTACAAAAGCAAAGTAGCATTCAATATATATTGCCTGAAACTGCATTATTAAATCAGCTCGAGGTTACTGTAAATAAGGATGATAGAAAAAATATCCAGTTAAAAGCAAAAAAATTAGAAGATACTTTAAGAAATTTTGGAGTTCAAGCTAAAATTTTACAAGTAAATAAAGGTCCAACAGTTACGAGATTTGAGCTACAGCCAGATACCGGGGTTAAAGTAAGTAAGATTGTAAATTTAAGTGATGATATTGCACTTAATCTAGCGGCACCTGCCATAAGGATAGAAGCACCTATTCCAGGAAAAGCTGCAGTTGGAATAGAAATACCAAATGATATAGTTTCAATGGTTACCCTTAGGGAAATGATTGAGCAAGAGGCATTTAGTAATAGTAATTTAAGATTACCATTTATTTTAGGTAAGGATGTATCAGGAAGCCCAATTATTGGAGATATTGCTCAAATGCCCCATTTACTAATAGCAGGGGCAACAGGTTCAGGAAAAAGTGTTTGTATAAATACTTTAATTTTAAGTATACTCTATAGATTTACACCAGAGTCTGTAAGACTCTTACTGATAGATCCTAAGGTAGTTGAGCTAAATCAATATAATGGAGTACCGCATTTATTAATTCCAGTTGTTACTGATGCAAAGAGAGCAACTAGCGCCTTGAATTGGGCAGTTCAGGAAATGATACAAAGGTATAAAAGCTTTGCTGAAAATGGTGTAAAGGATATTTTAGGTTATAATGAAAAGTATAAGGATAATAAAATGCCTTATATAGTTATAATTATAGATGAATTAGCGGATTTAATGATGGTTGCTCCAAATGATGTAGAGGATGCAATTTGTAGGCTTGCTCAAATGGCAAGAGCAGCAGGCTTACATTTAATTATTGCTACACAAAGGCCATCTGTAGATGTTATTACTGGTATTATCAAGGCTAACATTCCATCTAGGATTGCCTTTTCCGTTGCTTCTCAAACTGACTCGAGAACTATATTAGATATGGGTGGGGCAGAAAAGCTTTTAGGTAAGGGTGATATGCTATACTATCCAATAGGATATAATAAGCCATTAAGAGTTCAGGCTTCCTTTGTTTCTGAAAAGGAAGTTGAGAGAGTTGTTACATTTATAAAAGAACAGCTAAATCCTATGTATGAAGAAGAAGTTATTGATACAATCAGTAAAAATAATACAAATATGGTCAATAATGAGGATATAGATGAGCTGTTTGATGATGCTTTAAGGGTTATTGTAGAAAGTAATCAAGCTTCAATTTCAATGCTTCAAAGAAGGTTAAAGATTGGGTATAATCGTGCTGCTAGATTAATAGATGATATGGAGGCGAGGGGTTATATAGGTCCTCACGAAGGTAGTAAGCCTAGACAGGTATTAATAGAGAATGTAGATATTCCAAGCAAAGAGGCACGATAACAATTATAAGCATATTACTATATATAAGAATAGAAGGGAATACAAAAAATGAAATTATCAATATATGTTGAATCACTAGGATGTTCAAAAAATTTAGTTGACGCAGAATTTATGTTAGGTATTTTAAACAAACATGGTTATAAGCTTACTAATAATGAAGATAATGCAGATGTAGTAATTATAAATACATGTGGCTTTATCGAATCAGCAAAGCAGGAATCAATAAACAAAATTATTGAGTTAGGTCAGCTAAAAGAAAACAAACTAAAGCTATTAGTTGTTTCAGGCTGCTTGGCTGAAAGGTATCATGAAGAGCTAGTAAGGGAACTACCAGAAGTAGATGCAGTAGTAGGTACTGGAAATTATAATGAAATCATTGAAATAATTAACGAGGGACTTGCTGATCAGAGTAAGAAGATAATAAAGATAGGGAATGTTGACAGCTTGTATGACGAATCATTGCCTAGATATCAAACAACTCCAAGTCATATGGCTTATGTAAAAATAGCAGATGGCTGTGATAATCACTGTACTTATTGTATTATTCCAAAGTTAAGAGGCAAATATAGAAGTAGGAAGATTGAGCATATTGAAAAAGAAGTAAAAGAGCTGGCGGAAAAGGGCGTAAAGGAAATAATTTTAATTGCACAAGATACTACCCAATATGGAATAGATTTATATAATGATTATAAGCTATATGAATTACTAAATCTTTTATCGAAAATTGAAGGGATAGAATGGATTAGACTTCTTTATTCTTATCCTGAAAGGATTACTGATGAACTAATTGATGTGTTAGCAAATAATCCAAAGGTTTGTAAATATCTAGACTTACCAATTCAGCATTGTAGTGATCCTGTTCTTAAAAAGATGAATAGAAGAACCACTAAACAGGATTTAACAAATTTAATGAACAAACTTAAAAAAGAAGTTCCTGGAATAGTGTTAAGAACTACATTAATAGTTGGTTTCCCAGGAGAAGAAGAAAAGCATTTTGAAGAGCTCCTTGAGTTCGTTGAAACTATTAAATTTGATAAGCTAGGAGTGTTTACCTATTCTCAGGAAGAGGATACCCCAGCAGCTAAGCTTCCAGACCAAATAGATGAGGAAGTTAAAATAGAGAGACAAAGAATAATAATGGAGAAGCAACAACTTATATCATTAGAAAGAAATCAAGAGAAAATAGGGTTTATAATAGATGTTTTAATTGAAGAGAAGTTTAGTGATAATAATGAATTCATCGGAAGGTCTCAGGGGGACGCACCAGAAATTGATGGATTAGTATATGTTAATGCTAAAGACGAATTAAAAATTGGAGATATCTATAGAGTAAAAATAACCCAGGCGTTAGAATATGATTTAATGGGAGAGGTTGTAGATGAATTTAGCAAATAAGTTAACAGTTTTAAGGATTTTTTTAATTCCTGTTTTTATGATTTTTCTTTTAAATAGGCTAGAGATTCCATATGGTGCAAGTATAGCAGCAGGTATTTTTATAATCGCTGCAATCACAGACGCTTTAGATGGATATATAGCTAGAAAAAAGAATCAAATAACTACACTAGGTAAGTTTATGGATCCATTGGCTGATAAACTTTTAGTTTCTTCTGCTTTAATTTCATTAGTTCAAATGGGTAAGATTTCTGTTATAGCTGTAGTAATTATTATTGCCCGTGAATTTACTATTAGTATTCTAAGGGCAGTTGCAGCATCAGAAGGTATAGTGATTTCTGCAAGCTGGTGGGGAAAGGGAAAAACTATTACTCAAATAGTTGCTATAGTTGCATTACTAATTAATAACTTCCCATTTTCTTATATTAACTTTCCGTTTGACATAATAATGACATGGGTAGCTGTACTATTTACAGTTGTTTCAGGTGTAGACTATATAAGAATTAATAAACATATTTTACGAGGATAAATTATACTTGCCTATATCCCATCTTTGACAGTTAATAAAGAAAAAAAGCTTGTAACCTGTTATAAATAGTAGGTTACAAGCTTTATATATTTGTCCAAAAAGTGCGTAATTTTTTTATCTTTTCGTATCTTTAAAAATATTTTTCATATGTGTGTTTTTTATTATTTGATAATCCGTTCTGAAGCCAAAAGCCTCATGAAGTGCATCTGTAAAATCTGTGCGTGTGTAAGTTGGAATATAGCCATCGCCAAGGATTTCATAAAAATTCATACCCCTTAACTCTCGTATGATTTCAGTACAGGTGAACTTGTTATCTAAGTGTTTTTCAAGATATCTATAAAGCACCATTGCCAAGAAACAAGTTGTAAAGTGTGCTTCTATACGATCATCTCTTGTTAAGTACACTGGTCTTGCCTTAAATTCACTTTTCATAATTCTAAAGCATTCTTCAATCTCCCAACGTTTATGATTAACTTTAATAATTTCAGAAGCTTCATCTTCTAAATTTGTGCATACAAAGATAAAAACCATCATATGCCTCTTCTTTTGATATAATATCTGAATCCAGTCGATAGAGGTCCTTTTCTGCCACCTCACCATCTGATGTAACGCTTGTTTTTCCTATAAATCTTTTGTAATCGTTCTGATTACACTTGTTGAGTTTTGATGGATTGTTTTCTATTACCTTAACAAAGACGCTCAATTTGTTTATTTCGAATTTTTCTTTGATAGTCTCTATATTTAATTGAATAAGTTACAATTAGCTTTTGTTCCAAACCATTTTCTTTAATCCATCGCTCTTTATAAAAAGTAATATCTGCAAAATTGTCTTCTTCAATATCAGAGATATCGAAAACCTTACTACTACCACTTAAACTCCATCCTTCGCTAGAAAGTGCCCATTCTTTAAGATGTTTTTAAGTTTTTGATTGACTGAGTGGTTATAAAAGCACGTCCACCTTGATCATTAAATTTCCTATTGTCATTTGACGCTAGTCCAAAGATCTGTGCATACGACAAACTTTGAGAGTTTGAAATCATTAAGTATCTTCTGTTCTAAAGGCTTTAAAGTGAGTTTGTTCATTAGTATTACCTTTAGTAATGCTAAATGCTAGTGGAATACCATCCCCATCCATAAAAAGACCCATTTGTACGATAGGATTAGGTTTGTGTTCCTTTGAATACCCATACTGTTTTAAGCCTTGCTCTTGCTCAATCTCAAAGAAGTAATTCGTACAGTCATAATAAAGAATTCCTGAATTACGCTTAGAAAGTTTATAACTATTATTATAAAGCTCCGATTGAATATAATCAGTTTCCTTAGAAATAACTTCAAGTGCTCTATAAATATGTTGAATATCAAAATCAGGTTTTTCTAAAAATCTAGTAGATAGGTTATAGGTGGAAAGCTTAGAACCAGGAAAGATAATCCTACCATATAAAAGTCTAGATAGTATGGAGTCAAGATTAAAAGTGAATTTATGGCGATTGGAAATCTCTTTACAGATTTTGTGAATTCCTAGATCATGATAAATCTTTTGAAGAAATAGATAGCCTCCATTAAAAGACTGTTGCTTATCTTTACCAATAAGTTTTGTAGGCGAGTATTGAACCATGATTGTACTATTTTCTTCTTTTTCTTTTTTATTAAGTTCATCGATATATTTCTTAGCCCATTCAATAGGGTCTTCCCCGTTTAATTTGTTAAGAAGCTCATCATATGTACCTAGTTTTTCAACAATTTTAGTAGTACGCTTATTTTTTTCAATTATATCCTTTATCACATAAAGTGAAGTAGCATTTTTAGATTTAGAAAGTGATAATCTCATAATAACACCCCCAGTTATCTATATTATAACACAATACGATAAAATACGAAAGGAATATTTGAGAAAATTTACAAAAAAATAAAGCCTTTTCAAAGCTTTAGCGATTTTTTTTATTATTCAACTGTCAAAGACCCGTGCAAGCTGGTGGGGAAAGGGAAAAACTATTACTCAAATAGTTGCTATAGTTGCATTACTAATTAATAACTTCCCATTTTCTTATATTAACTTTCCGTTTGACATAATAATGACATGGGTAGCTGTACTATTTACAGTTGTTTCAGGTGTAGACTATATAAGAATTAATAAACATATTTTACGAGGATAAATTATACTTGCCTATATTAATTATATGAGATATAATAAATTCAAGAACATCTGTTCGGAAAATTGAAAGGTAGGTGAGCCAGACACTGTCTGGGTTTATAATGGAAAAGAAAAAAGCGCTAGAGATGGCTATTAGTCAAATTGAAAAGCAATTTGGTAAAGGCTCTATAATGAAACTTGGTGAAGAAACTAAGCTTAATCTAGATTGTATATCATCAGGATCAATAGATTTAAATGTTGCATTAGGTGTTGGAGGAGTACCGAGGGGAAGAATCGTAGAGATTTATGGACCGGAATCCTCAGGTAAAACTACTATCGCCCTGCATATAATAGCGGAAGCCCAAAAAAATGGGGGCACCGCCGCATTCGTAGATGCAGAACATGCCCTAGATCCTTCTTATGCTAAAAATCTTGGAGTTGATATAGATAATTTAATAGTATCCCAACCAGACACTGGTGAGCAAGGTTTAGAAATAGCTGAAGCTTTAGTTAGAAGTGGTGCAGTTGATGTAATTGTTGTAGATTCAGTAGCTGCTCTTGTTCCAAAGGCTGAAATTGAAGGAGAAATGGGCGATAGTCATGTTGGTCTTCAAGCTAGATTGATGTCCCAAGCTCTAAGAAAGTTAGCTGGTGCAGTCAATAAATCTAGAACTACATGTATTTTCATTAACCAATTAAGAGAAAAAGTCGGAATTATGTTTGGTAGTCCAGAAACAACACCTGGGGGAAGGGCGCTTAAATTCTATGCTACAATACGGTTAGATGTTCGAAAAGTTGATATTATTAAGCAAGGAAACGATATAATGGGTAACAGAACTAGAGTAAAGGTAGTAAAAAATAAAGTTGCTCCACCATTTAGAGTTGCTGAGTTTGACATTATGTATGGTGAAGGAATCTCCTTAGAGGGAGATATACTTGATGTAGGTAGTAATCTAGATATCGTTAAAAAATCAGGGGCTTGGTATAGCTATAACGATGCTAAACTTGGTCAAGGAAGAGAAAACTCTAAGCAGTTTTTGAAAGAAAATCCAGATATTTGCTTAGAGATAGAAAATAAAATTAGAGAATATCATAAACTGCCTTTAGTTAATCCAAAAACAAACAGTTCTGATATAACTACTGCGTAAATATATTAGGTCAAAGCAGGATGTTTACCATCCTGCTTTACTTATTATGTTCGAATATCAGACATTATAGAACTTGACACTTGTTGAAAAAAGTTATAAAATAATATAGACAAACCATTATATGGTTGAGTTTTTATTTATGTTTGAATTACAAATGATATTAAAAGGATTTGTGAAAACTTGTAATTTGAAAATTAAATAGGGGAGGTGTCCACACATCGATAATATTCTTGTAGTAATAATAGTTGCAATTACAGCCTTGGTAGGATGCCTTATCGGCTACTTTATTAGAAAAAACATTGCAGAAGGAAAAATGAATAGTGCTGAAGAAATAGCAAAAAAACTAGTTGAAGAGGCTGAAAAAGATGCCGAAACAGCTAAAAAAGAAATACTGCTAGAAGCAAAAGAAGAAGTTCATAAACTTCGCAGTGAGTTTGAACGAGAAAGCAGAGAAAGGCGAAACGAACTACAGAGGGTAGAAAGAAGATTAATTCAAAAAGAGGAATCTTTAGATAAAAAATCAGAGACCCTAGAACAAAAAGACGAAAAATTATCAAAAATGATAAAAGACGTCGAAGACAAGCAATCAGAGATTCAGGAAGTATTTGAAAAAGAGGTTTTAAAGTTAGAAGAAATATCAGGTTTAACTTGTGATGAAGCAAAAGACATAATTTTGAGCAAGGTAGAAAAAGAAGTTACACACGAAACAGCGGTAATGATAAGAGAAATAGAAGCTAGAGCAAAAGATACTGCTGACAAGAAAGCAAGAGAAATTATTGCCTATTCAATTCAAAAGTGTGCTGCTGACCATGTGGCAGAAACAACAGTTACAGTTGTAGCATTACCAAACGATGAAATGAAGGGTAGAATTATCGGAAGAGAAGGTCGTAACATTAGAACCCTAGAGACATTGACAGGTATTGACCTAATAATCGATGACACACCAGAAGCAGTAATTTTATCAGGATTTGACCCGATCAGAAGAGAAATTGCAAGAATAGCTTTAGAGAAGCTAATAATAGACGGAAGAATTCATCCTGCTAGAATCGAAGAAATGGTTGAAAAAGCTAAAAAAGAAGTTGAAAATATCATTAAAGAAGAAGGGGAGCAGGCTACCTTTGAAACAGGAGTACATGGTCTTCACCCTGAGTTAATTAAACTTTTAGGTAGATTAAAATACAGAACTAGCTATGGGCAAAATATGCTTAAGCATTCTATGGAAGTATCTTACTTATGTGGTATAATGGCAGCTGAACTAGGTGTTGATGTAAAAATAGCTAAAAGAGCTGGTCTGTTACATGACATAGGTAAAGCTGTAGACCATGAGGTTGAGGGAACACATGTTGAAATAGGTATGGAATTACTTAGAAAGTATAGGGAATCAAAAGATGTAATACATGCAATGTCTACTCACCATGGGGATTATGAACCTAATTCAATTGAGGCAGTTTTAGTAACAGCAGCAGATGCAATATCAGCTGCAAGACCTGGAGCAAGAAGAGAAACTTTAGAGTCATATATTAAGAGATTAGAGAAACTTGAAGAAATTGCAAATGCATACGAAGGTATTGAAAAATCATTTGCTATTCAAGCTGGTAGAGAAATTAGAATTCTAGTCAAGCCAGAGTCATATAATGACGACGAAACAGTTTTACTTGCAAGGGAAATTACTAAGAAGATAGAAAGCGAATTAGAGTATCCTGGTCAAATTAAAGTTAATGTTATTAGGGAAACACGAGCTATTGAATACGCTAAATAAGTAAATACCAGAAACAGAGAGTTCTAAATTGAACTTTTTGTTTCTTTTTTTATATAAATAATCATGTTGCAAATCATTAATTTTTTATAAGTATACATGTTTTTTTTATAAATTTTGTATATTTTATTAAAAAATTAAAGGTATTTTTAATATTAGATAGAATAATATAAATAAGTACGAAAGTACTAAATATTGGTAGCATTTATATTAAAGGGGGCTAAATTACATGGAAGTATTAAAAGTATCAGCAAAATCAAATCCAAATTCTGTAGCTGGAGCATTAGCTGGCGTATTAAGAGAACGTGGCGGAGCTGAAATACAGGCTATCGGCGCCGGAGCTTTAAACCAAGCAGTTAAAGCAGTAGCGATTGCAAGAGGGTTTGTAGCACCAAGTGGTTTAGATTTAATTTGTATACCTGCTTTTACAGATGTCCAAATAGATGGCGAAGAAAGAACTGCCATTAAATTGATTGTTGAGCCTCGATAATAGAGATAAAAAATCTGCTAATAAGCAGATTTTTTTATATTATATAGGATATAAAATAAATATGCTCTTATATAAAAACTTTATATATAACATAATAATAGAGTAAATATTAATAAAGATTTTTAAGGAGTCGTTAACTAATGAAATATATTGATATGCATTGTCATACTATTGCATCTGATGGATCATTAAATCCAACAGAATTAGTAAATTATGCTTTAGAAAAAGGGTTAAATGGTATTGCTGTTACAGATCACGATACTGTTGGTGGCATAAAAGAGGCTGTTGAATATTCAAAGTCAATAAAGGATTTCTATTGTATACCTGGTATAGAGATAAGTTCTGAGTTCTTAGGTCAAGAGGTCCACATTTTAGGATATGCAATAAATCCGGACTTTGAAGAACTAAATACATTGTTAGAGGAAATGAGAGTAAACAGAGAATCTCGTTCAGTTAAAATGATACAAAAACTCAATGATATAGGGTTTGAAATTACATATGAAGAAGTTAGGTCTTTAGCTAAAGGCGTGGTGGGTAGACCACATATTGGACAGGTTTTAATCCAAAAAGGCTATGTGAAAAACATGCATGAGGTATTTAGTAAATACTTGAAATTGGGAGGAGTAGCTTATGTACCTAGATTTAAAATAACTCCTTTAGAGGCTATTACAATTATTAAAAAATCTGGGGGTGTTCCAGTCTTAGCTCACCCAGGCTATATTAAAAATAAAGAAATTATTGAGAAAGTTATATCCTATGGGATAGGTGGAATAGAGGTATACTATCCAACCCATGAGGAGTCACAAATAGATTATTTTAATACCCTAGCAATGGAGAACAACATAATTGTTACAGGTGGATCAGATTTTCATAGCATACCTAATGAAAAAAACAATAGGTATGATTTAGGTACAAGTAAAATATTATTAAATAGCATTGCAAAAATTTTAGAGTTAGTCTAATAAATTAATAAAATTTGCTATGATTTATAAACAAATATAGTATAATAGAGTAAATTATTAAATACTGGAATTATGTATTATTAATAACAAATATTTTGGAGGTAGGTTTATGAATATTCAACTATCAAGAAAGCATAATGATATTGCACCTTCAGTGACACTTTTTGTAGATGCGAAGGCTAAGGAAATGCAAGCAAAAGGCATTAACGTTATAGGGTTTGGAGTAGGGGAACCAGATTTTAGAACACCAGAGAATATAAGAAAACGTGCTATATACTCTATAGAGAACGAAAATTTAGGATATACACCGGCATCTGGGTTACAAAAGCTTAAAGAGGCTATATGTGATAAACTAAAACTAGATAATGGATTAGAATATAAGATGGAACATATTATAGTATCAAATGGTGCAAAGCACTCCCTATATAATGCATTTCAAGCTATATGTAATCCTGGGGATGAGGTAATAATACCTTCACCATATTGGGTTAGTTATCCAGAAATGGTTAAAATGGCTGATGCTATTCCTGTGTTTATTGACTGTCCAGAAGAAAAAGAATTTAAATTAGATATTAAGGATTTAAAAAATGCAATTACTAGTAAAACAAAAGCTATGATATTAAATAGTCCATCAAATCCAACAGGATCCGTTTATACAAAAGAAGAATTAGAAGAAATAGCAAAGGTAGCAGTTGAAAAAAATATTATAGTTATTTCTGATGAAATCTATGAAAAATTAATATATGATGATGCTACTCATGTTAGTATAGCTAGCTTGAATGATAGAATAAAGGATTTAACTATAGTAGTTAATGGAATGGCAAAGGCTTATGCTATGACCGGATGGCGAATTGGATATACAGCATCTAATGCACAAATAGCAAAAATAATGGGTAATATTCAAAGTCATGCGACTTCAAATCCAAATACAATTGCTCAATATGCAAGTATTGAGGCTCTTTCAGGAGATCAAACTGCTATAGAAAATATGAGATTAGCTTTTGATGAAAGAAGAAAATACATGGTTGATAGAATAAATAAAATCCCTGGACTATCATGTATTGTTCCAAAGGGAGCGTTTTACATAATGATGAACATATCCCAATATATTGGTAAAGAGTTTAATGGTAATAAAATAAAGGGTTCATTAGATTTTGCAGACTTGTTACTAGAACATGCCCATGTAGCAATTGTTCCTGGAGCAGCCTTTGGAGTGGATCAGTTAATGAGAATTTCATATGCTAATTCTATGGATAATATTAAAGAGGGTTTAACAAGACTTGAAAATTTTCTTCCTCAGTTAAAATAACTAGTAAAAACTTAAATTACAATAATATAACGAATGAAAAAGAGAAGGGAGTACTAAAAATTGAATAATTCTATGTATCAAAATCCGTTAATACAACGATATACAAGTAAAGAAATGGCAGCTATATTTTCCCCGGATAAAAAGTTTAAAACTTGGAGAGAGCTATGGATAGCTTTAGCTAAAGCAGAAAAAGAATTGGGACTTCCAATTTCAGATGAGCAAATTACTGAGTTAGAAGCTAACAAAAATGATATTAATTATGATGTTGCAATAAAGCGAGAAAAAGAAACAAGACATGACGTAATGTCTCATGTATATGCATACGGGGTACAATGTCCTAAAGCAAAGGGAATTATCCACTTAGGCGCTACTAGTGCCTATGTAGGAGATAATACAGATATTATAGTTATTAGAGAGGCCCTTGAACTTGTTAAGGTGAAAATGGTTAATTTAATATCTGTACTGTCTAAATTTTGCTTAGACTATAAGGATATGCCTACCTTAGGATTCACACATTTTCAGCCAGCACAGCTTACAACAGTAGGTAAAAGAGGAACACTTTGGTTACAGGACTTATTAATGGATTTTGAAAATGTTGTTAACCAAATCGAAAGAATGAAGTTTTTAGGTGTTAAGGGTACTACAGGCACACAAGCAAGCTTTTTGAACCTTTTTAATGATGATCATGATAAGGTTAAACAGCTTGATGTTAGAGTAGCTGGTTTAATGGGCTTTGATAAAATATTCCCTGTAAGCGGCCAAACCTATACAAGAAAACTAGATTTCGAAGTATTAAGTGTTTTAAGTGGGATTGCCCAATCAACTCATAAAATGACTAATGACCTAAGACTACTTCAAAATTTAAAGGAAATTGAAGAGCCATTCGAGAAAAATCAAATTGGATCCTCTGCCATGGCATATAAAAGAAATCCAATGAGAAGCGAAAGAATTTCATCCTTAGCAAGATTCGTAATTGCATCATTACAAAATACAGCAATGACCTCTTCAACTCAATGGTTTGAAAGAACTTTAGATGATTCTGCAAATAGAAGGATTGTAATTCCAGAAACCTTTATGGCAATAGATGCAGTCTTAGAGATTGCAATTAATGTTTGTGACGGATTAGTAGTATACGAAAAAGTAATAACTAAGCACATACTAGATGAACTTCCATTTATGGCTACTGAAAACATATTAATGGAGGCCGTGAAAAATGGCGGAGATAGACAGGAGCTACATGAAACTATTAGGGTATACTCTATGGAAGCAGGTAGACAAGTAAAAGAGTTTGGTTTAAAAAATGATTTAATTGAAAGAATTATTGGTGACAGTTCCTTTAACTTATCTGCAGATGATATAGAGCAGCTTCTTCAACCAAAAAATTACGTAGGAAGAGCACCGCAGCAGGTTGTAGAGTTTATTGATGAGTATATTAAACCTATTTTAGAGGAAAATAAAAATCTAATAGGTTTAGAAATTGAATTAAAGGTATAATAATAAAAAAACTAATTGTGTAGAGGCACAATTAGTTTTTTAGTCATATTTGAAGGTAGGAGAGAGTTAATGAGATTACAAAAATTCATAGCTTCCTGTGGCATTGCTTCAAGAAGAAAAAGCGAAGAAATTATTAAACTAGGAGAAATTAAAGTTAATGATATTGCAATAAGTGAAATGGGCCATATCGTAGACCCTGACAAGGATATTGTTACATATAAGGGTAAAAGGATAACGCTAGAAAATAAGAGTGTGTATGTTTTGTTGAATAAACCAATTGGGTATATAACAACAGTATCTGAACAATTCAACAGAAAAAAGGTAACGGATTTGGTTGATCTTAAAGAAAGACTATTTCCTGTAGGAAGATTGGATTACAATACATCAGGGCTTTTAATATTAACAAATGATGGGGAATTAACCTATAGGCTCACACATCCTAAACATAAGGTAGAGAAAAAATATGTAGCAAAAATAAAAGGACATCCTAGTCGAGAGACTATAAATAAATTTGAGAAAGGATTAAAAATTGAGGACTATATTACTGCTCCTGCAAAATTTAAGTTGTTAAAAAAGGAGTCTAATACATCTATAGTCGAAATAATTATAACAGAGGGTAGAAATAGGCAGATTAGAAAAATGTGTGATACAATCGGTCATCCAGTTATTGATTTAGAAAGAAAAGCTATAGGTAAAATAACCATAGGCAATTTACCTTTAGGTAAGTGGCGATATTTAACAAGCGAAGAAGTAGAATATCTTAAAAAGCTGTAGGTGGAAAAGATGATTACAATTAGAAGGCTAGAAGGCAAGGATTATGATATTCTAGAAAAATACATTAAGACTAATGGATTAGACAAATATAGTGGTTTCAAAGATAATTTCATTTATATAGCAGTAATCGAAGATAGGTCTATTTTAGGAATTTCTGAAATTGAAATAGCAGGTATTAAAACAGCCCAAATTAACCTTATTTTCATTAATCAAGAAAATAGAAAAGAAGGCCTAGGTGATGGACTATTTAGATCTACTCTTTATTATTTATTAACAAATGGTTATGAAAATGTATTAATTCAGTCATGTAAAGAAATTGAACATTTTTTATTTAAAAGAAGCCAAGGACTTACAGAGTTTAATGTTAATGAATTAGTCGGAAAAAGTTCTAAGAAAATATATTTATGTAATATAAGTATTTTATTAGAATCCAAATGTAGGGTATAATGGAGGAAATAGACAGTGAGTGTTTTGAAAGCAACAAATCTTGTGCAATATATTATAGAAAATAGGGTAGGGGATATAACCGACTGTGTAGCCATTGATGCGACTATGGGAAATGGAAATGATACCTTATTTCTTACTAAATTACTTGGATCAAAGGGAAAGATATATTCCTTTGATATACAAATTCAGGCAATTGATAAAACAAAAAAATTACTTGAAGAAAATAATTTTATCGAAACAGAAAATGCAAATCTAATACTAGATAGTCATGGGAATATAGGTAGCTATGTAAAAGAAGAAATTGACATAGCAATGTTTAATCTAGGATATCTTCCTGGCGGTGATCATACGGTAGTAACTAATGGGGAGATAACATTAAAGGCTCTTAAATATATTTTAAGCCTTTTAAAAAAGAGTGGCATCATTTCATTAATTATTTACTATGGGCATGAAGGTGGTAAAGAGGAAAAAGACAGTATTATATCATTCACTAATAGTCTTGATTCCCGGAGCTATAGGGTGCTGAGATGTGACTACACAAATCAAGGTAATAATCCACCAATTGTTTTATTTATCGAAAAAAAATAATAAATTTATTATGTTTTAGAATATTCGATTAAATCATAATGTTATGGAGGGTAAATTATGACTAAATTAAGAATTACGGAAACAGTACTAAGGGATGCACATCAATCTTTATTAGCTACAAGAATGACAACTCAGGAAATGCTTCCAATAATAGATGCTATGGATAAAGTAGGATATCATTCTTTAGAAATGTGGGGCGGCGCAACCTTTGACTCATGTTTAAGATTTCTTAATGAGGACCCTTGGGAAAGATTAAGGTTAATTAGAAAGCATGCACCAAATACAAAGCTTCAAATGCTCCTACGGGGACAAAATATTTTAGGATATAAGCATTATGCAGATGATGTGGTGAGAGAGTTTGTAAAAAAGGCTATTTTTAACGGAATTGATATAATTAGAATATTTGATGCACTAAATGACGTAAGAAATTTAGCAACAGCGGTGGATGAAACTAAAAAGCAAGGTGGTCACGCCCAATGTGCCCTATCCTATACATTAAGTCCAGTTCATAATGTTGAGCATTATGTAGGCAAAGCTAAAGAGATGGAAAATTTAGGTGCAGATTCCATATGTATAAAAGACATGTCTGGTATACTAACTCCATTTGCTGCCTATGAATTAGTAACAGAGTTAAAAAAATCTACTAAACTACCAATAATAGTACATACTCATTATACTAGTGGTATTGCATCTATGACTTATTTAAAGGCTATTGAAGCAGGGGCTGATATAGTGGATACTGCCATTTCGCCTCTTGCAATGGGAACGTCTCAGCCACCAACGGAGCCATTAGTAGCAGCACTGAAGGATACGCCATATGACACAGGACTTGATTTAAAGGCGCTTAATGAGGTAGCTGAGTACTTTAAACCATTAAGAGATAAATATTTAGAATCGGGTTTAATAGATCCTAAGGTTTTAGGTGTGGATGCAAATACGTTAATCTATCAGGTTCCAGGTGGAATGATATCTAATTTAATTTCTCAGCTGAAACAATCAGGTAAGGCTGAAAAATTTGATGAAGTTCTTGCGGAGGTCCCTAGAGTAAGAGAGGATTTAGGATACCCTCCTCTAGTTACTCCAACTAGCCAAATAGTTGGTACTCAAGCCGTATTTAACGTCATTACAGAGGAAAGGTATAAAATGACGCCTAAAGAGGTAAAGGACTTAGTTAAAGGCCTATATGGTAAAACAACAGTGCCAATAAAAGAGGAAGTTAAACAAAAAATCATTGGAAATGATGAGGTTATTACTTGCAGACCAGCGGATTTAATTGAACCACAGCTAGATATTTTAAGGGAAGAAATAAAGGAATATATTGAGCAGGATGAAGATGTACTTTCTTATGCACTATTCCCACAGATTGCATTAAGCTTTTTTAAAGAAAGATGGGCAACTAAAAATAAAATTGAATTAACAATGTATGACGAGAAACATAAAGTCCATCCAGTATAATAAGTAGTAGCTCCTAGAAAACTAGGAGCTATTTAAATACAATAATCATGCAAATATATTTTATTTATCCGATTACTTTCATATACTTTTACTAGGGCATTTGAGTTTTGTTCTATTGGATTATTACACTTTAAACACACTAAATTTTTACTCTTTATAGTTTCTTGTGTATGATCAATTTGCAGATTACTATATTTTTTCCAACTTTTCCAACCTTTTTTACATAAGTGATGTCTATTCTCATAATCAGCATAAACCCATTTTAAAATTCTATGAAAGTGAAATGGATATTTAGTATACACTATAAAACTTTCTGGTAGTCCTAAACTAATAGTGTATTCTTCAAAGGCTTTCTCAATTTTTGTTTGTAGAGGGTCCTTTATTTCTGTACTAATATATCTATAATTATTTTGATCAAACCATTGCTTTAGTTTATCAAACATATATCCTCTACAGACTTGAATTTCTTCGTATTTTTGTACCTTCAGATTTTGAAAAATTTTATCAACTATGTTTACAACGTAATTTAGATACTCTTTATTAACAAAACTTTCCTCATGATATAGATTTAGTGGTATAATATCATAATGGAATTCTTTGGTTTCTACTCTAAGAACTCCAATTATTGTGCCGCCTAATAGGCTTCCACTCCCTGCGTCGTCTATTTGTATCAAATTATCACCTCATATTCATATTAATATTATGTATTAATATAAACGTAAAAATGCAATATAAACTTAGTGTGTAAATAATAACAATTATTATATATCTGATTTTAAGGAGGCGTATTTTATGAGAATTTTAATTTCAAACGATGATGGGATATTTTCTGAAGGAATATATGTATTAGCAAAAAGTCTTATAAATCTAGGTGAAGTTATAGTTATTGCACCGGACTCTGAAAAAAGTGCGACTGGCCATGCAATTACTATGCATCATCCACTTAGAGTTTCCAGAACAAAATTTTTTGATTTAGATATTGAAGCATATTCAGTTAGTGGAACTCCAGCTGACTGTGTTAAACTTGCGGTAGAGGCGATATTAAAAGATAGAAGACCTGATATTGTTGTATCTGGTATTAATAATGGACCGAATTTAGGTACAGATGTTATATACTCAGGAACTGTATCAGCAGCGGTAGAGGCAGCGATATTAGAGATACCTTCAATTGCAATTTCTATGGCGAGAAGTAAGTTTGAAACATTTGAACATGCAGGAAATTTTGTTACTAAACTAGTTGAAGATATATTTGAAAAAGGGCTATATAACAATAAAGAGCTTAATGAAACAATAATTAATGTAAATTATCCAACTGTGTCAGAAGAAGAGATAAGGGGAGTAAAGGTTACAACACTTGGTATTAGAAAATATCAAAATGCATTTGTTGAGAGAAAAGATCCAAGAGGAAATTCATATTACTGGATGTCAGGAGAAGTTATGGATCTTGAGCAAAATGAGAGTAGCGATGTAGTTGCTTTAAGAAACAACTATATTTCTGTAACTCCGATACATTTCGATTTAACAAACTTCAAAACATATGAATATCTTAAAAAATTAGACTTAGAAAAAACTAGATAATTATGATGTTCTATTGTAGACTTATATAAGAGCCTATAAAATGATATAAGGTTGGGATGAGTTTAATGATGAAAAAGAGTGATAAAAAAGATTTGTTAACAATTATACAAAATACTATGCCTAGTTTAAGTAAAAGTCATAAGCTTATTGGTAGCTATATAATTAATAATTATGACAAGGCGGCTTTTTCAACTGCAGCTAAGCTAGCTACTAATGTAGGGGTTAGCGAGTCAACAGTAGTAAGATTTGCCAATGCTTTAGGATTTGAAGGCTATCCTGAGCTTCAACAAGAGCTTATGGAAATTGTGAAAATTAAGCTTACAACAGTACAACGAGTGGAGATGTCTCCAGAATATAAAAATAGGTCAGAAACTTTAAAGAGAGTATTGAAATCAGATATAGAAAATATTAGAGATACTTTTGAAAGTATGGACCATGAAGTTTTTGAAAAAGTAGTAGATGAAATTTTAAAAGCAGAGAAAATATATGTTATTGGTAGCAGAAGTTCTACCGCTTTAGCTGAATATTTTGGCTTCTATTTAAATTTAGTATTAGATAATGTTAAAATTGTAGGTCATGGAATAAGTGACATGTTTGAACAAATACTAAGGGTATCAAATAAAGACTTAGTGATTGGTTTTAGTTATCCTAGATATTCTACTAAAACCCTTGATTTAGCTAAGTATGCAAAAGAGCAAGGTGCGAAGGTAGTTGGAATCACTGATAGCTACTCCTCTCCAATTAATAATATTTCAGATTATACTTTGATTGCTAGAACAAATATGATGTCGTTTGTTGATTCTTTAGTAGCACCACTAAGTCTAATAAATGCTTTAATAGTTTCTGTAGGTGCAAGTGAGAAAGAAGAAATTACAAACTATTTTAAAAAGCTAGAAAATATATGGGATAAACATAATGTATACAATTCAAGAGAAAATAAAGAAGAAAATGAGTAGTGTTAAATACATATAGTAAGGAATGCATATGAAAATGAATAAAATCTATTTAATAAGGCATGGCCAAACTGATTGGAATTTGGAGGGTAGAACCCAAGGTATTCAGGATTCGAATCTTACTGAAAAAGGTATTGAAGATACTAAGCTATTAGCTAAAAGATTGAGAGAAGAAGAAATTCACGTAATATACTCAAGTACTTTAAATAGAGCTAAGAGAACTGCAAAAATAATCTCTGAAGAATTACATATACCGGTAAAATATAATGATAATTTAGTTGAATTAAACTATGGTTCATGGGAAGGATTAACCATTGAGGAGATAAGAAATAAATATCCTGAGCAGTTAGATAACTGGTTTACAAGACCACACCTTACAATTTTTCCAGATGGAGAAGACTTAGCTAAAGCACAGGAGCGGGTTGTTACTGCTTTTAATAATATATTAAATGAAAATAAAGGTAAAAACATTTTAATTGTAAGTCATAGTACAATGATTAGGCTACTTTTATTAAATATTTTAGATATGAATTTATCTAGCTATAACCGGTTAAAACAAAATAATTGTGCTATAAATGTAATAGGAATTCGTAGAAATGAACCTGTTCTATTACAATATAACGATACTTGCTATATGCATAAGGGAGAATAATATGAAGGAAAGAACCATAGTAGTAGTTGGAGCGGGACCTGCAGGCTTGATGGCTGCAATTTCTGCTAGTCAAAATAACAATAATAATCGAGTTATTGTATTGGAGAAGAATAGTGAGGCAGGGAAAAAGCTTCTTTTAACTGGTGGGGGAAGATGTAATGTTACAAATAATTGTAATGTTGATCAGTTAATAAAAAATACAGTTACAAATGGAAAATTTCTTTTTTCTTGCTTTAATATTTTTAACAATGATGATTTAATGAAATTTTTTGAGAACTATGGTTTAAAACTTAAAATAGAAGAGGGCGGAAAGGTTTTTCCTACTTCAGATAAAGCAAGAGATGTACTATACATTTTATTAGAGACACTGGAATCAAATGGTGTAAAAATATGGTATGATTCTGAGGTCGAAAAAATAAATATTAATGAAAATGGCATTTCTGAAATAACATTAAGGAATAAAAATATTATTAAAGCAGATAGTGTAATAATTGCAACTGGTGGAATGTCCTATCCGAAAACAGGAAGTACAGGGGATGGATATAGAATAGTTAAAGAATTAGGACACGCTGTTGTGGATATTAAGCCAGGACTTGTTCCTATAGAAATTAAAGAGGGATGGATTAAGTCTCTAATGGGTATTTCTCTAGAGTCTACAAATATTGTATGTAATGTAAAGGATATAGAAAAGCCTAATAAAAAGCCTAAAACAATAAAATGGACAGGCCCTTTAATATTTACCCACTATGGTATATCTGGGCCAGCAGTTCTTAATATTTCATCTTATTTAAATAAGCATATAAATAATAGTATAATAGATATAATTATCGATATAGTGCCAAATGTTTCGGAACAGGAACTAGAAAATATATTAGTTTCAAAAGAGTTCGAGAAAAATGAAACTATTTTTAAAACTCTTTCAAAAATTCTACCTAAGAACCTTGTTACAGCTTTACTCGATGTTCTTGAACTAAATAAAGATAAGAAATTAAGTGATATTAGTAAAGAGGAAAGTAATAAAATAATAACTAACTTAAAAACTCTTAAGTTAACGCCAAAGGACCTAAGAAGCATTAGTGAGGCTATAATAACCTCAGGTGGCATATCCACGAAGGAGATAGACCCAAAAACAATGGCTTCCAAACTAGTGGAAGGTTTATATTTTGCTGGTGAAATAATTGACGTGGATGCTATCACTGGTGGCTATAACTTACAGATTGCTTTCACTACTGGTTATGTCGCAGGATTAAATGCCTAATATAATGGACGTATATTATTTTTTTCATATAGAGGAGTGAAAATTTAATGCACTATATTCAAATAGCCATAGATGGGCCCGCAGGGGCTGGAAAAAGCACAATAGCAAAAAAAATCGCTAAAAAACTAGGTATACTATATATTGATACTGGAGCCATGTATAGGGCTTTAACTTATAAAGTTGTTAAACTAAAGGTAGATATTAATAATATAGAAAAGATTAATGAAATTGCTAAAGAAACTAATATAGAGTTTCGTAATGGGATAATTTTTTTAGATGGAATAGATGTAAGTCTGGAAATTCGAAGTCAGGAAGTTACTAAGCTAGTTTCTTTTGTAGCACAAATTCCTGAGGTTAGGGTTATCTTAGTTGAACTGCAAAAAAAGGTTGCTAATAACAATCATGTTGTAATGGATGGGAGGGATATTGGCTCTAATGTATTGCCTAATGCTGATGTTAAAGTATTTCTAACGGCTTCTGTTTCAGAAAGGGCAAAAAGAAGATACTTAGAAATGCTTGAAAAAAATAGTGACTTAACATTAGCTGTTGAAGATATCGAAAAAGATATAAAGCTTAGAGATAAGATGGATAGTGAAAGAGAAGCTTCCCCTCTAATAAAAGCTAAGGACGCTATCGTATTAGATACAACCCTATTTACAATTGATCAAGTTGTAGAGGAAATTCTAAATATACTCAGCAAAAAAAATATTATTGACTATTTGACAGATACATGTATAATCGAGAACAGGGCATAATACTATAACTATAGTGTTGGACGTAGGAGCATTTGCAGTTTAGTAGCAATAAAATAATTAGAAGGGGATTGAGTTATATATAATGAGAAAAGAAAAAATCGAAGAATTAAGAAAACAGATAGAGATTATGAGGAAAGAATTAGTACAACTTTATAGTGAAGGCATGAACCAAGAGGAGATTCTTAAACTCAGTAGAGAGATGGACAAGCTAATTGTTGAATTCCAGAAGATTCTAAAAAGTGAGTAATAATATAACAAACATACATAAAATAGCATGTTATTATGAATAACTCATAAGACGTGCTTTTATTTTTATACTAGAAATTATTTCATATTTTATACTAACTAGTGTATAATAAGATGTTGTATTTTTAACAGAAAATACTTATACTAATTATTAATGTATATTTTTAATTGAAAAATTTTGTTTTAACATATAGGAGGTAAATAACTTGAGTAAATCTGAAAGGAAAAAAAGTGTTGAGCTTGATCCACAAGAACTACAGGTTCAAAGGCAAATTATTGCAAAGATGAACGAAAAGAACCTATATAATATGCAACAATCTGGAAAACAAAAAAAAGCAATGATTGTAACCTATGGTTGTCAAATGAATGAGCATGATTCGGAAAAGTTATTAGGAATGCTTAAACAAATGGCATACGAGGAAACGGACAAAAGAGAAGATGCGGATTTAATAATTTTTAATACATGTTGTGTTAGAGAGAATGCAGAACTAAAAGTCTACGGGAATATTGGAGCATTAAAGAACCTAAAAAAGAAAAACAATGATTTAAATATAGCGGTATGTGGCTGTATGATGCAACAACCTGAAATTGTTAGTTCTATAAAAAAGAAATACCCATTTGTGGACTTAGTATTTGGAACACATAATATTCATAGGTTCCCTGAGCTTCTTGCTAACTCGCAAACTTCTAATAATATGCTAGTTGAAGTTTGGGAGGAAGAGGGAGAAATTATTGAGGGTGTCCCATCCATGAGAAAATATGGACTTAAGGCCTTTGTAAATATAATGTTTGGATGTAATAACTTCTGTACTTATTGTATAGTTCCATATACAAGAGGTAGAGAACGAAGCAGAAATATGGATGATATTATAGAGGAAGTAAAAAATCTTGCTGAAAATGGTACAAAAGAGATTACTCTTTTAGGGCAAAATGTAAATTCCTATGGCAAAACATTAGAAGGAAATATACAGTTTGCAGATTTATTGTTAGAACTAAATAAGGTGGAAGGCATTGAGAGAATAAGATTCATGACTTCACATCCAAAGGATTTATCAGAACCTTTAATAGATGCAATTGCAAGTGGAGATAAGCTTTGTGAGCATATTCATTTACCATTCCAAGCAGGAAGTAATAATGTATTAAAAACTATGAATAGAGGATATACAAAAGAAAGCTACTTAGCTCTAGTTGAGAAAATTAAATCAAAGATACCTGGTGTTACATTAACAACTGATATAATTGTAGGGTTCCCCGGGGAAAGTGACGAAGACTTTGAGGATACATTAGACTTAGTTAGAAAAGTTAGATTTGATTCAGCTTTTACGTTCCTTTACTCAATAAGAAAAGGTACTCCAGCAGCGGAAATGAAAGAGCAAGTAGATGATAAAGTAAAGCATGAAAGATTTAATCGATTAGTGGATGAGGTTAATAAAATAAGTGCAGAAATTAATCAAGGCTATATTGGTAAAGTGGTAGAGGTGCTAGTAGAAGACAGAAGTAAGACAAATACAGATAAACTTATGGGAAGAACTAGACAAAACAAACTTGTTAATTTTAATGGGGATGAATCATTAATAGGCCAAATAGTAAAGGTAAAAATAATAGAATCAAAAACATTCTCTTTAAATGGAGAAGTAACTAAATAGTTATGAATAGCTAGAAACCGATAGTAATATCGGTTTTTATTATGTAGAAAATTAAAACTTAGTAAAACACTATGATAACCACTCTCGATAAATAGGACTTTATACCCTGAGTTTATAGGTTCAAAAACTAAAAAGATAATAAAACACTTGAATTTCAGGTGTTTTTTTATTGGAAATTTTGGAAATAATCGTTGTGTACTTCGATGTACTGTGATATAATAAAAGAGGGTGATTTTATGTTTATTAGAGTGACTAAGAGTCCTACAGCTAAGTATAAAAAAGTATATCTTGTTGAAGGCTACCGTGACGAAAATGGTAAATCTAAACAAAGAATTATTAAATGCTATGGCAATCTTGAAGAATTAGAGGCTAATGATCCGGATATTCTACAAAAGCTAAAAGATTCTGCTAAATTGATAACTAAAAACCAAGTAAATCTAACATTGAACCTTAGTGATAGTAACGATGATATGGAAATTGATAAGAACTATGGCTACTTTTTTCTTGAAAGACTCTATAATGAGCTTAGTTTACCTCAGTTTTTTAAATCACAAATGCGTAAAAGAAAGCATGTTTTTGACTTGAATGAAGTTTTTCAATTGCTTCTATATGGAAGAATTCTGAAACCTGCTAGTAAAAAATCAACATTTGAAAATAAAGATGAGTATTTCGAATCTTTTAAAGTAACTATAAATTCTATTTACGAGTCTCTCTCTCTAATGAAGGATATTAAAGAAGACCTACAACAACATCTTCATGAACAAGTTTCACAGATCCACGGTAGAGATACTTCACTTGTTTTCTTTGATGTAACTAACTATTACTTTGAATCAGACTTAGAAAATAATCTTAAAAAAGTTGGTATCTCTAAACAAAAAAGAACAACGCCAATCGTACAAATGAGTCTAGCAATTGATAGAGCAGGCCTACCTGTTGGGTATGATCTTTTTTCTGGTAATACCCATGATAGTACAATGCTTATTCCTGCCTTAAAGAATATGAAAAATAGATATGCTCTTGAGAGAGTAATTCTAACAGCAGACAAAGCTCTAAATAGTGGTAAAAACCTAGCTTTTCTTGTAGAAAACAATGATGGTTACATAGTTTCACAAAAGGTAAGATAAGGCTCTAAGACATTTATAAAAGAAATTCTTAAAGATGAAGGCTACGTTTATAACTCTACTAAAACTTTTAAGATTAAATCTTTCTTCAGGGAAAGAAAAACTAATAACGAAAATGGTGAGGAAATTACACTCAAAGAAAAAGTTGTATCTTTCTGGGGCTTGATTATGATGCTAGAGAAAAACACAAAAGAGAAAAATTAGAAGAAAAAATTCAAGAGTATCTTGAAAATCCTTCGAAATATAAAGCTTCTAATCGTTATGGTGTAAAAAAGTATTTAAAAGAAATAGAGATAGATACTTTTACAGGTGAAGTGGAAGATAAAAAAACGCTCTTAGAGTTTGAAGTCGCTAAGTACGAAAGAGATGTGGCCTTAGATGGGTATTATGCTCTTGTTACCAGTGAGCTTGAAATGCCTGATGAAGAAATAATTGAAAGGTATAGAGGTCTTTGGAAGATAGAAGAATCTTTTAAAGTTTTAAAGTCAGATTTAGAAGGTCGTCCTGTCTATGTTCGAAGAGAGGATAGAATAGAAGGACATTTTCTTATTTGTTTCGTAGCATTATTAATTTCGAGAATTTTAGAGAATAAACTCAAAAACAAATACTCTATTAAACGAATACAAGAGTCTCTTAGAAATGCGACGTGTAGATTTATTACCAATGGAATCTACTCACTTAATAAACAAGATGAAATTTATAGAGATATCGAAAAATTATTTGGTGTTTCTCTAAATTACAGAAATATAAGAATCGAGCAAATTCGTTCTTATAGGAAAGAAATAGTTCACAACATAAAAAAATAAAAACAAATCAGCTATGACCTAGTATTTTTAAGGTGTTTAGCTGATTTTTTGTTCTTGCAACCTATAAACTCAGGCGATAGTAATATCGGTTTTTATTATGTAGAAAATTAAAACTTAGTAAAACACTATGATAACCACTCTCGATAAATAGGACTTTATACCTATAAAAATTTGACAAATAATTACAAAATTCGACATTTTATCCTATGTTTATATTATATAATCTATAATAATGTTGCGTAAAAACACAACATTAATAATTGAGGAGATATTATATGACCTTTGGAAAATATCTTAAAAGAATAAGAAAAGGATTAATGAGCCAGAGAGAACTGGCAGAAAAAGTCGGTGTAGGTTATCCTTATATAAGTAAATTAGAGAATGATGTAGAACCACCTCCTAGTGATGATTTACTGATAAAGTTATCTGAAGCTTTATCAGTAGATGAAGAAGAAGTCTTTTCAATGGCAAACAAACTACCCCCTAATATAAGAGAGTATTTAATACAAGATATATCTGTCGTTAAAGTTGTTGAAAAGCTTAAGGAAGATCTTTTAATGAAGTTTTTAATTAGTCATTATGATGAAATATTAGAGGATAAGGAAAATCTATTTTGGTATTTTTTTAATACTAATAAAAGAACAATGCTTTTAGTTGATCCAGAAACATTACAAATTGTTAATGCCAATGATGCAGCGACTATATTTTACAATTACTCAAAATCTGAGTTAATGAACATGAAAATTTCAGAAATTAATACATTACCAAAGGAAGAAATAATTCAAGAAATAAAAAAAGCTAAACTTCAAGAACGGAACTTCTTTAATTTTAGACATAAACTTAACAATAATATTATTGTTGATGTAAAAGTTAAAAGTACCCCAATTGTTTTAGATAAAAGAATTTATCTTTGTTCAGTTATCGAAGAGGTTAAACGCTGATTATATGTACATGCATATTGTTGATTTTTTAGCACAATAAAAACTAGCTATACCCTTGGGATTTTATTTTTAACTCAATGATGAGTATATTATTTTGTTGATAATTATATTTTACTGGCTAGTGTAATATCTTTAGGAGTGCATGCATTATACTGAACAACCTTTATGCAGGCTAAAATAGACTAAGTAATAATTAAAATAAAGTAAGAATCGCAAAACCAATAATCTACTGGGAGTGATGAAAAAGTATTAATAAGGCGGCGAAAAGCGACTGTTTAAGAAAAGACACAGGGTAGAAGTAAAACAATTTATTATGACTAATGGGGGGTACTCAATGAAAAGCGTAAAAACTAAACTAATAGCCTATTTCTCAATAATTATTTTATTAGGATCAATGTCTATAGGCATACTATCTTTACAAAGGGCCAGTAGAGCATTAACTAATGAGGCTGAAACAGCATTGAAGTCTATAGCTGAGGAAGGTTCTAAACTGACTGCTAGTAGAATTGAAACACAAATGAGAACTTTAGAAATGATAGCTGGTAGACTTGATATACAAGGTATGGATTTAGATACTCAACTACCTATTCTAAATATGCAACAACAAAGAACTAATTTTTTATCTCTTGGAATTGTACAGCCGGATGGTACTACATATTATAATGATGGGACTGTAGAACAATTAGGGGATAGAGATTATATTAAAAGAGCGTTTAATGGAGAAAAAAATGTTTCTGATCTTCTGCACGAGGGCAATTCAATTTTTCTGATGTATTCTGCTCCTGTTGAGAAAGATGGGAAAATTGTTGGGGTTTTAGTAGGAAGAAGAGATGGTAATGCCTTAACTAATGTAGTAAGTACAATGGGCTATGGTAATAGTGGATATGCCTATATGATTAATAGTAAGGGGATAGTGGTAGGTCATCCGAATAAAGATTTAGTAATAAACAAATTTGATCCTATTGAGCAGTCAAAAGTAGACCAATCAGTAGCTCCAGTAGCCAATTTATTTACTAAAATACTTAATGAAAAATATGGTGTACAAGATTATTCCTTTAACGGTAATGACTTATATGCAGGCTATGCGCCTGTAAATGGATCTGACTGGTATATAGTCATTACAGCGAACCAAAGTGAAGTATTAAGAGCAATTCCTTTGTTAAGAAATGGGATTACTTTAACTGTTTTGGCTATTCTATTAATAAGTATCGTAGCAACTTATATGGTTGGTGTGTCAATTGTTAATCCGATAATTAAAATTAAGGAAAAGGCTAATAAACTAGCACAGCTAGATATTACAGAAAATGTTGAACAAAAGCTACTTGAGGGTAAAGATGAAATAGGGGATTTAGCAAGATCACTTCAAATAGTAACTGATAGCTTCAGAGGGATAATAAGTGAAATAAGAAATACAGCTGACCAAGTAGCTGCATCTTCAGAAGAACTTACAGCTTCTTCACAACAATCCACAGTAGCTACTGACGAGGTATCTAGGACGATAGAAGAAATAGCCAGGGGAGCATCGTCTCAAGCTAAGAGTACTGAAGAAGGAACATTTAAGGCTATAGAACTAGGCACTATTATTGAAAAAGACCAAAATTTCCTTAAAAACTTAAATAACGCTTCTCAAAGTGTAACTGATGTTGTATCTGAGGGATTAAGGGAAATTGAAAAGTTAGCTAAAATATCAGATGAGAGCAATAAAGAAACTCAAGAGGTTTATAAAGGAATTGTTAGAACTAATGAAAGTGCAGATAGAATAGGTCAGGCTAGTAACGTAATTGCTACAATAGCTGCTCAAACAAACTTATTAGCATTAAATGCTGCCATAGAAGCTGCTAGAGCTGGTGAACATGGAAAAGGATTCTCAGTTGTAGCTGAAGAAATTAGAAAATTGGCTGAACAGTCAACTGAATCTACTAAGACGATAGATTATGTAGTACAAGAACTTCAAATGAATTCAAAATCAGCCGTTGCTATAATGGAGAAAGTCTCTGAAATATTGAAAGAACAAACTGAGAGTGTTCAGAATAGTAAGATAAAATATTTGGCAATAGCAGATGCTATAAAGGAAGCTGAGCTAGCGGTAACGCAATTAAATGTTTCAGGAAAAGAAATTGAAAAAATGAAAGGTGAGATTCTTGAAACTATACAACACCTTGCATCGATTGCTGAAGAGAATTCAGCATCAACTCAGGAAGTTTCTTCTTCAATGGAAGAACAGAGTGCTTCAATGGAAGAAATATCTAGTGCCAGTGAAGGTCTATCTGAACTTGCAGTTAACCTACAGTCAGTTATTATGAGATTTAAAGTATAGAAATTATAGATAGAAAAGCTAGTTATAAATAATGAAAATGCCCCTAGGTAATTATTTACCTGAGGGTATTTTCAATTAATCAAAAGTATATTAATGTGAATTATGACAAATTATACTATAGTTGGTAATAAGATATAATTTATAGAATAAATCAAAGTGCTACCAATAGTGTTGATTAATGATAAATGAAGATAAAAATTAAAATTATATGGAGGGAATATGTTAGTTAAGATTTATGAACTTGGAGAAATTGAAGATAATAAATTAGAATTTGCAGCAATAAGTGCTCTTTACATGAATAAATATGTATTCGTCAAACATAAAAAAAGAGAAACCTGGGAAATACCCGGTGGGCGTAGGGAAAAAGGGGAAACTATTTGTGAAACAGGCAAGAGAGAATTGCAAGAGGAGACAGGAGCAGAGGAATTTGAAATAGAAGAAATTTGTGATTATTCTGTAACAATTGCAGACAAAACAACTTATGGAAGATTATTTTATTCTAATATTTATAAATTAGGGGAACTTCCGGACTTAGAGATAGGAGAAGTCGAACTTTTTGATAGTGTTCCTAATAAATTAACTTATCCTAAAATACAACCACTACTTCAGAAAAAAGCAATTGAAATGTGTAACAAATTAAAATTAAAGGAGTAAAAAATGAGTGAGGAATTGCATGAGAAATTAAATGGTTTTTCGAAGGAGTTTTATAATAGGTTCAAGGATACATTTAATAATATTAATGCATCCTATGAGTATATTAATAATGAATTATTAATTAAAATTAATGCTCAAAATGAGAGTTTTGGATCTATGTCGATATATTGTTCAAATGAGGAGGCCATAGTTTTTTTAGGAGAGTATTTTCATACTCACTTTAATGTGTATTTAGATAATGATGATGATTATCAAAAGCTTAGAGACGAAGTAATCTCTGAAACTTTGAATTTCGTCAAAGATGTTTTTGATGATAAAGTCGTCTTGGAGGTACAGACGTCAAAAAATAAACTGATCTGTTCATCAGTTAGATATACAGATGAGAACGAAGCATACACAAGTGTTATGCCGGTTAATGGGATACTTAGAAGAATATTTTCGATTAATGTTAAAAAATCTATAAATTTTTGGTCAAGACCATATATTAAATGATAATTTGGTATTAAGGATAATATAAACATTTGAATCCTAAGAATAAATATATTTATTTTGATAAACTACTGCTTCCTATTGGCTAGGGTGTAGTTTAGATTAATTTAAAATGAATAAAACTAATAAACTAAGTAGTATTATTATTAAGCTACTTAGTTTATCAATCTCTTTTCTTTTCTCTGTTTATCTGCTAGTGTATAGTATAGCCATTCATCTATAGCAAATAGGTCAATTGTATGACTATTATTTACACGTTCATTTTGTTGCCCATTTAGCTTTATTCTGTATAAGTAACCACCATGTGAATAATTACTATAATATATCCAGTCTCCAACTTGTGTAATAAAATAAGATCTAAAATCATTGAGTTTCCTATTTTGTGAGCCATCTAAATTCATTCTATATAATCTATCTCTATCCTTAGCATTGCTATAGTAAAGTACATTATTAAATGTAATCGCCGTATCGGCTGAGTGAAAATATGAGTACTTATTACTCGTAGATTTAGGGTAGTTATTTCTTTCCCAACTATGGGTTTTAGATAAATAATTATCATTTACTAAAAAATAATTATATGAAATATTTCCTATCCTATCTGGTTGGGGATCATTCCATGTCATATCTAAGTGATACCATTCATTATCTATTCTAACTAAATTCCATGCATGGTCATCGGTAGTTTTTCCTACTACATACATTACTTCAAACCCAAGCTCACTAAGCATTTTGTATCCTAATAGAGCATATGCTTGACAAACACCCATACCTTCTTTAAAAATGGTATATGGTGAATGTGGGCTATTTATAGTTTCGAGACTATATGAGGTATTAAGAACAATGTAATCGTTAACCGCTTTTACCTTCTCTAAAGAGCTCATATTTGGAGTAATAATTGTATTTAAAATTCTATTAATTTCAGAATTATATACATATTGTTCTTCCTTTGTAGAGTTGTAATCAACGGTAAAGTCAATAGTAACGTTATTTTTATACCCTTTATAGCCAAATTGTATATTAGATATAAAATAATATATATATGGATTTTCATTAGATATTTTATCAAAGATAAGATTTAATTCTTCATTTAGATTATTGGCAGATGAACGGTAGCCAACGTTAAATGATGTGTTGTGGCTACTAAGCTGGTCTGTTATATATGCCTGTAAGTCATCGAGATTTTCAACTGTATATGTTTCTAATCTATTTAATAGCGTAAATGAAGGCAAAGGGATAAAGGATTGAAAATTAAATGTAAATAATAATAATAGTGTAGTTAATAAAAGAAGTTTTCTCACGGTTAACCTCCAGGTAGTAAGTCTGAAAAAACAAATTTATTTCCTTAGTAGTTTAAGACCCTTTCTTTTCAATTATAGATAAAATAGTATATAATAACAACATAATGCTTTTTTTAATTTTGTATATATTTTAAAGTTTATACTATTTTTTCCACCTAATAAAATGCATAGTATAAATAATATATGTTCTAACTTAAAGTTTTAGAAAGGATGACTGTAATGCTAAGGAGATTTATAAAATACTATAAACCACATCTTCCTTTATTTATTTTGGATTTTGGTTGTGCTTTTATAATGGCAGGAATGGATTTAATATTTCCATTTGTAGTAGGTTTGATGATAGACGATATTTTACCCAATAAAGACTTAAATACAATTCTATTAGTAGGGGTTGGAATGCTATTTCTTTATATAATTCGCAGTGTTCTTCAGTATATTGTTGATTATTATGGTCATGTTTTAGGGACAAGAATGGAATTTGATATGAGAAAGGATTTGTTTGATCATTTACACAACTTATCCTTTAACTACTTTGACAATACTAAGACAGGTCACATAATGTCTAGATTGGTAAATGACTTAAATGAAATTTCAGAATTAGCTCACCATGGACCTGAGGATCTTTTCATAATAATAGTGACCTTAATTGGTGCATTTTTTATTATGTTTTTTACTCATTGGCCTTTAACACTAATAACTTTTTCAATATTACCAGTTGTCTTACTATTTGCAGTTATTAAAAACAAAAAGATGCAGGAGGCCTTTAGAAACTTAAGGTCAAAGCTAGCTGATATTAACTCACAGGTTGAAGATAGTATAGCCGGTGTTCGTGTAGTAAAATCCTTTACAAACGAAGTATATGAAGCAGATAAGTTTAAATCTGGAAACGAAAATTTTAAGAATTCCAAAGAAGATACCTTTAAAGTTATGGCAGAATTTTATGCAGGAGTCACTTATTTTGCAAACTTTATCCATCTAGTAGTTTTAATATTTGGTGGTTATTTTATATACCAGGGTACGATGACTACTGGGGCATTAATTAAGTTTTTACTTTATGTCTCTATATTCCTTCAACCAATTAAAAAACTAACAATTTTAATGGAAAATTATCAGAAGGGAATGGCCTGTTTCCATAGATTTGTAGAGACTTTGGAAATAGAACCTGAAATATTGGATAAACCTGAGGCAAAGGAAATAACCTCTGTAATTGGAGAGTTAGCATTTAATGATGTTACATTTAGCTATAATAATAGGAAATCTGTTTTACAAAACATAAGCTTTAAGGTTAAACCAGGTGAGACAGTAGCAATAGTAGGTCCTTCAGGAGCAGGAAAGACTACTTTGTGTAGCTTAATACCTAGGTTTTATGAAATAGATGGGGGTTCAATTAAGATTGACCAAGTTGATATTAAAGATATCACTCAAAAATCCTTAAGACAAAATATTGGAATAGTACAGCAAGATGTTTTCTTATTTTCTGGATCAGTCAGGGAGAATATTGCCTATGGAAAAATAGATGCAACTGATGAAGAGATAATTGTTGCGGCTAAAAGAGCAAATGCCCATAGTTTTATAATGAATTTAGAAAAAGGATATGATACGTATATTGGAGAAAGAGGAATAAAGCTTTCTGGTGGCCAGAAACAACGTCTATCAATTGCTCGTATATTTTTAAAGAATCCTCAAATTCTAATTTTAGACGAGGCTACTTCTGCCCTAGATAACGAAACAGAAAAAGTGATTCAGGAATCCTTAGCTGAACTTTCTCAAAATAGAACGACATTAATTATAGCTCATCGTCTAGCTACAATTAAAATGGCAGATAGAATCATGGTTTTAACAGAGGAAGGTATAGTTGAAGAGGGAAGTCATGATTATCTCTTAGAAAAAGATAATATATATGCTAGACTATATAAAGCCCAGTTTAGTGATATAACACAGGATATAGTATTAAGCTAGAGGGTTGTTAATAACTTAGCTTTAATAGAAAAGAGCCTTAGAAAAAATCTAAGAGCTCTTTTTATATATACAGCACATATGATATTAATTAATTAGTAGGTAACTTCTTCTAGAAAAAGGCCTTGGGCAGGAGCAGTTTTACCAGCTATAGACCTTGTCTTACTCTCGAAGATTTCATTTATATATGAAACTTTTTTCTCTTTTAGCCCTATCTCTAAAAGAGTACCTACAATAATTCTAACCATATTATGTAAGAATCCATCACCAACAAAGACAATCTTCAAAACTTTATCTTCTTTTATGAAAGATATTTCCTCTATAGTTCTTACAGTAGATTTATTTGATTTTTTTACTGATGAAAATCCAATAAAGTCATGGGTCCCAATCAAGAGATTTGCAGCCTCTTCCATTAGTTCAATATTTAAATGCTCAGGAACATTATAGCTATATTTTCTATTGAAAGCCGAGGGTATCCAATGATTCCATATGCAATAAACATATTTTTTCTTTTTTACATTGTATTGGCTATGGAATCTCTCTGGTGCTTCAGAAACTTCCTTTACTACTATGTCCTGTGGTAAATAATGATTTAAATATTTATGTATTTCTAATAAAGACTTTTCAGTCTTAACAGTGAAATTAGCTACTTGTCCCCTTGCATGAACCCCTGCATCTGTTCGTCCAGACCCAATTATTTCAATTGGTCTGCTAAATAATTCCGTAAGGACACTTTCTATTTTACCTTGGATTGTCATATCAGAATCCTTAAGTCTTTGCCACCCTTTGTATCTACTACCATCATACTCAATTAATAGTTTTATATTTTTCAATTTATCACTCCCTTGTCAATATATATGATAACATTTAATTGGGAATATATACAATTAAAGATAACAATAAATAGACTGAAATTGGATAAATTAGTATAATATATATACTGTAACTTAATAGCCTGGAGGTAGATAAATTGAAATATAAGATAAGACAAAGAATACTTAGTTTTGGAGATAATTTTACAATAAAAAATGAATTTGAAGAGGACAAGTATATAGTTAGAGGAAAGGTCTTTGCTATCGGAGATAAACTAAGAATTTATGATTTAGTTGGTAACGAATTAGTATATATTGAACAAAAAGTTTTAAGATTTATCCCAGAGTATAATTTATATTCAGGAGGTAGACATTTAGCTACCGTGAAAAAAGAATTCACATTATTAAAACCCAGGTTCAATATAACTAGTTCAATCGGAAATTACACAATAAATGGTGGTTTCTTCGGATATGATTTTGAAATCATTAAGGATGGTCGTGCTGTTGCATCTGTAAATAAAAAATGGATTTCCTTTGCTGATACCTATATAGCAGAAATAATGGAAGGTGAAGATCAGCCATTTATGCTAGCTTTAGTAATTGTAATCGATCAAGTATTACATGATAGAAACCATAATAAAAAATAAGGTTAGTATTTAAAAAAGGAGGAAAATTTATGAAGGTTGTTGCAATTAATGGAAGTCCAAAAAAAGAAGGAAATACATATCATGCAATCAATATAGTTGGAGAAGAGTTAAAAAAACAAGGTATTGAATTAGAGGTAATTAATGTAGGAATTACTTCTGTAAGAGGTTGTTTAGCCTGTGGAAAATGTGCAGAGAATCAAAATGAGAAGTGTATTATAGATGATGCTGCCAATGAGTGGATTCAAAAAATGAAAGAAGCTGAGGGAATTTTACTGGCTTCACCTGTGTATTATTCTTCAATTGCTGGGAATTTAAAAGGTTTTTTAGATAGAGCTTTTTTTGTTTCAAGTGCAAATGGTAATTTATTTAGACATAAAGTCGGGGCAGCAATTGTTGCCGTAAGACGTGCTGGTGGAATTCCAACATTTCATCAATTAAATAATTATTTAATGTACTCAGAAATGTTAGTACCTACATCAAATTATTGGAATGTAATCTATGGTAGAATGCCAGGTGAAGTTCATCAAGATGAAGAGGGCGTTCAAATAATGAAAGTTCTAGGTAAAAACATGGCATGGTTAATGAAATTAGTGAAAAATGGAAAAAGTGAAATTGAACCACCTGAAAAAGAAGTAAAAAAAGTAACAAATTTTATACGATAGGAAAACGCCGTTTAATCAGATTATGATTAGACGGTTTATTTTTTGAAAATGAGGTTGACATTGTATAATAAATGGAATAATATAGAAGCGTAGATTTACTAATTTAGTAATATACTAAACTAGTAAATTAGTAAATATATTTGTAATTAAGGAGGTTTTTTTAATGAAAATACCAACTACTTTAAAGCATAAACCAGTTATTGTGTCTGAAAACTATGAAAATGTAGATGGAAGATATGCGTACAATTCAGATGCTAAAGGACTTTCTCTAGGATTAGCCCAATGGAATGATAGAGGTAAAGTCGAGGTATCAGCTAAAGTTTGGCGATATACTGGTGAAAAATGGTCTAGACAGTCAGAGGAACTACCTTTTCATAGAGTAATTGATCTTGCAATTTTAATTTGCAGAGCAAAACTTCACTTTAAAGAAGCATATCGATATAGTAACTTATATGATGTTGATAAACCAGTTATTGATAGAGTAGGTCTACAAGGAGACGCTATGACAGTTGCTGTTTGCACTGAAAATGATAAAATAAATGAAGATATTAAATTGTTTAATCAAGCTTTAAGTGAGGATGATGAATTGCTTTCAGAAAGATTACACACTTTATCAGCTATTCTTAAGGAAATGGGTTATTAATGTATAGAAAGGACTGTTTTAACGTGATTAATATTGATTATAGCAAGATATCATTTTCAAGAATAGAATCTATTATACCAATACAACCAATTCACAGTAATTCTATGGGTAATGCCCATGGTGGCGAACTAATGAAAATTATGGATAATACAGGGGGCCTTTCTGCATATAAGCATGCTAAAGGTAAAGTTGTTACTGCTCGAGTTGATGATATAGTTTTTCATAGGCCTGTTCATATAGGTAATGTTCTTAATTGTATTGGCCAGGTAATATATGTAGGAAATTCTTCTATCTTATCTTATGTAGCATTATATATCTATAATGTTAAGGATGGCACTAATACTTTAGCATTATCTGGGTATACGACCATGATTCATATTGCAGATGATAAGCCTTCAAAAGTACCTGGGCTAGTTTCGACAACTGAAGAAGAAAAAGAGTTATATAAGTTTGGGGAAAAGAAATACTATGAAATAAAAGAAAGGACAAAAAACATGTAGTATATGCAAGCTATAAAAATAGAAAAATATAATCAAGTTAACGGATGAGGAGTGTTTTATTTGAGCTATTTATTTATTGAGTACCCACGCTGTACTACTTGTAAAAAAGCTAAACGTTGGCTAATAGAAAACAATGTTGATTTTAAAGGTAGACATATAGTCGAAGAAAACCCAAATATAGAAGAGTTAAAAAAGTGGATTGATGAAAGTGGTCTGCCTATTAAGAAGTTTTTCAACACTAGTGGAGTAAAATATAAAGAGTTGAATTTAAAGGATAAGTTACCTAATTTGACAGAGGATGAGCAAATGAATTTATTAGCTTCTGATGGCATGTTAGTGAAGCGACCAATTATTGTCGGAAATAATAAGATTTTAGTTGGATTCAAAGAAGAGGACTGGGAAAAATTGAAGTAATAAAAATACCCTTCTATAAACACTATATAGAAGGGTAATATATTTATGAAGATTGGTGATAAGTATGAGGATGAATAAAAGAAGAATAATTACTATGGTTTTACTTGTATATACCCTAATTTTAGCCTATTGGATGTTATTTGCTTTTGGTAGGGGTACTAACCCTAATTATATGTACAATTTAAGGCCATTCCTTACTATTAGAAGGTTCTTGAGATTTTCAAATTTCAGTTTTCATGTATGGGTAATTAATTTAATAGGCAACGTAGCTGTTTTTATCCCATTTGGAATTTTTATTCCTATATCTTTTTCTAGTAAGTTTATAAAAACACAAATTATATTTCTAAGCGGATTATTTATATTAGAAGTACTACAGCTTGTTACCCGCAGAGGCAGCTTTGATATTGATGATTTTATTTTAAATACATTAGGTGTTACAATAGGATATTTAACATACAAAATATTACTTAAACTTAATGTAGTTAATTAGTCATTAGAGCTTATTTTAGCACATAATCTAAAATAACTATTACTGAAATATGAACGGGATAGAATGCATAGAAAAAATATTTGTTTAATTTAATAATACTTTTAAACTTAAAATAAAATAGTGGTATTGCTAATAATGAGTACATTTGAACATAATAATTAGCTTCAATACAATATAGTAAAGTAATACCAATGAAGCTTAATATTAGATTTTTATAATCATCAAAATATAAGTAAAATATTAGAATGAGTACTACCCCATACAAGCCATAATCAAAGTAAATGCCAAGATAGGTTAGCCCTATTATGCCAATAAATAAGATATAAATTAAGCTCCTATTGTTTTCATAAAGATATATTGCTATTATGCCAATTAATAGTGTAACAAAAATATTTAGGCCTCTACCAAAAAATGTGAAGGGTACTTGAGAAATCAACGCAAATAGACCTAACCTCATTGCATAATTTTTTAGGTTAGAGGTATTTTTATAGCCAATAACTAAATGAAATGCAAATATAGGGAAGGCAATTCTTCCAATTATTCTAAATACAATTATGTGTGGAAAAAATTTATAACCAATATGATCTATTAGCATTGAAACAATAGCAATTATTTTTAAAATATCAGTCCTTTTTTCTTCTCTAATCGATTGTTCAGTTTCCATGCTTATTCTCCTTAGATTAAATTAAGATATCAACAATATGAGGAAATTAATAGTCAAATAAAAAGGTAACCTAATGGTCACCTTGTAAAACAGTTGTTTTAAGTGGTATAGGAGATGTTTTTAATTTAAAAGTAATGAGCAGTGATATTGTTAGTAAAATAAAGGCAATTAAATATGAGGAACTATAGCTTTTTGTTAAGTCAAAAATATATGCACCAGTCATTGGTCCAATAATCCCTCCAAATCCCCAACCAGTAAATAGCAAACCATAATTGATTCCAAAGCTTTTAGTTCCATAAAGGTCTGAGCAAGTGGCTGGAAACACAGAGAAAGTTGCCCCATAGCAAAGACCTGCTATAGCAACGCCTATAGCTAGAGTAGTTATGCTACTATATTTTGAAAATATGAGCATGTTAATGGCTTGAGCTATAAAAATTGTTCTCATCAAATTTATTCTTCCAATTTTATCAGAGATACTTCCCCCTAGAAATCTACCTAAAGTGTTAAATATTGCAAGTAGTATAACTAATATGAAACCGCCCTCCCAGTTGATTTGAACTATTGCAATGTTAGTTGCATGCCCGATAATCATAAGTCCAGCCGAAGCAGAAAAAGCTAGCATAACCCATAATTTATAGAAGCTTACTGTACTAAGCATTTCCTTCCATGTAAAATCAATACTATTACTTATAGCTAAATTATTATTGGAATTACCTTTTATTGTGTAGCCTTTTGGTGGTGTACGTAGTAATTGAGAAAGTGAACAAGCAATAATTAATGCAAATGTTCCAATATATATAAAAGTTTTTGAACTTCCGATTGTAATAATCAAATAGTTTGATAAAGGGGAATAAAGTACTGAAGATAAACCTACTCCCGCAACAACTGTACCTGTAATCATACCTTTTTTGCTAGCACTAAACCATTTAGAGGGGGCAGATATAGTAGACAAGTTTAATATACCCATGCCAGAGCCAGTCATTATGCCAAAAGTAACAACCATGATTAATGGACTTCTAGTAAATCCTGATAAAATGAAGCCTGTGCCTAATAGTAAACTTCCAATAGTTGCAGTGAACCTTGGCCCCTTAACATCTTGCACTTTACCAAGAAGAACCATAGCAATAACCATAGATACTGTAGCTATAGTATATGGAAGAGAAGCTTCTTTGCTGGTCCAGTTTAACTCTCTCACTAAGCTTTTGCTTATAACACTCCAAATATATAGTAAGCCAGAGACTAGATTAATCCCTGTTGCAGCAAATAGTACTTGTAAACCTTTTCGTTCAGACACACTATGCATATAGAATCTCTCCCTACAATTATGAAATTTTGTATCTATGGTAATTATATCATCTTGAATATATCCATACAATTCTACTGGAAATATAAGAATTAAAATATTGTTTTTGATATTATATAATGTATTATATATATATCTTATTATAGATATATGGTATTGTAATTAGTAATACTACTTTTGCGGAGGTAAATATGAAAGGTGCGAAGCTAATCAGTCATATATTTAGTATAGTTGCTCTTCCTTTTAATGTTTTAGTTACAATCCCCTTTATTTTATTGTATGTAGAAAAGAGTGACTTAAGCTTTGAGTACATAACTGATAAATATACATTAATATATTTAGGTATAATTCTCTGTCTCATAGGATTAGTACTATTAATAACGACAGTAAGACTTTTTATAAATATAGGAAAAGGCACTCTAGCACCTTGGGATCCTACCAAAAAACTTGTTATAGAAGGTCCATATAAATATGTGAGAAATCCTATGATTAGTGGAGTAATATTTATCCTCCTAGGAGAATCGATTTTATTTAGATCTAAATATATTCTTATCTGGGTAACAGTGTTTTTTATAATTAACAATATATATTTCATAACTAAAGAAGAACCAGGATTAGTTAAACGATTTGGAAAAGAATATGAATTATACAGAGAAAATGTTCCAAGATGGATACCTAGATTAAAGCCCTGGAAGGTTTGAATGGTAGATGTAATCTCTAATAAATATTGGAGGGAAGATATACATTGGAATTTGAGACTATAAGAAAGCGATTAATTTCTTTTGCAGTTACTTTACTATTAATATCAGGGCATATATATTTAAAAGATTACTATATTCCTCAGTACTCGCCCTATGAAAATGTAAAATATGTTGAAATAGCAGAAAAAAGTGATAAGTTAATAGAATTTATTAATTCTAAATTAGAAGAACCAACAGTAGATAATTTTTTTGTTATTAGAAAAGAAATTAGAGAAATAATTAAGGAATATTATGCATTAAAAGATCGTCAAACCATTATTACTAAACTAGTAAAAAATGAAGATACTTTAACTAGAAGCCAAACAGAATTATTACAAGAAAAATATAATAACATATTTATATTTGAGGAAAGGTACGTTACTCGGATACTAGAGAATACTTTTAAATTAAAAGACTTTAATATTATTCTAAGGGAGAGTAGATTAAATAATGAGTACAAGTCTGAAACCTTGGATATAAAATTTAAAAATAAGGAGTTTGATGTTGACTTAAAGGAAGGACAAATAATTATTTATGAAAATGTGTCAGATGGCCTGAATCTTGAAAATATTATAGCTAGAACACATTTTTTAATTAAAACTGGCGAACAAGATTATTACTTTAGGAGGCCTTCGGAGGGTACTATGAGTATTACTAATAGACTTATTACTATTAGGACTAATGAAGTTTCTCTCAAAATAAGTGGGGATATAGTTTACATCGATGACTATGTGACACCTTATAAATAACCTAAGAATAGCTTATGGTAACTCATACAGCTATTTTTTTATGCTATTAGATATATTATCTAGTCATAAATATTGACTAATATAATAGAATGTAATATACTACATTACATAAGTAATGTAGTATGTAGGAGGTGGATTTGGTGCAAATAAAATTCGATAGCGTTAAGCCTATATACGTTCAAATAGCTGAAGCTATTGAAGATGAGATAATTACTGGTAACCTTAAGGAAGGTCAGCAGTGCTACTCTCAGCTAATTATTTCAAGAGAATTGAACGTAAATCCAGCAACAGCTGCTAAAGGTATAAATCTCCTTGTCACTGAAGGAATATTACTAAAACAAAGAGGCCTAGCTATGATAGTAGCAAATGGTGCTAGAGAACAAATATTAGAAAAAAGAAAGACGGAGGGCTTTGATGCTTTGGGTAGGGAACTGGTTAATGAAGCTAAGAAGCTTGGCCTTAAATATGAACAGGTTATTGAAATAATTAAAAGATACTTTTAGTTATAGGAGAGGAGTGGGTAGGATGACGGATTATGTAATTAATACTAAAGGTCTTATGAAGTCCTATGGAAGTAATTTAGCTATTAATAATATTTCAATTGATATAAAAAAAGAAGGCATAATTGGTTTAATTGGAAGAAATGGTTCAGGTAAGACTACTTTTATGAGAATGTGTGCGGGACTACTTAATAAGACAGATGGTGATCTACAGGTTTTAGGTGGAAAACCTATGGACAATTTAGAAATAGTGGATAGACTTGTGTATACATATCATAATATGGCATATGACAATAACTTAAAGCTAATTGATATAATAAACTCATTTCAAATTATGTATAAGGGTTTTGATGTAAGTTTTGCATTGAAGCTATTAAAATATTTTGAATTAAATGAGAAACAAAAATACAAATCACTATCACAAGGGATGGCAAGTGTTTTTAACTTTATCTGTGCAATTTCAACTAGAGCAGAATTGACAATGCTGGATGAACCTGTTCTAGGTATGGATATAACTGTTAGACGTTCAGTATATGAAGTTCTTTTAAGAGATTATACTGAAAATCCTAGAACAATTATAATTTCAAGTCATTTACTATCAGAACTAGAGGGAATTTTATCTGAAATTATATTAATTAATAAAGGGCAACTATTGCTTTATAAAGATATTGATGAAATGAAAGAGATAGCATATAGGGTTGATGGAAATGCAGACAGTATACTTAATTTTACTAGGGATAAGAAAGTTATATATTCTAGAACCGGTCTATTATATTCCTTTAGTATAGTATTTGGAAATCTCAAGGATGAAATGTCAATAGCTACCAAAAGCAACATAACACTCTCTACATTGAGGCCAGAGGATTTATGTATGTATCTGACACAAGAAAATAAAGAGGAGGAGCTTAAATGTTTATGGGAAGAATAGATATAGATAATACAATTAAGCTTACTAAAGTTAAATATATAGTCTTTAAAAGGAATATGCTTAGGGGATTAGTAATAGCTTTATTTTTGCTACTAGTAAACTCAATATTGTCCTTAAGTTTAGTATTTACTGAATCAAGAAATGTAAGCGCAATAAGTCTTCAAAATTTCTCATTTGCCTTTTTTCTAGCTGGTGTAATGTTATCATTATTTATGTCTATTTCATATAAAACAATCAATAAACAATATTCAATATTTCCACAAAATAATACTAGTAGATTTTTATCATCACAACTAATTAATTACTCGTTTATACTATTTTTATCAATAGCATCACTTATTGCATATTTGTTTCAATATTTAGTTTTTAAAACTATTGCTACAAATTATAACAATGTATTTCTAGCATATAAGTTCAATTTTGAGTTTTTAATTGTGGGCTTTCTCGTGTTCATAATGTATTTGTCTCTTATTTCAGCAGTTATGACTTTTGTAGGTACACTATTTAGAAAACATGCTGTATATACTTTTGTAGTTTTAGGAGTGTTATTTTCTCTAATAATGTATAATGATATTTTAAAAGGGCTAGTTGCTAATGTTTTAGAGTTTATAATCTATGAAAATAGTCTATCTATATTCTTCATTAAAGGTGCAATAACTTGGTTCATATTAATGTTCTTATCTTTAGTAATAAATAAATATACTGAATTTTATAAGGAAGAAAAGACCTTCTCAAAAGCAGTAGTAATTGGAATAACATTAATTTTAATATTCACTATATTTATAGTACCCCAAATGATAATTACAGATTATAGTTCAAATGTTAGAGTTACTGAGCATCATGAAAGTATTTATAAGCATAACAGTGTTGAAATAGAAGTTGATATTTCTCAAATAGAAGAAGGCTCTTTAATAGAAGTTTACACTAATAGCGAAGACAGTACTTATTACGCATATGTTGATGAGATGACAGAAGGAGAAAAGGGGAAGATAATAATTAGTGCTGTACTTCCTTTAAATCAGAAGGACGGGATAAACTTAATAGAGTTTACAGACCCTAAGGTGTTTGCTGAATTGAAAGAGAATAATTTATATATTAACTACCAATATAATGAGAATATAAAAGTTGTTTTTTTATCTCCATGGTTGGTTATGAATCAGTTTAATAGATATATAGGAGAGGGGATTTTTAAAGAAAATCCAGGTAGCTACTCATCAAGGGGAAGTGGGCATATGAGAATAATTCATCCAGATAATGTTAGGTGTATTGTGATTAATTAATCTGATTTTTAAGAACTTTGAAAATGTATAAAGCAACAAGTATTTTTAAAATATAATACTTTAATTAAAATCCGGTAAGAAACTACCGGTTTTTTTTGTTTAGTATCATAAATAGAAAAGTAGAACAATACTTATATAAATATACTACCTAAGAATAGATTGGAAAGAACAAAAAAACAATAGTAAAATTTATTATTCTTAATCAATGAATAACAAGTGATTAGGAGGGATTAACTGATGGGGTATAAGAAAATTAGTGATCAGGATATTAGTTTTCTAAAAGTTATATGTGGTGAGAAACATGTGTTTATTAAAGAAAAAAATATTCATGAATTTGCCGGAGAAGATCTAACTAATGTAATCTTTATACCTGAAGTAGTAGTTGAGCCACGGACTTCAGAGGCGGTTTCAGATATTTTAAGGTATGCTTACGAAAATAATATATCTGTAACACCTAGATATAAAGGTAAGGGGCTTAGTTGGGGGATAATGATTAATATGAGCAAGGTAAATATGAATAGAAGGGTTAGATAGAAAAATCTAACCTTTTTGTGTATTAGGTATATAAAAATAGCTTCAGATCTATTTTATATATAAAGAAAAAGATTGAATGGGGGATTGGGTGAATGAACTACAAAAATATTACTGAACAGGATATTAATTTTTTAAAAGGAATTTGTGGTGAAAATAATGTATTCTTCGGGGAAAAAATAAATATCGATTTATTCCAAAAACAGCTTCCTAAAAATTTATTTATGCATAAAGTTATAGTCGAACCCAAGACAAATAAGGCTGTCTCAGATATTATAAAGTATGCCTGTGATAATAATATACCAATAAACCCTAGACAACTAAAGACAGGTGCAGTAGGTGGAATATATATTGATATGAACAACATCAATAAGGGAATAGAGCTAGATGATGAAAAACTCAATCTATGGTTTAGATAGTTTTTAAAAATTAAGCTTGATAATTAGCTATAGTATAAACTAATATAATATTCGGAGTTAGAGCACTTCTAAAACAATATATGAGTCCAGGGATACGAATAATTGCAAAATTTAATAAAGAGAAATATAAGCCGACACCATGTGCCGGTTTTTCTTATGTTTTTTTATATATATTTTATAAGATTTTTTTATTTATACTTAAATATTGTGATATGGGTCACAGAGCAAATGGGTATAATTAAATAAACTTATATATAACAAGAGTTAAATGATTTGCATACCTATTAATGTTATTGTGTAATATTAGGGAGGAATGGTTGAGTTATGAAGAAAAATATTAAGTATATTACAATTGATGGTAGGGGAGAGCATGAAAGCTTTAAGGATTGTATAACTAAGGCAATAAAAGATTTAGGTTCAGAGGAAGGAATACATATAATTAAAGACTTTGAACCATCTCCAATGTATAAAATGATGGAAGAAAAGGGTTTTGATAAGTATATAAATAAAGTAAGTGATACGGAATATCATGTATACTTTACTCCTAAGGATTCAATAGAAAAAATTAAAATGGGTGAATTTTTAGATTTAGATGATAAAAAAATTGAAAAAATCATGAAAATCAAACTAAATTACTTAAGGGGAAGTATCTCTTTAGAGACTGCTAAAAGTCAAATGAAAGAGTCCTTTGATAAAGTTACTGCACAGGAGTTTGCAATTTGTGAACAATATCTACAGCAGTATGGAATAACAGATGAAGAGTTAGCAGAAAGAATGGACGAAATATTAGAGATTTTTGATGGTATATTAGTAAGTAATAAAATAGAATTACCTTTAGGTCATCCAGTTAGAACATATCTTGATGAAGTTGAAGCTATAAGAGCAGTGCTGGAAGAAATGAGAAAGTTAAAAGATAAGAAATTTATTAAAAATCAATGGGATGAACTTTACGAAAAACTAAGTGAAATTAAAATACACTTTTCTAGAAAGCAAAATCAATTGTACCCAGCTCTGGAAGAGAAGGGATTCGATAAACCTTCTAAGGTAATGTGGACTTTAGAAAATAATATTAAAGACATAATTAGAAGGGCTAAAGACTTTTTAGAAAAGAACCAGGATAAGGAGTTTATAAATCTGCAAGATGATGTTATTGAAATGGTCGAAGATATGATGGTAAAGGAAGTTGAAATACTTTATCCCACTTCGATTGATCTTCTCTCCAATGAAGATTTCGTTAAAATGAGAATAGGCGATGACGAAATTGGTTATTGTTTAATCCCTGCTCCAATACCATTTGGAATTGAAGAGGATAAAACAGACAAGATATTTTTAAATAATGAGTTGCTAAAGGACTTAGCGAATGTTCTACATAAACATGGTGTACTTGAAAACACTGGCAGAGGAGAAGTTTTGGATGTTAGCCAAGGCAAATTAACTTTGGAGCAAATAAATCTAATATTTAAACATTTACAAGTTGACCTATCCTATGTAGATGAAAATGAAATAGTTAAATTTTATAGTGACACAAAACATAGGGTATTTCCAAGAAGTGCAGGTGTAATTGGAAGAAAAGTTCAAAACTGCCATCCTAGGGAAAGTGTCCATACAGTAGAGGAAATTATTGAGGCCTTTAGATCTGGAGAACAAGATATGGCTGAGTTTTGGTTAGAGGTTGGTGGAAAGTTTATTTATATAATTTACAATGCTGTAAGGGATGAAAAGGGCAAATTCAGAGGAGTACTAGAAATGATGCAGGATGTAACCCGTATTAGAAGTTTGGAAGGAAGTCAAAGATTGCTAACATGGGAGAATAAAAAGAATAATGATGATGGACCGGTTGAGGAAAATAAGGACGAGTTAAATCCTTATGGTATAACTAAAGATACTGTAATCGGTGAACTAATTAAGAAATATCCATTTATTAAAGAGTATATGTTTAATTTATCACCAAAATATAGCAAACTTAAAAACCCAGTTATATTCAGAACTATGTCGTCGATTGCAACGATTGAAATGATAAGTGAAAAAGGTGGATTTGAAGTTCATGAGTTAATCAGAATAATTACTGAAGAAATAAATAATAGTCTATAATTCTTGCTCCCTCAATTTTTTTTGAGGGAGTATTTAAATTAGATATTTGTTAATAACTATAATTCTTTCTAATATCCTAATCTGGTATAATATACATATAATAATAAGTTTTTAGTGCTCATATATGTTCTAGGAGGAATGAAATTTGAGGTTTAAAAAGGCTATTACAATACTTGTTTTAATAATAACTGTACTATCAACTATAGCAGCATTAGTAGGTGTTTTTTCAAACAATACTAGTGAAATATCAGAATTTAAATCTATTCATGGAGAGCAAGTGGAAATCTATGGCAAAGGAATATATAAGAATGACTCAATAGCAATCGTTGCCCAAGGAAGAGCACAGGATGTAGTAACCTTAGTATTAGGTATTCCAATATTATTAATATCCCTAGGTATGTATAGAAAAAAATCATTGAAAGGTAAGCTATTATTAACTGGTACTCTAGCCTTCTTTTTATATACTTATGTCTCTTATACTTTTCTATGGATGTATAATTCTTTTTTTCTAATCTATGTAATAATTATGTCAGCTAGCTTCTTTGCTTTTACTTTATGTATGATGTCCTTTGATTTAGACCAATTAAGAAATTCTTTTAATACAAAGCTTCCAATTAAAACTTTAGCAATATTTCAGATTGTAATCGGATTATTTTTGGCCTTTAATTGGTTAGGAATGATTTTACCTGCAGTAATTAATAACTCAGTTCCTTTAATTATAGAACATTATACTGCTTTAGTTATACAAGGTTTAGATTTAGGATTTATATTTCCTGTATCTATACTATCAGCGGTTCTCCTATTAAAAAGGAACCCATATGGTTATCTTTTATCATCTATAGTAATTATAAAGGGTATTACTTTAGGAACATCGGTAACAGCAATGGTTATAGGACAATTATTAGCGGGAGTAAAACTAAATATAGCTGAAATAGTTATGTTTCCATTATTATCTATAGGTACGATATATCTATTCTTTATTCTTTTAAATAATATTTCAGAGCCTCTGCAAAAAAACATCTAAAATATATGATAATGCTAAAATAGGATCTAAGTTAAATAAATGGAAACCATAATATAAATTAACAGAAGAGACTCCAAAATGGAGTCTCTATTACTTACTATTATTCTTTATTAACCAATGTAGAACTTGGTATCCCCGTTCGGAACAGCCTACACGACCACCAACGGCGCAAGCACAGGCACAAGCACAGGCGCAGGCGCATCCCCCTGTTCCACCTCGATGAAGAGAACTACTTCCAGCAATAAAAGCTCCACCTCTATACCCGCCACCATATCTTCCTGAATTATAATTATTAGGGCCGGAGGGTTTAATGAGGATGAATAGAATAATTACTATAACTAATATAAATATAGCAGTAATAATAAAACTGCCAATAGAAGTATTATTCTTTAAACTATTTAGCTCAGGAAATGAATCACTTTTATAAATAACAGTAACAATGTCAGCTTTTTGATTTGTTCTCATATTTTTTGTTATCCAGGATACCTCAGTATGAGCTGTTTCTGAAGGTTGAACCTTAAAGTCTATAGGGGAAATGTTTTCAGTATTTAAAATAACTTTAAGCTCATTTATTACTGCAAAATCGAACCACCCAGGTCTAAACTGTAGTGATACAGTATCGTCTCCAGCCTTATATAACATGGAACGTTGATTGATAGTAAAGCTGAAATTAAATCTATCTCCTTGCTTTGGTAATCTATGAAAGTCCAGTTGAACTTGTGATGTTGCTGATTTCAATTCCTTCCCATTAGATATTAATGAAGAAGGGGAATATTCTAAAAGAGTAAAATCACTATTTGCTACACCTATTTGTAAATATTGAATGTTAGGTGGGAAATCTGTCGTAGCCTCATAGTCAAATTCATAGCTTATATCCTGAGTTTATAGGTTCAAAAACTAAAAAGATGATAAAACACTTGAATTTCAGGTGTTTTTTTATTGGAAATTTTGGAAATAATTGTTGTGTACTTCGATGTACTGTGATATAATAAAAGAGGGTGATTTTATGTTTATTAGAGTGACTAAGAGTCCTACAGCTAAGTATAAAAAAGTATATCTTGTTGAAGGCTACCGTGACGAAAATGGTAAATCTAAACAAAGAATTATTAAATGCTATGGCAATCTTGAAGAATTAGAGGCTAATGATCCGGATATTCTACAAAAGCTAAAAGATTCTGCTAAATTGATAACTAAAAACCAAGTAAATCTAACATTGAACCTTAGTGATAGTAACGATGATATGGAAATTGATAAGAACTATGGCTACTTTTTTCTTGAAAGACTCTATAATGAGCTTAGTTTGCCTCAGTTTTTTAAATCACAAATGCGTAAAAGAAAGCATGTTTTTGACTTGAATGAAGTTTTTCAATTGCTTCTATATGGAAGAATTCTGAAACCTGCTAGTAAAAAATCAACATTTGAAAATAAAGATGAGTATTTCGAATCTTTTAAAGTAACTATAAATTCTATTTACGAGTCTCTCTCTCTAATGAAGGATATTAAAGAAGACCTACAACAACATCTTCATGAGCAAGTTTCACAGATCCACGGTAGAGATACTTCACTTGTTTTCTTTGATGTAACTAACTATTACTTTGAATCAGACTTAGAAAATAATCTTAAAAAAGTTGGTATCTCTAAACAAAAAAGAACAACGCCAATCGTACAAATGAGTCTAGCAATTGATAGAGCAGGCCTACCTGTTGGGTATGATCTTTTTCTGGTAATACCCATGATAGTACAATGCTTATTCCTGCCTTAAAGAATATGAAAAATAGATATGCTCTTGAGAGAGTAATTCTAACAGCAGACAAAGCTCTAAATAGTGGTAAAAACCTAGCTTTTCTTGTAGAAAACAATGATGGTTACATAGTTTCACAAAAGGTAAGAGGTGCCTCTAAGACATTTATAAAAGAAATTCTTAAAGATGAAGGCTACGTTTATAACTCTACTAAAACTTTTAAGATTAAATCTTTCTTCAGGGAAAGAAAAACTAATAACGAAAATGGTGAGGAAATTACACTCAAAGAAAAAGTTGTATCTTTCTGGGCTGCTGATTATGATGCTAGAGAAAAACACAAAAGAGAAAAATTAGAAGAAAAAAATTCAAGAGTATCTTGAAAATCCTTCGAAATATAAAGCTTCTAATCGTTATGGTGTAAAAAAGTATTTAAAAGAAATAGAGATAGATACTTATACAGGTGAAGTGGAAGATAAAAAAACGCTCTTAGAGTTTGAAGCTGCTAAGTACGAAAGAGATGTGGCCTTAGATGGGTATTATGCTCTTGTTACCAGTGAGCTTGAAATGCCTGATGAAGAAATAATTGAAAGGTATAGAGGTCTTTGGAAGATAGAAGAATCTTTTAAAGTTTTAAAGTCAGATTTAGAAGGTCGTCCTGTCTATGTTCGAAGAGAGGATAGAATAGAAGGACATTTTCTTATTTGTTTCGTAGCATTATTAATTTCGAGAATTCTAGAGAATAAACTCAAAAACAAATACTCTATTAAACGAATACAAGAGTCTCTTAGAAATGCAACGTGTAGATTTATTACCAATGGAATCTACTCACTTAATAAACAAGATGAAATTTATAGAGATATCGAAAAATTATTTGGTGTTTCTCTAAATTACAGAAATATAAGAATCGAGCAAATTCGTTCTTATAGGAAAGAAATAGTTCACAACATAAAAAAATAAAAACAAATCAGCTATGACCTAGTATTTTTAAGGTGTTTAGCTGATTTTTTGTTCTTGCAACCTATAAACTCAGGAGAGTAAAATCACTATTTGCTACACCTATTTGTAAATATTGAATGTTAGGTGGGAAATCTGTCGTAGCCTCATAGTCAAATTCATAGCTTATATTTAAGCTTCCATCTGTATTAGGTGTTATTTTAACTAACATTTCATGAATAATATCAGGTGGTGTCGCTGACACGACCTGTAGAGTTAAAAGCAAAAAAACAAATATAGTTATTAATAAACGTTTAATTTTCATAATCAGGCCTCCTTCAATGGACAACTTCCTTTAGTAGCAAAGTCTTTACGTATTTCTTTACAGGTTTTACTATTCCATATTTTATCCCAAGATTGGGCACGAATGTCCCCAAGAGATGGGCCTTTTAACCAACTTTGACATGGTACAACCTCCCCAGTAGGTGTAATAGCCATGTTAGAGAGACAGGCACCACAAACAGGAGCACTTGGTAGGCCTAATTCAATTAGTTCCTCAGAGGATAACCAGCCTGGTGATGTAAATGAAATTTCCATTATTAGCTCCTTACATACAGAAACAGCTTCGCTTAAGATATCTTTAAGCTCAGTTTTATTCAAGGCTTTTCCAGTTCTTATTTGTTCTACAGCATTTCCAGTAGGAATTAGACTGGAACAACCAACACAATAAACTCCTAATTCATGAACAAATCGTATTAGACTTATATAATCTTTATTTCTAGAAACTAAAGGAGTATTGATACTTACGCTTAGGCCTACATCCATTGCATTTTTTATTCCCTGAATAGTTTTCTCCCACGCACCCACTTTGCCAACTAAATCATCATGTATTTTAGGGTCATCAGAATAAAGTGTGATTTGTATTCCATCTAGACTTGCACTATGTAACTCATTAGCAAGCTCTTTAGTTAAATTATATCCACTTGTATTTAGTCTAGTTACAAACCAGGAAGAGTATTTTACCAATTCCACAATATCTGGACTTGTTAATGGCTCTCCACCTGTAAATGTAAGCATAGGAATCCCTGCATCTTTACATCTATCTATTATCTGTTTCCATTCTGAAGTTTCTAAAGGCTTTTCGATATCCATAAAATCACCATAGTCAGCATAGCAGCAAACACATTCTAGAGGACAAGCTCGTTTACTATTTAGAGACATTGGGGCTAGAATAAGATCCATACGATGGGGTGCAGTCATATATTGACTGTATTCTTCTAAATTCATTCCTATATTAGTTTCTGGAGGTATATATCCGTTGGTAGCTATGTTTACACCTAAAGTAATTATTTCTCTAAGATCAGATAAAATTAAGTTTTCTTCTGTTTTAGGATATAGCTCAAGTACTTTTGTAACAACAGTTTTTTCTATTAAATCAGTTTCATGTTCACTAATATGACGCTTGTTCTTACAATGATTCTGTAACTCTTTAAAGAATATACGCAGAACTGTAGCCCATGAAGGACCAATAGGTAAGAACCATGTACCGTTAATAATAAGTTGACTAGGAGGGTCCTTAAGAATTAGTGGTTTGGGTGGTACTAAATGCATTCTTGCTGAGCCTGGCCCATCTGGATCTAGGGTTGCATGGGCAACACCATCAAGCCAAGCTTTTCTTTTTCTATCATAATTTTTAAATAAACTCATTGTTTACCTCACTTTGTAAATGACATTATATATCTATATTTTACCATTTATACAAAAGATTTGAATGCCTTTTACGACATTTATTCATTTTTTTATTTGGTTAAAGCATAGTAAAAAGTGTACTAGATGTCTAAGACAAGCAATATAATTTAATAGATAGATAAGAATTAAATAATCTTATCTGATAGATTTTATTATTTATTTTCATTTCAAACTAGTTTTTATCATCGTTATAGTTAAACAAAATACTATAATGATGAAAAAATAAAAGGGGAGGATGATGAAAATTATGAAGAGGTATAAACCTGTTTCAATTGTACTTGTGGTATTACTTATGGTAACTATGATGACTGGGTGTGTTAACACGACTCCAAGTAATAACAGTACACCTAGTACTCCAGAAGTTATTTTTGATGCAGCTCAATTTCCTAATTGGGTAGAAACTGAAGGTGTTTGGAGAACAGTTAATAATGGATCATTTAAAGAGGGAGCAGCATATGCACCAACACCTGAGGACTTAGCATCAATTATGAAACTTACAAGTCTAACTCCTACATCAAGAGGGTTTAACGATTACTTAATGGTAGTTCTTAAGGATGTAGATCAACAAGTAGATGTTGTTGGTGAAGGTAATGCACATGATGGAACAGTAACCGTTCTAGTATTTGGAGATAGACTTCTTCCTAAAGAAGAAAGTTTAGGAGGACATGATCAATCATTAGATAGAGGTTATTATAACGTGGGGATTGCAACGGGATACTTAAATCTTGGAGCGATTAGTTATGGATATGGAACACATATGTTTATGACTACTGAATACACTAGAGGCGGGTCTACAAGAGAGTTAACAACAGAGGAAGTATATTTAAAAGATAAGGGATATAAATATGTATTAGGATATGATCCATTAAAACGTGGGGACGAAAATCGTGCAGTAGAAGCCTATGGAAATCTAAAATTTGTTTGTGCAGTTGTAATAGGAACGATGGATGAGACTGCTGAAACTAAGGTAACTGATAAGATATATCACGAGAACTGGGTCGTTGCTGAATAATCTTAGTTAGAAAAATATAAGCACCGACTTTTGTAGGTGCTTATCCTTTTTAAGGGGGTAACTTTAGGATGAAAAAGATTTCTGCTATATTATTTTGTATTATATTTATTATGATGGGATGTAATATAGGTAATAAAAGTACTGGGGAACTTACATCCAGAAGAAAAATAAGCTATGATCACTTTGGTACAGTAAGTTCAGTTATAGTATTTGACGATTTTTCAGCTCCCAAAGCTATAGAACGCTTTGAATCTACATGGCAGGAAATCAACAATATGCTTGAAGAATTAGATAAGGCAGCTAGTGTTAGTATTCCAGAAAGTGATATATATAGATTTAATATGATTAGATATGAGGAAAGTATTGAAATAAGCCCATTGACTGCGGAACTAATAAAGATATCTAAGGAAATGTATGAATTTACAAATGGAAAGTATAACCCCGCAGTATATAATTTAGTAGATTTATGGGGATTTACACCAAGATTTAATTATGTAAATCAAGTTAACGGGATGCCATATGATCGAAATAGAAATGATAATGGTAGTTTTAATCTCCCAGATAATAAATATATTGAGGCATTTCGAGAGCTCTCTGACTTCGCAGGAGTAATTTTAAGTGGAAATGATAGTAGTGGTTATATACTTACTAAAAATATAAATGACATAGAAATTGACGGAGTCCTATACTCACTTAAAATCGATTTAGGTGGAATTGCTAAAGGTTACGCAGCAGATAAAGCGATAGAAATTTTAAAAATGAATGGCTATGAATATGGTTTTGTAAATGTTGGTCTTAGTAGCTTACAGTTATTGAAGCGAAATGTTTCTAATAAAGGTGCACCAGATGATAATATGTGGGGCATAACTGTTTCAAATCCAAATAATAAAACAGAAAAATACTTAACTATATTTGATAAAAATACTGGGATTTCTACTAGTGGCACCTATGATTTAAGCTATTTCTTAGATGGGAGAGAATACAGCCATATCATTAATCCGTATACTGGAGAGCCTACTACTAGCAGTATCTTAGCTGTATCTATATTAGGTAATAAGTCCAGCGAGGCAGATGCAATCTCAACAGCACTATGTACTATGGCAGAAGAGGAAGCTATAGATTTTATGAATACATATTTAGATCATTATAAAGTTGCTTTAATAATAATGGATGGTAAGGATCTTAAGCTAGTGACAAATATGAAGGAAGAGGATTATATAGTACATTAACTTTAAATATAACTCTAGTTCGGTAAATTATCAGGGAGGAGTAATGATGAAAAGTATCTATGGAATTAAAGGGATAGCATTAATAATTATACTTTTGTTGTTATTAACAGCTTGTTCTTCAGGGGATAAAAAAGAAGTTTTTGTACCGTCATATACAGCAGGTACATATACTTCTGAACAACTAGGTTTTAATGGTCCTGTAGTAATTGAAGTAACTTTTACAGAAGATTCCATAGCGGAGATAGTAGTTGTAAGTAATGTTGAAACAGATTATATTGCAGGACCAGCTCTAGAGGGAATACCTGCAGCTATTATAGAAAATCAGAGATTAAAAGTTGATACTGTATCAGGTGCAACATATACAAGTAAAGCAATTTTGAAAGCTGTGGAAGACTGTATAATACAAGCAGGGGAAAATGCTGAAGAGTTATCTAAGTAAATATGAATTAGTATTGATTTGATTAATTATAGTTCAAATTTTAATATTAAGGTTTGTAGAGTTAAGTATATTCTACAGACCTTATTTTATTTTGTATATTAAGTCTTAATAAATTAATAAACAAATTGAATTATATAGTTTTAAAATACATATGATAAGGTAAATCTGTGTATGAAGTGAATTTGAATTATTTATAAATATACACTTGCGCGAAATAATATTCAAAAAGAAGTAGCATATTTAAAATTAACCTGCTATAATTATTTAAAATATATTATATTTATTCATTTGAAAAGGAGAATGATAAATGCCAAAACGTACAGATATCAACAAAATAATGATCATTGGATCGGGACCTATTATAATCGGACAGGCTTGTGAATTTGATTATTCTGGAACTCAAGCTTGTAAAGCCCTAAGAAACTTAGGCTATAAAATAGTACTAGTAAATTCAAATCCTGCAACAATTATGACAGATCCAGGCATGGCTGATGCTACATATATAGAACCACTAAATGTAAAAAGATTAACTGAAATTATTGAAAAAGAAAGACCAGATGCACTACTTCCTAATTTAGGTGGTCAATCTGCTCTTAATCTTTGTGTAGAGCTTTTTAAGGCAGGAGTATTAGAAAAGTTTGCAGTACAAGTAATTGGAGTGCAAGTCGATGCTATCGAAAGAGGAGAAGATAGAATCGCTTTTAAAGAGACTATGAATAAACTAGGCATAGAAATGGCTAGAAGCTTTCCTGCATATAGTGTAGAAGAAGCTGAAAATATAGTTAAAGAGCTAGGTTTCCCAGTTGTAATTAGACCTGCATACACAATGGGTGGAACAGGTGGAGGTTTAGTTTATAACACCGAAGAGTTAATTAACATAGTTAAAAGAGGGATAGCTGCTTCCATAGTAGGTCAGGTACTAATAGAAGAGTCGGTTTTAGGATGGGAAGAACTAGAATTAGAGGTAGTAAGAGATTCTAAAAACCAAATGATAACCGTATGTTTTATAGAAAATGTTGACGCTGTAGGAGTACATACAGGTGACTCATTTTGTACAGCTCCTATGCTAACAATAAGTGAAGAGCTACAACAAAAACTACAGAAACATGCCCATGATATAGTAGAAGCAATTGGTGTAATTGGAGGTACTAATGTACAATTTGCTCATGATCCTAAAACAGGTAGGGTGGTTGTTATTGAAATTAACCCTAGGGCCTCAAGATCATCTGCACTAGCTTCTAAGGCTACAGGTTTCCCAATAGCTTTAGTATCATCAATGTTGGCTTCGGGTTTAACTTTAGATGAAATTCCTTATTGGAGAGATGGTACTTTAGAGAAATATACACCATCAGGAGATTATGTAGTAGTTAAATTCGCTAGGTGGGCATTTGAAAAGTTCAAAGAAGCTCATGATAAACTAGGAACACAAATGAAGGCTGTTGGAGAGGTAATGAGTATAGGTAAAAACTATAAGGAGGCTTTCCAAAAAGCCATCCGTTCTTTAGAAACTAATCGACACGGGTTAGGTTTTGTTAAAAACTACAACTCAAAGTCTTTAGAAGAGCTATTAGGGATGTTAGTAGAACCTTCAAGTGAACGTCAATTTATTATGTATGAGGCCTTAAGAAAAGGGGCTACAGTTGAAGAACTTCATAAATTAACATATATTAAAGCATGGTTTATTCAGCAAATGAAGGAGTTAGTAGAGTTAGAGGAGGAAATGTTAAAGTATAAAAACAATAGTCTACCTGATGATTTACTAATTCAGGCCAAAAAAGATGGATTTGCAGATAAATATATTGCTAAGTTATTAAACCAACCAGAAGATAAAATAAGAAGTCAAAGAATTGGTCTAGGAATCTCTGAGGCGTGGGAACCAGTTCCTGTGAGTGGAGTTGACAATGCAGCTTACTATTATTCAACCTATAATGCTGAGGATAAAACTACAGCTACAGATAAACAAAAGGTAATGATTTTAGGTGGTGGGCCTAATAGAATAGGTCAGGGTATAGAGTTTGACTATTGTTGCGTGCATACAGCTCTTACACTAAGAGAATTAGGATATGAAACAATTATCGTTAACTGTAACCCAGAAACTGTTTCAACGGACTATGACACTTCAGATAAACTATATTTTGAGCCTCTGACAGTAGAGGATGTATTAAGTATATACCATAAAGAAAAGCCATTAGGAGTTATTGTTCAGTTTGGTGGTCAAACCCCATTAAATATTGCAGGGGAGCTTGAAAAGGCAGGAGTTAATATTTTAGGAACCTCACTTGAAACAATTAATTTAGCTGAGGATAGAGATCAGTTTAGATTAATGATGGAAAAATTAGAAATCCCTATGCCAGAATCAGGTATGGCTAGTGATTTAGAACAAGCAATAACAGTAGCTAATAAAATTGGATATCCATTAATGGTTAGACCTTCATTCGTTCTTGGTGGAAGAGGTATGGAAATTATATATGACGAGGAAATGTTAAAAACATATATAAATAACTCAACAGATATAGCTCCAGAGTCACCAATATTAATAGATAAATTTTTAGATAATGCCATAGAGGCAGAGGCAGATGCTATTTCAGACGGAAGTAATGTTTTCGTTCCTGCAGTAATGGAGCATATTGAATATGCAGGAGTACATTCAGGAGACTCTGCATGTGTTATTCCACCGATTACTATACCAGAGGAGCATATAAAAACTATTAATGAGTATACGAAAAAAATTGCCCGGGAACTAAATGTAATAGGTCTTATGAATATACAATATGCCATTGCAGATGGTAAAGTATACGTATTAGAGGCGAATCCAAGAGCTTCTAGAACAGTTCCTCTAGTTTCAAAAATCTGCAATATTTCAATGGCAAAAATTGCGACAGAAATTATTATGGATAAAGTAACTAACTCAAACAAAGAAATCGTAGCTAATTTAAAAGAAGTAAAAGTTCCATACTATGGAGTAAAGGAAGCAGTATTCCCATTTAATATGTTCCCGGAAATCGATCCACTACTAGGACCGGAAATGAAATCTACTGGGGAAGTATTAGGTATGGGTGATTCCTTCGGATTTGCTTTCTATAAGGCACAGGAAGGAACTCAGGTTTCATTACCTACTCAGGGATCTGTATTAATTACAGTAAGAGAAGAGGATAGAGAAGCAATATTAGAAGCAGCGCAAAAGTTTGCTCAAATTGGATTTGAAATTAAGGCTACAGAGGGAACAAGTAAGTTCTTAGCTGATAAGGGAATCCAATCAACTGTTGTTAAAAAGCTTCATGAGGGAAGACCAAACATTTTAGATATAATAACCAATAAAGAGGTAAACTTAGTTATAAATACACCTCTTGAAAGTAAGGATAGTAATGAGGATGACTCATACATTAGAAAGGCTGCTATTAGACATAAAATTCCATACATTACAACAACTGCTGCAGCAATTGCAAGTGCAAAAGGAATTGAGTCATACATTGAAAACAGCAAAGGAAACAAACAAATTAAGAATCTTCAAGAATATCACCAAAGCATACAATTTTAAAAATCCTTTGTTAAAGAAAAAGTAATAAAGTAAAATATAAGTTATAAATAAAGAAAGATAGAGCCCTTAGAAAATAAGGGTTCTATCTTTTAAAACTTACTCATGCATTACTATTCCATATCCTTCAGTTACTAGCTTCCCATCTTGATTATGTACTTCCATTTTAACTTTAATTCTTCTCTTTTCTTCATTTTTTTCAACTATTTCACCTGAGGCTGTGAGCGTGTCACCAATGAAAACTGGTGCAAGAAATTTTAGTTCTTGAGACACATATATAGAACCAACCCCCATTAACTTATTGCCAACTAATGCAGAAATAATACCAGCGCTAATTACTCCATGGGCAATTCTTTTTTTGAAACGAGTAGTACCAGCGTACTCTTCATTCATATGTACCGGATTAACATCACCTGTAAGTTCAGAAAACTTTTGGACATCCTCTTCATTTATTTGCTTTGTAAAGCTATCTTTATAACCTATTTGAAAAATATCAAAGTTAGTCTTTTCGAAAGCCATAATAATCCCCCTCATAAATATAGTTAACTTAAATATATTGTTAATTATACCATATATTACAAATAGAATTTTGGGTCTAATCTTCTAAACCAATCATTTTCATTAAATACAGGGCATTTCTTGTTGTAGAAATTCCTTTTCTTAATTTGTAATCAAAGTATATTTTACCTTCTTTATAATGCTCTTGAAAATGATAGTTAACTATATTTCCATTTGTACTCTGCTCTAGTTCTCCAAGTTCTAAGTCATGGGTAGAGACTAATCCAACTGCATTTTGTTTGTATAACTTTGCAATTAAAATCTTTGCACCTAAATGCCTATCATGGGAATTAGTACCCTTAAATATTTCGTCTAGTAAGAAAAATACCTGCTGACTCTCCTCGGTAGCCCTAAGGATTTCTTTAATTCGCAGCAATTCAGCATAAAAGGAAGATATACTTTTTTCAAGATTATCACTAACTCTCATACAGGTGATAATTCTCATAAAAGAGCATTGGAATTCTTTAGCACAAACAGGGGCGCCAGCATAGGCAAGGACAAGGTTTATACCAATGGTTCTTAATAACGTACTTTTACCAGACATATTAGATCCAGTAATTAGTAAAATATTTTTAGGTTTCTCAATTATTAAATCATTATATACCTGTTTATTAGTCAGGAGGGGATGTCCTATACCCTTGGATCTAACAACCGATGATTCTTTTGTAAAAACAGGCATTGTCCATTCCGGATAATCAAAGCTAATAATTGCTAGACTAGATAAAGCTTCCATTTCACCTAATGCAGTTAGCCAGTTATTTACTAAATGGCCAGAGTTTCTTTTCCATTTTTCTAAGGAGACCATACACTGATAATCCCATAGGAGAAAAATATTAATTGGTAGAAACATTAGATTACCCCTATTTGAAATGCTATCAACAATCTTTTCTAATTCAGCTAATTGCTTATAGGCCGATAAACCATCTTTACTTTTAATTATTTCCATTAAATTATTGATATAGAGAGATTTAAAATTTACTTTTTCAAAACGCTTAAGCATATTTTTATATACTCTAATATTTCTTTGATAAGTATATACAGTATTCAAGTCAATATTTCTTTGTTTAACACCTACAAGAAGCATTACTATTTGTATTATTAGCGCAAGAATAGGAATAAATCTAGGGATTACGCTAAATCCGTATCCTAATAAGAAGGTTGAAATTGTTACGAATGGTGATAAACGAATTAAAATAACTATATCTTTTCTAGCATAAAAATTATTTTTAGTTTCAAACCATTTTATTAGGCGTTCATCTTCTCTTATTTCATTAGCAATTTCAAAACCTTCAGCTTGAAACCTTTGACGCCACCATCGTTTTTTAGCAAGTTCAATTATAGCAGTCTGTCTATCATATAAAAGCTTCTCTGAATAACATGATTTAGTTAAAAAATCCTTAAGTTTAGCTCTTCCTAAATAAGTATTAGTAGTATTAATCCATTGGAAAAGAGAACCTCTACCGAATATATCAAGATCACTGGAATAATCATGATTTTCATTTTTTAATTCTTCTCCAACATCTTCAAATTCAACCCAAGTACCATTTAATCGTTTAGCAGAGTCACCATTAATCTTAAGCATTGATTTTCCATACTCTAGTACCTTTTTTAGCTTATTATATTCAATTACTAAATATATGAACAAAGAAGTGAAGATAAGGATAGAACTCCAAAACAAATAATATAACCCGAACCTATCAGCTCCAGCAGAAATAATAATACCACTAACAGCAGTTAATAATCTCCAATTACCAACAGAATGTAATCTTTTCTCTAAGTGACTAACTAGTTTCTCATATTTAGTCACTCGTTTTTCATATATACTCAATTAACCACCACCTATATAATTGTAATAAATTACCTTAACTATATATGTTACATGAGTTATGCAGTTCGTGTAAATAAATGTAAATAAGACTGATGTATCGTATATTATAATATACTAAAAAATATTTTTGTTTTATATGTCTTGAAATAGCAAAAAAGACTTGACTTTTTAAACCCGCCCCAATAATCAAAGTGAATGGTATTAATAGCCATTACTCTTGATGAATGGGTGATAAATATGACTCTTGGGAAACCGAAATATAGAAATTTACAACAAGGAAATGGGGGCGGAACGCCAGTTTTAAAAGCAATTTGGGATAAATTTGATTTTTCACTTCTGCTTACGCAATCGGGTATTGTAAAACGTAATGGTGTACCCACTTGGCTTATTGCTTTTGCTTATGTGGTAGGACTTATTGCTAATAAAAATTCTGTCTCACGTATTTCTGATTATGCTACTAAGGATAGCTTATTACAACCGATGTTTCGGAATCTTAAAATGGCTCAATATACCTTTAGCCGCTTTTTTACAACTGATTATAATTGGGGTTTATTTAGTTTTAAAAGAGTACAAAGACTACAACAAGAAGAAGAAACTGCATTTACTGAAGGAGATGTTATTGTACTTGATGATACAAAGGTGGCTCATGCCCATGGAAAGAAAATCCCTTTCCTTTGTTGGTTATATGATAGCTCCATTAAAATAAATATCTGGTGTATGAATATAGTTGCTACAACTGTTGTATTAAAGAACGGACTTAAATATCCATTGTTTTGGCGTATTTGGCGTAAGGTAGAAAATAGCGATGAAAAACAGACAAAAATAGATCTTTCAAAAGAAATGCTAATGGATATTCGCCGGATTTACACAGGGGTACTATGGGTTGCCATGGACCGCCGGTTTTTATGCAAAGACTTTTTTAATTGGCTCACAGATCATCAATATGATTGGGTTACTAAGGCAAAACGTAATACTGAGACTTTATCGAAAAGAAATTGAGAATATTACAGGCCGAGAACGCTTTATCCCTGTAAAGCCTTCAATGCTTATTAAAGAAGTTTTTTTCAAACTTCTTATTAGTGGTCTAAAGATAAAGTAAGTGCTATATCCATACCTAATATTTATATCAAGTTACCCTACCGTTTAGTTGGAAAGCAGGGTAAAGTAGTAACTAAGTATCGTTATACGCCTATTGCAAAAGCAGTTGTAGCTACAAGACTCAAAGAAGATACTGAAATGATGAAGGATGAATTTGAGAAAAACAAAGAGGTTGCAGCTACATATCGTGGGGCTTACCTTTTGATTAGTAATAGGGTCGATAATCCTGAAGAAGCTTTAGATGCATATATTAAGCGTTGGAGCATTGAGGTTTTTTTTAGAACTGCAAAACAAGAACTGGGGTTGAATTCTTGCCACTCAACGTCGGAAAGTCATCATTACGCCCATATTGAGCTCATTTTTACAGCAGAAACTTTACTTGTCTATGCAAGATGGGAACTCAATAATAAAGGCGCTGAAGAAGGCTTCACCCACGGCGAAATGGTCCGAAACTTTTTCAACGCCACATACCGTATCGTTATAAAAGCACAGCAATGCTTTCAAACTATACAAGTACATTTTGACACAGAAGTTAGGCAATTTGCAAGACTTATTGATAAATTTTGGCCGAAGAATTTATTGTTAGGTTGGTTTACTGTGCAAAATTCCCAGTATATGGAGTCAACTGCATAACTCATGTATGTTATTATGGGAATTTTCAAGTTTTTGATACTTTCATATATGTGAGCAAAAGTGAGAGGTTTCCCTATATGGCTCATGTGGAGTATGTCGCTAAAATATCTAGGATTAAGAAGAGTTTCAGCGATTTAAAATCATATATTTTGCCACCTGCCACCCATTTACCAACGCTTTTTCTAAATGGGTGGCAACTCATTTAATCATACTTTCAAAACGATCCACACTATCCTGTTTAAGTTTACTGGTAATATGAGAGTAGGTATCCATAGTAGTGGAAAGTTTACTATGGCCTAAACGCCCTTGAATTTCTTTAATATTTGCTCCAGCCTCTAGTAGCATCGTAGTATCGGTATGTCCAATGGAGTGGAATTTAAAGGGAATTATCAGCTCATAATTCACCAAACGACTTATATGCTTTAGAGTGTCTGGAGAAACCAATTCTCCATTTTCCTTAGTACGTACAAAGTCACTATCAATACAATGCCTACCATCGGCCAATTTGTTTCCATTTGGGCTTTACGATGTCTTTTTAAAATGTTGACTAGGGTAATACCAATTAAAATCTCCCGATTATAGGATCGGGTCTTAGGGGTTACAAATACCCATTCCCTTTTCTTTTTTATTATGATCTTATCCACCTTAATAGACATTTTCTCAAGATTTACGCAATGCGAGGTGAGACCACAGACCTCAGATACCCGCATGCCCGTATGCATATGCTGACTATTGGGGCTACACCCAACCCTTTGATTGTGAGCTTGAGTACGATATCCTGATGTAATGTTTACAGGACCACCTACCATATACCTAATCTGTTGTAGTTTTTCAAGTAAACGATGATCCAGTTGAACCAGCTGAGTACCCCCTATACATTGGAATTACCATAGCTGAAAATTCTTAGCAATTGAATTTTGTTCAAGATCATCCTCCTTCCTTATTTTTTCTTTATTATAAGAGAGATTTTGAAAATTCAGCAAACAAAGAGGATTGAAGAAAAATAGTAAAGAATAAACGTCAAACCAGTAAAGCCTAAATACATCTAATGTAGATTAAAAGAATTAATCTTGAAAAAATAAGTTAAAGATTAAAGCTATTGCGCATATTTAAATTGTCATTTTTTGTCGTTTGATAATAATTAAAATTTATACTTTTTTTACAGGGATTTGTTTAAAAGGAATAGAAGCTATAAGGATAAAAAAGTCGAGTATGCAGTATACGAAGCAATATGGAATTTTATAAGGATAATTTAGACTAGGGTAATTAGTATTTAGGTACATTAGCTTTTATTGGGGGTGTAGATTTTTGAATCTTTGTGGTGAAATAGTTATTCATAAAGCTTTCGGTAAGGGAAAAATTGTAAAGTGTGAACAAAATTATGTAGTAATATTATTTGATGAAACTATGGAAGAAAAGAAGTTTGTTTACCCAGCGGCTTTTGGACAGTTTTTACAATTAGAAAATACAGCCTTATTAAAAGATATTGAAGAAGAAAAAATAAAAATTGTACAGAAAGAAGCAGAGAATAAGAAAGCTACTGAGGAACGTGCTAATGTTATGAAGAGCAAAAAAAACTTAGGTAATTCCGGTAATGCAAAGGTATATACTACAAAATCTACTGATAAGAATAATATTGCCTTTAAGTGTAATTATTGTGATGGTGGGAAAAGCAACAAAGTAGTTGGTTATAAAGGTGTATGTACTGACGAAATAATTAAATACAATATTAAAGTAGCAAAACATATTTGGTGTAGCCAACCAGAAAACAAGTGCTTCAAATATTTAAGTGGTGAAATATCAAGAGATGAAATAACTAAGTTTTACAATGAAACAAAATTTGAATTCAGCAAGTCTGTTTGTTATGAGAGCCAAATGTTTGAAATATGGACTGCTGGTGCAGGGGTTACTCAGAATGGTGATGATAAAGGAAAACCTATGTCGCTGAGAAATGTAAAACCAAATAGTTTAGCATTACTAACCTCTAAACTTCCCTATGCTGATGATAGCGAGAGATTTATTTTTGCTGTATTTCTAATTAATGAAAATTATGAAGGGGATAGTCGAGAAGAAGGACATGTAGGAGCAAACCCAAAATATAGATTACATCTATCTCTTGATGAAGCCAAAAAGTTGAAGTTCTGGGATTATTACTTCAATCCTAATAAGCCAGAAAAGATTGTATTTGGAAGTGGATTACATAGATACATAACAGATATACAGGCATCCCAAGTACTAAATAAAATTTGTGAAATAAAGAAAGGGACTTCGGAAGAGAAATTTGCAAAAGAGTTCCTGGAACATTACTGTTTCATCAAAGAATTAGATATTAAAAATATACCAACACCAAATGGTGCATTACAAAGGACGATGGGGTGATATTGATATGCCGAAGAAAAAATGCCCAGCATGTGGATCAACAGAAACGGTTAAAATTTTATATGGAATGCCATCATATGAAGCTTTCGAATTAATGAAACGTGGAGAAATAGTGTTAGGGGGGTGTTGTGTTTCAGACAATGATCCAACCAGACAATGTAAAACATGTGGACAAGATTTTGGATTTGTCGATACATTTAAGATACTTGGAATGACATCCTTAGAATTCTATGTAGGGGGATATTTTGGAGATTCCCACTTTGTGTATATTAATGGGAAGAGAAAAAATAAATTAATAAGGTATGGTAAGACTCCAGGTGGAATGTCGGTAGATTTGAAACATCCCAAAAATGAAGTTAACTTTCATCCAGATATTTTATTAAAGGAAATTACACTAATACCAGAACAATGGATTACTTTTGCAGAGGAAATAGCTGCTTTGGAAGTATCATGTTGGAAGGATAGTTACTTTGATGATTACGTATGTGATGGAACTCAGTGGCGCCTAACTATTAGATTTCCTAATCGTGAAAAGATTAGTAAGAATGGAAGCAATGATTACCCACCATACTGGAATAGATTTATAAAAATTATGAAAAAGTACATAGGTGAAGATATAGGTTAATAGTAATGTAGAGAAATACCATATAATCAGAAGATAGAGGAGATTACATAAAGTCAATCACCTCTATCTTTTATTGTATTCCCACCACCCACCCTAGAAATACTGGGGTCAACAACCTTTTGTCTATACCTAATCATCCACTAAGGGATAAATTTTAATTTTCTAATGTAATTCTATCATTTCATTCACTATACAAAAGATCGTATCTTTCGGGTCATTGTATACGCTCCTTCCACAGACTGCAGCTGATTTCTTAATGGGTATAGGAGAAGGACCAAAGTGATATGGCTTGTTATTACCTACGTCCATAAAAGCCATCTTTTTTGCAGGGACTTATATTAACTCAATGGGCTGCAGACTGTTGCAGTCGAGTGCTATTGCTACCGCACCTTTACAGACTGAAGCACTATAGGGATAAGGTTTAGGGAGCTACAGACTGTTACGGTGGCTAAGGAAGGCTCCGTAGGTCTAGTCTTCACAGACTGCCTACTTATAGGGGCGCTTCGAGGGAAGAGGCAGACTGTTCCGATTAGGTGTCCACCTTAAGAATCCAATCCCTCAACTAACGTTACATAGAGTTAGGAGTATCTAGGGTAAGTTTTTATAGAAGCTGCTCCAACCACTATTTCACTTTCCCTAAATGTCTTGTTTGGGAAACAGTTTTTAGAACTGACACTTCGTTTTCCCCAAACGCACATTTAGTGAATAGTTGGAGAACATTTTTGGGGTCATGATATGGAGGGTATAATAAACTGATTAATCACCCCTCATAAGTAAGCAGTAGTGTTGGTAGAGAAGAATTAGGCTGCAATCAGTCAATTATAGAATTATATATATAGATCAAAGAGTAAAGTATAACCCACTAAATGATGAATTTAGGGGATTTGTCTTTTTATAGAGATAAGAAATTTGCGGATATGTATGTCGCATATAGAGGGAAAGGTTAACATGTATTCTACTGATCAGAGATTTTAGGTACTAGATGAGTGATTTATAAGAGTTAAGATTAATAATTCCTAATTACTCAACATAAAATTTATAGAATTAATAATTTTGGAGGAGATTAAGTGAGTAAAAATACTTGGTACAATAAAGAATTATCCTTCATTAATAACAATATACGATATTATCAGCAGATGATTTTGTTGAGCACAGATCCCTATCAAAGAATGTTTTATGAAGGTTTACTAAGCAATGAAATGAGACGATTTTATTATAAGCAATGGCACATTAACTGTATGAACAATCCAAGTAACCGGGAGGGAGAAAATACACACGTCAATCAAAGAGAGTTCACTTTGGAAGAGTTGGCTCAATATGATGGTGCCGGGGGGAGACCTGCCTATGTGGCGGTAAATGGAATTGTTTACGATGTAAGCTTAGATGCAACCTGGGGTGGGGGTACTCATTTTAGTTTATATGCGGGAAGAGATTTATCTGGAGCCTTTATGGGATGTCATGGCGGTAGAACAGAGATTTTGAGGAATTTGCCACAAGTTGGAGTGTTAAAGTTAAACGAGATGTCAATAAACTGTCCAATTAGAAATTTAAAAACAATTACAGCTAGAAAGATAATGGATCTAGCACTAGAGAAAATCAAAAACGCTAGTGTTAAAAAAGTTAATCTAATCTGGTTAGAAGCAACTGGTTGTGCAGGAAATATCATTTCTTTACTCAATGCAGAAAACCCAGATGTCATTTACCTATTAGATCAAATGGTAACGTTAAAATATAACAATAGTCTAATGGCTGCAGAGGGAGAGTCGGCCTTTCAGCAGTTTTTGGATACTTTAGAGACCGAATTCATTCTAGTAGTTGAAGGGGCAGTAGCAACAAAGGATGAAGGACTATACACAATAATTGCACGATATCAAGGGGAGTTGGTAACTGCCATGGAGGCAGTGAAAATCGCGGGTGAAAGAGCTAAGTATGTGGTAACAGTAGGGACGTGTGCTTCCTATGGAGGTCCTTCTGCTGCAAGACCTAACCCTTCCCAAAGTGTTAGCGTACCACAGTTATTAAATAAGGAAGTGATCAGAGTACCAGGTTGTCCTAGTCATCCAGATTGGGCTATTGGAACGATTGCTAACCTCATCGCTTTTGGCAAGCCAGAATTAGATGCACAAGGTAGGCCTATAATGTTCTATGGAATTACAATACATGATCAATGTACTAGGAGGTCTTATTTTGAAAAGGGCATCTTTGCAACTAAGCTAGGAGATAGAGAATGTATGTTCAAATTAGGATGTCGGGGACCTGTTACTAGAACAGATTGTCCTGTGAGACAGTGGAATGGGTATGTAAATTGGCCTATTGAAGACAACACCCCTTGTATTGGTTGTGCACAGGAAAGATTTCCTGACGGGATGGGGCCCTTTGTTAGATATTAAAATAATATTCTGGAGGAAGCTATGGGAAGTAAAATTACGATTAACCCTATTACTAGAATAAGTGGTTTTTTAGAGATTCAAGTAGAGGTTGAAAAAAATCAGATTATAGATGCCAAAAGTAGTGGCATGTTATTCAGAGGCTTTGAAAAAATGCTAAGAGGAAGACCGCCTTTAGATGCCATATATTTTACAGAAAGGATTTGTGGCATTTGCTCTACTGCCCACTCTATGGGATCTACTTTAGCATTAGAAGATATATTAGACATCCGTCCCGATGAAAATGACAAGATGATCAGAGATTTTATGCATGGCTGTGAATTTGTTCAAAACCATTTAAGACATTTTTATCAATATACCTTTCCGGATTTTGTAAGGGGACCAGACATTCAACCCCTATTCAATGTTACCCATAATGATTATAGATTACCAGAAGAATTGAATCGGGAGTTATCTAGAAACTATTTAGAATCTATTGAATATAGTCGTTTAGCTCATGAAATGTTAGCAGTTCTAGGAGGTAAAGCCCCCCATACCCATGGAATATTTGTAGGGGGTGTAACAGTAAATCTAGAAGCAGCTAAATGGATAAAGATTAAATCTATATTATCCTCTATCAGAGAATTTGTGGTGGCGCGAATGATTCCTGATGTCTATACCATTGCAAAATACTACTCTGATTATTTTGAAAATGGAGTAGGGTATAAAAATCTAATGACTTACGGGGTCTTTGATACATACTTAGAAGAAGACCTATTCTATGTAGCACCTCATGTATTAATAAATGGAGAACTTCAGGGGTTTAATGCTGAAAAAATTACTGAAAATATATATGCAGCTTGGTATGAGGCTAGTCAAATCGAACAAAGGCCTACAGAGCCAACAGTAGAAGAGAATGTGTATAAGGAAAAGGCTTATAGTTGGATAAAAGCCCCACGGTATGGGGGAGAGCCCATGGAGGTTGGGCCTCTTGCACGAATGTGGCTAAGCGGTGATTATACCAATGGTATTTCCACTATGGATCGAACCATTGCTAGAGTGCTAGAGGTAAGAAAAATCATCGGAATCATGGAGGGCCTTTTAGAACGGATGGAGCCTAAACCAACTAAACAAGGAAGATATGTGTTTTCCGGTGAATCCAGGGGTAAGGGACTTATTGACACTACAAGAGGTTCATTAGGGCATTGGGTTGCTACTCGGGATGAAGGGATTGTAAACTATGAGATTATTACTCCTAGCTCTTGGAATTTATCTCCCGAGGATTCTGAAGGAGTTAAAGGAGTAGTGGAAAAAGCATTGATCGGAACGGCAATATCAGATTTGAAAAACCCTGTTGAAATAGGAAGAATTGTTAGGTCCTTTGATCCCTGTGTTTCCTGCGCTACCCATGTACTAAGTGATCGCTACTTCCTAATACAGATTAGGATTGTGTAATATGGCTGTAAAATGTATTGGGATTGGCAATCGGATTATGGGAGATGATGGGATAGGAATTAGGGTAGTAGAGCAACTGTTAAAACAGTTAAGAGATATATGCATAGAAGTAATATTGGGAGAGACAGATATAGATTATGCAATAAGTAAAATTGATAATGGAGACTTTTTATTTATTATTGATGCAGCGTATTTTAATGAAGAACCAGGGACTGTAACCTTCATTTCAATTGATAAATATATTAAGCAGCATACTCAAGCTTATTCACAGCATCAATCAAGTTTAGTTCATCTGATAAAGGTTTATAAGAAATCAGTTAAAGGATTCATAATTGGCATTGAAGTGCATGAGATTGATTTCAGTTTAGAACTCAGTAACACATTGCAAACCAGACTTCCTCATATATGTGAGGAAGTGTATCAATTCATTTATAAAAATACGAGGAGGGTATAAAATGCATGACACCTACTTATTAAATAAAATATCACAAGCTCTAAAGGAACTATGCCAGAAGCATAAGCTAGAGAAAATAGAAGCCTTTACTTTGGTAGTGAACCATCATAGTCATGTTAACGAAGAGAGTCTACGAGAGCACTTACAGAACCATAGTAAGGAACTAATAGGAGATAATTTATTGATAAAATTGCAAAGAGAAGATATAGAAGAGCAGACAGCTATTATTCATAGTCTCCAGGGTGAGACCTTTGAACCATAAAAATAGTCATAATGATATGGCTGAAAAAAGATACATCATAAAAATTTTTGGAATAGTCCAAGGGGTAGGGTATAGACCATATATATATAACCAGGCTAATATATTTAACATTAAAGGTTGGGTTAGTAATCAGGGAAGTGCTGTTATCCTAGATATAGAGGGTAGAAAAGAGGACATAAGTGACTTTTTAATAAAAATTATTAAAAATCCTCCTAATTTGTCTACAATAGAAAAAGTAAAATTACTTCATAAAGAATATAAGGGATATCTAGATTTTCAAATTATGCCTAGCTCCTCTGATGAAAAAGAACTTAAATTTATAGGGATTGATGTGGCTACTTGTCCAGAATGTTTAGAAGAAATCTCTAATATTGATAATCATAGATATCATTACCCTTTTACAAACTGCACAGCCTGTGGCCCACGATATTCTATTCTTAGAAAATTGCCCTATGATCGAAATAATACAACTATGGATACTTTCCAAATGTGTCTTAATTGCAGAGAAGAATACAATGATACGACAAGTAGGAGATTTCATGCTCAACCAAATTGTTGTCCAAATTGTGGACCCTCTTTACTTTTATTAACTAATAAGGGAAGTAAAGTAATATGCACGGATCCTATTCAAAAATCTATAGAACTTTTGCAACAGGGGAAAATATTGGCCATAAAAGGGGTAGGTGGATATCATTTGGCTTGCAATGCTGAAAAACAAGAGGCTGTAACGACATTGAGAAAAAGAAAAAACAGACCCCATAAGCCCTTTGCTCTTATGGTTAAGGATATATATATAGCAAAACAATTATGCAGGATTAATGCAACAGAAGAAAAGATCTTGTTAAGTAATAAAAGACCTATCGTTATATTAGAAAAAAAGGAAGATACGATATTACCTGATGAAATTGCTCCCGGAATGAAAAAATTAGGAATTATGCTTCCTTACACACCCTTACATTATATAATGTTTAGAGAAAGAATTACAGCTATTGTCATGACTAGTGGTAACGTAAGTAGTGAGCCAATACAATATGAAAATAATAAGGCATTTGAGAACTTAGGAACTATTGCTGACTATTTTTTAATACATGATAGAGACATACATATTCCACTGGAGGATTCGGTTGTAAGGGTAATAAATGACCAAGAGGTCTTAGTGAGAAGGGCGAGAGGCTATACCCCCTTTAACTTCCCAATCAATATAGCTCAGGAAGTATTGGCCTTGGGGGCTGAGGAAAAAAGTGCATTTTGCGCTGCTCAAAATCAATATGGGTATATGAGTCAGTATTTGGGAGACTTAAAGAATTTGGATACCTATGAAATCTATGAAAAGGCAATAGAAAATATAGTAAAATTATTGGGATTGAAGCCTAGAATAATTGCCTATGATTTCAATGAAAGCTATCTGTCATCTCAATATGCAGAAAGTCTAGTAGGTAAAAAAATAGCAGTACAGCATCATCATGCCCATATGGTTAGTTGCATGGTCGAACACAAGATTGTTACACCTGTAATAGGGGTAGTTTTTGATGGAACGGGCCTAGGCACAGACGGGAAAATATGGGGTGGAGAATTTTTCGTGGGTAGTAGGAAGAGTTTCATTCGTGTAGGGCATTTCAAATATGCAACCATACAAGGCGGAAATAAGGCAATCAAAGAACCCTGGAGGATTGCTTTAAGCTATCTACATCAAAATAATTTAAGGTTTGATAAGATATTTAAAGAGGTAGATGAAAAAAGTATTAATACAATTACCCAGGCTTTAAATCAGAAATTAAATTGTTTTGAAAGCTCGAGTGTGGGAAGGATTTTCGACTGTGTAGCAGCTCTACTAAATCTTAGACAAAAAATTACCTACGATGCTCAGGCAGCTATTGAATTAGAAAATATTTTAGATTCTACTGTTAAAGAATACTATTCTTATCATATAGAAGATGAAGATGGAGTTTATAGAATTGATTACAAAAGTAGTATAATCGGAGTTTTAAAAGACATAGAAAATCAATTATCATCTTCCTCTATTTCTACGAAATTTCATAATACTATAGGTAATGTGACCCTAGAGGTGATCTCTAGAATAAAGGAGATATACAATATAAACCAGGTAGTATTGAGCGGAGGAGTTTTTGAAAATACATATCTATTGTCTCATGTAGTCCAGGGGTTGAAGAAAACAGATTGCCATGTCTATTACCATCAACAAATCCCTACTAACGATAGTGGTATTTCAGTTGGACAATTAGGGGTGGCAGCTGCAATAGAAGGGAAGGGATGATATGTGTATTGCAGTTCCAGGGGAAGTCATTAAATTATTTCATCATGAGGCAAGGGTAAAAATTATGGGAGTAGAAACGACTGTCAATATACAATTAGTTGCTAATTTAAAGGTGGGCGAACATGTGCTAATTCATGCAGGGTGTGCCATTGAGAGGATTGATAGTATATATTATGACGATCTGCTAGGTATATTGGAAAGTATGGTGGATGGAAATGAACGGGAAGATAGATAAGGATCTGTTAACACACCTAATCAATGAGGTGAATTCCATGGTCACGGAAGAGATAAAGATTATGGAGGTATGTGGCACCCATACCCAAATGATTGCAAAGCTGGGGTTAAAAACTCTGTTATCCTCAAAAATTAAGCTCTTATCGGGGCCAGGATGTCCTGTCTGTGTAACGGAGGAAAAGTACATTGACCGTGCTATAGAAATTCTAAATAAATATGATGTAACGTTGGCTACCTTTGGGGATTTAATAAAGGTAAGGGGAAGTAAGGTGAGTTTACAGGAAGAAAAGAGTAGGGGAAAGGATGTAAGGATAGTCTATTCACCTCTGGACCTAATTGATATGGCGGAAAAAAATCGAGGAAAACAGATTGTTTTTCTTGGAGTAGGTTTTGAGACAACAGCACCTATTATAGCCTTAGCAATTAAAACTGCCTATGATAGAGGAATCGACAACCTATATTTTCTAACTTCCATTAAATTAATGTCACCCGTCCTACATTATATTATGAAGGAGGCTAACAGTCAGATCCATGGGCTAATCTGTCCAGGTCATGTGGCCACTGTAAAAGGGTCGGATTATTTTAAATTTATAAATAGAGAGTACCTTATTCCTGCTGCCGTATGTGGTTTTGAGGCTATTGACATTGTAGGTGGAATATATTACTTAGTTAAACAGATTACTCAAAAAAGGGAAAATGCCTTTCAAAATCTGTATAAAAGATGTGTGAGCTCTCAGGGAAATATAAATGCCAATATGTTGTTAGATGAGGTGTTTGATATTTTAGATGGAGAGTGGAGGGGAATTGGGAACATAGAAAAATCTTCTTTACAGATTAATAAAAAATATGCTAGATTTGACGCACTGAATTTATTTGTGGTAGAAAACCAAGATGTAAAGGTGAGTATGAATTGTGAATGCAAGGATATTTTATTGGGAAAGAAGACACCAGAGGAATGTAAGCTTTTTATGATGGGATGTAACCCTAGGAGTCCCCAGGGGCCTTGTATGGTATCCACAGAGGGGGCTTGTGCTATTGCTCATAGGTATGGGGGGGGAAGTATAGAATGAATGATAAAGTGTTACTCCGGTATGGAGACGGAGGAAAGCATACAAACTTACTTATAAGGAATATTTTTTATAAGCATTTTCATAATGATATGTTAGTAAACTATCATGATGCCTCTGTATTTGATTTGGATCATGGGAGACTGGCCTTTACAACAGATTCCTTTGTTGTAAAGCCTCTGGTATTTCCTGGGGGGGACATTGGGAAATTAGCTGTTTGTGGTACTATAAATGATCTAGTTACAGCAGGAGCCAAGCCGTTATATTTAAGCTGTGGCTTTATAATTGAAGAGGGCTTTGATATAAAGCTAATTGAAAAGATTGCAGAGTCCATGGGAGAGATGTGTAGAAAAACCGGAGTAAAAATAATAACAGGTGATACAAAGGTGGTTGAAAAAGGGGCAGTAGATGGTGTATTCATCAATACCTCAGGAATAGGAGTAGTTCAGGCTGGATATCAACCCAAAACGATACAAGAGGGAGATCAAATTATTATAACTGGGGGTATTGCAGAGCATGGTACTACGATAGCAGTTGAACGATTTAAAATAAAAGTAGAAGGAAACATCAAAAGTGATTGTAGTCCATTAAACCATATAATTGAAAGGATCCAGCCAAAATTGGAAAGTATTAGGTTAATGAAGGACCCTACCAGGGGAGGTCTAGCAACTGCCTTAAATGAAATCGTAGAAATGTCTGGAAAAGGAATTAGGTTGTTAGAAAAGGCTATCCCAATATCAAGTGAAGTGAAATCTATAAATGAGCTTTTAGGGTTAGATCCTTTATATCATGCTTGTGAGGGTAGATTGATCATTATAGTTGAGAAGCAAAATGCTGAAGAAGTACTAGATGAAATTCGACGATGTGAGGGCTGTGAAGATGCAACAATTATAGGTGGATTTGATTTAATTGGTGTACATCCCAGGGTAGTGATGGAAACATATATTGGGGGCAGGAGAATTGTTAGCCCCCTAGAGGCAGATATGCTACCACGAATATGCTAAAAAAAAATTAGAAGTGTAGAGAGCTAGGATATCAATACCATAGACTCTACACTTTTTATATTTTATAGGTATAATACTTTTAATATTTAGTACCCTGGGTGTTTTTCAGCATCTGCTTTTGTTCTATGAATTGTACCCCGAGGATGCTCGGGTGGTGCGTAAATAGAGTATAGTTTTAGAGGGGTACGTCCTGTATTAATCAAGTTGTGCCATTTACCAGCAGGGATAAATATTGCATAATCATCATAGACTTCTGCTTTAAAATCTAATTGATCTTTACTGTCTCCCATCATAATAATACCCTGACCTTCTTCAATACGTATGAATTGATCATGGTCTTCATGAAGCTCTAAACCTATATCGTCCCCAGGATTGATACTCATTAACGTAAGCTGCAAGTATTCTCCTGTCCATAAAGCGATACGGTAATAATCGTTTTGTTTGGTAGCCTCTTCAATATTAACTACATAGGGGCAGGGGCCATAATCTTTTAATCTAATAGGCTGTGTCGGGGGACATGGATGGTGCATCGGTGTATACCCCCAATAAGGGTGTTGATAAGGGTTATAGCAATTATAGGGATTGTATGGGTTATATACTGGATGATTAGGGTGTGGATATGGTTGGTATCCATTATTCAAATTGATCACTCCTTTCATATCTTTGCTAATAGTGTATGCCTTATTCTCAGGATAGGTGTACAGTTATGAATGCCATTATTGTAGAATATCTTATAATATATTTCCTACTTAATTAGTCACCTCTTTGCTTTAAGAGAATATAATGGACTGCAAAAGGAATTTAGGTGTCTAGAAAGTATAGCTAGGTCTATTATTACTTTAAAAACTGCCCAATATGAAAATTGTGGGGGAAAATATATGGAAAGATTAGATCCTGAAAAACTTTATGTGGAATTCAGACCAGGTGTAACAACGACGGAACCAATACTAGGACGAAAATATACATTGACACACTCTGATATAACAGCCGAGCTATTTTTAACTATAGGTTTACAATTTGCATATGATAAAATTACTAGCATGAGGGATGAGGTTTTGGCAGAATGGAAAACTTCTAACTTAGGTATATTTCTTTATGTATACGTTTATATAGGTAATTTTGATTCTGCCATAAATGCTATACGTAATGCTATCTTTAGGAGGGAATTGCCATTGGCGCTTGAAGCAATCATCTATGGAGACAATGAATTTTTTGCAACACATACACAATTAAATTATACACCTATATGGATATATTTTGATTCAACTGATCCTGCTTACAATCCATTTGAATATTGGGGAACTCCTACGGATTACAAGTAAATTAGCAAATGGAAAAAAGATAATGAATTGTATTTGAGTAACAATGCTTAATAAAAGGATAAGCTCTTACTAATAGCACCATTTTACAGTAAGTGTATAATTTATAGTAAGACTAGAGATGCTCAAATATAAAAGAGGTGATATAGATGGCAGATATCGCTAAAGAAAGTAGAGGGATTTTATGAGGTATATTTAGCAAAGATAGTACGATACTATTTTTCTTCTTGCTGCAAGTAATTATCTTCTGTAACTGTCGTGCTTTACACGGTATATCAGGAGTTGAATTACTATTCTTCTTCCTATTACTAGTTGTATTATTCATTGGCCCAAGGTTATGGGGATGCTTCTAAATAAGATAAAGTACAAGTGAGGAAGCATTTGACAAGATAGTAAGCACACTCATTAATTCAACCTCTAAAAAGTACCAGAGAGTTTAATGTCTAGCACTTTTTTTCTGGGTGATGGGTAAATTTTACTTTAGAAGTAAATATATTTAGTTTGTACAATAAAGGAGTTAGAGGAAGTGTAACAAGCAATATGCCTTCTTCATATGATTCAGATGATTTGCCACCAACTTGCCACCGCTTTGCCACCCACCCAAAAGTTAAAGGGAACTATAGAAAAGTATAGAAAGTTCCTATACAATCTTTAGTTCCCTATATTTCAACATTTCAAGAGTATAAAATAATATACTATGATATATACATTGATGATAAAATAAACCCATGGAATAACCGCTCATGTGGAGTGTGTCGCTAAAATATCTAGGATTTAGAAGGGTTTCAGAGGCTATAAAACCAAAAAAGATACTACTTTGCCACCCGTTATTACAGCAGGGTGGCAAACTTATTTATTGGATGTATAATTGAGTAGATTTATGGCGAATTAATATCTTAAATAGATTGCAAAAACCCGCAATTACCTCATCGCTTCCTTAACGTATATTTAGTTAATTGTTGGGGGATCTTGAGTCTCGTAATTCTATTAGCTGACACCACTGATGTCCCTAGTAAGTACTAGAGTCTTTTGAGTTACATCTAGTGGTTTTTTATTTATTATAATATAATTGAACCCAACCAGATTGATATAGAAAAAGAGGAATTTTGGAGAGTATATGGAATACTAAGGAAAAAAGTGTAAATTATATAATTAAATTAGCCAAAAATTCTAATCTCAAAATACACAGATTTGTACATTTTCTATTGTATAATATTTTCAAAAAAAGATAGGGGAAATATTATGCGGAGAGATGTGGCTAATCAAATAAATTTATTGAGAGAGGAGTTTGGGTTGTTGAACAAGAGTGAACTAGCAAGAAGATTTAACTGTGATAGAAGAACTGTAGATAGATACATTTCTAATTTAGGAAATGAGACAAGAAAGCCAAGAGAATCAAAAAGTAAGCTGGATCAATTTAAAGAGATCGTAATAGATAAGGTCGATAACTACGGCTCAAAATCTATGGCAGTATTTAAATTTATTCAAAAGAAAGGATATGATGGAGGTTATCAAACTGTAAATAATTTTATTAAAAAGCATAGAAAGTCTGAAGTAAAGAAAGCAACAATTAGATTTGATACTAGTCCTGGGCTCCAAGCACAAGTTGACTGGAAAGAAAGTATAAAGATGATCAGTAAACACGGTGAGGTTTTTGAAATAAACATATTTCTAATGGTCCTAGGCTATTCCAGGCTTAAATTTTTAAAGCTTACAACAAACAGAACTCAGGAAACACTATTTGAGTGTTTATTTGAAGGATTTAGATACTACCAAGGCGTTCCTAAAGAAATACTTTTTGATAACATGTCAACAGTCGTAGACAGAAGTAATACTACATTTAAAAACATATCAATAAATAAAGTTTTTAAATATTTCTCTATGGATGCTGGATTTGAAGTAATAACATGTAGGCCATATAGACCGGAAACCAAGGGAAAGGTTGAAGCACTTGCAAAGCTAGTAGATAGGCTAACACCGTATAATGGAGAGTTTGATACATTTGATGAATTGGAAAGTATTGTTAAGTCTTTTAATGAAGATATAAATAATGAAATTTCACAGGCAACAAATGAGATCCCAAAATTAAGATACGAAAAAGAAAAAGAGTATTTAAACCCTCTACCTACAATGGATGTCCTTTTATCATATTTCCACCACGAAAAACAATATAAGGTATCTAACGAATCCATGATCAGATATAAAGGTAAAAAATACTCTGTGCCAACCGGCTATATTGGTTGCTATTTAACAGTATCACAAATTGATACTGAATTATACATCTATTTTAATCAAGATTTAATTGTTTGTCATCAAATATCGGATAAAATTTTACACTACAAAAAAGATCATGCAAAAGATATATTACTCTCTGATGCTTTAAGACATTATTCAGATGAAGATGTTGAATTATTTATCGAGCAGAATTTAAGAAATATGGATATATTTTTGGAGGAGTGACCCCATGAGTTCGTATACTAAATTACTTAATAATCTAGAATCCCTTAAATTAGATAAATTCAGAGCCTTTTTACCTAATTACTTAGGTGAGATATCTAAGCGAGATATTCCGTTTACAGACGCTCTTTTAGAGCTAACTGAAAAAGAATTAGAGTTTAGAAATGAAAGAGCTTCGAAAATACAAATAGCGGTTTCTGCATTCCCCTACGAAAAAACCTTATCAGACTTTGATTTTGATTTTCAACCCTCCATTAATAAATCTCAATTATTGGATTTGGAGAGTTTGAGATTCTTAGAAAACAAAGAAAATGTTCTGTTTTTCGGATCTTCCGGAGTTGGAAAAACTCACTTAGCTGTAGCACTAGGAGTAGCTGCAGCTAAGAAAAGATACATTACTTACTTTATTTCTTGTAATGATTTAATCATGCAGCTAAATAAGGCTCACGCAGAAAATCGCTTAGAATCAAAGTTAAAGCATTATGCTAAATATAAACTATTGATAATAGACGAATTATGAAAAGCTTTGCATAATTCGTCTTATGGAAAGTAATTTATTATGTGAAGTTGGTAGCTAAAATCGTTACATTTCAATAGAATATTTGTTTTTAACTTTGCATAATAATTTCTGATATAGTAGATAGAAAAGGAGAATTCAGTGATGAATATGACTACTATATCATTAAAACAATTAATCAGTAGTGTAGAATCACACCTTAGTGCTTCTGGATATTCCAAAAATACAATTAACAGATATCGTTCTTGTTGGAGAAAAATATTAAAACGATGCAGTATTTATGGAATAGAAGAATTTTCTTATAAAAAATGTTTGTCATTTATTCAAGAAGAATACAATATCCCATCATTAGAAAACCTCAAGCACCACCATGTATTTTATCTTAGGACTATTAAAGTTTTGAATGAGTATGCACTATATGGTAAGATTCTTAAATGTCATCAAAAATTAGGAGTTCAGGTAGTCTCAGAATTTGCAGATATATTATCCGAATTTCTAAATACTGGATTAGAATCTGGATTGACTAAAAGGACTATAGAAGGTAAATCTATTCAACTAACAAGTTTTCTTAATTATATTGAGAAAATTGGTATAAGGAAAATTAGTCTACTGGAACCAGAACCTATTCTCTCATATGTGAAATATATTTCCGAAAAGGGTTATTCTACGTCTACTAGAAGTGGTATTCTGTTCACATTAAGAAACTTTTTATCCTTCTTATATGAAAAAAGTATATTACTACTCCCATGCAGCAATTATTTCCTGTTATTTTTTCTAATAAAATGGAGCGTATTCCATCTTACTATAATGAAGATGAACTTAAGAAAATACTTTCACATGTAAATAGAGATAAGGACATAGGTAAAAGAGATTATCTAATTTTATTGCTTGCCATACAATTAGGAATTCGTGCTGGTGATATCCGGTTAATGAAGTTAGAATTCATAAAATGGAGCAAAAATACAATTGAATTTATTCAGCAAAAGACAGGAAATCCAATTCAAATCCCCTTGCCCGATAATATTAAATATGCAATTATTGATTATATTAAAAATGGTCGCCCAAAGGGAGAGTCCCACTATATTTTTTTAAGACATCGAGCGCCATTTGTACCTTATGGATCAACAAATGTATTTCATTATGTAATAACTCGATATATGGATGAAGCGATGGTATCTTATTCAGATCGTAAACATGGATTGCATTCTATGAGACATAGTTTGGCAAGTAATCTACTAAAAAACAATACACCCTACCCAGTAATTACAGGGATACTAGGGCATGAAAATACAAGTACAACTCGCCTGTATCTATCAATTGATATTGAGCAACTCCGCTCTGTAGCATTGGAGGTGGCATATGAAGAGTAGAGAGATTACCTATATCTTTACGGGTCCCCTCGCAGAATATTGTACAAAGTATATAGTCTATAAACGCAGTCTTGGATTTAAAATGGGATCATCTGTTTATTATCTTTTAAGGGGAATGGACACTTTCTTTTTTTCAAAGATGGTCTACCATTAAATTCTCACATTCTCACCAAAGAAATGGTAGAAAAATATGTAGCACGTCGGGGAGTAGAATCAGTTAAAACACAACATATGAGAATGAGCATTATTCGTCAATTTTCTTTGTTTATGAACCGAATAGGCTTTAGCTATTATGTATATCCTGAAACAGATCTTGTTCAAATTAAAAATGATTTTACTCCATATATTTTTACACACAATGAGATAAATAGACTAACTAAAATCCTTGATAAAATTCCAATTAGTCCAAGATATCCAACATACCATATTATATATCCGATGTTATTTAGGATGCTTTATGGATGTGGACTAAGAATTAATGAAGCCCTTGGTTTGAGAATGAAAAATTTAGATATTGAACAAGGAATCATAAGGTTGGATGCCACCAAGAATAACATACAACGTCTGATGCCTATGTCCAAATCACTACTTAAATATTGTAAAAAGTATGTAAAGAGAATGGGTTTTTCATCTACATATGACGGTTACTATTACCCTAGTAAAAATGGTAGTCAATATAATAGCACCCCCGTATACTGTCAATTTAGAAAGTTTATGACCTTTGCTGGAATATTTAGAGAAAATGGAACAACTCCTCGAGTACATGACATTCGCCATACGTTTGCTGTCCATGCTTTGGAAAAGATGGTTGACGAAGGAAATGATATATACTGTTCACTTCCAATTCTAAGCACATATCTTGGACACAGGGGTTTGGAAAGCACAGAAAAATACCTTCGATTAACAATTGAAGCCCATGCTTCCATCATTGACACAATGACTGAGTACTACAACAATGCCTATCCGGAGGTGGTAGACTATGAAAATTAATTATTTTCAACAGTTACTGTCCTCTTACTTTCTAAAACATATACCTGAACGTACAAATTACAGTGATAATACGATTAAATCTTACAGAGATACATTCATTCTTCTCTTTCAGTACCAGGAAGAGTTTCTAAACAAATCGATTTCTAAAATGAGACTTGAGACGTTGTCCAGAAAATATTTAGAAGACTTTCTAGTTTGGTTAGAGAAAGAAAAACAATATTCCGTGTCAAGCATTAATCATAGGCTCTCAGCACTCCATGCTTTCTTCAAATATATCCAAATGGAAAAGCCCGAGTATATTGAACTTTGTTCATCAATATTTGATATTAAAACTCGCAAAGTACCTATTATTCCAATGAACTATATCTCAGTAGAAGCCATTAAACATCTATTTCGTCTTCATGACAGTTCATCTACAGAAGGACGAAGAGAAATGGCAATATTAGTTCTCCTTTATGATAGTGGGGCTAGAGTTCAGGAAATTGCTGATTTAACTTTTGGAGATATTCGAAACATAAAACCTGCTACAGTAAAATTAACAGGAAAAGGCAATAAAACAAGAATTATACCCCTAATGCCACAAACACTTGATATCCTAAATATCTATATGAATGACTGCAAAAGAAAAAAAGAAATGCAACCTGTACATCCCTTGTTTTTCAATAAAAAGTTTGAGAAACTTACAAGAGCTGGAATTGCTTATATATTAGATAAATATGTAAAGAAAGCAAGGAGTCTACATCCAGAACTATTTTCAGGAAAGATATCACCACATACCTTAAGACATAGTAAAGCTATGCACTTGTTAGAAGGCGGAGTAAATTTAATTTATATTAGGGACTTTTTAGGCCATACATCTGTTATTACTACAGAAATTTATGCAAAATCAAATCCTGAAATTAAACGTAAGGCAATAGAAGAAGCAAGCCATAATGTTTTACCGCTAGAAAAATATTCAGAAAAGGAGAAAGAAGAAATGATAGAATGGCTTAAAACAATTATCTAAAAAAATTATGTGAAGTTTGAAGCTGATATTTGGTTGGTTTAATCAGTATATTGCTTCTTACTTCACATAATAAATCACTTTCCATAAGACGAAATCGGCTACTTACCTATTGATAGACAGGGAGCTAACTTACTATTTCAACTGATAAATAAGCGTTATGAAAAGAATTCCACAATTATAACTACAAATCAACCATTTAGTAAATGGGGAGAAGTATTTTCAGATATTACTCTTGCAAATGCAATACTAGATAGGCTTATTCATCATTCTACTATTATTAAAATAACGGGACCTTCTTATAGACTAAAGGGTAAAGTAGAGTTGCTTGAGTCTAAGAAAAATAACAACTAATTATAAAAATTGTACATTTTGAGATTATAATTTTTGAGCATTTTTGTATTGACATTTACAAAAAGATTCCACTAAAATATTTTACTATAAGATGGGATGTAATTCTAAGGGATGTATATATGTATAATCGATATAAAGATTTAATATTTGATGAAATGATTTTCAGAAAGAAATGATAAATACTGGATATGAATATATACTGAGGAGAAAAAATACTATGGAATATAAGATTCTTCTAGAAAGATATGAAAGACTGCTGGAAGAAAATAGAATACTGAAAAATGAGAACAAAATACTTAAGGAACAGCTTAATACAGGTTATTCCATCTATGATATAGAGGACAGAGAAGTAACGTCTATTTGTGAAGATAAAAATATAAAAACAAGTGAAATTAAAGTTAATTCTATCAATAAAGATAGCTCTGCAAGTGAAAAGATTAAGTTATTTATGAATCTATTTAAAGGACGACCCGATGTATACGCTAAACGGTGGCAAGATAAAGTAGGTAAATCTGGATATAGCCCAGTGTGTTTAAATGAGTGGAAAAAAGGAGTTTGTAATAAACCTCAAATAAAATGCTCTAAGTGTAATAATAAAAAATATGCATCCCTGAATGAACATATAATTGAGAAACATCTTAAAGGACAAGAGGTATTAGGAATTTATCCTATGCTTGAAGATGAGTCTTGCTATTTTCTTGCAATCGATTTTGATGATAGTGGATGGCAGAATGATGTTACAGCTATTATAGAAATATGTAATGAAAAAAACATTCCAGCTTCAGTTGAACGTTCAAGATCTGGAAATGGTGCTCACTTATGGTTCTTTTTTGAAGAAAAAATTAGTGCTACTTTGGCGCGAAAACTCGGAACTGCAATACTAACCTATGCAATGATGCAAAGACATGAAATTAAATTCAAGTCATATGATCGCCTATTTCCTAATCAAGATACTATGCCTAAAGGTGGACTTGGTAATTTGATTGCGTTACCTTTGCAGTTATATGCAAGGAAAAATAATAATAGTAGCTTTGTTGACAACAAATTTAATTCTTATGAAGATCAATGGAAATACCTTGATAGTGTTCAGAAATTGAATGAAAGCGAAGTTAAACTTATAATATCAGAGTTATGTAATGATAATGAATTAGGTGAATTAAGGACGAGTGATGATCAGATACCTAAACCATGGCAAACGAATACTGTAAAAGTGGAAATAAACAAATTTGATTTTCCTTATAAAATATATGCTATAAAAGCCAATATGCTATATATAAAAAAGGAAGGGTTTTCAAATAAATCTTTAAATATAATTAAACGGTTGGCATCTTTTAAAAATCCTGATTTTTATAAAGCTCAGGCCATGAGAATATCCACTTATGGGAAACCCAGAATCATCTCATTGTGCGATGAAACTGATGATTATTTATGTCTCCCTCGTGGATGCGAATTAGATCTTGTTAGTTTATTAAAGGTATATGAAATTCCTATTGAATGGGAAGATGAAAGATTTTATCAGAAAACAATTAATGCTAAATTTGTCCGAAAGTTGAGAGAAGAACAAGAGGAACCCGTTAAAGAAATGTTACAATATGACAATGGAGTTTTATCTGCAACTACAGCTTTTGGGAAAACCGTAATTGGAGCTAAGTTAATAGCCGAAAGAAAATTAAATACCCTTATACTTGTACATACTAGGCAACTATTAGAACAATGGAAAGAACGTTTAGGTGAATTTCTTCAAATTAATGAAGTTTTACCTAAAGAAGAAGTGAATAAAAGAGGACGCAAAAAGAAATTTAGTATTATAGGTCAAATAGGAGCTGGAAAAAATAATCCTAGTGGGCTTATTGATATTGCAATTATGCAGTCCGTAGTAACAGGTGACGAAGTAAAGGATTTTGTTAGGGAGTATGGGATGGTTATAGTAGATGAATGTCATCATGTTCCTGCATTTAGCTTTGAGCAGATAATGAAAAACATTAATGCAAAATATGTATATGGACTAACTGCAACTCCGATCAGAAAAGATGGACACCATCCAATTATATTTATGCATTGTGGTCCTGTTAGATATAAAGTTAATCCCCTACAGCAAGCTAAAAAAAGGCCTTTTGAACATTATATTATCCCACGATTTACGTCTTTTAGAAGCTCGCAGACAGAAAATGAACAGAGATGGACAATGGGAGAAATATATTCAGATATATGTAAAAATGATATTAGAAATCAACTTATTATTAAAGACGTGCTACAAGCTTTAAGCCAAGGAAGAAATCCAATTATATTAACTGAGAGAACATCACATGTTGAAATACTTGCACATAATTTAAAAGAAAAATTAGTAAATGTGGTAATATTGACAGGAAGGATGTCTGCAAAACATAGGAAAAACGAATTAGAAAAGCTAAATGTTATGCATGTTGAAAATAATACTGTAATAGTTGCTACAGGGAGGTTGGTAGGAGAAGGATTTGACATGCCAAGACTAGATACTTTATTTTTAGCTATGCCTATAGCATGGAAGGGAACAATCTCTCAATATGCAGGAAGACTTCATAGATTATATGAAGGTAAAAGTGAAGTACAAATATATGATTATATAGATATACATATAAATGTGCTTGAAAGAATGTACCAAAAAAGGCTAAAAGGGTATGCAGCAATTGGATACTCAATTAAAAGTGATAGCAAATCTTTTAGCGATTTTAATTCTATTTTTAATAATGGAAACTTTTTAACTGCATTTATAGAAGATATATTAGCTGCTAAATCACATATAATTATTGTTAGTCCTTATATTAATAAAAAAGGACTAGATCTAACATTAAACAAGTTTATTGAAGTATTAAAAAGTGGAGTAAAGATTACTGTTGTTACACGACCAGAAACTGATCATAAGGAAAAAGACAGGTTCAATATTGCTTGTAGAATTAATGATATCGAAAAAATTGGTGTTAATGTAGTCTTTAAATCTGATATAAATCAAAAGTTTGCCGTTATTGACCAGGAGATTGTTTGGTATGGCAGCATAAATATTTTAAGTTCTAATAGACTTGATGAAAATATCATAAGGTTAGAAAATGTAAATATTGCTGATGAATTACTAAGCAATATTGATATGTAAAATGTACTTAGTTTAAAGAACCCTATTGTTTTTATAAATCTATATTTTTAATGTTTTAAAATATATTGAATCAAAAGCGACATTTACAAAAATACTGATTATGTATATAATATAAGTATATTTGTAAAAACAGAGGTGGTATAAATGAATTACATTGAAAAATTAGAAAGTTATATAAAACAAAAAAATGGAACTATATTAACATCAGACCTAGTAGATTTAAATATCCCAAGGGTATATTTATCAAAGCTAGTTGAAATGGGAAAACTGGAACGGGTAAGCAGAGGTGTATATGTATCACCTGAAACAATTGAGGATGAAATGTACTATATGCAGTGTAAATATCCTAGAATAATCTATTCTCATGAGACTGCTTTATTTATACATAATTTAACCGATAGGACACCATTTGAGTATTCTGCCACTGTTCCAAGTAGCTACAAAGTTGTTAAGAATATATCTGAGAACTTCAAAATCTACTATATCAAAAGGGATTTACATTCATTAGGAATTATTGATGGAATAACTTCCTTTGGAAATAAGATCAAGGTATACAACGTTGAAAGAACAATTTGTGATATTGTAAGAAGTAGAAATAAAATAGATATTCAGATTGTAAATGAAGCATTAAAGGGGTATATAAAGTTGAAGTCAACAGACTATAGACTTCTTTTGGAATATGCAAGAAAATTTAGAGTTGAGAAACTAATTAAGGGCTACATGGAGGTGCTACTATGAGCAGTAAAGCCATGAGTCTAAAAGCCAAAATCAGAAATCTAGCAAAACAAAAGGATATGTCAGCTCAAGTGGTTCTTCAAAACTATATGTTCGAGCGTTTCTTAGAGAGGGTATCAAAATCCGAATACAAGGATAAATTCATACTGAAGGGTGGCATGCTAATAGCAGCTATAGTAGGGATTGATAATCGAGCAACAATGGATATGGATGCAACCATAAAGAATTACCCACTGAATGCTGAATCACTATCAAAAGCGATTGCTGATATCTGTTCAGTAGCACTAGATGACGATGTGAAATTTTCCTTTCTAGGAACTGAAGCAATAAGGGAAGATGATGCCTATGGTGGATTCCGGGCCAGTATACAAGCTGATTATGATACGATCACTACACCAATGCACATTGATATAACGACTGGAGATGCCATAACGCCAAAAGAAATTTTCTACAGTTTTAAGAATGATTTTTGATGACCGGACTATAGGTGTTTGGGCCTATAATATCGAAACAGTTTTAGCAGAGAAGTATGAGACGATCTTAAGGAGAGGTGAGCTTAGTACTAGACCGAGAGATTTCTATGATATCTATATCTTGGCTAAAACTCAAGATTTTGATGAAGAAGTCTTTGCTGATGCAGTTAAAAAGACTTCAGCTAACAGAGGTACAACCCATATTTTAAAAGATGTTGAAAAAAGAATTGCTAGCATTGGAAGTAGCGAAGATTTAAAAAGACAGTGGAAGAAATACACTAGGAATTATCGTTATGCCGAAGATATACCCTATGATTATATTATTGAAGCATTAAAACGATTGGCTTTAAATGTATAAAGAATATTTAGTACCCCAGACAGTATAGTGTGGTAAAAAAGAGTTGCAAAATAGTGGTATGTATCCCCCTTTCTTATCTCTACCAAGGTTCTTTCGTACTTATTTAATTATTATAATTGTTTAATGAGATATTGAAAACTTTGAAAATACAAGATATATTTTTCTCGATTTATATAATTTTTGCGTTTTTCGAGACTACGAATCAGAAGATCCTAAAAGTTTTACATATTAGATAGATAATAAAAATATCTTTTTATAATAAAAATTATGGTTATATTGGTGACTGTAGATCACAAGCAAAAGAGAAAGGATAAATCGAGTATTATTTTTATCTCTTTCATGATTAACGTATGCAATAGCACTTCCATAAGTGAAGAGCATTGGCTCAATAAAATTGATAAGACCAGGATATTTATTAATTATTTAAAATGAGGAGCAAATTTGTAAAGATCAGCCATTCAACAATTTGATTATTAGTTGCTATCTAGCATATTTACAATTTGCAAAGTTAAAACTACTATACTTTCATTATGTATGGTAATTTTACTTAATACTTAATTCCAATATAATCTTATAAATATCATTTTTCACTTTTTAGTATTTCCTGAACTACAAGCTTGCTTGAGAGCAATACAATAGAAACCCCAGGACCAGGATGAACAGAGGCTCCAACAAAGTAGAGGTTATTGATAGTATCGAGTTTCAGATGAGGTCTAAAGTAATTAGTTTGAGTTAATGTTGGACTAAGTCCAAAGGCAGCTCCAGCATAGGAATTATAGTCTTCCTTTAAATCTATTGGAGTAAGGTAATCTACAAATTCAATATTATCTTCAATATCCTCTAAGCCCTTAATGTTTTTAAGGGTTTTTATTATTCTATCTCTCATAGTTTCAATTGTATGGTTGTCCCATTCTATTCCTTTAAATAGTAAATTAGGCACTCTAACTACTACATTAATAATTTCTCCATTGTTTATAGCCATACTCTGGTCAATTTGAGTTGGTGAGTAAATGTAGAAAGAAGGCTCTATAGGAAGCTTACCTGTAAATGCATAGTCTATATTATCTTTAAAGTTATCGTAAAATATAAACATTATGGACATTAAGTTCGGGATACTTTTTCTTTAGGCCTAAATAAAGAATAAATGTGGAGCAGGTGTATTTCATTTTTTCTATTTTTTCTTTTATATATTTTCCCTTATGTGAGTTGTCCTTAATAAGTTCATCCATCGTATAGGGAAAGTCTGCATTACTTATTACTATATCTCCATTGATTTCTTTATCTTTAGATATTATGCCAATAGCTTTATTGTCAAATATTAAAATCTCATCGACAGGGGAGTCTGTACGAATTTCTCCACCTAAATCAGAAATAGCCTTTTCTAATGCCTTAACATAGTAATACATTCCACCTTTAATATGATATATACCATAGAGTTGAGATACAACAGGAACTAAGGAATAAATGCTAGGTCCCTCATAAGGGGATATTCCTACATATAGGGATTGGTATAGGAGAAACTTTTGAAGTCTCTCATCCTTAATGTATTTAGATATTAGATCATAGGATGATGATAAGGACTTTGTTTTTAAGGCGTTAACGAGGGTTGAGGGCTTAAAGAAATCTATTGGTTCTTCAAAAGTATTATTTAGAAAATGCTCATTAGCAATAATGTATCTTTCGTATACGTCTGATAAAAATTTAATGTATCCAATAGCGTCCTCTTTTGAAATAGACTCTAGGTTTTTTATTAATAACACCAAATCCCGATTTAAATTAATTAGGGATCCATCTGCATAAAAGCAACGATAAACTGGATCGACCTGTATAAATTCTATGTAATTCTTATAATCAAGGTTAGATTCACGAAAAACTTCTTCATAGATTTGTCTATTCATTAAAATTGAAGCAGTCAAATCAAAAGTATATGGGTAGTTTACTAGTTGATTTGTTTTACCGCCTATATTTTTTTCTTTTTCATAAACTTTCACATCATATCCTTTACTAAGTAATCTTACAGCTGTAGACAAACCACCTATTCCTGCACCAATAATTAATACTGACTTTTTCAATGTTTCACCCCTTAGTAAATTATGTATAAAGTTATTATTACTATTAGTTTAATTTTAATTCTCTATTTTAGGAACTCTGTTTATATCACTATAGTAAGAGGTCTACCCAAAAAGTGAATATGCCCTCCTTACGATATACAGTTTATTATTTTAACTGTCTACCATAAGGGGAGCATATCAATTTAATTAGGATTACTTTTTTTATATTTGCATTCTGCCTTTGTTATCAGCAGCTATATTAAAAAGGATATATCTGATAAATACTAGATTAATAAATTATGTGTTTTAATAAAATCATTCAATACTTCTGTAAGGTTAGGAGTGCCTACTTCATCTAAATCATAATGTACTCGAGTAAAAGGTTTTTTAATGCTAATTATTCTTGTTAAATCAATCGGTGTACCTATTATTACAGAATCACAATCCGTATTATTTATTGTCTCTTCTAGGTCTTTTAATTGTTGTTCACCATAGCCCATTGCTGGTAAAACAGTACCGATCTCTTTATAGATTTTAAATGTATCAGTTAATTTACCTACCGTGTAAGGACGAGGGTCGACAAGTTCTGCTGCTCCTAGTCGTTGAGCCGCAACTACACCGGCACCTATTTTCATTTCACCATGGGTTAAAGTAGGACCATCCTCTACAACTAAAACTCTCTTTCCTTTTATAATATCTGGATTATCTACGGTAATTTTTGATTCAGCCTTTATAATTAAGGCCTTTGGATTAACGTTTTTAATGTTTGACTCAACTTTTTCTACTGCTTCCTTGCTAGCACTATCTATTTTGTTAATGATGGCTACATCCGCAGTTCTTAGATTAACTTCTCCTGGATAGTAACTCAATTCATGTCCAGGACGATGAGGGTCAAGGACTGTTATGGCAAGGTCTGGCTTGAAGAAAGAAAAGTCATTGTTACCACCATCCCATAAAATTACATCGCACCCATCCGGGTCTTGCTCAACCTGTTTTAAAATCTCTTCGTAATCTACACCAGCATATATAATGTTTCCTCGAGTAATATGAGGTTCATATTCTTCCATTTCCTCAACGGTACACTTATGTTTCTTTAGATCTTCTAAAGAAGCAAACCTTTGAACTTTTTGTTCTGAAATATCACCATAAGGCATAGGATGTCTAACTGCGACAACCTTTAAGTCTTTGGCCATAAGTAACTCTATAATCTTTCTAGATGTCTGACTTTTACCTGTTCCCGTTCTAACAGCACATACAGAAATTACAGGTTTATTACTTTGTATCATAGTATTGTTCGGTCCTAATAGTTTGAAGTCTGCACCGGCCGCATTAACCATTGCACTTATACCCATTACAGTTGTATAATTTACATCGCTATATGAAAAAACACATTCATCTACATTTAAATCCTTTATTATTTCTGGTAATTTTTCTTCAGGATATATAGGGATTCCTTCTGGATAGAAACTACCTGCTAACTCTGCTGGATATTTACGGTCATCAATGTCCGGTATTTGGGCTGCAGTAAATGCAACAACTCTATAATTGTCATTATTTCTATAATATGTATTGAAATTATGAAAATCCCTTCCAGCTGCCCCTATAATCACTATATTCTTTTTAGCCATTTGCATTCATCTCCTTCTTGGAATAGTTATATATATTAACACTATTTTACATTATAAACTGAGACATATAAAGTCTATGTTTAATAATTCAGGGATTATTTGTAAATAAGATAAATAAATATAATATTTGTATTAAATTCATAGATTATTATCCTTAACAGAGAGGATATATAGGTTGTGTATTGTTGAATTATAGGAAGTCGTATGGATCTTATGATGGAGATATATACATTGATGAAAAAAACACAGTGAACTCAAGGCAAAGGTAGGTTATATTTGTATTAGGAGAGTGATATATTAGTGTTTGCAGAATATGAGATACTGTGTTCCTCAACAGGGACAATTTAATAAGTTTGATATTAATAAGTTTGATATTAGGAATGAGTTCATGAATCGAAGAACTATAGAATTATTCACAGTTGAACTTCAGTGATTTTGTTTGTTAGAGTCATTAATCCCAACAAGAAATTTATTATTACAAATGTATGACTACGATGCCTGAAGCTATAATTTGAGCAAAATTTGTTATGGATTTACACAAATATGTAGAGAATTAATTAGGCTTAGTAGTTGTTAATAACGATAAGAGTTTTAAAATATATTTTGTACAGAAAGTTAGCTCCAATTTCAAAATAATGTAGTTATCTTTTCATTCTATAAAAGTAAGTGTTAGTATGGGAGTGTAAGAGCAGGAGAGAACTAATTTTTTATTATGGAAATGTATTTTGCCGAGTTAATATTTTGAAATCCATAATAAAATATGATTCTACTGCTCTACTTGCTATATCTAAAAGTCATTTAATAATATAAAGCCAGAATTAGGATTTTGTGCAATCAAAACATAGTTTACTTTAATTTTCTATTTTATAATTGCTCATAGCTTATAATTAGTGTATTATTAAATATCTAAAGAAAACTGAATAGCTTTTCTTGTATTGATATAGTGTTCAAAAATGATGAAATTATCTATACGGAGTCTGTCTAAATGCACATATGTTATGTCGTCAAAGCAAGTTGGTAGAATTAAGGCGCCATATATTCTATTAATTTCATTATTATTATTATTATTAAGAACAAAATAGCAATAAGCCACTTGTTTATAATCAAGCTCATTGAGATTGTTATAGTATTTTGAGTCAAAAACGTATGCAATATTATCTTTATAAAAATAATGATCTATTTCTATCAATCGCATACCTTTATGATATTCACCAATAGCCAATTCTAATTTACTGGTAAAGCTAAATTTGCAATTATTTTTAGAAAAGAGTAAACTATTTTCTTCTTTATTAATACCAGCGAAATTAGTTGAGAGATAATTGTTAACCATATTCTCCCATATTAGATTAAAGTAGTTAATTACAAATTTAGTTTTGTTATCCCATTTACTTAGCCATGTGAAAAAAATGATTAAACTATTTATTAAAATTCTATTTATATCTTTGAACTCAGTACTATAGCACCGTTTTAGCTTTTTAATTACTGATTTATAATCTTCAAAACTATTCTTATTATATTTATAATTTATGCTACTTTTATTATCAAAATAAAAAGGAATGATACTATATATTTTTTCTATTGCATAAGCCATGCACTCAGTCACAAACATAAACATGGCTTCTTTTTTTTCAATTATTAATGGCAAATAAATAATATTGTAGTTTGAGACAATATGTTTTTTACTATGTATAGTTTTTTTCCATGAAACTCTACCTGAATAGTCAGTTGTGTATTGTCTGGTTTCTACATGATATAGTCCATACCTTCGGTAATAGTTCAAAATATCATAGAAAGCTTTGAGCGGGATATTATTAGTATCTGATGAATTAGTGTTATAACCTTTGAAGTTTTGATGTTGTTTAATTAATAACTTACTTACAAGTTTTATGTCTTCTTCAACCTCTGAATATGTGGTAGTGATATTATATAATCCAAATTGAAAAAAATGTTTTGGGAAAGAGAACAATAATTCATTATTCCTAAAAATAAAGCCAACGAACAAAGATAAGCCTTCAGGTGATATTAATTTCTCATCGGCTCTCAAATCAAATCTTTGAATAATTTCTGCATTAACCAAAGTTCCTTCTTGTAATATATGGACTATTTTAACTTTCATTTGAGTACACCATCAATAATTGTAAAAAGTTTTCAGAAAAAATGTTTTCATTATTTTTTAACTTCTTATAGGCTTGAGAGAAACTACGTATATCTTTCGAGATGAAATTTTTCCCAGAATCATTAATTAGATTTACATCATTCCAAATATATTGGAGTAATTTATTATATAACTGTTTATTATTATAATGATCATCATTTTCTTTAAACTTAATAAAAAATTGACCAATTTGTTTATCTTCTGGTAAAGACAGCTCCTCAACAATATATTTATTAAAAGATTGGTAAAAGTTACTCCATAGAATGTTATACTCCACACCGTTTTCAATAAGTTTAATTACAAAATCATTTAATAGTTGTCCAGTTGTATCTTTAATTGGATCTAAATCAACATATTCGAATTCGAATCTTCTCTTAAATGCGTTGTCCATAACAAAGACATTTTGGTCACTAGTATTTACTGTACCGATTATATTTAAGTTTCTAGGTAAGTAGATGTCTTTACCTTCTGAAGGAAAAACTTCCGTCTGAATCAGATCATTTTTTATACTATATTCGCTTACTCCATCAGAATCTCTATCTAGTAGTTGAAAAATATCCCCAAAGATTGAAGCTATATTTCCTCTCGACATTTCCTCTAAAACAAGATAGACAGGTTGAGTCGGGGAACTAAAAGCAGTTTTCAAAGCCTGAGTAAAAATACCAGGTGTGAATTTATACTCAATAGTTTTATCACCATCATTATTGTGTACTCTAGGTAAAATACTTCCAACAAAATCAAAATAGCTATATTCGGAGTGGATAGTTGTTCTAAAGACAAACATATTATTTTGATTTGTGGGACTATAATCAGAATAATCTTCTTGTATTATTTTAGTTGCTTGGAAGCTTTTACCTGTTCCTGGAGGACCAAAAAGTATTAATTGCAATCCGAAATTCTTAAAGTCCTCATGATTATTTAAGTTGATTTCATAATTTACTCTTTTTTCTTTTACATTAGCAATATCGTATTTAAATTCAATATCAATTTCAAAAGTTTTCTCAACAAGATTAACAGTGTAGTGAAGTAAATTGCCCTGTATATTATTATCATAAAGCTCTGAGAACCATTTACAACCAGGGTCATTATGTTTCTCATATTGAGATTTAAAAAGTTGGGGCTTATTATTAGTTGCGTGGTGTATTAGAAGCTTATTATTTACATTTTGATATTTTTCACCAATTAGTTTTAATATATTTTTGCCCAAGATTAATTTAAATTCATTTACTAAAATATACTCATCTTTTGTCCTAGAACCCGAACCAACTATTTGATTGAATTTGATTACTTGTTTTTCTTTGCAAATATCAAAAAATTCTTTAGGAATATTATATGAAACTTGCGCACCAGCGTAATTATCTATTGCTTTATTATCCATCACTTCAATAATTTTATAAATATTATACTTATTTTTAGATTCTGATTTAGTTACAGTACTTTCATCCTCAATTAAATTCTCACAATAATGCATATATGTATACCCCCCATCAATAAATTCTTTTTAGTTACTTATTTTTCATATTGATTAATTCTTCCTTTATTACTTTCGCCACCGCATATGCGAGTAAAGGAGGGACAGCATTTCCTATTTGTGTATATTGACTAGTTTTACTACCATTAAAATAATAATTATCAGGAAAGCTCTGAATTCGAGCTGATTCTCTTGCAGTAGGTATTCGATTTTCTTCGTAATGGAAATAGTTTCTATGACCACAATCTATAGTATTACTTGGTAAGGTACTATCCATTCTTCTAAAAGCATTATTATAGTTTCTAACTTTATAGTATTCTGGTGGAAGGTCTCTAATGCTTCCACCATCAGGAACTAAACTAATAATGCTAATTGTTTTCTCTGTATGTAATGTTTTTACGTGGTTTGTGACCTTATTGGAATTTTGTCTTACCCAATATTGAAATTTGTTTTTAGGCATACTTTGGTATTTTTCACTTTCTGTCTCTTCACGAAGAGTAGGTAAGTCGCTCAAAGCGTCTTTTGTTGTTACAAGCTCGCTTTTTTCAATTCTGTCAAAATCAAAAAAAGTTTCATTAAAAATGTCATTTTTTAATCCTACGAAAAAAACTCTTTCTCTTGCTTGAGGGACTCCATAGTCAGATGCTTTAAGTAATTTATAGTTAACATTATAGCCTAAATTACCAAATCTATTGATTATATCATCTCTATATATTCCTTTTCCTAAACTCAATAAACCTTTGACATTTTCTAACACAAAGAAACTTGGCTTAACTATATCGACAAATCTAACATATTCTAGATATAAGTTGTTTCTAAAATCATTCGTATCTCTAGTACCGACAAGACTAAAACCTTGACAAGGTGGTCCACCTATAATGCCTTCTACAGTGTTACTATTCAACAAGTGTAGAAGCTTTTCATTTGTATAGTCATGAATATCCATACTTATACCAACTTTGTTTTCTCTATTATAATTATATGTAGCTATGGCATCAGGCCACTTATCCAATGCTAGTATTGATTCAAATCCTACTAGTTCGAATCCCTTACTTAGACCTCCAGCTCCACAAAATAAATCAATTATCTTCATAACTTTATCCTCCTAAAATGCTACTTAATATGGCACTAGCAATACATTCTGACAAAATAGCAGGAACTGCATTACCAACTTGTCTAAATTGATCTGTTTTACTTCCCAAAAAAACAAATGAATCAGTAAAGGTTTGTATTCTTGCAGACTCTCTTACTGTAGGGACTCTATGAAATATTGGATGGAAGTAATTCATATGACCTGTATCAATTGTAATTGATGGCTTATTATAACTTAATCGTCTATACGCAGAAGAATGTCTATTATTCCTTTGTGTATCCCACATACTATCTGGAATATCTCTCCAATTCCCACCTTGCGGTACAAATTTCATTCTTTCAACAACTTGTTTACTATGAGTGCTAATATCATGATTCGCAATTTGATCCATTTTTTCAGCATAATAATAGTTTTGAATTGGAGATCGCAAAATTTCCTTAAGTGTATTAAAATTAGCCTTGTTCTCTAACTGTTCCAAATCACCGATAGCGTCAAATACAGTTGTATCTGTAAATTTAGGTTGGATAGAATCAAAATTAAAAGCTTTATTCAAGTCATTTCTTATGCCAACAAAAAAAGCCCTCTTTCTTGTTTGTGGTACACCATAGTCATATGCATTCAAAACGCTTACGCTTACGTTGTATCCTAATTCGGTAGTTATCTCTAATATTTTGTTTTTTGCGTACCCATTATCTCTTGTTAAAATTCCTTGTACATTTTCTATTACAAATACGCTTGGTTTTATTAATCTCACAAATCTCATGTATTCTAAGAATAGTTTATTTCTAGGGTCATCTTCTATAGGCGTGTATCTATTAGCCGAACTAAATCCTTGACATGGTGGCCCACCAATAATAACATCAATATCATTCAACTCATTTACGACAGTAATATCGCTTATTTCTTGTATATCACCACAATAATGGAATTTAGTATTAAAGTTGGCATTGTGCGTATCCATAGCAGCCTTATTAAAGTCTACACCACCAGCTATAATAAAACCTGCATTTTTGAAGCCTAAGCTTAGGCCCCCAGCCCCACAAAATAAATCTAAAACTTTATAACTCAAAGTCTCCACCCCTAAACGTGTAATTTCAATAAAAGTTAAAATGATTAAAATAGGTCAAAAGTAACGAGTATACATTTTTTCGTATAGAAAGTATGTATTCATGTTCATAATATTAAGTTTATAACTTTTGCAAATTATATTATAACCTTAAATGATAATTAATTCAATTATGCAATAGTGTCTAGTATGTAATCATTTGACAAACATGAACCGTAATAAATGTTGAGTGGAGATTGATTTATATGAATACCCCTTTAATAATAGTGTCAAGAAATGTCGAAAGAAACCAGGAGGTGTATAATTGATTATGTCGAATATTATTAAAGTTAAAATATATTAGAAGCTTTGTTACTGTAATGTTAATACTTTAAAAAATTTAGATTACTTCTAAATATAAATAAAAAATAAGAGAGGATATATATATATGGAAGTTGTAAAACCCAATTTAAAAAACTTTGTTAAATCTCTAAGAGATATTGGATATACGTTTGAAATTGCAATTGCAGACATACTAGATAATAGTATTAGTGCTAATGCTTCAAAGATAAAAATTTTTACAGTAGCAGAACCTGAACTAGTTTTTGCAATTTTAGATGATGGTATAGGTATGTCTACAGAAGAATTAGTGAATGCAATGAGACTAGCAACTAAAAACCCAGAGAATGAAAGGGCAAAGGATGATTTAGGAAGGTTTGGGCTAGGTCTAAAAACTGCGTCATTCTCTCAATGTAAGAAGCTTACTGTTATATCAAAGAAAAACAATAAACTTTCTGCAAGACAATGGGATCTTGATTTTATTGCAGAAACAGATGAGTGGTATTTACTTAAACCTGAAAATGAATGTTTAAAATCTTTGCCATTATTTGATGAACTTTGTGATCAGGAACATGGGACACTTGTAATATGGCAATACATAGATGGATTAAAAAATAATAATTTTTCAGATAAAATTACTAAGCTAAGACAACATCTTTCATTAGTGTTTCATAGATTTATCGAAGGAACAGATATGTTTAGGTCAGTATCTATAGAAGTTAACAATAACCCGATTAAAGCATTTAACCCATTTAACTCAAATCATCCAGCTACACAACAACTAGCGGTCGAAAAAATAAAACTCCATGATTCTACGATTAATATTCAACCTTATATCTTACCACATCATTCTAAGTTATCTCAACAGGAATATGAAAGATATGCAACAGAGGACGGTTATACAAGATCACAAGGGTTCTATTTATATCGAGCTAATAGGCTCTTAATTTACGGTACTTGGTGGGGATTACATAAAGCAATTGATGCACATAAATTAGTCAGAATTAAAATAGATATACCGAATGAGCAGGATTCTTTATGGGGAATAGATTTAAAGAAATCAACAGCAAATCCTTCTATGGAAATAAAGAATGATTTAAAGAGAATTATAAATCGTATTACTGAGAAAGGATCCAGACCATATACTGGTAGAGGAAGAAAAATTGATGATAAGTCTACTACAATGTTTTGGAAGCTAGTTCCTATAAATGATGAGTTTAGATTCGAGATTAATGAGGAACACCCTCTTTTCAAAAAGTTGCTATTTGAATTACCTAATGAAACAAGAGAATTATTTAATGTGTATTTAAAAGGTATACAAGCATACCTTCCTTTAGATTCAATACAAGCTCATTTACAACAGAACCCTCATAAAGTTGTTCAAGAGACCGTTTTATCTAGGGAGGAGATAGATAAAATTGTAGAGCAGTTAAAGTTATCTGGATTAGACAGAAACTCAATTGATGAGCTACTTAAAACGGAGATATTCAAGAATTATAGGGAGGCATTTGTTAATGATGCAAAGTAATAGTTATGAAAAAATCAAAGATTTTATTTACAAAAAACTTCAAGATGTAGATGGAGTATTACCTAGAGAGAAAATTGATTTTGAAATTGACAATACAAAAGCACTAATTTCGACTATTGGTTTAAAAAGTTTTGCACTGGTACTTTCTATTGAAAATATTGAGCCATTAAACTCAGAAGATTGGAGTCAGATGAAGAGGGAATTAGAAACACATTTCAATGTTGAGATGGATAATGGTATAATTATCCAAGGGGTGGAACAACAATCAAGAGATACAACTTGGCGGTCCGGTAAAGAGAAACAGAAAAATAAGTTGTATTATTGGAGTAGATATAGGGAATATATGAAAAAATCTTTACCACCAGAAGTAGTAAAAACAATTGACACTGATACAGATATAGTAATGGATAATATAGAAGATCCCTCATTTATCGAATTTTCTAGATATGGTATGGTTGTAGGTCATGTTCAGTCAGGAAAGACTGCTAATTATTCTGGTTTGGTATGTAAAGAAGCAGATGCGGGATATAAATTTATAGTGATAATAGCTGGTGGGATGAATAATCTAAGAAATCAAACTCAAGTTAGGCTTAACGAAGCATTTGTAGGGCTAGATAAAGGGTTACCAGTTGGTGTAGGAAAGTTAGGGAATATCAAAGATATGCCTGTAAGTTTAACTACTACTGAACAGGATTTTAATAAACAGGATGCAAACAAGAATGCTCAAGCTTTAAATTTTGATAATATTAGTAGTCCTGTTTTACTTGTAATTAAGAAGAATGCTAGCACATTATCAAATGTTATTAAATGGTTAGAAGCTCAATATAAAAATCAGATTTCAAATCATGCAATGCTACTAATAGATGATGAATCTGATTACGCATCAATAAATACTAAAGAAGAAGATGATCCTACAATAATTAATAAAAGGTTGCGTAAGTTATTAAGTCTGTTTAAAAAAAGTGTATATGTAGCTTATACCGCAACACCATATGCAAATATTTTTATTGATCATAGGACTGATACCGATGATTTAGGTAGAGATTTATTCCCTAGAGATTTTATATACGCTTTAGATGCTCCTAGCAATTATTTTGGAGCTAGGAAGATATTTCTTGATACAGATAATAAACATATTGTTGAGATTGACGATTATAACGATATAATCCCTTTAGGTCATAAAAAAGAATCCGATCTCCCTACTCTGCCAGAAAGTCTATATGAGGCAATGCGTGTATTTATTATAAATGTAGCTATTCGGAATTTACGTAAACAAGTAAATAAGCATAATAGCATGCTTGTTCATGCTACTAGATTTACAATGATGCATAAAAAAATAAGTATACATATAGACACATATATAACTGAGATGAAGAAGGAGATTAATACATTTGGACGACTTAAAGATGCTATAGTATATAGCAGATTAATTATGAGTATAAAAGAAACCTATGAATTATGTTTTCAAGAGCTCAGTTATGAGTGGGAAACTGTATTAGAGGCAGTTTGCAACGTAATTGATAGTATTATTATAAGAGAAGTGCATCAGAGTACAAGTATTCCTCTGGAGTACAGAAAGGACATTCCGACCAATGCAATAGTTATCGGAGGTACAAGTCTATCACGAGGATATACTTTAGAAGGCTTAAGTGTCAGTTATTTTTTAAGAAATACTGTGTTTTATGACACGTTAATGCAGATGGCTAGGTGGTTTGGTTATCGGGAAGGTTATGAAGATTTATGTAGGATATATATGACTAAGTCAATGAGCGATGACTTTGCTCGTATAATTGAAGCTACAGAAGATTTAATTGATAACTTAAAAAGAATGTCTGAAAACAAAATGACCCCTAACGACTTCGGATTGGCAGTACAGTATCATCCTGATAGCGCATTACAAGTAACTGCTAGAAACAAACAAAAGAATAGCAAAGATATATATATTGAAATGAAGTTAGATGGACATATAAAAGAAACAGGTTGGCTACATAGTGATGAAGAAGTAAGAGCAAAAAATTTAGAAGTATTATTGAATACCGTTAAGGAGTTAACTAAGAGTAATAAGCATAAAACCGTCGGTAATGCACATTTATGGGAAGATGTATGTAGTGATTTTATAATAAAATTTTTAAATGGGTTTACAGTCTACTCATCGGACCCATTTGGTATTAATTCTCGAATGCCAATCGATTTTGTTAAGAAGTATGTTGAAGAGATAGATACTAAATGGGATGTTGCTTTATATAGTGGAAATGGTAAAAAACATCCTGTGACTGAATATATATATATATATAAAGAAGAAAGAATAATATCAAATGGTAACAAAGAAAAATATTTTGAGCTTCAAAAGAGACAAGTTTCATCAGGAAATGCTGAGGCCATAGTTCTTAAAGATAGAAAAAATATCAATAGTAATCGAAAGAGTATAAGAGAGCAGATGATAAAACCCTTATTAATGCTTCATATTTTGGAAACTATACCAGATGAGAAATTAGCTGCCTTTGGTGTAAGTTTTCCAGGGGGGATTAAAAGCAAGGGTCAGACGGTTAAAATGAAAATTAACTCAGTATATATAGAGAAATTATTAACTGAGGAGGAGTCAGATGATTAATAATACTAATCCTTGGATTAAAATGTCTGTATCTTCTCTAAGACGTATAGATGCTAAGGTAAATCACAATATTTTTTGGATTAAAGACTTTTATGGTAATTACGGTTTTTGTATTCATTCGAAAATTGGATTTAATATTGATGAAAATACAATTAAACTAAGAGGAATTTCCATATCAAAAAGAAACTCTAATTCCAATAATGGGATTGTAGAATTATATTTAATACTTAATAATTACGAAGAATGGGAAATTTTTCTGACATTATGTGAAGATTTAGTTGCAGTTACAAAGAAATATATTTCTGATGAGTTAATGATTCATGCAGTTGAAAATAGATTAAGACGTTGGCAGCAACTATTGAAAATGCAGATAAATAGAAGCTTAACCTTAGAAAAACAAATGGGTTTATTTTCAGAATTGCTATGTTTAAGAGATTTTGTATGTAAAAAAGTTGGAATTAAACAGGCTATTACCTCATGGGTTGGTCCTGAGTATGACAAGCAAGATTTTTTACTAGATGATATGGTAATAGAAGTTAAATCATACCGCTCCTCAAAAGGAGAATTTGCACATATATCTTCATTACATCAATTGAATAGTGAAAAGGAGCCGTTGTATTTATTTACATATTCGTTAACAACATCAGAAAATGGGTTAACTGTTGAAAATGTAATAGAAAGTATTAGATTAGTTTTAAAAAATGAGTCAAATGAAACAATAAATATGTTTGAAGATAGATTAATCGAATATGGTTATGTACCAGAATTAAATAATGAACCACTTAAGAAATTTATTTTAGATAAATTAAAGGTTTTTTGTGTAATGCCTTGTTTTCCTAAAATATCTTCAAATGTCGTAAGCTCACATATTGTATCAGTTAAATACACTATAGATTTAACCAAATGTAACGAATTTGAAATTAATATAGGGTCTTTGTTGTAAGAAAGGGGGAAAATCGTAATGATTAGTTTAAATGAATTTCATCAAGATTTCTTGCAATCAATTCTATCCGATGCTGAAAGCAGAGGACTAATGAAACCACAAGCATTTTTTGAAAATGTATGTGAAGAATTAGTAAGTTCAGGAGAATTAAGTAATAACTATACCGCAGCAGAATATATTAAGACAGGGATGGAGGTATATGGCTACGATTTTGACCAAGAAAGAAAAATATTATCTTTACTAGTGCATCAATTTTTTCAAGAAGACGAGATTGAAACACTTACAAAAAGTCATATATATTCTAAATTTAACAGATTAAAATCTTTCTATAAGAAATGCACTTTAGGATTATATAAAGATCTAGAGGAAACCTCAGAGGCATTTTCAATGGCATACAACATATTCAGATATAGACAAGAAAATAAATTTGATAAAATAAGGTTAATAATTCTAACTGATGGCAAATCAACAAGAACTCTATCGAACATACCTTCAGAGTTAATTGACGATATAGTAACGGAATTTAGAGTTATTGATATTGAATATATCTATAAAATATTTTTATCTGAATATAACGATAGTGATTCTGAATTAGAAATTAAAATACCATGTTTGGAAATTTCTACATTAACAGATGAATATAAATCATATCTTACTGTATTAAACGGAAATTATATAGTTGACATTTATGAAAAGTTCGGACAGAAGTTGTTTGAGCAAAACGTAAGAACATTCCTGCAGTTTAAAGGGAGTGTAAATAAGGGTATAAGGAACACTATAGAGTATAAACCGGAGTTGTTTTTTGCATATAATAATGGTATTACTGCAACAGCAACGGATATTGAAATGGATAACTTTGGTAATATTAGCAAAATAGTTAATTTCCAAATAGTTAACGGTGGACAAACAACATCAGCTATATATGCAGCAAAAAAAGTATCAAAACTTGATGTATCTAACGTAAATGTTCAAATGAAGCTATCAGTTGTTAAAGATAAAGAAAAACAAAATGATTTTGTGTCGAAAGTTTCTGAATACGCGAACACACAAAATAAAGTTAACAAATCAGACTTTTTTTCTAATAGCCCATTCCATAAGGAAATTAAGAATTACTCTAAGCGAATTTGGGTTGCGGCAGTTAGTGGCTCACAACGCAGAACTCATTGGTTCTATGAAAGAGTAAGAGGAGAATACCTAAATGAACAAGCATATCTTACTAATGCGCAAAAGAAACAGTTTCAGTTAGAGAATCCTAAGGAACAATTAATTGATAAGACATTTTTATCAAAAAGTGAAAATGTATGGCTTCAGAAACCTGATATTGTATCAAGAGGTGCTCAGTATAGTTTTTCTACATTTGCAGAATATATAACTAATTTGTTAGAAAAGGATAATCTAGCTATTACGGAAAGTTATTTTAAAGACGCTATTTCAAGAGTAATTATGTTTAGATCTGTTGAAAAACTAGTATCTAAGTCAAGTTGGTATGATGGAGGGTATAGAGCACAGATTGTTGCCTATACAATAGCCTACCTTTCTTATCTAGTTGAGAAAACTGGTAAACATTTAAATTTTAACTTGATTTGGGAGGAACAAAAACTACCTGATGCATTAATTGATATCCTAAAAGTAATTTCAAAATCTGTTTACGATGGAATTATTAATACCCCCGAAGGATCTGCTAACGTTTCTGAATGGTGTAAAAATTCTAGGTGTTGGGAATTAATAAAGCAAATGAAAGTAAATATAACTTTGGATAATCGGTTGTTAATTGACAAAGAAGACTTAAAATATAGTAAAAGAGAAGATAAGAAAGAAAAAAAATTAGAAAATAGTATTGAAATGCAGATACTTACTATCACTACTCCTAGTGAGGTATGGAATGCAATGTATGATCATTATAAAAAATATGAATTTGTTTCAAGTATTACAAGAACCCAATTAGACATACTTGAAAAGATGGCTAAAAAAAGTTTAAATCCACCATCAGAAAAGCAGTCTAAGATTCTGTACCAATTATATCAACAAGCTGATACAGATGGTGTAATATAGTAATGTTGGTATTAAGAGTAGACCCTTTAAATAAGCTGTACCTAAATAGTTATAATAATTGGTCGGACAATGGTACTAAGGTTAAAAGATTATTAATTGTTTATCTAAAGCTATACTCTAGAAGAACAGGATAAGTCATATGAAATTAAGATAGTATCACTTAAGGTAAATTAACTTTTTAAACAAAAACTAGTTGATGCTTTCATAGATTTACTAAAGGACAAGGAACGTCAAAAAACACTTTTATCAAGCGAATAGTACAGTTTACTGAATATCTAAAAACTAATTATAAAAGTATATTTCTACCTAGATTAAGTATTTGAAATGGAAACAATTAATTCTATGAAAGGTTAGTAGATTTACTTAAGACTTTAAATGAGGATATGTCAAAACAAGAATTAATGGACTATTACGGGATTTAAAATAGAAAGACATTAATCGAAGATATTAAGTAGTTGTAATTGGTACTAAAATACTTGGACAAAGGGTTGAAATTCGAGACTTTTATAAAGTAGGAAATAAAATTACATACCAGTCAACCTTGCACCCTATATTTCTTTCGCTTAACTTTACAGAAGTATATTGTTTATTGATGGGTCTTAAGAACCTTTCTATGTATAATAATATTCTGGTTTGTAAAGTATATGATCATTTAGCAAATAGGGTATATTGTCAGCTTTCTGATTACTTAAGGAATAGGATAGAAAAGAAATTTAAAGTAATGGGTGTGTTTTTCCAAGCAAAATGAATTTGAAAAGTATAGTTACTCAATAGATGAATAATCATGACTCGTAGGAATCTATAAAACTCCATATTATATTTAACAAAATCCGGTGCCAAATGTAATATTCATCTAAATAATTGTGAAATGAAGTGATTCAAGATTACTATATTGACTATAATTTTAATGGAAATAAAGTACATATTAAAAAAGATCCATTTGGAGAAAATAAGAGATATAAATATTTTAGAATAATGGATTTCGAGTATGATTTTATTTAGTATAAAACAAAATGGGTAGCTTAGCTACCCATTTTTAATTAGCGGTTTCTATAAAAATAAGATATAACCTGAGTTTATAGGTTGCAAGAACAAAAAATCAGCTAAACACCTTAAAAATACTAGGTCATAGCTGATTTGTTTTTATTTTTTTATGTTGTGAACTATTTCTTTCCTATAAGAACGAATTTGCTCGATTCTTATATTTCTGTAATTTAGAGAAACACCAAATAATTTTTCGATATCTCTATAAATTTCATCTTGTTTATTAAGTGAGTAGATTCCATTGGTAATAAATCTACACGTTGCATTTCTAAGAGACTCTTGTATTCGTTTAATAGAGTATTTGTTTTTGAGTTTATTCTCTAGAATTCTCGAAATTAATAATGCTACGAAACAAATAAGAAAATGTCCTTCTATTCTATCCTCTCTTCGAACATAGACAGGACGACCTTCTAAATCTGACTTTAAAACTTTAAAAGATTCTTCTATCTTCCAAAGACCTCTATACCTTTCAATTATTTCTTCATCAGGCATTTCAAGCTCACTGGTAACAAGAGCATAATACCCATCTAAGGCCACATCTCTTTCGTACTTAGCGACTTCAAACTCTAAGAGCGTTTTTTTATCTTCCACTTCACCTGTATAAGTATCTATCTCTATTTCTTTTAAATACTTTTTTACACCATAACGATTAGAAGCTTTATATTTCGAAGGATTTTCAAGATACTCTTGAATTTTTTTCTTCTAATTTTTCTCTTTTGTGTTTTTCTCTAGCATCATAATCAGCACCCAGAAAGATACAACTTTTTCTTTGAGTGTAATTTCCTCACCATTTTCGTTATTAGTTTTTCTTTCCCTGAAGAAAGATTTAATCTTAAAAGTTTTAGTAGAGTTATAAACGGAGCCTTCATCTTTAAGAATTTCTTTTATAAATGTCTTAGAGCCTTATCTTACCTTTTGTGAAACTATGTAACCATCATTGTTTTCTACAAGAAAAGCTAGGTTTTTACCACTATTTAGAGCTTTGTCTTTGTTAGAATTACTCTCTCAAGAGCATATCTATTTTTCATATTCTTTAAGGCAGGAATAAGCATTGTACTATCATGGGTATTACCAGAAAAAGATCATACCCAACAGGTAGGCCTGCTCTATCAATTGCTAGACTCATTTGTACGATTGGCGTTGTTCTTTTTTGTTTAGAGATACCAACTTTTTAAGATTATTTTCTAAGTCTGATTCAAAGTAATAGTTAGTTACATCAAAGAAAACAAGTGAAGTATCTCTACCGTGGATCTGTGAAACTTGTTGATGAAGATGTTGTTGTAGGTCTTCTTTAATATCCTTCATTAGAGAGAGAGACTCGTAAATAGAATTTATAGTTACTTTAAAAGATTCGAAATACTCATCTTTATTTTCAAATGTTGATTTTTTACTAGCAGGTTTCAGAATTCTTCCATATAGAAGCAATTGAAAAACTTCATTCAAGTCAAAAACATGCTTTCTTTTACGCATTTGTGATTTAAAAAACTGAGGCAAACTAAGCTCATTATAGAGTCTTTCAAGAAAAAAGTAGCCATAGTTCTTATCAATTTCCATATCATCGTTACTATCACTAAGGTTCAATGTTAGATTTACTTGGTTTTTAGTTATCAATTTAGCAGAATCTTTTAGCTTTTGTAGAATATCCGGATCATTAGCCTCTAATTCTTCAAGATTGCCATAGCATTTAATAATTCTTTGTTTAGATTTACCATTTTCGTCACGGTAGCCTTCAACAAGATATACTTTTTTATACTTAGCTGTAGGACTCTTAGTCACTCTAATAAACATAAAATCACCCTCTTTTATTATATCACAGTACATCGAAGTACACAACAATTATTTCCAAAATTTCCAATAAAAAAACACCTGAAATTCAAGTGTTTTATCATCTTTTTAGTTTTTGAACCTATAAACTCAGGGGATTTCGAGTATGATTTTATTTAGTATTGGTACTATGTCAAGAAAAAGTACAAGTTAAATTAGGATTTTCTTAATATTCTCATCATTCAACATTATGTCAACTCGCTTCTTGGTATAATTTGCTTAGCTCCTTGTTATATTCAGCTTCATACTGATTTGGAGATAAATATCCACAATGGCTATGTATTCTTACTGTATTATAAAATGCTTCTATATAGTTAAAAACCAATCGATATGCATGATTATAATCTAATATCTTGAATCTATTTATCCACTCTCTTTTGATTAATGCATGGAATGATTCTATACATGCATTATCCCATGGATTAGCTTTTCTAGAATAACTATTTATAAATTTTTCTGTAGATTTTTGATACGCTTCACATGTATATTGCACTCCGCGATCCGAATGCATAACTAAAGGTTTACTTATATTCCGTGATGCCTTGGCTTTATTAATTGCTTCTATTACCCATTTTGCTTCTAGGGTAGTACTAAGCACCCAAGATATTATTTTTCTTGAATACAGGTCCATTATACTAGTTAAATATACAAACCCTTCATAGGTCCAAATATATGTAATATCCGAACACCATACTGCGTTTGGTTCTGATGGGTTAAATTTCTTATTCAATATGTTAGTAAGTTCCTCACTAAAATTCGAATCTATTGTTGTAACCGTATAAGGCTTTACATATTGGGCTTTTATTCCCATTTCTCTCATATAATTACCTACTGTTTTTTCTGATATGGTTTCTCCATTTTGTTGTAATCGCTGTGTTATTTTAGGAGCTCCATAGTTCTGATAAGACTCATCATGTATTTGCTTAATTTGAACCTTTATATATTCTTTTCTTTTATTCATATCAGAAGGAACCCTTCTCTTAAAGGAATTATAACCACTCCTAGAAACGCCTAGTATTTTAAGCACTCCGCTAACATTAAGCCGGCGTTTTCCCTCTTCATTTAATTC